>NZ_OZ026460.1:0-1376578 GCF_964019705.1 Spiroplasma endosymbiont of Panzeria rudis
TGAATAACACTGATAATAAGCGAGAAAACTTTCAAAACATTTGAAATAAAGTTAGAAATTTTCTTCAATATGATGAAATGATTGATCCAAGTATTTTTAATAACTATATTAAAAACACTTATATTTATGATATTTTTGAAAATAAATGTTTAATTATTGTTGATTCACTATTCGCAAAAGAAATTTTAACTAAAAATATAACATTTAAAGTTAAAGAAATTTTAGAAAGAATTATTCAACAAAATCTTCAAATTGAATTTTTAGAACTTAATGAAGCAAAGAAGCAAAAAATATATGTAGAAAAAGATTTTGTTGAATTTAATAAATTGCAACAAATTAAAAAACAATTTCAATTTAATAACTTTGTTAAAGGAGAATCAAATAACGATGCTTATCAAGCAGCATTTTCAATTACCATAGAACTTGGTAGGTATTGAAATCCCTTATTTATCTATGGTAATTCTGGATTAGGAAAAACACATTTACTTCATGCTATTGAAAATGAAATATTAACAAAATATAATAATCAAAAAAAAGTACTTTACTTATCTTCTGAAGAATTTGGCCGTATGGTACCAGAAATTATTAAACAAAATATTAATGATATTGAAAAATTTAAAGATTCATTTAATCAATACGATGTTCTTCTCGTTGATGATATTCAATTTTTAGCTAATCGTAGTAAAACAAATGAAATATTTTTTCATATATTTAATAGCTTTGTTAACAAACAAAAACAAATTGTTATTACATCAGATAAACATCCTGATGATTTATATGGTTTTGAAGAAAGAAATGTTTCAAGATTTCAAAGTGGTTTAAGTGTTGGTATTGATTCACCAGATTTTGAAACTTCATTAATCATTTTAAAAGAAAAAATTAAGTCTTTAAATTATGATCCAAGCATTTTTACTGAAGAATCTTTAAGTTTTATTGCTTTAAATTTTAATAGTGATGTTAGAAAATTAGAAGGAGCATTAAATAGATTAATTTTTTACAGCATTTTATATATAAAGCCTAATCATTTAATAGTGCTTGAAGACGTTATGAAAGCTTTTAAAACATCAAATACTTCATTAAAAGAAAAACTAACTATTAAAAAAATTAAAACAATCGTATCTGAATATTATAATATTCCAATCAAATTATTGATTAGTACTTCTAGAGTTAAAACAATAACAATAGCACGCCATGTAGCAATGTATTTAATAAAAACACTTTTAAACGAATCATATACAAAAATTGGTTCTGAATTTGGAGGTAAAGATCATACAACAGTAATGAATGCTTATAACAAAATTAAAAAAAATATTGAAACTAATTATGAATTTAAAAAAAATATTGAAAGATTATCACGTGAATGTTTAAAACACAATTAATCCACTATTTTAATCATAAATTATTAACATATAAAATTCTTATTTTTTCTTTATTTTATAAGTTAAAATTAGTTATCCACATTAATCAACATCATAATATTATTAATAATTAAATAAATAACAATAATTAATATATATATAATATATAATTAATTATTAATGTTTAAAAATGGGAGATATTTATGAAAATTGAAATCAAAAGTTCTATATTATTCAAAATAATAAAAAAAATAATAAAAATAACAATTTCTAATAATACTTATGAAGAATTATCTTGTTTTTTATTAGAAGTTGAAAAAGAAAAAATAATTTTAACTGCATCTAATGGTAATTTATCATTAAAATATGAACTAAATAATAATGAAAAATATTTAAAAATATTAAACATCGGTTCAGTATTAATTAATACTAAAATTATCTATGATATTTTTAGTAAACTAGAAGATGAATGAATTTTATTTGAACTTAAAATTAATAATTTAATCATTAGTAATTTTAAAAATGATAATAATGATTTTATCTTTAAATTAAGTACAATGACAATTGAAAAATTTCCAAAAATCAACTTTAACAAAAATATTAAAAATAAAGTATCTTTTAATAAAAATTTGTTACAAAATATAAATGAACAAATTGCTTTTGCAACAAATACAAACAATAATAAACCAGCATTAAGTGGAATTAATTTTAAATTTAATGATCAAAAGTTATTTGTTACAGCAACTGATGGATATTGTTTAGCAAAAAAGTGATTTTCTTTTGAAGAAAAATTAGAATTTAATAATAAAGAGTTTAATATTCCAGTTCATTTATTAAACGAAATTGATAAAATTACTAGTGATTTAAATTCAAATATAAATTTTTATTTTGAAAATGATTATAATTTAATTATTGAAATTGAAAATTTTTTATTTCAAACACGAATGATTGAGGGTACTTATCCAAATACGGATAATATTATTAAAAATATTATAGAAAAAAAAAATATTATTGAAATTAATAACGTTAGAGAATTTTTAAAAATTATTGAATTATCAATAATTTTAGCAAAAAAAGATACTTCACCTATGATTCAATTTTGAATCAATGTAGAAAAAAATGATTTTAAAATTAATTGTTTATCTAATAATGATAGTATAGGTGAAGTAATTGAACAATTTAAAAAATTTCATATTGTAAAATCTAAAAGTTTAAAAGAAGAAATAAAAGTAGTTTTTAATTCAAAATTAATTATTAATGCTTTAAAATCTTTTAATAAATGTAAAAAAGTAAATTTGAAAATTTCTTGACCAAAAAATTATACAATTATTGATAGTGAAGAAGAAACTGGGTTATTACAACTAGTTTTACCAATTGGAGAAAAATAATATGATATAACTAAATAAAATAGTTATTTTTAATTAATAAGCTAAAAAAGGGTAAAAAAATAATGAAGAAGAAATTACGATTGTTAAGTATGTTTACTATTTTAATTTTTACTAATTTAAATATAATTGCTTGTAAAAATAAGCAAGATACTATTAGTGAATTTTATGTTTTAGGGGATAGTTTGTCAGATACTGGTGCAGGAACATTTGCACAAAATCAATATTTAGAAAATAGTAATAGTAAATGTAAACATTTTCAATTAGATAAACCTTATTATAATAATTGTTGAAGTAGTAATAAAGTAGCTTCACAATTAATTGCTGAAAAATTAAATATTAATTTTAAACCTGGGTGATTATTTAACATCAATGGTAAAACATTTCAAAGTTTGGGTAATAATTATGCTTATGGAGGAGAAGTTGCTGATAGCAGTGATAATAATTTAGATATTATTAAAACTTTTGATTTGTCTCATCAAACACAAATGTTGTTATTACAACATTCTTTACAAAAAAAAGATGTTATTTGAATAGAAATGGGAGCTAATGATATTGCTAATTTAATGAATAAAACAGATCCTATTATTATTAACAGTAAAATTAATAATGTAATAAATGAAGAAAAAAAAGCAATAAAATTATTAATTAAAAATGGTGCAAATAAAATTATTATTAGTGATGTTCCTGACTTAACATTAACACCAAAAATTAAAAAGATATTGCATAATAATCAACAAAAAATACAAATAGCACGTAAAACATGTATTGAATATCAAAAACAATGAAAGAAAATGATATTAGAAATGAAAATAATTTATAAAAATATTATTACACCTTTTTTTCTTTCAAAAGAATTAGCAACTGATATGAATAATTTTAAAAATAAAATTCCAGATGGAATTGTTGAAACTAGTGCTACAATTTGTAAAATGATGTCTAAAGAAACAAAATATTCTTATAAACCGGTTTTTAATTCTGGAGTTAATGAAAGTAATTTAAATAAATATTTTTATTTTGATGAATTTCATCCAGGTATGTGATTTCATCAACAAATGGCAAATAGTATTATTAGTTTAATAGAAAATTTTAAATAGATTTTTTGTTAAATATTTTTAAAAAAAGTAATTTATTATTTTTGAATAAAGATTTTTTAATTTTTCTTTTAAAAAAATTATGTTGTTTTAAATCAAAAAAAATGTATAATTTATACATAAAATGTAAAATAATATGCTTATTTTAAAGAATAAAAAGTCTTTTTTTTGAATTTATTTTTGAAATTTTAAATATTTTCATTATTAAATTAATGAAAATATTTAATGATGAAAGAGAGTGAAAATAGTGAGCACAAGGACTCCAAATGATTATAATGCTAACTCAATTCAAGTTTTAGAAGGACTAGAAGCAGTTAGAAAACGACCTGGAATGTATATTGGTTCCACTGCAGAAAGAGGATTACATCACTTAGTTTGAGAAATAGTTGATAATGCTGTTGATGAAGTTATTGCTGGTTTTTGTACAAAAATTTCTGTAACTATTACTAAAAATAATGAAATATTAGTAAAAGATAATGGTCGAGGTATTCCTACTGATATACATCCAAAGACTAATATTTCAACAGTAGAAACGGTTTTTACTACATTACATGCTGGTGGAAAATTTGATAATGGTTCTTATAAAGTATCAGGTGGTTTACATGGTGTTGGTGCTTCAGTAGTAAATGCTTTAAGTAAGTATTTGGAAGTTACTATTTACCGTGATGGTAATATTTTTTTTCAAAAATATATTGAAGGTGGTAAACCAGAATTACCATTGGCAATTATTGGACAAAGTGATAAAAAAGGAACAACTGTTTTATTTAAACCTGATGAAAGTATTTTTACTGAAACTGTAAATTTTAGTTTTATAATAATTAAAACAAGGTTAAGACAACTTGCTTTTTTAAATAAAGGTTTAACTATTCAAGTTATTGATGAACGTGAAAATAAAGAAGAAACTTTTTGTTATGAAGGGGGCATTAAAGAATATGTTGCCTTTTTAAATAATAAATTTGAACCTTTAAAACATGAAATTATTTATGGAGAGTTTGAAATAAATGGTATAAACACAGAAATAGCTTTTCAATATAATGAAAGTGAAGAATCTCAAATATTTTCATTTTGTAATAATATTAATACACCTGAAGGTGGAACACATGAAGATGGTTTTCGTTTAGCATTAACAAGAGAATTGAATTCTTATGCGAAAAAAAATAATCTTTTAAAAAATAATGATGAAACATTTACTGGTGATGATGTTAAAGAAGGAATTTTAGCAATTATTTCAATTCAACATCCTAATCCACAATATGAAGGGCAAACTAAAACAAAGCTTGGTAATTCTGAAGTTAGAAAAATTGTTTCTAATGTAACTGGAAAAATAATTAATAAATTTTTATTGGAAAATCCTGCTGAAGCAAAAATTATTATTAACAAAGTTATTTTATCAGTAAGTGCACGTTTAGCATCTAAAAAGGCACGTGAGAATATTATGACTTCGAGAAAAAATCCTTTACAATTTTCTAATTTACCAGGTAAATTAGCAGATTGTTCTTCTAAAGATCCAACTAAAACAGAAGTTTTTCTTGTCGAAGGTGAGTCAGCTGGTGGAACTGCAAAGTTGGGAAGAAGTAGAGAAATTCAAGCAATTTTACCATTAAGGGGAAAAATAATTAATGTTGAAAAAGCACGACTTTTAAAAGTTTTTTCTGACGAAGAAATAAATAATCTTATTATTTCCTTTGGCTGTGGTGTTGGTAAAGAATTTAATATTACTAAATTACGTTATCATAAAATTATTATTATGACTGATGCTGATGTTGATGGTTCACATATTAAAACATTATTATTAACATTTTTTTATCGTTACATGCGTCCCTTAATTGATGCTGGTTATATATATATAGCTCAGCCTCCTTTATACAAATTTTATAGTGGTAAATTTGTTAAATATGCATATAATGATCAAGAATTGCAAGAAATTAAAGATAATTTTAATGGAACTAATTTTAACATTCAACGTTATAAAGGTTTAGGAGAAATGAATGCCACACAACTATGAGAAACAACTATGGATCCACAACATAGAATTTTATTACAAGTAAGTATTGATGATGCTTCAGAAGCAGATGAAACTTTTTCAATATTGATGGGGAAAGATGTATTTCCACGAAAAGAATTTATTCAAGAAAATGCTAAATATGTAAAAAACATTGATGCTTAAAAGTTAATAAAATAAAATTAGGAGTTTATATATGAGTGAAATAACTAAAAAAAATGAAATATTTATTTCTAATAAATATGTTCGTAATATATCTGATGAAATGAGAACTAGTTTTTTAGAATATTCAATGTCAGTTATTGTTTCAAGAGCTTTACCAGATGCAAGAGATGGATTGAAACCAGTACATCGTCGAATTTTATATTCTTTAGCAATTTTAGGTATGACATATGATAAACCTTATAAAAAAGCAGCACGTATTGTTGGAGAATGTATTGGAAAATTTCATCCTCATGGTGATATTGCAGTTTATGAAACAATGGTAAGAATGGCACAAGAATTTAATTATCGTTATCCTTTAGCTGATGGCCAAGGTAATTTTGGTTCAATTGATGGTGATAGTGCTGCTGCTATGAGATATACTGAAGTTAGAATGAGTAAAATGGCAGGAGAGTTGGTTAAAGATTTAAATAAAAATACAGTTACTTTTGTTGAAAATTATGATGGTGCTGAAAAAGAACCTAGTGTTTTACCAGCTTATTTTCCTAATTTATTAGTTAATGGAACAACAGGTATTGCTGTTGGAATGGCAACAAGTATTCCACCACATAACTTAAGAGAAATAGTTGATGCAATTATTTTTGTAGCTCAAAATCCTGATTGTGATATTATGGAAATATTAGATATTGTTAAAGGACCTGACTTTCCTACAGGTGCAATGATTTTAGGTGTAAATTCATTTAAAAATGCTTATTTAAACGGAAGATCAACAATAACAGTTCGTAGTAAAACTAAAGTTGAAAAATTATCAAATGGTAAACCTGCAATTATTGTTGAAGAAATACCTTATCAAACTAATAAAACTAATTTAATAAATAATATAGTTAAAGCAGTTCAAGAAAAAAAAGTAAATTATATAACTGATTTGCGAGATGAATCTAATCGTGAAGGAATAAGATTAGTATTAGAAATTAAAAATATTGATTATGCTGAACTTATTTTAAATCAACTATATAAATTTACTTCATTACAAACAACATTCACAATAAATTTATTAGCATTACATAATAAACAACCTAAAGTAATGAATTTAAAAGAAATGATTGAAATTTATATTGAACATCAAATTGAAATTATTCTTAATAAGTCTAATTTTGAATTAAAAAAATATGAACATCAATATCATATTATTTTTGGTCTTGTTAAAGCATTACAAAATATTGATGAAATTATTAAAATAATTAAGGAATCAAAGAAAACAGAAGAAGCATTAACTAATTTACAGAATAAATTTGAATTTTCTGAAAAGCAAGCTAAAGCAATTTTAGAAATGAAACTGCAACGTTTAACAGATTTAGAACAAGAAAAATTAAATAATGAATTATCATTTATTAATGAAGAAATTATTCGATTAAGAACTTTAATTAATGAACCTTCTAAGCAAATAGAATTAATGATTTCTCAGTTAACAACAATTAAAGAAAATTATGGTGATGATAGAAGAACTGAAATTATTGAAAATTATGAAGGTGAAATTATTGATGAAGCTTTAATTAAAGAAGAACAGGTGGTTATAACTCTTTCAAAAAGCGGTTATATTAAACGTTTACCTTTAGACACATATAGAACTCAACATCGTGGTGGTGTTGGTGTTAAAGGTGCTGGTGGCACTGATATTAATACTGATGATATTGATAAAGTTTTAATTACTTCAACTCATTCTGATTTGTTAATATTTAGTAATAAAGGGAAAGTTTATCGAATTCGTGCTCATAAGGTACCAAATTATTCAAGAACGGCTAAAGGAACACCAATTGTTAATTTAATAGCAACAGAAAAAAATGAGACTATTAAAACAATAATTGCTATATCAGAAGATTATGATATAAATGCTAATTTATTTTTTGTTACTAAAAAAGGAATTATTAAACGTTCAACTTTAGATCAATTTAAATCTATTTACCAAAATGGTAAAATAGCTATTAAATTGCGTTCAAATGATCAATTAGTAGATGTGCTGAAAACTACAGGTAATAATGAAATAATTATTGCTGTGGCTAATGGACGAGCAGTTAGAATCAATGAAAATCAAGTTAGAGTAATGTCAAGAATAGCTAGCGGAGTAAAAGGAATAGATACAAAAGGTACTCATGTAATTGGGATGTGTTCTAATAAAGATGGTGATTTAGTTGTCTCTATTAGTGAGAAAGGTTATGGAAAAATATCACGATTTGAAGAATATCGTTTAGCAAATCGTGGTGGTAAGGGTGTAATTTCAATGAAATTAGCTCAAAAAACAGGAAAATTAATTGGTATAAATTCAATAAATAACACTAATAATAGTAATGATTTATTAATTATGACTTTAAAAGGTACAGTTATTAGATTTTCTTTAGAAGATATAAGAACTACAAGTAGAAATACTATAGGTGTTAAATTAATTAGATTTAAAACAGAAGAAGATGCAATTTCTTCAATTGTAACAATCCCAATCACTAAAGAAAAAACTATTTTTATTGATTAATTTAAGAGGTGCTAAAATGATTGATATAGAAAAAATACGTAATAATTTGGAAAAAACTATTAATAAAATAGAAACAAGGGGCCAAAGTTATAAAAATGAAATAAATAAAATTTTTAATTTAGATTTAGAAATAAGAATTTTAAAAACAAAAAATCAAAAATTAGAAGAAACAAGAAATAAGCAATCTAAACAAATTGGTGAATTATTAAAAAATAAAAAAAATGATCAAATAAAAAAAATTAAAGATGATATGATTATTTTAAAAGAAAAAATTATAAAAAATAATTTAAAAATTGTAGATTTAGAAGATAAAATATATGAATTACAATTAGTAATTCCTAATATACCACATTTTTCAGTTCCACAAGGAAACGATGAAACTAATAATCAAGAAGTTAGAAAATGAGGGAAAATTATTAAAAAAAATAGTAAACCACACTGAGAAATTGCTGAAAAATTAAATATAATTGATTTTTCAAAAGCAACTAAATTAAGTGGTACTAGATTTATTATGTATAAAAATAAAGGTGCTTTATTAGTTAGAGCATTAATGAATTTTATGATTGATTCTCATTTAAAAAATGGTTATTCTGAATTTTTACCACCATTAATTATTAATAAAGAAAACTTATTTGGTACAGGGCAACTTCCTAAATTTAAAGATGATTTATTTCAATTAAATAATGAACAGTATTTAATTCCAACAGCAGAAGTTCCTTTAACAAATATTTATCGCAATGAAATTATTAATTTTTGTGAATTACCAATAAAAATGTGCGCTTATACACCATGTTTTCGTTCAGAAGTTGGTTCTGCTGGTAGAGATACAAGAGGAATAATTAGGTTACATCAATTTAATAAAGTAGAATTAGTTCAAATTGTTGATCCTGAAAAATCTTATGATGCCCTTGAAGAGTTAACTAAAAATGCTGAATTAATTTTACAAAAATTAGATATTCCTTATAGAGTTATTAATTTATGTAGTGGTGATATTGGTTTTAGTGCTTCTAAAACTTATGATTTAGAATTATGATTACCTTCTCAAATGTGTTATCGTGAGGTTTCTTCATGTAGTAATTGTGAAGATTTTCAAGCAAGAAGAATGGAAACTAGAGTTAGTCAAGATAATAAGAAAGTAGTTCCACATACACTAAATGGATCAGGATTAGCTATTGATCGAGTTGTTGCAGCAATTTTAGAAAATTTTTATGTTGAAGAAGATAATTTTGTAAATATACCTATTATTTTACAACCTTATATGAATAATTTAAAAACTATTTAATTTATAATGTTTCACGTGAAACATTATAAATTAAAAAAAATGTATTTTTTTATAAAAAAAATTGTTATAATTAATAATGCCACTGCAACAATTACATTCGAACCGGGTCAGGACCGAAAGGTAGCAGCCATAAGGATTAGGATTGTGTGCGGTGGTTTTATTTTGAAAAATAAAAAAGAGGTTTCTTTAAATGAAAAAACAAAATTACATGGAAATTGCCTTAAAACTTGCTAAAAAAGCTGCTATTAATGGTGATGTTCCAATTGGTGCAATTATTGTTGATGAAAATGATAATATTATCGGTAGAGGATTTAACAAAAAGGAAAAAGACAAAGATCCAACTCAACATGCGGAAATTATTGCAATAAAAAAAGCATGTAAAAAAATTAATAATTGACGTTTGTTAAATTGTACTATTTATACAACATTAGAACCATGTTTAATGTGTGTAGGTGCTTTGTTACAAACAAGAATAAAACATATTGTTTTTGCTTTAAAAGATAGTAAATTTGGATGTGTTGAATCACTCTATAATTTAACATTAGATAAAAGATTTAATCATCGTAGTGAATATACTTATTCTTTAAACTTAGATAGTAAAGAAATGTTACAAAGTTTTTTTGGAGAAATTCGTAATTTATAATAATTGTTTTTATAACAAATTTTATAAAAAATTGTTAGGATAAATATAGGTGATTTAAATGAAACATAAATCTTTTTATAGAAAGTATCGACCAAATTCTTTTTCAGAAATAATTAGTCAGGATAATATTGTAAGAATATTAAAAAATTCTATTTTAAATAATAGTTTTAATCATGCTTATTTATTTTCAGGCTCAAAAGGTACAGGAAAAACATCAACGGCTAAAATATTTGCTAAAGCAATTAATTGTCAAAATAACATTGATGGAGATGCATGTAATACTTGTGAAAATTGTATAAACATTAGTTCAAATAATTGTATTGATATTTTAGAAATTGATGGTGCTTCCAATAATGGTGTTGATGAAATAAGAAGTATTAGAGATAATATTAACTTATTACCGATGAATTTTAAATATAAAGTTTATATTATTGATGAAGTTCATATGTTAACAACTTCTGCTTTTAATGCATTATTAAAAACCTTAGAAGAACCACCACAACATATTATTTTTATTTTAGCAACAACAGAACCGTATAAAGTAATTCCAACTATAATTTCTCGTTGTTTATGATTTGAATTTAAAAAAATTAATGTAAATGAAACTAAAAAACATTTTATTGATGTTTTAACAAAAGAAAAAATTAATTTTGAGGTTGAAGCAATAGAGGAATTAGCAATATTGAGCGAAGGTTCTTTACGTGATGGTTTAAATTATTTAGAAAAAACATTTAATTATGGTAACAATATAACACTTAAAAATGTTGAAAAAATATTTTCTGTTTTATCAACAAAAAATAAAATATTATTTTTAATTAATATATTTAATTGTAATATTGAGCAAGTAATAAAACAATTAACATTATTTGATGAATATACTATTCAATATAAAAAAAATATTATTGATTTTATTTATATTCTTGAAGAAATATTAATTTATGCTATTACTAAAAAAACAGAATTACTTAAAATGATAAATATTCAACAAGTAAATATTTTTTCTGAAGTAGTAAAATCTGATTTACTTTTAATTTTGAATTCATTTAATGAAATTTTAATTCAAGAAGATGTTGATGATTTAAAACCAATATTAATACTAAAAATATTAAATTTAATTAAAAATTTTGAGAATAAATATTCATTAAATTATTTAGAAAAAGCAAAAATATCTATTATGAATATAGAAAATAAAAGTATAAATTTAAATAGTAAAGATGAAATAACAAAAATTTTAAAAAAAAGCGAAATAGATAAAAATAATGAAGAATTAACTTCAATTTTAGTAAAAGAAGAAAATACTAATATTAAAGAAAAAGAAGTTTTTGATGTACCAACTGTGAAAAATTTAAAAAATGATGAGATAATTGATAAAGCCATTAATTTAATTTTACAAGCTGATAAAAATATTAGAAAAGAAGTTAGTGAAAAGTGAAAAAATATTTCTAAATTTATTAATGATAATAAATTTAGAAACATAACTAAAGTTTATATAAATACTATTATTGCGGCAGCATCTACTAATGGCATTATTATTATTACCAAAAACATTATTCAATCTGATTTAATAAATCAAAGTTTTTTAAGTAAAGAACATAGAGAATTTTTAAATATTTTATTAGAAAATGAATATATGATTTATGCCCTTGATAAAAATCAATGACAGGAAACAAGAAAAAAATATCAAGAGTTACTAACAAAAAAAATATTACCAAAACCAGTAGATATTGTAATATCAAAACCTGTAATTGATTCATTTACCAACGTAGATAGAGATCCGACTTTAAATTTTATTAAAAAAATATTTACTGAAATTGAAGAAATATAAAAATATGAGGTGAAAAAAATATGGATATGAAAAGAATGTTAGCACAAGCACAAGCAATTCAAGGAAAGTTAACAAAATTTAAAAAAGAAGAATTTACTTTTTCTGATATTGATGGTTTGGTTAAAATTATTATAACAGGTGGACGTAAACTAGTTTCAATTAATATTGAAGGATTATTGAAAGAAGCAGAGAATGATTATTCAAGTATTAATGATATGTTACAAACAGAACTAAATAAAGCATTAAAACAAATAGATGAAAAAGAAAAAAATATTGCTGGCAAGTTTTAGAAGAGTTTAGTAATTTTAGCATAGAAAGAGGTAGAAAAATGTTATTTATTACCTTTGAAGGGCCAGAAGGTGCAGGTAAAACTACAGTTTTAAAAATGATTAAAGAACAATTAAAACAAGATGGTTTTGATGTTATTATTACGAGAGAACCAGGTGGTAGCGAAATTTCTGAACAGATAAGACAAGTTATTTTAAATAAAGAAAATACATTAATGGATCCATGAACAGAAGTTTTGCTTTATATTGCAGCTAGAAGACAACATTTAATTGAAAAAATTCTGCCAAATAAAAACAGTAATAAAATCATTATTTCTGATCGTTTTTCTGACTCAACTTTAGCATATCAGGGTTATGCTAGAAATTTAGATATTGATAAAATAAATCTTATTCAAAAACTTATTTTTGAAGATTATCAACCTGATTTGACAGTTTTATTTGATATTAAACCAGAAACAGGTTTACAACGAATTTTATTAAGAAAAGGTGAAAAATTAAATAGATTAGATGAAGAAACATTAGAATTTCATCAAAAAGTATATAATGGTTATAAAAAAATTGCTATTAGTAATCCAAATCGCGTTCATACAATAAATGCTAATTTATCAGAAAAAAAAGTTTTTAATAGTGTTTATGAACTAATCATAAATTTAGTTGAAGAAAAAGGTTTTAAAGAAAAAAAAATTAAAATTAGAGGATCTAATGAAGGAAAATAATGTAATTTTATTTGAAAATGAAGAATCAGAAAATTTTTCTATTTTTGCAATGGAAAATATTCCACAGGTAATTTTATTGTATTCGAAAAATAAAATATTAAATATAAATGTTAGTAATAAGTTAATAAAAAAAATTATTTGTAAAAATAATAATCAATTAAAAAAATGTACTGAAGAAAATATGTGTCAAAATTGTTTTAAAATTAAAACTAATAGTTATTTTGATTTTAAAAAATTTGATTTTAGTAAAAATAATATTATGAATAAAAATATTGTTTTAGAAATTATTAATGATTTTTCTAAAACTAATTTAGAAAAAGATGCTAGTAAAATTTATTTAATAAATGAAATTGAATTTTCTTCAATTTCAGCTTCAAATGTTATGCTTAAAACTTTAGAAGAATTATCTAAAAATATTTATGTAATTTTTACTACCACTAATATTAATCAAATACTCCCTACTATTAAATCTCGTTGTCAATTGATAAATTGTTCAAAAGAAAATGATATATTTGTTAGTATCAATTATGATGATGAACAATTATTAATATTAAAAATATTTTCAAATACTATTTTTTTGACAGATGAAAGTAGTAAACTTAAATTAAAAAAATATATTGAAATTATTAAACAATTTATTATTAATGATAATGATAAAAAGGTTAACAATCAACTTTTGAATAAAAAAATAGTTAGTTTAAAAGAAGAAATTATTTACTTTTTTAGATTTTTTAATTTAGTAGTTTTTAATAAATTAACTTTTCTTTTATTTAAAAAGTATGATTTTAATAATTTTTTTATTGAAAGTTTAGTTAATTTATGAAAAAATAGTAATTTAAAAAATATAGCCTATATTTTAGAACAAATTTCATTTACAATTACCAAATTAAAATTTAATGTTAACTTAAATTTATTAATAAATTCTTTTCTTATTAAGGTAAGTGATAATTAAACTATGGAAAGTACAAAAAAAAATTTAATTTTAAATCAAGATGATAAAAAAATTAAACTTATTCAAAGAAAAGATATGTTTTGTGTTTCTTTAGATACTATTTTATTAAGTAATTTTATTAAAATAAAACCTAGTACTAAAACAATAATTGATTTTGGAACTAATAATGCTGTTATTCCAATAATTTTATCGGCAAAATTTCAAGGAAAAGTAATTGGTATTGAAATTCAAGAGCCAGCTGTTGAACTTGCTTTAGAAAATATAAAACTTAATGATTTAGAAAAAAGAATTGTCATTGTTCATGAAGACATAAAAATTTATGCTCAAAGAGAAAAAGAAAAAGTTGATTTAATTGTATGCAATCCACCTTTTTTTCCTTTATGGGATAAAAGCAAAGTAAAAGCACAACCTTTAAAAATTCCAGCAAGACATGAAGTATATATTAATTTAGAGGAGATTATTGCTAGTGCAAGTAAATTATTAAAAGACAAAGGGCGATTGGTTATGATAAATAGTGTAGAAAGAATAAATGAAACATTACTTTTATTAAAAAAATATCAAATTACACCTAAAAAATTACAAATAGTTTATCCTAAAATTAATCAGGCTGCCAATGTTTTTTTAATTGAAGCAGGATTTTTAGCGAAAGAAGGAATGATTGTTTTGCCACCATTGATTTGTCATAATGAAAATAATACTTATATTGATGAAATAGCAAAGTGATATAAATAATCTTAATATAAGTGTAAGGTTAGGTGTTTAAAATGAATATTAATTGATTAAATAAACTTAATAAAAAAATAACTTACTTATTAGCTGTATCAGGTGGTCCAGATAGTATGTTTTTATTAGATAATTTAGTACGTAATGAGTTTAAAATTATTGTTTGTCATGTTAATTATCATAAACGTTGAAGTAGTAATGTTGATGAGCAAATTGTTCGAGAATATTGTACAAATAATAAAATAACTTTAGAAGTAAAAAATATTAAAGAAGAGGAATACAATAAAAAACAAAATTTTCAAAGTCAAGCACGTGTACTTAGATATGATTTTTTTAATGAAATTGCTCAAAAATATCAAGTTTATAATCTTGTTGTAGCACATCATATTTACGATTTACTTGAAACATATATTATTCAAAAACAACGCAAGGCAATAGTTTCTTATTATGGATTAAAATTTAAAACAACATATAAATCTTTATCGGTTTATCGTCCAATGTTAGAATTAAAAAAAGAAGATATTATTGACTATTTAACTTTGTATCATATTAAATATGGATTTGATGAAACAAATGAATTAATTATTTATGAAAGAAATCGAATTAGACAACAACAAATTAATAAACTTACTGATTTTGATATTAATTTAATGTTAAGTGAAATTAAAGAATTAAATAGTGAACAAGAATTACTGAAAGATGAACTTGAAGTAATTTATAATACTATTATTAATGATGATGTGCTTGCTATTAATGAGTTTAAAAAATATGAATTTAAATTACAACAAATGATTATCTATGAATTTTTAAGCCAATATGATGAAGAATTAGTTTTATCTTTAAAAAAGGCTAAAATTAAAGAAATAGTTAGAGTTTTAACTAAATCTAGTAAACCAAATATTACTATTTGTATTTCTGAAAATACTTGAGTTATTAAAGAATATAATTTTGCATATATTAGTGAAAAAAATGAACCAAAACAATTTAGTTATAAAATTTCTAAAATAAATAACTATAATTTTAAGGAAATTACTATTTCTAAAACTGAACCAACAGGTGGTGAATTTCAAGCTTTATATATTAATAAATCAGATTTTCCATTAACAATTAGAACTAATAATGGTGAAGAAGAAATTGAGACACCATTTGGTACAAAAAAAATTAATCGTTTATTTATTGATAATAAAATTCCATATCGTGAACGTCTTATATGACCAGTAATCATAAATTCAAGCGGAAAAGTAGTGGCAATTCCAAAATTATCAGTAAATAAAAACAATATTAGTGAGAAACCTAATTTGTATGTGCTAAAATATTATGGTATTATTTAAGAAAATAAATTAGAAATTAAACGTAGGTGAAAAAATAATGCAAACGCGAATTAAAATTAATTGAATAATTGTTGCACTATTCGTTGCTTTTTTAGTATTTGTTGGAATTTTATTGTGATATTTTTTAAGAGGAAATGCTTTAACTTTAGATCAATTTCAATTAGAAACACTACTTAGAGATGGTAAACTCCCTGGCAATAGTAGTGACACTGTTAGCAAAATTGATGGAGTACAAGTTCAATTTTTTGATCATACTACTTATATTACAGGTTTTTTAGGAATTAATGGTAAGGTAAAACGATTTGAAGCGACAGTTTCTGGAACTGCTACAGGTGGTTTTTATCATGATGTTATTGAAAAATTATTCAGAAAAGATAAAGATGGTAAAGGCTTTGATATTAATCCCACAATTATTAGTGAATTAGTTCCCTTTTGAAAAACATTTTTAATTAGTATGTTTCCAATATTAGTATTAGTTGGTGGTTCATTTTGATTATTTTCTAAAATGAATAAAATGGGTGCCGGTGGTGGCATGAGTCCTTTTTCAATGGGAAAAAGTCGTGCTAAGATTAGAACATCAGATACTAGATTTACTGATGTTGCTGGTATTAAAGAAGAAAAATTGGAATTAGAAGAAGTTGTTCATTTTTTAAAGTTTCCACAAAAATATGCACAAATGGGTGCAAGAGTGCCAAAAGGAGTTCTTCTTGTAGGACCGCCTGGTACTGGTAAGACTTTATTAGCAAAAGCAGTTGCTGGTGAAGCAGGTGTTCCTTTCTTTTCAATTTCTGGTTCTGAATTTGAAGAAGTTTTTGTTGGAGTTGGAGCTTCAAGAATTAGAGAAATGTTTACTACTGCTAAAAAAAGTGCTCCTTGTATTATTTTTATTGATGAAATTGATGCAGTAGGAAGAAAACGTGCCTCAGCTTCAACTGCAACTAATGAACAAACTTTAAACCAATTATTAGTTGAAATGGATGGATTTGAAACTAACTTGGGAGTTATTATTATGGCTGCTACTAACCGTGCTGATGTACTTGATGAAGCGTTATTACGTCCAGGTAGATTTGATCGTCAAATTTCTTTAAGTTGACCTGATATTAAAGAACGTGAAGCAATTTTACGATTACATGCTCGTAATAAAAATATTTCGCCAAAAGTTAATTTTCAAAGAATAGCAGAGAGAACGCCAGGATTTAGTGGTGCACAATTAGAAAATGTATTAAATGAAGCAACGTTGTTAGCTGTTCGTCATAATAAAACAGTTATTGGTTTAGTAGAAATTGATGAAGCTATTGATAGAGTTGTTGCTGGACCTGCTAAAACTTCAAGAGTAATTACTGATATGGATAAAAAAATAGTATCATATCACGAAGCTGGACATGCTCTTATTGGTTTAAAACTAGAATATGCTTCTAAAGTTCAAAAAGTTACAATAATACCACGTGGACAAGCAGGTGGATATACTATTATGACTCCTAAAGAAGATACTATGTTTTATTCAAAAGTACATTTAAGAGCAACTATTACTGGTTATTTAGGTGGTCGCGCTTCAGAAGAGATTATGTTTGGTAATGCAAATATTACTACTGGTGCTCATGATGATTTAGAAAAAGCAACAAATATTGCCAGAAAAATGATAACTGAATATGGAATGTCATCTGAATTAGGATTAGTTCAATTTGAAAGTCCACGTAATGAGTATTCACCTTTTGCAGCAAATAAGTTTTCTGATGATATTGCATCTAAAATTGATGGAGAAATTAAAAAATTATTAGATGTTTGTTATATTGAAGCAGTAGCAACAATTAAAAAACATAAAGATACATTAGAGTTAATTGCTAAGTCATTAATGACTTTAGAAACAATTACTGCTGAACAAATAGAATATATTGATAAATATAATAAATTACCAATTGAAGTAATAGAAATGCAAAAAGAAATGCAAAAAAATAGTAAAAATCCTTCCAAAGAGGATAATGAATCAAATGATAAAAAGGAAGATAATAATTCAGGGACTGATGATGATACAATATCAGTTGTTCCTAAGAAGAAATAATTAAATTATTATAATAAAAAAACAAAACTTACTATTTTAATATTTTCGATAATGTGTAAGTTTTGTTTTATTTTCTTTTTTTATTTGGTAAATATAATATAAAAAGTAATAAGGAGAAAAAACAATGTTGGAAAAACATGAATTAGTAGAAAAAATATTATTAAGTACTGATGTAATCAATAATAAAATTATTGAACTTGCAAAATCAGTTAATAGTTATTATAAAGATAATAAAGAGCCCATTATTTTAGTAGGGATATTAAGAGGATGTTTACCTTTTTTATCACAATTTATGTTAAACCTTAAGATTGATTGTTTGGTTGATTTTATGTATGTAGAGTCATATTTAGGACAAACAAAGGCGGTAAATAAACCAAAAATAAGAATGGATGTTATTAATAATGTTAAGGGTCGTGACTTATTAATTGTTGAAGATATTATTGATTCAGGTAATTCGTTATTTAAAATTCGTGATCATTTACAAGAACTTGGAGCAAAATCGGTAAAAATAATTACTCTTTTAGATAAGAAATCTAAAAGAGTTGCTAAAATTGAAGCTGATTGATATGGCTTTGAAGTTCCTGATCATTTTTTAGTAGGATATGGTCTTGATTATGATGAAAAATTGAGAAACTTACCTTATGTTGGTATTGCTGACCTTAATAAAATTGCAATTTTAGAAAAATGTAAAAAAAGTAGTTAAGTAAATAAGTTTAGAATTTAATAATAATATTAAAATTTTTATTTTTTAATATAGTTCAAATATAATTAGCATTATTTTATTATGATAAAATTATACTATTAGCAGTTTTTAAGTTGTATAAGAATATTGGAGTTATAATGAGCAATCTTTTTGTTAATGTTTTAAGAGGAATCAAGAAAAGATTATTACAATATTTAGGTATTATAATACTATTAGTTATTGTAATTTCTACTCTTTCTGCACTTTATAGTACAGCATCAAGAGCTGAATCAGGTTTTTATACAGTATTAAACAATAGTGGTAAATATGACTATCGTATTAATTTACAATTATTAAATAATTATAAAGATACTGCTACTGCAACATCAAGAATCCAAACAATTATCAAAAAACAATTTAAAGATCATCTGCAAAAGCAAGAAATTTATAAACAGATAGATGAAATTAAAGAAAATAATCTTAGAAATAATAGTTTTCCTATCCTTCCTTCGGGAGTAGATATTAATAAAGATTTTGAAAATTATTTGTTAAATTGAGGATTAAGTTATCAAGGAATACTATTTAATGATATTTTAGAAAACGAAGTTAAAAATGATGAAATTTATAATTTGCAACATTATGAACTTGCTAAATCATTTTTTAAAACTTTTGATTATGAAAACGTTACTTCTCTTAAAAAAATTTATTATTCATTAGAAAATGGATTTTATACTTCAGAAAAAAGTGAATCTTTTGATTTTGCTCCAAAAAGAAATAATATTAATGAAGTTTATATTTCCGAAGGTATTAAGCCTATTAATCCATTAGAAATAGTAATCAATCCTGAATTTGCACGTATTAATAATATTAAATTAAATGATTATATAACAGTTATTGATAAAGTTGAAAAGTTAAAAGTTGTTGGCTTTGGTTATGCTTATTGGGGAATTACTGGTAGTCGTACTGCAACAAATCCTAATCCGACATCTGAAAATACAAGTCCTGTTTATATGTCAAATCAATGGTTTAATAATTTAATAAAAGACTCTACATTTAGAACTAATTTAAATAATATATTTTTATTAAAAGTTAACAATAACGATAACTATTTTGTTAGTAAGTTAGAAGAACTTTTAATTAAAACTTTTAGTTTTAGTTTTGGTTCAATTATTAATAGTGATAGCGAAGATATTCGATCAGGACAAATTCTAGAGAGTTTTAAAATGGAAAATATAATGTTTACAGCAATTACTCTTGTAGTATTATTAGTTATTATTTTTATCATTATGTCATATGTTAGAAAAGAAATTGATTTACAAAAACCACAGATAGGATTATTAAAAGCCCTTGGTTATAGTAATTTTCAAATTGCTATTAGTTTTGTAATTTTAATATTTTTGATAACATTCATTTCTAGTATTATTGGTTTAGGTATTGGTCTAGGGTTACAAATATGATTTAATTCGTTAAATAACATTGGGTTTTTTATGCCATTACCAATACTATTTTTTAGTTGGATAGTATTTATTGTAAGTTTAATAATTATTCCTATTATTTTTATAGTAATTAGTTATATGCAATCGGAAACAAAATTACGCGTTAGTCCATTATTATTAATTTATGATAGACCAAGTAATTCAAGTTCTAAACTAATTTCAGTTTTAAAATACCCCTTTCGTTATTGACCATTTAAACAGCGTTTAGCAATTGCTTTCACTCTAAAATCGGTTGGAAAACTATTTTTAGTATTTTTTACTTTTATTTTTGTTAATTTTTTATTACTATTTCAAAGTTCAGCTACTGATTTATTTGATAATAAAATAAATAATTTATATGGATATTACAATAAAGATGTTAAATGAAATACATCAACTTCATCAATGTATACATATACTAATGATTCTAATTTAAGTATTGATAAGCAGGTTTTTGATTGAGTTTCAGAAAAAGATATTACGAAAGATAAAGAAACCGGTACTAATAAATATCATCAATGAATAGCTGATGATTTTCATATTGATAATGATAATAAAGCTAAAAAAATTGAAAGTATTATTAATAATAATAACTTTAAAAATTATTTTATGAATAGTGAAGAAATTAATATCCTTTATCAAAAAACTAAGAACAAATCTGATTGTGAAGATTTTATTAATCCAAAAAAGATAATACCTGAACCATTAATGAAAATTATTTGTCAAAATATTCATCAAATATTTAATTATATTTCAACAAATACAGGTATTAATCCAGAAATAAACCCGTTGCCTGGTATTAGTTTAGGTTTAAATATTTATAATAATAAGTATTATCCAACTATTGAAATAAATTTAAGACCTCCTAATGAATGAAAAGGACATAATCAAGGTCGCATGCTTGCAAAAAAAATTAAAGCAACAGGACTTTATAATGATCCATATCAAGATTTAGTTTGAAAAAATTGATTTAACTTTAAAGAAGCAAAAAATCGTGATATTGATCCTATTTTTAATAATTCTCATAATTTACAATCACAAAAAGTTACTTATACTGATAATCAAGGACAAAATATAACAACTACAGCTTATATTTTACCAGCAGTTATTTCAAAAACATTATCAATTTTAAATGATTATAAAATTGATGATCACTTTTTAATGTTAGCAAGTTGATATAATTATACAATTCCAGTAATTTATCAAGTTAAAGGAATTATTGAAAATAATTTAGACAATTCGAATGTTTATATTAATCTTGATGATTTACGAACATCTATTGGATTAATAAAACCTTCCCCGTCAGAAGATCCAAAACCAATATCAGATTCTTTTAATCATTGATTATCTAAAGAGAGCAATATTTTTCCATTAAATTATATAAATATTTTGCAACCATCTGCAGAATATACTAAAGAACAAATATTAGCAAAAAATTTAGAACCTATTAATAAAATACCTTTTATTAATGATTTAGTTAAAAGATTATTAGTTGAAATATTTGATGGAATTAGAACAATTATAAATATTACAAAAATTTTAACATTATTTGCTGTAGCTTTTGTATTGGTAATTATCGTTAATATGATTTTAGATAATAATTTATTAATTATTGCAATGATGAAATCTTTGGGTTATCGTGTAAATGAAATTAACAGATTGATTATTGGCTCCTATATTATTGCTTTATTGGTTGCTTTTATTTTAGGTACTATTATTTCTTATGTTGTGTGGAATATTATTACTTTAATTATTGCAACTAAAGCAGGCGTTGTTTTTAATGTGGCTGCTAATCTAGTTACAATTTTATCTTGCTTTGGAATGGTATTTTTAATAATGGTTATTGGCTATGCTGTTGGGTTATATTTAATTAAATACAAACCAGTAACAGCTTTATTACAAGGAAGTTAAAATATTTTTTAAGTATTTCTATATAAATAAGGTAAAGTAATTTGGAATGGCAACCCTTTTTAGGACTATTTTTTGGTAGACATTTATTTTTGATAATTAACTGGAGTTAAGTAGTTTAAAGTGCTGTGAATTCTTATGTTGTTATATCAGTTGATGTAATCAAATAATTCTAATTTTAATTGGATTAATGATGTAAAATTTTTATCATTAATAAATTCAATTTTGAAAGTTTTAAAAGTTGCTTCAGCAACAGCGTTATCATAAGGACAACCTTTTTTGCTTAAAGAGCGATTAATATTGAATGCTAGTAAAAGTTTATCAATAATTTTATTATTAAATTCATTACCGCGATCACTATGAAATATTTGAATATCTTTTAAACAACGATTTGAGTGCATAAATGCTTGATGTACTAATGATGCATCTTTTTTAGTACCTACACTATGTCCAATAATTTCGCGGTTAAATAGGTCAATTAATAGGCAAATATAGTTTCATTTACCCATTAACTTGAACATAAGTTAAATCACTAACAATAACTTCATTTTTAAGCCTATTATTAAAGTTTCTATTAACGATATTGGTTATTTGACTATCGTTGACTTTATTATGATGATTTTTGAATGATAATTTAGTGTATTTTGATATTAAATTATGTTTATTCATAATTTCTTTAATTTTTCTGCGTGACAAATAAATATTCTTTTCTTTTAGAACAACTTTTAATCTTCTTGTTCCATAAACTTCTTTATTTTCTTTAAAAGCACTAATAACAGCTTCATCATAAATATTATTTTGTTTTTTTTCTTTTTCCTTTAAATTAAAATAATATGTTGATTTAGAAAGTTTTAAAAAACGACACATTGTGCGAATTTTATATTTAACTTTATTTTTAGCAATAATTTCTATTTTCTGCCTATTATTAGTGCTGCTTGCTTTAAAATATCATTTTCCATTCGTAACTGTTTTAATTCTTTTCTTAATTTAATTAATTCATTTTCTTCAATAGAACGATTATCTTTAGTTTTAAAACTGCCTGAATTAGTAAATTGCTTAATTCAATTATAAGTAGCTGCTCTTGTAACATTGTACTCTTTAGCAAGACAAGACACTGACTTACCGCTTTGATATAAAGCTACTATTTGTTTTTTAAATTCATCGGTATATGAGTTAATATTGGCCATAATTATAGTTCCTTTCTTTTAACTAATTTGTTCACTTGTCTACGTAATTAGTGTCCAATAAAGTGTAACCTATCCAATTGATAAAATGAGTGTGTTGTTTATAAAAGCATGGAATTAAAAAGGAGAAATAATTATGAAAAAAGATAATAAGGAAATTAAAAAAGATGATAAAGACATTGGAAGTAAACAAGTAACTAAAAATAAGTTAGAATCTAGTTTTACAAAGAAGTCAGTATCTAAAAATGAAGCTACAATACCACCAGTAACCCATAAATCTCATGATAAAGCAGAATCAAAGGAAGAAATAGAAGCTAATAAAGCCAAATTGCAAGCTTTTAAAGATAATCAAAAAGCAATTAAAAAATTAACAAAAACTCATTCAAAAGAAATTTTAGCAGGTAAAATTATATCAATGACTAATAATACTCCTGATACTCAAACTAATGTTATTGAATTATTTGATGTTAAAAAATCTTACTTAACTGGAGACTTAGAATATGAAGTATTAAAAGGAGTTAATTTAAAAATTAAATTAGGTGATTTTGTTGTTATCTTAGGACCATCGGGAAGTGGTAAGACAACATTATTAAATATTATTTCGGGATTGGATAAACCTAATACTGGTGATGTTTTTGTGGGGGGATACAATTTATCTTTATTAAAAGATAGTCATTTAACTAAATTTAGACGAGATAATGTTGGTTTTATTTTTCAACAATACAATTTATTAACTAACTTAACTGCTCGTGAAAATGCTGAAGTTGGTGAAAATCTTGCTAAAAATAAAAATATGAGTATTGATGATATTTTTCAAGTTATTGAAATGGATGAACATATGAATAAATTTCCAAGTCAATTATCAGGTGGGCAACAACAAAGAGTATCGATTGGTAGAGCACTAGCAAAAAATCCGACAATTTTATTTTGTGATGAGCCAACAGGAGCACTTGATGAGGAAATGGGGCGTAAGGTATTAGAGATTTTATTGGATGTTAATCGAGAATATAAAACATCAATTATTATGGTTACTCATAATCCTAACTTCCAATATGTTGCAAATACTGTTATTAACGTTAAAAATGGTAAAATTATTAGTGTAAAGAATAATGAAAAACCAATGAAACCAAGTGAAATAAATTGAAGTTAATATTATTAATTAAATAAACTAACAAATTGTTAATAGAAAAAATATCATAACAAAGGAGTAAAAATATGATATTTTTTGAAACCCCTAGATTAAAAATTAGATATTGAGAAGATAGTGATTTAGATGAACTTGTTTTATTAAATTCTGATAAAGATGTCATGAAATATTTTCCTAGTACATTATCAAAAGATGATACAGAAAAATATTTTTCGAAAATTAAAAATAATTTAAATAATAATGGATTTGGTTTTTATGCTGTTGAATTTAAAAAAGATAATAAATTTATTGTCTTTATTGGCTTTAGCGAAGTTGATTTTATTGATGATTTTAGACCATGTATTGAAATTGGTTGACGTTTTAAAAAAAGTGTTTGAGGTCAAGGAATAGCAACAGAAGCAGCTAAAGAATGTTTAAAATATGCAAAAAAAATTAAAATTCACTGAAATTTATAGTTTTACTAGTATATTAAATATTAAATCAGAAAATGTAATGAAACGAATAGGTATGAAAAAAAAGAATCTTATCATCCAAAAATAAATAAAAGTGATATTTTAGCAAAACATGTTTTATACAAAATTAATATTTAGAAGGTAAAAAATGATTAATAAATTGTCTCTAATTTTTATAGATATCTATTAGTAGAAATATTTAAATTAAATTTTAGCCCTTATTATAAATATAAGGGTTTTATTATAAAATTTAAAATTAATTGTTGACAGTAGAATTCGGTATTGAAAATTGATATCATTATGTATAAACCTAAACAATCTTATTTAATTTAATTTTTTTATTTTAAATACTTATTTTAAATACAAAGGATGAAAACAATGAAAGAAACTAAACTTGAAATTAATGGACGTATTTTGACAGAGCAAGAAGCATTAAGATATCAAAAAATACAAGATTTATATAAACAAAATTATGATATTTATGGGCGTAATTGAGAAAGAAATTATAATTGTGAAACTTTAAATAGTGAATTTAGAAATAAAAATAAAGAAGAGTTAGCAAAATTTGTTGCTAATTTACCTAATGATCAAATTAAAATGGCGGGTAGATTAATGACAAAAAGAGAAATGGGAAAGGGTTCAATTTTTGCTCATTTGCAAGATCAAACAGGTAAATTTCAAATTTATTTAAAACCAGAATATATTAATCAAAAAAAATTTGAATGATTTGCAGAATATGCAGATTTAGGCGATTTTTTTGGTATTAAAGGTAAGGTTATGAAAACCAATAAAGGAGAACTAACAGTTCAAATCTATGATATTGTAATGTTATCAAAAGCACTTAGACCTTTACCAGATAAATTTCATGGTTTAACAGATATTGAAGAACGTTATCGACGAAGATATGTAGATTTAATTATGAATCAAGAAACTAAAAAGACATTTTTACAACGTACACAAATTATTAATGAATTAAGAAGTTTTTTAAATAATAAAGGTTATTTAGAAGTTGAAACACCTATTTTACAAGAAGTATATGGTGGTGCTGCCGCTAAACCTTTTATCACTCATCATAATACATTAAAAACCGATTTATATTTACGGATTGCTACTGAATTACATTTAAAAAGATTAATAGTTGGTGGTTTTGAAAAAGTTTATGAAATTGGTAGATTATTTCGTAATGAAGGTATGAGTAAAAAACATAATCCAGAATTTACAACTATTGAAATTTATGTTGCCTATCAAGATATGAAATATATGATGGATTTAACAGAGTCTTGTATAAAACATTTAATTAATACAGTGCATAATAAATTAATATTAGAATATGATGAAAATATATTAAATTTTGAAAAATCGTGAACAAAAATTAGTATGATTGATTCAATTAAAAAAGCTATGATCAAAGATGAAGAGTTTACTAAAATTTTCCAAGAAATTAGTGATATGATTTTAAAATATCATAATATTGAAGATGATAATATTAGAAATATTGAAAAAAATAAAACATTTAAACTTATATTAAAACTTGCAAAAAGTTATAAACTTCATATTCCAGATCATTATAATAGTACTGGTCATATTATTAATTTATTTTTTGAATCTTTTGTTGAAGAAACTTTAATTCAACCTACTTTTATTTTTGATTATCCAATTGAAATTTCACCACTTGCTAAATTAAATAAAAATAGTAAAGAGTTTACTGATCGTTTTGAATTATTTATTGCTGGTAGAGAATATGCAAATGCTTATTCGGAACTAAATGATTCTTTGCAACAATATAATCGTTTTGAAGAGCAAGTAAAAGAAAAAAATAGTGGTAATGATGAAGCAGCAACTATGGATTTAGACTTTGTTGAAGCATTGGAGTATGGTATGCCACCAACAGGTGGATTGGGAATTGGTATTGATCGTTTGGTCATGTTAATAACTGGCCAAAATAGTATTAAAGATGTATTATTATTTCCACATATGAAACCTAGAGCTGAAAAATAATTTTTGTGATAAATTTTTATTATATAAACATATAATAGTAATTTATCTTTTTTTTAAAAAAAGATAAATTAATTAGTTATAATCAAGATACTTCTTTAGATCTTTAGAATAAGGAGCGTTTTATTGTTATTAACACAAAAGATTGAAAAATATAAGTTTTCAAACCCATTGTTTTATTTAAAAACAATTGGTTTTTTTATTTTATAAATAAAATTTAGGAGAATAAGATTTATGCCTTGATTTAATGAATTAATAAAAAAATTTAGAAATTATCCTTTAACTGATGAAAATTTAGACGAAGTTGTTGAAACTTTTAAGAATTTTTTTAAAGAGTATAATGAAAAAGATAACTTTTTTTCTAATTCAGAAGATACTGATTTTGAAAACCCAAGTACATCAGCACCATTAACTCAATTAAAAGAAAATAAAAAAACTGATTTAGATAAATTAATTAAAGAATTAAGAAATGATTTAAAATATAATTTTTTTTCTTATTTTTGAGAAAAAAAAGAAGATTTAAAATTAATTAAACAATTAGATTATTTTTTAATAGAACTTGATAGTAAAATTAAAGAACAAAATGAAAAATTATTATTCTTGGAAAAAAATAAAACATTAATTGAACAAAATAAAATTAATAAGGGTAGTCAAAATAGTACTGAGTTTACTGAAATCACAGATTATTTTAATCTTTTTAATTTTTTAAGTGAAACAATAAGTAATGATATTATTTTTTTAAAAACAATAAATTTAAATATTTTTGAAAATAAAAAAGAGTTTTTAAAAAAAACACGAGAATTAAAAATAAAAATTGATAAACAAATTCGTAGGCTATATCAAAAAAATGAGGAATTAGAAAATAAAAAAGAGAAAATTTTTGAAAATCTTTTTAAAGAAGAAGTTATGACTCAATTAATTTTATCTTTTTGAGCATTTAGAATGAAAAGTGGAGATGAATATAAATTAATTTTAAATGAAGATAAAGATTTAAAAAGTAAATTTGATAAAAATTTTGTATTTTTCTTTGAATTAATAGATGACATATTTAACCGATATATTAAAAAAATTATTAAAAATGAAGAAAGAATATACAATGATATATTTGAAAAATATAATGATCGAGAAAAAGAATTAATAAGTGAACAAGAAGAAATTATTAAAACTAAAGATAAAGTGAAAGAAAGTATAGAATTATTTAAAAATGAATTAGAAGAAAAAAAAGAACAAATTAGAATGCATCAGAAAGAGATAGCAGAAAAAAGAAAACAAATTGAAAATTTAGAAAAACGAAAGAAAAATATAAAAATTAAAAAAATTACTTACTTGCAAGATTTAGAAGAAAATAAAAATAATATTGAAAATCAAATATTTATTCCAAATATTTCAGATGATAAAAAAGGAAAAAAACAATATTTAAAAGAAATAGATGTAGTGATTAAAAAAAAGAATAGTGATATTAAGAAAAAGAATGATTATATTGCGGAGTTACAAGATAATATTACAAGACATGATACTGAGTTAAGTATTAATGATAAAAAAATAAAAAAAATTGAGGATAAAATTAATAAAATTGAGGATTTTTTTAAGCAAAATAAACATACGATGATGTTTGAACTTAAAAAAATAAAAGAAAAATGAATTAAAAATATTAGTAAAGATCAAAAAATATTTATTAATTTCTTAAAAGAAGTTAATAAATTAGAAAATATAGAATTTATTAAGATTATTGAAAATTATTGAGAAGAAAATGCTGACAGTATTAAAAAATTTAATGAAAATTTTAACATTCAAAATAATTTAGAAAACATAAGAGAAGAAAAAGAAAAAATAGAAAATGAATTTAAAGATGATTTCACAACATTAGAAATTAATTTTAAATTAAAAGAAAAAAAAATAATAAAAAATGCAATTAGAGAAAAAAAGGAAAAAATTCAGGAGTCTTTAAGAACAATTAATCAATCAAAACTAGTAAGTATTGAAATCCAAACCGAAATAAATCAAGAAAATGAGAAACCTAGTTGACAAGATCAAAAAATTGAAGAACAAAATAAAACAATTGAAAAACTAGAATTTCAAATAAATTATTTAGAAAAAAAATTAATTTCAATAAAGGAATTACATGAAGATGAAGTAAAAGATTTATCTACAACATTGGAAAATATTAGAGATTTTTTTGCAATGGAAATTAAAAAAACTACTGAAAATTGTGATAATTTAAAAAATAGTTTAAATAAAAAAAATTTAAAAAAAGAAGAACAAAAAATTAAAAATAAATTAAATGAAGAAGAAATAAAATTAACATCTTTAAATGAAGTATGAAAATTAATAAGTACTGAAATTCCAGAGTTACAGCAACCTTTATCAGAAGAATCAAAAAATGCAAGCAAACAAAAATGAGAGAATATGGGCTTAATAGAATCTCAATTACCTTTGGAAACAAAAGCAGAAATATTAAATACAATTTAAACTAATAAGATTAAATTTATTATTGTATCAAGTTTAATTTATAGAAAGAGAAAAAAAGTACATTAGGAAAAAAGAGTATTTCTTAATAAGAAAAATGAAAAAATGATACAAGTCATTATGAATAATAACTTAGAAAAAGTTAAATTATTAGTTAGGAATGGTGTTAGTATAAATTATGTAATTAAAGATGATTTCACTATTTTGATGTTAACTATCAAAAATAATGATTTAGAGATAGTCAAGTATTTAATAGATAATAATGAAATCTTTATCAAGTAAATGAATATGGATATAATGCTTTAATGTTAGTCGTTTGAAATAATCATTTGGAAGTCTTTAATTTTTTTTAATGAAAAATACTAACGATATTTTAAATGAAGAAATTTTAGAATAAAATAAAGACAAATTACCAACATATGAAGAAGCAATGAAATTTCAACAAAAAATTAATAAATCTGATCTTTTAAAGATGAAATAGATTTGCAAAAGCAATTATCAACGATAAAAATTTAATTCCTTTTATGATAATAATAATTTTATTAAAATATTAAAATAAACATTAATATTTTAATTTTAAAAAATGTATTTTTACCTATATGAATTTCCTTTTGCTTTTTATAAAAAAATAAGTTACAATTCTTAGTGAATATTTAATTATTATTTAGTTTAAGGAGAATAACAATCAAATGCGTAAATTAATCACTTTATTTTCAACACTTAGTTTACTTTCTTCTTCTGTGAGTACTATTGTGGCTTGTGGTACTGGAGATGGTTCAAAGATTGAAACAAATTTTAAAAACGAGCCATCAAACAAAGATGGTGATCCGTTAGTTGATTATGTTTATAATAAATACTATCAATATGATACTAAACTTTTATATAAACCACTTACTGCATTTATGCAACTAGCAGCAGACAAAATTAGAATTGATCGTAATGCATTAGAAGTTACAGATGCTGCTAGGGATTTTTATAATAGTGATCAATATAAATCAGGTAATTATGAGAGTATTAATTATAATGTTAATAATGATCCAAATAAAGTAATGAATGAACCATTTAGTTGTAAAGATGCAAATGGAAGTCTTTTAGTTTTTGGTTTAACTGATAATGATATATCTAAACAGCAATATTATGGTTATTGATATGTTACATATGAAACAGCAACAGAAGCAGAAAATCCTTCAAAAGTTGCTAAAACTAGTATTGTTTCACCAAAAATTACTGACTTTAAAGATGATAAAAATAAAACCATTATTAAAAAAGGTTGAATTGACTTATTCTTTATAATGAAAGATTCAAAAATGAATAAAACTTTTAAAATTGATTTTAATATTCAAATTGATGTAAGTTTTAGTTTATGAGTTGATAAAAATAAAAAAGAAATAATTGTTATTAATCCAAATACTATTGATAAAGCTTTGGGTGATGTTGATTTTCGTAACCCAGATAAAGTGGTTCATGAAAGAATAAATAACATGACTTTTTCAGAATCATAATGATAAATATTAAAATTGTTTGTATTGGTCAGTTGTCACAAACATATTGAAAATCAGCTGCCAAAGATTATTTAGAACGAATTAAAAAACGAACTAATATTGAAACAAAAAATATTATCGATTCTAAATTAAATTCAATTCCTAATAATATTAAAATTGAAACTAATAAAATCACTGAATACATATCAAAAAATAATGATTATCAATGATTTTTATTAGATTTATTAGGACAATTAATAAGTAGCGAACAATTATCACAGATGATTAATAAAAATCAAATTTATCAACAAGGTAAAATTGGTTTTATTATTGGTGGTAGTAATGGTGTCGCACAAATATTAAAAGACAATATTAATTTAATTAAAATTTCCTTTGGTAAAATAACATTACCTCATTAATTATGTTATGTTGTTTTATTAGAGCAAATATATCGTTCATTACAAATACTTAATAATCAAAGTTATCATAAGTAGTAGGTGAAAGAAATGTATAATAAAACTTTATTTGTTGATTCCTCATGATTAGAATTTTTTCAACAAGAATATAAAGAAACATATTTTACTAAATTATTAGAAGATATTAAAAAAGAATATCAGACTTATCTTTGTTATCCTCAATGAGAAGAAATATTTCAAGCTTTTAAAATAACTCCTTTATCAAAGGTTAAAGTAATAATATTAGGTCAAGATCCTTATCATCAGCCAAATCAAGCTCATGGTTTAGCATTTAGTGTTAAAACAAATACTCCATTACCACCAAGTTTAAAAAACATTTTTCAAGAACTAAAAAATGATTTAAATATTGAAAAAGATAATGATGGTAATTTAACAACTTGAGCTAAACAGGGAGTTTTGCTTTTAAATACAACTTTAACTGTCAGACAAAGTCAACCTAATAGTCATTTACAATATCAATGAGTAACTTTTACTGATCATGTTTTATCATTTTTAAATTTAAACTGTACTAATCTTGTTTTTATTTTATGAGGTAAAAATGCAAGAAATAAAAAAATGTTAATTGACACAGAAAAACATTTTATTATTGAGAGTGCACATCCTTCACCTTTAAGTGCTTATAATGGTTTTTTTAATTCAAGACCATTTAGCAAAACTAATAATTGATTGATTTCAAAAAATAAAACTCCCATTAAGTGATAAAAATAAAAAAATACTAATTTTATTATATGTATTTAAGCAAACAATGTTATGATATATTTGTTAAAATTAATATAGTTTTAAAGAATATTTCGGGAATGGTGGTTATTTAAATGCCCAATAATTTAATATTTAATCACATATTTTCTCAACGATATGATTTAAATACCTTAAATTTATTTAGTAGATCTACAGTTATTTATTTAATTATTACTTTAAGTAGCATAATGTTAGCATATATTTTAATGAATAGTTTTTGAAAATGATTTCGTAAAGATAAATATAAAGGTGTTCGTTTTACTACTAAAAATATTGCTTATATAACAATGTTATCTTCGGTATCAGTTGTGGCAACTATTATTGTTTCTATTACGATACCCATTACAGTATTACCACCAATTAGAATTGCTTTTGAGGGTTTAATGATTAAAATAACCGGTTATATGTTTGGTCCAATTATAGGTATTATTTGTGCTGCAGTAACGGATATTTTAGTAATGTTATTTGTTCCTTCATATATTAGCATTTATTATATGTTTTGTATTATTTTCACTGGTTTTTTGGCAGGAATTGCTGGAATATTTAAAGTAAAACTAAAAGATTATCCATGAGTTATTTTTGCTTTAATTAATTTTTTTATTATTTTCTTTGCTGGTGGTGGCATGTATATTGTTATTTCAGGTAAGCAATCATCATATTCTATGTCAGGAATTATTGTTAATAAATATGTTCTGGCTAGTATTATGGGTGGTGGTGGCATTATTGGCCTATTAAGTATTTATAGTGTTTTATTTTATTATTTATTGAAAAAAGAAATTTATAGAATTAAAGAAATTTTACCAATTATTTTATTAGCGGTAGTAGCCGAGTATGTAACAACAGTGCTTATAGCCTCTTATGCTGATATGACTTTATTTGATCCTAATGCCAAGGATTATGGAGTAACAGCAATTATGAGAATTGTGCAAGCGCCTCTTAAAATTATAATTAATTCAATTATAATTTATGTGACTTGAAGAACTGTTAATCCTTTAATTAATATTGATAATAATAATTATTAAATAAAGGATTTTAAAAATATGAATGAAGAATTTTTTAAAAAAATATCTAAATATTCAAATAAAGATTGTTTAAAAAAATTAAAAATTATTACTCCAAAGTATTTAAACAATAATATTAAGTATATTCATGTAACTGGAACAAACGGTAAAGGTTCAGTATCGCGTTTAATTTTTGCTATATTATCACAAACCTTAAAACAAAAAATTGGTTTGTTTACTTCTCCCCATATTGAGTTTGTTAATGAACGAATTATTGTTAATGATAGAATGATTAGTAATCAAGATTTAGTTCGTATTAGAGACTTGATTTTTGATGATATTGAATATTATCAATTAGGTTTTTTTGGTATTTTAACTTTAATTGCATTAATTTATTTTCAAGAACAAAATGTGCAATGAGCAATAATTGAAGTTGGGATTGGTGGAAAAATTGATCCTACAAATATCATTGATGCAACATATGCTATTATCACTTCAATTGGTAAAGATCATCAAGATAGACTTGGTAAAACTACATCTGAAATATTACATCAAAAATTGGGAATAGTAAAATCAACGACAAAAAATCTTTTTATTTCAGGTAATTTAAATAATAAATTAAAAAAGCAAATCGATATGGAAGGTTATAAATCTATATATTCTCCAAGATTAATCAATCAACCATACTATCAAGAAAATAAAGAATTAGTTTTAACAGTAATTTCAAAAACATTTTTAGAAATTAATATTAAACAAGCTTTAAAAATCATTAATAATACTAATATTAGATTACGATTTGAGAAATATCAAATTAATGATAAAACTATTTATTTTGATGCTGCTCATAATATTGATGGTATTAAAGCATTAATTAAAACGCTAAAAATTAATAAAATTATTCCTCAACAAATTATATTTTCTTGTTTAAAAAATAAATATCCACAAAAATTAATTAGTTGTTTAAAAAAAGTCTCAGATAATATTATTATTTGTAGTAATAGTAATTTAAATAGTATTACTGGTGAATTTTTTGATTATCAAAAAATGATTAAATGTAGCCCTCATAAAATAATTTTAATTACGGGTTCTTGTTATTTTTTAGCAGATGTTTATAATTATTTAAGAACAAAGAAAATAATTATGATAAAAAAGGGTGGTAATTAAATGAATGTATTGTTATTGAATATAATTGGTGGAGTGTTAATTTTAATTACTTTTTTATTAATCACAGTTTTTGATTATAAAGATAATAAAAAAAAGATAAAGCAAATAAAATTTATTTGCTTAAGTGGAATAATGTTAGCATTAGCTGTTTCTTTAAATACAACAGGTGCTTTAATGTTAAAAAGTTTACCATTTTCTAAATATTTTGAAATTAAATTGGGTAATTTTATATTAGTTTTAATAGGTTTCTTTTGTGGTGGAATATTAGGTTTTCTTAGTGGTATTGCCAGTGATTTTTTAGGTTTATTATTTAGTACTGGTGGTGCATCACCATGTTTATTTTTTACTTTTACTAGTATTTTATGATGTATATTACCTTACTATTTAGTATTAAATTTTAGTAAAATTTATTATAGTAAAAAGACATTTTATTGATATTTGCCAATTGCTTATGCTATTACTTCATTAATTATTACTGGTACTGATCCTATTGCATTAAAAATATTATTTCCTGGATTACCACCTTTATGATTAATTTATTTTCCATTAAGAGTTATAAAATATCCTATTGATTTAACGGTTAATGTTTTTTTAATTGTTACTTGTTATTCTGCATTAAAGAAAACTTTAAATTTAGAAAATCAATTTAAAAAATATTATTTCGCTACAGATCCGCAATCTTTACAATATAATAGAGTACCTGAAGAATAAACCAAAAAATAATTATTTAATTAAAATTTCTGATATTTTTTGTAACATTTTTAAATTTATCTCTTTATTGAAAATATATTAAATTAATAGTAATTTTTTAATATTACTATTTTAATTTTAATAGCATGTTTATTTTATTGATATAGAAATCGTGTAAAATGATTGTATTAAAATATTAAAGATTAGGTGGTAAAGATATATGAAGAAATTACTAAGTAGTCTAGCAGTAGTAACTTTAATTGGAGTAACAAGTATAAGTGTCGTCACTTGTGGTGGAGAAAGACCTTCACCAGTAGAAAAAACTGATTTAAATACAGTTATTATTAAAAAGGAATTAGGTATTATTTACATTGGTCAATTGGACAAACCAAATAAATCTGAAATTTTAAAAGATATTAAAGATAAAAATAAAGAAGCAATTGATCTAACTGAAGATGATTTTGATATTAAAAGTTTTATTGACACTGCAAAAATCATTATTAATGGTAAAGGTACTTATAAAAACGAAGTTTCTTTAACTTGTACTATTACTAATTTTAAAAAAATTTCTAATTGAGAAGATAATAATGGTGCAGTTCATGCTCTAGTAAATATTAATGGTGTACTTTATGTGGGAACATCAATTGCTAATAAAAAGGGAAATTTATATAAAATAAATACTAATGATATTAATGCTAAGATTGAGCCGGTATCTGGTTGAAAAGATACTAATGGTGAAGTTTCAAATAATTAATACTTTTTTAATTATTAATGATTCTCTTTGTTAAAGAGAGTTTTAAATTTAAAAAATTATTTTGTTACAGATTGATATTCTTTACAGTATAATAGAGTATATGGAAACTAAACTTTATTAAGAAGGGTTAATTAAATGATTAAAATTTATGATAGTTTTTCACAAAGATTGCAACCGCTTGCCCCTAATAAAAAGCAAGTTAATATGTATTTATGTGGTCCTACTATTTATAACTATATTCATGTTGGCAATATTCGTGGTGTACTTGTTTTTGATGTTTTACATCGTTTGTTAATTGATCAAAATTATAAAATAAATTATGTTCATAATATTACTGATATTGATGATAAAATTATTAAGAAAGCTGCGGATTTAAAAATAACAGAACAACAAGTTACTGAAAAATATACGTTAGCATATTATGAAGACTTAGAAAAATTAAATATTATTTCTCCTACAAAATTACCAAAAGTAAGTGAATATATTTCAAAGATTATTGAATTTATTAATAAATTAATTATTAAAGATTATGCATATGTTACTGCTGGTGATGTTTATTTTAAAGTTAATAAGTTAAAAGATTATGGAAGTTTGGCACATAAAAATATTGAAGATTTAATTCCAAATTTTAGAATTAAAAATTTAGTTGCTAAAGAAAATAATCTAGATTTTGCTTTGTGAAAATCAACAACAATAGGTATTAGTTGAAATAGTCCATGAGGAAAAGGAAGACCTGGTTGACATACTGAGTGTGCTTGTTTTGTTGAGGCTTTATTTAATGGTCAAACTATTGATTTACATGGTGGTGGTGTTGATTTAAAATTTCCTCATCATGAAAATGAACGAGCTCAATTTGTTGCAGTTAATAATAAAAAAATGTCAAATATTTGATGACATAATGGTCATGTTAATATTGCTAATGAAAAAATGTCAAAATCTTTAAATAATTTTATTTTGGTTAAAGAATTTTGTCAGCAATATCATCCAAATGTATTGCGATATTTAATATTAAATCGTGATCATCAACAACCAATTGATTTTAATAAGGAAACAATTGAAAATGGATTAGTGTCAACAAAAAAATATGAAAATGTTTTAAAACAATGAACATATCAAATATTTATTAACAATATAATATGTAATAATAATCATCATTCAATTTATTATCAACAAATTATTAAAAATTTATCAAATAATATTGATACAACCAATACTATTACTTTAATTGAAAATATGATTAAAAAATTAAATGAAGCACTTATTAAAAAAAATTTTAATGAAGAATTTCAAGAAATTTTTTATACTTTTACCTTTGCTTTAAAAATATTAGGATTTGATTTTAAAGTTGGTAATTATTCTGAAAAAATTAAAAATAAAATTAAAATATGAGAACAACTAAAAAAGGAAAAACAATACCAAGAAGCTGATAAAATTCGTCAAGAATTAAAAGATTTGAATATTATTTAAGGGAGCAAAATTATGGCATTACAATATATTTATGGTTATCACCCTATTATTGCTGCATTATCAACATCGTCATTAATAAAAATTAAAAAAGTTTTTTTAGTTCAAGATAAGTACCAAGAATTGAAAAAAGATTTAAAAAGTGTAAATATTCCTTATGAAATTATTAGTTTACAAGCAATGAATAATTTATTAGGTACTACTAAACATCAAAATATTGCTGCTAATGTTAAAGACTATCAATATTTTTCTTTTGATGAATTAATTAATATTGATTCAACATCTAAATTTTTAAGAATTTTAATTTTAGATCGTATTTCTGATCCACATAATTTTGGTTCAATGTTAAGAATTGCAGCGGGTAATGACTTTGATGGTGTAATTGTTTTAAATTGTAATCAATCTGAAATAAATGGTGCAGTTGCAAAGGCTGCAGCTGGTGCTCTAAGTATTATTCCAGTTTGTCAAGTTAATAATTTAACTTCCGCAATTAATAATTTACAAGAAAAATATAAATTTTGAATTTTGGCTGCTGCTAAAACAGCAAAAGCAATTGATTATTTTACTATTGATTGTAGTAGCAACTTAGCATTAATTATTGGTAATGAAGGTGAAGGGATAAGTCCAAAGTTATTAAAACATACCGATTATATTGTTCAAATACCAATAAGTCCAAAAATAGAATCATTTAATGCTAGCGTTGCTTGTGGTATTATTGCAAACTATATTTACGTTGAAACGTTAAAATTATCGTAAATTTTAAGAACTTATATTTTTTTAAAAAGATACTTTTATATTTTAGGTGTAAATGTTTTTTCTTTATTTATTAGATTTGGTTCTGAAAATTTTCATTTTTTTTCTTTTAAATTTTTGCATATATTTATTTGATCAATTAAATGGTTTTCTAATTCTGGAATGGCAACCCTTTTTAGGACTATTTTTTGGTAGACATTTATTTTTGATAATTAACTGGAGTTAAGTAGTTTAAAGTGCTGTGAATTCTTATGTTGTTATATCAGTTGATGTAATCAAATAATTCTAATTTTAATTGGATTAATGATGTAAAATTTTTATCATTAATAAATTCAATTTTGAAAGTTTTAAAAGTTGCTTCAGCAACAGCGTTATCATAAGGACAACCTTTTTTGCTTAAAGAGCGATTAATATTGAATGCTAGTAAAAGTTTATCAATAATTTTATTATTAAATTCATTACCGCGATCACTATGAAATATTTGAATATCTTTTAAACAACGATTTGAGTGCATAAATGCTTGATGTACTAATGATGCATTTTTTTTAGTACCTACACTATGTCCAATAATTTCGCGGTTAAATAGGTCAATTAATAGGCAAATATAGTTTCATTTACCATTAACTTGAACATAAGTTAAATCACTAACAATAACTTCATTTTTAAGCCTATTATTAAAGTTTCTATTAACGATATTGGTTATTTGACTATCGTTGACTTTATTATGATGATTTTTGAATGATAATTTAGTGTATTTTGATATTAAATTATGTTTATTCATAATTTCTTTAATTTTTCTGCGTGACAAATAAATATTCTTTTCTTTTAGAACAACTTTTAATCTTCTTGTTCCATAAACTTCTTTATTTTCTTTAAAAGCACTAATAACAGCTTCATCATAAATATTATTTTGTTTTTTTTCTTTTTCCTTTAAATTAAAATAATATGTTGATTTAGAAAGTTTTAAAAAACGACACATTGTGCGAATTTTATATTTAACTTTATTTTTAGCAATAATTTCTATTTTCTGCCTATTATTAGTGCTGCTTGCTTTAAAATATCATTTTCCATTCGTAACTGTTTTAATTCTTTTCTTAATTTAATTAATTCATTTTCTTCAATAGAACGATTATCTTTAGTTTTAAAACTGCCTGAATTAGTAAATTGCTTAATTCAATTATAAGTAGCTGCTCTTGTAACATTGTACTCTTTAGCAAGACAAGACACTGACTTACCGCTTTGATATAAAGCTACTATTTGTTTTTTAAATTCATCGGTATATGAGTTAATATTGGCCATAATTATAGTTCCTTTCTTTTAACTAATTTGTTCACTTGTCTACGTAATTAGTGTCCAATAAAGTGTAAACTATCCAAAAGTTAAAATTAAAAAATAGTTACAAAAAATATATTTAATAAAAATTACTATGATAGAATTAAGACAACAATAAAATTTATATTTTAATTTTATTTTTTTAATTTTAAAAATTAATTTATAAGTTTTATTGTTATATTTATTATTTATATAATTTAGCTGTTGCTTTGTAGTGATTTTTTAATCATTATAAAATTTTTTTGTGTTTTATTATAGATTTTTGGTGGAGGAAATAATGTATAAAATTGGCATTAATCAAAATGAAAAATCAAATTATAAGCAAAAACCTAATGTTAAGCAAGAAAAAAAACATTGGTTTAAAATTTTTTCTTTGTTATTTGTTGTGGTTGTTTTAATTATTACTACTATGATTTTAATAATTGCAAATAATCAATGAAATAGTGCCATAAATACTAATAATTCCAACAACTGAAATCCTAATCAAGATAAAACTTGAGAAGATTATTATAAGAATAATTGTCCAACAAATAAAAAATATAATTTGATAGATTACAAGGATAAATTAAACAATATTAGTTTAATATCTACTGATAAAAAACTAAAAAATTTTTATCTTAGTGATTTATTAAAAAAGATTGATAATGTGTTACAAATAAATAAAATAGATATTCCTAATAATTTTTTTGTACATTTACCAGTAAATCCAGCTATTAATATTAAAATTACTGATGAAAATGCACTTAAAAATAATTTTTCAATAAAAATACCATCTTATAAAGAAAAAATAAAACAGTTTAAAATTGAAATGAGTGTTAATCAATTTGGTAGTAATTATGGTTTGTTTCCTTGTGACTTAAATTTCAATTTTAGTGTTGAAAATGATGTTATTTCGGAAAAATTTAATATTTTTGATTTAGACAATAGAATTACAATTCCATCACAAACAGTAGTAATGTCAGATGCTACAAAAGGAACTAAAAATGAAATAAAATCTCAAGTTAATAAAATTATTGAAGAGAAATTTTTAGAAGAAATTAATAAAGAAAAATCATTATCAGATAAAGTAACAAAAAGTGATTTTGTTATTAATTATGATTCAATAAAAAATTTTGATAATTATATGATAAAAAAGAAAATAACAGTTGTTATTTGTGCTAAAAATAGTAGTGAAATTATTAAAGGTCAATTAAATATTAATTTTAATGTTCAAGGTAGTTGAACAAAAAAATCATTATCTGTTATTAAAACAGTATTGGAAAATGATGAAAGTGTAATTAATCAATTAATAACTATTGAAGATAATACTAATGTTAGCAAAGTGGATATTGATAATCATATTGCTTTCCTTGTTAGTAAAAAAATAAATGAGTTTGGTAAGCAAAAATGACATCAAGATTTTAATGATCAAGATTATATTATTACTAGTAATGCGATTACTGGAAATTATCAAAAACCAAAATCTATAATAGTAACAATTGTTGGTAAAAATCAATTGCAAGATACTATCGAGTTTTCAATAAATATTCAATGTCAAAATAAAGAACCAAATGAAAAAATTTTTAAAAATAACAATTTTAATGTTAAAGATTTAAATTCTATTGAATTATATCCAAATGTTCTTCCTAGTGGTGTAATATATCCAATTACTTTTAAAGATAATTCTATTTCACTTATTTCACTATTATTTCAAGAAGCTATTAATGATATGAATAATTTTTCTCCTACTAATGACATTAATTTAGAAATGAATATAGGAATTAATATTGATGGCGATAACTATCAAATTCATTTTCAAAAGACAATTAATTTTGATATCATAAAAAAGATAAATAATATTGAACTTGTTAGTGTTTCTGAACAAAATGATAAATATCAGCATTTAAAAAACATTGGTATCATTATTAAATATGATGATGATAAAGAATATAAAATGCTTCAATCCTTGGACGTTAATATTAAAAATAATAATTTAACCTTTATTAATTTTAGTTCTATTGTTAAAATAACTTCACGACGTTAAATTAAAAACAAAGGTGATGAGTATGGATAAGCCGCTGGCAACAATATTAAGACCAACTACCGTTAATGATATAATTGGTCAAAGTCATTTGATAAATGATAAAAATGGAATTATTAATCGAATATTAAATGAGAAGTTTTTAACATCATTAATATTTTATGGTAATCCAGGAACAGGCAAAACCACTATTGCTCAAGCACTAGCTAATGATTTAAAATGTGAATTTGGAGTATTTAATGCTGCCATTGATAAAAAAGAAAATTTAGAAAAATTAATTAAAATAGCACAAAATACTAAACCTTATATAATTATAATTGAAGAAATACAACGCATGAATCGTGATCGTCAAGATTTATTATTACAATATTTAGAACATGGCAATTTTATTTTAATGGCTTGCACTACTGAAAATCCTTATTTTGTAATTAATCCAGCTTTACGAAGTAGATGTCTATTATTAGAATTAAAGCCAATTAGTAATGAAGAAATGTTATTAGGCTTAAAAAAATAATTACTAATAATTCATTTTTTAATTTTAATATTAGTGATGAAATTTTAGAAAAAATCTGTAATTTAGCAACCGATGATTTACGAATAGCAATTAATATTTTAGAAATATTAATAAAATTATATCCTAATGAAATCATAACTATTGATATTATTAATGCTATTATGCCTAAAGCAAGTAATTGAAATGCTAAAGAGGGAAATGAACATCATGATTTAAAGTCAGCATTACAAAAATCAATTAGAGGCAGTGATGTTAATGCTGCTTTGCATTATTTAGCAAGGTTATTAGCAACTGGTGATTATGAAGTTTTATTAAGAAGAATGTTGATTATTGTTTGCGAAGATATTGGACTTGCTAATCCCGCTTTAGCAATTAGGGTAAAAACTGCTATTGATACTTTTCGTCAAATTGGTATGCCTGAAGGTATAATTCCGCTTGGTTTAGTAGTTATTGAAATGGCACTTAGTGAGAAATCAAATAGTGCTAATTTGGCAGTACAAAAAGCATATAGTGATGTTTTACAAGGAAAAATATATCCAATTCCTCATTATTTGAAGCATAATTGATCTAAAACATTAAAAAAATCAGTAGGTAAAGGTAAATTATATAAATTTCCACATGATTATGCTAACGATTATGTACAACAACAGTATTTGCCAACAAAGTTAAAAGATACGAAATATTATCAACCAAAACTTCATAACATTTATGAAAAAAAATTAAATGAAATTTATAATAGATTTACTAAAAAATAAAATTCTGAGGTGCAAAATAAAATGTTAAAAAATAAACATTTATGGTTGGGACTTAGTTTAACATTAGCAACCACTAATATTGTTGCTAACACTAGTATTACTAATAATTTAACAAGTATTAATAAATTAAAACAAGAAAATAAAAATAAAACTGAAACTAATGAAGTTGTTACTAATACTACGTATGGTAATTTAAGTAATAGTACTATTTTAAATAGTCAGGATGAAAATGGAATATATCATCTTTTTGATGTTAAAAGCATTATTGATAATCCAAGTTTAGAACCTTATGTAAAAGATATTTATATTGAGAATTTTAAATTAACTTATAACCCTGAAAAGATAAATAAAGATGTTATTAATGAGTTTGATAAAGAAATTGCTGCTATTAATTATAAAGAAGAACAATTAACAAGTACTAATGATTTGCAAATTTTTCAAAAACAAAACTTGAGCAAAATATCAACAACAGCTTATATTTCAAATAAAAAGTCTAAAAGTAATTTTACTTTTATTCAATTTGGTGGTGCTAATACTCATATATCATTAACTGGAACAAAAGGTATTATTGATGCAATTAAGAACTATGATAATTTAAGTGAAACATTGGGATTATATTATATTGCTCAATCTCATTCAAAAAATAGTAGGGGGATTTGTCTTGACTTTGTTAAACAATTTATTACTAAAAGTAGTTTAAAAAATAATGAGAGCACTGCAGAAAAAATTTCTGAAAATATTTTCAATAATATGATTGATAGTCCAAATTTAGAATCTGTTATTAATAATTTTTCAATTGAAAATAATAGTAAAAAGATAAGTATTAGATATTTAGTTGATAGTACTGGTAACATTATTAGCGTTGGATATTTACAATATGATAGCAAAAATTTGGATACTAATAATAATTTAACATTAAGTCATAGTTTTCCAAAAGATGGAGGAAAACTAATAGATTATAATTCAGAAATAACTACGCTTTTAAAATGAAGTGATTATTCTGATTCATGAAATAATTTTATGTTTTTATATCCAACAATTTTTGCTAATTCGACAGACAGTATAACTTATAGTGTTATGGATAATACAACAACAATTAAAAGTAATGAACTAAACTTTAATACCAAAAAAATTCAAGACAAAGATAATCAATTACCAGTTTGACGAGTAGTAAATCAGCCACCTGCAGGTCATAAATCACAAGGATTAGTTATTTATATATTTATGTGACATGATGAAAACACTATATATCAACAACTTAGAAGTAGTTCTATATCTCGTGCTTTTGATATTGGGCCATCTTTCTCAATAAATATTAGTAAGTGAACGATTAGTAATATTATTAATGAATAATTATGTATCATCTTATCAATAAAATTAAAAATTTAATTTAAAACTACTTTAACTATGAAAGGAATAAATAAAGTGAAAATAAATAAAGAAGAAACATGAAAAGAAGTACAAAAAGTGTTGAATAATCTTCATGGTCCAGTTAGAGCAGGAGCATTAAGTGCACAAAATTGAAGTAATACGACAACAGGAGTTCTACTAACAATAGCAGGACTTAAGTCTGTTACTAGGGATAGTAATATTGAAAAACGTTACCAATTAATTAAAAGTGGAGTAGCTGATATATTATATGCTGCATTTGGTGGTTGAGTTATTTGACAAGCGTATAATTTAAATGAAACTGGTGGTAGTACAACTACCGAGCCAAATTTACCCACTTTTCCTACTTTACCACCAAATAATGAAAGACTTTATTCTGAAATTGCTGAACAATTAACAGAAGATGCTGTAAGTAATGAATTAACTCCAGAAATGATTTCTATTGCATTAAATAAATTATTTACTGGTACAAATGGATTAGTTAAAGTGCTTAGTGGAATATCAGGTTTTGATTTATATAAAATTCAAAAAGTAACAAAAACTATTGAATACTTAAAATCACTTACTACTTTTGCAACTGCAGGCATTAATTTTACAAATGGTAATATTGTGGGAGGAAATTTAATGTCAATTTCAGCAATGATGGATGTTAGTCATACATATTTTTCTACAATGAGTAAATCTAATACTTCAAATAGTAAAGAGGAAATTATTATTAAAATTATTAATGAAAGAAAAGAACACATTACAAAAAGTTTTTCTTTATATAAAGGTATTTTGAGTAATAAAGATTTAAAGGAAATATATGAGTATTTAGAAAAAAATAATTGAGATAAGTTTGAAATGAGACATTCAGATAAAACAATTCCTAGTTTTGTTAAACTCGGAAAAATAAAAGATTGAAGACCAACATTAACAATGTTTAAAGAATGAATAGATAATTATACTTCCGAAAATAAAAAGGTAGAATTAGTAACAGAGATTGAAGATAATAGTCAACAGGAAAGAATAAAGTTAAAAATTCCTGATTATGAGTTTGAGCCGGAATTTGTTACAAATGCAAATAATGATATGTCAGAAGTTATCATAGAACCTAATGAAAGACAACCACTTTTAGGAAGTATTAATAGTTAATTAAAATTATTTTTTATATTATAATCTTTTTTTAAAAAAACATTATTTTTTATTTATTATTTTATTTTTTCTTGTACAATTATTTTAGAAATGATGAATTTTAAAGAAAGATTAAAAATTTAACTTTGTTTTTAAAATAAAAATATTTTAAAATTGACACTTATTTTAAATAATAATATAATTAAAAATGGTTAAATTTTCTAGGTGAATTTAATGAACGAAAAAATAATTTTAATTTGTACTGTGTGTTTAAATCGTAATTATCATACATACAAAAATAAGATTAAATATAAAGAGCGTATGGAACTAAAAAAATATTGTGAACATTGTCAAAAACATACTTTACATAAGGAATCACGTTAGGAGAAATTTTCATGAGTGCAGAAGACAAATCAAAAGAAAAACCAAAAATTAATCCTGAAAAATTGGCTCTTTTAAAAAGTAAATTTAATATTTTACGTAAAATTAAACCTTTAAGAACAAAAAGAACTTCTGAAGGAAAACCAAGTTTTGATCCACGAACAGCCGATAAAAATAAAAAGGTTAATATTAGCGAAATTTGAGAAAAAGAACGTAAAAATCGTACGCCTGAAGAACGTTTTTATTATAAAAAAGAAGCGAGAACTTATCATAAATATTTTTTCTTATACTTATCAAGAGAAATTAGAAGAACTCGTTGAACACCAAGAAAACAATTAAATAATAAATTTATTACAACAGTATTATTTATTGCTGTCTTAGCACTATTCTTTTATGGAATTGAGCAGTTATTACTATTTGTATTACCTTTATTAAAAATAATGTAAAAAATGGAGATGCCAAAAAATGAGCGAAAGAATAAAAAAAGAAACCCCTTTAGTGAAAACTACATCATTAGAAGAAACACATAAACATCGAATTGAGCAAGCACAATGATATATTGTTAATTGTAACAAAGGTCATGAAGATAAAGTTGCTGCTGATTTGAAAAATAAAATTGAAAAAAAATTAAATTTAAAAGATAATATTTTTCAAGTTAGGGTTGTTAAAGAAGCAATACCAGATAAAGATAAAAAAATAACTGAAAAAAATATTTTTCCTGGTTATATTTTTGTTCATATGATTTTAACCGAAGATACTTGATATGATATTCGTAATACAACAGGGATTAATGGTTTTATTGGTTCTAGTGGTAAAGGTGTACCACCGACTCCACTTTCTACTAAAGAAGTTAATGAAATGTTATATCGTAATTCTAAAAATTCATCACAACCTAAAGTTAAAGAGACAAAAAAAAATATTCGTGATTTTGAGTTAAATGATTTTGTTCATATTACTTCTGGTGCTTTACAAGGCCGAGAAGGACAAGTTATTAAATTAGATGAAGATAAGGGTATTGCAACAGTTTCTGTTGATATGTTTGGTCGTCAAACCGAAATTAAAGTAGAATATGATAGTTGTAAAAAAATTAAAGTTTAGTTTAAATTATTTAATTTTTATGTAAAATAAAATTAAAATATATTTGACTACTAATTATAATGATGTTATTATTTGTAAAGTACTATTTATATATATAAATAGACTTTAATTATGTTTAAACTTGTGGAAGATTTATTCGTTTGGACCACAGTGAGAATCCATTTAGGAGGAGTTGCTCATGGCAGATAAAAAAAATATTAATCGTGAAGGTATTATTCAATTACCAGCTGGTAGTGCCAAACCAGGTGCTAGTTTAGCATCATTCGGTATTGATATGCCACGTTTTTGTAGAGAATTTAACGATAAAACCAAAGATCAAAAAGATGATGTTAATCCAGTTCCAATTCCAGTTTTTATTACAGCATATAAAGATAAAACTTTTGACTTTAAAATAAAAACTGCACCAACAACATTTCTTTTAAAAAGAGCATTGAAACTTGCAAAAGGTTCATCAAATGCTAAATTAACAAAAGTAGGAACACTTACTATTGCTCAAATCACAGAAATTGCTCAAATTAAATTACCTGATTTAAATGCTTATTCTTTAGAAGATGCAATTAAAATTGTTGCAGGAACAGCCAAGAATATGGGTATTACTGTTGAAGATGGAAAGCAAGGTGTTTAATATGAATAGAAGTAAAAGATATCTTGCAGTTGCAAAATTAGTTGATAACACTAAAGTTTATCCAATTGATCGTGCTTTAGAATTAGCTAAACAAACTTCATCATTAAAATTTGATGCAACAGTTGAAGCAGCATTTCGTTTAAATGTTGATCCAAGACATGCTGATCAAATGTTACGTGGTTCTATTGTTTTACCAGCAGGGACCGGAAAAACACAACGTGTTTTAGTAATAACTACTACTAAACAAAAAGAGGCAATGGAAAGTCAAGCTGATTTTGTTGGTGGTAAGGAAATGATTGAAAAAATTCAAAAAGGTTGATTTGATTTTGATGTTATTATTGCAACACCCGAAATGATGGGTGAATTAGGAAAAATTGGTAGAGTATTAGGACCAAAAGGCTTAATGCCTACAGCAAAACTAGGAACAGTAACAATGGATGTTCAAAAAGCAATAGCTGATATTCGTAAAGGTAAAGTTGAATATCGTGTTGATAAACAAGGTAATATTCATGTTATTCTTGGTAAAGTATCATTTGCACAAGAAGGGTTAAAAGATAATTATTTAGCAATTCTTAACACTTTAAGAAAAGTTAAACCCACAGCAGTTAAGGGTGCTTATATTAAAAATATAAGTATTACTACAGCAATGGGCCCTGGTATTAAAGTATTAATTGAAGAATAATATAATAATATAGAAAAAATCATTAGTAAAAGTACTAATGATTTTTTTATGTTTTTATTCATAATTTTTTTAATATTTAAAAAAATTTTACGCTATAATTTATTTATTGTGATAATACCAATTAATACATTATTTTGGTAAAACAATAAAATAATTAGGTAGTAAAGGAGAAACCTTAATGAAAAATCTTATAAATCTTTTTAAGAAACAAAATTGAGGAATAAAAATTGGCTTTGCCTCACTGGTAATTAGTTTGCTCTGTTTAGCATTAGGACTAATTTTAATTGCAACAGCCAATTTTAAAGCCCCAAGTGGAGGAAGTTCACAATATGCCGGAAATGGCTTTCATGCTATTTCTGTATGAGGACTTGATAGTTTTCTAAGCAAAGCTGGCTATGATCAAATGTGAACAGATGCTACTAGTGATAAACTTTTAACTTATCCTCTTGCGCAAGTAGTTGTCGGAATTGTATTTACAGTAATTTTAACTGCTATCTTTCTTGGTGTTAGTGTTTTATCTTTAATATTTGGTTATTTTAAACGTTGATTATATTCTTAGTGTTTAGTAAGTGTTAAATATGGATAAAAATGTAGAATATAAAAAAGTTACATCTTGGGATTGAAAGCAAAAACTAGGATTATTCTTATGTATTTTAACTTTGCTTTTTCTAATAATTAGTTTAATACTATTTGGAACAGCTATTTTTAATGATCACTATAATAATTTTCTTGGTAACGGTTTTTGAAGTTTAAAACACTATGGTATTATTAATTTGTTTTATAATTGAGATCAACTAGATATAGAAGCGGCTAAAAATACTTATGTTTCTCATCCTTTTGAACAAGTTTATTTTGCAATTATTTTTTTAATCATTATTGTACCAATATGTTTTGTTCTTGGAGTTAGTTTATTAGTTAGAGGATGATGAAAGTCAAGAATTTAATATATAATTACTTCATAAATTTATTTATAGTAAAATTTAATAATCATTATTTCATTAAAAAGGGTGTATTATGATGTTTAATTCTAAAAAAATAATTGTTTTTTTACTAATAAATATTGTGTGAGTAGTAGTTTGGATTATGATAACTATTAGTTACGATAGTTATCGCGATCCAATTTTAAATTATGTACCACATAGTAACGATTATTTAACAAATGAACCAACTAATCAATTGGTTCCTAAAGCAAAAAAACCTAAACATGTAGTTATGGTGGGTATTGACGGTATGGCCAGTTATGCATTAAAAAGTGGTTATAGTCCAAATATGAACTATTTAATGCATCATGGTGCATATACATTGGAAGCACGTGATGTTGGAATGGCAACCCTTTTTAGGACTATTTTTTGGTAGACATTTATTTTTGATAATTAACTGGAGTTAAGTAGTTTAAAGTGCTGTGAATTCTTATGTTGTTATATCAGTTGATGTAATCAAATAATTCTAATTTTAATTGGATTAATGATGTAAAATTTTTATCATTAATAAATTCAATTTTGAAAGTTTTAAAAGTTGCTTCAGCAACAGCGTTATCATAAGGACAACCTTTTTTGCTTAAAGAGCGATTAATATTGAATGCTAGTAAAAGTTTATCAATAATTTTATTATTAAATTCATTACCGCGATCACTATGAAATATTTGAATATCTTTTAAACAACGATTTGAGTGCATAAATGCTTGATGTACTAATGATGCATCTTTTTTAGTACCTACACTATGTCCAATAATTTCGCGGTTAAATAGGTCAATTAATAGGCAAATATAGTTTCATTTACCATTAACTTGAACATAAGTTAAATCACTAACAATAACTTCATTTTTAAGCCTATTATTAAAGTTTCTATTAACGATATTGGTTATTTTACTATCGTTGACTTTATTATGATGATTTTTGAATGATAATTTAGTGTATTTTGATATTAAATTATGTTTATTCATAATTTCTTTAATTTTTCTGCATGACAAATAAATATTCTTTTCTTTTAGAACAACTTTTAATCTTCTTGTTCCATAAACTTCTTTATTTTCTTTAAAAGCACTAATAACAGCTTCATCATAAATATTATTTTGTTTTTTTTCTTTTTCCTTTAAATTAAAATAATATGTTGATTTAGAAAGTTTTAAAAAACGACACATTGTGCGAATTTTATATTTAACTTTATTTTTAGCAATAATTTCTATTTTCTGCCTATTATTAGTGCTGCTTGCTTTAAAATATCATTTTCCATTCGTAACTGTTTTAATTCTTTTCTTAATTTAATTAATTCATTTTCTTCAATAGAACGATTATCTTTAGTTTTAAAACTGCCTGAATTAGTAAATTGCTTAATTCAATTATAAGTAGCTGCTCTTGTAACATTGTACTCTTTAGCAAGACAAGACACTGACTTACCGCTTTGATATAAAGCTACTATTTGTTTTTTAAATTCATCGGTATATGAGTTAATATTGGCCATAATTATAGTTCCTTTCTTTTAACTAATTTGTTCACTTGTCTACGTAATTAGTGTCCAATAAAGTGTAAACTATCCAAAAGTTAAAATTAAAAAATAGTTACAAAAAATATATTTAATAAAAATTACTATGATAGAATTAAGACAACAATAAAATTTATATTTTAATTTTATTTTTTTAATTTTAAAAATTAATTTATAAGTTTTATTGTTATATTTATTATTTATATAATTTAGCTGTTGCTTTGTAGTGATTTTTTAATCATTTATTATAAATGGTTTATTATCATTATCTTCAATTTCTTTTCTTATTTTTTCAATTTCTTCATTAGTATGTTGTATTCCTATTTTTCTTTTGGGCATATTTTTTGATTCTCCTTCTATATTTAATTTAATAAAAATCTAATATAAATATTAATCTATATTAAATTAAGATGTTTATTAAACCATTAATTAATGATTTTCCAATCCTTAATTAGTAATTTTAAGGTTTATTTTAAATTACAAATATTATTTATAAGTTTTTTATTCATTATTTTGAAACAACTATTATATTTAAAATAATAGGTGTATAATTTAGTTAAAATTTATAGTGGTGTTTTCATGATAACTTTACAGCAAAATCAAATTAAAGAAATTAGCCAAATCATTGCTAATGGCGAAGTGGTTGCTTTACCAACAGATACAATTTATGGTCTTGTTTGTAAATTTGATGATGACAAAGCTATTAATAAAATTTATCAAATTAAAAAACGTGATTATAGTAAAGAACTGCCAATTTTAGTTGCTAGTTGAGAGCAAGCTAAAAGCATTGGTATAATTAGCGATCAATTACAGTCATTTTTAATAAATAATTTTAGTGCTGGTAAAGTTACTGTTATAGTTTTAAAACAACCTAGTTTAAACACATCATATTGAATAAATAAAAAGACAATAGCAATTAGAGTTAGTGCTTCACATTTTATTCAAAAATTAATTAAATTAACAGGGCCTTTAGTAGCTACAAGTTGTAATTTAAGTAATGAACAACCAATTAACGATTATCATAATATAAACTTGCCTAATTTAAGGTATAGAGTAGCAGGTGAGATTTTAACAAATAAACCATCAACTATTTTTAATAGTTTTAATGATAAAATTATTAGATAATAATTAGATAACAGTATTAAAAAAGGAGATAATACTATGAATTGATGAATAATTTTAATTATTATTGTGTGCACAACAATATTGATTTTATTAATTGCACTAATTTTATTAATTAAAAAAAATAAACAAAAGAAAATATTAAAAATTACTAAAGATATAAATACTTTATATAAATACTTAAAATTAAAAAAAATAAATACTAAAGAATTACCAGTCTCAATAGAAAAAATTAAAGAAGATATTTATTATAGTGACAAAGTCATTTTGGGAAAGTATGAAGAACTTAATAAGATTTCTGGCCAAAATATTTTGCTAAAAACTGAATATAGTGCTGCCAAAAAATTATTTTTACGTTATAAAATTAAAGACGTTAATCTTATCAAATCATCAGATTTTATACCTTTAAATCAAATAGACTTGTTAATTTCACAAAATAATCTTTATTTTATTGATTCTTTTGAACTACAAATAATACCATTAGTTGATGTTAAAAGTATTACATTTTTTTGAGAAAAAAATAATTATATAAAAAATAAACAAAAATATATTGGTATTGAAATTAATTTTCAAAATAAACGTTTATTTTTTCTTTTTAATAAATATGAAGAAGCAATTAGTTTTGCTGTTCATGTTATTAGTTTATAACAATTATTATTTAATAATTAAAAATTTTGCTTTTTTTGTGAAAATGATATAATTATACAAAATATATTATTAGGAGCAAAATTATGTCAAAAAAACACTTTAAATTTAATACTTGAAAGTTTATTCAATTTACTGGCTTTTTTTTAATTACTTTAGGAATTATTTTTTCTTTTTCTTCTTTTAAAGTTAGCCTATTGTTATATTTTGGTTTAGTATCAGTATTAATAGGTTCTATTAATATTTTAATTTACTATATTTTTATTGGAACAAATAGTTATAAAAAATATTCAAGAAAACAAAATAATAATAAGTTAATAATCAAAAATAATTAAGAAATATAAAGTTAAAACTAAGAAGATTAGTTTTTTCGAGAGAATAATAGGTGAAAAACTATGAGAAAAATATTAAAAGTATTTAAAGCGATGTTTTTAACGAGCATTATTTCTTTACCACTTATTGCATGTGATAAGGTAAATGATGCAAATCAAAAATATGTTGATATTAGTAATATTAATATGGAAGTTACTAATGCTCCTGTTGAATTAAATAAAGATATTTATAATATAGCTTTAATTAAATTTAAAACTAAAGTACAAACTGAAATTAGTAAATTAGTTCCAGAAGGAAAAAAGCCAGAAAATGGTACTGATTATAAAATAACAATTCTTAATCATAATGATATGTATGCTAAAATTAATAAATTTGAATCACTTACTGTTAATGTATCTGCTTCAAATAATAGTAATATTTTAAAAGGTAGTTTTAATGCTTGTGTAAAATTAGTACCAAAGGCTAAAGACATTAGTAATATTAATATTGATAAGCAAGAAGAAAAAATTAAAATTAATACCACTACTTTTGGTGAAGCAATTGCTTTACGTTGTTTATCATTAATTGAAAGTAAAATTAACGCTATTGTTCCAACAGCAAAAAAAGATAGTGACTATGTTGTTAATGTAGAAGGTCATACTTTATCAGAATCTATTAAAACATTTGATGATGTTCATATTAATGTTAATGCTATTGAAGATGATTATCATTTTTTATTACATGGTAGTTTTAGTTTTTTCTTAGCCTTTGCTAAAGATTAATTTATATTATTTTGGGTAATAAAAAAGATAACTTAATTTTCATTATTATCATAAAAATAAAGTAGTATAGTATGGGGTAAGCATGTCAGAAGTAGAAAAGTTATTAACAATGAATTATGAAAATGTTTGTAATTTTTTAAAAAATAAATATGGATGTATTTCAAAAAATTATTTTTCAGATGCAACAATGTCTAAGAAATCACAAGGAATAACAAGGGGAAAAGAAGGTTTATATATTCATCATATTGATGAAGATAAAGCAATTTTATTATCTACTCCCAAATGAGCTCAAAAGTCACCATTTGCCTATCAATATGCTGATCGATTAGTTTATTGTAATTTATTAGAACATTTGGTTTTACATATTAAAATTTTTGAATATCCTCATCCAAATAAACATAATTTTATGGAAGTTGGTGTTGGTGGAATTTATGCTTTTATTGTTCCTGAATTAAATGATATTTATAGTGGTATTCAATATAAACAACCATGAAAACAGAAAGTTGCTGAAGTTGTTTTACCATTAAAAGAAGATTATTTTAAATGTATTAAAAAATTAGTAGAACTTGGGTTTTCTTATCCTTTGCTTACTTCTTTTAATCATCAATTTGGTACATGAAATAATAGAAATAATAATAAGTTATATGAAGAAATGAAAAAAATGGGTGTTAAAAAGTAACTTTTTTTATTGTTATTTAATCATAAATAAAAAATGTTAGTAAATTACTAACATTTATTTTTATTAAGTTTATTAAAAAGTTAATTGACAATGATTTTGATTAATTATTGGTAATTGTTCACTATACTTGGATAGGTTACACTTTATTGGACACTAATTACGTAGACAAGTGAACAAATTAGTTAAAAGAAAGGAACTATAATTATGGCCAATATTAACTCATATACCGATGAATTTAAAAAACAAATAGTAGCTTTATATCAAAGCGGTAAGTCAGTGTCTTGTCTTGCTAAAGAGTACAATGTTACAAGAGCAGCTACTTATAATTGAATTAAGCAATTTACTAATTCAGGCAGTTTTAAAACTAAAGATAATCGTTCTATTGAAGAAAATGAATTAATTAAATTAAGAAAAGAATTAAAACAGTTACGAATGGAAAATGATATTTTAAAGCAAGCAGCACTAATAATAGGCAGAAAATAGAAATTATTGCTAAAAATAAAGTTAAATATAAAATTCGCACAATGTGTCATTTTTTAAAACTTTCTAAATCAACATATTATTTTAATTTAAAGGAAAAAGAAAGAAAACAAAATAATATTTATGATGAAGCTGTTATTAGTGCTTTTAAAGAAAATAAAGAAGTTTATGGAACAAGAAGATTAAAAGTTGTTCTAAAAGAAAAGAATATTTATTTGTCACGCAGAAAAATTAAAGAAATTATGAATAAACATAATTTAATATCAAAATACACTAAATTATCATTCAAAAATCATCATAATAAAGTCAACGATAGTCAAATAACCAATATCGTTAATAGAAACTTTAATAATAGGCTTAAAAATGAAGTTATTGTTAGTGATTTAACTTATGTTCAAGTTAATGGTAAATGAAACTATATTTGCCTATTAATTGACCTATTTAACCGCGAAATTATTGGACATAGTGTAGGTACTAAAAAAGATGCATCATTAGTACATCAAGCATTTATGCACTCAAATCGTTGTTTAAAAGATATTCAAATATTTCATAGTGATCGCGGTAATGAATTTAATAATAAAATTATTGATAAACTTTTACTAGCATTCAATATTAATCGCTCTTTAAGCAAAAAAGGTTGTCCTTATGATAACGCTGTTGCTGAAGCAACTTTTAAAACTTTCAAAATTGAATTTATTAATGATAAAAATTTTACATCATTAATCCAATTAAAATTAGAATTATTTGATTACATCAACTGATATAACAACATAAGAATTCACAGCACTTTAAACTACTTAACTCCAGTTAATTATCAAAAATAAATGTCTACCAAAAAATAGTCCTAAAAAGGGTTGCCATTCCAACTTGTTATATCGTTGTTTCTTAATAATGGAGTTCTTTCAGATATTTGTTGTTCGTTATTACTTTCAACATTAATATCAGAAATATTTGTTGGAAAACATTTATCATAAATATTTGAAATGGAAGTGCCAATTCCATACCCTAGTTTAGAGCCTAAAAATGCTCCAATCAAAGGTGAACCTGCTATAGTAAACATTATTCCAAAGAGTGCCATTCCTGCTTCTGGATCATGGAAAGCTTCCTTATTTTTTGAAATTAAATCATAATAAAAATAACTTATACCACCTAATATTCCGCCTGTATATGTAAAGTATTTTTGAATTTTTTTCATTTTTTCTCCTTTCAAAATAAAAAACTATTTATTTTAAAATTAAAATAATAGTTTAAAAACTTGTATGAAGTTTTATATTTTAATTTTAACATAAGATTTTTTTTGATAAAAATAAGACAAAAATTACTATTAATAGTTTATTTCAAATATATAATTTTCTATATCAATAAAAGAAATTTATTAAATTTATATTTTAGATTATAATTTTTTTAAAATAAAAACAAAGTTATTAAAATAAAATTTATAAATTATATTTTTATTTAGTTAATTTTGAACTATAAGAATGTTATTAACAATTAAAAAAATAATTTTTGAATAAATCTTTTATCTTTTTTCGTTATTTTTATTGTTATTTTATTGATTTATAAATTAAAAGGCGTAAAATTTCATATTAGTATATATTTTAAATTATTGAAAATATACGCATTAAAGATAAAGGAGTGTTTTTAGTGGAAAGTAGTAAAAATCTGTTTATTGTTAATCATCCTTTAATACAAGATAAATTAACAAGAATTAGAAATCACTTAACCCAAAAAAAAGATTTCAAAGAGAATTTAAGCGAAATTGCAACGTTAATGGCTTATGAAGTATTTAAAGATATTCCTCTTGATGAAATTGAAGTTGAAACACCCATTACTAAAGTTATTGGTAAAACATTAACCAAGACAATCATTCTTTCTCCGATTTTAAGAGCAGGATTAGGGATGACAAATGGATTTGAGTATGTAGTACCTAATGCAATTATTAGTCATGTTGGTCTTTATCGTGATGAAGAAACTTTAAAACCACAAAAATATTTTTTTAAATATCCCAAAAATATTAAAAATATAAGTGATGCATTAGTATTTATCTTAGATCCAATGCTTGCTACTGGTGGTACTGCTGATGCTGCTATTAAAGAATTAAAAAAAGTAGGTTTTAAAAACATTACTTTAGTTTCCATTGTAGGAGCACCAGTAGCTATTAAGAAAATTAATCATAATCATCCTGATGTTAAGATTTTTTTAGCAGCGTTGGATAAAGAATTAAATGATGATGGTTATATTGTACCTGGATTGGGTGATGCTGGTGATCGAATTTTTGGAACTAAATAAATATTTTAATGGAAAAAATTAGAAATAACCTTTTTCTTTCAATACTTTTTACAATGTTATGCTATTGATTATTAATTAATGTAGGATTAATTATAACTGTTATAATTAATACAAACCATTGGTTATTAATTACTGGATTTAATATTGGTTTTATAGGAAGTATGATTGGGTTATGCTTTTTATATTTATCGTCAAAATGATTAACCAGTGGAATACATTTAAAACAAACCTTAGCATATTTTGGATTCTTATTAAGAATGTTAATTTATGGTTCAATTATAGTTTTGAATATTTTCTTTAATTTTGCTAATATTTTTACTATAATTGCCGGAATGTCAATATTGATGGTTGCTACTATTACTGCAACGTTATGTGTATATCAAAAAAATAACTTAAAAGAAGGAATTTAAATGGAAACTTTAGCTGGATTGGAAAGTTGGAATTATTTACAAATTATGCCACAATTGGTAACAATTTTGATAACAACAGTCTTTATCAGTGTTATTAGTTATATTTATTATTATAAAGTAAAACGAATGAAGCCTGATGAAGATCCAAGAGGTATTGTTTTAGTTGTTGAATTAATAATTAAATCAGTTGAAAAAATTGTTGTTGATGTTCTTGGTGTAAAGTATAAAAACCTGACAGTTTATTTGTTATATGTAATGGGTTATATTTTAATTGGTAATTGATTATCGATTATTGGTCTTGAACCACAGTCATCAATGTATACGGTTACTTTATCAATGGCATTAGTTACTTTTATTGGAATATATTATATTGCTATTAAATTTCAGAAACTTTTATTTTTTAAAAAATTTATTATTAACCCTCTAGAATTAATTACTCAATTTGCACCTTTGATTTCTTTATCTTTTCGTTTATTTGGTAATATTTTAGGTGGAAGTATTATTTTGGCAATGCTTTATGGGGTAACTGCTAATATTTGAAGTAATATCCCAATTATTGGTCAGATGAATTTATTAATTGGTGTAATTGGACCATTCTTACATATTTATTTTGATTTATTTGCTGGAAGCATTCAAGCCTTAATTTTTGGCACCTTAACTCTTGTTTATTGGAAATTACAAATGGAAGAAGGAAGTTCTCATAAGGGAGAACTTACTATTAAATTACCAAAAAAACTTCGTAAACAACAAGCAATAAATCATGAAGAAGAAATTTATACCGAACGTTCAATTATGGAAAAAAAATAAAATACAAAAAGGAGAATTTATTTATTATGGAATTATTAACAACAGTAATGACACATGTCTTTCATTTTTTTAATCATTTAGCAGCTGATCCTAATGGATTGATGAATTTAAAGTTTGTTGGAGCTGGAATTTCAACTATTTCTTGTGCAGGAAGTGGAATTGGTCAAGGTTTTGCTGCTGGTAAAGCTGTTGAAGCGGTTGCTCGTAATCCTGAAGTAGAATCTAAAATTAGAACACAATTTGTTATTGGTGCAGCTATTGCCGAATCAGGTGCTATTTATGGTTTAGTTGTTTCTCTAATTTTAATATTTGTAGCATAAGGTATTAAAAAATATTAAAAAGTAGGTGATTTTATGAATTTTAATTTCAATGATTTAGTATCAGGTGATGATATTGTTAATCAATTATTTCCCAATCTTCCTGTTTTTATTGCTCATATTTTTGCAACATTAATTTTATTAATGGTACTTTGAAGATGAGTTTATGCTCCGTTTCGTAAGGCTTTACATTCGCGACATTTAGTAATTAAAGAAAAACTTGATGATGCTGCTTGCAAGCAATCATTAGCTAATCAAGATCGTGGTGAAGCTAGTCAAATATTAAAAGCTGCTAAAATTGAAGCTCAGGAAATTATTGCTAATGCACAAAATGATGGTTACAATAAGCGTAAACAAATTATTGATAAAGCGCAAGAAGAGAGTATGCGTATTACTAATCAATCAAATCGTGATTTAGTTCGTGCTCGTAAAGAGGCAGAAGCAAAGATTAACGAAGAAATCAAAGTAGTAGCATTAGAAGCAGCTAAAAAAATTATTGGTGCTGAAATGAATGCTAAAAAACATGAACAATTAATTACTGATTTTATTAAGAATTTGGAATAGTGGTGAAGTTAAATGATAGATGAAGGATTAGCTAATCAATGAAGTAATGGTCTTTTTCAATTAGCAAGAGAAATAAAAAAAATTACTCAATTTGCTGAAGAAAGTAATAAATTAATTGATATTTTTACTAATTATCCAGAATTTATTGATATTACTAGTAGTAGTAATTTAACTATTGAAACACGTAAACAAATTATTAGTGAAACTTTTAAAAATCATATTGAACCATATATGTTAAATTTTTTCTTTTTGTTGATTGATGAACATCATTTCCAGTGTGTTCGTTTCATTTTAAAAGAATTTCGCAAATTATGTAATGAATATCAAGATGTAAACTATGGCATTATTTATTCAGTGATAGAACTTTCAAACCAACAAATAAATCAAATAAAATTGAAAATTGAGAAAGTCATTAAACATAAGATTAAAGTCGTTAACAAGATTGATAAATCATTAATTGGCGGCATTAAAGTTAAAGTACGGAATCAAGTTTTTGATGGTTCAGTTAAAGGTCAAATTGATCAATTAAAACAAGAATTATTAAGTCATGAATAGAGGTAAAACAAATGTCCTTAAACGTTAATCAAATTTCAGAAATTATAAAAAGCCAAATTAAAAATTATGGTAAAAAAATTAGTGCTAATGAGGAAGGCATTGTTGTTACTGTCGGTGATGGAATTGCACTAATTCATGGTTTAGATAAGGCTGTTAATGGTGAATTAGTATTTTTTCCTAAAAGTAATATTTATGGTATGGTTTTGAGTTTAGAAGAAACTGCTGTTGGTGTTACTTTAATGGGGGATGACACGGGTATCAAAGAAGGAGATATTGTTAGTAGAACAGGTAATGTTGTTGAAACACCAGTTGGTAATATGCTTTTAGGAAGAGTTGTTAATGCACTAGGGCAAAAGATTGATGGTAAAGGTCCAATTAAAACTACGAAAACTAGACCGATTGAAAGAATAGCGCTGGGTGTGATGACTAGAAAATCTGTATCAGAACCTTTAGCAACAGGATTATTATCAATTGATGCAATGATTCCGATTGGCAAAGGTCAAAGAGAGTTAATAATTGGTGATCGTCAAACTGGAAAAACAACGATTGCTATTGATACTATTATTAATCAAAAGGGTAAAAATGTTTTTTGTGTTTATGTTGCTATTGGTCAAAAGGCCTCAACTGTTGCTCAAATTGTTGATAAATTAACACAATTAGGGGCAATGGAGTATACAACTATTGTTGCTGCTACTGCTAGTGAAGTTGCTCCTTTGCAATATATTGCTCCTTATACAGGAGTAACTATTGCCGAAGAATGAATGGAAGAAGGTAAAGATGTCTTAATTGTTTATGATGATTTGAGTAAACATGCAGTGGCCTATCGTGCTATTTCTTTATTATTAAGACGACCACCAGGAAGAGAAGCTTATCCAGGAGATGTTTTTTATCTTCATTCACGTTTATTAGAACGTGCAGCTAAATTAAATGAAAAACATGGTGGTGGGAGTATTACTGCCTTACCTATTATTGAAACACAAGCCGGTGATATTTCTGCATATATTCCTACTAATGTTATTTCAATTACTGATGGTCAAATTTTTTTAATGTCAGAATTATTTAATGCCGGAATTCGTCCAGCAGTTGATGTGGGTTTATCAGTTTCACGGGTAGGTTCATCAGCACAAATTAAAGCAATAAAACAAGCAGGTGGAACATTAAAATTAGAATTAGCACAATTTTGTGAATTACAAGCTTTTTCACAATTTGGTTCTGATTTAGATGAAAATACTAGAGCTGTTATTGAACATGGTAAACGTGCCATTGAAATTTTAAAACAAAAACAAAATGAACCATTAAATCAAATTGATCAAGCAATTATTTTATTAGCAATTAAAAATAAGGCAATTAAATGATTACCAGTAGAAATGATGGATTCTTTTAAAAAGGAAGTAATAACTTATTTTCAAAAACAACAACGAAAAAGTTATTTAAAATTACAGCAAGATCAAGCGTTTAGTGAAGAGTTACAAGTGAGCATTAGTCAAGGCATTATGCAGGTTGTTTATAATTTGACCAATAAGCTAAATGACTATAATCCTAAAATATATGGTAGTCTTGAAGAATGGGAAACATTAATTAAAACATTCAAATAATGTATTTAGGAAGGTAAGGTGAAATATCATGGCTCAAAGCATGGAACAAATTAGACAAAAAATTAAATCTGTTAATACTAGTTATAAAATTACTAAAGCAATGCAACTAGTATCAACAGCTAAATTAAAAAAAGTAGGTAAAAGAATTGAGATGATTAAACCTTATTATTCTGAAGTTTATGATACATTCAATCAACTAATACCTAAATTAAGTAATTCAATTTATTTAAAAACAAAAGATCAAGTTATTAATAAAACAATATGAGTCGTTTTTAATTCTAATTTAGGATTATGTGGTGGTTTTAATAATAATTTAAATAAATTAGTATTAGAACAATATAAACCACAAGATGAAATAGTTGTTATTGGTAGTAAAGGAGTTTCATACTTTACTAATCATCATTGTAAAATTATGCAATCTTATACTGAAATTAACATTCAATCATCATATAATGATTCGCAAGAAATATCTTTGTTGTTAGTTTCTAAGTTTAATAATAAAGAAAATGATGCTATTAAAATTGCATATACAAAATATGTAAATACGGTAACAACAATTCCAACAATTATTGATTTATTGCCAATTGTTTCTATTAAAACTAATCAAGAAAGTAATTTAATTCAAACCGATTTTGAACCAGACGCTAATACTGTTATTAATAGTGCTATTCCTTTATATGTTGGTGCCATTGTTTATGGTGCATTAGTAGAATCACAAGTGTCAGAGCAAACATTACGAAGATTAGCAATGGAAAATGCTTCAAATAATGCCAAAGAAATGAAAGATAAATTATTAGTAAGTTATAATCGTGCCCGTCAAGGTGCTATTACCCAAGAAATTTCAGAAATTATTGGTGGCGCTGATGCCCAATCATCATAATAAAGGAGTAAACTAAAATGAAAAATGCAACTAGTAAAAAACCTATAACAATTAAAGAAAAAAAAGTTAGTGATAAAAATTCTTTAAAAAAGGATAATACTAAAGTTATTGCTAAAGTAAAAGCAAAAGTCACTAAAAAAGTAGTTAATAGCAAAGAAAGTGTTAAAACTAGTAAACAATTACCAACTAAACGAAATATTGGAAAAATTGTTCAAATTTCAGGTCCAGTTATTGATATTCGTTTTAATGATAATAGTTTACCTAATTTAAATAATGCTATTAGTATTGATAATAATGGTCAAAAATTAATTGTTGAAGTTGCAAAACATATTGGTGATGATAGTGTTCGTTGTATTTCAATGGGTCCAACTGAAGGATTACTACGTGGTCTTGAAGCAGTTGATTTAGGAATACCAATTAGTGTTCCTGTTGGTGAAGAAGTTTTGGGTAGACTTTTTAATGTATTGGGTGAAGTCATTGATGATGGTAAAGAACTTAAAACTAAATTAAAATATCCTATTCATCGTACACCTCCTAGTTTTGATGAATTACAATCAAAATCAGAAGTTTTAGAAACAGGAATTAAAGTTATTGATTTATTAGCACCTTATGCTAAAGGTGGAAAAATTGGTTTATTGGGTGGAGCTGGAGTTGGTAAAACAGTTTTAATTCAAGAATTAATTAATAGCATAGCTAAAGAACATGGTGGTATTTCTGTCTTTTCAGGAGTTGGCGAAAGAACACGTGAGGGTAATGATTTATATTATGAAATGCAAGAGTCAGGTGTTATTAGTAAAACTGCTTTAGTGTTTGGTCAAATGTCAGAACCACCAGGTGCTAGAATGCGTGTTGCATTAACTGGTTTAACAATTGCTGAATACTTCCGTGATGAAAAACAGCAAGATGTATTATTATTTATTGATAATATATTTCGTTTTACACAAGCTGGTAGTGAAGTATCGGCCTTATTAGGAAGAATGCCTTCAGCAGTAGGATACCAACCAACATTATCGACAGAAATGGGTGCTTTACAGGAACGTATTGTATCAACAACACGTGGTTCTATTACATCTGTACAAGCAGTATATGTACCAGCCGATGATCTAACTGATCCAGCTCCTGCGACAACATTTACTCACTTGGATGCTAAAATTGTTTTAGATCGTAATATTGCTGCTTTAGGGCTTTATCCTGCTGTTCATCCTTTACAATCTTCATCAAGAATGTTAGATCCTGCTATTGTTGGTCAGGAACATTATGATGTTGCACAAAGAGTTATTGAAACAATTCAACGTTTTTCTGAATTAGAACCAATCATTGGTATTTTAGGAATGGATGAGTTGAGTGAAGAAGATAAAAAAATAGTAGCTAGAGCAAGAAGAATTCGTAATTTTTGTTCACAACCATTTCATGTTGCTGAAAAATTTTCGGGTTTAAATGGTATTTATATTCCTATTAGTCAAACTGTTAATAGTTTTAAACAAATTTTAGATGGTGAATGTGATGATTTACCAGAGCAAGCATTTTTATATGTAGGAACTATTGAACAAGCAATTGAAAAGGCAAAGAAATTGAGATAATTGAAGGTGATAGTATGGCATTAAATCTTAAAATTATTACTCCTGATGGTATTTTTTTCGATGGAGAAGTACAGTGAGTTAATGTTAAAACAACTGAAGGCTATGTTGGTATTCTTGAATGGCATACACCTTTGATTGCTAATATTCAAATATCAAAAATGTCATTTAAAATTAAAGAAAAAATTCGTAATTTAACGATTTCTGGTGGACTTTTGGTAACTGATTTACATATGGTTCGTATTATTAGTGATAAAGTTGAATATACATCAATTTTAAAAGAGCAAGAAACAAAGGTATTTGATGAACGTATTAAAAGGGTTAGTGGAGGTTAATAAATATGCATGATTCACATTTAATAAAATGAATAATTGAAATAAGTATTTATCTTTTTAGTTTTATTGCTAGCGGATTTGCTGTAAAAGCAATTCCTTTTAATAAATTTCTTGATCATAAAAGAGTAAAAGAATCATGAATTTTATATATGTTAACAACTTTAGTTTTTACTTATTGTATTGGTACGTTAATTATTAAATTTATTGGTTTAGATATTTGATTTAATTTAAATTAATACTTAAAATTAAAAAAATAAAAATAGTAAGTGTTTTAAAATATTTACTATTTTTTTAATTACAATATACTATTAAAATTTATAGTAGTTATTAATAATATCTATATAGATTATAAAATTTCTCCGAAATTACTATTATAGTAGTAAAAAAATCGTTTTTATTTATTTTATTGTTGTTTTTACTATTATATATATATAATATTTTTATCTGTATAGAACAATATAGAATGGAGGTGAGAAAATGAGTAAATTTTTTCATAGTAAACAAACATCTCCTGAGGATAAGAAAAATTCTAGTTTTACTTTTAAAGGAACTTTCAATAAATTAGGTGGCAAAATGTTTGGTAAAATGCAAAACTTATCAAGAGCCATTGTTTTACCAATAGCTACATTACCAATAGCTGGTTTATTGTTAGGAATTGGTGGTGGAGTTGCTAGTGCTTTAAAGCAATTGCCTAATCATGATAGTCTTGTTGCTATTATTAATATTTTTTCAATTATGCAATCAGCCGGAAACGTTGTTTTTGCTAATTTAGGATTGATTTTTGCTATTTCTATTGCTTTTGGTTTTGCAAAAGCTAGTAAAGGTGTAGCTGCTCTTTCTGGATTTATTACTTTTATTGTTATGACTTCAGTTATTAGTGGCATGTTTTTTTGAAATCCTAAAACAGGAATGTTGGGGTTTGATCCATGAGGTTTAGGTGAAGGTGCAAAGATTACTCCAGAAAGTGGTAAATCTTCTGGTTTATTTTCTTCTGTCTTAGGATTATTTCCTACGTTTGATACTTCAGTTTTAGGTGGCATTCTTGTTGGTTGATTAGTATCAATTGTTCATAATCATTCATACAATATTCGTATGCCAAGAGTATTAGCTTTTTTTGGTGGTGAACGTTTTGTGCCAATTTTAGCTGTTTTTGTTGGAATAGGAATGGGATTAGCTTTTTTCTTTATTTGACCAATGTTATTAATTGCTTTTAGAGAAATTGGTAATGGCTTAGCAGCTGGTATGAATACAGGTCAACTTACTGATGGACAGTTAACTGGTGATAATTTTCATCCGACAGTTGGTGGAGCATTTATTGCAATGTTTTTTGGAATTACTGAGCGTTTATTAATACCAACAGGATTGCATCACGTTCAATATGCGCCTTTCTGATATACTGGAATTGGTGGAAATTGAATTAATGAATCTGGTGATCATTTTGTTGGAGCGTACAATATTTTCTTTGGACAATTTGCTTCTAATGCAGTAGGACACATGAATCAAACACCGGGAACAATGTTTATGAGTGGGCGATTTGCATATATGCAATATGGCTATCCCTTTGCAGCACTTGCTATGTGAATGTTAGCACGACCAGAAAATAAAAAAATGGTTAGTGGTATTTTAGGATCTGCTGCTCTAACTTCTTTCTTAACAGGAGTTACAGAACCATTATTGTTTTCATTCTTATTTGTAGCACCATTATGTTTTGTTTTCCATGCATTTATGGCAGGAATTAGTTTTATGATGGCGTATTTATTAAATATAGTTGTTGGTCAAGGTTTTGCTGCTGGATTTATTGATTTTTCTTTCTTTGGAATATTACCAAGTATTCTTGGTAAAGAAACAGGATTCTATTGAGTATTTGTTACTGGATTAATTATGGCACCTGCTTATTTCTTTGGGTTCTATTACATTATTAAGTGAAGAAATTACAAAACTTTAGGTCGTGAAGAAGGAGAATTAGCAACCAACTTAGCTTTACAAAGTGTTGAAAGTTCTTTAGATAAGTCTTCAAAAAAAGGTAGAACAAAAGTAGAAAATTTATTACTTGGACTTGGTGGAGCATTAAATATCATTGATGTTAACGCTAAAGATAAAGTATTAGTTGCAACTTTAAAAGATGCAAATATTTATTCAAAAGCTTTATTAAGATTAAGTGGAACTAAAAATATTAAAGTAATTGCCAATAAAGTTGAAATTACCTATCTTGATGGTGCAGAGTCTATTCATAAAACTTTACAAGCAGAAATGACAAAGAAACAAACATTAACACCTGATACTAATAAAGATAAAAATAATGATATGTTAGAAAATATTTTTAAAGGTCTTGGTGGACGAAGTAATGTTAAATTATTAGACAATTGTGCTACAAGATTGCGTGTTACAGTTTTTGATGAAACTAAAATTGATGATAATATTTTAAAATCAACTGGTGCGGTTGGTATCTTTAAAAAAGGTACAGCTATTCAGGTAATTTATGGGCCACAAGTAGGTAATATTAAAAATGATTTATTAAAAACTTGAACTCCAAAATAAACTATTACTAAAATATAAAAATGAGCAACTTTTTGAGTTGTTCATTTTTTTAGTTTTAGTTACGGATAATGTTAAAATTATAATATAGGATGGAGGGAAAACTATGTTTTTTGATGATGAAGAAGAAAAGTTAGAAGAAGCTAGGTATGAAGAAATACAAACAAATATACAAAATTGGGAGATTGTCAAAAATCCGGAATAAATTAAATCGTTGTAGTCTTATTATAATTTCAGACAAGAAATAATTTGAATTTTTATGAAATTGTATTTAAATAATATAATTTTTTTAAATTTATTGCAACTAAAATACTTATTTTTAAAAATTACTAAAAAATTAAAAAATAAATTTAATATTTATACACAACAAAAATTCTTATTAAAACACATTTAATAAGTTTTATTCTATTTTGATTTTTAAAAAAAAGTTAAATTTTAATTTATAATAATTGTATCTCTGTATTTATTTTATTACATTTAAAAATAACCATTTTAATATAAATTGAAATATTATAAGTTCTATTACCAAGCATTTCTTTTAAAACATGTCAAATATTAGTTTCAGTAAAGCAACCAATATTTCATTTTGCACCTTGATTTTCAATACCTTGTTTATTATTTTTAAAATATTTTTTCTTTAATTTTTTATGATTATCTAATTCTTTATATAAATAATCAATTAATTGTTCATATTGACCATTATTAATTAAATTTTTACAGTAATTATATTCTTTTAAATATTTTCCTTTATTTCCCGCCATTATACCAAGATATAATGTTCTAATTAAATGGAATTTATCTAAAACAAACTGTGCACCTAAATAATTAGCAACTTCTTTAATTCATCCTGCACTATCACCACAAATAATAATTTTTGCTTGTTCAATGTTTTCATAAAATTTTTGACAATGTTCTTTAACAAATTCAGCAGTTTTTTTAACGCCAATTGCTGTTCTTGTTGGTCTAATAATTGCTTTTACTCTTTTATTTTGTACTTTATGATTAATATTATCTGTATATGTTACTATTAATCTCATAGAGTGTTTTGTACCTTTACGTTTAAAATCTCAAAACTTTCGATGTCCATCATCAATTGCTACAAAAATAGGTTGATTTTTTTCTAATTTTACTTTTACTGGATTTGCTTCAATTACTTCTAAATTTTTAAAAACTCTATGAACAGTACTAACACTAATACCTGCTTTTTTACAAATAGCACAAATATCATGATATCTTTTTCCATCAGCAAAATATTCAATAATAGTTTGTTCAACATCTTCACCAATTCTTTTATATTTAGGTAATTCTAGTCATTCATCAACTAAACAAACACGAACTCATTTTTGTAATTTTTCATCAAAATATTCATAAATTCTTCTTTTATAAGTTACTAATCCATACATTATTTTTCTTGTTCGATATTGATAATCAACAATTTTATATTTCTTTTTATCTCTTGTATTTTTTATTCTTCAATCTCATTTTTCTCATTTTTTTCTTATATGTTCTAAAACTAATTTATCAATTTTTGCACTTTGTTCTCTAAAATTTCATTTATAATTAAAATTCAAATTTACTTCTCCTAACTATTTTAAAAAAATCTAAATTTATTGTAAATATATTTAAAAAATTAATTTACTTAATTATTATATACATATATAAGTGTAATTTAAAATTAAATAAAAAAAATACTTTCATATTTAAAATATAATAAACAATTTCAATATAATTAATAGTATAGGTATCATAAAATAAACGCCTTTAATTTAGGCGTTATTTTACGTTTAAAAGTATAATTGTAAAAATATCAAAAAATAAGTATAATTTAACAATAAAATGTTAAGAGATAAGGAGAAATTAAAATGGAAATAGGAAAAATAGAAATTTTAAAAAATAAAATTCAAGAAATTCAAGAAATGATTAATTATATAAATATTATAATAATTAAAGAGAAAGAAAAAAATAAACCCAATGAATATGATTTAAGAATTTATTCAAGGGAAATTGTTAGTTTTGAAAAAGAACTAGAAATTTCTAAAAGAAAGTTATCAAACGAACTAAGTAAAATTACAGAATTAACAGAACTAACACCATTGTTACAATTAAATGATATCAATATTATTAATTCATATAAATCTATTAATAATCAAGAAAAAAGTAGTAAAGTTTTTATTAAAAATAATAATTGTGTAATATCTTAAATTTCATTTAAAAATAGGAGTAAATTATCATGAACAAAGAAAAGTTATTAAAAGTTGTAAGTAACTTAAAATCTTTCAAAAAGATTTTGAAAAATGAATGTTATCTGTCAAAATAAAAATTGTAGTAACAAATGAAGTAATATTGTTTTATTAGAATTAAAATCAACAACATTTAGTCTTTTTCTTTGTGAAAATCATGCAATTAATTTAGAACATGAATTATTACCAAAATGATTAAAAACTTGTGAAGAGTTAAGAAAAAATAATAAAATAAAAAAGGAGCAATTTAATATGAAAACATGAATAAAAACAAATTTAAGTAAAATAACATTAGCATTAGCACTAACTGGTGCAACAACTGGAACAATTGGTTTAATCATGGGGGGTGCTTAGCCATAATGTAGGTACTAATGTTAAACATTATTTAACACGAAATGGAGAAATGGTATATGGAACAACTACTATTTGAGTTAATACATATACAAGTGAAAATATTTTTCAATTATATTTTTCTAAAAAACCAAAACATGAAGATGATATAAAATGAGATGGTAACTATCCTGATTGATATTTTGATAATTAAATTTCTAAATTTATATAAGAAATATTTTCATTATATTTATCAAATAAATTAATATTATTTAAACTTATTTCTTGTTTATCAGTTATTAAAATTAAGTCATAATTACCAGCTCCAAATATTCCACTAATTTCAATCCTATTTAAGTTATTAATAGGATTTTCTATTTGTAATTCAAATTCACTATTATTATCAACTTTTAAAATTTCTTTATAAAATTCCAGTTTAGAAAATAATTGTGATTTATTAGAACCATATAAATTTAAAGCATTTTTAATTTTAATTTTATCAATAATTACTCTTGTAAAATATTTTCCATATTCACCATTAGCTAATGTTCAATCAGCAGGAATTAATGAAGGTATGTTATTACTTTCTAATTCATTTGTAATAGATAATCAGTTAAATTGATTATCATCTAACTTAAATAATTCATTTTGACTAATATCATTGTTTTTCAATTTAATGTTATTAATATCGGTAAAATCAAAATATGGAGATTTTAATATTACCTTTACATCTTTAAATTGTCAAATATCTATTTTACTAGGTTTAATTGGAGTTGATTTTAATTCAAAATAATAAGGCAATAATATTTTATTATCATCATTTAATCCTTTATTAATTGATAATGATGAATAAATATATTTTGATAACATAATAAATACTTGTTTAAATATTTGTATTTGTGGTAAAGTTATATAATTTGGATATTCAAACTCTCATTGTTTAAATAAGTTAGTAATTATTTCATCGGGTTGGAATGGCAACCCTTTTTAGGACTATTTTTTGGTAGACATTTATTTTTGATAATTAACTGGAGTTAAGTAGTTTAAAGTGCTGTGAATTCTTATGTTGTTATATCAGTTGATGTAATCAAATAATTCTAATTTTAATTGGATTAATGATGTAAAATTTTTATCATTAATAAATTCAATTTTGAAAGTTTTAAAAGTTGCTTCAGCAACAGCGTTATCATAAGGACAACCTTTTTTGCTTAAAGAGCGATTAATATTGAATGCTAGTAAAAGTTTATCAATAATTTTATTATTAAATTCATTACCGCGATCACTATGAAATATTTGAATATCTTTTAAACAACGATTTGAGTGCATAAATGCTTGATGTACTAATGATGCATCTTTTTTAGTACCTACACTATGTCCAATAATTTCGCGGTTAAATAGGTCAATTAATAGGCAAATATAGTTTCATTTACCATTAACTTGAACATAAGTTAAATCACTAACAATAACTTCATTTTTAAGCCTATTATTAAAGTTTCTATTAACGATATTGGTTATTTGACTATCGTTGACTTTATTATGATGATTTTTGAATGATAATTTAGTGTATTTTGATATTAAATTATGTTTATTCATAATTTCTTTAATTTTTCTGCGTGACAAATAAATATTCTTTTCTTTTAGAACAACTTTTAATCTTCTTGTTCCATAAACTTCTTTATTTTCTTTAAAAGCACTAATAACAGCTTCATCATAAATATTATTTTGTTTTTTTTCTTTTTCCTTTAAATTAAAATAATATGTTGATTTAGAAAGTTTTAAAAAACGACACATTGTGCGAATTTTATATTTAACTTTATTTTTAGCAATAATTTCTATTTTCTGCCTATTATTAGTGCTGCTTGCTTTAAAATATCATTTTCCATTCGTAACTGTTTTAATTCTTTTCTTAATTTAATTAATTCATTTTCTTCAATAGAACGATTATCTTTAGTTTTAAAACTGCCTGAATTAGTAAATTGCTTAATTCAATTATAAGTAGCTGCTCTTGTAACATTGTACTCTTTAGCAAGACAAGACACTGACTTACCGCTTTGATATAAAGCTACTATTTGTTTTTTAAATTCATCGGTATATGAGTTAATATTGGCCATAATTATAGTTCCTTTCTTTTAACTAATTTGTTCACTTGTCTACGTAATTAGTGTCCAATAAAGTGTAACCTATCCAAGCAGATTCAAGAGTTGACAATGGAACAGATTCAGTCTTTAATAGCCCAACAAATTCAAGCGTTTACAAAGGACCAAATTCCATATTTTACAGATATGCAAATTCAATGGTTTAGAACTGACCAACGTAAATTTTTTAAAGTAATAAGAATTCCAATTATTAATAAACTAAAAACTAGTTCATTAATAATTAAAGAAAATCAATTTTTTGTAGAAGAGAAAATTGGAAAAAAAAGTAGTCAATGAAGTTTAAAAAAATTTTGATTTTTAGTTATTAGTTTCTTTTTCACAACAACTTCAATATTTAGTTTATTTTATATTTTTAAAAAAAATAAAAATCAACTTACAAAAAAAAGTAAATTAAAAAAAGAAGAAGACAACTTTAATGAAAATAGTTTAAATAAAATGTTAGAATCTAAAATTAATTTTATTGAACTTACAAAATCAGAAATTAACCAGGAATCTTTTAATAAAAGTAATATTAAATCATATAATAATCAAGTTTTTTATAGTAATTAAAATAATTATAGTAAATTATTTTTTCTAACTTCGAAGAGAAAGAAAAAAATATAATATAAATACAATTTTTTTTTGGGTACTAAGTTTTCTAAGTTTTTTTATGTTAAAATAATAAAGATTTTATTACTTTACAAGTAATAATAAGTATAAGTAATAATAAAGAAAAAAATGGTGATTTACTTTATGTGAGATCGTAAAATTTTACGAAAAATTAATAAACAAGTTAAGGAAATAATTAGCCTTGATGAAACAATGAGAAAAATTAAAGATGAAGAATTAGCAAATAAAACAGTTGAATTCAGAACCAGATTGGCAGAAGGTGAGACTTTAGATGATATTTTAGTTGAAGCTTTTGCGACAATTAGAGAAGCAGCACGAAGAATTAGTGGATTACATCCATATCCTGTTCAATTAATTGGTGGTATTGTTCTTCATAATGGCGATGTTGCTGAAATGCGAACTGGTGAAGGAAAAACTTTAACTGCTGTGATGCCAATTTATTTAAATGCTTTAAGTAGTAAAGGTGTTCATGTTATTACTGTTAATGAATATTTAGCAGCAAGAGATGCCGAATTAAATCGACCAATTTTAGAATTTTTGGGAATTACTATTGGCGTTAGTCTTCGTGATCATTCTACTAATCAAAAACGTGAAGCGTATTTAAAAGATGTTACATATACAACTAATTCAGAATTAGGCTTTGATTATTTGCGTGATAATATGGTTAAGGTTTATCCAGAAAAAGTTCAACGTCAGCTTAATTATGCTATCATTGATGAGGCGGACTCTGTTTTAATTGATGAATCAAGAACACCTTTAATTATTTCTGGTGGTTCAAAAAATCGTACTCCTTTATATCAAGCATCAGATGTTTTTGCAAAAACTTTAATACCTGAAGATTATAAAATTGATTGAGAATCACGTCAAATTGCATTAACAGTAACGGGTGTTAATAAAGCCCAAAAACAGTTTAATTTAAAAAATTTATTTGATATTGATAACTCGGAATTATTTCATCATATTCAAAATGCACTTCGTGCTAATCATGTTTTCAAATTAGATGTAGAGTATGTTGTTAAAGATGGTGAAATTGTGCTAGTTGATCAGTTTACTGGTAGATTAATGCCTGGTAGAGTATATAGTGATGGACTTCATCAAGCTTTACAAGCTAAAGAAAATGTTACAATTCAACAAGAAACAACAACAGTAGCTACTATTACTTATCAAAACTTTTTCCGTTTATATAATAAACTAAGTGGTATGACAGGAACTGCTAAAACCGAAGAAGAAGAGTTTGTAAAAATTTATAATATGAGAGTAATTAAGATTCCTACTAATAAACCAATTATTCGAGAAGATAAACCCGATCATGTTTTTGCTTCATTAAATGCTAAATTTAAATCTTTAATTGCAGAAGTTAAAGAACGACATACTAAAGGACAACCAATTTTGATTGGTACTGCTAATGTTGATGTATCAGAACGAATTGCTAATATGTTAACTTTGGAAGGAATTAAGCATGAGATTTTAAATGCTAAAAATCATGCTCGTGAAGCTGATATTATTGCTAGAGCTGGTGAAAAAGGATCAATTACTTTAGCAACCAATATGGCAGGACGTGGAACAGATATTAAACTTGGTAAGGGTGTTATTGAACTTGGTGGCCTTGCTGTATTAGGTACTGAAAGAAACGAAGCACGAAGAATTGATAATCAATTACGTGGAAGAGCCGGAAGACAAGGTGATCCTGGATTTTCACGATTTTATGTTTCAATTGAAGATGATTTGATGTTACGTTTTGGTGGTGAAAAATTAAAAAAAGCTTTTGCAAGTTTAGGTGAAGACTATATTAGATCAAAAATGTTAACTAGATCAATTACTAGAGCACAACAAAAAATTGAAGGTATGAATTTTGATGCACGAAAAAACTTATTAGATTATGATAATGTTATTGCTCAGCATCGTGAAGCTACATATCATCAACGTGATAATATTTTACTTGCTGATGATTTATTAGATTTAATCAAAAATATGCACAGAACAGTAGCACGTGATTTACTAAATATTTTTAATAAAGTTGTTGGTAGAGAACAGTTTATTGATTATGATGAATTAGTTAAAGGTATTGAAAATAAATTAATTAAACCTAATGATTTAATTGCAGAAAAGTTAAATCGATTAAGTATTGAAGAAAATATTGATTTAATTGTTGAAAAATCTTATAATTTTTATCTTGAAAAAAGAGAAAAATTAAATGATGTTATTATAAAACAAATTGAAAATAGTGTTATTTTACAAACTTTTGATCAATATTGAACTAATCACATTGATGCTTTAAGCAAACTGCGTGCAGGAATCCATTTGCGTGGTTATGCGCAGTTAAATCCCTTACAAGCTTATATTGAGGAAGCTTCAAAATTATTTAATCGTATGAAAATCAATGTTGCTCATCAAGTTATTATTATGTTACATAGCATTGATCCAGAACAACATCAGGTTCGTGGTGGTCAAGATGTATTGGATACAGTATTAGCAAGTAATGTTGAAACTAAAACTAAAATTGGATAATTAATCTTTATTTAAAAAACTAAGTATTTTAATACTTAGTTTTTTAAATATGTTTTTTTATTCTATTTGATTTTTTTCTTTATGTTTTCATGACTTCTTTTTAAATATGTTTTTATTTTTTTTTACTGTCATAAGTGACTGAAGTTGTTCAATGGGGGAAATTATTACCTTTAGTAACAGCATTATTATTATTCATGGGTACTAAATTTTTAATATAATTAGTTCCATCTGCTGTGGTGGGACGTTCATAAATAATAGTTCAATTTAAACTTTCAATTGGATCATTAAGCTTCGGTTGTGCAATAAAATTATGTCAAAACATTAAGGCACCCGCATAATCTCGACGGTATAATTGTGGATTAAAATTATTGATAATTTCTCCTTTATTTCATACTTCTTCAATTTGTTGTGGCGTTCATATTGCTTGTTCATTATTATTATTATTTGTTGAAGAAGTTATGTTTTGATTAATTTCATTTTGTAAATATAGTGCTTTTGCTTCTAGTGACATATATTTCTTTTTTCTACTTTTTTTAATAAAGCATATACAAGAAATTATTAAAACTATAAAATAAAAAAATTCTAATCCTCATGGAATAATGAAAAATAGTTTTTTACGAATAGTTATCACAGAAGCAAATTTATAAAAAGCAGCATATCCACCAAAGGAAAAAAATAAAATTGATCCAATAATAAAAAATAATGATATTCATAACATAATTCTAGTTAATATTAGAGAAATAAAGTCATTATTTTTTAAAAAGATAAAAGGAAAAGCAACAATACCTAAAATTATGAAGCCAAAGCCCAATACTGCAATTGTCAGAGTTGGAAAAGTTAAATTGAATTTAAAAAATTTCTTAGTGATTAAATTATCAATAAGGATTAATAAATCAGTAGTTTCTCTTTTAAAGAAAATAAGAGGCTTTTTAATAATCTGTGTATCTTTGTTTTACAAAGTTACTAATTTAGATTAATTCTGTCTTCAAATTTTATCATAAAATGAGCAATTGCTGTATTTCAATTTTGAATAGGCAATGTTCATTTTTTTGTTATATTTTCAATTGCCAAGTAAAATATTTTGAAAACTGCCATATCATTAGGAAAAACTTTTTTATTTCTGATGATTTTTCGTAATTGACTATTAACAGATTCAATAGCATTTGTAGTATAAATCACTCTTTTGATTTCTACTGGATAACTAATAAAAACCATTAAATTATCTCAATTTTTATATCAAGATTTAGTAATTTGAGGATATTGTTTATTTCATTTACTTTCAAACGATTCTAAAGCTTGCATTGCTTGTTCTTCACTACATGCACTATAAATTGGTTTTAAATCTGCAACTAGACCTTTTCGATGTTTGTATGAAACATATTTTAAACTATTTCTAATTTGATGAACAATGCATAATTGATGTTCTGTTTTAGGATAAACTGATTGTATTGCTTCTGACATGCCTGTTAAATTATCACTACAAGCAATAAGAATATCATTTAAGCCACGATTTTTCATTTCTGTGAAATTAGATAATCAAAACTTAGAACCTTCATTTTCACTAATTCATAATCCTAAAACATCTTTTTTGCCTTCTAAATCAACTCCTAATGCTATATAAACTGATTTGTTAATAATCCGTTTATCTTGTCGTACTTTAACTACTATACAATCAAAATAAACAATAGGATAAATACTTTCTAATGGTCGATTTTGTCATGCTTTAACATCATCAATAACATCATCAGTAATTTGACTAATAACACTTTCACTAATATCAGCACCATGATATAACTCTTGCAACTGCATTCTAATGTCAGATAATGTCATTCCTTTTGCATACAAGGAAAGAACTTGTTGATCAAAACCATCAAATCTTCTTTGCCTTTTAGGAACTATTACAGGAGTAAAATTACTATTGCGATCTCTTGGTACATCAATTTCAATTTTACCTTGTTGAGTTATTAATTTTTTTGAACTTGTACCATTACGAGCATTTTCAGTAGTACTATGTTGATTTTTTTCATATCCTAAATAATTTTGCATTTCAGAATTCAACATTTTTTCAACTAATCTTTTTGTTAATTCTTTATATAAACCGCCAGGTTTAAAAACTGTTGTTAAATCTTCAGTATTTTCTAGTAATAAATCTACTGCTTTTGATATTGGATCATTATTATTAAAGTTATCTTTTTTAGCCATCTGTAACTCACTCTTTCTAGTCATTTAATTATATTTACTAGAATTAATTAAACATAGTTATTTTTGTAAGTTACACAGATTACTAAACATTTCCGAAAATTTCATAAAAATCAACTAATTATTAAAGTTATACTTGTTAATCATGAAAAAATTATAATAAGTCAATTATTATAATAGTTAATACTTTTCTTTGTTGAATAATTATCATCAACAGTTTCTTTAAATATCTTTTTTTTCATTTTTAAAAACCTTATAATATTTTATTGTTAATCAGTTCTATTAATTTTTCTTTTTTCATAATATCTCTCCAAAACTAACTTATTATTTTTGTGTATATTTTGTTACTGTATTATTGAATGCTTGTTGATAACATTTACCACTGCAATATATAAATTTATCACGATATAAAGAGTCAAATGTATATTCTTTCTCACATGATGAAATATAGCATTTAGTTGTAATAATTGGCATAATCTAATTAACCCCCTTTAAATTTATATTATATATTTTACATGATTTGGATAGGTTACACTTTATTGGACACTAATTACGTAGACAAGTGAACAAATTAGTTAAAAGAAAGGAACTATAATTATGGCCAATATTAACTCATATACCGATGAATTTAAAAAACAAATAGTAGCTTTATATCAAAGCGGTAAGTCAGTGTCTTGTCTTGCTAAAGAGTACAATGTTACAAGAGCAGCTACTTATAATTGAATTAAGCAATTTACTAATTCAGGCAGTTTTAAAACTAAAGATAATCGTTCTATTGAAGAAAATGAATTAATTAAATTAAGAAAAGAATTAAAACAGTTACGAATGGAAAATGATATTTTAAAGCAAGCAGCACTAATAATAGGCAGAAAATAGAAATTATTGCTAAAAATAAAGTTAAATATAAAATTCGCACAATGTGTCGTTTTTTAAAATTTTCTAAATCAACATATTATTTTAATTTAAAGGAAAAAGAAAAAAAACAAAATAATATTTATGATGAAGCTGTTATTAGTGCTTTTAAAGAAAATAAAGAAGTTTATGGAACAAGAAGATTAAAAGTTGTTCTAAAAGAAAAGAATATTTATTTGTCACGCAGAAAAATTAAAGAAATTATGAATAAACATAATTTAATATCAAAATACACTAAATTATCATTCAAAAATCATCATAATAAAGTCAACGATAGTCAAATAACCAATATCGTTAATAGAAACTTTAATAATAGGCTTAAAAATGAAGTTATTGTTAGTGATTTAACTTATGTTCAAGTTAATGGTAAATGAAACTATATTTGCCTATTAATTGACCTATTTAACCGCGAAATTATTGGACATAGTGTAGGTACTAAAAAAGATGCATCATTAGTACATCAAGCATTTATGCACTCAAATCGTTGTTTAAAAGATATTCAAATATTTCATAGTGATCGCGGTAATGAATTTAATAATAAAATTATTGATAAACTTTTACTAGCATTCAATATTAATCGCTCTTTAAGCAAAAAAGGTTGTCCTTATGATAACGCTGTTGCTGAAGCAACTTTTAAAACTTTCAAAATTGAATTTATTAATGATAAAAATTTTACATCATTAATCCAATTAAAATTAGAATTATTTGATTACATCAACTGATATAACAACATAAGAATTCACAGCACTTTAAACTACTTAACTCCAGTTAATTATCAAAAATAAATGTCTACCAAAAAATAGTCCTAAAAAGGGTTGCCATTCCACTTATCAAAATGAAATGTAAATGAAGTATTATGACATGGATGATTTGCTAAAAATTCAGGATTTGAAAACGATCCTAACAAATGACCCAAATTTAAAAATTAAAATTTTAAAATAATAAATATTTTTTTGTGTCATTTTATTTAATTAGTAAAGTCACTTGCTAATTAGCATCAGCAATATTTTTGCTTTAATTTGTCATTTTAATTAGATAAAATTTAATATTATTGTAAAATTAAAATAAACAATAGAGGAGTCATAATTATGGCAAGTAAATTTTATGCAGTAAAAAAAGGTAGAGTCATTGGAATATTTGAAAACTGGAATGAATGTGAAATACAAATTAGAGGTTTTGCTGGTGCTCAGTATAAAAAATTTGCAACTAAAAAAGAAGCTCAAGATTATTTAGATGATAAAATTCAAATAAAATCTGAAAATCACTATAAATATGAAGTAATAGCATATACTGATGGTAGTTTTAAAGAAGAAATTAATCAATTTTCTTATGGACTTGTTTTCTTAAATAATGACAAAAAAGATATATTTTATGAAAAATTTGATGATGAAAATTGAGCAAAATTAAGAAATGTTGCTGGAGAAATAATGGGTGCACAAAAGGCAATGCAGTTAGCTTTGGAAAATAATATAAAATCAATTTTAATTTGTCATGATTATGTTGGAATTAGTAAATGATGTACTGGTGAATGAAAAACTACTAAAGTAGAAACAAAGGCATATAAAGCATTTTATGATAAAATAGCAAAAGATGTTAATATTTATTTTAAATGAGTTAAAGGTCATAGTGGTGATATATATAATGATGAAGCAGATGCTCTTGCTTGAAAAGCATTTAATTTAAAAAAAATATCTAAACCAATAATTTAAATATTAAAAAGGTGGTAAATAACATGATTAATAAAAAAATAATATTAGCAAGTTGTTTAGGGAATATTATTGGAGGTAGTTTGTTTGCTCTTTCTGATTTATATCAAAAAAGAGAACAAAATATTTTGAATTTGATATTACTTCAGCTGTAACAGTGTTTTCAGGGTGTTTTGCTGGTGCTCTTTTTGGTTTTATTTCAGGTCTTTTTTGTTGTTTAAATGATGGAGAAGATAATGGTGATTATAGAGAATTTTTTGAAAGTCAACAAATCATTGATAACACTCATTCTTTTCAATCTTCAAACGAATTTGCGCCTTTATTGCAAGAATATATTCTTGAAATTAATGATGAACAATTCATTCCTAATAATAATGCAGATCTTGTTTTTAATCCTCGTTTAGTTTATTAAATATAATAAAAATTATTCAAAAAATTTAATACCTTGATCATTAATAACTTTATTAATATCAATTTTATTATTAAGGATGTCTCTAATTTTTAAATCAATAGTATTAGCACAATATAAATTAATAATTTCTCTAGTTTTATTATCGTTTAATTGAGTTGGAAAAAAGCGACTTTCAGCTTGCTCATTTTCGGTTGGGTTTAATTCACGATCTAGAAAAATCATAACATCACCTTGATCTAATGTGATACCAACATTAGTAGATTTAATGTTACATAAAATAATTTTAACTTTTTTACTTTGAAAATCACTAATAGCTTTAAGTCTTTGTTCATGATTTACTTTACCAGTAATTAATTGATGATTTAATTTATGTTTATCTAAAATGTTACTTAAAATGTTAATTCCTTTATCACTAAAACTACTATAAATAATAATTGAATCATTTTCATTATCATGTAAGTAGTCTAGTAATCAATTAAATTTTGCTCCTAATTCTTTCATTCCCTCATTAATAGGTGTTGAACAAATAGTTCTTAATTTGGTAAATATTTGTAAAAAAGTTATTTTAGATTTTTTATTATAAAATAATTCTTGTTTCATAGTTTCAAGAGTATCACAATAAATTGCAGTTTGTGCTTTGGGCATAGTTAAAATTAAATCATTTTTAATAATTTTTGGCATTTCATTACGTACATCAATTTGTTTACGCATAATTGATATTTTTTTAACTAAATAATCAAATTCTGCTGCTAGTTGTGGTTTAACATTTGGTTTTGGTATATTAATAGTTACAAAATTAGTAATACGTTTTCTAATTATTCCAAAGTAACGAGCAACAAAATCTCAATAATCAATATTTTTATATAGTTTATTATCAATAATTTTTAATATACCAAAAATATCACTAGGATGATTGTTGGCGGGAGTACCAGTTAAACAATAAACTGATGATACTTTATTTGCAACTTCCAAAATTGTTGAACTTTGTGCAGTTTTGTAGTTTCTTAAAAAATGTGCTTCATCAATAACTAATGTAAAATCAAATTTAGTTAATAATTTATTTTTTATATCATTTTTAAAAGTGTTTTTAGAAACTACTAAAATACAATTATTACTATTTTTAAATTGATTATATTTTTCTGTTCGCACTTTAGTAATATCATCTTTAATAGTAATACAATTATAGGTAGTTCATTTTTTAATTTCGGGAACCCATGTTAATAAAATAGTTGACTTAGGAACAACAAATAATATTTTATTAGTTTTCATTTCTGATAATGCTGTTAAAATGGTGGGTGTTTTACCAGTTCGCATTTCATTAAATAAGCCAAATCTTTTATTTGCTTTTAAAATTGCAACATCAACACGTTGATAATTTCTTAGTTTAGGATTACCTGGATAATCATTTAAGTTTTTTTCTTGTTGGATTTTTTTTCATGATATTAGTGAGTGTTCATATATTTGTTTTAATTTATCATTATTATTTGTATATTTAAGTAGTATTTCAAGAGCAAACGGAGTATTAAATATTTTAAATTCATTAGTATTATTGATATCAATAATACCTAGTGCATTTAAAATTTCTTTTTTATTTTTTTTCACTTTAATTGTAATATGTTTATTATTAAGACTTATGATTTCTAACATTATTAACCTACTTTAGTGTTTGTATATGATATTAAATATTATAATAAAATTAATATAAATTAAAAAATAATTTGGAATGGCAACCCTTTTTAGGACTATTTTTTGGTAGACATTTATTTTTGATAATTAACTGGAGTTAAGTAGTTTAAAGTGCTGTGAATTCTTATGTTGTTATATCAGTTGATGTAATCAAATAATTCTAATTTTAATTGGATTAATGATGTAAAATTTTTATCATTAATAAATTCAATTTTGAAAGTTTTAAAAGTTGCTTCAGCAACAGCGTTATCATAAGGACAACCTTTTTTGCTTAAAGAGCGATTAATATTGAATGCTAGTAAAAGTTTATCAATAATTTTATTATTAAATTCATTACCGCGATCACTATGAAATATTTGAATATCTTTTAAACAACGATTTGAGTGCATAAATGCTTGATGTACTAATGATGCATCTTTTTTAGTACCTACACTATGTCCAATAATTTCGCGGTTAAATAGGTCAATTAATAGGCAAATATAGTTTCATTTACCATTAACTTGAACATAAGTTAAATCACTAACAATAACTTCATTTTTAAGCCTATTATTAAAGTTTCTATTAACGATATTGGTTATTTGACTATCGTTGACTTTATTATGATGATTTTTGAATGATAATTTAGTGTATTTTGATATTAAATTATGTTTATTCATAATTTCTTTAATTTTTCTGCGTGACAAATAAATATTCTTTTCTTTTAGAACAACTTTTAATCTTCTTGTTCCATAAACTTCTTTATTTTCTTTAAAAACACTAATAACAGCTTCATCATAAATATTATTTTGTTTTTTTTCTTTTTCCTTTAAATTAAAATAATATGTTGATTTAGAAAGTTTTAAAAAACGACACATTGTGCGAATTTTATATTTAACTTTATTTTTAGCAATAATTTCTATTTTCTGCCTATTATTAGTGCTGCTTGCTTTAAAATATCATTTTCCATTCGTAACTGTTTTAATTCTTTTCTTAATTTAATTAATTCATTTTCTTCAATAGAACGATTATCTTTAGTTTTAAAACTGCCTGAATTAGTAAATTGCTTAATTCAATTATAAGTAGCTGCTCTTGTAACATTGTACTCTTTAGCAAGACAAGACACTGACTTACCGCTTTGATATAAAGCTACTATTTGTTTTTTAAATTCATCGGTATATGAGTTAATATTGGCCATAATTATAGTTCCTTTCTTTTAACTAATTTGTTCACTTGTCTACGTAATTAGTGTCCAATAAAGTGTAACCTATCCAAAAGAAAAAAACATTTTGAACAAATTAAAAAAATAGACAAGATTATAAATATTAATGAACTTTATGAAATCCAAAAACAAATAGAAAAAAATAGAGAAGAAATATTAAAATTAAAAAATCAATTACCAAATAAACAATTACAAACAACATATATGATAAAAAAATGAAAAGAAAACATAGTAGCATTAGATGAAGAAATATCCAAAGAAATGATACGAGAAGAGAAATTAGATAGTGAAATAAGAGTATTGGAAGTTGAAGGAACAAATATAGAACAGCAAATTGAAAATTTTAATGCTCATGATTTAAATAAAAAATTAATTTTATCAAAGTTAAAATTAAAAACAGCAAGATTAGCTGTTAAGTTAGAAAGAAGAACATACAAAACAAAAAGAATATTTTGTAAAATTGCTAGAAATGAACTTGAAATAGCAAATAAATTTTTTTCAATAAAACAAGAAAATTGATGATTATGTCCAAATCTAAAATTAGAAAAAGAGGTTTTAGATGCAAGATTAAAAATAAGATTAAAATTGAAGATGGAAAATATTTGCGATTTAAATCGTAGTATGAGTAGAAGAAATTTAGATATTGCAAAAATAGATAAAAAAATTGCAAAATTAAATGTTAGTATAAATAAAAAAAATATCGAAATTAATGGTTGTCTTGCAACAGTAAGACAAATTTATAATTCACAAAGTATAAAAACACAAATAAAAATATTATTAAAATCTCCTTTTATTTGATTGAATAAACAATTTCAAAAATATAAATATGAAGTAACGTTAAATCAATATCAAGCTCAATTAGAAAAATTAGAAAAAGAAATCCAAAAATTAGAAACAGATAAAGGAGGGCGAAATTTTTCTAATAAATTTTGAGTTATTATTAGTTGTGGTCGTTTTAATAATAGTAGAAGTAATGAAATTAAACAACAAAAAATTGCAAAATTATATGAAATTAAACAAAAGATTTCTGGATTAAGAAGTCAAGCAACTATGCAATCTTAACCTTCAACATCTAGACATGCTGTATCTTGAAATGAAATGGATCCCAATCGTTGTTTCAATGAAATTGGATATAACGATAATAGGGGGTTTACTTCTTCGTTTTAATATATTAAATAATTGTAATAATAAAAAAGTGAATTATTAATTCACTTTTTTATTATTATATAATGTATTTTTCAGTTAATATATTAAACTAAAATGTGTTATTTTTTTATATTTCATCAAAAGATGAATTAATGACTTTACTTTTACATAACTTGGATAGATGGTTGATTTGAATCTGGATGATCTATCGATTCGCTTTCATTTATTAAGTTTGCATTAAATGGTTGAAAATTAAATTGTTTTATTAATTTTTTAAAACTATAATTTTGTGCTTGTTGATTAGCAAATCTTTCTATTCCTTTTATACTATTGGTTGCTATTTCTTTTGCAATTGAAATTTTTGTTCAAAATCAATCAAAATAAGAAAAAGAAAAAGAAGTAAGAGTATTTTCAAGAATTACTGTCAATAGTGTTAGTGGAAGTGCTTTTTTAATATTTTCTAAATTTATTTCTTTTTCTTCGCCATAAAGACCAGTTAATATATTTTTAAAAATTGATACAAAAAGAAGCATACTAACAGTACTACCATATTTAATAATTTTTGAAAAGTTTTGATTTTTTAAATTTTGTCATAATTTTTCAATGCAAGGTTGAGCAATTTTATCAAAAATTAATTCTTCAATTAAAATACTAATAAAAAAAATACTTATTCTTTCTATAAAAGAGATGAAGTTGAAATTTTCTTCGCTAACATATAAATATAAAAATTGATCTCAAATACTAATACCACCAATTACTAAAGAAAAAGATAAGTATTTTCATTTATTTTTTAAAGAAATAAGTTTGTAATTTAAATACGATAAATTCATTACTGTAATACCACTAATACCACTCATTAATACATCTCAAAAATTATGATAAAGATTTTCAGGTAACTTTTCTTTATGAAAATAATTTTTAGCTTCAAATAATAATACTGATCCGAAAGCAAAATTTAAAAAAAATGTATTAGGTAAAAACATATATTTTGAACTGAAAAATTTTTTTAAAAAATTAGTTTTTTCTTTATTTATTGGTAAAAAAGTAGTTAAATCCAAGTCATTTAAATTATTATTGTATTCTCTTTCTTCTTCATTATTGTATATTTTATATTTTGTTTCAATTTTTTTATTTTCATTTAAATTTGATAATTCTAAAATAACTCTGCCATCATTTAATATAATTTCTTTCATTAAATATAATTGATTATCAATATTTGCTATTTTTTCATTTAAAATATCACCTGTTATAAATTTCGTATTATATTCTCAATTACCATTAATATCTAATCTTTTCTGTGTTTTTCCACCATAACGATCATCAGTATCCCTTCAATCATTGCTAAAATTAACAATAGTATTTACTGAATCACCATCAAATAATAAACTGTTTAAATTATTATTTTCTCTTCCATTTGTTATTTGATCATCATCTAAAGTTATAATACTTTCAGTACTAGATGAATCATTATGATTTATTGACATATTTGAATTATTAATTCCATTATAATTAATATGTGCACTTGTTTCTAATAAAGGTAATTTTTCTGTATTAATCATCTTTTCATCCCCTTCAAAATAAAAAACCATTTACTTTGAAATGAAAGTAAATGGATTAAAAAACTTATATTAATTTTTATATTTATTATAAAGAAATAAAACGTATTTCACAATATATTTTTATCTGGTATTTTAAATAAAGTTTATTTAATTCATTATATTTTATTAAAATAAAATTGAATATAAACTAAAAAGCAAAAAAATATGGAAGAAACTAATAAAGCCTTTGCTCACTATAAATGATAATAAAGGGGATAGAAAATGGCAGAAAAATCAGAAAAAAAGTTTTAGACAAAGTAGTTTAAATATTAAAAATAATTTAATTATTAGATTCTTTAATATCATTAAACAATTATCACTGTGAATTCAATTATCATCATAGGCAGTTTGATTTGCTTCTATTTTAATAAAAAACAATTCTCGGTACCCAGAATTGTTTTTAAAGAAAAATTAAAAGTTATTAACGATCATCACCATTATTAATAGTACCTTTAACAATAACATAATCACATTTTGTTAATGCAGATAAATCTTTACCGCCACCATAAGAAATAGCAGATTGTAAATCTTCTTCCATTTCTTTATAAGTATCAGCAATTGAACCTTTATATGGAACAAGTATTTTTTTACCTTCAATATTTTTCGCTTCCGCTTTGTTAAAAATACTTGCTGATCCAAAATATTCTTTGTAAGATTGACCATTTATTGTAACAATTTTGCTAGGTGATTCATCATAACCCGCTAAAATACTTCCTGCCATAATCATAGTGGCACCAAAAGCTATTGCTTTAGCAATATCACCATTACATCTAATACCACCATCTGCAATTAATGGTTTAGTGGTGCTATTGGCAACATCTTGTAAAGCATTTAATTGTCAACCACCTGTACCAAATCCAGTTTTTAGTTTAGTAATACAAGCTTTTCCTGGACCAACACCAAATTTAATTGCATCAGCGCCTCATTTTTCTAAATCTTTAACAGCGGTTTTTGTCATAACGTTACCAGCAATAATAAAAGGTTTAGTATTTGTTTTAGTAAAAGTAGTTTTTATAAATTTAATCATTTCTTCCATAGCATTACTATGACCATGAGCAATATCAATAGTAATAAATTCAGGAATTAGATTCAGTTTGATTAATTGTTCAAGTAACTCTTTATCCTCTTTTTTAACACCAATGCTAATTGAAGCATATAATTTTTGTTCATGCATATTTTTAATAAATTTAATTTGATCGATATTAAAACGGTGCATTACATAAAAGTAATTATTTTTAGCCAATCAAATACATAATTCTTGGTTAATGACAGCACTCATATTTGCCGGAATAATTGGAATTTTAAAAGTAAAACCATTTAGTTTAACACTGGTATCACATTCTTTTCGCGATTTAACTATTCCTTTATTTGCAATTAGATTTATATCTTCAAAATCAAATTTCACATTCATTTTTTATTTATTCTCCTTAGTCTTTACTAATTGTAATAGTCAAAATATGTACATATTATTTTATAACGTTTTAAATAAAATGCTAAAGGACTAAAACACCATTAGTATTATATATTATTTTTTTGCAATTTAATTATCTTTATTATTAATTAAGTCTGATAATTGGTTAATCATTTTCTTTAAATTAGTAATTAATGGGTTATAAACATCAATTTGTGTTAAATCAACACCCGCATCTTTTAAAATATCTAATGGATATTTGCTGCCACCAGCTTTTAAAAAGTTAAGTAAATTTTCTTTTTTACCATTTTTAACATCTTCATAAAGTTTATAAGAAACGGTAATTGAAGTAGCATATTTATAAACATAATAAGGTGAGTGGAAAAAATGAAGAATTCGTGGTCATGAGTATCCTTTTGCTTTTTCTTCGTATTTATCTAATGCTTTTTGTCCATATTTATTAGCTGTATTTTCAAATAAATCAGCCAAAATATCGGCGTTTAATGGCACTTCTTTTTCTACTAATTTATGTGCTTCTCATTCAAATTCAGCAAATTGAATTTGACGAAAAAAAGTACCAATTACAGTTTCAATATGAGTTTGTAGTAAGTAAATGCGTTCTTGATTATTTGACGCTTTATTATATAAATAATCAAATGCTAGATGTTCATTAACTGTTGAAGCAACTTCAGCTAAAATAATTGGATAGTCAGCATTTGGATATTTTTGATATTTTTCTGAAAATAGGGTGTGAACAGAATGACCTAATTCATGAGCTAGTGTATTAAGTGAATTAATAGTATCATCTCAATTCATTAAAATAATGGGTTCTACGCCATTACCACCTGTTGAATAAGCACCAGTTCGTTTATTTGTGTCTTCATAATAGTCAATTCTACCTGGTAATAATGCTAAGTTTAATTGTTCTAAATATTCATCACCTAAGATACTTAAAATTTCTTTGATTGAATTAATACCTTTTTCAACACTGAATTTTTTGGTTGGTATTGTTGTCATTTTTAAACTAGTATCGGTACTATAAAATTTTTTAAATTTAAAAAATTTACGTTTTAAATTATAAAATTCTTCTACTAAAATAGCGTGTTTCTGTCCCGTTTTTATTAAATTTTCATATAGTATTAATGGTACATCATCACTTAATAAACTATATTCTAAAGTAGTTAAATGTTTTTTATTATCTTTTTCTTTATCGTTGTTACGAATTTTTATTTCTTCAACAGCTACTTCTAAAATACTTTCATAAACTTGTGCTAATGAATGTTTTTTATTTTTAATATCTTCATAAAATTTTTTTGAAATATCAATTCTTAATTGTTGATTTTTTACTGGATTACTATTTTCTAAAATGTCTAAATATAAAGTTTGTGTTAATTCTTGTTCTTTATTTTGATAATTAAACATTGTTTTTTGTTTATCAGCATAAACCAAACTATCATATAAACCACCAGCAGCACTTCTTGATTTACTAACTTTACTAAGTAAAGTTTCATCGTGTTCACTTAAAATAAATTTTTCAAATTTAAAGAAAACTTCCATATCATGTTTATATATCATTAATGAGGGATCATTATTAATCCAGTTTTTAATAGTTTGTAAACCAATAGTTTTAATTTCTGGTTCAATCCATGCTAATTTTTCCGATAACTTACTTTGTTGAGTCGCAAATAAACTAGATAATTGTTGCAATTCTAAGTTAGTTTGATCTAAATCTCCATAATGTAAATATTGTACAACTTTAGATTCTAACATTGATATTTCTTTGCTAATTGCTAAATATTTTTTAAAGTTATCAATATTATTTAATTTTCCTTTAAAAGTTAAAAGTTGATTGGCAAATTTATCAAACTCAGGTAAAGCTTTTTTTCAAGATTCATTATTAATAAATAAATGCTTAAAATCTCAGCAGTACTTTTTTTTATCTTTTTCATTTAATTCAGAACGCTTCATAGTTTTTGCTCCATTCTATGGTAATATTACAATACAATAATAATACAATAATATTGTTTAACTTATCTATTTTTGTTGTAATTTTTGAAAATATTAATTCAGATATATTGTAATTATTTTAATATTACCATTTAGGAGTGAAAATATGGATAAAAATATTCTACTTAATGTTAGTAGTAAACTTGAATTAAAATTAAAATTAACAGCGGTATTTGCTGATAAAGTTCCTCATGAATTGATTGCTAAAGAAAAAAATAAATTAACATTAATTTCTGAAGATAAAACTTATTACCTATATTTAGGTGATAGTAAAGGTTTAACTCGTAATGATGTTTATAATTTTTTTGTAAATTTTAGTAGTAATAATAGTCAAGATTTGGATATTGATGTCAAATCTTTTGTTACGAGTAATTTAAATGAAAGTATACTTTTACAAACTATATATGAAGCATTATGATTCGGTACTTTTAAAGAATATACTTTAAAAAGTAAAAAGAATGAAGAAAAAAAAGTTAAATATAATGTTGTTTCAACAGCAAAATTCCCTAGCTATACTTCACAACAACAGATCGAAATTCAAGGAGAAAGTATTAATTTAGCACGTAATTTGCAAGATATGCCACCTAATTTATTATATCCCGAAGTTTTTGCAAAAAAAATTCAAGATGCAGCAAAAGGTATTAAAAATTTATCAGTAAAGGTTTTAGGGCAAAAAGAAATAACAGAGCTAAATATGAATTTATTATTAGCAGTTAATGCTGGAAGTAATTTTGATGCTCGTGTTGTTGTTTTGGAATATAAAGGTGATCCACAGCATGCCGATGATATTTTGGGATTAGTTGGTAAAGGAATTACTTTTGATAGTGGTGGTTATTCACTAAAACCTTCTTCAGCAATGAAAGGTATGAAATTTGATATGTCGGGTGCAGCTAGTGTATGTAATGCTGCCATTGCTGCTGCTAAATTACAATTAAAAATAAACTTTGTCGCTGTTGCTTGTTTAACAGAAAATAAGATTGGTGGTCATGCTACTTTAGTAGAAACAGTTTTTACTTCAATGAATGGTAAAACTGTAGAAATTAATAATACCGATGCAGAAGGAAGATTGGTATTAGCAGATGGTATGACATATGCTTTACGTAAAGGAAAAGCAAATCGTATTATTGAATTATCAACTTTAACTGGCGCAATGCTAGTGGCATTAGGTAGCTATATGACTGGTGCTTTTGCTACTGATGATAAATTATTTAATGATTTTGATTTATCATCACAACAAACTAATGAGGAAATTTGAAGAATGCCAATTCATCAACAAAATATTTTAAATATGCGTTCATCTAAAATAGCTGATTTAAGTAATCTTTCTAAAGATCCATATGGTGGTTCATCAAATGCTGCTGCATTTTTAAAAGAATTTAGTGAAGATAAACCATTTTTACATTTAGATATTGCAGGAACTGCTTATAAAAATGATCGTGGTATGGGTATATTAATTAAAACATTAGTTCAATATATGAAAAATTATAGTACAAGTAAATAAAGTTATAAAAAGGAATAATCATAACAATCATTCCTTTTTTATTTTATAAAAAAGTTATTTGACAATATTTTTAGTTAATTGGTATTGAAATAATATTTGATTCTATTTTTTGTAGTGTTTTTAATAATGGTGGTAGTTGAGAATTATTAATTTTATTAATATTTAATCGATTACTTGTATCAATAGTATCATTTAATTTAATATTTATTTTTTCTAAGATTTTAATATTTTTATCAATTTTTTCATAATAATTTTTGACTAATTTTTCTAAATTTTCTTCAGTAATATTTGAACTTAATTGGAAAATTGAATTATTTGAGTAAACAGACTGATAACATTTTTTAGGAAAATTACATATATAACTTAATACTTGATAAGTATATGTATTTTTAAATCTTTCTCAACAAAAATCAGTAATATTAAGTTTAAATGAAAAACCAATTTGGGCTATTATTGCAACTATTATATTTTCTTTAGTTATTAGTAGCTTTAAATCTTTTATAAAATCTATTTTTTTGTTAGCACTTATTTGAGCAGTAATAATATCAAAATAACTATCAAGTGTCATCGAAGATACTATTGATATTAATCAAGTAAATAAATATTTAATATTTTTACAAATATTGTTATTGTAGTCATTATTAGGATTTAAAGTTTGTATTTCTAAAATTTTTTGTATTTCATTTAAATTAAATTCTAGTTTAATAAAATTTAAATCATATCATCTTTTTAAAGCAGTTATTTTTTCATATTCTAATTCAATATCTGCTTCACTAACAGTAGGTTTATTAAATAATTTTTTTAATGCATTGTCATAATAATGAGTGTTTAATATTTTTTAATCCATTTTCAAATAGATTAAATTTTAATTTAAAAATTATTAATGCTAAAAAGGATACAATAATAGTTTCAAGAGAGAAATGTTTAGTAATCTGTGTAACTTACAAAAATAACTATGTTTAATTAATTCTAGTAAATATAATTAAATGACTAGAAAGAGTGAGTTACAGATGGTTAAAAAAGATAACTTTAATAATAATGATCCAATATCAAAAGCAGTAGATTTATTACTAGAAAATACTGAAGATTTAACAACAGTTTTTAAACCTGGCGGTTTATATAAAGAATTAACAAAAAGATTAGTTGAAAAAATGTTGAATTCTGAAATGCAAAATTATTTAGGATATGAAAAAAATCAACATAGTACTACTGAAAATGCTCGTAATGGTACAAGTTCAAAAAAATTAATAACTCAACAAGGTAAAATTGAAATTGATGTACCAAGAGATCGCAATAGTAATTTTACTCCTGTAATAGTTCCTAAAAGGCAAAGAAGATTTGATGGTTTTGATCAACAAGTTCTTTCCTTGTATGCAAAAGGAATGACATTATCTGACATTAGAATGCAGTTGCAAGAGTTATATCATGGTGCTGATATTAGTGAAAGTGTTATTAGTCAAATTACTGATGATGTTATTGATGATGTTAAAGCATGACAAAATCGACCATTAGAAAGTATTTATCCTATTGTTTATTTTGATTGTATAGTAGTTAAAGTACGACAAGATAAACGGATTATTAACAAATCAGTTTATATAGCATTAGGAGTTGATTTAGAAGGCAAAAAAGATGTTTTAGGATTATGAATTAGTGAAAATGAAGGTTCTAAGTTTTGATTATCTAAATTTCACAGAAATGAAAAATCGTGGCTTAAATGATATTCTTATTGCTTGTAGTGATAATTTAACAGGCATGTCAGAAGCAATACAATCAGTTTATCCTAAAACAGAACATCAATTATGCATTGTTCATCAAATTAGAAATAGTTTAAATATGTTTCGTACAAACATCGAAAAGGTCTAGTTGCAGATTTAAAACCAATTTATAGTGCATGTAGTGAAGAACAAGCAATGCAAGCTTTAGAATCGTTTGAAAGTAAATGAAATAAACAATATCCTCAAATTACTAAATCTTGATATAAAAATTGAGATAATTTAATGGTTTTTATTAGTTATCCAGTAGAAATCAAAAGAGTGATTTATACTACAAATGCTATTGAATCTGTTAATAGTCAATTACGAAAAATCATCAGAAATAAAAAAGTTTTTCCTAATGATATGGCAGTTTTCAAAATATTTTACTTGGCAATTGAAAATATAACAAAAAAATGAACATTGCCTATTCAAAATTGAAATATAGCAATTGCTCATTTTATGATAAAATTTGAAGACAGAATTAATCTAAATTAGTAACTTTGTAAAACAAAGATACACAGATTATTAAAAAGCCTCTTCAAGAGCAGTAAAAGTTTTAACAAAGGATGTTGGAATTAAAGGTAAATCATTGGCTATATCGTTTTTTATAATACTTATAGAACTAGCAAAAGATACTCCGCTAGTGAAAACTGCGAAAGTAGCAATAATTTTTATTAATTCATTAGTAATTATTGAATATGCTTTAAGATTGTTATTAATGTTTTCTTCAATGGTTAATATAATATTATTTTCAGTATTATTATTTAAAAGAGTTTTAAACTTTGTAACTAATTGTTGACATAAGTTTGAAAACTCTTTCATTTGTGTTTCTAATGTATTTTTATTTGTTTCAAGAATATTAATTTTAGTTTTTATTTCCTCAAAATTAAGGTTAGTTATTTCAGTAGTATTAGTAAATACTTTATCTTTTATTTTATTTCATACTTTATAAAATAAAGTTTTTTCTAATTGACTATTATCGAAATTTGTTAAACATTTCTTTAGAAATGAAACAAAGAGTGAAATAGTAGTATTGCCAAGTACTTCTCATTTAATTAAAGTAGTAAATGCCTTTTTAAAATCTATATCCTCATTACTATTTACTTGAGTACTAATAATGTTTAAACTAGCAATTGTAATAATAGCTGATGATATTCATAGCGATCCCGAAACTAAATGTTTAATTTCTTGGTAAAATCCATTAGTTCAATTTTTAATAGTTTGTTTTCATGTGCTAGTATTATTTGATAGTGGTAATAAAGGTGTGGTTTCAGTTATTAATGATAATGGCATTAGTATTCTCCTTAATTACTTAAAATATTTGTTTTTCTTTTTAATCTTTATAATAAATTCAAATAAAATCAATAATATTTACTTTTAATGTTATTTATAAGATTACTATTATCAATATTATAAGTTTTCGTATAAATTAAATAATTAATTATTACTTATTTATATAAGAATAAAAAGATAAAATTTGTTAAAAATAATGTTAATTTTAAATAATTTCATTAATTTTTTTGACTTTAACTATTTTATTGTATATCATTCATTTATCTTTAAATCATTATTTGTTCTGCTAATTAAGATGGTCACACAAAACATGTGTGTATAAATATTTAGGAGGAAAATAATATATGATCAAAAATATGAGGAAATTATTATCATTAATGTCTATTTTAGGATTTTCAACAGTAACAGTAACGAATGTAGTTGCTTGTACTTCTGCTGATACTTCTATAAAACATGAAACAAAAAAGAATGGACTTACTTGATATCCACCAGATAATATGGAAAATATTATTAAAGATATCAATAATACAATTATTCCAAAAAATTGATGAGTAGCAGATGGTAATTATGAAATACCAATTTCCATGAAGGATTTGATTCAAAAAGAATATGATAAATATTTTACTGGCAAAGAAGGTACTTTAAAACCAATAAAGACTGTTGCTAAAGATGAAAATATAGTAGATTCTTTTCAAGACATTTATACTAATAGTTCTAATCCCGAACAAATTTATCAAACTCAATCACAATCTAAAACTATTACTAATACTTTTTCTTGAAAAACATTAGAAAAAATTGGAGTTAAAGTTAAACCTGAATTTAAAATTCCTTTAGTTGGTAAAAGTGATGTTGAAACTAGTGCTGAATTTGGTTCAGAGCAACAAGGAACTAAAACTACTAGTGATAGTGAAACATTAACTAATCCAAGTCAATCATTTAAATTAAAATCACATTCAATAGGAACAGTTTTATATACTATTAAGCAAGGAACGTATCATAATGAAGGGAAAATTAGTTATTCAGTAAATTTAACTGATACTATTAGTTCTTCATATTATTGATCACAAACGGGTCAATGAAGTAAAAGTGACTATACTATTAAAGATTTGATTAAACTTTTAGTTGATAACGGTTATAAAGAACAGCTTAAAATTGGTTCTAACACTTATTCAATTATTTCAACAGATAATCCTGATAACCCAAAAACTGTTTTTTTAAATTTACCTATTTCTTGAGATTCACAGGGTGGAAAATTAAATGTAACATTTGATGAAAAATCTTTATAGTTTAATATGAATATAATCTTAGTTAATCATTAACTTTTTTTAATAAAATTGAAGTTTAAACTTCAATTTTATTTTTTTGTATTAATAAATAATTAATGTTTTTATTTTGTTTAATGAATTTTTCTTCATATTCAGTTTTAATAAATGCTTCATCATTTTTTATTATTATCTTGATGTAGATTAATTGTATATTCTAATAAATTTCATTTATTTTTTTGAAATTCTAAAAGTGAATAATTAAATAAATTGTTATTATCTGTTTTAAAGTGAAGTTGACCATTTTTTATTAAAATTTTTTTGTATATTTCTAAAAATTTTTGGTATGTTAATCTTCTTTTAAAATGTCTTTTTTTAGGTCATGGATCAGAAAAATTTAAATAAATTTTATTAATTTCATTATTGGCAAAAAAATCTTTTAAATTTATGGCATCTTCTATAATTATTTTTAAATTACATAATTTATTTTCAATTAATTTTTTTAATAATATAGTTACAATAGAAATATTTTTTTCAATAGCAATATAATTTTGATTTGAATTTTGTTTAGCAAGATTTATAATGAAATTTCCTTTGCCACTTCCAATTTCAATATTGATTGGATTTTTATTTTGAAATATTTTTTTATTTCATTTCCCTTTGTAATTATAGGGATCATTAATACATAAATTATTATGTATTAAAATAAATTCTTTTGCTCATGGCTTATTTCTTACTCTCATTGTAATTCCTTTTCTAATTTAATCAACATAGTTGTTATAAAAGTGTAACTTACTAATTTTAGAATTATATCAAAATTGAAGTTTAAATATCTTTTGCTAAAAGAATTTCATTATTATATTTATATCATGTAATATTTTTATTTAAATAAATTTTGTGAAATATTATAATTATATATTACCTTTTACTTTTTTAAAGTAAGAAAATAATAAAAAAATAATGGTATTTTATTATTTTTTTAATAAAAATCTTTATTTTTTACAACTAAATTAATAGTTAAAAGATTATGAGCAAAAAACCCATTATTTTTTTTGTTTTTTTTGTATTTTGCTATTCCCTTTTACCATTACACTATGTTATACTTACAAGGCGTGATTGTTATGTATAAATGCTGATACACTGATATCAGTTGTCATTATATCACATGTTTTGTTCTTTATTTTATTAAAAATCGTTCTAAGGAGGATATAGCCAATGGCAATCATAGGAGACAAAGTAAAAATTCGTTTAGAAAGTTATGATCACTCAGCTATTGACCAAATAGCACAGAAAATTAAAGATGTGTTAAAAAAAGAAGGTGCTGAAGTGGTAGGTCCAATTCCATTACCAACTCATAAAGAAATTTTCACTATTCTTCGTTCACCGCATAAACATAAAGATTCACGTGAACAATTTGAAAAGAGAACCCACAAAAGAATTATTGGTGCTCAATTATCACCAAAATCTTTAAATGCTCTAAGTGGACTTACTATCCCTAATAGTGTTAGTATCTCTTTGATAATCGAATCTAAAGATGAAAAAAAATCAACTTTAAATCAAGTATCAAAAAAGATTAATAAAAAAAATTATTAAAATCGATAAATATTAATTATTTACAACATATTCCAAGGAGGAAATTATGAAAGGAATCTTAGGTAAGAAACTAGGAATGTCACAAGTTTTCTTAAACAACGGACAACTAGTTCCAGTAACAATTATCGAAGTACAACCAAATGTAGTAAGTCAAGTTAAAACAAATGTAAAAGACAAATATAGTAGTTTACAACTTGCAACGTTCGATCTTCGTGTTACTTTATCAAACAAACCAACAATCGGACACTTTAAAAAAGCCGACAGTCAACCTAAGCGCTTCGTGAAAGAAATTCGTAACATGAACGGATTTAATCATAAAGATCTTATTAATGTTGCTGACGTATTCACAGCAGGTGAATTCGTTGATGTTCAAGGAACTTCTAAAGGTAAAGGATTTACAGGACGCATTAAACGTCATAATCAATCACGTGGTCCAATGGGTCATGGATCAGGTTTACATCGTCAAATGGGTTCAACAGGTTCTATTAATGCTAACCGTGTGTTTAAATCACAACCAATGCCAGGGCAAATGGGAAATGTTAAACGTAGTGTTGCTAACTTAGAAGTTATTAAAGTAGATAAAGAAAATAATTATCTTTTAGTAAAAGGTTCAGTTCCAGGACCAAAACAAGGCTTTCTTGTTATTAAACAAGCAGTTAAAAAACCAATTCTCAAAACCCCAGTATCATTAGTTGTTAGAAATCAAAATACTACAACCGAAGTTACTGATGGTCAATAAAGTTAATTATGGAGGATAGCAAAATGAAAATTAATGTTGTTAACAACGCTGGAACAAAAGTTAGCGAATTAACTTTAAACGAAAAAATTTGAGGAATTGAACCCCACAAGCAAGCGCAGTTTGATAGTTTATTAAGTTATAATGCTACAAAACGTCAAGGAACACACGCTGTTAAAAGTCGTGCTGAAGTTGCTGGCGGTGGTAGAAAACCATGAAAACAAAAAGGAACAGGTAATGCGCGTCAAGGCTCAATTCGTTCACCACAATGAAAAGGTGGGGGGATTGTTTTTGGACCAAATACTGATCGTAATTATTTAATTGGATTACCAAAAAAAGTAAGAAGATTGGCAATAAAATCAGCATTGGCTGCCAAATTCCAAAATAAAAAAATAGTTGTAATTGATGAATTAAACTTTGAAAAACCTTCAACTAAAATTATGTTAGAAACTTTAAAAGTTTTAGAATTAGCAAACAATAAAACACTAATTGTTTCAGGAATAAGCAATAAAGAAACAGTTATTAAATCAGGTCGCAATTTACCTAGAACAACAACAATCGCTGCTAATAGTATTAATATTTACGATTTATTAAATGCTAAAAAAGTATTGTTTACTACTGAGGCAATTAAAATCGTTGAGGAGGCTTTAATTTAATATGCATTTAAGTGAAGTTATAGTAAAACCAGTATTAACTGAGAAAACTTATAAACAAATGGCTGAAGGTATCTATACATTTACTGTTAACCGTAAAGCTAATAAAAGTCACGTTAAAAAAGCCTTTGAACAGATTTTTGAAGTTAAAGTAGCAGACGTTAATATTATTAATAGTAAACCAAAAATTAAAACTGTTGGTAGATTTGTTGGAAAAACATCGGCAGTAAAAAAAGCTCTTATTAAATTAGCTCCTGGTGAACAATTAAGTTTGTTTAGTTCTGAAGAACAAAGCTAATGAGATTGGAAGGAGAAAAAAACAATGGCAATTAGAAAAATTAATCCCACTACTGCAGGAAGACGTAATATGACCGTTCTGGATTACAAACAGAACTTAACTATTGGTAATAGCCCTGAAAAATCTTTATTAGTAAATTTAGTTAAACAAGCTGGTAGAAATAATCAAGGTAAAATTACAGTAAGGCATCAAGGTAATGGTCATAAGGTTAAATACCGTATTATTGATTTTAAACGTAACAAAGACAATGTAGTTGGAACAGTTAAAACAATTGAATATGATCCAAATCGTAATGCTAACATTTGTCTTATTTCTTATCTTGATGGTGAAAAGCGTTATATCTTAGCACCAAAAGGAATCAAAGTAGGAGATAAGTTATTAAGTGGTGAAAACAGTGATACTGTTAAAATTGATATTACTGTTGGTAACTGTTTACCATTATCACAGATTCCACAAGGAACAGTTGTTCATAATGTTGAATTAAAACCAGGTAAAGGTGGACAAATGGCACGAAGTGCTGGTGGTAGTGTTCAAATTCTTGGTCGTGATGAAACAGCTAAGTATACATTATTAAAATTAACATCAGGTGAAGTTAGAAAAGTATTAAGTAATTGTCGAGCTACAATTGGTACAGTTGGAAATGATGATCATAACTTAGTAAATATTGGTAAAGCAGGAAGAAATCGTTGAAAAGGAATTAGACCTACTGTTCGTGGTAGTGTTATGAACCCAAATGATCACCCACATGGTGGAGGAGAAGGTAAAGCCCCAATCGGAAGAAAAGCTCCAGTAACACCATGAGGTAAAAAAGCATTAGGTTTAAAAACTCGTGATAGTAAAAAAGCATCAAATAAATTAATTGTACGAAGAAGAAATGCAACAAAGTAGGAGGAAAGTAATATATGTCAAGATCTTTAAAAAAAGGACCCTTTGCTGATAGTCATTTATTAAACAAAGTGGAAACTCAAAATAAAAATAAATCAAAAAAAATTATTCAAACTTGATCTCGTCGTTCAACAATTTTCCCACAATTTGTTGGACATACATTCGGTGTACATAATGGCAAAACACATTTACCTGTATATGTAACAGAAGATATGGTTGGTCATAAATTAGGAGAATTCGCACCCACACGTAAGTTTGGTGGTCACGGTTCTGACAAGAAAAAGCGTTAGGAGATAGAAATTATGGAAGCAAAAGCTCATTTAGATAAATTACGCATTAGTCCAAGAAAAGTGCGTTTAGTAGCCGATTTAGTTCGTGATAATGCTGTTGCCAAAGCTCTAGTAATTCTAGCTCATGAAAAAAAACGCGCAGCACAGCCAATTATAAAATTAATTAATTCAGCAGTTGCTAATGCTGCTAATAACTATGGAATGGAAGCCAACAAATTACGTATTAAGGAAATATTTGTAAATGAAGGTCCAACTATGAAAAGATTTATGCCCCGTGCTCATGGTAGAGCATATCAAATCTTAAAAAGAACAAGCAAAATCACTATCGTGGTTAGCGATAATTAGGAGGTAAATAAGTAATATGGGTCACAAAGTTAGTCCAAATGGATTAAGATATGGTATCAATAAAGATTGACAATCACGTTGATATGCAACTAGTAATGAAGATTTAGCAAAATGAATTTTAGAAGACCACAAAATTAGAAAAGCACTATTTGCGCATTTAAAAACTTCTGGTGTTTCTAAAATTGAAATCGAAAGAACTAAATCACAAATTACCTTATTTATCCACTGTGTTCGTGTTGGTTCAGTTTTAGGGCAAGGCGGTTCAAACATTGAAGTATTAACAACATTAATTCGTAAAACAATTAAAAATCGTAAAATAGGTATTAGAATTAATGTTGTTGAAATTAAAAATCCTGATATTGATGCGCAAACAATTGCTAATACATTAGCACAACAAATAAGCAATCGTATGTCACATCGTACAACACAAAAATTAGCAATTCGTAAAGCACTTCGTGCTGGAGCAAAGGGAATTAAAACTCGTGTTTCAGGAAGACTTGGTGAAGCGGATATGGCACGTGTTGAAGGTTATTCAGAAAGTAGTGTTCCTCTAGCAACATTACGTAGTAATATTGATTATGCTACTGCTGAGGCAAAAACAACTTTTGGTCAAATTGGTATTAAAGTTTGAGTATATAAAGGTGAAATTTTATCAGGAACTGACTCAACTCAACCTGAAATTATTTCAAAATATAATCAAAGAAATAATAACAATCGCCGAAATAATTACCCACAACAACCACGTAAGGAGGTAAAGTAAGATGGCTATACCTAAGAGATATAAACACTCTTGCGTCCACCGTTTAAGTTATGAAGGAACTGCAAAAGGTTGTAAAACAGTTGCTTTTGGAACTTACGGACTTCGTGCTGAAGAAGGTTCTTACATTACTGAAAGACAAATTGAAGCAGCCAGAGTAGCAATGACACGTTACATGAAACGTGGTGGAAAAGTTTGAATTAGAATCTTTCCACATTTACCAATTACTAGAAAACCAGCGGAAGTACGTATGGGTTCAGGAAAAGGTTCAATTGATCATTGAGTCTCAGTAGTAAAAGCAAAAACAGTTATGTTTGAAGTATCATATCCTAATGAAGCAACAGCACGTGAAGCATTGCGTCTTGCAATGCACAAGTTGCCAATCAAATGTAAAATTGTTACTAGAGAAATAAAACCAACAGAAGAAGTAAAGGTTGCTAAAAATTTAACAACAGAATTGGGTGAAGCAAATGGAAATGCAAGTAATTAAAAATAAATCAACTTTAGAATTACAACAAGACGAAGAAACTCTTCGTGCACAATTGTTTGCTTTACGAATTCAAAGTTCGTTAGGTAAACTAGAAACTCCGCATATGATAAATAATCTTCGTAAGGATATTGCTCGTATTAAAACTGAATTAACTATCAGAATTAATAATGGTGAAAAAATCAAACCATTACATATTAATAAAATGGTATTACCAGAAGAAAATAAAGAAAGCAAAAAAACTAAAAAAGTTGCTAAAGTTGATGATAAAAAAGATATTAAAGTTAAAACAATAACTAAATCAGAAGTTATTAAAGAATCAGATAAAATTGCTAAAAAAGAAGTTACTGAAAAAACAACTAAAGCAAAATCATCAAACAAAGAAGTTAAAAAAGTTACTGCTACTAAAGTAGAAAAACCATCTAAAAAACCTACAGTTAAGAAAACTGTAACACCAGCTAAGGAGGACAAAGAATAATGACAAATATTATTACAAACAAACAACGTAAAACTTTTGTTGGAATTGTAAGTTCTGACAAAAATGATAAAACAATTACTGTTGTTGTTGAAACTTCAAAACGACATCCAATGTACCATAAAAGTTTTAAGTCAACTAAAAAGTATCATGCCCATGATGAAACTAACCAAGCTAAAATTGGTGACAAGGTTGAAATCATTTCAACTCGTCCACTTTCAGCTCTAAAACGCTTCCGTTTGTTAAAGATTATTGAATCTAAAACAAATAAAAAAGCTTAATTAACCAGGAGGATAAGAAAGATGTTACAAAATCTATCGTGAGCCAATGTGGCTGATAACACTGGTATTAAAGAAGTTATGGTTATTAGAGTTTTGGGTGGTAGTACTAAAAAATTTGCTAAAATTGGTGATATTGTTGTTTGTTCAGCAAAATTAGTAACACCTAATAGTGCAATGAAAAAAGGACAAGTTGTTAAAGCAGTTGTCGTACGTAGTAAATTTGGTGTAAAACGTAATGATGGTTCTTGTGTAAAATTTGATGATAATGCAGTAGTAATTATTAAAGAAGATAAAACGCCACGTGGTACTAGAGTATTTGGTGTCTTGGCTCGTGAAGTTAAAGAGCGTGGTTATAATAAAATTGCTTCTTTAGCAGAAGAAATTGTTTAGGAGGATGAAATAAATGGCAAGCAAAAAGAAACCAGTTATTAGTCTTGATACTAAATTAAAAATAGGCGACCAAATTAAAATCATTGCAGGAAAGCATAAAGGTCATACCGGACCAATTATCCAAGTACTTCGTGAAAAAAATCGTGTTATTATTGAAGGTATTACTGCTAAGAAAAATAAAAAACCTACTCAAAATGATCAAGAAGGTGGAATTGTGGAAGTAAAAACTAGTGTTCACATTTCTAATGTAATGATCCTTGATGGTAAAAAAGATAAAAAAGTAACAAAAATTGGGTACAAAATTGATAAAGATGGCAAAAAAGTTCGTATTGCACGAAGATCTGAAACAGAATTACGATAATAAAGGAGTAACAGCATAAAAATGAATCGTTTACAAGAAAAATATAATAAAACTATTATTCCCCAATTGCAAAAAGAATTAAATTTTACATCAATAATGCAAGTACCCAAAATTGAAAAAGTTGTTATTAATATTGGTGTTGGAGATGCAAGTAGTAATCCAAAAGCCATTGATAAATCAGTATCTGAATTATCAAAAATTACTGGTCAAAAACCAATTATCACTAAAGCGAAAAAATCAATTGCCGGCTTTAAATTAAGAGCGGGAATGCCAATTGGTTGTAAAGTTACATTACGTGGCGAAAAAATGTATGATTTCCTTGATAAATTTATCTCAATTTCTTTACCAAGAATTCGTGATTTTCAAGGTTTATCAGTTAAAGCATTTGATCAAAATGGTAATTACACTGTTGGTATTAAAGAACAAATTATTTTTCCTGAAATTAATTATGAAGAAGTAGATAAAGTTCGTGGTATGGAAATCTCAATTATTACCACAACATCAAATAATGCAACAGCATTATTGTTATTAAAAAAAATAGGATTACCGTTTAAAAAACAAGGAAAGCAGGTGGCATAAGATGGCAAAAACTTCATTAAAAGTAAGACAAGCCCGTAAATCAAAGTTTAGTACGCAAGCATATACACGCTGTCAAAAGTGTGGCCGTCCTCATGCGGTTATTCGTAAATTTATGTTATGCCGTATTTGTTTTCGCGCTTTAGTATACCAAGGACAAATTCCTGGTATTAGAAAAGCATCATGATAGGAGGTATATAATTATGATGACAGATCCAATAAGTAATATTTTAACAGTTATTCGTAATGCTATTAGCGCTGCGGATAGCAGTAAACATCGAGTAGTTAGTGTACCTTCTTCAAAACAACTAGTTAAGATAGCCGATATCTTGCAAAAAAATGGTTATATTGAAAAATATCGTGTTACTAAAGAAAATCCTAGCAAACCTAAATTAGAACTTTTATTAGTTCATACTGGTAAAAGTCCAATTCTTGGTTTAAAAAGAATATCTAAACCAGGATTAAGAATGTATGCAAAATGTGAAGACTTACCAAGTGTGTTAAATGGTTATGGAATTGCAATCATTTCTACATCAAAAGGTATTATGACAAATAAACAAGCAAAAAAACTTGGTCTTGGTGGCGAAGTTCTTGCTTATGTATGATAAGGAGGAAACTATATGTCACGTATTGGTAACCGTATCCTTACCATTCCAGTAAATACTTCAATAACGCTAGATGCAAGTAACTTGTTAACTGTTACAGGAGCAAAAGGTTCTTTAAAAAAACTATTACCAAATGTTATTAAAATTAACGTTGATGAAGAGAAAAAAACAATTACTACAACAAGACCTGATGATAACAAAAAAAATAAACAACTTCACGGAACAACTAATTCATTAATTAATGGAATGTTAGTTGGTGTATCAACAGGTTTCATGAAAGAATTAGAAATAAATGGTGTTGGATATCGTGCTGCTGTCCAAGCTAATATCTTAAATTTAACATTAGGATATTCTCATCCTATTAAGTTTGAAATTCCGCAAGGAATTACCATTGTTGCTCCTAAACCAACAGTATTACAAATTAGTGGTATTGATAAACAATTAATTGGAGAAGTTGCAGCCAAAATTCGTAAATTCCGTAAACCAGAACCATATAAAGGTAAAGGAATTAAATATAAAAATGAACACATTCGTCGTAAGGAAGGAAAAGCTGCTGGTAAAGGTAAATAATCTTATACTGGCACTTAAGGAGAATAGAAAATGATTAATAAACAACAAGCTCGTAAAGTTCGTCATTATCGTATTCGTAGTAAAATTATGGGTACTAGTGAAAGACCACGCTTAAATATCTTTAAATCTAATAATAGTTTTTATGCTCAAATTATTGACGATACTGCTTCAAATACAATTATTGGTGTATCAACATTAACATTTAAAGATTTAGCATCAAAAAGCAATATAGATGCTGCTACTAAACTTGGAGAAACAATTGCTAATTTAGCTATTAAGAAAAAAATTAAAAAAGTGGTTTTTGATCGTGGTGGATATTTATATCATGGTAAAGTGAAAGCATTCGCAGAAGCAGCGCGTAGTGCTGGATTAGAATTCTAAAAAAGGAGAATTAAAAGTATGAGTTTAGAAAATAAAAAAACAATTATTGATGATAAAGAAAATACTGAAGTTCAAAAATCAGTAGCAAAACCTTCTGTTAAAGCAGAAGTAAAAAATCCTACTGGTAATGAAAATAAAATTAGACATACTAATTCATCACAACCAAGAAATAGCCACGATAAAAAAGAAAATAAAGTTCGTGAACCACGTAAAAATTTTGAACGTAAACCAAAAAATCCAAGTGAATTTATTGAAAAAGTGATTTGAATCAGAAAAATTAACAAAGTAACAACTGGGGGAAGAAGATTGCGTTTCTCTGCTGCTGTTGCTATTGGTAATGGTAAAGGAGTAGTTGGTTTTGGTATATCTAAAGCCAATGAAGTTCCTGATGCAATTAAAAAGGCAATTGAAGCTGCTCACAAAAATTTAACAACAATTACGATAACTAAAAACAGTAATTCTATTGTTCATGAAGTTAAAGGTAAATATTGTGGAAGTGAAATTTTATTAAAACCAGCTAAAGAAGGAATCGGAATTAAAGCTGGTGGATCTGCTCGTGATATTTTAGAATTAGCTGGTATTCATAATATTTATTCAAAAGCATTTAGATCTAGAAATAAAATTAATTTAGCTAGAGCAACAATTGCAGGTCTTGGCAATGTTAAACCAGCAGAATATTTTATAAAAAATAAAAATCTTACTACTAAGCGTAGTAATGGTTAGAGGTGGATTATGGAAACAACATTACATAACTTAAAACCAACACCAGGTTCTCGTAAAGACATTAAACGTTTAGGTAGAGGAACTTCATCTGGAAAAGGTAAAACGGCTGGTAAAGGGACAAAAGGACAAAATGCCCGTACCGGTGGTGGAACAAGACCCGGATTTGAAGGAGGACAAACACCACTATATCGTCGTATTTCAAAACGAGGGTTTACTAACTTTACTACAACCAATTATAGTATTATTAACTTAGAACAAATTGATTTAATTAAAGAGCATGAAATAACACCTGAACTTTTATTTCAATTAAAATTGATTAGAAGTAAAAAAGATGGTATTAAAGTTCTTGGTAAAGGTAAATTAACAACACCAAAAACAATTAAAGCTCATAAATTTTCAAAATCAGCAATTACTGCTATTGAACAAGCCGGAGGAAAAGCGCAGGTGATCTAAGTGTTCACAACAACCCGTGAATTAATAAAAAAGTATAAAGAAGTTATAATTAGAATTTTATTTACCATTTTTATTTTATTTATCTTTCGTGTTGGAGCATTTATTACAGTTCCAGGAGTAACTTTGAATGAAGATTTAAGTAGCAGTAATAGTAGTGGTATTGAATTCTTTAATTTAATTTCAATGTTAGGTGGTGGTGCTATTAGCAGATTTTCTGTTTTTGCACTTGGAGTGTCACCTTACATTACTGCATCAATTATTGTGCAGTTATTATCAACTGATGTTCTCCCTACTTTAACAAGATGAGCTAAATCAGGAGAAAAAGGTAAGAAAAAATTAGAGTTAATGAATCGAGTATTAACTGTCCCCTTTGCTATTATGCAAGGTTTTGCCACAATCTTTGGTTTACAATCTCAACATATTATTAGTGTTGATTGAAGTTCGGGATCGGCAGCAGCTGGACCAGAAGTTTTCTATTATGTATTGATTCCAGCTATTTTACTAGCAGGGACAATGTTATCATTATGAATGGCTGATCAGATTACTAATCGTGGTATTGGTAATGGAATTTCACTAATTATTTTTGGTGGAATTGCTGCTAATTTACCATTTAACTTAGCTTCAACTTTTAAGTATTGAGTAGGACCAGATACTAATAATGGTGTTATTTTTCAAGGGGCTTTAAAATTTGCTCTTTATTTTGCAGCCTTCCTACTGATTATTCTTGTTGTTGTATTCTTTAGTGAATCAGAGCGACACTTACCAATTCAACAAACTGGTAGTGGTTTAACTTTAAAGGGTGATAAAAGTTCTTATTTACCTTTAAAAGTTAACTCAGCTGGAGTAATTCCTGTTATTTTTTCTTCGGCACTAATTACTGCTCCAATGACAGTGGCGCAAATTGTTGATCAAAATAGTGGTTTTGCTAATTTTGCTAGAAATTATTTATCTTTACAGTCGTGGCCGGGAATTAGTATTTTTGCTATAATGACGATTATGTTTACCTTTTTATATGCACAAGTGCAAATTAATCCCGAACAAATGGCTAAGAATTTTCAAAAATCAGGAACTTATATTCCTGGCGTTCAGCCAGGGAAGGAAACAGAAATTTATATTAAAAGAATGTTAAATCGTTTAAGTACAATTGGTTCCTTTTTCTTAACTGCTGTTGCAGTAACCCCATTTTTAATTTCTAAATTTACTAATCTACCTTCTTCATTAGCAGTTGGTGGAACTGGATTAATAATTATGGTTGGAGTAGCACTAGATACAACAAAACAAATTAAGGGACGAATTACTCAACATTCATTCTTAAATTATAAGGAAAACAAAGATGTTAAAGAACACTTATGGTCTTAGGGGGTAACGATGAATTTAATTATTTTAGGTCCACCAGGATCAGGGAAAGGGACACAGTCACAGTTTCTGAAAGAACAATATAATTTAATGCATTTATCAACTGGTGATTTGTTTCGTGATGAAATCACAAAACAATCACCAGTAGGTAAAAAAGCTCAAACTTATGTTAATAAGGGTCAATATGTTCCTGATGAGATTACAAATGAGATTATTAGTAATACTTTAAAAGATATTAAACATAATTTTATTCTTGATGGTTATCCAAGAACAATTTCACAAGTAGCATCATTAGATAAAGTATTAACAAGTTTGAATGAAACGCTTTCAATGGTATTGTATCTAGATATTAATGAAGAAACAGTTATTAAACGTTTGTCTTCAAGAGTTACTTGTCCTCAATGTAAAGCAATTTATAATCTTAATTTCCTACCACCAAAGATTACTGGTATTTGTGATAATGATGGGGTAAAATTAATTAAACGAATTGATGATAGTGATGAAAAGACAATTATCAATCGTTTAAAAACTTACAAAGTAGCAACGGCACCATTGGTAGATTCTTATCAAGAACGTGGACTGTTAAGAACGGTGGATGCCAACCAAGATAATAGTGATATTAAAAAACAAATTAAATCATATTTATCATCATTAAAAGGAAATAAAAATAATGGTTAGCATTAAAAGTCAAAGTGAAATTCAAAATATCAAAGCCGCTAGTCAAGTTGTAGCACTTATTCATAAAGAGTTAGCAAAGATAATAAAAGTTGGAATAACTGGTAAAATGCTTGATAAAGTGGCAGCACAAATTATTAAAGAAAATAATGCTATACCTTCTTTTTTAAATTATCATGGTTTTCCTGCCACGATTTGTGTTTCAGTTAATGAACAATTAATTCACGGCATTCCTAATGATAAACCTTTTAAAATGAATGATATTGTGAAAATTGATGCTGGTGCTGCTGTTAATGGTTATCATGCAGATGCTGCCTTTACAATGTGTGTTGGTGGTAAACCAACACCAGAACAAGCAAAACTTATTAATGTGACTAAAGAGTCATTAAATAAAGCAATAGCAATTATTGCACCAGGAGTTAGAATTGGTGATATTAGTAACACCATTCAAACTTATGTAGAAAGCGAAGGCTTTTATTTACCAACATCATATACTGGGCATGGTATTGGTAAAAAACTCCACGAAGACCCAGCTATTCCTAATGTTGGTAAGCCCAACACCGGAATAAAATTGCAGTCAGGAATGACAATTTGTATTGAACCAATGGTTCAAACAACAACTGATAAAATTCTGGTTTTAAGTGATAAGTGAACAGTAGTTGCTGCTGATAAACAACAAACTGCTCACTTTGAACACACTATCCTAGTAACTAATGATGGATGTGAAGTACTAACAATACTTAATGAAAATCAAAAAAATAATGAGGAATGTAATTAATGGCTAAACCAAAACAAGTAGTTAAACCCAAAGTTCAAAAAGTAAAAAAAACTAATGATAGTACTATTGAATGTGAAGGTATAGTAATAGAAGTCTTACCTAATGCTAGATTTAAAGTAAAGTTGAATGAATATGACTTTACTCCTATTGTAAGACCATCGGGTCGTATGCAAACACATAAAATTAAAATTATCAAAGGTGATCATGTAAAAGTTGAATTATCAACTTATAATTTAACTGAAGGACGAATTACTTTTCGTAACAGAATGGCTACTACACATTTACCGATAAATAAAGATGATGAAAACAAAGAAAACTAATAGTTTAACAGGAGGAAAATGATGAAAGTACAAGCATCAGTTAAAAAAATTTGTGACAAATGTCAACCAATCAAACGTAAAAAACGTAATGTAATCATTTGTGAAAATCCTAAACATAAGCAACGTCAAGGATAGAAATATTAAGGAGGAAAAATAAATATGACATCAAATACTAACAATGCAAGTCGAAGAATTGCGCAAGTAAATATTCCTGGTAATCAACATACAGTAATTGGTTTAACAAGAATTTATGGAATTGGTCGCAGCAAATCTTCAGAAATATTAAAAGAACTAAAAATTGAAGAAACTAAAAAAATTAATGAATTAACAGAAAAAGAATTAAGTTCAATTAGTCAATTAATTGAAAAGAAATATAAAACTGAAGGTGAACTAAGACGTGAAGTGTCTTTAAACATTAAAAGATTAATGGAAATTGGATGTTATCGTGGTATTCGTCATCGTAAAGGATTACCAGCCAGAGGACAATCAACAAAAACTAATGCAAGAACTTGCAAGGGACCACGTAAAACGGTTGCTAACAAGAAAAAAGCAAGTTAATTAGGAGGAAAAAAATAATGAATATAAAAACAACAGTAAAGAAAAAAATTAAAGTTAATCCTAATTTTATTAAAGCAAAAGCATTTATTAAAGCAAGTTTTAATAATACTATTGTTACTATTACTGATCTTAATGGTAATGTTATTGCTTGATCAAGTGCTGGAGCAGTAGGTTTCAAAGGAACTCGTAAATCAACTCCTCACTCAGCACAGTTAGCAGCTGAAGCTGCAGGTAAAACTGCTATGGAACACGGAGTTAAAATTTTAAGTGTTTTTGTTAATGGAACAGGACCAGGAAGAGAACCATCAATTCGTAGTTTACAAGCAGTAGGTTTTGAAATCAAAGATTTAAATGATGTGACACCAATCCCTCATAATGGTTGTCGTCCACCAAAAAAACCAAGAAAATAAAGTAGGTGAAAATAAAACATGGAACAACAATTTTTAAAACCAAAATTTAGTTTAAACAGTGAAAATAGTGCTATTAATTACAGTGAATTTATTGTGAGTCAATTAGAACGTGGTTATGGAACAACTTTAGCTAATGCCTTAAGAAGAACATTATTATCTTCAGTACCAGGTATTTCTGTATATGCAATTAGAATAAGTGGTGTATCTCATGAATTTACTGCAGTTAAAGGTGTAATTGAAAATGTTTCTGAAATAATTTTAAATGTTAAGGACTTAGTTTTAGCCTTTGATGGTGATATTCAAAAGGACGAAAAAATTGCTAATTTAAAAATTAGTATTACTGGTGAACAAGATATTACTGCTGGAGATATTAGTTGTCCAACTGATGTTAGAGTAGTTAATCCAGAATTAATTATTGCTCGAACAACTTCAAGAAATGTTCTTTTTGAAATGGAATTAATGGTAAAGAAATCTCGTGGTTATTCTTCATTTGAGGAAAATAAAAAAGAAATTGCTAATAGTTCAGGCATTATTGCTATTGATTCAAACTTTTCACCCGTTGAAAAAGTTGATTATAAAATTGAACCTGTAACTAAAACATTAAAAGGTATTGAATATGAAAAATTAATTCTTGGTGTACAAACTAATGGTTCAGTTAAAGCAGCATCAGCTATTGCAATGGCAGCTAAAATTTTAATGAGTCATATTGAATTTTTTGTTAATTTAGATGATAATGTTAAAAACTTTGAAGTTATTTCAATTACTAATGAGCAAGAAAATAATGATTTAAACAAAGCCTTAGAAGAATTGAATTTAACTGTTCGTTCATACAATTGTTTAAAACGTGATGGTTATAAAACTTTGGGTGATATTGTAAGTAAAAGTTTAGATGAAATTAAACAAATTAAACATTTAGGTTCAAAATCAATTAAAGAAATTGAAGATTGTGTATCAAAACATAATTTAGAGTTTTCTATTAAAAACTAAGAAGGAGGATAAGAAAAAATGTCATATATTAACGATATCGGAAGAAATAGTGCTAAAGTAGATGCTGAAATCCGTAATTTAGCAAGTGAATTAATTGTTCATGGAAAATTAGTTTTGTTAGAAAAAAGAGCAAAAAGATTACAAACATTTATTGAACCTTTAGTAACATTAGCTAAACGTGGTGATTTGCATTCAAGAAGAATGGCAATTGCTAAATTACGTAAAATTACAACTAAAGAGCATCCAAAGGATGGTGTTATTCCAACATTATTTGGCAATATTGCTGAAAGATATAAAGACCGTAAAGGTGGATATACAAAGTTAATTAAAGTAGATAATAGAACTGGTGATAATGCGCCAATGGTATTAATTACTTTTGTTTAATTAAAAATATTAAAGCAAGAAAATTTTGGAAAGAGTAAAGCATTTTTATGTTTTCTCTTTTTTATATGGTTGACAATTTTAAATAAAATTGTATTTTTTAATACAATTATTGATAAATATTTTTTATGGTATTTTTATTATTTCAATGTTATATTATATATGTAAGTTTTATTTTATAATTAAAACTCCTTATTTTTATAAGGAGTTTTTAGTTTCTTTAATAAAAAGTAAAACTTATATATTTGATTGGGGTAGTATTTGGATTATTTGTATTTAAAACAATAATTATCAAAAAAATATCAGTCAATAATTAAAATTATTTTTGTAAAGAAATTTATTAGATATAGTAATTTTTAAATATTTATCTCAAATAAAGGAGAATAAAACATGAAAAAAATAATTATTGCTAATGCATAAGGTATTGTTGAAGAAAATCTTACTAAGGAACAAAGAGTACTTAATCATTCTAAATTTACTCCAACAGGAATTTTTGTAGTTAAAGGATCAAAAATAACAATAAAATTTGGATAGGTTACACTTTATTGGACACTAATTACGTAGACAAGTGAACAAATTAGTTAAAAGAAAGGAACTATAATTATGGCCAATATTAACTCATATACCGATGAATTTAAAAAACAAATAGTAGCTTTATATCAAAGCGGTAAGTCAGTGTCTTGTCTTGCTAAAGAGTACAATGTTACAAGAGCAGCTACTTATAATTGAATTAAGCAATTTACTAATTCAGGCAGTTTTAAAACTAAAGATAATCGTTCTATTGAAGAAAATGAATTAATTAAATTAAGAAAAGAATTAAAACAGTTACGAATGGAAAATGATATTTTAAAGCAAGCAGCACTAATAATAGGCAGAAAATAGAAATTATTGCTAAAAATAAAGTTAAATATAAAATTCGCACAATGTGTCGTTTTTTAAAACTTTCTAAATCAACATATTATTTTAATTTAAAGGAAAAAGAAAAAAACAAAATAATATTTATGATGAAGCTGTTATTAGTGCTTTTAAAGAAAATAAAGAAGTTTATGGAACAAGAAGATTAAAAGTTGTTCTAAAAGAAAAGAATATTTATTTGTCATGCAGAAAAATTAAAGAAATTATGAATAAACATAATTTAATATCAAAATACACTAAATTATCATTCAAAAATCATCATAATAAAGTCAACGATAGTCAAATAACCAATATCGTTAATAGAAACTTTAATAATAGGCTTAAAAATGAAGTTATTGTTAGTGATTTAACTTATGTTCAAGTTAATGGTAAATGAAACTATATTTGCCTATTAATTGACCTATTTAACCGCGAAATTATTGGACATAGTGTAGGTACTAAAAAAGATGCATCATTAGTACATCAAGCATTTATGCACTCAAATCGTTGTTTAAAAGATATTCAAATATTTCATAGTGATCGCGGTAATGAATTTAATAATAAAATTATTGATAAACTTTTACTAGCATTCAATATTAATCGCTCTTTAAGCAAAAAAGGTTGTCCTTATGATAACGCTGTTGCTGAAGCAACTTTTAAAACTTTCAAAATTGAATTTATTAATGATAAAAATTTTACATCATTAATCCAATTAAAATTAGAATTATTTGATTACATCAACTGATATAACAACATAAGAATTCACAGCACTTTAAACTACTTAACTCCAGTTAATTATCAAAAATAAATGTCTACCAAAAAATAGTCCTAAAAAGGGTTGCCATTCCAAAAGATTAATTAACTATGAATATGCTAAAGATGGAGATAGTTTAAAAGATTCTGCAGAATTAAAAAAGCTAGAATGGTTTTTAGAAGAATTAGAAAATATAATAGTAAATAATTATCATATTAATATTAGTTATAGATGTGCTAATTTTCTTATTATGAATGATGAAAAGGAACAATTAATAAAATTATTTAAAGTTAATGATTCAATTTTATTTAAAAGTAAATTAAGTTTTGCATTAGCAAAAAAATTAATTGAAGAAGGAAATATCAAAGGTATAAAATTATTAACTAATATTATTAGTTTAGAAGAAATAATTGATAATGAGAGTAATCTTTTTCATATTGCTGCAAATAATGGTCAAATTGATATTTTAAAATATTTATTATCAATTAATAAAGAATTAATTAATAATAAAAATAAAAATGGAGAAACACCTATTGAATGTGCTTTCGAATATGCTGCCAAACGTTTTATCAAATATGGTGAATTTGATAATGAAGTTATTGAATTTTTAATTAATAATTATAATGTTAATTTATTGTTTACTAATAATGAATTATGAAAATCATTAGATCCTAACTGAAATATTAATTCAATTAAAGGATGAAATATATTCCATATAGCAACACTTTTTGGAAATGTAGATATTGTAAAATTATTAATACAAAAATTAAATGATCAATCATTAATAAATTATGTAGCAGAAAAAATTGGTACTCCTTTACAATGTGCAATTATAGGTGCTAGTGTTGACACAACGGGCTTACCTAAAGAGGGAATGCCTTGAGTTAATCCATTAGGTTACTTTAGATTTATATCAAATAATGATATGGGTATAAAGGACAGTAGAACTAAAATTTTAGTTGAAAATTATAAAGAAATTGTAAAAACATTGCTTTCTATTTTATCTTATGATCAAATTAATTCTAAGGACACTGAAGGAGATAGTCCAATTCATGATTGTGTACTAAGATCTAATGTTGAATTATTAAAATTAGTATTAAACGCAGGTGCTGAAATAAATATACAAAATAATTTAGGATATACTCCCTTGCATCAAGCAGTTCTTTATTCTAGATTTGAAGTAATAGAAGAACTGTTACAAATACCTAATATTGATTTAACAATAAAAGATAAAACTGGATTAACTGCATATGATTTAATTGTGAAAAAAAGTAATAGAAAAGATAAAATTAAAATAATGAATTTAATAGAAAATTATCTCTTAAGTAAAAATATTAAATTTGAACGTTTTGTTGAAGTTATTATTGATAATAATATATCTGATACTAATAGTTATTATGATGAGGTTGATACTGTTTCCTTATTAAGTAATGATGATACAAGTGATGTAGACAGTATAATTTGAGAATCTAATAATAATTTTCCAGATAGTTTAATTACTGATACTTTTTCTTATACAACAAGATTTTAGTGTTTAAAAATAAACTTTTTTAATAATTCTTAAATATTTTATAAAAATTTAAAAGTGTTATCTAGCAAGTATAATATATATTCAATAAAGTTTATATATAATATAGATGAAAAACTAAATATAGTTTTCAATCCATTATTTTTTTTTAAAAAAATAATCGATTTTTTTTATTTTGAAAGGAAGATTTTGATGCCAGTTACTAAACAAGAAAACCGTAAAAAAGAAAGTTCAGAAATAAAAAAAGTAATTAAAGCCTTTGAAAAAGAAATCAAAGAAAATGATAATCAAATTAAAAATGAAAAAAAAGAAATAAAAAAATGAGAAAAACTAAAATTAAATATTAATGATGAAAAAGAAGGTTTAAGTAAAGAAATTAAAAAACTTAAGATAGCTTTAAATGAAATTAAAAATAAATTAAAGGAAAAAAAAGAAAAAAATATTAAATATGAAGAAAAAGAGGTAAAGTTTAAAGAAAAAGATTTAATAAAATTAGAAAACTTAAGAAAAGAAATTGAAAATAAAGTTGAAGTAGAAGAAAAGCAACAACAACAAATACAAGAAAATATAACAAAATTAAAAGAAAATGAACAAGAAATAATAAATGAATTAGAAAAATTCAAAAAAAATGAGAAAGAAATGGAAGAAGAAATAGGTAAATTAAAAGAAACCATAGTTGATGATGATACTAATGTGAATCTTTTGATTAAAGAAAAAGAAAATGAAATATTAGAAGTAAGATTAAAAATTGCTAATTTATCTGATAGTTTAAAAAGAAAAGAGAAAGAAATAACATTATTAGAATTTGAAGAATTTAAACATAAACAAATTATTTTAGAAAATAAAGAACAATTAATAAAAGCAAATCATAAATTATATTCAAATAAAAAAACAGAAAATGAAGTTAAAATAGCAGAATTGGAGATCAAAAAAAACAAGAGAATTTGTGAAATATATGAATTACAGCATAAACTAAATATAGTGGTTATAGATGAAGCAAATATTAATTCAAAAATTTTAAGTTTACTTTTGACAATATGTAGGCTTGAAAAATCTTCTATAAAAATTGTCAAAGAAATTACAGAAAAAAAAGATGTCTTAAAACGAATAAAAAATAATTCATTAGAAGAATCAATAATAATTTCACCAGAAGAAAATGTTACTTCTACTCAGCAAAATGCAAAACCATGATTTAAACGTATATATAAACCATTTACTAAACTTTATAGAGGTAGTAAACAAAAACTTACATTAGTATATTATCAAAGAAAAGAAAAATCTTTAGAAGCGGAAATTAGGAAATTAGAAGCTGAAAAATTAAAAGATTTTTGAAATAAATTTTGATTACTTATGAGCTGTGGTTGTTATAATAATCATGGTAAAACAACAAGAAAAATAGAAGAAAAAAAACGAGAATTAAAAGATATTAAAAAAGAACTAGAAAAATTATCAAAAAATAATATTTCAAATAATGATCCGCAACCTTCAACTTCATCAGCAGTACCCAGCTCATCTAAAAGTTGAAGTGACAAATTATTGAAATCAACAGAAGAAGTAACAAAAAATGATTCTTTATTAAAAGAAAATTCTAAAAATCCGGATATTTCTTTACATTAATTTTATAGAATAGAAATTTATATAACTTTAATTTATAAACTAAATTTTATTAGAAAATGAACAATAATTTTACTTCAATTTTGAACAGATATTGTTCATTTTCCTCTTTTTTTATAATTTTTATAAATTATAAATTGATATATATAAAATTACTGTTATAATTTTACTAGCATAATATTTAAAATGGAGTTAGAAGTAATATGAGTAAATCTAAAATTTCATTAAGTTTAAAAAATGTTGAATTTCGTTATAAACCAGAATACAATAACGCTGTTGATAATGTTAGTTTTGATATTAATCATGGTGAATATATTACTATAATTGGTCATAATGGTAGTGGTAAGTCAACACTTTCAAAAATTATTATTGGTGTTTTACACAAACAAAAAGGTACAATTCAATTATTTGGTGAAACAATTACTAATAAAAACATTAAACAATTACGTCGTCACTTAGGTATTGTTTTTCAAAATCCTGATAATCAATTTATAGGTTCAACTGTTCGTGATGATATTGCTTTTGGCTTGGAAAATCATTTAGTTGAACCCAGTGATATGCCAGCAATTATTGACAGAGTTTCTAGGGCAGTGGGTATGGAAAAATATTTAGATCATGAACCGCTATGATTATCTGGTGGTCAAAAACAACGTGTAGCTATTGCTTCAGTTTTAGCTTTAGAACCTGATATTATTATTTTTGATGAGGCAACTAGTATGCTTGATCCAAAAGGTAAACGAGAAGTTAAAGAAATTATGTTAAAATTACAAGAACAACGCAATAAAACTATTATTTCTATTACTCATGATATGGATGAAATTATTAATGCCGATAAAATTATTGTTATGAATAAAGGTAAGTTAGTTCGTTATGGAACTCCATCTGAAATATTAAAAGAATGAGAGTTTTTACAAAGTATTCATTTAGATATTCCTTTTGTTTTAAAAGTATCGTTAGGTTTAAAAAATAAGGGGATTAATATTAATGAAACATTAAGTGAAGAGGAGTTGATTTCTAGCTTATGTCAATTAAATTCAAAGAAGTAAGTTATACTTATTCTCCAAAAACCCCTTATCAATATCAAGCATTAAAAGATATTACTATTGAAATTGTTGAACAAAAAATAGTTGCTATTATTGGTGAAACTGGTAGTGGTAAATCAACTATGATTCAACATATTAATGGTTTATTAGTTCCAATGGCAGGTTCAGTTGCCATTAATGATTTTATTATTAAGGCTAATCAAAAAAAAATTCGTGATATTAAAAAAATACGTAAACAAATTGGCTTAGTCTTTCAATTTCCCGAATATCAGTTATTTGAAGAAACTATTGAACGAGATATTATGTTTGGACCAGTTAATTTTGGTGAGAAAAAAGATAAAGCACGAGAGTTAGCAAAAAAATATATTAATTTGGTTGGATTAGACGAAACATACTTATCAAGAAGTCCGTTTGATTTGTCTGGTGGTCAAAAACGAAGAGTTGCTATTGCTGGTATTTTGGCATTACAAGGTCATACTTTAATTTTAGATGAACCAACAGCAGGACTTGATCCCGATGGTGAAAAAGAATTAATTAATTTATTTTATGATTTAAATCATAAAGAAAACAAAACTATTATTTTAGTAACTCATAATATGAATCATGTACTAATGGTTGCTGATGAAGTTATTGTATTACATAATACACAGATTTATAAAAAAGCAGATCCAATTACTATTTTTAGAGATAAAAAATTAATTACCGAAACCGGAATTGAACCACCAAAAATTTATAGTTTTTTATATAAATTAGAAGCAGCAGGATTTGATACATCAAAAATTACTGCTAGAAGTGATTCAGAATTAATTGACCAGCTATCAAAAATATTATCCAAAAAAAATAGCAATAAAAAGTAAGGAGTAATAAATAATGAAAGTTAGTTTTGGTCGTTATTTACCTTTAAATTCAATCATTCATCGTGTAGATCCAAGAATTAAATTACTAGTTTTAATTTGTTTAATTGCTTCACTTTTTTTTCATACTGGTTTTGAAGGTTACGCTCTTATTGGTTTTACTGTCATAACAATTTTCTTTTGTGCAAAATTACCTTTTATGATGTTATTAAAATTAATGCGTCCCATTTTATTTATGGCATTTATTTTATTTATAATTAACTGTTTTTTAACTGATGGCCCTAATGTTGGAATTATTTGACGTTGGCATGGTATTAAGGTATCATATAAAGCTATATTTGTTAGTATTTATATTGCTCTTAGAATTTATTTAATGATTTTAATTACAACAATTTTAACAACCACAACACAACCATTAGATTTAACATTAGCATTAGAAGATTTAATGTTACCATTAAAATTAATTAAATTTCCAGTACATATTATTTCAATGATTATTTCTATTGCTCTTCGTTCAATTCCTACATTATTAGATGAAGCCGGTAGAATTTTAAAAGCGCAAGCATCACGTGGTGTAGATTTAAAAAATGGTCATTTTAAAGAAAAAGTTAAATCGTTAGTATCATTAATTATTCCCTTATTAGTTTCTTCATTTCAAAAAGCAGAAGATTTAGCGTACGCTATGGATTCAAGGGGTTATGATCCACAAGGTAAAAGAACACGTTTTCGTCAATACCATATTGATTTTAAAGATATATTTTTCTTTATTATTGGTGTAGGATTGTTAGCATTTCTTATATCTTATACTTATCATCCAGAAATTTTTTGAAGAATTCCATTTATTGATGATTATTATTCACAATAATAAACGTATATGAATTAGCTTTACTAATTTTAAATGTTATTAATATTAAATTTAATTAAAAATTTTGCAACAAGAGTCATAATATTTATCATTTTTATTTTTTCTTATACTCACTATTATTTTTTTTAATTAAAAATTCTTAATTTAAATTTAAAATATATTAATAATTAAAATTAATTAAGGAGTAAGTCCGGTTGATAAATTATAATCATAAATATCACTATCTAAGTTACTTGTAACTACAATACTGTTATTTCATTCAACATTTTGTTGTGCTATTTTTTCACTAACTAACAATTGTTCAATAGCTTTATCTAATAAATTTAATTGATCTAATTCTAAATTATTTAATGCATTTTTTATAACTTGTTCATCATATACATCATCACAATTAAAATTACTTAAATCAAAAATTGAGGCTTTTTAATAATCTGTGTATCTTTGTTTTACAAAGTTACTAATTTAGATTAATTCTGTCTTCAAATTTTATCATAAAATGAGCAATTGCTGTATTTCAATTTTGAATAGGCAATGTTCATTTTTTTGTTATATTTTCAATTGCCAAGTAAAATATTTTGAAAACTGCCATATCATTAGGAAAAACTTTTTTATTTCTGATGATTTTTCGTAATTGACTATTAACAGATTCAATAGCATTTGTAGTATAAATCACTCTTTTGATTTCTACTGGATAACTAATAAAAACCATTAAATTATCTCAATTTTTATATCAAGATTTAGTAATTTGAGGATATTGTTTATTTCATTTACTTTCAAACGATTCTAAAGCTTGCATTGCTTGTTCTTCACTACATGCACTATAAATTGGTTTTAAATCTGCAACTAGACCTTTTCGATGTTTGTATGAAACATATTTTAAACTATTTCTAATTTGATGAACAATGCATAATTGATGTTCTGTTTTAGGATAAACTGATTGTATTGCTTCTGACATGCCTGTTAAATTATCACTACAAGCAATAAGAATATCATTTAAGCCACGATTTTTCATTTCTGTGAAATTAGATAATCAAAACTTAGAACCTTCATTTTCACTAATTCATAATCCTAAAACATCTTTTTTGCCTTCTAAATCAACTCCTAATGCTATATAAACTGATTTGTTAATAATCCGTTTATCTTGTCGTACTTTAACTACTATACAATCAAAATAAACAATAGGATAAATACTTTCTAATGGTCGATTTTGTCATGCTTTAACATCATCAATAACATCATCAGTAATTTGACTAATAACACTTTCACTAATATCAGCACCATGATATAACTCTTGCAACTGCATTCTAATGTCAGATAATGTCATTCCTTTTGCATACAAGGAAAGAACTTGTTGATCAAAACCATCAAATCTTCTTTGCCTTTTAGGAACTATTACAGGAGTAAAATTACTATTGCGATCTCTTGGTACATCAATTTCAATTTTACCTTGTTGAGTTATTAATTTTTTTGAACTTGTACCATTACGAGCATTTTCAGTAGTACTATGTTGATTTTTTTCATATCCTAAATAATTTTGCATTTCAGAATTCAACATTTTTTCAACTAATCTTTTTGTTAATTCTTTATATAAACCGCCAGGTTTAAAAACTGTTGTTAAATCTTCAGTATTTTCTAGTAATAAATCTACTGCTTTTGATATTGGATCATTATTATTAAAGTTATCTTTTTTAGCCATCTGTAACTCACTCTTTCTAGTCATTTAATTATATTTACTAGAATTAATTAAACATAGTTATTTTTGTAAGTTACACAGATTACTAAACATTTCCCAAAAATTTGTTTTGAACTAGAAACATGATCAGATTGCAATTCTCTTTCTTTTTCTTTAATAAGTTGATTTCTTTTTTGGTCATATTTTTTCTTTCTTACTTTTATTTCGGATCTTTGATAATATTTTTTCTTTTTTGCTTTTACTTCGGGTTTTTGATCATATTTTTTCTTTCTTTGTTTATTTTTTTGGTATCACATTTGATCATATTTTTTCTTTTTTGCTTTTACTTCAGGTCTTTGTCTATATTCTTTCTTTTTTGCTTTTACTTCAGGTTTTTGTTCATATTCTTGTCATTTTCTTTTTTTAGATTGTTTATTAACTATTTCTTCATTGGTTTGAAATGAAGAAATAGTATTAGTAACTATACTTAAACTATTATTCATGTTTTTTCCCCTAAATATAATTAAAGTTAATTTTATTTAAACTTTTATTATATATATTTTGCTATTTATTAAAAATAATATTTTTTGATACATAAAAATGCATATTATAACTTTTTCAAAGTTTTAATAATAAGATTAATAAGATATATAAATTAAAATTATATAAATTATACCAATTTTAAATGTTTTTTAAATCTGTAAATCAGGGTATTTGTTTTGTTTTTGGTGTTCTTAATTAAAATTAATTGAGAAAGGAATCAGTATATTGCTAAATTTTTAATCATAAGTATTAGTATCTAAATTACTTGTAAGTTAGTATTGTTAATAAAATTTGATTAATAAATTGATTTAATAAGATATTATCTATTACATTTTTATGCTTTTTATTAAGGGCATAAAACTTTATTTTAAGAGTATTTAAATTAATAATTAACCATAATTATTAATTTTAAATTGTGTTCTAATTGTTAATAGTAGCATTGTTTTTTTATTATTGTTACTGTTATATATGAAAATTAGATGATTATTTTTGTAGTTTTATGAAAAAAAATATTAAAAAATGATAAATTTATTGTATAATATTTAACGGTTTTACTTATAGAAACTAATATGGCGACTGTGGCGTAGCGGTCTAGCGCATCAGTTTGTGGAACTGACATTCGCGGGTTCGAATCCCGTCAGTCGCCCCATTTAATAAAATTATGTTTTTTACTACTCCTTTTTGGAGTTTTTTCTTTTTTAAATAAATATTATTATAAATTTATTAAGTATCACAATTCACCGCAAGATAATTTATTAATTATTTTGTTTTTTGTGTTATGATTATTTTGTTAGTAAAAATATATAAAATTAATAATACTGTCGAGGATTTTTATATATGCAAGAAAATTTTTATATTAAAAAAGTTTATTATGGTGCTTATGTTAAAAATATAGTTTTGCCTATGAGTGCTATTTTAAATAATAAGCGCAATGAAATTGGTATTAAAAATTTAGGGATTAATGATAAAAAATTACGTAATAATGCAATTCGGACTAAAACAAAATTAATACATAAAGCGTATCATAATTTTTATAATTCAAAAGTTTTAAGTTTTGTTACTTTGACTTATGCTGATAATATGCAAGATATTAATAAAGCAAAACATGATATTGCTATATTCTTTAAACGTTTAAAGCGTTGATGAAATGACCCTAAACGTTCTAAATATTTAGGTGAATTAAAATATATGTATGTTTATGAATATCAAAAACGTGGTGCTATACATTTTCATATACTATTTAATAGAAAAATACATAAAAGTATGTTACCACAATGATGACCATTTGGTTTTAATGATGTAAGAGTTGTTCAAAAAGGTACTAATGAAAATATAGTTAAGTATTTAAGTAAATATGTTGTAAAAGTACAAAATGATATAAAATCTCAAAATCAATATGATTTGGGTGTTCGTGCTTATGCTTTTTCTCGTAATTGTTCTAATCCAAAAGTAGTTAAAGGTCAAAAGATAATGTTATATCAACGTTTAATTGACGCTTCTGTTAATGCATTACATACACAATTTTTTAAAAAGAAAATTGATAATTTAGGTCGTACTATACTTTTTGGGGGTAGTTTTGATACTACTGTTTTTGGTGATAATTTTAAAGATTATGATGAATATCTTTCAATTGATAGTATTAGATTTAGGAATGCAATTAAATTTATACCGAAAATTTTACATTAAATTTTATTTTTAGAGTATTTTTCACATAAATTTCTGAGTAATTGTGTTTTTTCATTACTTACAGGATTTATATTATTTTCATATTTTTATATTATTGAACTTTTTTTCATCAAAATCATTTTCATTTAAACCATTGTTTCTTTTAACATAATAACAATCACATTTTTGCATTTTATCACCACCTTTTTATATAAATATTATAGTATTTTTATTTTTAATTAAAAATAAAATTTTGGTTAAAATACTTGTATATATATATATATATATATATAATGGTTATTGTCATAAAGATATTTATTGTGTCCTCGACAGACATTATTTTTCTTTATGGCGTTTTTTTGTTGTTTTTTTATTTTTTTATGTTATATTATAATTAATAATGTTAATTACCCGCATTATTAATCTGACTTTAATTAAGTCTCTGTCGAGGAGGTTAAGATGTATTTTTTATGTCAATTGACAAAAATTAGAAGTAATGAAGTAATTAAAGATGAGAAAAGTGGTAAGTCCAAAAATTATGATGTACTTACTTTTTCGCCGTTTTATGTTACTGATAAAGGTATTAAAATATCAACTGGTGAAAAGTCTAAGGATAAATGAGTTTTACATGATAGTGAATTATATACTAAACTTTCTAAAATGAATTTAAGTCTTGGTTCTTATTATGATGTTGAAATAACATGAGAAGCAAAAATTATTGATATACATAATTTAAAAACTAAATAGTTATTTATTATAGGGTAATTATTAAATAATTATTTAAAGGATTTAAGTTATGTCAAAAATTAATAATTGCGCTTGTGAACAACATTTTCATTTAGCAATGTATGTATGCAAACTTTGTGACCAAATTATTTGTCCAAAAAGAGTTTTACAAAATTTATATACTGGAAAATATTATTGTCCAAATTGCATATTAGATATTGCTTTGGTTAAACAAAAAGAACAATTACAACAAAAAGAAAATTAAAAACTAAATAGGGAGCATATTTATACTTTTTTGTGTACTTTGCTCCCATGTTATACAAATTAGTATAAATATGCTCCTTATTAATATAAAAGTAAGGAGTTTTATTTATGCCTAATGAGTTAGAACAAACTAGTAATTATACTTTAACTAAAATATTAAGAACTGGATTAAGTCCATTAAGTGCTATGGTAGGAGTTAGTGCTTATTATGGTCAATATTTAAAAAACCCAATTTTGGGAAGTATTAATTCTTTGTTATTTAGTAAAAAGTTAGGAATTGATATATGGAATATTAATCAAAGACCAACTACTAGAAATAAAGTTATTAATAGTTATAAAAAGATATTTTTAGGTTTAGGAACAATTGGTTTAATTAATTATGCTAAGTTTGTTCAGTATGTAAATAAGTCTGTGTCTTTATTAAGAGATGAACCTTGTTTTTGACCACCATGTCCAACTGAACCATCAATTTCTACTCCAATACCAACTCCTAAGCCAGTAATTGATAAATCTTTTGTAGATTGAGATACTTATATATCTTTAAATAGTTTTGGTATAGCAAATGTTATTAGTGGTTTAACTGAGTTAATACCTAATAGATTTCAAAATATAAGAAAAATAGCGAATATGGGTACTGGTGGATGTTTGATAAGTAGTGGTGTTGCTATGGGTATTAATAATGATTTTAATAATTATTTTGCTATTCCTACGATTATTGCTGGTGCAAGTGAGATTATTAATACTTTACTGTTGCCATTAGGAAATACACATAATAATACAGAATTACAAGAAGTGTTTACTGATGAAAGAGCAAGATTAATTAATGCTAGTGTTAATAATTATCAAAGTACAGATGATGGTATGGTTGATGTTGATTTAAATGATGATAGTATGTCGGATATTAATTTAGATAGAGCAAGTTTAAATTGGGATTATTCTTATTCTTATACACTAGGTGGTGTTTAAAGTGAAAATATATATGTGATGAATTTTAAAATTTATGGCATTAACTGGATGTATTACATTTAGTATATTTTTAGGATTAATTCCTAGCATTATAGTTTTAGGAATTGTTGCAATTAAACCAGTATCTATTTTAATTGGTATTGTTGTAGGTTATATTGGTATTCCATGAAATAATATTAAAACTAAAATAACAAATTGAGTTTTTAAGAGAAAAGAAAATAAATTTAGTAAAAAGAATGATTTAAAAGTTGAAAGAAAAAGATATGAAAAACAAAAATTAGAAAGAAAATTTGAAAATTTAAATAATCAAATAAAAGATTTAAAACAAACATTAGAATTTCAAAATAAATTATTAGAAATTAATAATGAAAATTCAAAGATTAATAAACAAAATAAAACAATAAAAACGTTTATTTTATAAGGAGTGAATTAATTTTATGAAAAAAGATAAATGAAAAAATATGTCAAGACAAAAGTTGCATAAGAAAAAGGCAAAAAGAAATTTTGACCAAAGATTAAGTGAAAATATGAATTATGATGATTTTTTATTAGGGGGTAAAAAATAATGGAAAATAAAGAAATTAAAAAAAAGTGGTATGACACTTCTAAATTTCATGTTTTTTGTTTTATTGTTGGTTTCTTTTCTATGGTTTGAACTGTTGCTGAAATACATAATATTATAAATGGTAATTTTGACTTTTTTATTGGTTTAGATTTAGGAATTAATATTTTACTTTTTGTTTTAGTAATTGTTTATGAATTATTTAGTTTAATTGATTTTTTAAAAAAAAGAAAAAAAGGAAGTTTTAAATAATGGATTTTAAAGAAATTATAAAATATGCGTTATATATTGGTGGTTTTTGTTTAATTCTTTGGTTTTGTAGAAATTGAATACGTGAGGGTATAGAAAAATATAAACATAGAAAACATATAAAGGAGAATGATAGTGAGCCTGATTGTATTTTTTGTCGTAAAGATTTTGAAAAGAAGAAACGTAAATTAGAAATGGAAAAACAACAAAGAGAATTAGAGAAAGGAGGTGATTAATATGCCCGCTGGATTATCAGTATTATTAAATATGATTGGTGGTGTTGGCCAACAATTATTAAATGCTTTTACTTATATTTTTGGTTGAGTATTTACAACTGGCGATGGTGGAACACTTACAAATTGACCAGTGTTAATTTCAATTGTATTTATGGTATTAGTGTTTATCAAACAATTTGTGGGACATATTATTCATGGAACACATTAGTAATTAGAAAGGAAGTAAGCAAATGGTAAAGTTATTTTTTAGTTTGGTTTTTGTTTTACCTTTATTAGGTAGACTTTTACCAGTTGTTAATACTTTGGTACAAACTATTTATATGCAGTATTTAAGTTCTTTTGCTGGATTACATACTGTGACACTTTTTATTAAGTCGTTCTTTTATGATAGTTTATACACTTTACCTTTGCCTATTCTTGCTTTAATAAATGTTAGTTTTGTATTTTATTTAATTTTAGGATTATTTAGATTTACAAGACATTAGGAGTGAAATTATGTTTATACCTTTTATTACAACCGTTATGCAATTATTTGCTTCAATTTTTATGAAGTTTTTTAGTTTTCCACTTGGTGATTTAGGTTTTAATTTAGGTACGTTAATGATATTTTTGATTTTGCTTAGATTTGCATTTAGGGTTATTTTACCCGAGTTGATGTTGCCAACATTAGGGTTAGGATATGCTGTTAAGTTTATTGGTAAAAGTTCTGTTTCTTTGGGTGTTGGTACTGGTCAACAAATTGCTAAGAGTTATCAAAGACGTGTTGAAAAAGTAAAAACAAGAAATAAACAACAAGGTAAGTTTAAAGGTGGTGCTGGCGGTAATAAGTTTACTGGTAGTTCAACTCGTGACTTTGGTATTGGTGATTAATTATGTCTAATTTTGTTTTTAGTATATTGCATTTTATTTTTATATTTTCTAGTAAAGATATTCAAATATTTTTAAATCAACCAAATATTACTAATGAAGTTTATATTTTGTTTAATTTGACTTTTTGATTGGTATTGGGTGTATTTTTAATTTTATTTATCGTGCTATTAAATTTGTTTTTAGGTCATTGTTTGGGTAGGTGTTAAGTATGAGTGTTTTAGAAATTTACAATAAAATACATCAATGTATAGTTGACTATTGAACTATGTTTATAGGTAATCCAGTTGATGATTTTACTACTATTTTATGAAATTTAGTAATTTATGGAACTCAGTTTTTTATTGGATTTGTTTTGTTTTATGGTTCATGGTGAATTTTAAAATGTTTATTTGGTAAATAATTATGTGATTTAAGTTTGCAAAATTATTTTTTGTTGTAAATACTTCTGTTCAAGCACCAACTAGTTTAATTGCTTCAAATGACCCTAATATTGTTAATTATGATATTACAAAAGAAATGGTTAAACATGTTAAATACCATAGTTTTGATGATTGAGCAACAATTCCATGAAATTCTGCTTATTTTGATGTTGACCAACCGGATTTAAAATTAGTAAGTGGTGAATTTATTGGTAATCAGGGTACTTATATATGTTCTTATTATAGTGATACAGTTGGTGTTCCGTCACAAGAGATAAATATGGGGTCTGGTGTTTATACTTTTAATAGAAAACAATTGGATGAATTTTCACGTATTATGTTTAATCATAATTATGTTGCAGAAAAGAATACTAATCGTTTGAATTTTGTTAATGCTGATAGGAGAGTTATAAATTTTCAAACACAGTTAAATTTTGAAATTGATAAACCTTTAAGTTTTTATATTCAAGGTTTTATGTTTTATTTTGAATATGAATATTTTAAAACTTTTACTGCTAATTTTGTTTTTAGTTTTTTAGATAATGTTGGTGATACAAAGTATGTTTTTAAAGGTAAGGTTGATAATGATATTTATCAGCAAGATTTATATAATTTTGTTACTATGCCTATTCGTGTTCCAAATTTAAGACATTTAACAGTATTTTTTGATGTTCATGGTGATTCATTTTCACATATGTCACCACGGTTAAATTTTGGTCAAATTAATATTTTTTCAAGTGAGAAAGTAACCCCAGTACCACCAAATAGTCCTTTTAATCCTGAGTATGAGCGTGTTAGTTGATATGATGTTTTTGGTCATTTGCGTAATTCTTTTAGGTGAGTACTTTATGGCGTTGTTGGTAAAGTTTTACCAGTAGAACCATTAAGAGAGTTTTTTACTAAACTTGACGGATTATTGAGACGTATTTTTGATGATACTATTAGTTCTGTTTTAAATGTTGATTTTACTAGTGGTTTAGAACAAGTTTTAACATTGTGAGTATTTTTAAAAGCAGTTGGGTTTTTAGTTGGTTAGGAGTTGAAATAATGCCTTGATATGGTTATGTTCTTTTAGGACTTTTATTATTAATAATATTGTATCCATTTTTAATAACTAGAAAAAATATAAAGATATTACAACGTGTAGGTAGTTATATTATTTCTGCACCTCCAAGAACTGGTAAATCTGCTCTTGCTTGTTGTTTAGCACAAAAACATAAAGGTAGAGTAGTAAGTCCTATTCCTATTAAAGTACTTAATGAATATAGTTATCGTTGTTATTATGATGATGTTTTTAAGTTTAATCAATTAAATAGTAATTATGCTTTTAAAGAGTGTGATATGGTTGTTTTAGGGACGTATTTCAAATGTGGATATAATTTAATTTTCTTTAAATAAAAGATAAAATAAATTATTAATTGTTATGAATATTATAACCCTATTTAGGGTAAATGTCAAGTTTTATAAAATAAAAATTCCTAACTATTTAGGTTTAGATTTATTAAATTTTATAAATTTAAACAAACACTTTTAATTTATTAATTCTTGCTTGTTTTAATTTTAATAAATTAAAAAATGCTTCTTTTGAATAAATTTTTGCATTATTATTAGATATAGATTTTATTAAATGATAAACATCACTTTCAGCACTACAACCAATATTTCAAATAGCATTTTGATTTCTAATTCCTTGTTTATTATTTTTAAAATATTCATATATTTTTTCATCAGCATTATTTTCTTTTAAATAATCTAATAATTTATAATAACAACCATTTAAAAATAATTTATAATAAGCATAATTTAATTTTTTATTATTTTCTTTTGTTCTTTTACCTTTTCCTACAATAAATACTTGTTTTAATTTTTGTAATGGATGTCATTTATCTACAGCATAATCAATTTTTAAATAATTAGCAGTAGATTTAAGATAAGTAGCACCATCACCAGTTAATTTTAAATTTTCATTAGTATAACCAATAAAAATATTATCTAAATTAGTTATTATAGATTTACCAAATTCTTTTTTAGTAATTCTTTGACCTTTTCTAGTTGATAAAACAAAAATATATTTATTTTCTAAAACATGTCTATTATCAGTAGATTTATTTAAATCATAACCAGTACTTATACTTACTGTTCTATGTCTAAATTTTCTTTTTTTATTATTATCAATTAAATTATTATATGATTCATCTGATTGAATATAAATATAATCAGTTGGTAATATTTTTATTTTTTCTTTTGGTAATTCTTGAACAAATATATTAGTTTTTTTTACTCTTCTACAAATTGTTGATAAAGATATATTTATTTTTAAATTATGTTTAATTATAGGATATGTAATATTATTTAAATCTGCATTCAATATTATTAATTTATTAACTCAATTTGTATAATTTTTATATTTATCAATATCAATATATGTTCTTGTTGGAGTTATAATTTCATTTGTTAATTTATTTTTATATGTACGTAATGGTAAATAAGATATTCCAAATTCACTTTTTATTAAATGTTTTCTACGTTTTATTACTTTATATTTACTTCTATCATATTGATTTAAAAATCAATCATTATCATATTTTAATATTTTATTATCATAATCTAATAACATTTGTTTTTCATGATTAATTTTATGTTGATAATTATCAAGTTTTTCGGATATTAAAATCATAATATTATTATTCCTTCCTTTAAACTACAAATGATTATATATAGATACATTAGTAAATGTTATAATATACTTAACAATAATAATGATTTTAAAAGGTGATAATATGCCAGCAAAAAGAAAAGAATTAGGAAATTATAAAGAAAAGATAAATGAATATTTTAGAGATAATAAAAATGTGCCAACTAGAATGACAAAAACTGGTTTAAATTTAGCATTAGGAATTGATAGAAAATATATATTTGATTGCCGACGCTACCAGACAAAATGACAACAAAATTTCTTGAAAGATTATGATAAAGCATGTCAAAAAATTGCTAATTATTTATTACGTAATACTATGAAAGACCCAAAATATCAATGAGAATATTTAAGAAAATGTCATCCAGAAGAATTTGATGATTTACAAAATAATTTTGAAGAAAATAACTCAAAAAGTAATATAATTATTAATATTTGTGAACCTAGAAAAATAGAAAATAATGATTAGAAACCTATAATAAATATAGGTTTTTTTCTTTATTTTAAAGGATAAAAATGATATAATTAATATTAAGGAAACAGTAGCCATTCTGTGAGTTTAGGAGTTAAATATGGAAAACTTTAACTGAGATAAAAGTAAAAATTATACTAATGAAGAATTGGAAAATTTATTAGAACAACACCGAAATTTTGTTTATAAAAATACTAAAACTGAATTAGAACCAAAAATAAATGAATATGAAACAAAATTAAAAGAATATGAAAATAAAGTTAATGAATATCAAGAAAAAGAATTATTTAATGGTTTTAATGATAAACAATTAAAAATAGTTAAATCATTAATTAATACTGAATATAAAGAACTTGATAAACATTCTGCTTTAAATAAAATAAAAGAAGATTATGCAGAAATATTTAATAATAATTTACATAATAAAGAAATTAAAAAACAAGAAATTATTAAAAATGAAGAATCTAAACAAGAGTTTTTTAATCCAAAAACACTTTTTGAATTAGATAATAATATTACATCTAAAAATGAAGAATTATTAAAAAATACAGAAGTTGTTGGTGCAAAAACTAAACAAGAAATGATTAAATTTTTAGAATTTTTATTTAGTAAATAATTAAATATTTCTCAAAAGGAGAGATATTATGGCTATTCCACAAGTTCCAACTGGTTTAATTACTGGTGGTAATAATGGAAATAAAGCAATGTTAACTGCTATGGAAGCACAAGTAAAAGGTATACTTTATAATGATGAAAGTATGATGTTTTTAAAAGCAAGTGCAGTTGCAGAACAAATAAGTGAAATACCTGGAGCAGTAGAAGCATATTACCGTATTGCTGAACGTTTACGTTGAGGTTCAAAATATGATGTTGAAGTTGGAACAAATAAACAATGAACAACATTAAGAACAACTAGTGTTATTTTAGACCAAATATTAGTTATTGATTGAAGAACTGAAGATTTTGATATGAATAGATTTATGTCAAGTCCAATTCCTTTAAAAGCAAATATGTTATCAATATGAGCAGAAAGTGCATTAAGAAATTATTTATTTATACAAGAATGTATTTTTTTACAAGGTATTAAAGATTATTGTATTGCTAAATCACAAGTAATTCCTATTAATATGTTAGAAATGACAGAAGATACAGCAAAATCAGCATTTTATCAAATTGGAGATAAAATGAATGAATTATTAGGAAATATAACTGAAACTGAAATTGGTACAAATGTAAGTGATTTTATTGGTGCATTAGGATTTACTCCAATGTTACAATTAACAAAAGCATATTTAAGATTAAATTATGGTCAAATTGCTGCAGATACTGTAGCAAGTGGCCAATTATATAAACAATCAGTATTTGGTATGTTTTTATATAAACATATGTTTTTAAATAAAGATATGGTTAAAGATACTAAAACTGGTTTACATTTAGAAAAAACATTTGATTTAAAAAAAGTATTAGGAGTTTTTGTACATAGAAATGCATTTGCACAACCTAATAGTTTTCAAAAAATTGTTAATTTAATTGATAATAATACATTAAATCAAAAAACATTAGGTAAAGCACTTTATGGTATAACAACAGCAATTCGTGGTTGATTATCATTTATTATTATGGAAAAAATGCCAACTGCTTATGAAATTAAAGAAGCACAAAAACGTTGTTGAACTAATTGAATTAAATTAACTCCAGCAGAAAGAGAAAAATCACCAGTAACATTTAAAATTGCTGATTTTGATGATTTTAGAATTAGTTTAAATGATTTAATTTATTTTAAAAATTTAGGAAAAATAACTATGGCTGGTGATACACCAACTAATGATGAATTAGAAACTGCAATAATAAATGCTGGTAATCGTGGTTATGAAAAAGGTAAAGCAATATTTAGTAATATTACAAAAACAAGTGCTACTATGACTGGTAATGATAAAGATTATATTGAAGAAATAGAATTAAAATTTTCTAAAAAATAATTATGGAATATATTTATAAATATTTTAATGAAAAAGCACGTATTACTATTTATTCACCAAAACCAGCAGATTTAACTACAAGTAATGATATTAGAGCAATTTTATTAGATGAATATCCTAAATTAAGAAATGATTATTTTATTGTAAGTGATGTACATGATAGTTATGCAATATGTGTTGGAGATAATATACATTGTGAAGGTAAAGTAATAATTAAAATAGAAAAACAACCTAATTTATTAAAAGGAGTTAATGAAAATGCCAATTTCTGAAGATATACAATTAAATAATTATACTTTATTAAAGATAATTCGTTCTTCAATTAGTCCTTTAAGTGCAATGATAGGTACAAGTGCTTATTATGGTCAAGTAATTGCAAATCCAGTATTAGGTTCAATTAATAGTTTATTATTTGGTAAAAAATTAGGTTTAGATATTTGAAATTTAAATCAAAGACCAAATACTAAAACTAAATTAATTAATAGTAGTAAAAAAATCTTATTAGGTTTAGGAACAATTGGTTTAGTTAATTATGCAAAATTTACTAATAATGATATTAATCCTAATCCAACAGAAAATCCAATAACTACTACAACACCAATTAATCCATTTCCAGATGATTTATTATTTAGTAATAATAGGACTGATAATCATTTAATGGATTGAGATACATATTTTTCTTTAAATGCTTATGGTATTTCAAATCTTATTAGTGGATTAACTGAATTAATCCCAAATAGATTTGAAACTATACGTAAAATAGCAAATATGGCAACTGGTGGTTGTTTGATTAGTAGTGGTGTTGCTATGGGTATTAATAATGATTTTATGAATGCTTATGCAGTACCTACCATAATTGCTGGTGCAAGTGAAATTATTCATAATTTACTACCTATGGAAACAACACATCATATTCAAGAAATGCAAGAAACACCATTTAATAATGAAACTGCAAGATTAATTAATGATAATAGATTTACTATTAATAGTGAAACTGCAAGTCAATATTATGGTAGTGATAATATGAGCGAAGTACCATTAAATCATGATAATGCTTCATTAAATTGAGATTATAATCACATGAGTTTATAATGAATCCTTTAATTATTGAATGAATATACAATGCTTTAGTAAGTAATGATATTAAATTAGCATTAATAAATGCTTTAAAAACTTATTATAAAAATAAATCATTAAAAGCAGTATTTGATAGTGAAAATATTAGTGAAAAAGAAATACATCAACCATATAGTGTTTTTAATCCAAATATACTTAAAAAATTAACAAGTATATTAAAACCAAGTGAATTATCTATATTACAAAATGAAATTAATAAATTTAAAAATCCAATAAATAGTTTTAAAAATTCTATTATGTCAACAGAAATTAGAACTGTTAAAAATTATGTTAATAAATTTAATAATTTATTTAAAGAAAATGAAGAAGAAATACCAGAAAATGCATGAGAAGTATTATCAAGTTCATGATTTAAAAAAGGAAGATTTATTGTTGATAATAAAAATTTAAAAATTGGAACTTTAACAACATTATTTCAAAGTGATAATGATAAAAGACAAATATGATATGGTCCATATACTTATCCAACATTTCCACAAGAAATATGAATATTAATGACACAAGCTAAAGGTAAAAATGGTTCTGGTGCTGGAACAATATTTTGAAAATTTTGAAATAGAAAATGATTACCAAGTCAATTAAGAAAATATGTTAAAAGTGAATTAGCAAAAAAAGGTAAATATTATGGTTCACAAGATACTAGTGTAATTTATCCTAATAATATTAATGTACAAAAAACTATGCATTTTATTAATAGATTAGAAAAAGGTTTTTTTAAATTAAAAGAATATAAAACTTTATCTAAAAATGAAATTGGAAGTACACAATGAAGATATGAAAGAAAACAATTATTAAAAAATTCTTTACATACAAATAAATATATAAAAATTAAAAGAAATTCTAATTTTTATAAAACATGAAAGTAGGTGGTAATTATTATTGAATTAGATAAACCAATTAAACCAATTGGTATATGAAATACTATTAATCCATTAAGTAAAGATAATAAAGAATATAAAAGATTAAATAAGATTTGATTTAATAAAAATAGTACTCATATAGATAAAATAAAAATTTTAATATCAAATATTTTAAAAATAACTAGTCATAGTCTTGGTATGTTTATAACATTATTTTTTACAATAACACCTTGATTAATACCTAAAATACCAATATCAATGGGAATAGGTAATTATACTCATCCAATCACTAATTTAATTATTGATAATCAAACTAATCAATATAATTTTACTTGACCTGACCATTTAATATTAACGTTATTTCCTATGTTTGGTCATATTAGTTTAAATATTATTACTAAATTAGGTAATTATGGAAAATTAATTAAATATTTATTAATAACTATACCAATTATTATTACAAGTCCATATTTAATATATCAATATAAACATATTAGAAAACATAAAAAAGAATGTCATTTATGTAAACAACATTCAAATAAAATACAATTGGAGGAATAAAAAATGAATTTATCTACAACAGTAATATCAGCAGTATTAAGTGGAGCAGTTGCTAGTGGAGTAATTGTTACTATTGTTTTATTATTTTTATCAAAATTTATTAAAAAATCAAAACAATCAAATTTAGCAAAAGAATTAAAAAATAATAAAGAATTAGAATTTATTAAAGCAAATATTAAACAAATAAATTCTCAATTACAATTAGAAACTACATCAACTGCTAAATTACTTGATAGTTTTAATGTAGAACAAGAACAAATAGATAATTTTGTAATAGCACAAAAATCTAAAAAGAAAGAATTATCTGAAAAAGATAAGAAAAAAGTAACTAAATTTAAAATTTAAAGGGTTTAAATACCCTTTATTTTACATTAAGGAGTAAATTATTATGGCTATTAAAGACCCATTAATGTTTATTACAATTGAAGAATTTAAAAATTGAAAAGGTTTTAATAAATCATTATTTGATGAAGTTACAACACCAGATAGTGAAATTAGATATGCAATAGAAATTGCAAGTAGTAATATTGATTTTTTAAGTGGTTTTACTATTTCAAAAAAATGACCAGAAATAAATTCAACTAAATTTACTGATAATATTCAAACGGCAACTACTCATTATGTTAATTTTTTATTAGGTAAAGGTGTTGAATATGCACGTGGTCAAGCAAGTATTGGTCAAGGTGGCATTACTTATTCACAAAATAATCCAGAAGATCCTTATTATATTGTTCCACAAGTATTTAATTATTTAAAAGAAATAAATGAATATCCAACTATGCAAGGTTTTAATCTTGATGTTTCACCTAAACAAAATTGATTTAAAAAATTTATGGGTAATGGTGGTGAACAAAATCCATGAGAAATTTATGTACCATTTACTAATATTAAAAGTAGTGATGATAGAACTAAAATTACTATTACTCATCCAAAAAACATTATGGGTTCAGTACTTGATATTGATACTACTGGTATTAAATCAAGTGATAGTCATTCATTATGAGAAATTGATAAAGATAATCCTAATTTTATTAAACCAAAAGATTATAAAGGTATTGATGTTAATGGTAAAAGAATTATTGATGTTGGTACACCTACATTTTTAAGTGATGCTACTACTAAAGTATATGTTGATAATTTATTAGATAAAAAACAAAATAAATTAACTGCTGGTGAAAATATTAAGATTGATGAAAAAACTAATACTATTAGTGCTATTGGTGGTTCTACTGATTTAACTGATTATTATAAAAAAGAAGAAGTAGATAAAAAATTAGAAGATACAAAAGCACAATTTCCTATTGCATTTCAAATAAATGCTGTAAGTCAAGAAATTCCTAATTTAGAAACTACTAATAAAACAGTTGTTGGTTCTATTAATGAAAATAAAACTAATATTGATAAAAAACAAGATAAAGAAAATTGAAAAATAATAGGTGAAAGTATAAATAATCGTGAATATAATAATTTTAAACTTTGATTTGATAAACTTTATAGGGTACTTATAACTTGAGAAAAACCACCATTTAATCAAGTAAATACAAGAATTATAGTAGAATTTAAAACTGGTAAATATTTAGGTGGTAAGGCTGGTGATAAAATTTTTCTTACACAAGGAGAAATTGATGGAATTGAAGCAAATTTATATTTAGTTGTAGTAAATGCAAATAATTTTAAATTAATTATAGAAGGTGCTAATGAAAAATATGGGAATATATTTTCGTTAGAAGAATTACAAAATACTATTAAAGTTAATATTTTACCTTTAAATATTATTTCTAAAACTTTAAATATAAAATTACTAGAAAAAGATGCCTTTAATATTGAATTAAAAGATATTCCACCAAAACCAAGTCCAAGTGGTTCAAATTGAAAAGAAGTAGGAACAAAAGTTAATATAAATCATATTAAATATACTTTTAAATCAAATACTAAATATAAAATTTATTATAATTTTGAAAGCCAAACAAGTAGTAAAAAATTTGCTTTTATGTGTAAAGAATTTTTATATGGTGAATTAAATAAAGAGGTTCAAACTTTGGATTGAGATAATATTAATGGTAGAATAATGCTTTCTTTACAAATGCAGAATGATACAATTGCTATTGTTAGTGACCCTACAAGATTTGGCCAACTTTTAAAATTAGAAGAATTGCAAGAATAATATTATGAATAAAGAATTTACATTTATATATGAAATAGTTTATTGATTATTAGGTAAATCTGATTTTACACATGATGAATATAATTTTAGTGGTTCTAGATATAGTGGAAAAACATTTACTGTTGCAATGATATTACCAGTATTATTTGCAGTAGCAATTAAATTAAATAAAAAAGTTGCTATTTATGGTTTTAGAAAACTTAATAAAGATATTAATGATATGGTTAAAGAAATATATGAAGCATTTATATCTGCTGGATTTCAAGATTATAAAGATTTTACTTTAAAATATCCAAATAAACAAGCAGATTTTCGTTTTAAAGGTAGTAAATCATTTATTAGAGTTATGGGTGTGTATAGTAATAGTAATGATAGAATACCATTAAAAGGCCTTTCTCGTAGTGAAATAAAAGGATTTGATTTATCAATAGAATGAGAAGAAGAAGCAAATGAATTTACACAACAAGAATTTCAAGCAATTACATTTGCTATTGGTAATGCTAAAAAAAGAATTAAAATAACAACTTGTAATCCAGATAATATATATCAATATCATATTAATTATATGAATGAACGTGTACCTTATAATTTAGAAATAATGAAAGTAAAAAATGAACAAATAAAATCTATTATTGATAATAATAAATTTAAATTATTTCATTATAGTAATTGAAAATTAAATAAACATAATTTATCACAAGATATAATTAATGATTTAGAAGAATTAAAAGTATTAGACTCTATAAAAGCACAAAGTTGATATTATGGAGTTCCTAGTGTTTTACAAGGTGCTATATTTGCAAGATATTTAGATAAAGTAAATACTAAATTAGATTTTCAAGTACAAAGATTAAGTGGTGGTTTAGATATAGGTATGGCAACAAGTAGTAGTGGTCATCCTACTGCTGCTTCATTATGATTTATTGGTGAAAATTATAATGGAAGAAGAGCGCATAAAGTAAGTGAATTTTATCATAGTAATGCTAATATTAATGGTCAACCAGCAATGTATTTTAAAAATACTTATGAATTAGCAAATAGTATTATTGATTATTATTTAATTGAAGCACAAAAATATTTTGCTATGTTTAAAGGTTTTACTTGTTATGTTGATTATGGTAATGGTGGACAAGCATTTATTGATGTTTTAAATGTAGAAAAAAATAAAAGAAATATGAATTGATTAAATTTTGAACCAGTAGATAAATCAGTAATGTATTTAAAAGATAGAATTGATTTTACTACTACTGGATTAATTAAAAATATATTAAGTTATGATTGAAATAATTGTCCAGAAACTAAAAGACAATATAGTTTAATTCAATGATTATCTAAATCTAAAATAGATAATGCTAATAATGAACCACAAATGTTAGATTTACATGATGATACTTGAGATAGTGATTGTTATGCATTAATGAATGATATGAAATGATTAATTGAACAAATAAATAATGAATTATTAATTAATAAAACTAAATTTGAATTTGGTAAACAATATAGTTTTATTAATAATAAGGAGTGATAATATGAATTATAATCCAACAGAATATTTTAGTATACATGAAGATATTTGAGAATTAGATATACCTAGAATTATTGCAAATAAAAGTACAATGTTATGATTAGGTAAAGGTTTATTATTTAAAAGTGAAAATAAAGAATTATTAAATTTTTTAAATAAATTAAAAGATAAAGATAAATGAAATGAAAAATTATATCAATTTGGTATTCAAAATTCATTATTAGGTAAATGTTTTTTAATATGAATGTTAACTAAAAATGGTGAATTAAGTTTAACTTTACCAAGTCCAAGTTTTATGTCACGTGTTGCTAAATTTAATGAACAAGAACAATCAGCAGAATTATTTTTTATGAATGAACAAAGTGATAATGGTAGTTTAACATGAGTAACAATAGAAAATTCAAAAGTAAAAGTTGAAATATTTAATGGTAATAGAGAAATTTTATTAGGTAGTACAAAATCAAAAATTAAACCAGAAAGTCAATTAAAAGAAAAATATGAATTAAAAAATCCATTTGGTTATTTACCAATTGTTGAAATTACAAATTTACCACAAATTCATTTTTATGGTAATAGTACACAAATGAATGCATATCCAGATTGTGCACCAGTATGAAATTTAATATGAGATTTACAACATATTATTAAACAAAAAAGAAAAGAAAGAATATTAAATTTAACTAGATTTTATGGAATTATTGATAATGAAAAATTTAAAGCTTTAAATTTAAGTGATGATTTTCAATCAATTATTAAAGATGCATTTTTAAATATTACTACTGCAAATTATGTAAAAGGTGGTAATGGTGGAGTTGATATTGTACAAGGTAATCCAAAATTTGGTGAATATTGACTTGATTATAATGGTACAGCAAAACAAATATTTAATGGTGCTGGTTATGATTATGATGAATTTAATGGTATTAATTATGAAAATAAAACTAAAACATTAATGAATAATAAATTTGATATGCAAACAACAGAAGTTAAAATAACACATTATACAACTTATTTATATAGAATGTTTGATATGTTAGTAACTTTTTCTAAAGATGAAAATGGAAAAGTATATTGAAATGGTATTGGTGAAAGACCTTATAGTTTTGAATTTATACCAATTGCTATGGTTGACCAATTAGTACAAGATGAATTAATTAATAGTAGATTAAATAATGGAACAATGTCAATAGTTGAAGCAATTAGTTTATATGAAAATATTGATACATTAATGGCAAAACAAAAATTAGAACATATTATTAATGAAAATAAATTTTTAAATAAAAATTTAGGAGATAATACAAATGATAATGAACAACGCAGTAAGAATTCAATTAATGAAACAAGCACATCTAGCATTAAAGCAAACTCAACAATTAATAAAGAGATGTAGTTATTGAAAAATATTTCCATTTGTTATAAATAATGGAGCAATTCCTTTAACTGAAACTGGTTATAAACCAATTAATAGTAAAATAAGTGATTTTGGACAATATGAATTAATATTAACTGGTACTACTCCAGTTGTATGTATTTGAAAAAATAGTACAAAAATATATCAAAAAAATAAAGGTAAAATTAATGAAGAAACACATAAAGTTAATGGTCAAGATGAATTTTATACAAAACAATATAAAATTGGAGATTATTGAAATGCTTATTTAATTGATGATACAAGTGGTGTTGATTTTAGTAATTTACCAAATAATCAAATATTTAAAACAGTACAAACAAAAAGACAATATACTTTAGTAATGTTTGAAGAACATGGAATGGCAACCCTTTTTAGGACTATTTTTTGGTAGACATTTATTTTTGATAATTAACTGGAGTTAAGTAGTTTAAAGTGCTGTGAATTCTTATGTTGTTATATCAGTTGATGTAATCAAATAATTCTAATTTTAATTGGATTAATGATGTAAAATTTTTATCATTAATAAATTCAATTTTGAAAGTTTTAAAAGTTGCTTCAGCAACAGCGTTATCATAAGGACAACCTTTTTTGCTTAAAGAGCGATTAATATTGAATGCTAGTAAAAGTTTATCAATAATTTTATTATTAAATTCATTACCGCGATCACTATGAAATATTTGAATATCTTTTAAACAACGATTTGAGTGCATAAATGCTTGATGTACTAATGATGCATCTTTTTTAGTACCTACACTATGTCCAATAATTTCGCGGTTAAATAGGTCAATTAATAGGCAAATATAGTTTCATTTACCATTAACTTGAACATAAGTTAAATCACTAACAATAACTTCATTTTTAAGCCTATTATTAAAGTTTCTATTAACGATATTGGTTATTTGACTATCGTTGACTTTATTATGATGATTTTTGAATGATAATTTAGTGTATTTTGATATTAAATTATGTTTATTCATAATTTCTTTAATTTTTCTGCGTGACAAATAAATATTCTTTTCTTTTAGAACAACTTTTAATCTTCTTGTTCCATAAACTTCTTTATTTTCTTTAAAAGCACTAATAACAGCTTCATCATAAATATTATTTTGTTTTTTTTCTTTTTCCTTTAAATTAAAATAATATGTTGATTTAGAAAGTTTTAAAAAACGACACATTGTGCGAATTTTATATTTAACTTTATTTTTAGCAATAATTTCTATTTTCTGCCTATTATTAGTGCTGCTTGCTTTAAAATATCATTTTCCATTCGTAACTGTTTTAATTCTTTTCTTAATTTAATTAATTCATTTTCTTCAATAGAACGATTATCTTTAGTTTTAAAACTGCCTGAATTAGTAAATTGCTTAATTCAATTATAAGTAGCTGCTCTTGTAACATTGTACTCTTTAGCAAGACAAGACACTGACTTACCGCTTTGATATAAAGCTACTATTTGTTTTTTAAATTCATCGGTATATGAGTTAATATTGGCCATAATTATAGTTCCTTTCTTTTAACTAATTTGTTCACTTGTCTACGTAATTAGTGTCCAATAAAGTGTAACCTATCCAACATATTACAATTGATGATTATTTACAATTTTTTTGTGTATTTAATGATGAAAATGAAAATATTGGTGGTAATAGTGGTAAAAATCAAGATAGACAATTATTATATATTTCAAATGTAACAAATTATTATAGTCCTTATAATGGTGCATTTAGTATGCAAGTATTAACTTTTAGTAGTTTAAATGATAGAGTAATTAGTAGTGGTCAAAATACACTTGATTTTGTACAATATGCAAGCCCGGGTAGTGGTTATGCTTTCCCAACTATTCAACAAGGAAAAGTAACATTAAATCGTACTTTAATGCGTGATATTGGTGTACGTTATTCTCATAGACAAAGTTATGGATTAGAATTATTATCAAGTTGTTATTATTATGGAAGACCTATTATTCAAGGTCAAGAACCAATACAACAAAATAATGAAGAAATATTTGAAAGTAAAGTATTTGCTTCAAGAAGATTATTTATTGCTGGTAATAATGAAAAATCTACAACTAATATTAAAAATAATGGTGGTTTAATTGCTGGTATAAATGATAAAATAACAACAAGTAGTCATCCAGAAACTACATTTTATAATATTATGGATGCAAAACCAACTGGATTTACTAATTTTAAAAATTTTACAGAATGATTAAAAACTTCATTAAATTTTCAAGATAATTTATTTGTAACAAAAGATTTTAAAGGTATGCTTGCCTTTGATAAAGATAAAGCAAGATTAAGTAATGGTACATCAGTAGGAGAAGCAAAATTCTTTTGAGATAGTGAATGAAATATAAATAATTTAACTGGTAATTATAATGTTGATATGTCAAGTAATTTTAAATATAAAGACCCAGAAAGTGGATTAATTATAGGAAGTCCAACTGTTGATTATTCAAAAATATCACAAAAATATATGTCAGCAATATTAAATTTTAATAGTGTAGTATTTTCACCATTAATACAAATGCCTTATGATAGTCAACAATGATTACCATTTGCTTTAAGTGATATTCCTTTAATTGGTAAATTATTAAATGCTTTAACATTAGGTATATGAAGTAGTTGAGTTATTACTCAAAATGCTCAACAATATAAAAAAATGTTATATTTTAATGGTTTTATGAGTGCATTTTTTACAAGTAATTTAGAAAGTATTATTGGTAATGGTGGTTTAATTCCTTTAAATGCATTTACAAATGATAATGATTTTACTATTGGTAAATTATTAGGAGCAAATGTTTCAACAACTGCTATGACAATGAAATTAAGTGATAGAGTTAGTGTTTATCCATGAGACCCTACTACTGGTCAGAAATTAACTACAAAAGAACAAATAAGTACAGTTGATTTATCACAAAAGAAAAATAATAAAGTTTATATTTTAGCTGAAGATACTGAGTTTTTAGATATAGCAAGTCCTTTTACAAATGAAGATAAAAATTGTCAATGAAATCCAACAGGAAATGGAGTTATTGATGGTTCAAATTATGCTTATATTATTGATACAATTGTAACTCAATCATTACATCAAGGAGAAGAAAGACATACATTTTATAGTGATAATCCTTTTACTTATCAAGGTGATTATAATGAAATATCAGTTGCTCAATTTCGTTATAATAATATGGGTTATTTAACTGGTAATGCTTTTAATTGAACGACTTTGTATAAATTAAATCATGATGAATATGAAGAAAGTGAGGAAACTACATTTAGTTATCCAGCAAAAATATTACCACCAAGTCCACAAAATATTGCTAAAACCATAATTATTAATCCAGATAATTTTAATGTAATTAATAAAGGAACCGATATACCTTTAATTGGTTTTGATAGTTCGCATAATCCTTATGATAATACTAATGATTGATTTAATAATAACAAAATTAAAACTAATGATTTTGTATTAAATATAACATCAAAATTAGACCCTACATTATTGATTTATAGTTTTAATGATTTTAAGAGATATTATAAGTCCATAACTATTTATTATGAATATAATTTTGAAACAATTGAAAATAAACATAATGAACAAGGTATAAATTTTAACACAACAGAAAGTTTTAATCCGGCAAAAACAGAAAATACAAGTAAAACTATTGATTTAAAAGATTTAATATTTTCAAATCTACAAAATAAAAATGTTAAAGATTGAAAATTAGTTCCTAATGTTCAACCTTATTCTGCTTTTGGATATGCTTATAATTCCACAGTATTATCTAATTATAATCTTACTGGATATACATTTACATTAACTGAAAGTTATTATGGTATAAAAGAAGAATTTACTACGGATAGTGCATGTGGTATTAATATATTAGATGTAAGTAAAAATAATATATTAATTTGAAAATTTAATATTTACATAAATCTCGGAAAAATAGAATCAATTTATGGAGATGCAATTGGTGAAAAAATTGGATATGGTAAAAGATATATTTCAAATGTAACTTTAAAAATTACAAAATTAATATTTAACAATAGATAATTTAATATTCTTTGTTATAATTTTAATATTAATTTACAAAGGAGTTAAAATGGATTTACCTAGTACAATTGCTTTACTAATTGCTATAATGTTGCCAATAATAACTGCATTTATTTATTTTGGATTAAAATTATGTTTTAAAAATAACACTTATGGTATTTTATTGCTTTTTGTTGCATTAAATGTTTTTGGATTAATTTTTGGTTGTTGTATTATTTCTAATTTAAGATATAAAGAAAAAAAAACATTATATGATAAATTAAATAATTATTTAGATAAACAAGAAAAAGATAAAACCCCACAATCTTAAATATTAATGTATAATATGAAAATACTTACCTAAGGGGTTAGAAAAGGTAAGTTGTATATATCAATTTATTTCATTTATATTTAAACTTAGGTTGGCACCTAATTAAAAAGTTACCTTAATTGGTAACTTTTTTTTAATATTAAATCTTTACAACCAAGTTGATTTATTTTTATTTGAATTTAGTTTTAATTTTTCCATTTCTTTAATTTGTTCTTCGATTTCTTTTTTAAATTTTCTATCTTCTTCTTTTTTTTGTAATTCCATTCTTTGTTGTTCTCTTCTTTCTCGTTCTTTTTGTTCACGTTCTCATGCTTTTTCATGAGCTTTTTGTTCTTCTACTTTTCTTCGTTCACGGTCTCTTCGTTCACGTTCTTCTTTGGCTCTTGCTTCTTTTTCTCTTCGTTCACGGTCTCTTCGTTCGCGTTCTTCCTTGGCTCTTGCTTCTTTTTCGGCTCTTTTTAGATTTTCTTTTATTTTTTCTTCTTCTTTTTTTCTTTCTTGTTGAAAATCATTATATCTCTTCATATCTTCTTTTTTTTGTTCTTTAGCTTTATCATTAAATTTTTTATATTTTTCATCTTTTTTTCACATAATTTAATCACCTTTCTTTTTTTTCTTTTTTTAAAAAAAACTCATTTACTTTAAAATAAAGTAATGAGTTATAAACTTATATTAAGTTTATATTTTTTATATCATAAATATTTACTAAATATGTATAATTTAATTAGTTATTTTTTCATAAATTAAATATCCAATACCAATAATTCCTAAAATTAAACCAATTACTCCAAATATTATTAAACTAGCAACTATTTCATATCATATTGGTACATTCATTAATTCTCATCTACTTAAATAAAATCAATGTGTAAATCAATATCAAAATGTCATTATTTATGTTTTTCCTTATGTTGCTTTGTTATTTGATTTAAAGTTTGACTTAAATTTATATAATTATTTATAATTTTACTTAATACTTCTTGTTCATTAGTATCTAATTTATTACTTATTTCATTAGTAAATTCTATAATTTTTTCTTCAATTTCTTTAGTCATTATTTACTCCTTATTTTTTTTTTATATCATCATCTAATAATTAATTCACCTAAAATATTACCTATAATGGAACTAATAATAGTATTTACTATAAATATAATTCAATCATATCAAAACATTATTATTTACTCCTAATTATAATTTAATCTTTCTTCTTTTGTTTTTGGAAAATGATTATATGCACACATTTCTTGATTATCTAATTTAATAAATACTCTAATTTCATTTGGATATTGTTTATATGATAAAACTTTTCAATCTGCTAATTCATAACCTAATAAAGTACGGTCATCATCTAATTCACTACTTCCACCATTTCATGAAAAATATATTTCTGTATTTCTTGTATATATTTTAAAAACATTATATTTATCACTATATTTTAAAAAGTCTCATAAATTCATTATTTACTCCTTATTTAATTCTTTTTTTATTTTTAATCTTCATCTTCTACGATTTTCTTTATTAACACCTGCTCTTTTTGGATTACCATCTTCATTTTTACAACATCAATTTTTTGGCTTAAAAAACTTATGATTTTCTATCATACTTTTTACTCCTTATTTTTTATTTCTTTTACTTTATTTTTAAATTGTTTTTTATGAAAATAACACATATTAAAAAATTGAACAGCACTATCTTCAATATTTCCAATTTTTAAAGTAACTAATACTTTACTATTACAATCTTTAACAATACATTTAAGTAATACTTTTTCTTGTTTTTGCTTTTGCATTAATCAAATACTCCATTCTTTATTAATTGTAAAATTACATTAGTTTGTTCTATTGAACCTTTTATATGACTTTCATTATAAAGTTTAGTTTGTAATCTTTTATTATCCATTTCAATACATAAATTTAAATAATCAATTAATTTTTGTTTATATTCGTTTTTATATTCATTAATAATATCTTCAGTAGTAATTTCCATTATTTTTTCTCCTTATTTAAATAATATCAACCAATTAATAAACTATCTGCTTCATCATGATTCGTAATATTAAAATCTCATTCATTTTCTGAAATAATAATTTGTGCCATTGCTAATGATGTTTCTTTTGTTCATTTTTCATTTTTAATATCTCAATATGCTCCAAAAGGTCTATTTTTATATCATTTCTTTCATTCACTTGGACTTATTAACATATTTTTTGTTAATAATTTATTAAATTGTCCAGCAATAAAACCACGTAAATGTTCTTGTGTTTCATAACCAATACCATTTTTTGAATGAAAAGTACCACGTTCAATAATTAAATCTAATTCATTATCATTAACTTTTATATCTCAATAAAATTTTCTTTGTCCATCATATTTTTTTAAATTATAACTTTTAACAAATATTGGTTTTCATCTTATTATAAAATTATCACTTATATTTTCTTTTTCTCATAAAGTAAATCCAGTATTTTTAATACTTGGGTCAATTGAAAGTAAATAATTAGTCATAATTATTTCTCCTTAATTTAAACTTAGTCTTTTTAATATTTTCATTAATTGTTTATCTTTTTTTGCTACTTTAATTCCATGTTCAACTAATTTTTCATTATATTTAAATTGTTTTCTTTTATTCATTTTTAAATACTACTTTATCTAATTTATTTATATTTTGTTCTAAATTTTGAAAATTATTATTTAATAAATTACCATTTTGATAATTATTTTGATTATTTTTAAATATTTCATCTAAAAAAGATTTACCTTTTAAAATTATTAATTCTTTAAGTTTAAAATTATTATTATTTTGCATTTCTTTTTGTATTAAATTTTTAATAAAATTATTATTTTGCATTATATTTTGTAAATATAATAATTGTTTACCACTTGGTTCTCAATTATTATTTATATTTTGATTTTGTAAATTATGGTCACTATCCAATTCATCTTCACTTATTAAAAGTAAATTCATTAAAAAATATCTTAAACCATAAGTTTCAGCACTACCTTTTGCTTTTGCAATATCACTATTTTTTCCAGCAACAAAACAATTAAATAAAATACTATCTTCTAAATTATTACTAATTAATTTATATTCTTTTAAATATGAAACTTGTTTTTCTTTAATTAATTGACCTTGTTTATTATATGTTTCAATTTCACTAAAATTAAATGTATCTTTGATATCGCCATGAATAAACGTAACTTCATATTTTTTTAATAATTCTTTAAATTCAGTTAAAATATCACTTAATAATCAATATTTATATTTTCCATAATCATTAATCCCATTTTTAGATATTGCTTTAATTTCTGTTTGTATTTTATTTAATTTTTGATATATATTTAAATTTGTCATTTTATTTCAATTCCTTTCATGTTCAAATTGCTTTTTGTCATTCAATTAATAATTCATTTGTTATTTCAACTTTAATTAATTCAATGTCATTTTCTTTAACTCAACATATAAAATGAGTATTTGATAATTCATAATTATTATTTTTTAATAATCAATAATATGCTATTATTTGTAATTTTGATTTTTCTAATAATTCTTTAGTAAAAACTTTATAAGTTTTAAAATCTACTATTATATTTAAATTATTTTCTTTATAAATTAAATCTGGTGTTCCAGCAACAATATCATAATTAAATATTTTTTCACTAATATATTCATTATTATTAATAAATTTAATAGGTAAATAATCTAATAATGTATAACAATAATTTAAATAATTTTGTGAAAATAAATCTTTAATATAATTTTTAATTTGATTACTAATATTTTTAATATTTATATTTTTAAAATATAATTCTGCTACTTTATGAACTGCATTACCACGAATTTTTGCATTATAAATATTAAAACAATATTTACATTTATTACATTTACAATATGAATTACCTAAATAATAATCAAGTATTTTACTTACTGATATTAATTCTTTATTTTTAATAAAATATTGATGTGTTTCTTTTTTAAGAATTAAATTATTTTTTTGATTGTTTAATTGCATTTTTTATTAAATCCCTTACAAAATCATTCATAGTTATATTTCTTTCATAACAATATGTTTTTAATTCATAATGGTCATTTTTAGTAAGACGAATTTTTAAATTTTTAATTAATAATTTATCTTCATGTTTTTTAAGTGCTGCTGCTACCATATTTATTTATCTCCTTTAACCTTTAAAAATTCTTTTATAATCAATAATTGCTTGTTCTAATTGATTTACATTTTTATAATTAAAATAATCACAACTAATGTTTAAATCTCCATCATTGTCAATTCTAACGTCTAAACTACTTTCATATTTGTCATTAAATTCTTCTTGTAATTTTTCAAATTTTTCTATTAATTTCATTGCATTATGTAATTCTAATTGATTCATTATTTTTACACTCCTTTAAAATTTTCTAATTGTAATTCATTAATATAATATTCATATAAAGAATCTCAATTATTTGATGTTAAATACATATCTTCTTCAATAATGTCATTTATACATTTATTACAATAATAACTATTATCAATTTCACTAATTCATATATATTTTTCATTATGAGTATTACACTTCATAATCATCACTCATTAATTTATAAAAGCAGTTATTACAAGTTCTATTTGCAAATGATGAATTTTTATTACATATATCACATGAACCAAATATTTTTTCAATTTCTTCATATTTTAAATATATTCTTTTATCTTCTTTTAAATTCAACATAAATTAATTCTCTCTTTCTATAATTTTTAATATTTCTTGTATTTCAATATATTTTTTATTTTTAAGTAATTTTTCATTACATAAATTTTTAATTAATTCTATTTTTTCAACATTTAATAACATATTAATTTCCTTTAATACTTTAAATAAAATATTTTTTCATTATGAGTATTTATATCTTTCATTGGTGTAACAATATAATTTATTGCTAAATCATTATCATTATATGGATTATTTATTTTAAAACTTTTCATATCTTGTTCTCATGTAATGTTATATTTAAAACATTCTTGATTATTATTATTTTTAAAAATATAATAACCATTATATTCTTCATAAAATTCACATGATATTAATTCATTTTCATTTGTAGTAATATCTGAAATATTTTTAATATATTTTAAAATTTCACTACCTTTAATACTTTCAATATCTTTTGTAATTGATTTTTTACCTAATTTATAATTAAAATCTTCAATTATTTTTAATGTTATTTTTTTATTATTTTGATTAATAGTAGTATCTTTAATTGGAAATCATGTTTCATATTCACCAATTTCTAATAACATACCTTTAGTTGTTTCTCTAACTTTATTTTTAATATCTAAATTAACATTAATCATTACAAATCCTTTCTACGTATAAGCCTTATCACCTACAGTGATAAAAGGCTTATATACTACTAACTAAATACTTCTACTAATATACGTAAGGCTTATGCTACTGTAAGTAGCAAAGCCTTGGGGGTAGGAGGTCTGGAGGGAGGGGGAGAAAAAAATCTTAAATTTTTAAAGACCAGCAGAAAAATTACTATTTGCAAATTCCTATACAATAGCTTTTATAATTTTTATTAAATTTGGAATAATTAATTACTTTAATAAAGTATAGGTTTAATAAAATAATTAATTATAATTGTTCAACAATTAAAAATGAGAGTTTTATCTCTCATTTATATTTTTATTAAATCGTATCCAAGTTTGCAATGCGCCCTTGTTTTAGATGAGTTAGGTTTGAAAATTAATAGTAATGATTTGTCACCCGAATTTAAAGAAACACAAGAAAGTTTGGGAATGTTTTGTAAATTAATAGGTCATAATTTTAATGGAATTATGTATATGATTGAACAACACCCCGATAGAATACCAAAACAAGCACGTGAAAAAGTGGAATATATTGTGCAAGTTAAAAGAATCCGTATTTTGTTATTTTTAGTTAAGTTTAAACTAAATATTTACACTAATATTGATGATTATAATAAAGTTGTATTATCTAAAAGACAAACAAAGCGAATAATTAAACGTGGTGGTTTACCACCAAGTTATAGTGGTGAAACTATGACTTTTAGTTTATGATTTCCTAGGTCTTATTTACAAAGATATAATAGTCGTGCTTTAAATTATATTCATTCTTTAAAGAGTGAATTAAGTACTGTTAAAGACTATGAACAATCACAAGCATTAGATTTTACTGTTGATGATATTAGAGTAGTAGGATTAGATAAGTTGGATAATATATTACAAACTGAAAAGAAAGAAACTGAAAATACTGTATGCCGTGCTTGTTATTATAGAAATAAATATTCTAAGAAAAATAAGAAAGATGTTAAAATAGAGTAAACCTATATTATTGGTCGAAGCCAACCAGAACCTTGGTTGGTTGGCCGTGGCGTTTACGCCACTGGGGTAAGTTGCGAAGCAACTAGGGGCAACGCCCTTATATACTTGTTTATGATTTGCAGAAAGTTGAGGTTTAAATGTATATGTACCTTAAAGAAGGGCAAATACTTTCAATTCATGCATATAAGCATAATGGCGATTTATATCGTAGTTGAAATAATTCAATTGTTTTAGAAGATACTGAAAAATATTTAGTTTTAGTAAATGAGAATGTAACAATTACTGAAATTAATGGTCGTAAATGAACAACCGTTGATCCAGCAATTTGGTTATTTTTTAAAAATGATTGATACAATATTATTTGTATGATTCGTAATGATGGTGTTCATTATTATTGTAATATTGCCAGTCCCTTTATTTTAGATTCGCAAACAGTTAAATACATTGATTATGATTTAGATATTAAAGTATTTCCTAATCGTTCTTATAAACTGTTAGATTTGAAAGAATTTAAAACTAATCGTCGAATATGAAAGTATCCAATACCTTTACAAAATATATTATGACAAAATATAAATAAATTAAAAAAAGGAGTTAAAAAAAATGAAATTAATTTATTTAATGATGATGTAATTTTAAATTATTGAAAAAATTACCAAAACCAAAGTTTACAAAAATAGTAAGAACATATGTTCTTACTATTTTTTATATTAAAACTTTTTATAATTAAATTAAATTTTTTTATAAAATAGATAATTTTTTTGCATAATTATGTTCTCTCATAATACTGTTTATATTACTTTTTTTACTTTTATTTTCAATACCATTATTTATATTTTGAATATCTATATCATTAAATTGTACGTTTTTTTTGTAATTATGATAATTAATAGCATATGTTCTTAATTTTTTTATTTCTTTAAACATTAAGTTTTTTATTTCTTGTTCAATTTCTTTATTCATTTTTTTACTCCTTTTAAAAATAAAAACCTATTTACTTTGAGAAACAAAGTAAATAGGTTAAAAACAATATTTAGTTTATAGTTATTTTTAACATCTTTTTGAAAATTTACAATTAATATATATATATATTAATTTTATTTAGAGATTGAATATTAATTTTTGTAAATTATTTTCATATATTTTCATATTTTTTGAAATAATGTTTTAGTAAATTTAATCAATTATCTAAATTAGAACCATATTTTTTTTCTAAATCTCATAAAAAATTACCATATACATCATTACCACCAACCAGTACATAAGTTTCTTTTCAATTAATTTTTCCTTCTTCTAGTTTAATTTCTTTTACAAAACCAAGGTTTTTTAGATCACTATCAATTAAACTATTTTTTTCATTTTCTTTTCAATAATGTTCTATTATTTCTCCATTTTCATTTTTTGTAAATCAAAATTCATCTCCCACTTTACCAATTAAGTTATTAAAATTTTTATTATTTATTAATTCATTTTTTAATGATATTTTATCAATTAATTTTGAATTAGTTAAATTAGAATGAAAATCATTAATGTTATCACCCAATCTCATTACAATATGTGATGGTACATTTTTTATTGGTACTAAATCATTTTCTCAATTTTTTATTTGCATACTATTTTTATCTTTTGATGATAATTTAAAATTGTTATTATTAATATAATTAAAACGATTTTCTTTTGATATTAAATCTTTATAATTATTTGAATCATATTTAGTTACTCCTTGCATTCATCAAACATAACTATCAAGAAATGCCTTTGGATAATAATTATTTTCTAGTAGTTTTTTAGTTGGTATTGCTTCATCTCCATACTTGATATTTTCGCCTTGAAAACGATTTGAATCAAATAAAATAATACCACCACTTTTTCATACATGTTTAACAAATGCTAAAACTCCATTATAAAGTTGTTCTTCAAAATTGACTTGATGATCAACTCATTTTTTAAATTCATAATCCATATCTTTCATTTTTGGATTAAAAAATTTATAAATTGAAAAACCAATATTATTTATGAATGTTTCATCCAAATCAGTAATAACAATAGGTACATATTTATTAGCTTCAATTTTTGATTCATTATAATGCACAGTATAATTTTTATCTTCTTCATCATTTTTGGCATTAGGTTTATTTGCGGTTGCGTAAATAACATCTAATGATAAATGTTTTTATTTGCTTCTATAACATCATCATACTGTTTTATTGCTGCACGAAAAGTATTTAATAATGATATTTTTCTTTCTGCTGATTCTTGTCAAATTATTGATTGTAACACTTTTAAATCATAAATATTGTTATTTTTATAACATCCAATAGCGCTTAAACTTGTACTTGTAATAATTATTAAACCACTTATTATTTTTAATATTTTTTTCATGTTTTTTCTCCTTTTAAAAATAAAAACCTATTTACTTTGAGAAAGTAAATAGGTTAAAAACTATATTTAGTTTGTAGTTTTTTTAACATTTTTTTTGAAATTTTACAATCAATAAAGATAATATATTTATTTTTAAAATTTAAAAGACAAGATATAATTATTTTTAACTATTTAAATTACGTATTATTGTTGATTTATATTGGCTAAATGTTAAGATAAATGTAAAATTAGATACTTAATTATTAATTACATTTAGTTTTTAATAATTTTAAAAATGATTGATAAATAAAATTATTGTTTATAGATTTTAAATTTTTTTTGCATAAGATGTTAAAGATAAAGTACGAATAGTTTACTAGAAATATTGCGAAATAATAATTATAAAGAGGTAAAAAGGATGTTAAAATTTTCAAAAACATTACCTAACATTGGTATTTATCTACTTTTGACAACATTAATGCCGGTAATGGTTATTTCTATAATTATGATTTCTTTAAAAGGATTAATGGAAAGTTCTTATGAATTATTATGGAAGTTTGGAGAATGATTACAAGAAGTTTTTGATTCTGGATTAAGTACTATTCAATGATTGGGATGAATTATATTGATAGCTTGTCTAACAACTTATGGTATTCTTATATTTATTTTAGTTATGATAAATTCAAGAAAAGCATTTGAACAAAGAATTGGTTATATTCTTGGTTTAGTAATTGGAGTTGCTTCAATTGTTGTTACATTATTACCATTAATTATTGTTAGTATTGCTAGTCTTGGCAATGGAGTAATAACTTTAGTATTAGGATTATCATTTGTTTTTATTGGATTGAATGGTGGTTTAGTTGCTTGTGGATCATTATTTGGTTTAATTAGTGCAAAAAACATTATAAATTTATGAGATGCAAAGAAAAAGTAGATATAATCTACTTTTTATTATTTATATATTTACTTCATGGTAATTGTAAATTTGTTAATGTATAATGCATTAATTGTCGATGTATGCTAATAATTAAAACGTTAAATATTGTTACAATAAGTAAAATTCATCAATGATCGTTTAAATTATTAAAATAATCAAGTTTGCTTTTAAAAACGGCAGTTTCAACTAACATAAATAATGCATTTAAAATGAAAAAAATTAATCAACCAAAACTAAATAGAATAATTAGATAACGATAAAATTTAGTTTGAAAAGTACTACCTTTGACTTTAATTTGATAAACCGTTTCATAAGTATAATGATTAATAGAAAAAGCAAACAAAATTAATAGAATTAAACTATTTATGCCAACTATTAATAAAATATTAATTATTTTTTCGCTAGTAGTATTTATTAAAATTGAACCTATTATTATAAATATAATTTGAACAATTAATCACAAAATGCTAACATAAAAAAAACTTTTTTTTGTTCAGTATTTAATTAATTCATTTTCCATTTTGTATCACCATATTAATTTTAGTATATTTTATGCAAATATAGAATAAAATTTATCTTTTTATAATTTTTCATAACATAATAAGTTTGGGAATAACTAAAATTAGAGAGGGAAATAAAATGGCAATTGAAGTAGAAATTAGGCGTATACGTCTAAGACTTGGTTGAACGCAAGCATATTTGGGGAAATTAGTAGGTGTTCGTCAAGCAACAATTAGTAGAATTGAGAGTAATGCTAAAAATTCTTCATGAGGAATAATTCATAAAATTCTTTTAGCATTATTAGTAGATATGAATGATATAAAAGGTTTTACGCATGATTTTGTATTAAAAGAAAATGATTTTGAACTATTTATTAAACTGTTAATGGCTAATTCATAATTAAAAACTAATATTTTATATAATCCTGTTCATTGCGCACGAATTATTATTGATGCATATAATAGAGGAATTATTAATTTTGATGAAAAATATGGTAAAAATAAAGTATAAAAAAATTGTAAATAAATATTAATATTTTTACTGTAGTACATTTTTTTATTTATAGGAGAAATTTATGAAATATTTTTTAAAATTATTAATTATTACTTTGTTAATAAATAGTTCGTCAGTAGGATTAATTGGATGTAGTATTCCTAGTGTTGGTGATATTTGAATAATTACTGATGGTGGTGATTTATTTGATAAAGCTTTTAATCAGCAAGTATTAGAAGGTTCAAAAGAGTTTACTAAAACATTTAATGATAATCGTATTATGATTAGTAATTTACCCGGTAATGAAGTTTGAAAAAATAAAAAAATGAAAACACGTTGAATTATTTCACGAGATAGTACTGTTTCAACTTTACAAAATAATTATAATTTAGCAACATTTGCTGGTGCTAAAACAATTATTGTTGTTGGGTTTAATCATCTTGGTGCATTAACACCAGCTATTCAAAATCAATATAAAAAGTTAGGTGTTCGTTTTATTTTAGTTGATGCTAAATTAGAAAAACCAGTTGATGTAGCGTGTTTAAGTTATTCAGCAGAACAATCAGGGTTTTTATCAGGATTAGCAGGAGCAATATGATTAGCAGCTAATCATGAAACATATGATGATAATGGTTTAAAAATGTCAACTTTTGGTAGTTTACCAGCTGATACTATTGTTAGTTATATGATGGGTTATTATTGAGGTGTATATTATTTTAATAAATATCGTAATAGCAATGATAATTTATTGGAAATGACTAATGCCATTAGAATTAAAGAGGGTAAGGAAAAAATTGAAAAATGAACTAATAAATTTGATATTTATTTTGATAAAATTCCTAAACAATTTACAGGTAGTTTTGAATCTGGTACAAAATCATCAAAAGCAATAACTTCACAATTAATTGATGGATATAAAGATGATATTGTAATGCCTGTTGCAGGAGCACAAACAATTGATTTAGTATCAGCTGTTAAAAACTCTACTACTAATAGCAAAGCAAAAATTATTGGTGTCGATGTTGATCAAAGTGTTCAATATAGTTATGCTAAAGATATTTTTATTACATCAGCTTTAAAAGGAATTCATAAGTCAGTTAATACTTGATTATGACATTCTTTTAATTTAGATTATAATAAGGATGATCAACATTCAGTTATTAAACCTATTAATGGTGAACAATACTTTGATGGCAGCATATCACAACCAGCATTAGGTGGTCAGCAATATCTTGGAATTGCTAATAATGATTCTATTAGTGCTATTTATAATAACTTAATTATTGATAGTAATGATTATTGACGTTTAGCACAAAAAGTAACTGACGCTTATAATAAATTAGTTGCTGATTTAGTTAATGATTCTACTCGTGATAAGTGAGAAAATGCTTGAAAAAATTATGTTGATGAAAGTGTTGAAAAGTATAAACCACAGTTTTAATAAAACTTTACTATATATTTTAAAAAAATTATAATTATTCTTGAATTTTTAAAGAATAAGTTTTATTATCTTATATAATGGTAGTTATGCCATTAAAGGAGAAACTAGTGTTTAGAGTTAATTGTGAAAATAAGAAAATAATTAATATTAAATACATATATACTGTATTTTTTAATAGTAAGTTATTCCCACCTATTTATTTTCAAAATTTATTTATACACAGTTTTATTTTATTTTGAATAATTGAATTAAGAAAGCAATGTTTTTGCTTTCTTTTTTTATATTTTTTTTATATAAATATTTATATATATTTGTAGGAGGAATATAATAGTATGCATAAAATTTTTACTGTATTTAGTGCAATATCATTGTCAGTAATAATGATATTACCAATCATTGCTTGCAATAGTCAGTTTAATGATCCAAATATTTATCGAATAACTGTTGTAACTGATGGACATACTATTAATGATGCTTCTTTTAATGAATCATCATATAATGCTGCTCTCAAGTTTAAAAAAGAGTTTAATGATTGAACACATAGTGATTATGTTGATCCTCAATATAAAAATAAAAGAGTTGAGGTTTCTTGAGATAATCCCCAATTAACTAATACTGATGATTTAATGACATCATATAATAAAGCCGTTTTCATAAATAGTAAAGTAATTATTGCTTCAGGATTTTTACATCATAATGCTTTGGTTAAAGCACAAAATACTATTTTAAAACATAAAGTGAAATTTATTTTTATTGATGGTGATACTCCAAATAAAGAAGTACCAAAATCTAATAAGCAATTGGCTGGTTTACTTTACAAAGCAGAACAATCAGGCTTTTTAGCCGGATTGGCAGGGGCAATATGGTTAACTGCTCATGCTAATCAATATGGTGGACTTGATAATTTAAAAATGTCAACCTATGGTGGACTTGATATTCCAGCAGTTACTAATTATATGTATGGTTATTATTGAGCCATACAGTTTTTTAATAATAAATTTAAAAATAAAGAAGATGAAGAAAAATTAATATCATGAGTTAAAATTTTAAATTCAGATTTTAAAGAACCATTACCAAATATTAAATTTATAAATTCAGGTACTCAATTTAGTGGTGATTTTACTCAAGGTTCAAAAGGTTCACAAGCAATTAATGATGATCTTGCTCGACAAAAAACTAATATTATTTTTCCAGTAGCAGGACCACAAACCGAAGATACTTTATCATCATTAAAAAAATCTGGTCAAGGTAAAATTATTGGTGTTGATACAGATCAACAACTTCAATATCCACAATCTGCAGATAGATTTATTACTTCTGCAGAAAAAGATTTAATTAGTTCAATTAAACTTATGCTCTGAAAATCAGTTGGTAAAACTAATCAGAATCCAGAGCATCCAACTGATCCAACTGCCGATCAAACATTTATTGATGATGCACCATACAGAGGTGGACCTAATTTTACTGGAATAGCACCAAATAAAGCAATTAAAGATGGTGATAAAGATATTTACACACCATTAATGACAGAAACTACTAATTGATTAGATAAAATTTCTGCTGGATGACAAAAAGTACTCAATTTAAAAGATCATTATTGAATTAATGGTATTAAAAAAGAATATGATCCATTTAAATAATTAAGAGGGGTGATAAAATGCAAGTAAATATTGAAAAACAGAACTTACAATATGCTGTTGAAATGGAAGGTATTACTAAAGTTTTTTTAGATACTATTATTGCTAACAATAATATTTCTATTAAAATTAAAAAAGGAGAAATTCATGCTTTGGTTGGTGAGAATGGTGCAGGTAAATCGACACTAATGTCAATCTTATTTGGACTATATCAACCAACAAAAGGTATTATTAAAATTAATGGTAAAGAAGTAGTAATATCAGGACCAATTAGAGCAGGTGAATTAGGTATTGGAATGGTACATCAACATTTTAAATTAGTTGATAACTTCACTATTTTACAAAATATTATTTTAGGTAGTGAACCAGTTCATAAATGACAGTGAATTAATTATAAAAAAGCTAAGTCTAAAATTTTAGAAATTTCAAAAAAATATAAATTAGACATTAAACTTAATTTAAAAATTGAGAATGCTAGTGTTGGTATGCAACAACGTGTTGAAATTTTAAAAGTTCTTTATCGTGGTGCTAGTATTATTGTGCTTGATGAACCAACCGCGGTTTTAACACCACAAGAAATTACTAGTTTATTAACAATTATTGAAGAACTTAGACGTGATGGTAAAACTATTATTTTTATTAGTCATAAATTAGAAGAGGTTAAACAAGTTGCTGATAATGTTACAGTAATTCGTTTAGGTAAAGTTATTGAAACTTTTGAATCTAAGAGTAAAACTAAAGAAGAAATTGCTACTTTGATGGTTGGTAGAGATTTAGTTGATATTAGAAATCAAGGTAATGTTGTATTAGGGCCAGTATTATTAAAAATTGATAATTTATTTGTTCATAAAATTGGTAATAAGAAATCAATAATGGGTCTTTCTGATTTTAGTTTAGAAGTTAAGTCACGAGAAATTGTGGCTATTGCTGGTATTGAAGGTAATGGTCAAACCGAATTAATTTCAGCAATTACTGGTTTAATTAAGCCAGAAAAAGGTGATATTTTTTTTGGTAATAAGAATATGAAACACAGTTCAATTCAAAGTTTATATAAAAATGGTTTAAGTCATATTCCTGAAGATCGTCATAAATATGGACTTGTTTTAGATTATAATGTTATTGATAATATGGTTTTACAAAATATTAGCGAATATCCTTTTTCTAAGCATGGTTTGATTCGCAGTAAAGCTATTCAATCTTATGCACAAAATATTATTAATAATTATGATGTTCGTGGTAGTAAAAGTGGTTTTGCTTTAGTTAGAGGTTTGTCGGGTGGTAATCAACAAAAAGCGGTTGTTGGTAGAGAATTAACAAGAAAACATAAAATTTTAGTTGTTGCTCAGCCAACACGTGGCTTGGATATTGGTGCTATTGAATATATTCATAGTCGTATTCTTGATGAAAAAAATGAAGGTAATGCAGTATTATTAATTTCTTATGAATTATCAGAAGTTATGTCATTAGCAGATCGAATTGTTGTTTTACATGCTGGTAAAATTACTGGTAATGTTAGTGCTAAAAATGTTACTCGTGAACAGTTAGGATTAATGATGGCAGGACAAAAAATGTTAATGGAAGGAAATGAAGATAATGTTTAAACAAAAAACATGATTTTTAAAACGACGAAGTCGTTTATATCTTGGTTCAAAAGAAATGAATAGTAGTCTTACTAAATTTAAGGGTTCAATTTTTGCCATTATTTTTGGATTAATTATTGCTTGTTTTGTTATAATTGGTTCAGGTCAAAATGCTTTTACTTATTTTCAGTTGTTATTAACATATGCTTTTACAAGTTGGCCAGCTAATAATTGAGATAATACTTTAGTTTGATGAGCAATTTATATTGTAGCAGGATTAGCACTAGTTATTTCTTTCCGCTTAGGAATGTTTAATATTGGAGTTGCTGGTCAAATGTTAGCAGCAGGAGCTGTTGTTATCGCAATTGGTGTTCGTTATGACTTATCACAACCATTAGCTATAATTAGCGCGTTTTTTGCTGGAGTATTAGCAGCAATATTGGTGGCGTTGGTAACAGTGTTATTAAAAGTTTTTTTTAATGTTCATGAGGTTGTTACTTCTATTTTATTAAATTGAACAATTTGATATTTAGTAAAATGACTATTTAAAATCAATAAAGATTTATATGATGCTGATCACGGAACATCAGTAACTATTCATGATAGTATGAGTATGAGTATTAATGGTTATAATTGTATACTACCATTATTAATTTCTATTATTTTAATAATAACAGTTTGATTCTTATTGAAAAAAACAACTTTAGGTTATAAAATTCGAACAGTAGGTTTAAATCCATTTGCTGCGGTTTATAGTGGTATTAATCATAAACATTATTGCATAACATCATTTGTTATTTCAGGAGCATTAGCAGGAGTAATGGCTGTTATTTATTACATTGCCAAAAATCCTTCAATTAGTTTTTTAACTGATGATTTGCCGACTATTGGTTTTGATAGTATAGCTGTTGCTTTAGTTGGTCAAATTAATCCAATAGGTGTTGTGGGTTCTGCTTTTCTTTGAGGTTTAATTAAGAGCGGTGGTTCAATTGGTTCAGTATTAACATTACCAACAGCAACTGGTGATATTATTTTTGGTGTTATTATTTATTCAGCTGCCTGTGCAGTTTTATTATCTCGTTTACAGCCAATTAAATTTTTAATTCGTTATTTAAATATAGCCTTTGATGGAGAAAAACGAAAAGTTACAAATAGTTTTATTGCCAAGATGTACTATCATTTTATTGAAAATTTTAAAATAAAGAGACAATATAATAAGTTAAAATCAGATTTAATTAAAGAAAAAAATAATAAAATTAATCACTTAAAGATAGAATATAATAAATCATTATCAGATTATGAGTCAAAAGTTAAAAATTTAAAACAAAATCTTTCACAAGAAATTAATAAATTGAAACAAGAATTAAGTGATCAATTAAAGTCATTAAAAAATCAATTAGTTAAAACTAATGATAAAAAATTAAAAGAACAATTAATTTTAAAAAAATGTCAACTTCAAATTACTTATAAAATTGAAATTAAGGAATTAATTAAAAAATATAAAATTGATAAAGAACAATTAAAAGGAAAATATAATAAAATACTATGAGATGATAAGTCAGTAGTTAAAAATTTAAAACAAAATCTTTCGCAAGAAATTAATAAAGTTAATAGTGATATCAACTTACAGTTACAAGCAGTTATTAATAATAAAAATGATAAAGTTGGTGTTAATTGAGCACAATTTTTCCAAGAAAATAAAGCTTTAAATCATTATATATATAAACAATATAATGCAATTTGAAAAAAAGGTAAAATTGGTAATTGAAATAATTTTCAACAAGAAATAAAAACGATTTATGGTGAAAGTTTAAATATGTATATTAATGAAAAAATGAAATATGAAAATAATGTTTATAACTATAAGCAAGATTTAATTCGAGAAATAACATTATTAAAAAAACAAAAAGCAATATTAGATAAGTCAAGAGTAAAAGACTTAAAATTAAATCTTTATCGAGAAATTAATAAATTGAAACAAGAATTAAGTGATGAATTAAAGTCATTAAAAAATCAAAAAGTTAAAACTGATGATAAAAAAATAAAAAAACAATTAATTTTAGCAAAACATCAACTTCAAACTAATTATAAAAATAATGTTAAAGAGTTAATTAAAAATTATAAAATTAACAAACAGCAATTAAAAAGTCAAATTATCCCAATTAATAGTAATATTAATATATTAACCAAACAATTTACTAAAAAAGCGGAAATTGAAAAGACAACTTTTATTAATAAATTTACTGATATATTTAAAAATGAACAACAAGCAATTATGAAAATAAAAACCGAAAGAACAGGAGGAAAAAGTTAATGGAAGCACTCAAAATAATTCTTGAACATTCTAGTTTAATTTTTGTTGTTTTAGTACTTGGTGCATTATCTGGATTAATTTCAGAACGTGCTGGTGTTGTTAATATTGGTATTGAAGGAATGATGACAATTGGTGCTCTTGCTTTTTCTTCATTTGGAAAAAATATAGGTGTTAATTGAGGTAATTGATCACAAATTATTGCTTTATTAGTAGGTGGATTAGCGGGAATGGGATTTGCTTGTTTCCATGCTTTTGCATCAGTTACTTTAAAATCTGATCAAATTATTTCTGGCGTTGCAATTAATATTTTAGCAGCAGCAATTGCAGTTTTTGTTGTTCAGTTACCAGGGAATAATGGTTTTATTTCATTAACAAATATTTATCAATTACCAAAAATTGGTAATAATGAATTTTTTAATTTATATTTATTTTTAGCAATTATAGTTTTAGTCAGTATTGCTATTATTTTGAAATATACTAAATGAGGATTACATCATGTTGCGACTGGTGAAAATCCCAATTCAGTTGATGCTGCGGGAATTAATGTTATTAAACAACGATATGTTGCTGTATTATTATCTGGTTTTTTAGCAGGAATTGCTGGTGGTATTTTTCCAATGTATGCTAGTCAAACTTTTCGTGGAACAGTTAGTGGAAATGGTTTTATTGCTTTAGCTATTTTAATTTTTGGACAATGAAGGGTACCATTGATTACAATTGGTGCTGCCTTATTTGCTATTGTTGAAACAACAGGTGCCAGAATTACGTTTTTACCAAATATTCCTCAATGAATATCAAGTAATTCTGATATATGGAATATATTGCCTTTTGTAACATCTTTATTAGTTTTAGTGTTTACATCAAAATGAAGTAAAACACCAAAAGCATTGGGTATTGCTTTCAATAAATCTAAACGATAAAATTAGTTATTAATAATTTTAATGATGAATTAATTTTGAAATTAAATTTTACTTTTTTAGTAATATTTTCCAAGACTTAATTAAAAATATAATAAAAAATAAAAAATTTTATGGTTATTTTATACTATAAAATTTTTTATTTTATTAAGAATTTGAAAAAAAATTCACAATAATACAGTTTTATTTATCAAAAAAAATAAATATAATTTTTGATAGATAGAAAAATGTGGTAAAAGTTTAAATTAAATTTAATTAATTATATTTAGAAGGGAAAAACATGAATAATGGAAGTATAGTTATTAATACAGTTTATTCATTTCAAATTAATGAAATAGTTAATAAACAATCTAATAAAGAAAAACAACAAAAATATGATCAAAAACCTGAAATAAAAGCAAAAATAAAAGAATATAATCAAAAACCTGAAGTAAAAGTAAGAAAGAAAAAATATGCTCAAAGGCCAGAAGTAAAGGCGAGAAGAAGAGAATATATGCAAAGACCTGAAGTGAAGGAAAGAAGGAGAAAATATGATCGAGAGTGATATCATAAAAATAAAGAAAAAATGAGAGAATATGCTCAAAGGCCAGAAGTAAAAGCAAAAAAGAAAAAATATGCTCAAAGGTCTGAAGTAAAATTGAAAAAGAAAGAATATACTCAAAGATCTGAAGTAAAATTGAAAATGAGAGAATATGCTCAAAAACGTGAAGTGAAAATAAGAAAAAAAGAATATAGACAGACATTATATAAAACCAATAAGGAAGAGGAACTAAAAAATAATCAAAAATGATATCAACTTAATAAGCAAAAAAAGCAAAAACAAAGAGAATTGCAATTTGATCGTGTTTTTAGTTCAAAACAAAATTTTGAATTGGATAGGTTACACTTTATTGGACACTAATTACGTAGACAAGTGAACAAATTAGTTAAAAGAAAGGAACTATAATTATGGCCAATATTAACTCATATACCGATGAATTTAAAAAACAAATAGTAGCTTTATATCAAAGCGGTAAGTCAGTGTCTTGTTTTGCTAAAGAGTACAATGTTACAAGAGCAGCTACTTATAATTGAATTAAGCAATTTACTAATTCAGGCAGTTTTAAAACTAAAGATAATCGTTCTATTGAAGAAAATGAATTAATTAAATTAAGAAAAGAATTAAAACAGTTACGAATGGAAAATGATATTTTAAAGCAAGCAGCACTAATAATAGGCAGAAAATAGAAATTATTGCTAAAAATAAAGTTAAATATAAAATTCGCACAATGTGTCGTTTTTTAAAACTTTCTAAATCAACATATTATTTTAATTTAAAGGAAAAAGAAAAAAAACAAAATAATATTTATGATGAAGCTGTTATTAGTGCTTTTAAAGAAAATAAAGAAGTTTATGGAACAAGAAGATTAAAAGTTGTTCTAAAAGAAAAGAATATTTATTTGTCACGCAGAAAAATTAAAGAAATTATGAATAAACATAATTTAATATCAAAATACACTAAATTATCATTCAAAAATCATCATAATAAAGTCAACGATAGTCAAATAACCAATATCGTTAATAGAAACTTTAATAATAGGCTTAAAAATGAAGTTATTGTTAGTGATTTAACTTATGTTCAAGTTAATGGTAAATGAAACTATATTTGCCTATTAATTGACCTATTTAACCGCGAAATTATTGGACATAGTGTAGGTACTAAAAAAGATGCATCATTAGTACATCAAGCATTTATGCACTCAAATCGTTGTTTAAAAGATATTCAAATATTTCATAGTGATCGCGGTAATGAATTTAATAATAAAATTATTGATAAACTTTTACTAGCATTCAATATTAATCGCTCTTTAAGCAAAAAAGGTTGTCCTTATGATAACGCTGTTGCTGAAGCAACTTTTAAAACTTTCAAAATTGAATTTATTAATGATAAAAATTTTACATCATTAATCCAATTAAAATTAGAATTATTTGATTACATCAACTGATATAACAACATAAGAATTCACAGCACTTTAAACTACTTAACTCCAGTTAATTATCAAAAATAAATGTCTACCAAAAAATAGTCCTAAAAAGGGTTGCCATTCCACATAACTAAAAAGCCTAACCCTAAAACTTGAATAATATTTTTTCTTTGTTCACGCAAATAATTGAAAAATATTTTTACCATATTCCACTAACCCCAGTTGATACTTCAAGTTAATTTTATCAATTTAAAAATATTTTTTAAAATTAAAACATTTTAATGTGTAATTTTTTATTTTAAGCAGTAAACCAGATTATATATTATTTAGTTAATGTCATTAATTGTTTATTATTAACGTTTAACTTTCAAGTAATAATGTATGAGACTAAATAAATTAAAATATTTATACTAATCATCAATGCAAAATATCATCAACGAAAAACAATAGGAAATGCGATTTTTGCAAAAGTTGCTAATAAATTAGAAAGTACCATTACTAAAGAAGGAACAATAAAAACAGCAACCAAACTACTCATTACCAATGCAGGTATTATTACCAGAAAGAAATTATAAGAAACTTCTAATGGAGTATAACCTAAACTTCGTAAAATATTAATTAATATTAAATTATCACAAACACTAATATTAGTAACAATAACAATAATCATTAGTGATAATGTAACACTAAAAATACCAAAAAATGAAATTATTATTTGTAAACTATATTGATTATTCTTCATAATACTACGTAAATTACTAATATCATACACCGATGATAATGAAGTACTAATACCTTTACTTTCCAAATATCCTGAGTGTGAAATTTGTGCTAAATCAATATTATAATCATTTTTATTACTAATAATTGGTAAGTAATGTTTAAACTCATTATCAGTAAATTTGCTTAATTTACTATTAGCAAAATTATTTTCTAATAAATCACTTTTACTACCAAATAAAATCTCATTAAGTCAAAGTTTGGGCATTACTATTATTTTTGGATCTAATTTATTAATATAATCATAAGCAACACCAATTATATATTTTGTTTGATTATCTAATCCTTTATACCTATAAATAACACTATTATTAAGTTGTTCTCCACCATTATAAACATTAACAACCGAAGGTAAAGCAGAAGTAGCCATTGGAATAAATTGAACAGCACTACTATCTGGATTTTTAATTCCTAATTTTTGAATTAAATGATTACGAATATTAATAAATTGTTTATCTTGCCAATTATTAGAAACTTCCATATCAGTTAAATTTAATTTACTAAAAGTAGAGAAATCACTTATACTAAAATTTAGAGATAAAAAATCACTTAAACTATCATCAATACCATAAGCAGTTCTTGGTGCACTTCAATTTTTAAAAGATTCTTTTGATAAGGTTTGTGTATCATTATCAAAAACAGCACCACGCTGATTAGGAAGTAACAGATTAGCCTTATCAAGTTCTAATTGTGTGTATGGTACTTCATACTGTTCATCATAAGGAATTAAACCAAAACTTATCAATAAATCAGTATTGTTTTTACCATTATTATTGGTTAAATAATTAAATAATATTTTATTTTTTTCTAAAAAATTCTTAATTATTGATGGAATCTTTGATGGATTAGCATCAATTCATTGTTTTATTTTTAATAATTCACTACCCATAATATAACGATTTTGAACATTAATCACAATTGATTTATTAGGATTAAGAGGATCAAATTGTTTAATTGCCGCTAATAATTCTGTATATAATGAAATTTTACTTTTAATATTATCAACACTATTAAATTGATACATTAATTTATTTTCGTTATTAATAAAGTTAGTTTTAATATTATCATCAAATTGATAACCATTTTGATAATTAAAATTAGTTCCCGCAAATTGTGAACCTAACATATTATTAACTAAACCACTAGCAGCAAGCGCAAAGAATACTAATGTTGCAGCAAAAATACTAGTAAAACACATAATTAATGTTTTACCAAAACTACGTAGTGAAGTAGTAACGGCCAACTTATTACGATAACTAAATCTACCAATCACATATCTTGCAATAAAAGTAAAAGTTGAACTAATATTTATTTTATATTTTTGTTTTGAAATATTATTAGTAATTAAATCTAAGGGTTTATTTCTTAATAAGAATAATACCATTAAAAAACTAATGAAAGTTAAACTAATGATTGGAATAACAAGTAATAAAATAGCAGTAACAACATTAAAATACCAACCATAACTAATTAAGGCAACAGTACTAATATTAGTAATATAAATTAAATAATGCGCAACTGGAATCGAAATTAAAACACCAATAATAGCAAAAATAAATAAAGGAGCAATAATTGAAATTACTAATGATATACTTAATTGTCAACTTTTATATCCTGTTGCTTTTAAAATTCCAATTAATTTTTTATTACGATCAATCATTTTAAAAGTAATAATAAAAATAATAATAGTAGTCACAATAAAAATTAAAATTAAAAATAAACTAGAAATCTCTTCAATAACATTAATTCTATTATTAATGGAACTAAAAGATCATTCTTGCATACTAGTATAAAATCTAGGATTATTGATATTTAAAGGTGAAACTATTTTATTATATTCAATACCATTATTATAATATTTTGTACTTGCTATATCAGTAGGTGTTTTATAAGTTGCATGAAGATAATTATAAATTCATTCATTATTTATTTGTGAATCAATATTTTTAGCCAAGTCAGGATTAATACCTAAAAAAAAATCATCAATATTACTGCTAAATGCCTTTAAATCAGATTCAACTTTGTGCATCGTATTACCATTAGTAAAAGCAACAGTATTATTTTTTAAATCAAGTGAATTACCAAAATAACGACCAACAAATGCTGCTAATGAGCTTGTAGCATAACCACGAATAATAAACGTTTGTCCAGCAATTACATAATTTTGACCAATATGTAAATTATTTAGTTCAGCAAAATGTTTGTAAATTAAAATTTCATTATCTTGTAATGTTTTTTCTGTTAAACTTGGGCCACCATCTTTGACAATAATTGCTTTATTAACAATATATTCAGGTCCTGTTTCAATAAAAGCAAAATTTTTACTAGTAATTAATAAATCACGGACCATAACAGCATGTTGTCATTCAATATCTTTATATAACATTCCCATTGACATTATTTCATATAACTTAGCTTCATTTTTAATATCTATTTCACTATAGTTTCGATTAGCATATGGATACTCAGTTTTTCCTTTAAAATTATCATTATAAAACTGTAAAGCAGCTTCACTAGTAATCATAAAATTTGTTGCATTTTCTGGATGTAATGGATCATATAGATATTGATTTAGAATATTAGCATATTGTTCTATCGTTGCTTTATGAGTATCATAAGATGGATAATTAATAGGAATATTAATTTTAAAATCAATATATTTATGACTAGTATCATTAAAAAGACTATCACCAATAGTAAAATATTCTTTACTATTAGCGAGTCCTCCATAAAAAGTAAAACGATATATATCAGGTCTAGTAGCATCTGGTATTGTTAACTGAAAAGTAGCTTTTGCCATCTTTTCTTTATCAATAGTATTATCTTTTTGATAATAATTAATATTATTTAAATAAGAACCATTTTTATCTTTTTCATTATATTTTCCATCAAAATTAACATATTCCACTGGTGAAAAAAATGTATATTGGTTAAATTCATTATGAGCAATATCGTTAACATATTGTTCAAATAAATAATTATTAGAAAAATTTAATGATAAAAAGGCAATAATCATAATCATTACTAAAAAACCTAAACCAAACATTTGTAATAAATTGTTTTTTTGTTCACGAATATAATTACGTAATAATTTAAACATGATTATCCCTTCTTATGATCACTTATTAATAAATTAGATTTTGACAGTTTTGCTAAAGCTGACTTTGCTGCTTCTTGCTCAGCTTTCTTTTTATTTGTTCCTACTCCTTTCCCCATTAGTATTTTATTATCTAAATACACATGAACAATAAAATAAGTAATATTATCTTTTTTAATTTGTTCCATAGTTTTATAATTAATAGGATCTCTTTTTTCTGCCTGTACTAATTCTTGTAATTTAGTTTTATAATCAATAATTGTTTCTAACTGATTAGTTTTAATTAATTCAAATAAAGTTAAATCTAAGATTTTTTTAACGGCACTATTTCCTAAATCAAGATATACTGCAGCAAGAAATGATTCAAAAACATCTGATAAAATACTTTCGCGTTGTTGCCCACCTGTATTTTTTTCACCATTTCCCAAAAATAAATAATCTTGTAATCCTAGAGCAATTGCCACTGCTGCCAATGTTTCTTGTCTAACTGCTTTACTACGTAAACTTGTTAATTGTCCCTCATCTTTATTTGGAAATAAGTGCCAAATGTAAGTTGAAATATTTTCCCCTAAAATCGAATCACCCAAAAATTCTAATCGCTCATATGAATAATCTAAATTATGTTCGTTTGAAAAAGAACGATGAGTAAACGCTTCACGATAATTACGATTAGATTTAATTTTTTCTAAAATACTCGATTTTAAAATATGTTCAATATTAATCATATTTTTCTCCTTAATACTTATTTATAAATTATAATTCTTGAATTTGTTTAGCTATTTTATTAGTAACATCTTGCTCAATAGCACGAATTAAAAGTTTTAAAGTACTATAATAAGATTTTTTATCACTAGATCCATGTGCTTTAAAAGCAATGCCATTAATACCTATTAATTGAGCACCACCTGTATTCTTATAATCAAAAGTCTTTTTAATATTTTTAAAAATACCAATTGACATTAAACCTAAAAATTTAGTTCATAAATTTTTTTTATAACCATTTTTAATTAATGTAAATAATAATGATGCCATGCCTTCAACTGATTTTAAAACAATATTACCTGAATAACCATCACAAATAATAATATCAACATCACCACTTAAAACATTTCGTGGTTCAATATTACCGTGAAAATTTAAAAAACTTAACTTTTCATTTTTTTGTGTTAATTGTTTTAGTTTAGCATATGTTGCTTTAGTTACTTCTGGACCTTTGCTTTCTTCAATGCCAATATTTAATAAACCAATTTTAGGACGTGAAATATTTTGAATAGTTTGACAATAAATATGACCCATTAATGCAAAATTAATTAATTCATCAACAGTGTTTTCAATATTTGCTCCAACATCCAATAATACTACTTGTCGATCTTTTATTAAAGTAGGCATAATTGGCATGAATGCCGGACGTTTAATGCCTTTGATTTCGCCTAATAAAAAATGACAAGCACCAAGATAGGCAGCAGTTGAACCCGAAGTTAGAATCCCATCTGCTTTTTTATTTTTAACTAACTGAATGGCTTGATTCATAGAAGAATCAGTCATTCTAATACCAGCGAGTGGACCATCATTCATAGTTATTACTTGGGTTGTTGCTAGTATTGTTATTCTTGATGATAATGGCTTATTTTTTAATAAAATCTGCAAGTTTCCATTAATTTGTTTTTCATCACCAACTAAACAAATTTCAACGTTTTTGAATTCTTTAATAACTTCTAACGCTGCAGCAATAGCGGGCAAACTACCATGGTCTGAACCCATTACATCAAAAGCAATTTTCATAGTTCCTCCTAAAAACAAAAAATAATTTAAGAAACCTTAAATAATATTATATTATATTATTGATAGTTTAATTATACGTTAATTTTTTTAATTCCTTAAGATTAACAATCCAACTAATACTGCATTTATTTATTTTAAATATGAATATTTCATTATTTGCTAGTAAAAAGTTAAAAAACAATTTATCTCTAATTATTTTGATATTGATTTTCTAAATAATTGTTTTTATTTACACCAGTTTTTTTTAAAGACCAAAACCCTTTTATTTATTTTATTAATAAAAAAAAATTTAAAAGCAAAAAACTAATATAAATATAAAAATATCTTATCATAATTTTACTAAAATCAAAAATAATCAAAGAATTAAAAAAATATTAAAACATTTAATAGTGTTTATTTTTATTTATAAAATAAACACTATTAATTTGATTATTATTCATAAAAAATAAAAATAAAGTTAATTAAAAATAATTTTTATTGTATTTTATTTTAAAAACTTTAGAATTTAGTTACTTCTTATTATATTTCTAAGAAGGCATTGGGGAAAAATTAATAACACAACTAAAAACTTTACTTATAAACAGTAATTTTTTGGATATGATTTTGAAATACTTATAAATTTTTGTAGTAAAACTAATTCAAAAAAATTAATACTACTACTTTTGAGGATCTTGTTAAAAGAATATGATCCTTTTTAAAATATATACTTACTGTTATTAATAACAAATTAACATTATATTAAATAAAACTTTTGTAATTAAAAAGGAGTAAAAATGATAAATTTTAAAAAAATAAAATTAACAAAAAACAATAATCGCTTTGGTGGAAAAACAAAGAAATGAAAAAATAATAAAGGAGAATGAGAATATAAAACTGAAATTAGAAATAAATCTAATGAACTTGATTCAGTTATTTATGAATCGTATATGACAATTTATGACAAAAACAAAAATGATTTTAAATTTTGAACTAAAAGAATTGCCTTTCCAAATAGTCAAATTATTTTTGAAATATTTTTAATTAAAAATAATAAATTATATAAACACGTTAAAAAATATGAAAACATTGACAAATTATCAGATGACCTAAACAATAATAAACTTTTAGATTCCTCTCCTATCAAAGTTAAAGGAGGCGAAAAATCAGATCCAAAATATTATTATTTTTTAGAAAACGCTACTATAAATTCTATTAATAATATAGATATGTTTATAAAAAATATTACCTCATTTAATCAAGAATTAAGTATTAATATTAATTATGATAATTTATTAAATTTATATCAGTATTTAACAAATATGCAAAAAATTATTGATAATCCTACTTCGTCTAGCAATATTTCAATAAATGCCAAAATTAAAAAAACATTACCTAATTTATTGTTAGGATTACTACTAGTTTATATTGCATTTACTGGAAAAAATGCACAAAGAATAATTTCTACATATATTTTTGATGAGCAAGAATATACATCAGAAGATTATTTTTATGGAATATTTCAAAATAAACAAAACTATTTCACAACATTCATTGATACTATTTTAACGACATTTTTTACCTCAGCAATTGCTGATTGATCAAGAAATACAATTTTAAATATAATCCAAAGTCAAAAAAGTAATCCAATAAATGATTTTAAAATTAAAAAAATTCCTATTGAACCATTTGAAAAATATAAACATGAATTTTTAACCCTTTTATATGAAGAAAATGAAGTAAAATTAAAAAATAATATGTCACGAATAAAACGTATTAATAATTTAATAAAAAAACTTAATAATATTCCAAACTCTACAGATTTTGAATATCATCCAAATTTTAAAAAAGAAATTGAAAAAATTAGTGACTTTAATTGTTTAAAGAAGCCTATTGATAATAGTATAATAAAAGAATTAACATCTTCGGCAAACAAAGTGATTGATAATTTAAATAAATTAAAAAAAACTGATTTAGATACTTTAGAATGAAAAGAAAGAATAAATTATTCATTATTTGATTTATTTTTAGAATCAGTAACATGACTAATGGCACATTCTATAATGACAGGTGCAATAGCAAATGCTATACAAGAAAACTTTAAAATAAGTGATTGAATTAAATATTTTACTAAATCAAATATTATATTAGCAAATACAATCACTTATTTTTCTATACGACCAGTTAATTATATATTTAAATGAGGATTAGAAAAATTAAAAATTAAAACTAATATTTGTCCTCAAATAATTTCAAACTGAATTACAAAACAATCAAATTGTGGAAAATTTTCAATGGCAATTTTGTCATTTTTTTTCAATGCTGTTTTTACTAATATTACTAAAACAACAACACTACTTACTAAATATGAAGTTACAAAATCTCATGATCTACTTGAATTAAAATTTAAAAAATGAGAAACATGATTATTTTTTTTCTTAGCAACAGGTTCTCAAATGATTTCTCTTTCTATTTCAAATTTTTATAAAATCTTTAGTTTTGAAACTTTAATAAAAAAAAATAGATATTTTCATAAACCAAACATAAGTTTACTAGAAGAAAAATTAATAGAATTAGAAAATAATAGTAATATTCCAATTTTTAATAAATCAGAAGTAATAAAAATGCAAGATAGTATAAATGAAGTAAATAATGCTTATAAAGTAATATATTCAAATACAAAAAAATTCAAGACAAAGATAATAAATAGCACTGATTATGATTCAAATCAATTTCCATTATGAAACAAAAAAATGATTTTATTTGCTTAATTCATAATATAACTTAAAAATATTGGAATGGCAACCCTTTTTAGGACTATTTTTTGGTGGACATTTGTGTTTGATATTTAATGGGGGTTAAGTAGTTTAAAGTGCTGTGGATTCTTATGTTGTTGTATCAATTGATATAATCAAATAATTCTAATTTTAATTGGATTAATGATGTAAAATTTTTATCATTGATAAATTCGGTCTTAAAAGTTTTGAAAGTTGCTTCAGCAACAGCATTGTCATAAGGACAACCTTTTTTGCTTAAAGAACGATTAATGTTGAATGCTAATAAAAGATTATTAATAATTTTATTATTAAATTCATTACCGCGATCACTATGAAATATTTGTATATTTTTTAAACAGCGATTTGATTGCATAAATGCTTGATATACTAATGATGCATCTTTTTTAAATCCAACACTATGTCCAATAATTTCGCGGTTAAATAAGTCTATTAATAGGCAAATATAGTTTCATTTGCCATTAACTTGAACATAAGTTAAATCACTGACAATAACTTCATTTTTAACCCTATTATTAAAATTTCTATTAACAAGATTTGTTACTTGACTATTATTAACTCTGTTATTATGATTTTTGAATGATAATTTAGTGTATTTTGATATTAAATTATGTTTATTCATAATTTTTTTAATTTTTCGTCTTGATAAATAAATTCCTTTATTTTCTAGAACAACTTTTAATCTTCTTGTTCCATAAACTTCTTTATTTTCTTTAAAAGCACTAATAACAGCTTCATCATACATATTATTTTTAATTTTATCTTCTTTTTTATTTAAATTAAAATAATATGTTGATTTAGAAATTTTTAAAAAACGACACATTTTACGAATTTTATATTTAACTTTATTTTTAGCAATAATTTCTATTTTCTGCCTATTATTAGTGCTGCTTGCTTTAAAATGTCATTTTCCATTCGTAACTGTTTTAATTCTTTTCTTAATTTAATTAATTCATTTTCTTCAACAGAACGATTATCTTTAGTTTTAAAACTGCCTGAATTAGTAAATTGCTTAATTCAATTGTAAGTAGCTGCTCTTGTAACATTGTACTCTTTAGCAAGACAAGACACTGACTTACCACTTTGATATAAAGCTACTATTTGTTTTTTAAATTCATCTGAATATGAGTTAATATTGGCCATAATTATAGTTCCTTTCTTTTCACTAATTTGTTCACTTGTCTACGTAATTAGTGTCCAATAAAGTGTAACCCATCCAGTTCCTTTCTTTTAACTAATTTGTTCACTTGTCTACGTAATTAGTGTCCAATAAAGTGTAACCTATCCAATTTTTTTTAAAAAATATTTATACTAATTTATGGATATTTTTAAAAAAAAGAAAAAAATAATCCAAAATTTAACATTAGAAAAGAGGATCTTTTTATTATGGATAAAGATAAGGAAATTGAAAAGTTAAGAAAACAAGATACAGAAAATAAAAAACAATTTGAAGAAGAAAGATTAAAAAAAAGAATTGAAGAAGCTGAAAAAGAAAGAAAAAGAATTGCAGAAGAAAAAAAACAATATAAAAAAGATAAAAATTTATAGACATAATATTTTTATTATACTTACAATATAAAAAATATTTTTTTATAAAATTAATATATTATTAAAATTAAAAAAAATATTAAGTATAATAAATTTATGAAATATTTAGGCATTGATTTAGGTAGTAAAACATTAGGACTTGCTCGTGGTGAAGGAAAAATTGCTTTTTCTTGAAAAACTATTCGTTTCCCAGAGCATGATTTTAATAATGCTATTATCCAACTCCAAAATGTTATTAAAGAATATGATGCTGATATTCTTGTTTTTGGTTACCCTTTAAACATGGATAGCACAGTCGGCCCCAGCGCAAAAATTGTTTTAAATTTTATTGATAAATTTAAATTAACACAAAATAATGATAAACTAAATATTGTTTTACAAGATGAAAGAAGAACTACCTATTCTTCGCAGCAAATATTAATTAAATCTAATGTTTCTTCAAATAAAAGAAAACAAGTTAAAGATCAATTGGCTGCTGCTATTATTTTACAATCATACTTTGATAAAATAACTCAATCTTAAATTTTAGGAGATAAATGTGAAATATAAAAAAATTAATTTAATCGCTATCGCTGGCGGCAGTGCTTCAGGAAAAACAACAGTAGCAGAAAAAATTGCTGAAGCTTGTAATAAAAAAAATGTCATTTTTGTACAAATGGATAATTTGGAATGGCAACCCTTTTTAGGACTATTTTTTGGTAGACATTTATTTTTGATAATTAACTGGAGTTAAGTAGTTTAAAGTGCTGTGAATTCTTATGTTGTTATATCAGTTGATGTAATCAAATAATTCTAATTTTAATTGGATTAATGATGTAAAATTTTTATCATTAATAAATTCAATTTTGAAAGTTTTAAAAGTTGCTTCAGCAACAGCGTTATCATAAGGACAACCTTTTTTGCTTAAAGAGCGATTAATATTGAATGCTAGTAAAAGTTTATCAATAATTTTATTATTAAATTCATTACCGCGATCACTATGAAATATTTGAATATCTTTTAAACAACGATTTGAGTGCATAAATGCTTGATGTACTAATGATGCATCTTTTTTAGTACCTACACTATGTCCAATAATTTCGCGGTTAAATAGGTCAATTAATAGGCAAATATAGTTTCATTTACCATTAACTTGAACATAAGTTAAATCACTAACAATAACTTCATTTTTAAGCCTATTATTAAAGTTTCTATTAACGATATTGGTTATTTGACTATCGTTGACTTTATTATGATGATTTTTGAATGATAATTTAGTGTATTTTGATATTAAATTATGTTTATTCATAATTTCTTTAATTTTTCTGCGTGACAAATAAATATTCTTTTCTTTTAGAACAACTTTTAATCTTCTTGTTCCATAAACTTCTTTATTTTCTTTAAAAGCACTAATAACAGCTTCATCATAAATATTATTTTGTTTTTTTCTTTTTCCTTTAAATTAAAATAATATGTTGATTTAGAAAGTTTTAAAAAACGACACATTGTGCGAATTTTATATTTAACTTTATTTTTAGCAATAATTTCTATTTTCTGCCTATTATTAGTGCTGCTTGCTTTAAAATATCATTTTCCATTCGTAACTGTTTTAATTCTTTTCTTAATTTAATTAATTCATTTTCTTCAATAGAACGATTATCTTTAGTTTTAAAACTGCCTGAATTAGTAAATTGCTTAATTCAATTATAAGTAGCTGCTCTTGTAACATTGTACTCTTTAGCAAGACAAGACACTGACTTACCGCTTTGATATAAAGCTACTATTTGTTTTTTAAATTCATCGGTATATGAGTTAATATTGGCCATAATTATAGTTCCTTTCTTTTAACTAATTTGTTCACTTGTCTACGTAATTAGTGTCCAATAAAGTGTAACCTATCCATTTATAATTTTCTATTTTAGTTTTATTTTTTGGTTCACTTCCTAAATAATCTCAATTCATAACATCTTCTACTAATACCATTAATGTACCAATAGTTTTAGGAGTTGCTAATGGATTAGTTAATAATTGTTTTGAATTTAAAAAGAAATTTTCGACAATAACTAATATTTTTTTATTATCAGAATGTTTTTTAATTAATAAAAAGTATTTTTTATACAAATTTTTACTTTCTAAAACTGTTTTAGTTTTAAATGTTTCATTAAAAATAATATTATTAGTTTCATTTTAATATATAACAATTCCATTATTACCAATACCAGCGGGGTCAATACCAATAATTAAGTCATATTGCATTAATTAAGTTAACCTCTAATAACTGTTTTAATAATTTCTAAATCACAATTACATCAACAATATTTACATTCTTCAATAAATTCTTTATGACCACAAACTAAATTATCTTTTTTTAAATCATCAATCAGTTTAATTAGTCCTATTTTAAATTCAATATCATCACTGTCTGGTATGCAAATCGTTCCTCTTTTAGTTAAATATTCTTTATCCATATTTATACCTCCTACTTAACCTAATATTTAAAATACAGTCATAACAAATCGCTTTACTATTTTTATCTCTTAAAAAATATTTTCTTGTTTTTATATCATTAGTATTAAAGAATAAATAATCTAATTTATTTTGTTTACATGTTCAACAAAAATACTTTTTCATTATGAGTTGAAATTTCCTTATAAGAAGTAACTATATAATTAATTGGTAAATCATCATGTTTATATTGATTATTTATTTTAAAACCTTTTCTGTTTTCTTCTCACGTAATGTTATATTTAAAACAAGGATTAGTAATTTTAGTTTTGTTATCAGTTATTTCACCCATAAATCAACTATTATGCTGGTCATAAAATGTTAGTGGTTCAAGTTTTATATCATTAAGATAATATTCTTTTGGAGCAGTTGGTTTATTAACAGTTATTTTCTGTTCAGAAATATATGGTTCTAATAATTTTGTTAATTCATCACCATTTAATTCTCTTTTAATATTTTCAGAATTAAAAACTCAATATGTGTAATTATTATCAACAATAAAAGAATTATTTTTAATCATTCATTTTGGAAGTGATAATTTATATTCAACATAATCAATAAGAATAGATTGTGGTTTATCTTTAACAATTTGTTCTTTTTTAAATTCTATTTGCATAATAATCCTTTCCTAATATGTTCTGTTGCTTCTAGCATAAAGAACATATATTTTGATTTTTAGATTATTAATAATACTACTATTCGTTTTATTAATTCCAGCAATTCTGGGCTCAAAAATAAATTGTGAAATTTTAAAAAACATTAAGGCATTCGATTCAATATTTATTTAATTTGTGTTAAACAAATTAATATTTTAATTGAACCGGCACCGCTTAATTTTTTTTACAAGTTTGAAATTTATTTTCTCGCCCAAAAATTTTTTCAAAAAAAATAAAAAATAAAACCAACACTTGCTCACTGGGGAGTGGCAAGGTTGGTTAAATAAAGAATAGAATTAATACAATAGGTCCCTACAACAGGTCTATATATACTAGTTTCCAATTCGCTCCCACCCCAAGAATTACCATTAATGGTTAGTATATTTTATTAGGTATCACTCCACTTTTTATTTATCCATGCAAGTCCACATGCTAGCTACTATTTTTAACAACTGTGTTGTAGTTCACTTTTTTAGTTCCCTAACACGTGTTGATAATAGCGTTAAAGAGGTTTATTAAAAATTTTAAAATTTTACAATTACAAAAAAAGACAAGATTATTTCTTGTCTTTTCCTTAATAACTTTGAGAATAATTTTTATTTTTTAAATGTATATTTTTTAAAATACGTCGAATATAAATTTAAATTTAAGGGTTAAAGAGAGTAATTTTGTCTAATTTTTCATTATTTTGCAAATAATTCATTTTTGGAAATAAATTACTAATATAGGAATAAATTATTTCGTAAATTTGACAAGCGCCCATATATTTTGCTTTTTTACTTGCTAAATTTAAACTATAAAAATATATTTTACTATTTATTTCTGTTATTCACATTGTATCGTTAATGTTAAAAAAATCATCTCCAATTATTGGTTTGGCTTCAGATTGACCTTTTTTTATAATTAACACACTATAACTTATAGGTTTATTTATAGATCTATAAATAGCAAGATAAATATTTTCATTTTTATCAATAAATATAGAATTAACTATTAGATTGTTTGGTAAATTTATTTTTTCAGTAATTTCAGTATTAATATTATATTTATAAAAGCCATCAAAAGTTGATACATAAATATTATTTTTCAAATAAATAATATCAGTTACCATACCTGAAACTAATGGCATAGTTTTAGATTGATTTTTATTATTAAGAATTAGTACTCCACCAGCAGAAGTTAAATAAATATTACCTTTAATATCAATTATCATGTGAAAAGAACCTACTTTGAATTCTTTATTTTCTCAATAAATTTCATTATCTCTGGTACTGATATTATATTTTCAAATTTTTTGTCCAGGTGTATGAAGATCAGAACTATCAAAAGTTGTATAATACAAATTACCATTGTCATCCTGTGTTTGTTTTACATTTTTTGTTGATATTATATTTTTATAATTAAAGTTAGTATCTTGATAATTATCATATATTTTTTTCATTATATTATCCCCTTCATTCTTTTTTTAAAATAGTTATTTTTATTATTTCTTCTTTTAAGTACATATCAATAATTCTAGTAACTAAAATGAACAAACAATATCATATGCTTACTAGAACTTACTATAAAAGAAAAATAATTAGTAGTATTTTTTATTATCCATTATATTTTTATATTTCACATTATCTAGGTTAAACCTTGTTTACTTTAAAAATTAAAGTATCGGTCAAAAAATTCTATAAATTTTATAAAAATAATTATATTTATTTATTTTCTATAAGTCAAATTTTAATAAAAATACAAATATAAATAATCAATAATAGTCATCAATATTTCTTCAATCAATTGTTGCAATTTGACATTAATGTAGCAAAAATGATAAAATAACACGTTGGAGTGGTTAAATATGAAAAGAAAACTAAATTATAAAAAAATATTAATTGCAACTGGTGTATTAGCTGTCGTTGCTACAAAAAGCACAAAATCAGAACCAAAAAAAGAATTAAGTTCTATCATTACTAAGTTAGAAGTTGACGGTAAAAAATTTAATACCGAAAAAACAGTTCTTGATGAAATCATTAAACAAAACAAAGATGTAACTGCTAATGATGTTGAAATTAAAAACTTCAAAGCAGCATCAGAAGGAACTACTGGTTCAGCAGAACTACATGCTAAAGCCGACAGTAAATATACAGGAAAAGTTAACATTACAATTACTGCAAAAGACAAAATCGCTTTAGACAGTAAAATTACTAACAAAGAAGTTGACGGTAACAAATTTAATACCGAAAAAACAGTTCTTGATGAAATCATTAAACAAAACAAAGATGTAACTGCTAATGATGTTGAAATTAAAAACTTCAAAGCAGCATCAGAAGGAACTGCTGGTTCAGCAGAACTACATGCTAAAGCCGACAGTAAATATACAGGAAAAGTTAACATTACAATTACTGCAAAAGACAAAATCGCTTTAGACAGTAAAATTACTAACAAAGAAGTTGACGGTAACAAATTTAATACCGAAAAAACAGTTCTTGATGAAATCATTAAACAAAACAAAGATGTAACTGCTAATGATGTTGAAATTAAAAACTTCAAAGCAGCATCAGAAGGAACTGCTGGTTCAGCAGAACTACATGCTAAAGCCGACAGTAAATATACAGGAAAAGTTAACATTACAATTACAAAAATTGATACTGAAGAAGAAAAATTAGAAAAAATTATTAAAAAAATAAAAACAGCCGCTGATAAAGAAAGATATGGCAAGGAATATGTTGAGGCATATAAGGAATATTTTGCATTTCTTCAAAAATCTATCGAAGCAAAATTTAAAATAGATCCTTGAATTATAGATGTAAAACCTACAGAAATAAATAAAGAAGAAATTTTTACAAAATTAGAAAATTATATTAGACAAATTAGAATATCACATTATAAAATTGGATTAATGGAACAAGGAATTTATTTTCATTTTAAACCAGAACAAATGATAATTACTGATAATCAAGAATTAAAACTTAATAATTTGTGAGTATTTTTACATAATTATGATGAAAACAAACATTTACCAAATTCTTTTTTTAATATAAATACAACTATTAAATACCAAGTAAAATAAATTTAAAATATACTAAAAATAACCAAATATTTGGTTATTTTTTATTAATATAACAAATCAATAAATATAAAATTGATAATACTAATTAATTAGTATTTGCATTAGTACTTTCTTTTAATAATTGTTGATCTCCTGTTTTTGAACTATTAATTATTGGTTTAATAAATGATTCAAAAACCAGATTAGGATTTGTAAATAATTGATCTTGATTATTTAATTCAAAAATAGATTTTTCTAATATTTCATTTTTTTGATGTGCTGGTACTTTAATTATATCTTCAATAAAAATATCAATTATAGCATTTTGTGTTTCTTCATTAATTTCTTTATCAGACAACTGATTTTTAAGTTTCAATCTAGCATTAATTAAAAAATCAGCACTTTCCTCTCTTGGAAATAAAATACTTTCTTGAAAACTATTATTACTTGAATTAACTTCAAATGAAGGCGTCACTACTTTTGTAGTTTCTTCCTCATTCCTTTTTGTTGGTGTTTGATTAGTAACATTTGAAAAATATTGATAATGTCGAGCTTGATAGTATAACTTCACCTCATTATTAGCAATTACATTATTATCTGGTTCAAATCTTTCCCTACTTGCAACATCAAAATCTTCATTAATTCTAATAATATTACAATTTAAAATATTACAAATTGCTTCAATTTCAACAGAACCTGTTATTTCGCCATTTTTTCTCATTTGTTCTAAAGTTTTTCTTATTTGTGTATCTTCACTATTGTTAGGATACAATTCTTTATTTTTTTTATTGATTTCACTTTCTAATAACATTGATCTAAAGTTAGCTTTATTATCTGGCCGTTTTGTATCTAAATTTGTTTCAATATAATCACAAATACGATTACGAAAGACTTTAACTAATTTTTCATTTTCTTTATCAGTAAAATTAAAATCAGCAAAATTAAAAATTCGTTCTCAACCGATTTCTATACCAAAAAGTGATTTATATCTTTTTTTAAATTGGTTTTTATTGGTTTTAACTTGTTCTAAATATGAAACAATTACTGCTCATAATAAACAATTGCCATCTCTTTGTACATCTTTAATTGCCATGGTAATGTGTGCTCCTTTAAAAGAAAAATAGTTACTTTAAAATAAAATAATAAACTAAAATTTTAAATAAATATATTGGGATTTTAATGCTCGTTGCTTTGCAATTCATCGCAAAATTGGTAATAAATATTACTACTTATAATATAACAAAAAAACAAAAAAATAATAGCAAATCATTATTAAAATATTATATATAAATATTTTATAATTTAATTTTATTTAATAAAAAATATATTATAATACTTTCCTAACAAATAAAATTAACCTATAAATAAAATATAAGGAGATTTTTAAAAATGAAAATTCAGAAACTTAAAAAAATAAATTTAATAACACTATCACTATTGATTTTAACTATTTTGGTTATATTTACATCTTTAACCCTAATAGATTTTTTTAACATAAAAAATGATATAAAATATATTCCTTCTTTCTATAATTATTATCGAAAACAAGAAATAATAACAAAAGAAAATGGTTTTAATTTAATAAAAGAACGTGGTTTAATTTATATGTTAACTAATAATAAATTATATTTTTGTAAACATTACCTCTTCCAAAATATTGTTGAAAACTATAATCTTAAATCATTAGTACAACTAAAAATTGGAATTGTTTTTGCTATAATTTTAAGTCCAATTTTATTATTTATAACTATATTACTAATTTTTTTAAATATTTATTTAAAAATAAAAAAAGTAGATAATAACTTTTGAGATGCTATTGAAAATTGTGAAATTATTAATAATTATTATGTTCATTAATTTTTTATTTATTATTAGAAATTAAAGTAAGAAATTTAAAAACTATTGATTATATTTATTATTTAATATAGTAAGCATAGATAAAATTATATGCTTACTATAAATTTTTAATTACTCTTGATAAAATTAACTGAATATTATCATTATAAATTTCTACCTTTCCTTCCATTAAAATTACTTTATTAACTTGTAAATATTCTTGGTATATTTGATATAACTTTTCAAAAACCGTTACTTCAATAACATTATTATCATTTTGCATTTTAAAGAAAGCCATTAATTTTTTAGTTTTAGTTTTAATTACTCTAATATTATTGATAACTCCATATACTCTAACATGTTGATCAACATAATTATTAATATATGCTAAATCAATAGCTTTATTATGAGGATCTAATTGTTCTTTTCATAGTAATTTAGGATTATATTTTAAATAAAGTCCTAATGCACGATGTTCATTAATACTATTATTATTTCAATCATCTTCTCTTTGTAACATAATTGGTTTAGCAATTAAATTAAAATTTAATGATAATTCGCCACTAGTTTCATCTTTTACCTGCACCATATTGGCATATTCTAATGCAGCATCCAAGTTTAATAATAACATTGTTCGATTTGATTGAATATCATCTAAAGCACCAGCGGCAATTAAATGTTCAATGTTTTTACGATTCAAACCAATAAATATTGCTCGAGCACAAAAATTAAAAAAATCTTGAAAAAATCCATTACTAGTACGTTCTTTAATAAGATTACTACAACTACCTTGACTCATTTGCTTAATTGCTTGTAAACTATAACGAATAGCTTTTTTAGCATCATCAATTAAAAAATCAATGCCAGAAAATTGAATTGATGGTGGTAAAACTTTAATTTGATATTTTTGACATTCATTCAAATATTGTAACATTTTTTGATCATTACCAATAACACTACTTAATAACGATACCATAAATGCCAATGGATAATTTGCTTTTAAATAAACTAAATAATAACTAATTAATGAATAAGCAACAGCATGAGATCAATTAAATCCATAACTAGCAAATTTTTCAATATCTTCTCATATTTTCTTAACAACTCTTGATGAATAACCTCTATTAACAGCACTTTTAATAAATGAGTTTGCTTGTTCTTTCATAACTGTAGTATCTTTTTTACTAATTGCACGACGAATTAAATCAGCTTTTCCTAATGAATAACCAGCAATTTTCTGTAAAATTAATAATATTTGTTCTTGATAAATAATAATGCCATAAGTTGATGCTAAATAAGGTTTTAAATCTTCATGAATATACGTAAATTTTTGTTTTCCTAATTTACGATTAATATAATCTTGAATGTACTCTTGTGGTCCAGGACGAAATAAAGAAGAACTAGCAATAATATCTTCTAAGCTATCAACTTTCATTTTAATTAAAATTTGACGCATTCCTGAAGATTCCAATTGAAAAATACCGGTTGTATCACCATTTTTAATAATGCTAAAACTTTTTTCATCATTTAAAGGAATTTGAGATAATTTTAAATTTAAAAAATAATGTTTACTTACTTGTTGTAAAATATTTTGCAAAATAGTTAAATTACGTAATCCTAAAATATCCATTTTTATCAAACCAAGAGCTTCTAGGGTTTGCATTGGAAATTGCGTTTGATAAATACCTTGAAATCCTAATTGTAATGGAATAGCAGTAACTAATGGTGCACTTGTAATAACGATTCCTGCTGCATGAGTACTAGTTTGTCGTGGAAAACCAAGAATTTCTTTGGTTAAAGTAAACAATAAAGGATACTTATTTGCATATCATGCTAATTTTGGTGATTGTTTAATAGCCATATCTATTTCAAAATTATATTGAATTGGTATTAATTTTGTCATTTCATTAATATCTTCAATATTAACTTGAAAAACTCTTCCCAAATCACGAATTGCCATTTTACTAGCAATTGTTTGAAAAGTAACAATATATGCAACATGTTCTTTGCCATATTTTTGATGAATATATTTAATAACTTCATCTCTTCTTGTATCTTCAAAATCGATATCAATGTCTGGTAATGATATTCTTTCTGGATTTAAAAATCTTTCAAAAATTAAATTATAAGCAATAGGATCAACACCAGTAATTCCTAAAACATATGCCACTAAACTACCAGCAACACTTCCTCTACCTGGTCCAACCATTATATTCTTGCTTTTTGCAAATTTAACATAATCATTAACAATTAAAAAATAATCAGCAAAACCCATTTCATTAATTACTTGTAATTCATATAAAACTCTTTTAACGTATGTTTCAGGAATTTCACGACTTTGAAAATGCGCTTCTAATCCCTGCTTACATAATTCTTGCAAATATAAATTACTAGTAAGATTATTAGGGCAAGTAAATTTTGGTAAACTTAATTCTGCACTATTTGGCTTATTTTTAGGAAATTTTAAATTACATAATCAAATAACCTTTTCAATGTTTTCAATAATTTCATTTGGATAATGTTGCATTAAATCTTGTTTAGTTTTATATAAAAACTCATTACTTTTTGATAAATCTTCTGATTTTAATGTTTTTTGTTCTTTAATAGCTTGTAAAATTTGATAAATACGATGTTGTTTTTCATCTAAATATAAAACCAAATCAATTGGAATAATATTAGATGTAATCGATTTTAATAAAGTAATATTATCCATATCACTAGGTACTAAACCAAAATAAACTAGTTCATGACCTGTTGAATTTAAAATATCATAATTATTTTTAATATATCTAATATTTTTGTTATTAGCATGAATAATAACTAAAACTTCACGTGTTTGATTAAGATATTTTTTTACATCATTAGTAGTAACAATATTATTATTAGTACTAATAATAGTAGAAAGTTCTATTAATCTTTGATAACCAGCATATGAAGTTGCCATAATAGTTAATTCAACTTTATCACTAGCACTTTCTCAAACGCAATTTAAACCAATTAATGGTTTAATTTCATTCTCTATACATAAATTACAAAATTCATAAGCACCATACATTATATTTTTATCTACTAAAGATAGAACTTTTAAATTATTTTTTTTAGCAAATTCAATATAATCACTTATTTTAATAGTTGATGAAAGAAATGAATAATTAGAACGAACATTTAAATTAACTATATATTTCATACTATCTCCTACAATTCTTGAATGACTTATATTACAAGTTAATTTTAACATCATTTTATCTTGCTAGGTTATTCTTAAGTTATTGTTTTCAATACAAAACTATTTAAAACACTTAAAATAAACTTTTTTAGAAATAAAATAAAAATATAAATTTTATTTCTAAAATTTATATTAAAAAAGAAAAAATAAACATTATTTTTTTCAATAATTAATAATAAATAACTTGGAAAAATTATAATATATTTTTTGCATATTAAAACCAATAATATGATAAAATCTGCATAAACTTAATATAAATTTTCAACTTATTACTTCATTTTAAAGTAAGTGAGTTTGTTATTTTTAATCAAATAAGGAGAAAAAAATGGACATTCAAAATATTAATTTAATAAAAGCTGCTAAAAGTGGTGATCTACAAGTAATTAAAAAAATAATTAAAAATGGTGGCAATGTTAATTATATATGTGATGATATAACCGCTTTAATATGAGCAGCGCAAAATGGTCATTTAGATGTAGTTAATATCTTAATAGATAATGATGTTAATATTTATCATGTAGTTAAAAATAGACCTGATCCTTGAATATTAAATAATATTAATGGACAAATAATTATAGCCAAATATTTAAAAACAAATGGTTATTATAACTACTAGATACTATTGAAAATGGTGATACAGCTTTAACAATAGCTGCTAAAAACAAAAACCCAAAAATAGTTGAAAGATTAGCCTATGAAATTTATGAACAAGAAATAAAGCAACGATATAAATTTGGATTACCTACTATTCTTAATGTTACAACCAATAAAAATAATTTTGAAGTTAAATCTCTTCAAGAATTAGCAAATGAAGTACAAAAAATAACAACCAATATTGATTTTAGAGAACCAAATCCATATCAAAAATTACAAATAAATTTAAAACTTGCTCAATTAGAAATTGATAAGAAAAAAATAAATGAAATCAATAAAAGAATTGAAAAAACAAAATTATTAGTAAATGAAATAAATGCAATCGATTTACAAAATCAAGCTTCAACAAGTAATCAAAATACTTATTGTAATATTTTATAGTTTACTATTAAAAAATAACAAAAAGAGTGAAGTTTCACTCTTTTTTTATATTTAAAGTAAATAAACTACAATTTATTAAAACTATTAAATTATTAATAAATTTATTTATATTTTTTCAATATCTTTAAAACTATTTATTAAAATTTGTTCTCAATCAATTATTTGCTTTAAATCATTTTCTAAAAGTTCACATTTTTTAATCTTTGGTTGTGTAACAGGGTTTTTGGGAACAAATAATGAACAACAATCAGCGAATGATAAAATTGATGTTTCATAAGTACCAATTTTTTTAGCAAGATTAATAATATCAACTTTATCTTCGGCAATTAAACTACGCAAAATTGGTAAATTGCTAACAATATTAATAGCATTAATACTTGCTAATGTTTGTGAAGCAACCTGACCAATTGCTTCACCAGTTGCTAATGCTTGAATTTTATATTTTTCTGCAAATAAACTAGCAATTCTAATAAACATTCTACGCATTAAAGTAATACGATAACTTTCTTTCTTAATATGACTTAATTCATTTTGCAAGTTAGTAAAATTGCAAATATATAAATTTTTACTACTAGCATTATAAGGTGCTAAAATTTGAACTAAAGTTTCTACTTTTTTTAATGCTGTTGGTAAAGTAAAAGGTGGAGTAGCAAAATGTAAATATTGAACTTGTAATCCTCGTTTCATTAATTTATATGCTGCTACAGGGGAATCAATACCACCGCTCAATAATAATAACACTTTCCCTGAACTACCTACTGGAAATCCACCAGCACCAATAATTTTATTTGCAAATAAATAAATATCATCGTTATTAACTTTGATATTTATTTTTAAATCAGGATTAGTAACATTAACTTTTAAATCTGTTTTCTTTAAAATTATAGAAGCTATAATTTTAACTATTTGTTCTGAATTTAATGAAAAACTCTTATCACTACGACTAACAAAAAGTTTAAATGTTTTAAAATTTGTTAGATCTTGACTTAAAATTAATGATATTACTTTTTCTGATAATATTTCCATATTTTTAGCAATTCTAAAAGCAGGTGATAATGAACTAATACCAAATATTTTCACCAAAATATTAATAACATCATTCATTACATCAAGAGATAAATTGGTTAGTTCCATCCGATCATGAAAATGAATAATATTTATTTGTTTATAATCACTAAGAGCATACTTAATATTTATTTTTAATTGTTTAATAAAATCAATCCGATTTTTACTTTTAGTTGTTAATTCACCATAACGAATAATAATAATTGGTACCATTTAATTTTCCTCTTTTTTAAAATTTATTCCATTAATTCCAATAATAATGTTAATGCTTTTTGATTATGATTATTAGTGATATTATTTTCAATTTCATTAAATTTACTATTAAGTTGCTGATTAATTGAACGATGACGATTAGCATAAACAAGAGTTAAATGTGATAATTTATGAATAGTAATTTCCATTTTTAATTCAGTATAAAGATGAAAAATTTTATTTTGTAAATCATTAAATTTACTAAAAGAAGAATTATCATAATTTCCATTTTTAAAATTTAAAATAGTATCATTTATTAAATATTGTAAATCACTAAACTTTTCTTTATAAATTTCATTTAAATAATAAAAATTAATATTATTTAAAATATTATCAATTTGTAACATCATTGAATTGATTTTATCAACATAAGTTTTAAATTTAATTTTTGCTTTATTTTGTTCATTCAACAATTTATTATACTCTTTTAAACTATTAAAAACAACAATACTATTTTCAAATAACGCCGCTAATAACATCACTAATGTTTCATAACTAGTATTTTTTATTGATTTTTGATGTTCTATGATTAATAAATTATCAAAATGATTAACAGTAGCAAGTTGTTTATTAATAATAGTTTCTAAGTTAGTTATTTTGCTATTTTCTATCATTTTAGAATTAATTTTATTTGAAAGAGCAATTTCATTTTTAATAGTTTCAAATATTTCATTAAAATTAAAACTCATAACTAAAAATTTTTCATAATTTTGTTTAAAAATATTATAAAATATTTGTTCTTTATCAATTTTATTACTAAAAGTGGCAATTAATTTTAATATTTCTTGAGTGTTAACCTTAGCTTTTTTGTATTGTAAATTATTAATTTGTTTATTAATAAAACTTAACTTTTCATCAACGTTTGCTACTAATTGTTCGTATTGTAAAAGTAAAGTATTATTTATTTTTATCATTTGATATTTATTTTTTAAGGCAGCCATTTTCTGTTTAATTTCATATGTTATAATATAACGAAGTGTTGGTAAATTATCTAAAATTTCTGCCAATGTTACAACAGCAATAGCAATCTCACTTAAAATAGTAATAATTTGACTAACATTAATAGCATTAATATTTGTTTCTAATTCTTTAAACATATCATTAATTATCTTAATAACTTCATCTAATTGTTCTCGATTAAGATCGTTTTGTAAATTAATCTTGATCATTTGATCTTGTAAATAATTAAAATTTTGTTTAAAAAATAATTGATATTCTCGTAATAATTGATCAATACTAATAAAATAATCTATTTCAATTGTTAATAACTGCAACTGATTTTTTAAATTATTACTCTTATTATGCATTCTATACATTAATTTATATCTTTTTCATAATTCTTTATTATTTTGTAATTTTAAAATTTGAATATAATTTTTAAAAACCTTATTTAAATCTTTTTTTAAAAAAAGATTATAACGACTAATTCAAATTCCTAAAATAGAACTATATTGTTCATTTGCTTGTACCATTTTATTAATACGATTTAATCGTTCTTTAATATTAATATTTTGAATATATTGCAAATTTTTATAAACCATAAATTGTTTATTTTTATACGAACTAAAAATTACTAATAAACTTGTTAAAACGATAATAGTAAAAATTAATAAACTAATAATAGTTATTATAATAATTTGTGCATTAGTTAATTTATAAATTTTTATTAACATTAACATAGTTTTTTTCTCCTTTCCTTATATTTTAAATATATTAAAAGATATTAATCTTTTATTTTATTATTACTTCTAAAATATTTAATAATATCAACTAAACCTAAAAATAACATTTGTGGTTCATAAATATAAGAAAAATCAAAATAAGATTTTAAAATTGGTACACTACCTCCTGTTAAAATTACAGGTAAACTAATATTTGTTTCATTTTGAATCCTAACAACTATACTATTAATCATTGCACTAAAACCATAACCATAACCAATTGATAAAGCATGATTAGTATTTTTACCTAACATTGATTGATAATGTTGCATTTCAAAATCGACAAGTAAAGCAGCATTATCAATCAATGCATCTTTACTTGTACTAAATCCAGGTCCAATAATAACGCCAACCAAAACATCATTAACAACAATACTATAGGTAGTAGCAGTTCCCAAACTAACAACTATCGCATTGTGATACTTAGTATAAGCAGCATATGATAATGCTATCAAATCACTACCTAATTGGCGATTTTCTAAATTAAGTTTTAAAGGTAAAGAACTTAGCAAATTAAAATCAACAATTAACGGTTTTAAATTATATGTAAAAACAATTAATTTTTCTATTATTATTAAAAAATTTGGAACAACACAACTAATAACAGCTTCTTCAAAATGTAATTTTTTATTTAATTTAAATGCTTTTTTCAATTGATCAATTGCAGTTTTACTTTTGGTTTCTATTACTGCTCATTGTTCAATAATTTCACTATCATAAATCATAGCAATCTTAATTAATGTATTACCAATATCTACTAATAACAAACTTTTCATTATTATACTTGTTGAACCATTTCTTTAGTTGAAGCTAATTCATCATATAGTGTACGAACAAGATTATTTAAGTTTTCAACTTGTAAAAACTTACCACTACGAGCTATTGAAACAGAACCATTAGTTTCACTGACAATAACTGATACTGCATCGGTTTGCTCTGATATTCCAATAGCAGCACGATGACGTGAACCAAATTGACTAGATATTTTTTTATTAGTTAGTGGAAAATAAGTAGAGGCACATTCAATACGACCTAAACGAATAATAACTGCACCATCATGCAATGGTGAACCTTTAATAAAAATAGACTGTAATAGTTGTGAAGTAACTTCACCATCAATTTTTACTCCCAAATCAGTATATTCATTTAATGAAACATTCCTTTCAATAGTAATTAGTGCTCCAATTTTTTCTTCTGCTAATTTAATCACTGCTTCTGCTAAAACACTTGCTAACATTCTCTTTTCTGAAGTTGCTAGTAGTTTCATATGAGATTTATTTCTTGTTGTTCATCAAACTTTTTTACCACGAATAAAAGTATTCATAACTATTAAAATAAGAATTGTCATTAATAAAGAAATGATTATTCCAAATAAAACCGCTATTTCAGCAATAACTGTTCCAATATCTGCTGAAATTACAGTCGAAATAATATTTAACGGTAATACACTCATATTAAATACCACCATTCCTTTATTTTTTGATTCCACTACTTTAATTATAAAGTAAAAAAAATATTTTTGATATTATTAGTATAACAACTTATCATAATTTACAAAATACTCCTTTTAAATTTATTTTTAAAAGGAGTATTAATATTACTAATAATTTTATATTTTACCTTATATAAGTTTATAAAATTATTATTTGTTAATTATCTTTATTTACTATAAATTTGGTACAGTGTTATGAACATTATTTTTATTTACTACCGATAATGTTGGTAAATTCTCATTTACTTCTACTTTTATTAAAAAATCATTATCACTATCTTTACTATTTTCTCTTGAAGATAATTTTTGTTTTAATTGTATTATCATTTTTAATGCATTTGATAGTTTTGCTAATTCCTTTAAAGATAAAAATACTTCTTACAATATTTTGGATAGGTTACACTTTATTGGACACTAATTACGTAGACAAGTGAACAAATTAGTTAAAAGAAAGGAACTATAATTATGGCCAATATTAACTCATATACCGATGAATTTAAAAAACAAATAGTAGCTTTATATCAAAGCGGTAAGTCAGTGTCTTGTCTTGCTAAAGAGTACAATGTTACAAGAGCAGCTACTTATAATTGAATTAAGCAATTTACTAATTCAGGCAGTTTTAAAACTAAAGATAATCTTTCTATTGAAGAAAATGAATTAATTAAATTAAGAAAAGAATTAAAACAGTTACGAATGGAAAATGATATTTTAAAGCAAGCAGCACTAATAATAGGCAGAAAATAGAAATTATTGCTAAAAATAAAGTTAAATATAAAATTCGCACAATGTGTCGTTTTTTAAAACTTTCTAAATCAACATATTATTTTAATTTAAAGGAAAAAGAAAAAAACAAAATAATATTTATGATGAAGCTGTTATTAGTGCTTTTAAAGAAAATAAAGAAGTTTATGGAACAAGAAGATTAAAAGTTGTTCTAAAAGAAAAGAATATTTATTTGTCACGCAGAAAAATTAAAGAAATTATGAATAAACATAATTTAATATCAAAATACACTAAATTATCATTCAAAAATCATCATAATAAAGTCAACGATAGTCAAATAACCAATATCGTTAATAGAAACTTTAATAATAGGCTTAAAAATGAAGTTATTGTTAGTGATTTAACTTATGTTCAAGTTAATGGTAAATGAAACTATATTTGCCTATTAATTGACCTATTTAACCGCGAAATTATTGGACATAGTGTAGGTACTAAAAAAGATGCATCATTAGTACATCAAGCATTTATGCACTCAAATCGTTGTTTAAAAGATATTCAAATATTTCATAGTGATCGCGGTAATGAATTTAATAATAAAATTATTGATAAACTTTTACTAGCATTCAATATTAATCGCTCTTTAAGCAAAAAAGGTTGTCCTTATGATAACGCTGTTGCTGAAGCAACTTTTAAAACTTTCAAAATTGAATTTATTAATGATAAAAATTTTACATCATTAATCCAATTAAAATTAGAATTATTTGATTACATCAACTGATATAACAACATAAGAATTCACAGCACTTTAAACTACTTAACTCCAGTTAATTATCAAAAATAAATGTCTACCAAAAAATAGTCCTAAAAAGGGTTGCCATTCCATTAAGTTTATAAAATTATTGTAATATAGTTTTCTATACCATTATATTTTTATACAAATTAACATCGTTAAATGTTTTTAATATTTAATTCTAAACTATCAAATCAAAAACTAATTAATATTATTTTTAATAATATCTGTTATTTCTTTAACAGCAATATCTAAGTCATCGTTAATAACAATATAATCATATTCATGTTGAACTTTAAATTCTTCTTTTGCTTTATTTAACCTTTTCTCAATAATTGCTTCTGACTCACTAGCACGCATACGAATTCTTTGTTCTAATTCTTGATAAGAAGGAGGCATAATAAAAATACTCATAATATCATTGCGATGTTCATAATTTTTTAAAACTTGACTAGCACCATCAACCTCAATTTCTAAAATAACATTATAACCTTGATTTTGCAAATTTAAAACATAACTCTTACTAGTACCATAGTAATTACCAATAAAATTTGTATATTCTAAAAAATCATTACCTTTAACATGATTTAAAAAAGTTGATACATCAACAAAAAAATAATTAATGCCATCTTGTTCTTTATTACGTGGTTTTCTTGTTGTCATCGAAACTGAATATGCTAAATTTAATGATTTATCAGCAAATAATTTAGCAATAATTGCACCCTTACCAACACCACTTGGTCCAGAAAGAATAATTAATTTTCCTTTTTTTTGTGCCATTTAGATTCTACTTTCTACTTTTCATAAAATTGAATTATTTTAATATATATTTTACCGTATTTTTTATTAGATACTACTTTAAAATGGAAATTTAATTGTAAATTTTCAAGTGGTACATTTGTTTCTAAAACAATTAAAGCATTATTAGCAAGTAAATTATTTTTATAAAAGAAATCAATAATTCACTGTTGACAAGTAATATTTACAAACGGTGGATCAATAAAAACAATATCACACTGTTGTACTAGTGTTTTACTAAAAATTTGATAATCCAAATTACTTAATTTAACTTGTTCTTGTAAATTACAAGCAAAACAATTTTGATTAATAATATTACAAGCAGCTTTGTTAATATCATTTGCAAAAGCAAATTTTGCCCCTCGTGATAAACTTTCAAGAATTAAATTACCACTTCCAGCAAATAAATCAACAACAATTTTATCTTCAAAACTACAGTAATTTAACATAATATTAAAAATATTTTCTTTAATTCGATTTAATGTTGGCCGTGTTGATAAACCATCTAAAGTAATTATTTTTTTTCCTTTTAATTTTCCAGCAATAATTTTCATGTTTTCTCCAAAATTTAGTTTATAATAACTTTATCATTAAATTTGATAAAAGCAAATTAGTTTAATTTATTATTTATTACAAACTGATGAAAGGATCTGCAATGTTAAACAAATTACAAAACGAAGTACCATCAGCATCTTGAATTACTGAAGATACAAAAGCTAGTTTATTAAAACCTTGTGCTGATGTTATTTTACCCTTAACACCTAAAGATGAAAATATTATGAAACGTATGATTGATTGAGTAAAAGCATCACAAGATAAAGAATTTAATGCTAACAACATTTTAACCGAAGCTATTGGTATTGCTGCACCACAAATTGGAGAAAATATAAAAATGTATTATATTTTATTACCAATTCCTGATAAAAATGAAAAGATTATTTACTATGAACATGCATTAATAAATCCAAAAATCATTGGTAAAAGCGAACAAATAGCTTATTTAAAAAAAGGTGAAGGTTGTTTAAGTGTAACTAATCACCCTCATGAAGGTTTAGTTCCACGTAGTTATAAAATCAACGTTACAGGTTATGACTATTTAAAAAAGAAAAAAGTAACTTTAACTGTTAGAGGTTATGAAGCAATTGTTTTTCAACATGAGCAAGACCATTTAGAAGGAAAACTCTTTTATCATCACATTAATAAGGATAATCCTTGACTTAATGATGATAAATGGATTATGATATAAAGTAGAATGATAAACTTAAGTTTTTAAATTGTTTTATTATAGTTAAATATAATATACCAAATAAGTAATAAGTAAAAACATGATTAAATTCATTACATTTTTTTATGTTATGTTTTATGTTATTTTCTTATAATTTTAAAATGAATGAAGGAGAAAAAATATGAGTGATACATCGACAAAAAATACTATACCAGTTAAAAAGTTCGTCACGAAAATCTTTGCGCTTGGTGGGCTAGAAGAAGTTGGAAAAAATACTTATGTAATTGAACAAAATAATGAAATTATTATTATTGATGCTGGAGTAAAATTTGCTGATGCTTCTATGCCAGGAATTGAAGCAGTAATTCCTGATTATAGCTACCTAAAAGAAAATAAACATAAAATTAAAGGAATATTTATTACTCATGGTCATGAAGATCATATTGGTGGTATACCATACTTATTAAAAGAAATTAGTGATATTCCGGCTATCTACGCTCCTAATTTAGCAGCAGCTTTAATTCGTCATAAAATTAAAGACAAAGGGATAAAATCAAAAATAAAAATAAATATTGTTGATGGTAATAGTAAAATTAAAACTAACAGATTTATTATTAGTTTCTTTGCTGTTAATCATTCAATTCCTGATGCATATGGAATTTGTGTAGAAAATTCAAATGGAACTGTTGTAACAACAGGTGATTATAAATTCGATTGAACACCTTTAGGTCATAAAGCAGATATTGATAAAATGGCACAAATGGGTCAAAAAGGAGTAACATTATTTTTAGCAGATTCAACCAATGCTGAAGTACCCGGTTATACAATGACAGAAATGCTTGTTGTTAAAAGAATTAGTGAAATATTTGCTAAAGCGAAGGGCAGAATTTTAATTTCTACTTTTGCTTCTAATGTACACCGTTTACAACAAATTATTGAAGTTGCAACAAAACATAATAGAAAAGTTATTGTTGTTGGAAGAAGTTTAGAAAGAATAGTTAATGTTATTCGTCAAATGGGACATTTAAAAGTTCGCGATAGTTCATTTATTAAAGCAGAAGAAGCTAAAAAATATGATAATAATCAAATTGTTATTATTTGTACGGGTTCCCAAGGTGAACCAATGGCAGCATTATCAAGAATTGCTAATCGCGAACATCGTCAAATAAAAATTATACCCGGTGATACAGTAATATTCTCTTCATCGGCAATTCCTGGTAACCGTGCTGACGTTGAAAGAGTAGTTAATAAACTAACACGACTTAGTGCGATTGTTGAAGAAAATTCACCATTAAATTGATTACATACTTCTGGTCATGCTTCACAAGAAGAACAAAAACTAATGTTAAATTTAATTAAACCATCATACTTTATGCCAATGCATGGTGATTATAGAATGTTAAAAGTTCATAAAGAAACAGCTGTATCAATTGGAATCCCTGAAGAAAATATATTTATTTGTGCTAACGGTGATCCAATTATTATGGATAATGGTAAATGTTCTTTAAGTGATAAACGCATTGCTGCTGATCCTATTTATGTTGATGGTGGTAAAGATATGTCAGGAGTAACAACTGCTGCAGTAATCCGTGATAGACAAATTCTTTCTAAAGATGGTTTAATTGCAATTGTTGTTTCTATTGATTCACAAAATAATAAATTATTAGCACCACCAACGTTTATTTCTCGCGGTTCTTTCTATGTTCGCGATGCAGCACCTTTAGTATCTGAAGCAATATCATTATTAACAAAATCTATTAATGAAGTATTAAAAAGCGAAAGACCTACTTTTGCCACAATAAAAAATGCTATCAAATCAACATTAGCACCTTATATATTTAAAAAGAAAAGAAGAAACCCTTTAATTATTCCTGTTATATTAAATAAAAAATAGTTTTTAAAACTATTTTTTATTTTTTTGATATATTTTATTAAAATAATTAGCATTGAGTATGATGTTATTATTAAGGGTTAACTATTAATTCTTCTCCTACAAAAATCATAACTTCACCGATTTTAAATCTAACTGTAATTTTATCAGTGGCTATAAAATTACCTGTTGATTTATCATTTTTTGTTACTAATAATTTTAGTGAACCTTTATTTAATAATTTTTGGATTCCAAAGATTGTTTTAACATTATCTTTAGAATTATCTAACATTGAAGTCAAATCACTCTTAATTTGAAATTTACTTACTGATTGGCCTACTTTAAATTCACTTTGAAAATTACTATTAAAATCTGTTTTTTAATTGGAAAAATATCATGATTAATTACTCCATTTGGACTTGTTTTTGTAACTACTTTATATTTATCAGTTTTTGTAACACCATTTGTAAACATTATATTATATGAACCTTTTACAATATAAAAATCATTTTTCTGTGTTACTGGATTTAAATCAACATTAATATTTGAAATAATAGTAGTTACATTATTTAATTCTGTTTCATTAAAAATAGCATCTTCTAATTTTGTGCCACTATCAATTTTAATATTTAAAACATTTTTTAAAAATTGAAAACTTTCTTCATCTTTAGCTTTTTTATCATTTTTAATCAAATTTATTACCTTAATATTAGTTGTATTGATTTTTCAAGTTACTTGTGATTTATCATTTTCATCAATATTAATAGTAGGCATTAATAATCCTTCACCAGTAGCATTAGTCAATTTTAAACCTTGTGAAACTTTTGCATTTAATAAATTTTCTTCGAAATCTTGATTATCACATGCAATAACTGAGCTTGTGCTAACTGTAGTTAAAGCAACTGCCGACATTAATCTTAATACCGATTTTATAATATTCATATTTTCTCCTCAATCTTTAAATCTTTTTTACTATACCTATTATATATAATTTTTGTTATATTACATTAATTATTATTTTATTATGATTTGAGTGTTTACTTAAAATTTAATCTGTATAATTAAATGAAAATTACCTTTATATTTGTAAAGTTTGTTTATTATTAATTGTTAAAAAAGTATTATCATCTTCAATTAAATTTATGTTATTTTTAAAATAATCAAAAGCATCAATAGCAACTTCATCTACATCATAATAATAATTTATAATGTTAAATCTATTTTTATTAGCATTTTTATCTTTTTTATTTAAAGGTTTAATAAAACAAGATTCTTTTCTTGATAATAAATCAATATTTTTTTCTAAAAATATTTTATCTTCTTCATTTATTTGAACTTTTGATTTAATTGCTAAAGCATTTTCTTTTTTTAGTAACATACAAGCATGATTTCATGCCGAATTCCCCGAACTATCTTTATAATCAATATCAACCGGTCATTTTGTTACTAAATAAGTTACTAATTTTTGTCAATCATTTAATACTGCTATATGCAATAATGAATAATTTTCCTCTTCAAATTTTAGACTATTAATAAATTCTTTTTTAAAAAAAAGATTTAGTTGTCCATCAATATTTTTGGTTTTTTTATTAATATAATCTTCATAATTTTGCAATATTTTAATAAATTTTCTTTCTATTTTTTTTGAATAAATTCTTTCTTTATTTTTAATAAAAATAATATTCATTTTATTTATCATTTTTTTAACATTTAATAAATTTTCTCTTTTTAAACTATTTACTTCAATAATTATCTTTTTTATCTGTCAATGATTATATTTGGTTGCAAATAATAAAGCAGTATTGCCATTTACATCTACATCATCAATATTAGCATTATGTGCTAATAAAGTTTTAACTATATCCAAATGTCCATTTTTAGCAGCAACAATTAAAGCGGTTTCTTCAATTATATTTTCATGATTAACATTAGCGCCATTTTTGATTAAAGTATTAACTACATCTAAATGACCTCTACCAACTGCAGCAATTAAAGCAGTATAACCACAAATTTTTGTTATAGAATAAACATTTGCACCTTTATTTAATAACAAATTAACTACTTCTAAATGACCATTCCTCGCAGCCCACATTAAAGGCGTATCACCATTTTCATTTATACAATTAACATTAGCTCCCAATTCTAATAAAGCTCTGACTATTTCTAAATGACCATTCCTCGCAGCCCACATTAAAGGCGTATAACCAAACATATTTTTTCTATTAACATTAGGATAATTTGTTAATAAGGCATTAGCTATTTCTAAATAATTAGATTTAATTGCTAATATTAAAGCAGTATTACCATTTATAGAGACATGATTAATATTAGCGCCATTTGCTAGTAAATCATTAACTATTTCTGTATATCCATTTTTAGCAGCCACTAACAAAGCAGTTTCGCCATATCGATTTTCATGATTAACATTAACATTAAGTGTTAATAAAGTTTTAACTATTTCCAAATTTCCATTTTCAGTACTTAAAATTAAAGCAGTATTACCAAATTGATCCTCACAACTAACATTAGCATTATGTTCTAATAACAGATTAACTATTTTTGTATATTTTTTTTTAGCAGCTAAGATTAAAGCAGTATTACCATTTACAGATATGTAATTAATATTAGCATTATGTTCTAATAAAACATTAACTATTTCTAGATAACCTTTTTCAGCGGCCCACATTAAAGGCGTATAACCAGTTCTATCAATATAATCAATATTAATATCATATTTTAATATTTTATTAACTACATCTAACTTTTTATTTTTAATAGCATCTATCATTTTTGCTTCTTTGTTATTAATATTTATATTTATTCCAAATATTTCTCTAACTCACTCAAACATATTCTTTTCCTTTCATTGTTTTTTTAAAAACAATGTATTTAAAATATTATTTTTTAAAATTTACCTTCATTATATATTTTTTTCTCCATTTTACAATGTTTAATACCAGCGTCCAAAAATATTTCAGAACAAACTTTATAACCCAAATTTTTATAAAAATTTAGTGCTTGAATTTGGGCATAAAGAGATATAACTTTAAATTGATTTTTAATTGCAACTTTTTCCATAAATTCCATTAATTTTTTACCAATACCCAATTTACGATATTCTTGCAATATACACACTCTTTCAATCTTTACAATATCTTCAACTTTTCGCATTCTACTAGTAGCTATTGGTTTATTATGATCATCAAAAACTAAAAAGTGAATCGATACATCTTCAAATTGATCAATTTCTTCTTCAAAAGGAACCTTTTGCTCATTAACAAAAACTTTTTTTCTAATCAAAAATGCTTGTTCTAACATTTCAATATTATTAACTATTTCAATTTTCATGTTTTCTCCTTAAATATAAATAATATTTTAAATTAATTATATAATTAATTTTTAAATTTAATTTAACAATTAGTAAATTTTACCAATTAATAAGTGAATTTTTAATTAGTGCTATAATTTAAGTAAGCGATTTTAAAAAATATTTTTTTTGGGGGAGGGAATAAATTTTGGAAGTACAAAAAATTCAATTTAAAAAATTACGACCGCATAATTTTTTGGGAGGGCAATATTTTGTTTTATTATTTTTTTGAATAATATTTATTACATTACTAATTACTGCATTAGTCTTATTTTTAAATGAAAGAACAAGAATTGATAAAGAAAATAATGTTAAAGAACTACTAGAACAAATTGCTAACGCAAAACAAGAAAGTGACAAAACTCCTTTCTATAAAAAATTAATGGCTATTTATTATCCATTAATTGATTTTTCATTAATGTCATTTATTTTTACTCAACATGATGATGCACCAATAAGTGACTGAGGAAGTGCATGAACACAACGTTTAAATAGTATTAATACTGCTTATTCATATATCTTTATTACAATTTTAATCGCTTTAATTGCTTTACTTTTTTATATTATTATAATCATTAAACTTTATCGTCGTCGAGCATTTCAAAGAAAATATGGTTTAACAACTCAATTTGCAAATGATTATCCAATTTATGATATTAAAATGTATCTAGGTTTTACAGTTAATTTAGCTATTGTTTTTAGTTTTTTCAATTTTCTAACAACTATCATTGTATTAATTTATGGTATTATCTTGGTATTAACTTCTTATTTCTTTTGATATATTTTAAAAATTAAAACAGAAATATTAATTATGCATAAATGATGAAAAACACCAAACTTTGCTTTATTTTTATCTGTTATTTTATTCCAAAATGGTTATACTTTATTAAAATCAATATTTGCTCAAAAGTTTAATGTTAACTTAGACTTAATTTTATCAATTATTTTACCAATTGGAACAATTACCATCTTTATTACCTTATTAATCAAAAATATGCTTAATTCACAAGTTACAGCAGTAAAAAATGCTATTAAAACAATTGGTGCTAAAATTAGTGCTTTTCAAATTTTCTATTATACACAAAAAGAAAAATCTTTAGAAGACTACATGTTTGTTAGTCAGTTGCCAACACTTGTTCGTATACCATTACAAAATAATAGCATTAACACCAAACAAGCAGTAATGCTAATGGCAACTATTGATGAAACAATAATATTTTTTAAAAAACACTTTCATAAACCAAAAGAATTAAACTATATGCTTTTTCACTTATTTAATAGAATAACTGATATTGAAGAAATTGAAGAAATCAAAAATAATATTCTTAAAATAGAAAAAAATAATTAATCAAAATTTAACAAAAAAGTTTTAAAAATAGTTAATACCATAGAAAATAATAAAATTTGTTATAATTGAGTAGAGTAATTATGATATGAGGAAAGGAAGTTATATACATGTGACCATTTAAAAAAAGGGATAAAACCGGAGAAGCAAAAGATCAAAAAAAATGTGATGGTTGTGGGAAAATGAAAAGTTCATCTGAATGTACTAAAGCAGCAGATGGTAAATGTTTGTGTAAAGATTGTGCTAAATAAATATATTAAATAAGTGTGTTAATGACACACTTATTTAATATATTTAGAAAGGAAGGATATAATGAAATGATTCAATAAAAAAAACAAAAAAACTGATGATGAACCTTTAACAAAAACCGTAAAATGTTTTGATTGCGAAATGATGTTTGAACCTTTTGACATTCTTGATACAAAAGAAGGGAAAACTTTATGTAAAAAATGTTTCATTAAAGAAGAAGAAAAATAAATTAATGATGTGTTTAGCAAAACACATTTTTTATTATTTAAAATAAAATAAATAACTATTTTCACAATATTTTATTATAATTACTATGATAAATTAAATTAATTAAAAGGAGAAAAAATGAACATTTTTATAGAAATATTGGGGTATCTTGCAGCCATTTGTATTCCTTTGGCATTCTTACCACAAACTATTAAACTAATTAAAACAAGAAATACTTCAGGTCTTTCTATTTTTTCATATAGTATCTATCAACTGGGAGGTCTTACTTTTTTAATATTTGGCATACTTCGTAATGATATTCCCATGATTACTTGTCAAACTATTACTGCTATACTAAATTTCATAATAATTGGGATTATTGTTAACAATTTAATTAAACAAAAAAATAAGGAGGAAAAAAATGTCTAATATTGCAATTGATATTATTGGATATATAGGTGCCTTTTTTATTTCGGTTGCCTTTTTACCACAAACTATTAAACTAATTAAAACTAAAAACACAAAAGGTTTATCGTTAATTTCTTATAGCATATATCAAATAGGATTAACTTCATTCATAATTTATGCTAGTTTAATTAAAAACATTCCCTTACTAGCAGCAAATGCCTTTGGCACAGTTATTAATATCATATTATTAACATTAATAATTTATAATTTATATTATAATAATAAAGATAAAAAGAACAATTTAACTTCCAAAAAATAAAATTTTTATTAACATAATACTTGCACAAGAATGGAGAAAAAAATGGAACATATTAATCTATTAGGAACTTTTATTTTTATTATCATTGGTTATTTAATTGGCTCAATCTCACCTTCAATTATTATTAGTAAAATAAAATTTAAAACCGATGTTAGAGATTATTACTCTAAAAATGCTGGTGCTACTAATTCAACACGAGTTATGGGTGGTAAATGAGGAGCTATTATTTTAATTATTGACGGTTTTAAGCCCGCTATTCCTATTTTAATTGCATACGGTTTAACCTTTATCAATATTACTAATCCTAATTATGAAACAATGTTTAAACAAGCATATATTTATCCAACTTGTCTTGCTGCAATTATTGGTCACTGTTGACCACTATTTTATGGTTTTCGTGGTGGTAAAGGAGCTGCATCTTCATTAGGAGTACTATTAATGATTAATCCTATTTATTGCGTTATCACAATTGCTAGTTGATGATTTATTTTATATTTAAGTAGAATGTCATCTTTATCTTCAATGTTAATGATGATACTTGCTTTTATCTTATCATGAATACCGAATATGCCACTGCATGCTTTTCTTTCCCAACAAGACACTCAATACTATATTGTTAATATAATTATGGCTCTAATTTGAATATTAATTATTATTCGTCATTGAGATAATTGTAAAAGAATTCTTAATCATACTGAACGTAAAGTGACTATTTTTGATAAAAAAAATAAAAAAGCAAATGAAGAAAAAAAATAAAAAATCATCTCTTTATACAAAATTAATAAAAATATTTTTTTAAAAATGCTTGTTTTATGTTTAAAATTAATGTAGTATTATAACCGTGTTGACTTAACATTGTTAATATTCTCTCCGATATTATCTTTGCTTAAGCCGAATTATATTTAAAGGAGAGTTGTCAAATATGGAACAAATTAAACAAGATGAATTGATTAAAAAATTTCGCTTAAATGCCAAAGATACTGGTTCTTCTGCAGTTCAAATTATTAATTTAACAAAAAGAATTTTAGAATTAACAGCCCATCTACAAGTACAAAAAAAAGATATTACTGCAAAACGAAGTTTGTTAAAAATGGTAGCAAGCAGAAAACGCTTCTTAAAATACTTTAAAAAACAAGATGTTGCTACATACAATAAATTATTAACAGCACTATCACTAAAAGATAACTAATATTAAATCAGTATTTACTTATTAATACTGATTTTTTTTATATACATCTAAATAATATTAAACATAGAAATAAATTTACAAATGATTTAAACGATAATAAAATTAATACTAAAAGTGTTATAATATAATTATTAATTATTATATGTTTCTAACCCATTTATTTTTCACTAAAATAAATGGGTTTTTGATTTCAAAAGGAGGAACAAAATAATGAATGATAAAGATATTAATGGTGAAAAAATAATATCAGTTATTTTAAATTCTGTCACTTCATATCAAAATATTACATATTTTAATTATTGGGATTATATAATTAAAGAAGAAAAAATTAGTTCTGAAATAAAAAAAGAGATCAATAATTTAATAGAAAAAAATGCTAATCTAAATTATACAAACGAAAATGGTGATAATCCTTTAATAGTAGCAAGTCACTATTATCAACTTATAGATTCCATTAAAATTTTAATAGAAAATGGCGCTAATATCAACCACGCAAACCAAAATGGTGATACAGCCTTGCATTTAGCTGCTAAAAATGGACTAGCACAAATAGTTAATACTTTACTAATAAATAATGCAAATATTCATTTCATAAATCAAAATGGTGATACGGCTTTGACAATCATTATTAATAATAGTTTATTTTATGATAAAAACATAAAAAATATATTAGAAAACATATTTTATCAAGAATATGAAGAATATATTACAAATAAGGCGAAAGTAGAAATTATTAAATACAGGCCAGAATTTTCAAATAACTCATTATTTCATGATATTAAAGATAATATATTAATACATTTAAATACAAATAATTCAGTAAAAAATATAAAAGAAAATTTAATATTAATTGGATTAAAAATCAATAAGAAAAAAATTTTAAAAATTGAACAAAGAATAAAGAAAATATTTAAATGTAACATTAATAAATTAAATACTAATCAAGAAAAAGAAAAAAAATGACAGAAAAAAATTAAACAAGAATTAAAAGAAGAAAATTATCCACAAAATAAGCCATCAACAAGCGGATATATAAAACATTAAATTTATCACAAATATAATGAATAAAAATAGTTACCATAATGGTAACTATTTTACAGAGGCTTTTTAATAATCTGTGTATCTTTGTTTTACAAAGTTACTAATTTAGATTAATTCTGTCTTCAAATTTTATCATAAAATGAGCAATTGCTGTATTTCAATTTTGAATAGGCAATGTTCATTTTTTTGTTATATTTTCAATTGCCAAGTAAAATATTTTGAAAACTGCCATATCATTAGGAAAAACTTTTTTATTTCTGATGATTTTTCGTAATTGACTATTAACAGATTCAATAGCATTTGTAGTATAAATCACTCTTTTGATTTCTACTGGATAACTAATAAAAACCATTAAATTATCTCAATTTTTATATCAAGATTTAGTAATTTGAGGATATTGTTTATTTCATTTACTTTCAAACGATTCTAAAGCTTGCATTGCTTGTTCTTCACTACATGCACTATAAATTGGTTTTAAATCTGCAACTAGACCTTTTCGATGTTTGTATGAAACATATTTTAAACTATTTCTAATTTGATGAACAATGCATAATTGATGTTCTGTTTTAGGATAAACTGATTGTATTGCTTCTGACATGCCTGTTAAATTATCACTACAAGCAATAAGAATATCATTTAAGCCACGATTTTTCATTTCTGTGAAATTAGATAATCAAAACTTAGAACCTTCATTTTCACTAATTCATAATCCTAAAACATCTTTTTTGCCTTCTAAATCAACTCCTAATGCTATATAAACTGATTTGTTAATAATCCGTTTATCTTGTCGTACTTTAACTACTATACAATCAAAATAAACAATAGGATAAATACTTTCTAATGGTCGATTTTGTCATGCTTTAACATCATCAATAACATCATCAGTAATTTGACTAATAACACTTTCACTAATATCAGCACCATGATATAACTCTTGCAACTGCATTCTAATGTCAGATAATGTCATTCCTTTTGCATACAAGGAAAGAACTTGTTGATCAAAACCATCAAATCTTCTTTGCCTTTTAGGAACTATTACAGGAGTAAAATTACTATTGCGATCTCTTGGTACATCAATTTCAATTTTACCTTGTTGAGTTATTAATTTTTTTGAACTTGTACCATTACGAGCATTTTCAGTAGTACTATGTTGATTTTTTTCATATCCTAAATAATTTTGCATTTCAGAATTCAACATTTTTTCAACTAATCTTTTTGTTAATTCTTTATATAAACCGCCAGGTTTAAAAACTGTTGTTAAATCTTCAGTATTTTCTAGTAATAAATCTACTGCTTTTGATATTGGATCATTATTATTAAAGTTATCTTTTTTAGCCATCTGTAACTCACTCTTTCTAGTCATTTAATTATATTTACTAGAATTAATTAAACATAGTTATTTTTGTAAGTTACACAGATTACTAAACATTTCCATTTTATTTATATTTAATAAAAATTATCGTTTTTTAGTAGTACTTTGTTGACGTTTCATTGCTTGCATTACTGATTTAATTTGAGATTCAGTAGGTTTACGCCCCATTTGTAAATACATTGCACGAATCATATTTTCATTAATAGGAGGATTTTTCTGTAATTGTTTTTCGAAAATCTTCTTAGTAACAATAAAACCAACTAATCCACCAATTAACGCACTAGCAATGCCAATGATTAATACTGCTCACCAAACCATCATTATTAATTTCTCCTTACTTACTGTTTAAAAACTTATTAATTTTATCACACACTTGATTTGATGTAAAGCCATATTTTTCTAGTACTACCTTATCAGGAGCAGAAATACCAAAAGTACTTACGCCAATAACAAAGCCATTACCTGCAACATATTTATATCAACTATCTTTAGAACCCATTTCAATAGCAACTTTTATAATATCATTAGGTAAAATTTTATTTTGATATGTTTTATCTTGTTTATCAAAAATAAAAGTAGAAGGCATTGAAACTACACGAACATTAAGTTTTTGATCGTTTCATAGTTGTTCTTGACTAGCAATAGCCAACGAAACTTCACTACCGGTAGCAATAATAATTAAATCTAAAGCTTTACTACTCTTCTCTTTACTAATAATATAAGCACCTTTTTGAACTGCCTCAATATTACTATTTGCAAGTTGTGGTAAATTTTGTCTAGTAATAATAATAGCACTAGGGTTAGTTTTGCTAGATAATGCCATTAAATATGCACCAATTGTTTCTTTTGTATCAGCGGGGCGAATTACATTAAAATTAGGAATAGTTCTTAACATTGTTAGTTGTTCAACTGGTTCATGGGTAGGACCATCTTCGCCAACTGCGATACTATCATGACTAAAAATAAACAAAGATGGAATTGACATTAAAGCTGCTAATCGTAATGCAGGCTTTAGATAATCACTAAACACAAGAAAAGTAGAACCAAAAGGAATTGTGCCTTGATGTAACGTCATACCGTTAACAATAGCGCCCATTGCAAATTCTCTTACTCCATAATGAATATGTCTTCCTGAATGATCAAGAGGTAAAAAGTCTTTATCTGTTACTAATGCTTTAGTTGAGCCAGCTAAATCAGCACTACCACCAATTAATGTTGGACAATGAGCTGATAAAAGTTTTAAAATATTACCAGAGTCTACTCTTGTTGCTTGTGGATTTACTCCAATAATTAAAGTTCAATCAATTTTATTTAATTGATAATCTTCATTAAAAATTTCATTTTTCAATGCTGATTTAATTTCATTATACAATTTTGGATATAATTTTGCATATTTTTCAACTTTTTGATTTCAAACTAATTCTATTTTAGAACCATGATTAAGTGCTGTTTGTGTGAAGTAAGTACTTACTTCTTTTGGAACAGTAAATTCAGGATATTCTCAGTTTAAATTTTTAGCAACTGTTTTAATATCTTCCATTAAAGGAGAGCCATGAACACTGGGTGTTCCTTGTTTACTAGCCCCATAACCAATTATAGTTTTAATTTCAATTAAAGTTGGTTTATCACTAAGTTTTGCTTTTTTAATAGCTTCAGAAATAAGTTTATCATCTTCACCATCTTCAACTTTTAAATAATTTCACTCTAATGCTTGAAGACGCATTTTTAAATTTTCTGAATATACTAATTTAACAGATGAATCTAATTGAACATCATTTGAATCATATAAAATAATTAGTTTATTTAATTTAAAATGTCCAGCAAAACTAAGTGCTTCTTGCGCAATACCTTCTTGTAAATCACCATCACCACAAATTGCATATGTATAATGATCAATAATATTAAGATCTTTTTGATTATATTTAGCACCAAGAAAACTCTCAGTAAGCGCCATTCCAACAGCATTAGCGATACCCTGACCTAATGGCCCAGTAGCCGTCTCTACTCCATAGTCTAAATGATATTCGGGATGACCGGGTGTATTACTATTTAATTGACGGAATTGTTTTATATCATTGATTGTATATTTATAACCAGCATGATGTAATATTGAATATAATAAAGCACTACCATGACCTGCTGATAAAACAAATCGATCACGATTAAATCATTTTGGATTTTTTGGATTAAAAGATAAATGATTTTTGAATAAAGAAAAAGTCATTGGTGAAGCACCTAAAACAATACCAGGATGGCCACTTTTAGCAGCATTAACTGCTTGTACTCCTAACATACGAATTGAATTAATAGTTAATTTATCTAAATTAATTTTATTTTCCATAATTTCTCCTTAAATTTTTAATAGTTATTATTTAATATAATATTAACAATATTCTTAATAAAATAAGTAATTTTTTAAAAATAATTAAAAAAGTATAAATAATAATGACAAAAATATAATTTTATTTTAACTAATTTGAATCTTTGAACAAATTAAAAAAGAAAAAATCACCCCAAGATAAAAAAAATAATATTTCATCTTAAATAAGATAACTCTTTTCTTAATATTTTACATTTGTGATGTTCTTGGTTTATTTAAATTTGTTAATGGTGCGTTTGTTGAGTCATTGTTTACTTGTTGTTTATTAAAAGCTTTTCCAGATGATTTTGAAAATAATGTTGGATTTGTTTTTGGCTTTTTACTACATGATTCTGATATTTTTTTTCATTTTTTACTAATTTCTAATTCAATTTTCTTATTTTTATTAATTTTTCCAAAAGTTACTAATTTAATAAATAAATTTAAAAATTTATTTATTTTTTGTTGTTCTAAAACTTTAATTTCTTCTATTTCAGATTTTTTGATTACTTGCATTAAATTTGATTGTCTTTTTGCTGATTTTTCAAGTTCTTCTTGTTCTTCTAAATATAAACCAATTGCTTTATTATTTCTTTCTTGTCTTTTTAATGATAAAGCTTCTAATGCAATCGCTCTATCAATATCTTCTTGCTCTTGTTCTACATTAAATTGGTCTTGCAATGACAATGCAATCGCTCTATCAATATCTTCTCTTTCTTTCTCAGATACTTCTTCTGATTGTAAGGATAATGGTACTGATTTTTCAAGTTATTCTTGTTCTTCTAAATATAAACCAATTGCTTTATTATTTCTTTCTTGTCTTTTTAATGATAAAGCCTCTAATGCAATCGCTCTATCAATATCTTCTTGCTCTTGTTCTACATTAAATTGGTCTTGCAATGACAATGCAATCGCTCTATCAATATCTTCTCTTTCTTTCTCAGATACTTCTTCTGATTGTAATGTTTTATAAGGTTCATCAACAACTACAAAACCAAATTCATCATCTTCATTGGTTGCTTGTAAATCTAAACTACTTTCATAAAGAGATGGTGAAATGGTTGGTTCGGAAATTATTGCCTTTTCTTGATGATTATTATTTGTATGTTGAATTTGACGTTGAACAATCTTACTTCCTTTGGGTCTTACTCCTTGTTTTAGTATTTCCTCTTCAGTAACTAATTTTACTTCTGTCTCTACTTTAAATGTTTGTGATGAGGGAATTGATGTTTCTTTAAATTCTTTTACTATTATGTCAGATTGTTTTTCTTTTTCTAACGATAATTTTTTTGCCAGTTCCACTTGTTCTTCTTCTTCTGATAATCTCATGATTTCATCAATAAGACCTGGATCAATTGCAAGTTGTTCCATTTGTTCAAGTGTGAATGTTCTCATTTGTTCCATTGTAAATACTGGTGTTTGTTTTTTATCAATCGCTTCTCTTTGCTCTTTTGTCAATGAACGGATTTGTTGTGTTGTGAATGCAAATGTTGGCGATAATTTTAATTTTCTAATATAAGTTTCAGCTGCCATTATTTCTTCTTCCTTTCTAAAAATAAAAAAACCCATTTATTTTAAAATTAAAATAAGATGATTAAAAAACTTTATATTCTTTTGTAGAATATTATCATAATAATAATATTTTTCCAATAAATTCGTATTATTTTTTTTCATTGAGTTATAAATAAATATTATAACTTAAAAAAGGACTTATTTAATATGCAAATTATTAATATTGAAACATATTGTAAAGTACGTTTAATACACATTATTTATTTAAGTTTTTTAGTTTTTGCTAATTTCAAATAAAATGTTTATAATTAAATCAACACTTTTTAATGACTAAAGTGTTATAAAATATATATTTATTAATTTTTTAAATAATTATTTAAAAAATAGAGGTATAAAATTATGAATAAATATTTAATTTTTTTAAGTGTGATACCACCTTTAACTTTTTTAGGAAACAATATTAATAATATAAATATTGAAAATACTGTACTAATAAATCAATTAGAAGAAAATAATGCTTCATTCAATAACCAATTTAACTATTTAAGCAATAGTGAGTGAATTACTAATCAATCAATAACAGATCATAAATTTTATAGTTATGATACATTATCTTTAGCAAAATACACTTTTCCTAAAGCAAGGAATACTTTTTTAGCAGATAACTATGGTAACCTAGTTTATAACCCTAATATAAATATTCCTGATAAAGATAAAGTAAATATTGAAAATACAAAACAAGAAATGAACAGCCACAAAAAAGTAACTATTATTAAAGATGATTATAATCCATATAGTAAAAGTGAATATTCTCATTCATACTTTACTGGTTATAATAATTGAAAATATATTCAACAAGGTGATATTGAAAAACATATTGATATTTCTAATCAAGCAGGTGCTGATAAAGTTGAACATAGCAATAATCTAAATGAAACACTAGGTTTATATTATATTGCTAAAGCAACACATGATAATAAAATTAGTAAGACAATAGCTAATAACTTAGCAATGTATTTTATTAATCAAACTAGTTTAAAAGGGCAAATTAACAATCAATTAACTAGTAACATTATTAATTTAATTATTGATAATCAAAATGTTTATAATTTTTTGAATAAATCACCACTAACAATAACTACTAAAAACTATTCATTAAATTAAATTTTTGATAAAAGTAATAATCTAGTTGCTATTTATTATAATAATTGAAAAAACACTAATAATATTATTAATGATAAAATAAATTATTCTTTTTCAGATTGACATAATGGAACATCAATCGCTACTGATAATTCTAATATTTATAATATTCTTAAGTGAAGCAATTATGCGAGAGACTGAAATACCTTCAGTAATATGTATCCAACTTTTTGTTTTATTAATTCATATTTCAAAGTATCAACTTCAACAGGAATTGAAAGTAGTCCAACACTATCAACTAATACTGCAAAAATTGAACAATATAAAAACCCCGGTAATGCTAATGTTCTTTTTATTGCTTATATTAATACTAAAGATGGTGGAGGATGAGGAACAGAAATTGCTCTTAACTTAGATCTTTGACATGATAATGATAATATTTACTTTCAATGGTATTGTTTTTTAAATTCTTCATTTGGTCGTATGACATATGTTAACATTGCATTAAACAACATAAATTTTGATAACATAATGAACAATTAATAACTTTATTTACAATTTTTAATTAATAAACAAAATTAATAATAAGGACAAAGTTTATTTTGTTCTTATTATGATTATAAAGATATATTTTTTATTATTATAATAATTTAAGTAAATCTATTCGAAAAAATTTATCTAATTTTTCTCATCCAAGATCACGATTTTGTTCAGGAGTCATTATTCAACGACCAAAAGCTTCTGGAAATAAGTCAATATATGATGTTCTTCCATATCAACTTCTAACAATACCATAACTTAAAAGTTTTTGATAAGATTTATTATTAATCTTAGTTCCTTTTGCTAATGATGAAATCATATATTTTCTTGCATCAAAATTATTATTTTGTTTATTACGAATTAAAGAATCCAAAATATGACCATATTCATGTACCATAACTTCCATTCCATACTTTATATCTCTAAAAATATCTGTATCAAGTATTATTTTAGTATTACACATATTATTATTACAAGAACCAAAATATGCTTCTCCTGACATATTTATTTTTAGACTGTTCTCACAATTTTTTATCTAATTCAATTTTTTCTAACATTTTAAAAACATTATTTTTTCCATATAATTGAGCTAAAATATTATAAAAACGACATATTGCTGTTTTTAATTCATCAATGTTTGCATTTATATGATAATTACTAATTGTTTTAATAAATGATTCAAAATCAATTTTGCCATCAAATAAAAGATGATGATCATTAAATTGTTTTTTTAAATCTTCAAAATTTTCAAAATTATCATTATTATTTTCCAACTTTTTAAAAGCATTATTTGATTCTTCATTTGCTTTAAATTTAACTTGTTCATTTAAAATATTAATAAAATCATTTACAGCAGGTAAATTTTTAAATTCATTATCATTTAAAATATCATTTTTTCCAAATAAAATTTCTTGATGATGTTGATAAGAATAAGTAGGAACTTGTTCATCTCTTATATTCAAATCAGGAACAATATAATCTAACGTTACAAAAGATCTATTAGGACTATATTTAAGCTTTACTGTTCCAATATAAATATCTTCATTTATTGAAGTAATTATTGCTTGATTTTGGTTATTAACAATTTTAATTTCCAAACTAGTTACATCTATATTATATTTATTACTAAAAATATCTATAATTTCTTTTTTTACTTTTTCATCATCATTTATAGCAGTTATGTTTTGTCCAATATAAATTTTACCTAAATTTCTTTTTCCTTTAGGAAAAATTATTTCTAAGTTTTTTTTCTTTTCAATTTCAATTTCTTCTTCAATATTTTCTTCCATTTCAGAATTATATAAAATACCAGTAGTTGCACCACTAATTAAAACCGCAGAACTAATTATTCCGGCAATAATTTTTGAATTTTTATTTTTTTTTAGACATATAATACTCCTCCATATTTTGATTTCAGAAATAAGTGGATAGGTTACACTTTATTGGACACTAATTACGTAGACAAGTGAACAAATTAGTTAAAAGAAAGGAACTATAATTATGGCCAATATTAACTCATATACCGATGAATTTAAAAAACAAATAGTAGCTTTATATCAAAGCGGTAAGTCAGTGTCTTGTCTTGCTAAAGAGTACAATGTTACAAGAGCAGCTACTTATAATTGAATTAAGCAATTTACTAATTCAGGCAGTTTTAAAACTAAAGATAATCGTTCTATTGAAGAAAATGAATTAATTAAATTAAGAAAAGAATTAAAACAGTTACGAATGGAAAATGATATTTTAAAGCAAGCAGCACTAATAATAGGCAGAAAATAGAAATTATTGCTAAAAATAAAGTTAAATATAAAATTCGCACAATGTGTCGTTTTTTAAAACTTTCTAAATCAACATATTATTTTAATTTAAAGGAAAAAGAAAAAAAACAAAATAATATTTATGATGAAGCTGTTATTAGTGCTTTTAAAGAAAATAAAGAAGTTTATGGAACAAGAAGATTAAAAGTTGTTCTAAAAGAAAAGAATATTTATTTGTCACGCAGAAAAATTAAAGAAATTATGAATAAACATAATTTAATATCAAAATACACTAAATTATCATTCAAAAATCATCATAATAAAGTCAACGATAGTCAAATAACCAATATCGTTAATAGAAACTTTAATAATAGGCTTAAAAATGAAGTTATTGTTAGTGATTTAACTTATGTTCAAGTTAATGGTAAATGAAACTATATTTGCCTATTAATTGACCTATTTAACCGCGAAATTATTGGACATAGTGTAGGTACTAAAAAAGATGCATCATTAGTACATCAAGCATTTATGCACTCAAATCGTTGTTTAAAAGATATTCAAATATTTCATAGTGATCGCGGTAATGAATTTAATAATAAAATTATTGATAAACTTTTACTAGCATTCAATATTAATCGCTCTTTAAGCAAAAAAGGTTGTCCTTATGATAACGCTGTTGCTGAAGCAACTTTTAAAACTTTCAAAATTGAATTTATTAATGATAAAAATTTTACATCATTAATCCAATTAAAATTAGAATTATTTGATTACATCAACTGATATAACAACATAAGAATTCACAGCACTTTAAACTACTTAACTCCAGTTAATTATCAAAAATAAATGTCTACCAAAAAATAGTCCTAAAAAGGGTTGCCATTCCATAAGTTCTTTATATTCTTGCCTTTGATATCAATAGATATAGACTAGTATTGTTTTTATTTATAATTTGTTTTATTAACAATTAAGATGAAAATTGTTTTAGAAATCTAAAACAATCAGTAAAAATTTTTAAAATTAGTTGATAAGGACTATTGATAATAATATAAATTTTATTAATAATCAAAAAATTATTGATTAGCACACTCTGGGCATTTCATAATTTTTCTTGCTGTTTTTGAGTTTGAAGCTAAATCATTACCATTAATTTCTTTATTACAACTTGAACAATGTAATACTTTTCTTTTTTTCATATCTCAATCTCCTTTATTTTTTTTATTAATGCTTAAAATTATAGCATCATTAATAAAAAATGCTTTTTTGATGAAAACAAAAAGGTAGTTATGTCACTCATCAATTAATAATTTTTATAAAATTTGATAATTAATAACTATTATAATATTTTTTTCTTATTATTTATGTTGAAAATAAACTCTAAAAATATTATTAATTATTTATTAAAAATTGGTTTAATACTATTTTCAACCAATATTTTAAGTTATTAATAATTATTTTATGACTTATTTACTATTAAATATTCATAAAATAGAGCCAAACGCCATGATAATATGTGGTAAAGCATTAATATAAGTTCATGTTGACTTATAATCTACATCTTTGCCAACAAATAAACCAATAACTATTATAACTGAAAGAAATGATATAAATAGTGCTCATAGTCTTGATCATAATCCAGGTTTAACTGAAAATGGTATTAGAATATAAATAATACCTATTATAACTAATGTAGCTCCATTTTCATTTCAGCCATAGAAACTATAAGTTATAACTCCCGCTGCATACAATAAACTAAAAACAATAATTCATACAGCACCAATTAGCATTAATATTTTAGGTAAAGTTAATAACTTAAGACTTTTCATTTTTTTCCTCCTTAAATATTTTTTACATTAATTGTGATTTTAGTATTTTTTTAATATTATTAATATCATCAATTGTAACATTTTCTTTTGTCCTATTAATTAAAAACCCTTTTTCACGAATATATTTTGGAATAATATGAACATGATAATGAAACACTTCTTGAAATGCTTCGCTACCATTATTAGTTAAAATATTAAATCCTTTAATTTCGGGAATAGTTTTTATTAGCAAATTAGCAATTTTATGAGTTGTGATACTAACATCACTCACTATTTTGGGTGTAGTATCAATAAAAGTTTCAAAATGCTGCTTTGGAATTACTAGAATGTGTCCTTTAGTTACGGGATTGATATCCATGAATGCTGCTGTATTTGTATCTTCAAAAATTAAGTTATTTGTATCTTTAATAATTGTACAAAAAATGCATGCTTTATTTGTCATATATTTCACCTCAACTTACTTTATAAGTATAACTTAAAATATTAAGTATTATTATGGATAAAACTCTTTTACCTTATTTCAAAATCCTTCTTCATATATATTATTTTTTGGAATATATGTTGGAAATAAATTTTGAGCAGCGATTTTAAAGTTTTCAGCTACTGGTGAATCTTTAGTTGCAGAATCACTAGCAGATATAGAATATAACATTTGTCAAAATATATTTCACTTTGTTTCTTGGGTAATAGTGCTTTCGTTAGCATCACCCCTTATATACTTAGAGAAATCTGTCTCAAGACTAGCATTACCACTATTGTTTCATGAATGAATTAAATTACTAATTTCTGGAACTCAGCCTTTGTTTTTATTATTTAAAAAACTAAAATCTAAATTTTGTAAAAGGTTTAGGAAATAAATAGGAGCAGAGTAAGTAAATGTAGCAATATTATTATTCGTAGTGTAATGTAATCCACCATTAGTTACTCAACTTGCAGCTTCTTGGGTAGTAGTAGCAGTACTTAAGAAACCATTAGCACCAAAATTAGGATCAATTTCACTAATAGTTGAGGCATTACCGCTTGTTAATTGAGTAAAAAAATCAGAATTTAAAGTTTTTTCTTTTCCTGAATCATCATTTTTAACAATCGACTCTCACTTTGGAGATTCAGAAGGACTACTATTTCATTTTTGATCAATGCTTTGCGCATTTGCTAAATCAGTAGTAAAGTTTCAATTTACATTATAGTTACTCTTTTGTCAACCAGTAGTATCTTGTAATTGACTTATGTAAAGGTTATTTGTTTGGGTTGAAATTATAGGTTTACCTGCTTCATTATCTTTAATATCAACAATATTGTCTAAAATATAAGACATTGTAAATAAAGTTTGATTTAATTCTGGTAAAATTTGATATTGATAATATTGTTGATAACGAAAACGTAATCATCATTGGAAACGTTTTAAATATTTTGAATAAGTTGGAATATCAGTACCAGAAAGACCTTTTTGTGTTTTATTAATACCAGCACTACTATTTCATTTTTTAGCATCATTTGGTAATAATTTACCAATTTCATTACTATAATTGTCATCTGGATGTTTAGCAATGGCAGCTAATTGTTCATCAAAAGCAGCATCTTTATCACCATAATCTTTATATAAACTATCAGGAGTAAATATTTGATCAGGATCATTAACTTTATCAGTATCTTTATTTTTTTCTTTATAAAATTCTACATTTTGATAATTAAATTTACTTGTACCATCCTGATGTCAACTTTGATTTTGAAATAATAACTCATTATTATCTGCTGCTGATACTTTATCTAGTGAATTAGCTGTATTAATACCACTTAAGTACTTTTGAGTTAATAAATTTAATCCTAAATCATCTTTAAGTTTTATAAAAGCTTTATTGGCTTCTCCCATTGTAGTAGTACCATCTGCATTTTTTGTGTCTTCACTATAATGAAGTTTCTTATGAAAAAATTCATAAAATTTTTGCTGAGCAATTGTTCCTTCAACATCTTTTAAAATAAAATCAAAACCTTGTGAATAAGTATTCTTAAACTGAGCAGAAATCGTTTCATTAAAGTTTACTCCTAAAAAATTAAATAATACACGATTTTTATAATCATCAGGAATTTTACCACTAGGTAAATTACTCATATCACGTTCATTATCACAAGCAACTAATAATAATACAGGGCCAGATAAAAGAGTAACTGAAGTTAATAATGGTAAAATCTTTTTTATCTTTTTCATTTTTTATACCTCCCGTCTAAGAACTAATGATACTTGGATCATATCATCATAATGTTCGTTTCCCAACAACATCTAGATAATTAGCAATATTAGTATCCATACGAGCAACTGGTGCATCTTGTGTAAAGCCATCTCATGTATTATTAGTTTTTATAATATTATCCTTAAATGTTGCATTAATATTAATACCTTGTCTATTGTTTCAACGATTTTCTTTAGTTTTATCAAATCAACTTTTCATTTTTTCAACAAAGTCATTAATTTTCTTATCAGTTGGATCAAGAGGACTTGAACCAAATATATCCTGTAAATTTCAATGAATTAAACTTGAGTTATTATTAAAGTATAAATTATAATCTCATCAAGTTGCATCACCAAGGCTACCAGTACCTCCAGTAAAGGCTGTTAATGCATCATTTAAATTAAAAGTAGGAGTTGTATTTGGAGTATATTTTTGTAGTAAAAAACCAGTTTGTAAATAATCAAGATAAGGAGAATCAGATAATCCACCTGGACGCTCAGATAACGGTGCTAAGTCTTTTCACTGATAAGTATCTTTTCTATGATTTTTAAATGTTTTAATTATATTATAAGTTGATTCATCGCTTTTAGGTTTGTCTTGCTGTTGATATGTGATACCTGGCGCTTGAATAAAATGAATACCACCAGTATCAATAAAAATGCCAACTCCAGGTCCATTATTAACTGCAGCATCAGGAAGTTGTGGTCCTTTTATATCTTTCATATAAACTAAATCATTATATTGACTAGTACCATCTTTACCTTTATCTTTAATACTATCGCGGTCTATATAAGGAATTAAGTCATCTAAACCCTTTTCCTTGTCAGTTGGTGAAGTAAATTCTGTTAATTTATATAGTTGAATACCATCAACATTTTTACCAACACCTTCAGCACTAGTTACATAACGATATAAGTAATAATAAAAAGGACTATTCTCTTGTGAAGATTTAGTAATATCCATTAATCCTAAATCACCAGTTTTACTAACATCAGTAATAGCGGCCCCTTTTTCTTCGGTGAATGTTTGATCGAAACCATTGGTTCTAATATTGTTTAAAATTTCATTAATTTTAGTTTTATTTTGAGAAAACTGAGAAGCATTAATCTTTTCTTGTAAAGGTTTAGCAGTAGAGTCAAAAGGAATAACAATTTGACGAGTTCAAATTAATTCTTGATTTCTTAACATTACTTTAGCTATTTTAGATTGATTATCACTTAATAAGCCATCAATAGTATTGTATGAATCTGTTTCATAATTACTATCATTCTTATCATCACTAGTTTTTACAACAGGAAGACTAATATTAACACCAGTTCATGTTTTAGCAATTTTGACATTATCGTTTAATTTTGCAATAGCATCTAATTCTGAATTATTAGCATTAGCAACAATTCAAATTTTGCTAGAATATTTACCAAGGGCGATACTACCTGCTTTACCATTAATGTATTCTTGTACACTATCATAAGTACCATTTGGATTGTTTTTGCTCTTTACTTGTTCTCATAAATCCTTTAATCAAATATTAATTTCATTTTGATTGTAGTATTTATAATCCTTATAATTACTAGTAACATAACTACGTTGAATAATACCTAAAGCACTCTTTTTTAAAATATTATCAATGTAAGTATTAACATCATCATCGCCCAATACTTTCTTTCATTGTTTTTCTCATGAACGACCATATTTTGCTTGTAATGATTTTATTTTATTTTCCATTTCAGATTGAGCTGCTGTCAAAGCAGCAAGATAATCATCTTTATATTCTGGAGTATTTTTTAAAATTGAAAGATTAATATATTGATTAATATCAGTATATAATGTTTTACCTCATCCACTATTGTTTCATGAATGAATTAAATTACTAATTTCTGGAACTCAGCCTTTGTTTTTATTATTTAAAAAACTAAAATCTAAATTTTGTAAAAGGTTTAGGAAATAAATAGGAGCAGAGTAAGTAAATGTAGCAATATTATTATTCGTAGTGTAATGTAATCCACCATTAGTTACTCAACTTGCAGCTTCTTGGGTAGTAGTAGCAGTACTTAAGAAACCATTAGCACCAAAATTAGGATCAATTTCACTAATAGTTGAGGCATTACCGCTTGTTAATTGAGTAAAAAAATCAGAATTTAAAGTTTTTTCTTTTCCTGAATCATCATTTTTAACAATCGACTCTCACTTTGGAGATTCAGAAGGACTACTATTTCATTTTTGATCAATGCTTTGCGCATTTGCTAAATCAGTAGTAAAGTTTCAATTTACATTATAGTTACTCTTTTGTCAACCAGTAGTATCTTGTAATTGACTTATGTAAAGGTTATTTGTTTGGGTTGAAATTATAGGTTTACCTGCTTCATTATCTTTAATATCAACAATATTGTCTAAAATATAAGACATTGTAAATAAAGTTTGATTTAATTCTGGTAAAATTTGATATTGATAATATTGTTGATAACGAAAACGTAATCATCATTGGAAACGTTTTAAATATTTTGAATAAGTTGGAATATCAGTACCAGAAAGACCTTTTTGTGTTTTATTAATACCAGCACTACTATTTCATTTTTTAGCATCATTTGGTAATAATTTACCAATTTCATTACTATAATTGTCATCTGGATGTTTAGCAATGGCAGCTAATTGTTCATCAAAAGCAGCATCTTTATCACCATAATCTTTATATAAACTATCAGGAGTAAATATTTGATCAGGATCATTAACTTTATCAGTATCTTTATTTTTTTCTTTATAAAATTCTACATTTTGATAATTAAATTTACTTGTACCATCCTGATGTCAACTTTGATTTTGAAATAATAACTCATTATTATCTGCTGCTGATACTTTATCTAGTGAATTAGCTGTATTAATACCACTTAAGTACTTTTGAGTTAATAAATTTAATCCTAAATCATCTTTAAGTTTTATAAAAGCTTTATTGGCTTCTCCCATTGTAGTAGTACCATCTGCATTTTTTGTGTCTTCACTATAATGAAGTTTCTTATGAAAAAATTCATAAAATTTTTGCTGAGCAATTGTTCCTTCAACATCTTTTAAAATAAAATCAAAACCTTGTGAATAAGTATTCTTAAACTGAGCAGAAATCGTTTCATTAAAGTTTACTCCTAAAAAATTAAATAATACACGATTTTTATAATCATCAGGAATTTTACCACTAGGTAAATTACTCATATCACGTTCATTATCACAAGCAACTAATAATAATACAGGGCCAGATAAAAGAGTAACTGAAGTTAATAATGGTAAAATCTTTTTTATCTTTTTCATTTTTTATACCTCCCGTCTAAGAACTAATGATACTTGGATCATATCATCATAATGTTCGTTTCCCAACAACATCTAGATAATTAGCAATATTAGTATCCATACGAGCAACTGGTGCATCTTGTGTAAAGCCATCTCATGTATTATTAGTTTTTATAATATTATCCTTAAATGTTGCATTAATATTAATACCTTGTCTATTGTTTCAACGATTTTCTTTAGTTTTATCAAATCAACTTTTCATTTTTTCAACAAAGTCATTAATTTTCTTATCAGTTGGATCAAGAGGACTTGAACCAAATATATCCTGTAAATTTCAATGAATTAAACTTGAGTTATTATTAAAGTATAAATTATAATCTCATCAAGTTGCATCACCAAGGCTACCAGTACCTCCAGTAAAGGCTGTTAATGCATCATTTAAATTAAAAGTAGGAGTTGTATTTGGAGTATATTTTTGTAGTAAAAAACCAGTTTGTAAATAATCAAGATAAGGAGAATCAGATAATCCACCTGGACGCTCAGATAACGGTGCTAAGTCTTTTCACTGATAAGTATCTTTTCTATGATTTTTAAATGTTTTAATTATATTATAAGTTGATTCATCGCTTTTAGGTTTGTCTTGCTGTTGATATGTGATACCTGGCGCTTGAATAAAATGAATACCACCAGTATCAATAAAAATGCCAACTCCAGGTCCATTATTAACTGCAGCATCAGGAAGTTGTGGTCCTTTTATATCTTTCATATAAACTAAATCATTATATTGACTAGTACCATCTTTACCTTTATCTTTAATACTATCGCGGTCTATATAAGGAATTAAGTCATCTAAACCCTTTTCCTTGTCAGTTGGTGAAGTAAATTCTGTTAATTTATATAGTTGAATACCATCAACATTTTTACCAACACCTTCAGCACTAGTTACATAACGATATAAGTAATAATAAAAAGGACTATTCTCTTGTGAAGATTTAGTAATATCCATTAATCCTAAATCACCAGTTTTACTAACATCAGTAATAGCGGCCCCTTTTTCTTCGGTGAATGTTTGATCGAAACCATTGGTTCTAATATTGTTTAAAATTTCATTAATTTTAGTTTTATTTTGAGAAAACTGAGAAGCATTAATCTTTTCTTGTAAAGGTTTAGCAGTAGAGTCAAAAGGAATAACAATTTGACGAGTTCAAATTAATTCTTGATTTCTTAACATTACTTTAGCTATTTTAGATTGATTATCACTTAATAAGCCATCAATAGTATTGTATGAATCTGTTTCATAATTACTATCATTCTTATCATCACTAGTTTTTACAACAGGAAGACTAATATTAACACCAGTTCATGTTTTAGCAATTTTGACATTATCGTTTAATTTTGCAATAGCATCTAATTCTGAATTATTAGCATTAGCAACAATTCAAATTTTGCTAGAATATTTACCAAGGGCGATACTACCTGCTTTACCATTAATGTATTCTTGTACACTATCATAAGTACCATTTGGATTGTTTTTGCTCTTTACTTGTTCTCATAAATCCTTTAATCAAATATTAATTTCATTTTGATTGTAGTATTTATAATCCTTATAATTACTAGTAACATAACTACGTTGAATAATACCTAAAGCACTCTTTTTTAAAATATTATCAATGTAAGTATTAACATCATCATCGCCCAATACTTTCTTTCATTGTTTTTCTCATGAACGACCATATTTTGCTTGTAATGATTTTATTTTATTTTCCATTTCAGATTGAGCTGCTGTCAAAGCAGCAAGATAATCATCTTTATATTCTGGAGTATTTTTTAAAATTGAAAGATTAATATATTGATTAATATCAGTATATAATGTTTTACCTCATCCACTGTTGGGATTATTTAATAAATAATTAAAAAAGGTGTCAGTCGTAGTACTTGTATCTATAAAAGCACTATTTCAGTCGAAAACATTAGTTGTGCCTCTTTCATTTGAATTATTACAAGCTATAATAGACATAGTTGATGTTGATGATAACGTGAAAGCTGCAACTAAGGCAAGAATATTGCGCACTTTATTCACTCCTTTTAATTAAATCTATAGCAAAAAAAGATTTTTTAATTTATTTTACTAAGATATCTTAACATAAAATTTATATTTAAGGGATAGTTTTTTCTAATTAATTTTAAAATGAAATAACTAATTACCAATTATTTATTTTAAAAAATTTAAAATATTATTTTTTTTAAATATTATTACTTTATAGTGCACAAATAATATTTTATTCATTTTTTAATTTTAAGAAAATTAGCACAAAATTAAGTGTATAATCATTAGTATAAGTATATTATATTTGGTGTAATGATATAGGAGTAAATATGAATAAAAAAATAAACATTAATGATAATACCTTTAAAACTGATTTTCCCTTTTTTAAAAATAATCCTGATTTAGTTTATTTAGATACAGCCGCTTCTTCACTAAAACCACAAATAGTTATTGATGCTGTTAGCGATTATTATGAAAAATATTGTATTAATCCACATAGTCAAGATTATCAACTTGCTGTTAAGGGAAATGATATATTTGAAGATACTAGAAAAACAATTAGTAAATTTATTAATAGTAACGAAAACGAAATAGTTTTTTGTCCTTCAGCAACTTTTGCTTATAATCAAATTGCTTTTGGCTTAGAAAAATATTTACAAGAAAATGATGAAATTTTATTAACCACTTTAGAACATAGCTCATTACTCTTACCATTTTATCGTTTGATACAAACTAAAAAAATTAAAATAAAATTTATTGAAACAAATAAACAAGGATTCATTACTGTTGAAAGTTTAAAAAAAGTTTTAACACCTAAAACCAGAATAGTTGCTTTTGCAAATATTAATAACTCTTTAGCAATAGAAAATGATACTGAAACATTAACTAATTTTATTAAAGAATATGGTAAAAAAAATGTTAAAAGTGATAATTGAATTTTTAAAAATATTTTAGTAATAATAGATGGTGCACAATCAATAGGACATATAAAAACTGATGTTAAAAATTGAAATATTGATTTTTTTGGATTTTCTGGTCATAAAGTTTTTGGTCCAACTGGAATCGGTGTCTTTTGAGGAAAAAACGAATGATTAAATATGCTAGATCCACTAATATTGGGTGGAGGCATGAATGGTGATATTTATGAAAATGGGAAATTTAACTTATTAAATAGTCCTTATCGTTTTGAAGGTGGAACACAAAATATTGCGGGTGTATTTGGGCTAGGTGCAGCTATTAAGTATTTATTAAACATTGGTATTGAAAATATTAGAAATCATGAAATTTTACTAAAAAAATACGCAATTGAACAATTAACAGCGCATTTAGGAAATAATATTGAAATTTATAATATTGATGGCAATAGTAGTAACATAATATTTAATATTAAAAAAGTATTTGCACAAGATGTTGCTAATTTTTTAGGAACACAAAATATATGCGTACGCAGTGGAACTTATTGTGCTAAATTATTACCTAATATAATTAACGCTGAAGTAACAATTCGTCTTAGTTTTTACATATATAATTGTAAAAAAGATATTGACTTATTAGTAATATCTTTAAAAAAAGGGATTAATGAAGGAGGAGATTTTTTAAATGAATTCTTTTAATAACAATCAAGACTATTATCGCAAACTAATTGTTGAACACTATAGTAATCCAAAAAATAAAGGTTTTAAAAATTTACCAAATAGTTTGACATATCATCAAAACAATGAATCATGTGTTGATAATTTTCATGTTGAAATTTCTATTAAAAATAAAGTTATTAATAGCGCACGCTTTACTGGAATTGGGTGTGCTATTTCAACTGCAGCAACCGATCTTTTTTGTATTTTAATTGAAGGTAAAACAATATCACAAATAAAAGAAATTATTATTAATTATCAAGCAATGTTATCAGAAAAGCAATTTAATGATAAAATAATTGAAAATATGATTGCTTTTAAAAATGTACCAAGACAGCGTAATCGAATTAAATGTGCCCTTATTGGTATTAATGGTATTAATAAAATAATTGAGAAAGAATGTGAAAAAAATGGAAATGGAAATTAAGGATAAAATTAGTTTAAGAACCATTTATTTAAAAAAATTAAAAAATGTTTCTAAAAATAATTATCAAAAGTGAAATAAAATTATTTTCAATAAATTTAATGAATCACATTATTTTAAACAAAATAATGTATTTGCTCTTTATAATTCCTTACCATATGAAGTAGAAACTAAAGAAATTATTGAATTATTATGAAAAAATCTAAAACAAGTTTGTTTACCAAGAATGAATGGTGAACATTTGGAATTTTACTTTATTAATAGTTGAAACGATATCGTATTTGATAATGATTTTAAAATTGGACAACCAAGTTTAAATTGCCAAAAAGTTATAGGAAGTCAAATTGATTGTATGTTAGTACCATTAATTGCCTTTGATAAAGATTATTACCGTATTGGTTATGGTAAAGGTTTTTACGACCGTTATTTATCTAAAAATAAATTTAACTTTAGTAAAATAGGACTTGGTTTTGATATTCAAAAAATTCCTTATATAATTAATCACGATAATTGAGATATACCATTAGACTATATTTTTACTAATTAATATTTTAATCTAAAATTAAATACTGGATAGGTTACACTTTATTGGACACTAATTACGTAGACAAGTGAACAAATTAGTTAAAAGAAAGGAACTATAATTATGGCCAATATTAACTCATATACCGATGAATTTAAAAAACAAATAGTAGCTTTATATCAAAGCGGTAAGTCAGTGTCTTGTCTTGCTAAAGAGTACAATGTTACAAGAGCAGCTACTTATAATTGAATTAAGCAATTTACTAATTCAGGCAGTTTTAAAACTAAAGATAATCGTTCTATTGAAGAAAATGAATTAATTAAATTAAGAAAAGAATTAAAACAGTTACGAATGGAAAATGATATTTTAAAGCAAGCAGCACTAATAATAGGCAGAAAATAGAAATTATTGCTAAAAATAAAGTTAAATATAAAATTCGCACAATGTGTCGTTTTTTAAAACTTTCTAAATCAACATATTATTTTAATTTAAAGGAAAAAGAAAGAAAACAAAATAATATTTATGATGAAGCTGTTATTAGTGCTTTTAAAGAAAATAAAGAAGTTTATGGAACAAGAAGATTAAAAGTTGTTCTAAAAGAAAAGAATATTTATTTGTCACGCAGAAAAATTAAAGAAATTATGAATAAACATAATTTAATATCAAAATACACTAAATTATCATTCAAAAATCATCATAATAAAGTCAACGATAGTCAAATAACCAATATCGTTAATAGAAACTTTAATAATAGGCTTAAAAATGAAGTTATTGTTAGTGATTTAACTTATGTTCAAGTTAATGGTAAATGAAACTATATTTGCCTATTAATTGACCTATTTAACCGCGAAATTATTGGACATAGTGTAGGTACTAAAAAAGATGCATCATTAGTACATCAAGCATTTATGCACTCAAATCGTTGTTTAAAAGATATTCAAATATTTCATAGTGATCGCGGTAATGAATTTAATAATAAAATTATTGATAAACTTTTACTAGCATTCAATATTAATCGCTCTTTAAGCAAAAAAGGTTGTCCTTATGATAACGCTGTTGCTGAAGCAACTTTTAAAACTTTCAAAATTGAATTTATTAATGATAAAAATTTTACATCATTAATCCAATTAAAATTAGAATTATTTGATTACATCAACTGATATAACAACATAAGAATTCACAGCACTTTAAACTACTTAACTCCAGTTAATTATCAAAAATAAATGTCTACCAAAAAATAGTCCTAAAAAGGGTTGCCATTCCAAATATTTATTTTAAATTACCGTTTTAAGTATAAAATAAAGAAAAATATTAAAAAAAATTAGTGATATTGTTACAAATAACATTCATTTCTTTAAAAACAAACAAGTTGCTAACAAATTTAATATTCTAATAATCTTTAAATTTAAAATCAATTAATAATTTCTCATTCTAATGTTTAGAAATTCATAAAATTAATATTATTAATTTTAACTTCAAGATTAAATATAATGTTATAATATTTTTATGTATTATTAAATTATACAAAAGAAAGAGGAATTAACTTATTATGAGTACAATTATTAAAAATGAAGAAAATGAATCAAATGTTCAACAATTTCAAGTTGGTGACATTATTACCGTAACTCCAACTGGAATAAAGGAATTTGGAGTTTTTTGTAAGTGTCCAAATGGATTTTCTGGTTTAATTCACATTAGTCGTATTACCCCTAAATTTGTTAAAAATGTTAGTGATTATTTTACAATTGGTACATCAGTTAAAGCAGAAATAACAGGTATTGATCATACTAAACAACAATTAAGTTTAAGTACAAAAGAACAAGGATTAGTGGCAAAGAATAATTCTTCAATTGAAGAAAATGGTAAAGGATTTGCACCAATAAGAGAAACTGTTGATAATTGATTTAAAAAAGAAGAAAATAATTAAAATACTATTTTTCTTCCAAATAATAAAAAATATTGCTATTTAATGGCAATATTTTTTATTTTTTTCTTGCAATCTAAAATTTTTACAACTATATTTTTATTATAAATATTAAATAGTATTATTACGAATTAATATTTTAATTTTAAATACTATAAGGAGGTTATAGAATAGTGATAAAAACTAATTTAAAGTTTACTAATTTAGATATGAAAGAATTATCAACTTTATATCAAGAAAAAGTAACGGCGATTAACGCCGAACTGGAAAGTAATGCTAAAAATGAAAATGGTTGATTAGGATGAATTGATTTTCCATTTGCATACCAAAAAGACATTACTTTTCAAGAGTCTTGAAAGCGAATGAAAACTCTAGCATTGAAACTACAAAAAGAAATACAAGTTTTAGTAGTAATTGGTATTGGTGGATCATATTTAGGTGCTAGAGCAGGAATTGATATGGTGCAAGGTTTATTTAATAATACTGCTCCTGTTAAAGTAATTTATATGGGTAATACTATGAGTTCAACTTATGTTCACCAAGTTTTATCATATTTAAAAGATAAAGAATTTGCCATTAATGTTATTTCTAAATCAGGAACTACTACTGAACCAGCAATTGCCTTTCGTTTGTTAAAAGAACTATTAATTAAACAAAAGAAAAATAAGAATATTGTTAATAACAGAATTATCGCTACTACTGATAAAACAAGAGGAGTACTCCATGATTTGGCAAAAGAAGAAGGATATGAAAGCTTTGTTATCCCCGATAATATCGGTGGTAGATACTCTGTTTTAACTCCTGTTGGTATTTTTCCGATGATGGTAGCAGGAATTAACTGTGAAGAAATTATTGCTAGTGCACAATTAGCAGCAAAAGAATGTAAAAGTGATAAAATTGATGTTAATAATGCTTATTTATATGCAGTTTCTCGCTATCATTTACATAAAACTAATAATAAAGCAGTTGAAATTTTAGTAAGCTATGAATTACAAATGCAAATGTTATGTGAATGATGAAAACAATTATTTGGTGAATCAGAAGGTAAGGATGGCAAAGGATTATTACCAGCTAGTGTTGTTTTTTCAACTGATTTACATTCAATGGGCCAATTTATTCAAGAAGGTTCAAAAATGTTTTTTGAAACAGTAATAAAAATCAAAAAACCTAATGAAGATATCAAAATTCCACTTGATAAAGAAAACAATGATCAATTAAACTATTTAACAAAACATTCTTTACATGAAATTAATAATATTGCCTTACAAGGAACTATTGAAGCTCATAGTGATGAAATAGTAGGAAAAACTCCAAATATTTTATTAGAATGGGATACAATGGATAGCAAAATGTTTGGTTATGCTAGTTATTTCTTTATGAAGGCTTGTGCTGTTAGTGCAAAATTATTAGGTGTTGACCCATTTAACCAACCTGGTGTTGAAGTATACAAAAAGAAAATGTTTACATTATTAGGTAAAAAATAATTTCCTAATAATAAATTTAATAAAACATTAAAATATAGTTATATAAAAACCATTCTGAAAAGAATGGTTTTTATATAATTTACTTAGTTGTTTTTCACTTATTAATTTACAATATTATATTATGACATTTTTTTGCAAATAATAATCTAAATAAATGTAATTATAAGTTAAGTTGTATTTTAAATGATGGTAAATGATATATACCAGTACTAGTTGATGGTGCATTTATAAAATCAAATTGATTTATTTCATTTACCATTTTTTGTTCTTGTTCTTTAATTAAAAAACTTTCTACTATATGCTTAGTTATTTGTTCTTGAATAGAATATTGTACTTTTTCTTCAGAAAAACCTTGATTAATACATTCAATAAAAATGAAAGATAATTTTTCATTTATTTCATTATTCTTAATAATCTCTTGATAAACATCATTAAATTCATTATTTAATAATTTTATATTTAATATTAATAAATCTTCATAACTCATATTTATAAAATTTAAATTAAATTCAAATTTTTCAAAAATATTTATTATTAATTGTTGATTTTCAAGTTCTTGATACTCACTTTCTGATTGGATTACTTTACTAGCCATCTTTTAATCTTCCTTTTCTAATATTTTAATTTAATAAAACCTAATATAGATTAATTTCTATATTAGGTATAAACATTTATTAAATTATTTTATTATTTTATCATAATTTCTATTCTAAATATAAAAATTATTAAATAATATGGATAAAATTTATTATTTATATAAATTTATTTTATTTAAAACTCTACTTTAATTAAATAACATCCTTAACAATAGTAATGCCATTTTTAAGCATTGAATATCATGCATATTGATTTAAAATATGAGCTGGATGCTCTGGTTGATCATAAGTATTTGTCATTGTCATTGGAACAATAACATTTACTTCTTTATTGTGCTGATTAAATCAAGTTTTACAACTAATAGCAAATTGATAAATACAAATATCAGTACAACAACCAACAATAATAATGTTATCCCATTGTAAATTTGGCTTAAAATCAAAAGCAAAAAAACCATTAGTACTATTTTTTTTAATAATCTTAATATTGTCAAATTTTAATTCTTCTACTAACTCTGATTCAATAGTATTTTCCAAACAATGACTAGGAAAAGTATGGAATTCGGGACTATGTTCATTATGAGCATCATTAAAAGCAATAACTTTGGTTTCATTAGTATTTACTTTTGCTAATAAATTTTTAATTGGTTTAATAATTGAATTAATATTAGGTGAAAATAAATTTCCTTTTTTAGCAAAGCCATTAACCATATCAACAATAAATATAATATTATGACCTTTTAAAGTTTTAAAATCTAAATTAACTGTTTTATCCAAAGTTTTATTTATCATTTCAATAAATGAATCATTATTTTTCATTATTCACCTCTATTTTTTAAAAATTAATCGTTTAATAATAAATCAAATTATACTACAGCCAGAACAAATTGGCATTAAGAAAATAGTAAAAATAATTCCTACTTTTAAAAAGAAAATATCTACTGTTATTCCTTGACTACTTTGATAGGTTAAACTATCAATTACACCATTTATATAAATAAAATTAAATCCATTAAAAATATCTATTTTAATACTTAATAACATAATTAACCCTAATAATAAAAATATAAAACCAGAAAAAAATAAAATAGTAATTATTTTTTCATCAAGAGGTAATTTTTTTCATCAATTTTTAGTTATCATTATTATCACCTATTTTTTTTAATTATATCATTGTTATATTACTGCTATAAAATAAATAAAAAAATTCTTACTTTAATGTGAAAAATAAGAATTTTTTAAAATTAATAAATTGCTATTTTTACTTTTTTACTACTTTTAAATAACAACTGTATCCAAAAATAATAATACTTGTAAACAATAAGATTGGAGTAGCAATAACCGATAAGATTAATCCTATTTGTAACTGTGCTGCTGTACCTGTTAAAGTTGCAGTTCCACCTAATGCAGCAACTGCAATTTTTAATTTATCAAAATAATCAGTTAATGACATAGTAACACCAAAATTAGTTATACTACCCTTAATAAAATCTCCAATAGTTCAAGGATGAGAATTTCTTAAAATTCAAAACCCATCATGACTTTCGGCCACTTTAGCTCCTAGAGGTTTAACTGTTCAAGATACTGTTCCAATTAAAATTAATCCTAAAATCATTACTATTAACATAGTTATAAATACGTAAAAACTAATTTTATCTAACTTTGATAATTTTTTTCAAATTTTTTGCATAAATTTTCCCTTTCTTTTAATATAAATATGTCTCAAAAAAATTGTAGCAAACTCTAAAAAAATATTATATTTAAAATATATAAAAACTGAAAATAGGTATAAAATAGTAATATTTAACATAAAATTACTTTTTTTGGTTTTTTCTCTTAAGTTTTCTTTTAAAAAATAATTAAAAATAAAATAATTTTACATTATCTTTAAAAAATAATTGTAAATGTGAAAAATATCTATTATAATGATTAAGGTTTTTTAAGAATAAATAATTCTAATAAAACAAAAAATAAGGAGTATTAGCTCAGCTGGGAGAGCAATTGCCTTACAAGCAATAGGTCGGCGGTTCAAGTCCGTCATACTCCACCATTTACCTGCTGATGTGGCTCAATCCGGCAGAGCAACGGTTTTGTAAACCGTAGGTTGCAGGTTCGATTCCTGTCATCAGCACCATTATTATTTATGGAGGGGTAGCAAAGTGGCCAACTGCACCTGGCTGTAAACCAGATCTCTTCGAGTTCGGGGGTTCGACTCCCTCCCCCTCCACCATATTACTTATTGGGGTGTAGCCAAGCGGTAAGGCAACGGCCTTTGACGCCGTCATGCGTTGGTTCAAATCCAACCACCTCAGCCATATATTTTATTAATTTGTCCTCGTAGCTCAGCGGTAGAGCACTCGGCTTTTAACCGAGGTGTCGCAAGTTCGATCCTTGCCGGGGACACCATTTGATGCCCAGGTGGTGAAATGGCAGACACGTCGGGCTTAAGATCCGATGACTTTTACAGGTTGTGCGAGTTCGAGTCTCGCTCTGGGCACCATTTTATATATTTATTAATGACGAGGAAGTATTCCTCATTTTTTATAAATAAGTAAACTATATTTTGCCCAGATGGCGAAATGGCAGACGCAGTAGACTCAAAATCTACCGAGAAATCATGCGGGTTCGAGTCCCGCTCTGGGCACCACTAATATTAAATTATTAGTATAAAAAGGTATTCTTAAAAGAATACCTTTTTATTTTTATAACATTAAATATTATTAAACTGATAATCGACGTTCTGAAGATGGTTGTTTAATAGGCAAACGTTCTTCAGAATTTAATGTTGCTATATTAAGTGGTTTAGGATCAGGTATTTCAACAACATGAGAAGTTGACATGACTGATTGTGTTTCCTCTCCATTATTAATTTTTTCTGGATTAAAAGATTTATTTAATAATGAAGTATTATCATCACTATCTTCAGAACTTGATGATGATGGCGAAGATGTACTGCTAGAAACATTTTCATAAGTATCTTCTTCATCAAAATTATTAACATCCGCACATCAATTTTCATATAATTCCATTCCAGTATTTATTAATAAACCAGTACCAACTGTTGCAAGACCAGCTATTGTTTCTCAAAAAGCAATTGATCTTTTTTTATAAAATGGTTGATCATCATCATTATTATTTGGATTACTTAATTCATGATATGCAAAAAGACTAACACCAGTAATTGCACTAGCAATAGTTATTGGTGCTAATAAACTTGCTGCTGTATTACCTATTTTTTGTCATATATTACGTTGTTGATTTATTACATTTTCTTCATTATTAGGTGCACAACATTCTGATATTTTTTTACTGATTGTCACTATGTGATTTAAACTTGAAGCTGCTGCTGCTGTAATAAAAGCATATGTAACAGGTAATGTATCTGGATTGGGTGTTGGTCAGTTAAGTCAAGCTACTGCTAGTGGTAATAATGGTGCTGTTGCAAAACTTACTCCTGTTAATAAATTATTAATCCTTACATTATTAATATTTCGATATCTTAATATTAAATTAGTTAACGAAATTTTTGAATTAACTGCGCCTTCCACCATAAAACATAATGCTGGTACTAGTGATAATACTCCATCTTGATATAATAAATAGTTACCCCCAGTTACCATTGAATTACCAATAGTAAGTAATACATCTCTTATAGTAGGTGCTACCCTATTTCTATTATTAGTTGATATTAAATCATTTGGTAATAATTGTTCTGTAGAAGAATAACTTCTTGCTGGTGATGAATCCATATTTTTCATCCTTTCTAAAAAATAATTTAAAGTAATAAAATTAATATAAAAACACCCATATTAAGAATTACAATCCTTAAATATGAGCTAAACTCTAGTCTTTATTTATTACTTCTTGTATTATAACCCTATATTAAATAAATGAAAGTAATATAATCATTAATATTAAAATTATGAAAAATAATTTTAAAAACTTAAATAATTAAATTAATAACACTAAAAAATAAATTTTTATTATTTCCTTATATAAGGAAAAGTTTTATTTTTTATTAATCTTTTTTAAAATTTACTCAAAACCCTTGTTTTTTTCTTATTATTTATTTTTAATAATATCATTTTATTTAATAAAATAAAATTTTGATTTTCTATATATTTTTCAATACACATTATTAATAAATAACATCGCAAAATTTTATTTACTGAAATTGGTTTTAATAAAATATTTTTTTTTGTATAATTAACTGTTATAAAGGAGGTCATTTATTAATATGAAAAAACAACGCTTAAATATCTCAAAATTAGGATTCTTACTTTCAGTAATGGGTTCGGCAGTAGGATTAGGTGGTATTTGAGGATTTCCAACTCAAATGTATAACCATCATGGTGCTTTTCTAATCACTTTTTTAATATGTATGGTAATTTGTGCAATACCAGTTTTATTTATTGAAATGACAATTGGTAATAAATATCGCAAAAATCATATTGAATTTTTTAGTGAGGTTGGAGGTAAAAAAGGTGCTTTTTTCTCTTGATTGCATTCAACAACCGTTATTTTACTAAGTACTTATTATAGTGTTTTAGTAGGATGAACTTTAATTAATATTATTATTAGTTTTACTTCTAATTTAAATAAAGGTTCTTATTTTTATCATAATATTTTACAACAAACAAATGATCAAGATATTAGCAATTTAAATAGCCTAGGTAACTTAAATTGAATGATTTTACTTGCAACAATTGGTGTATGAATTATTTTGGGTATCATTCTATTAGGTGGTGTTGAAAAAGGAATTGAAAAAGCCAATAAAATTATGATTCCATTTTTATTTTTAATGATTATTATTTTAGCAATTTATACTAGTACATTATCGGGTGCTAAACTTGGATTAAATGTAATGTTTGATTTAGATGCTAAAGAATTATTAAATCCTGGATTATGAAAAGATGCTTTTGGTCAATCATTCTTTATGTTATCAACATGTACAGGAACCATTTATATTTATGCAGCTCATGCTCCCGAAAAACAAGATAGTACTAATCAAGCTTTTGTAGTAGCCTTTGGTACTAGCGTTATTGGTATATTAACAACAATTATTGTTTTTAATTCAATAGGTGCAATTGCTCAAAATCAAGGTAAAACTGATATTAAAGATGTATTTCAAGCAGGTCCTGCTTTGATTTTCCAAGTAATACCACAATTATTTGCTATTATTAATAATCAAGTTCCTATTTTAGGAAATATTTTAGCAATATTATTTTTTGTTACACTTTTCTTTGCGGGTATGTCCTCACTAATTGGTCAAGTTGAATCAATGGTAAATGGTCTAGAATATGAAATTCATTTAAAGCGCAAACAAGCATTAGCAATATCATTATTAGGAGCAATGGCAGTATCAGTATTATTTACCTTTAGTAATTCACCAGCGCTGTTTAATGGGCTAGCAATCTGAGTAGCACAAATTTGATTACTAATAATTGGGTTTATTTTATTAATTGGTATTAGTCCATATGGCTGAAAATTATATGATACATTAAAATTATATAATAATGAAAATTCATGAATGAAATGAACAAAAGGATATAAAATAGTAATTTTAATTATCGCACCAATTTTAATTTTAATTAATATTGCTACTGGTATCTATGATTTTATTATTAATATTATCAATGCTAATTTTGTCTATGGTACAGTTGGTCTAACACTTGGTGTTGGATTAGTTTTACTTTTAACTTTTATCTTAACTTATCATAAAAATATTCATAATGGTTTTAATAAATTATTTAAAATAAAAACAAAAACTGAAAGAGGTTAAAAAACATGGATGTTGGAGCAATTATTTTAATGGTAATTTCTTTAGTAAGTATTATTGGTCTTTTTATTTTCTTTGTCATAATGGATTTTAAAAGTCATAAAAAACAAAAAAGAAAAGAAAATAACAAAGAATAATATTTTTTAAAATATTTTAGTATACTTATGATAAAGTATTATAATTAGGTTTTTTTGTAATCTGGCATCAAAATGCCAGATTACAAAACTTATTATTAAATGGTGAGTGAAATGGAAAAAAATAAATTAAAACAAATTTTATTAATTAGCAAAATAACTTTAACAATTGCTTCTTTATTTTTATTTTTAGTTTGACTAATGTTTATGACTAATAATTTTTTTCCTAAATCTCAAAACTCATTTGTTGCCAAAATTATGAATACTTCAATTCAAATTATGATTTGACCAATTACTAGTATAATTCTATTTATTTTTATTATGCCAATATGAGTTACTAATAAAAAACAAATTTTATTAGTATTTTTAACATTGTCACTAATTATCACAATATTGTGTTCAACTTTTCTTTTCAGTTTAAATATTAATAAATTCTGAATTATATGATTAATTGCTCATTTTTTTGCTATAGCTTCAATTATTTTTGTATTTTTTTCTTTAAAGAAAAACTTCTTTTATTTAAAAAGAAAAAAAATAAACATATTGAAAAAAAAGATTAAAAAATAATTTTTTTTAACTTGTTTATCAAAAGTAGTTGACTTTAATTTTAGTAATATGATATAAATACATGGTGGTTAACATAACTGCGGGTGTCGTATAATGGTATTATTACAGCCTTCCAAGCTGAAGACGTGGGTTCGATTCCCATCACCCGCTCCATTATAAAAAAATAAAAGCCGTAATTAATACGCCTTTTTTTATTTTATAATGGTTTATATTTTAGGACCTTTTTTAGTTTGTAGTACTACTGCTGTTTCTTCATCACTAGAATTACTGCAAGCACATTTATTAACTATTTCTGCTCATGAATTTACTGGATACATAACTAAAGACATTCCATTAGTTCTTTCTGGTAATGATTCTAAATATTTTATTTTATTATTTGTGCATTCTTCTAAATTAATTTTCATTAGTTATCCCCTACTTCTTTTAAAATTCGACTATTAAAAGCATCTGCTAAGAACTTATAAACTTTTACTTCAGAAATATTTTTTAAATCATAACAATTAATGATATCAGTTAATTTTAAAATCACATCATGATATTTTATAAAATAAGTTTTATTTTCAACATTTGCTCACTTTTCTAAATTCATTGCATAATAAATTATTCCATCTCTATAAAATTGTGATTTCATATTTCTCACTCCTTTAAACGATATAATAAAACAAAAAACCTAATTTAAATACAAAAATTTAAACGAGATCTATAAAAAAACCAAAATATTTTGCTCCAAAGTTCCTTTAAAACTTTAATACAATTGTAACTCATTTACAAGAAATTCCAAGTAAAATCAATAAAAAAAATTAATAACTTAAAATTAATATAAAGAGATAAATAAAGATTGCAAATGCAATCTTTATTTATAATTGTCCTGAAATTGTTTTTAAAACAAAATTTTTTATATTCACTGATTGGAACTTCAGTTTTATTTATTAAATCACTCACTTGTTTTTGTCATTTTTTAACTAAGTTTTTCATCTCTACATAGTCAGGTGTAACAATAGAAACAAAAATAATCATTTGTTTCATAATTTGTAACTCAACCTCACAATGTTTCTTATTGACTAATCTGGCGTCTCAAGCATAAGCAAGAACTGTTCTATTGCTTAATGCTACTTTAATTAATTTGTTTTAGTTTTATCTTTAGGAATTTCTTTTAATCTTTTTTTTCCTTTTCTTTAAAACTTTAATGGGACGGTAACAAAAACGGAGGATATAATTACTTTTTAAAGATTTCTTTCAAATTTTAGACAAGAAATAATTGTAATTATATGCAATTGTAAATACATCTTACTACTAAATTAAATTAATTTCAATTAAAATACAAAAATTGAAAAAATCAATAATAAAATTAATATTTATACACAACAAAAATTCTTATTAACTTTTAATTTAATAAGTTTTTAAAATTTTAATAAAAAAAATTAATTAAGTTATGTTTTTAAATTTATTTGATTACATTTAAAAATAACCATTTTAATATAAATATTTATGTTATAAGTTCTATTACCAAGCATTTCTTTTAAAATACGTCAAATATTACCTTCTGTAAAACAACCTATATTTCACTTTGCACCTTGATTTTCAATACCTTGTTTATTATTTTTAAAATATTGTTTTTTTAATTTTTTATGGTTTTTTAATATTTCATTCATATATTTTATTAACTCATCATATTGACCATTTTCAATAAAATTTCTACAAATCTTATATTCTTCAAAATATTTTCCTTTATTTCCAGCAATTATTCCAACATATAATTTTTTAACTAAATGGAATTTATCTAAAACAAAACTTGCACCTAAATAATCAGCAACTTCTTTAATTCATCCTGCACTATCTCCACAAATAATAATTTTTGCTTGGTCAAAATTTTCAAAAAATCTATTTCCTTGTTCTTTGATAAATTCAGCAGTTTTTTTAACACCAATTGCTGTTTTTGTTGGTCTTATTATTACATCTGCTCTTTTATTAACTAATTTATGATTAACATTATCTGTACAAAATAATACTAAACGCATTGAATATTTACCAGAATTGCGTTTAAATTTTCAAAATTTTCGATGTCCATCATCAATACTAATATAAATAAATTGATTTGGTTCTAATTTTATTTTAGGAACATCTAATTTATTAACTTGATATTCTTGAAATAATCTACTAATACTTGTTGTACTAAATTTTGTTTGCTTCATAGTATGTAAAATATCAACATATCTTTTTCCGTCAGCAAAATGTTCAATAACATTATTTTTGATATCCTGACAAGTTCTTTTATATTTAGGTAATTCTAATTCTTCATCTAATAAACAAACTCTTACTCATTTTTTTAATTGTTCATAATAATATTTATAATCACGACATTTATAAATAACAAGACCATTGATAGTATTTCTAGTTCTTTCTTTAATTTTAACTGGAATATATTTTCTATCTCTTTCTTTTAATATTCTTCAATCTGTTTTTTCTCATTGATTTTTTATATCGTCTCTAAATGATTGATACATTTTTTTTGTTGCTTCTTTTAAAGTTCATAAATAATTAAAACTCATATTTTTGCTCCTAACTATTTTAAAAAATTCTAAATTTATTGTAAATATATTTAAAAAATTAATTTACTTAATTATTATATAAATATATAAGTGTTATTTTAAATAAAATAAAAAATATTTTAAAAAATGCTTTCATATTTAAAATATAATAAACAATTTCAATACAATTAATAGTATAGGTATCACAAAATAAACACCTTGTATTTAGGCGTTATTTTACGTTTAAAAGCATACTTGTAAAAATAATGAAAAATCAGTACAATTTAGAAGTAAAATTAAGAAAAAAAAGGAGTAATTAAAATAATGAATATTATTGAAGAAGAATATAATTGAATTTTTAATTTTTTAGAAACAACAAATTTAAAAGAAACAACTGAACAAATAGTTAAAGAAAAAAATGAACTTGCAAAAAGTACAATTAGTGATATGAATAATGAAATAATAAAAATTAAAAAAGAATCAAAAATAAAAAACTTTTTTATTACAATTTTTACTTTTGGAAAAATTAATAAAAACAAAGAAAATAAAATCAAAATTATGCAAATAAGTAAAAAAATAAATAAACTTAAAACAGTAATTATAAAATGAGATTTATTTTTTGAAAAAAAATGAAAAAATGAAAATTGTCAAAAATGAGTAAATAGTATAAATAATAATGAAATTAAAACTAATGAAAAAAGTAATTATTGCTCAAATAGTCGTACAGTTTTATAAAATTTAAAAAAAAGGAGTAATTTAAGATGAAAACATGAATAAAAACAAATTTTCAAAAAATAGCATTATCATTTGCTGTAATAACTGGTGTTAGCGGTTTAATCTTAGGAATAGTTTCATATAATAAAACTAATCAATTAACATATTTTTTTGATTACGACCATGAAGCGCACTGGGGGGCAATAATTTGAGCAAGACCAGTAAATAATAAACATAAAATTACTCTTTACTGAGCATCAAATAAATTAACTGATGACGCAGTAAAATGAGATGGTATTTATCCAGATGGATATTTTGATAATTAAATTTCTAGATTTATATAAGAAATATTTTCATTATATTTATCAAATAAATTAATATTTTTTAAATTTATTTCTTGCTTATCAGTTATTAAAATTAAATCATAATTACCAGCACCAAATACTCCGCTAACTTCAATCCGATTTAAATTATTAATCGGGTTTTCAATTTGTAATTCAAATTCACTATTATTATCGATTTGTGATATTTCTTTATAAAACTCTAATTTAGAAAATAATTGTGATTTATTTGAACCATATAAATTTAAAAAACTTTCTAATTTATTTTTATCAGTTACTAATCGTGTAAAATATTTACCATACTCACCATTACCTAGTGTTCAATCTGCCGGAATTAATGATGGTATATTATTGCTTTCTAATTCATTAGTTATGGATAGTCAGTTAAATTGATTATCATCTAATTTCAATAATTCATTTTGACTAATGTCATTGTTTTTTAGTTTAATATTATTGATATCTGTAAAATCAAAATACGCAGATTTTAATACTACTTTTATATCTTTAAATTCTCAAACCTTATCGGGTGTAGAATGTATAGGATTTGATTTTAATTCAAAATAATAAGGTAATAATAATTTATAATCATCGTTTAAACCATTATTAATAGACATAGTTGAATAAATATTTTTTGATAGCATTATAACTATTTGTTTTAATATTTTAACTTGTGGTAAATTTGTATAATTTGGATAATCTAATTCTCATTGTTTAAATAAATTGGTAATAACTTCATTTGGTTTTTGTCCCTCAAACTTAGCACGCATTTTGTCTAAATCATTCATTTCTTTTAAAACATTACTTAACGATGCACCATCAAAATTTCTATTATAGGTATATGTATAAGTTAACATATCTAATAATACTTTTTGTAAACTATCAATTGGTGGTCTATCTTTTATTTCTAGTTCAACATCATGAAATTTATTTGTTGTAGAAATAAATAAATTATAGTTACCTGCTAAAAATCATGACTCTAATTTTTTATCTTTTAATTCTAGTTCATCAGATAATGGTCATACTTTTGAATTTTTAGTAACATCATATCCTATTTTAGCATTAGTTACTCTTGCATTATTAATAATTTCTTTTCTTGTTTCAGTACCACCACCAATAGCAATTAAATCTAAAACTGATTTTTCTTGGCCTATAAATTGTTTTGCTAAATTTCATGGTAATATTTGTTCACTAAATCATTGTTGTAATATTCTAACTTTTGGTTGAGTTTCAATAGGCATTGATAATAGTGGAAATGCTATCTTATCTTTAACAAATAACTTTGGGTATACTTCCATATTGTCAACTTCACCAAGTACCTTTATATTGCCAAAAATCATGCTTCTAGGGGCTTTAATTTTTAAACCAATTACTTTGGTATCTTTATCTAATGGTTTTTGTAATTTAATAATGATTGGATAACCATCTCTTGTTTTAAAATCTTTAATTTTAATAATAGTAATACTTTTAGTACTTCTAGTTTTTGGATTTTGATAAGGTTGTGAATAATTATTAATGATATATAAATTATCAATATTATTTTCAGTTAAAGTTTCATTTATACTAACTGCATATAATTTAAATTGATTTAATAAATTTATTTCTTGAAAAATTAAATTTTTAATATCAGTCATACTATATTCAATTGTATTATCATTAATATTGGTACTTGCTCTTTGATTTAATTGCATAGTAAAGTCTGATGTTTCAACAGCAGTAGTTTTTAATACTTTATCAATATCAATAAAACCAATTTTAATAGTGTTTGCTGAAAATCTTAAACTATTATTTTCATTATTTTTAAATAAACGTTCAATTTCATAAATATAAATTGTTCTTTTTTTAAATTCATCGTATGCTCTATTAATATCAGGGTCACTAGTAGCACCCATCATATTAGTAAAGTCATAAGGAATATTATCAATTAAATAATCATTTTCTACTTCTGCTTGATTAAGTTTAGTTTGTTTCTGTGGAAACTTCGTTTGTGGTTTGTTGTTGTTTTCCATTGTTCTCTCCTATTAATTGGTTATTTTCGGGGTTAAATAATTTTAATTTAACAGTTAAGTTATTAATTTCTTGTTCATCATTAATATTAAATGTTTTACTAGTTAATAAATCTTTATCAATACGTACTAATATTTGAATAAATTTAAGAATATCAATATTAAATTGTCATAATTTTTGTTCAATATAATTAATAGTTGAAATATTTACTGCTGTACTTTCGGGAACTGATTGTTGTGCAGATTTCTTTTGACTTGGTATATGAATACCACAACGTTTAAATATTTCATTAATATTTCAATCGTATATATCAGTTAAATTTTTACCTTTAAAATTGCTATTTGTCATATTGATATTTTCATTTTGTTCATTATTATCTCCGCCACTTTTAAATATGTAGTTTTTAGTAACCAAAGTTCTTACTGCTTCTTCTAATGCTGATTGAACATTACCATAAGTTTGACTAAATATAAATTTAGGTGAATTTAAAATGGTATCTAAAACAATTTGTTCATAAATAACATCTAATGCTTTAATTTTATCCATTACTTTATCACAATCTGCTAATTCATTTGCTTTATTTCGCATAATTGCTATTGGTATATAGTTAATATTTAGTATTTGTTCTTGTGCTAAATTAGGATTATTAATGTATGATTTAAAATCTAATGGAAATTGTTTTTTATTATCACTAATACTATAAATTGCACGATTAATAGTTACTTGTTCATTATTTAATGTATAAACTTCGAATAATCTTACTGTTTGTGCATTTTGTTCATAACTATCATAAAAAATAGTACATTGAATTAATTTACCACCAATATCATAAACTCTTTGTTGTATATCTACTACTTGAAAATATAAATCATCATTAGCAATATAAATTAAATAACCACTAATTCCTAATTTACTTAATTTAAAAATAGAATTTCAATTTTTTCTATAAAATTCTTGCTGAATTAAGTATTTTTTAATAGTTTCATTATTAATATCTAATGGAGCATTATATAAATTAGCATTATTTTCTGCTACAAAATCAGTAAAATAAGTTTCATGATTAAAATCATTAAAACCAAAATAATTTAAAATTGAAGCATGTGTACTTTTATTTTTATTAGTTAAAAATTTTAATTTTTCATTTTGATTATCACTAATATTACTTTTATCTTTTCTAAAAAATCTACCTAACATAATATTCACCACCTTTTTAAAATATTTGATTAATTTTTTATATGATTTTTACAATAATAAATATAATTAAACCCGCTGTTGCAGACGATAATAAAACTCCAATTAAACCTAAAATAATTTTTATAATTTTAAAAAACATAATATTATTCCTGTAATTCTTGTAATTTTAATAGTTGTCCAAATGTAAAAGGATATGGAACAGTAGTCATGAATATACTATTTTTATTTACTTGTAATCACGTATATGAACCATCTGTATATATAAAACTATCTAAATATTCTGTATTATTATTTCCACTATATATAAATTCTTTATATATTCATGAATATTCTGTTTTATCATTAGTAACACAATAATTGTAATAAATACGATATATTTTATTTTTAATAAAATTAAATTGAATAGTTTTATTATCTTTTTTTGTTCCTACTTCTTTTCAATTTGAACCACTTGGACTTGGTGTTGGAGGAATATCTTTTAATTCAATATCTCAAATATTTTCTTCAATTTCATTAGTTTCTAAACTTCTTGAATTAATTTTTAATTTTGGTGTAATATCTATTTTAATAGTATCTTGTAATTCTTCTAATGAAAATATATTTCCATATTGTTTATTTCCTCCAATAATAATTAATTGACTTTTTCTATTAACAGTTCCTAATTTAATAATTAATGAAGCATCTTCATTATCAATTTTAGCTTTAACAAGCATATAATCTCCACCTATATGAGTAGAACTAGATTTAAATTCTATTTTTAGTTTTACACTTGTTTGATTAAAAGGTGGTTTATCTCATGTTATAAATACTCTATAATATTTATTAAAACTAAGAGCAAAATCTTCTCATGTACGATTATCAAAACTTTTACCTATTATTTTTCATACTTCTTTATCTTGTTTTTTATCAATATTTGATTTATTTTCATTAATAGCACCAGCAACTGTTTTATTAGTAGTTTCTAAATTAGGAATTTCTTGACTTATAGCATTTATTTGAAATGCAATAGGAAATTGTGATTTTGTATCTTCTAATTTTTTATCTACTTCTTCTTTTTTATAATAATCAGTTAAATCAGTAGAACCACCAATAGCACTAATTTTATTATTTTCATCAATAGTTATATTAGTACCAGCAATTAATTTATTTTGTTTTTTATCTAATAAATTATTAGTTTCTAGTTTTGTATAATAATCACGTTCAGTACCTTCTTCCGATATAAATTCAGTTGGTGTTCCAGTTCCTTGATATTGATATATTTTAGAAATAAATGCTGAATAATATGTTCCGGGTGTAGCACTAGCGCGAATTTTATAATTACTGCAAGTTAAATATAATCTAATATTATTAGTTTTATCTGAATAAAAAGTATCTAATAGAGTATATGATTTTATTGCATATTCTTCATTTAATTTAAATATAGATTTTCTAGTATATTTATATTTATAAATATCACTCTCATAAATATAACCTCATATTACTAATATTTCTTTATTTAAATTATCAGTTGAAAGTTCATTAGATATCTCTTTTCATAATGGACTAGTTTCAATATTAAATCAGTTATTTTTAATATCATCAATATTTTGTTTATTAATCTCAATTTTATTTTCTTGGATAGGTTACACTTTATTGGACACTAATTACGTAGACAAGTGAACAAATTAGTTAAAAGAAAGGAACTATAATTATGGCCAATATTAACTCATATACCGATGAATTTAAAAAACAAATAGTAGCTTTATATCAAAGCGGTAAGTCAGTGTCTTGTCTTGCTAAAGAGTACAATGTTACAAGAGCAGCTACTTATAATTGAATTAAGCAATTTACTAATTCAGGCAGTTTTAAAACTAAAGATAATCGTTCTATTGAAGAAAATGAATTAATTAAATTAAGAAAAGAATTAAAACAGTTACGAATGGAAAATGATATTTTAAAGCAAGCAGCACTAATAATAGGCAGAAAATAGAAATTATTGCTAAAAATAAAGTTAAATATAAAATTCGCACAATGTGTCGTTTTTTAAAACTTTCTAAATCAACATATTATTTTAATTTAAAGGAAAAAGAAAAAAAACAAAATAATATTTATGATGAAGCTGTTATTAGTGCTTTTAAAGAAAATAAAGAAGTTTATGGAACAAGAAGATTAAAAGTTGTTCTAAAAGAAAAGAATATTTATTTGTCACGCAGAAAAATTAAAGAAATTATGAATAAACATAATTTAATATCAAAATACACTAAATTATCATTCAAAAATCATCATAATAAAGTCAACGATAGTCAAATAACCAATATCGTTAATAGAAACTTTAATAATAGGCTTAAAAATGAAGTTATTGTTAGTGATTTAACTTATGTTCAAGTTAATGGTAAATGAAACTATATTTGCCTATTAATTGACCTATTTAACCGCGAAATTATTGGACATAGTGTAGGTACTAAAAAAGATGCATCATTAGTACATCAAGCATTTATGCACTCAAATCGTTGTTTAAAAGATATTCAAATATTTCATAGTGATCGCGGTAATGAATTTAATAATAAAATTATTGATAAACTTTTACTAGCATTCAATATTAATCGCTCTTTAAGCAAAAAAGGTTGTCCTTATGATAACGCTGTTGCTGAAGCAACTTTTAAAACTTTCAAAATTGAATTTATTAATGATAAAAATTTTACATCATTAATCCAATTAAAATTAGAATTATTTGATTACATCAACTGATATAACAACATAAGAATTCACAGCACTTTAAACTACTTAACTCCAGTTAATTATCAAAAATAAATGTCTACCAAAAAATAGTCCTAAAAAGGGTTGCCATTCCAGATTTATTAAAAATTTTAAAATTTTACAATTACAAAAAAAGACAAGATTATTTCTTGTCTTTTTCCTTTGAGAATAATTTTTATTTTATCTTATAAAATCTATATTTTTTAAAATACGTCGAATATAAATTTAAGGGTAAAAGAGAATTTAATTTGTCTATCATCATTTTGAAATAGTAATATTGGAAAGAATTTATTTTTATAGTAATTCATCTTCCTACTTTTTTGGGAACCTCCCAACTTTAATTTAATAAAAATCCTAACATAGAAATATATCTATATTAGGACTGAACAGTTATTAAATTATGAATATATAATAACATAAAAAATAATACTTTTGATGAAAATTATAATTAACACTTATATAAGTATTAATATTTAATTTCCTATACATGTATTTTTTATAAATAATTAAATTATAAAACTTCTAAGGAAATAACTATTTCTAATTAAACAATAGTTATCTAATACAAGAATAAATGAAAAATATCTATATTAAATATAGATACTATGATATAATTTTTCTAAAATTAATATAAGTTTTTACCTATTTACTTTTATTTTAAAGTAAATAGGTTTTTAATTTAAAAAAGGAGATATTTAGAAGTGCTATATAGTAAAAAAACAGAAAATCTTATAACAGAAAAAGAAAAACAAGTTTTTAAAGAAAAAACAACAACAAATTCAAGAAAAATTAAACCACAATTACCAATAACAACATCTCTTGCTGAAATATTACTAAATAATAATGAAAAGCTTGTTGGTACTATTACTAGTGATCAGTATCTTAATAAAGATAACAAACAAGTACCATTATATAAAGTAATTAAAACTTCAGAACCAAATAAAAAAATAAACATTAAAGCAATAAATTCTATTAAAAACGACAAACAACCAATAACAATTCTAAATAAAACCAATTCACAATCAATATAAAAATAAAATAAAATTATTAAAGATTGAAATTGAAATTTTTAATAATTTTATTTTTTATTATTTAATTAAAAGTTTATGTTTAGATTAACTACTAAAATTTATTTTCTTCTTATTTTATAGTATGATTTACCTATAAACTTAATTTTTTATTATAAAGGAGAAATAATAATGAATGTACTAAAAACATATGAGATTTGAAAAAAGCAAAACTTACCACAACACTTAAAAAAACAATTAACTACAATGTCTAAAAGTGAAATTGAAGATGCTTTTACTACAACTTTAGAATTTGGTACAGCTGGCATGCGTGGTATTACTGGAGTTGGTACCGGCAGAATTAATGAAATTATTATTATGAAAGCAACTGTCGCATTTATTCAATATTTAAAATCTGCTTTTTCTGAAAAAGACTTACTTCGTGGTGTTATTATTGCTCATGATAATCGTCACTTTTCAGCAGAATTTACAATGTTAACAGCAAAAACTTTAGCCAAACATAAAATTCCTATTTTTTTATTTAAAAATAATGATTTAAGACCAACACCAGTACTTTCATATAGTATTAGAAAAGTTAATGCTCTTGCTGGAATTGTTATTACGGCCAGTCATAATCCTCCTGAATATAATGGTTATAAAATTTATGATCAATATGGCTGTCAATTTCTTCCTAATGTTACCAATATAATTAGCAATAAAATGGAACAATTGCCTGATGATTTTCAATTAACATTCGATTATGATACTAGCCTAATTAAAGAAGTGCCTTCAACAGTAGAAGATAATTATCGTGATGATATTAAAAATTTACAGTTTTATCCACAAGTTAAAAATCGTAACTTTAAAATTGTATTTTCTAATCTACACGGTACTAGTCGTGAATGAGTTAAACCAATTTTAGAACAATGCGGTTATGAAATTATTTTAGTAACAGAGCAAGCTAACTATGATCCTGATTTTAAATGTGTGGTGTCGCCCAATCCCGAAGTAAAACCAACATTTGATTTAGCAATTAAACACGCTAAAAAACATGATGCACCATTAATTATTTTAAATGATCCTGATGCTGATCGCATTGGTATTGCTGTAAAACATAATAATGATTATGTATTATTAACAGGTAATGAAACAGCACCAATTTTATTAGAATATTTATTAAGCCATTATCAACTTAATAAAACAATGCCAAAAAATCCCGTTATGTACAATACATTTGTTACTTCCAATTTATCTGATATGATTGCTAAATCATACGGATGTCAAGTCATTAAAACGTTAACTGGCTTTAAATGAATTGGTGCAGAAATGCTAAAAGAAAAAGCACGTAACATTAACTTTGTTTTTGGTTTTGAAGAAGCATATGGTTATGTTATTAAAGATATTACTCGTGACAAAGATGGTATTCAATCAGCAATAGTAGCAGCAGAAGCGGCTTGATATTATCAAAATTCACAAAAAACATTAGTTGATGTTTTAGAAAATATTTATCAAAAATTTGGATATTATTACTGTTATACTGTTAATCTTATTTTAAAAGGAAAAATAGGACAAAATACTATTAATAATATGTTAGAAACATTAAGAACTAGTAAAATACCAACGCTTAATAATATTAAAACAATTAAAGTTGAAGATTATCAAACTGGTTTACATGGAATGCCATCGCAAAATTTACTAAAATTTTACTTCAGTGATGGTTCATGATTTGCTGTTAGACCTAGTGGAACTGAGCCAAAAATTAAATTCTATTTTGTTTGTGTTGATAAAACCATTAATGATGCACAATTAAAAATGAGAAAAATGTATGAAGAATTAGCTATCAAACATCTAAATATCAAAGATATAAAATGATAGAAAGGAACTAAAAAATGACTGTAATTAAAGATATTAAACCTAATAATGTTTTAAGTTTAGTAGTAATTATTAATCGAGTAATTCAAGGTGTTGCTTCTAACAATACTAATTATTTAAACTTACAATTACAAGATAAAACTGGGACAATTTCAGCAAGAATTTGAGACGTAAGCAAAGAAACTATTGAACAATTAACAATAGGACAAGTAATTAAAATTGAAGCAAATAGCATTAATTATAATAATGAAATACAACTAAAAATTAATAATTGAACTATTATTACTAATCCTAGTGAATATTATGATTTATTACTTACACAAGCACCAATTAATATTATTGAAGCATGAACTGAAATTAGTCAAACAATAAAGGAATTTAAAAATCCAATTTTAAAAAAAGTATTAATCCAATGTTTTAATAAAAAAAATATTGATGATTATAAAAAATGACCAGCAGCAGTTAAAATGCATCATGCTGTTCAAAGCGGTTTATTATGACACTCAGTAACAATGCTAAGAATGGCAAAACAAGTAGTAGCACTTTATAATGATCGTAATATTAATAGTGAACTATTATATGCAGGAATCATTATGCATGATTATGGAAAAATGGTTGAATTAAATAATAATCCTATTAGTTCATATACACTATCAGGTAAAATGATTGGTCATATTTCATTAGGTGCAATGCAAGTTACACTTGCTTGTAAGGAATTAAATATTAACTTAGAGGAAGAAATCGTAGTTTTATTACAGCATCTAATATTAGCTAGTCATGGTAAATATGAATATGGCTCACCTGTCTTACCAAAAACAATAGAAGCTGAAATTTTACATCATTTAGATAACTTAGATGCAAAAATCTATGCAATTGATGAAGCTTTGGTTAATATTAATGTTGGTGAATCAACTGCTCGTATTGCAAGTATTGAAAATAGAATGTTTTATAAACATCAAAATTTAAAGGAAAATAATAAAAAAGTTTAAATAATAAAAACTCTCTTTTAATTAAAAGAGAGTTTTTATTATTTATCATAAATTTTAATAAATTAATTAATTTATATTTATTTTTATAGGGTAAAAATAACCAGTTTCTGTATTACCATAAAAAATCAATACATTTGCTTCTTTATCTGTTTCTTTATCTTTAAATCAATCATTAGGTACTGGCTCTTTATTTTTATCATAAATTTCATTTTCATTTCTAAGCTTATTAAAATCAATTTTTTCTTTATAAATACCTTTTAATAATAATTTAATAACTAATTCTGAATCTTTTTGTAATTTTTTTAATTTATTTATAACATCTGTTACGGCTTCTTGTTTATTTATGGTTGCTTTAGTTGAACTTGGTGGTGCTAATGAAGCGAATGGCAAAGTTGTCTTTGAAAAATAATTTTGCATATCACTATCTGAAATAATTGTTTGCTTAGTTATATCAATCATTGTTGAACCTTGATAATTCGGATCATTTGAATTACTACTTATTTTGACAACTATTTTAGATACTTTTTCAAGTTCTTGTTTATTGTTTGTTATTTCTTGATTATTTTCGTTATAAAATTGAAGTTGATAAACAGCAGCTAATGGTGTTGACTTAAATTCATCAAAACTATTTATATTACTAATTAATTCTTTATAACTTTTACTTGGATTAGCAATAATGTCTAAACCAGTTAATTGAGTAATAGTACTTAAATCAGTTTTATCAGATTGTTCTTTTATATTTATTTTAATTGGTGCTGTTGAACCTTGATAATTCAAATCATTACTATTGCTAGTAATAACTATATATAAATCACCAACTTTTTCTAATTTAGTAGTTATATCATTTTTAGCTTCTTTATCACTAAAATATTTAATTACAGGGTTAACTAACTTTGGATTTAAGTTTTTAACTTCTGGTGTATTATTTATTAATGTATCTAATTTTTTATTACTTTTATTAACATCTATAGTAATATTTGTTGTTAATTTAGTAATTTTATCTTTTAATTCTGTTTTTTGTGTTGTGTTATTATTACAAGCAACAACTGATAATGATATTGGTGTTGACATTGTTAAGATCGATAATAATTTTACTAAGTTTTTCATTTTTTACCTCGCTTAAAAATAATAAGTTAATTTAAAAACCAATAAAGATTTTGAATTAATAATATATGAAAACCAAATATTTTACAATATAAATTTAATATGCAAAAATACTTGTAAATTAAGAAATTTTTTAAAAAATTTCTTTTCTTTTTTATATATTTTAAAATTATTTTTTAATTAAAAATGATAATTTTCTATTACTAGTAAAGAAAATATGATATTATATTATTAAAATTTAATATAAGTTTTTAACCTATTTACTTTATTTCAAAATAAATAGGTTTTTTGTTTTAATTTAGAAAAGGAAGATAAAGAAATGCCTAAAAATAAATTTTTAACAGCTATTGAAGAAGGTGACTTACAAACAGTTAAAACTTTACTATTTGATTCTGATAACAATAAGTTCGATATGGAGGGTGCCTTAATAACTGCTGCTGATTATGGTCACATTGAAATAGTTCGATTTTTAATCCAAAATAATACTGATATCAATCATATAAATAGTACAAAAGATACTGCTTTAACACTAGCTGCTGAACAAGGTCACACAGAAATAGTTAATCTTTTAATAACAAACGGCGCTAACGTTAATTATATAAATAAAAATTTGGATAGGTTACACTTTATTGGACACTAATTACGTAGACAAGTGAACAAATTAGTTAAAAGAAAGGAACTATAATTATGGCCAATATTAACTCATATACCGATGAATTTAAAAAACAAATAGTAGCTTTATATCAAAGCGGTAAGTCAGTGTCTTGTCTTGCTAAAGAGTACAATGTTACAAGAGCAGCTACTTATAATTGAATTAAGCAATTTACTAATTCAGGCAGTTTTAAAACTAAAGATAATCGTTCTATTGAAGAAAATGAATTAATTAAATTAAGAAAAGAATTAAAACAGTTACGAATGGAAAATGATATTTTAAAGCAAGCAGCACTAATAATAGGCAGAAAATAGAAATTATTGCTAAAAATAAAGTTAAATATAAAATTCGCACAATGTGTCGTTTTTTAAAACTTTCTAAATCAACATATTATTTTAATTTAAAGGAAAAAGAAAAAAAACAAAATAATATTTATGATGAAGCTGTTATTAGTGCTTTTAAAGAAAATAAAGAAGTTTATGGAACAAGAAGATTAAAAGTTGTTTTAAAAGAAAAGAATATTTATTTGTCACGCAGAAAAATTAAAGAAATTATGAATAAACATAATTTAATATCAAAATACACTAAATTATCATTCAAAAATCATCATAATAAAGTCAACGATAGTCAAATAACCAATATCGTTAATAGAAACTTTAATAATAGGCTTAAAAATGAAGTTATTGTTAGTGATTTAACTTATGTTCAAGTTAATGGTAAATGAAACTATATTTGCCTATTAATTGACCTATTTAACCGCGAAATTATTGGACATAGTGTAGGTACTAAAAAAGATGCATCATTAGTACATCAAGCATTTATGCACTCAAATCGTTGTTTAAAAGATATTCAAATATTTCATAGTGATCGCGGTAATGAATTTAATAATAAAATTATTGATAAACTTTTACTAGCATTCAATATTAATCGCTCTTTAAGCAAAAAAGGTTGTCCTTATGATAACGCTGTTGCTGAAGCAACTTTTAAAACTTTCAAAATTGAATTTATTAATGATAAAAATTTTACATCATTAATCCAATTAAAATTAGAATTATTTGATTACATCAACTGATATAACAACATAAGAATTCACAGCACTTTAAACTACTTAACTCCAGTTAATTATCAAAAATAAATGTCTACCAAAAAATAGTCCTAAAAAGGGTTGCCATTCCAAAATTAATAAGTGAAATGCCACAATTAGTTAAAGATTGATTATTGGGATAAGATTAGGAGAATGTTAAATGTTAGAAAATGAAAATAATGTTCAACAAACAACTGAACCTTTAAATGAAAATAATGCTCAACAAGAAATAGAAAATAAAGTTAATGAAGCAGAAAATAAGTTAAATAAACTTAATCAAGAAATTAAAGAAAAAGAAATGATTAATATATTTAAAAAATATCAAGTTAAAACTGAATTTTATGATTATTTAAAATTTAAAACAAATAATATAGAAAATTCAAAAATTGAAGAAACTATTAAAAAAATGATTAAAGAACAACCAATATTTAAACAAACAATTAATACAGGTGGCAATAAACAAATAATTATTAATAATAAAACAAATGATAAAGAAAATTTTTTAATTAATTATAAAAAGAAAAATTATTTATAAACGAAAGGAAGAAATAAAATGTCAGTACCATTTAATCAAAATTTAGACAATACAGAGAGATTAGTAGAAGCACCAGAATTTATAGAGTTTTTTAAAATTTCAAATAGTCCATGGGCAAACTTTTTTCCTACTGAAAGAGGCTTTTTAATAATCTGTGTATCTTTGTTTTACAAAGTTACTAATTTAGATTAATTCTGTCTTCAAATTTTATCATAAAATGAGCAATTGCTGTATTTCAATTTTGAATAGGCAATGTTCATTTTTTTGTTATATTTTCAATTGCCAAGTAAAATATTTTGAAAACTGCCATATCATTAGGAAAAACTTTTTTATTTCTGATGATTTTTCGTAATTGACTATTAACAGATTCAATAGCATTTGTAGTATAAATCACTCTTTTGATTTCTACTGGATAACTAATAAAAACCATTAAATTATCTCAATTTTTATATCAAGATTTAGTAATTTGAGGATATTGTTTATTTCATTTACTTTCAAACGATTCTAAAGCTTGCATTGCTTGTTCTTCACTACATGCACTATAAATTGGTTTTAAATCTGCAACTAGACCTTTTCGATGTTTGTATGAAACATATTTTAAACTATTTCTAATTTGATGAACAATGCATAATTGATGTTCTGTTTTAGGATAAACTGATTGTATTGCTTCTGACATGCCTGTTAAATTATCACTACAAGCAATAAGAATATCATTTAAGCCACGATTTTTCATTTCTGTGAAATTAGATAATCAAAACTTAGAACCTTCATTTTCACTAATTCATAATCCTAAAACATCTTTTTTGCCTTCTAAATCAACTCCTAATGCTATATAAACTGATTTGTTAATAATCCGTTTATCTTGTCGTACTTTAACTACTATACAATCAAAATAAACAATAGGATAAATACTTTCTAATGGTCGATTTTGTCATGCTTTAACATCATCAATAACATCATCAGTAATTTGACTAATAACACTTTCACTAATATCAGCACCATGATATAACTCTTGCAACTGCATTCTAATGTCAGATAATGTCATTCCTTTTGCATACAAGGAAAGAACTTGTTGATCAAAACCATCAAATCTTCTTTGCCTTTTAGGAACTATTACAGGAGTAAAATTACTATTGCGATCTCTTGGTACATCAATTTCAATTTTACCTTGTTGAGTTATTAATTTTTTTGAACTTGTACCATTACGAGCATTTTCAGTAGTACTATGTTGATTTTTTTCATATCCTAAATAATTTTGCATTTCAGAATTCAACATTTTTTCAACTAATCTTTTTGTTAATTCTTTATATAAACCGCCAGGTTTAAAAACTGTTGTTAAATCTTCAGTATTTTCTAGTAATAAATCTACTGCTTTTGATATTGGATCATTATTATTAAAGTTATCTTTTTTAGCCATCTGTAACTCACTCTTTCTAGTCATTTAATTATATTTACTAGAATTAATTAAACATAGTTATTTTTGTAAGTTACACAGATTACTAAACATTTCCTACTGAAATTGTTGACTCAGTAAATATTGAATTTATTGTTAAAAAACCAAAAAAACCGGAAGTAAAAATTATTGCTTGGGATGATAAAAGTAAAAGATATGAATTACCATATGTTGATACAGATAAAATTAGTAAAAAAATAACTAAAAAATATCTTGCAGGAGAAATTATTGCAGATGTAGATTTAAAAGCAAATAATGGACAAAATTTATTAGATAGTATGCAATATGAAGTTGCAAATGATTTAGCAGATAAATTAGCAATTGATGATACACAAGCAATTGCAAAATTTGCTACTAAAATCGATATTGAAGATACAACACCAGTAGGCTATTTAAAATCAATGTTATCTGCTTGAAATACTTTGTTTCAATTTAGAAACATTGCAAATAGTAAATTTTTTATTACTAATGGTCTTTATGATAGTTTAGTTTATTTAGCAGATAATAAAGGTTTAATTACCGATAATCAGTTGGCACAACAATTACGTTTAAATGGAAATAATTTATATGTAAAAGGCGTATTATGTGAAATCGTTCTTGATGACTATATGATTTTTACTAATGATAAAAATGAACAACAATTAATGACCTTTGTTTTAGCAACACCAAGAGCGATGAAAAGATACATGATAGAAAATACAGTTATTTATGTAGATTTTATTAAAGATGATAAAGCAGGAAGAGCATATAAAGTTGCTGGTGAAGTTGTTGGAGAAGCAATACCATATATTTCTAATAATGAAACAACATCACGTTGAATGTTATGTGGAGTTATTAAAACAGAAAAAACTGATTTAAAAACTAAAATTACAAGTTTAACAACTGATATTACTGCAAATGTTAATAACAATAATAGTGAATTAAATACACAAATAAAAAGTACTAATGAACTTAAATCATTAAATCCAAATTTAACAAATCCAACTATTAAATATTTTAGTGATGCACAAGGAAAAACTAATGTAAGTAATCAAAAACAAAAAGCAGGTGACTTATATATAACTATTAGTGCAAATGTTAATGACTTAAATTATAAAGGTTCAACAAATCCAATTAAAATAACTCTTAAATAAAGGAAATTAATATCATGCCAATTGGTACAACTAGTACAGCAATACTTTTAAACATAAATAAACCAAAACATACTAGAACAAGTAACCAACAAGAAAATAAAAGTTTTTGATGAGAAATTTTAGAAATGATTGGTGTACAAGTTATAGCAGTAGCACTTGCTCCTTTTACTGGTGGATTAAGTGAAAGTGTAGCCCTTGGATTAGGTGCAAGTGATTTAGTTGCTAGTATTAGTGCTGTTGGTGTAGAGTTTTTAACTGATTTTACTATTAATCAAGTTTATGATTATTTAAAAGGAAATGTAACAAAATTAAATACTTTCTTTAATATACTTCCTGCATTTGCTGGACTTAATAAAATTAGTCGTGGTTATCGTACAAGTAAATTTATTAAACTAGCACAAAAAACTAAAACATTAGAACAAGTGGGAATTAAAGAAGCAAAAAATTTACAAGAAATTATTAGTCAAGTAAGTGGAAAAGAAATTTTAACAGATAAAATTATTGGTAATAAACGTTATTTAATGAATTATAGTTTTACTCCTAATCGTGAAACAGTATTACGAGATTTAGGTTATGTTGCTGAAAGACAATATAAAAATAATTTTCAAAAACTAGAAACAGAAAAATTAATGGAACACTTATTATTACAAAATACATTAATAAAACTAAGTCCACAATTAACTCCTAAATTTAAAATTAAAGATATTGAAAAAGCAAATAACTTTTTAAAAAAATTTAATACTGATTTAAAAAAAGTATTATCTATGAATCAGCATGATTGATTAAATTTAGTTCATACAATACATACAGAAAATAGATATGGAAAAACTTTAATTTTAGATTTACAAAAAATTCGTGCTAATTCTATTAAATTTAATTTTAAAAATAATATTATTCATCAACTTGTTTTAAAAGCAAATCAAACTTTTAAATATTTTGATATTAGATTTTATTTAAAAAAAGGTTTAAATAAATTTTGAAAAGATACTCCATATTTTGAAAAATTACGAGAAAGTATATATAAATTACAAGAAAAATTTGAAAAGTTAGAAAAACAAGCATTTGAAAAAATTAATAAATTAAAAGAAAAAGCAACTGATTTATTTACTAGTGCAGAGAAAAAAGCAATTAAACATGCACAATTAATTCCATTAAATTCACCTGTATTTATGGGATGTAAAATTCAACCTTTATCATTAGATAAATGTGCAATTACTATTTATCATCGCAATCCTAAATATAAACCCATTACAGTTGTTGATAGTATTCTTAAGGCAGAAACTTTTGTTACTCAAATACATCCATTTCATTGATATCGTTGATATAGTGGTTGATACATTGGTTATGGTGTTAATCATAATAAATGATTAAAAGCAATAGCATTTGCTCCACCAGTTGTTCAACAAGTAATTAGAGATAGTTTTAAAGTATATAGAGAAATATTTAGAACTATTAGAACTTATCATAAAGTAGTAAATGTTATTAATAATCCTATTGAAAATATTAATAAATCATTTAAAAATGTTGGTTTAAAGTTTTCAGTTAATACTTTATGGAACAGGATTATTACATCATTTAGAAAAATTTGCATATAGTCAAGTTGTAGAAAAAGGTAAAAAAAAGTTACAAAAAGAAATTATCCATATATCACATAGAAAAACTAAAACAAAAACTAAGCATTATAAAAAAGCATTTTTTAAGGAATGATAAATTATGATTAATAAACTTTGAACTGATGTCAGTCTTGAAAATTATAATAACTGATATCCATTAACTGGAAAAATTACAGAAACACCACAGCAATACATACAAACATGACCTAATGTTAATGATTGATTTAAAACTTTTGCTATTCGTGCTCAAAATGATATTAATGCTTATCTTGATTTTATTTTATCTAAATTTCCTTTTGATAGTTTTAAAGATGAATTAATTAAAGAAACATTAAGAGATATGGTTTATGTAATGGTTGAACATTGAGTATTTAATCGTACACCAATTGAATTTAATGTTGATGCTACTATTCAATTTAATAATGGTAGTCAATTTAGTGCAAGTAGTACTCCTACGATTAATGTTTGAGATTTAGCACCTAGTAGAATGAAAATATGAGCAAGATTAACAGAATTAAAACAAATATTTTCAAGTTATAATGATGATGAAATAGATATTGAAAAAATTGACTTAAAAGCATTTTATACTAGAAATCAAGTTGATGAATTAATAAAAGAACAAAAAGAATTTACATTATCAAAACAAATTAAATTATATGATGATTTAGTTGATGATAATGAAAATGAAATATATAGAGGTCCTGTTAGTAAATTTATTAATAAAGGTTATGTTGCAACAGATTATGATAAAGAAACTGAAACAATGATTTTAGATTGACCTGATGAAATTGGTACATTACCACCAGAAGCATTACAAAATAATCCACAAATTGGTGATTATACACATGCACCAACTTGTGATTTTTCTGCTAAACAACAAAAACGAATTACTACAAATGAAAATAGTATTAAATTATTAGAAACTAAAGTTGATAATAATATCAAATTATTAGAAAATAAAATTGAGATTAATAAACAAAATATTGATGATATTAAAAATAACTGATTTAATATTGAAACTAGTCCATTATGAAAAGAGATATCTAATGAACTTTCAACTGATAATTTAAATAAAGAAATATTAGTAATATGAGGTTATATTTATGAGAGTGATATTTATAAATATAAATATACTAGAAAATCTATATTTAAATTAAATGAAGAATCTGCAATAAAATCATATACTTTATTAGATACTTTTTATTCAGATGAAACTAATAATATTAGATTATACTTAACTTGCGTTAATTATAAAATTCGCGCTAGTGCTACACCCGGAACATATTATTCAGGATTTATTTCTAAAATATATCAATATCAAGGAACTGGAACACCAACTGAATTTATAGCAGAAGATAGTACTGAACGTGATTACTATACAAAACTAGAAGTAGATAAAAAAATAGAAGATGTAAAGTCACAATTTCCTATTGCATTTCAAATAAATGCTCTTGGTACTGAAAATCCTAATTTAGAAACTACTGATAAAACTCTTGTTGGTGCTATTAATGAAAATAAAACTAATATAGATAAAAATTTTAATTTAACTATTGATAAATTAGAACCATTATTTGATAATAATGTTTTTGATATACAAGAAAATAAATTTGTTGTAAAAGCTAATTTTATTTTAAATATTTTAAAAAGTGCTTATATTAAAGAATTAGAAACTAGAAATAAAAGTATAGTTGATGCAATTAATGAATTACATAAACGTGTTTGAAAACTTGAAGGTGATTTTGTAAAAATACAAAAAGAATTAATTGATGATGAAAAGAAAATAATAAATAATGGTAATTGAAAAGAAGTAGGAGAAGTTATAACAGATAAAAATAATAATAATCAAAATTTTATAAAATATATATTTAAAGATAAAACACATTATAGAATATATTATAGTTTTGGTGATTATACTAGTAAAGAAAATAATAAAAATTATAGTTGACAAATAATTAATTTTTATTATCAATTAGATACAAATGTTTTAAAAAGTAGTTTATGAATATCAAATAATAATGTTAATGCAGATACTGAAATTAATATTTATAATAATAGAATAATGTGGGGTATGGGTAGAGATTATATTTTTAAAAAATTAGAAGAATTACAGGAATAAGATTATGTTTTTTAAAATTATAAAAATTATTTTAGGTTTAATTGGAGTTTTATTATCTTCTGCAGTTGCTGGTTTAATTATATTTATTATTGTAAAAATTGTATTAAAAATTAATCAAATATTTTAAGAAAGGTGGTGAATATTATGTTAGGTAGATTTTTTAGAAAAGATAAAAATAATATTAGTGATAATCAAAATGAAAAAGTAAAATTTTTAACTAATAAAAATAAAAGTACTCATGCTTCAATTTTAAATTATTTTGGTTTTAATGACTTTAATCATGAAACTTATTTTACTGATTTTGTAGCAGAAAATAATGCTAATTTATATAATGCTCCATTAGAAATTAATAATGAAACTATTAAAAAATACTTAATTCAGCAAGAATTTTATAGAAAAAATTGAAACTCTATTTTTAAATTAAGTAAATTAGGAATTAGTGGTTATTTAATTTTTATTGCTAATGATAATTTATATTTTCAAGTCATAGATATACAACAAAGAGTTTATGACATTACTGGTAAATTAATTCAATGTACTATTTTTTATGACAGTTATCAACAAAATGCACAAACTGTAAGATTATTTGAAGTTTATACACTAAATAATGAACAAGTAATAATTAACCGTGCAATTTATAGTATTAATGATAGTAAAAACCAATTTCCATTAGATTTTAACTCATTTATTAATAACCCTAATTTAGCACAAGAACAAACACTAAATATTAACTATATACCAATAGCAATTATGAGAAATAAAGCAAATGAGCTAGCAGATTGTAATAAAGTAATGGATAAAATTAAAGCATTAGATGTTATTTATGAACAAATTGTTTTAGATGCCATTTTAAATTCACCTAAATTTATATTTAGTCAAACTTATGGCAATGTTCAATCTTTAATAGAAGACGCAGTAAGAACTTTGGTTACTAAAAATTACATATTTAAAAGTGGTGGAGATAATAATGAACAAAACGAAAATATCAATATGACAAATAGTAATTTTAAAGGTAAAAATTTAACTGATATATACGATTGAAATGTTAATGAAATATTTAAACGTTGTGGTATTCATATACCAAGTCAAAAGAAATCAGCACAACAATCAGTACCCGAAAGTACAGCTGTAAATATTTCAACTATTAACTATATTGAACAAAAATTATGACAATTTAATATTGATATTCTTAAATTTATTCAAATATTAGTAAGTTTAGATAAAGATTTATTAAATAGTAAAACATTTAATATTAATGATGAACAAGAAATTAATAACTTAACCGTGAAATTAAAATTATTTAATCCCGAAAATAACCAATTAATAGGAGAAAACAATGGAAAACAACAACAAACCACAAACGAAGTTTCCACAGAAACAAACTAAACTTAATCAAGCAGAAATAGAAAATGATTATTTAATTGATAATATTCCTTATGATTTTACTAATATGATGAGAGCTACTAGTGACCCAGATATTAATAGAGCATATGATGAATTTAAAAAAAGAACAATATATATTTATGAAATTGAACGTTTATTTAAAAATAATGAAAATAATAGTTTAAGATTTTCAGCAAATACTATTAAAATTGGTTTTATTGATATTGATAAAGTATTAAAAACCACTGCTGCTGAAACATCAGACTTTACTATGCAATTAAATCAAAGAGCTAGCACAAATATTAATGATAATACTATTGAATATAGTATGACTGATATTAAAAATTTAATATTTCAAGAAATAAATTTATTAAATCAATTTAAATTATATGCAGTTAGTATAAATGAACCATTAACTGAAAATAATATTGATAATTTATATATCATTAATAATTATTCCCAACCTTATCAAAATCCAAAAACAAGAAGTACTAAAAGTATTACTATTATTAAAATTAAAGATTTTAAAACAAGAGATGGTTATCCAATCATTATTAAATTACAAAAACCATTAGATAAAGATACCAAAGTAATTGGTTTAAAAATTAAAGCCCCTAGAAGCATGATTTTTGGCAATATAAAGGTACTTGGTGAAGTTGACAATATGGAAGTATACCCAAAATTATTTGTTAAAGATAAGATAGCATTTCCACTATTATCAATGCCTATTGAAACTCAGCCAAAAGTTAGAATATTACAACAATGATTTAGTGAACAAATATTACCTTGAAATTTAGCAAAAGAATTTATAGGCCAAGAAAAATCAGTTTTAGATTTAATTGCTATTGGTGGGGGAAGTGAAACAAGAAAAGAAATTATTAATAATGCAAGAGTAACTAATGCTAAAATAGGATATGATGTTACTAAAAATTCAAAAGTATGACCCTTATCTGATGAACTAGAATTAAAAGATAAAAAATTAGAATCATGATTTTTAGCAGGCAACTATAATTTATTTATTTCTACAACAAATAAATTTCATGATGTAGAAATAGAAATAAAAGATAGACCACCAATTGATAGTTTACAAAAAGTATTATTAGATATGCTAACTTATACATATACTTATAACAGAAACTTTGATGGATATGACCCTAAAAAAGATGAACAAAATACAACTGATATTACTAAATTAAGACTTAAATTTGAAAACCAAAAACCTGATGATGTTATAACTAATTTATTTAAAAAATGAGAATTAGATTATCCAAATTACATAAATTTACCACAAGTGCAAATATTAAAACAAATAGTAATTATGTTATCAAAATATATTTATTCAACATTATCAATTAATAAAGGTTTAAATGACGATTATAAATTATTATTACCTTATTATTTTGAATTAAAATCAAATCCTATACATTCTACACCAGATAAAGTTTGAGAGTTTAAAGATATAAAAGTAATATTAAAATCTGAATATTTTGATTTTACAGATATTAATAATATTAAACTAAAAAATAATGATATTAGTCAAAATGAATTATTTAAACTAGATGATAATCAATTTAACTGATTATCTATAACTAATGAATTAGAAAGTAATAATATTCCTTCACTAATTCCTTCTGATTGAACATTAGGTAATGGTGAATATGGTAAGTATTTTTCAAAAACAATTATTGATAAAAATAAAATTGGAAATGCTTTAAATTTATATGGTTCAAATAAATCACAATTATTTTCTAAACTCGAATTTTATAAAGAAATTTCACAAATTGATAATAATAGTGAATTTGAATTAAAAATTGAAAATCCGATTAATAACTTAAATCGGATTGAAATCAGCGGAATATTTGGTGCAGGTAATTATGAATTAATTTTAATAACTGATAAGCAAGAAATAAATTTAACTAATATTAATTTATTTGATAAGTATAATGAAAATGTTTCTTATATTAATTTAGAAGTTTAATTTGAAAAATAATTTTTAGGATAAATACCATCTCATTTTATATCATTATCTCCTGCTTTTTTAACAGAAAAATATAAATTAATCCCCCCCTTCAAATTCATGTTTTCATATAGTTGTATTTCCTCATACTGCTATATGGTCATGATTTAAAAAATAAGTCAGATTATTTGTTTTATTTTGTGCTAGTGAACCAATTATTAAACCAGTTACTCCACTTACAGCACCAGTTAGTGCTAATGCTAATGTTATTTTACTTAAATTTGTTTTTATTCATGTTTTCATAATAAACTTCTCCTTTTTTATTTTGTTATTTTTTTTGTAAATCTTTCCAAGAATTCATCAGCACCTTTTAATAATTTATTATATAGTTGGTCTATTTCATCTTTGTTCTATTTTTTGGCTTTTGTAATTATTTCATCAAATAATTCTTTTGATATTTTTTTATTTTCACATTTTTCTTCACATATATTAACGTTGTCTGATAAACTTATAACTTCAATTGGTAAATATCTTTTTTTACATATATAACAATTTTTTCCAACTTTTTTTAATCATACTTGGTCAGTATATTTTGGTGTTTCTTTTTTTAACATTTTTAAATAGTTATTTCTTTCATATTTAAATTTAAAAGTTAATCCTTTTTTCTCTAATTTTTGTAATTTTACTTCTGCTACAGCATTTTTAAAACAACTACTACAAAAATAATATTTTTGAAATTTATCGTAATTATATACTAAATGATTACATCAATCACATATTTTTTCATCATCTTCATTTCACATTTTTTTCTTCTTTCCTTAAATTCTTAATTTTACTTATAAATTGTACTATTTTTGATTATTTTTACAAGTATGCTTTTAAATGCAAAATAACGCCTAAATTAAAGGCGTTTATTTTGTGATACCTATACTATTAATGATATTGAAATTATTTATTATATTTTAAATATGAAAGTGGTTTTTTAAATATTTTTGATTTAATTTTAAATTACACTTATATATGTATATAATAAACAAGTAAATTAATTTTTAAAAATATTTACAATAAATTTAGATTTTTTTAAAATAGTTAGGAGAAGTAAATGTGAATTTTAATTACAAATGAACTTATAAAGAACAATATCCTAAAATTGATAAATTAATTTTAGAACATATAACAAAGAAATGAGAAAAGTGAGATTGAAGAATAAAAAATACAAGAGATAAAAAGAAATATAAAATTGTTGATTTTCAATATCGAACAAGAAAAACAATGTATGGATTAGTAACTTATAAAAGAAGAATTTATGAATATTTTGATGAAAAATTACAAAAATTAGTTCGTGTTTGTTTAGTTGATGAAAAAATGGAACTTCCAAAATATAAAAGAATTAGTGAAGATATCGAAGATACTATTATTGAAAATTTTGCTGATGGAAAAAGATATCGTGATATTTGTGCGATTTGTAAAAAGGCAGGTATTAGTGTTAGTAGCGTTCATAGAGTTTTTAAAAATTTAGAAATAAATGAAGCAAATCCAGTAAAAGTAAAATTGGAAAAAAATCAACCTATTTTTGTAGCAATTGATGATGGACATCGAAAATTTTGAGATTTTAAACGTAAAGGTACAAAACACTCTATGAGATTAATAGTAACATATACAGATAATATTAATCATAAAGTACAAAATAAAAGAGTAAAAGCAATTATAAGAAAAACAAGAACTCCAATTGGAGTTAAAAAAACTGCTGAATTTGTTAAAGAACATTGTCAAAAATTTTATGAAAATATTGAACAAGCAAAAATTATTATTTGTGGTGATAGTGCAGGATGAATTAAAGAAGTTGCTGATTATTTAGGTGCACAGTTTGTTTTAGATAAATTTCATTTAATTAGAACATTATATCTTGGAATAATGGCTGGAAATAAAGAAAAATATTTAGAAGAATATAATCACTGTAAAAATTTAATTAATAATGGTCAATATGATGAATTAATTAACTATTTATATAAAGAATTAGATAATCATAAAAAATTAAAAAAACAGTATTTTAAAAATAATAAACAAGGTATTGAAAATCAAGGTGCAAAGTGAAATATAGGTTGCTTTACTGAAACTAATATTTGACATTTTTTAAAAGAAATGCTTGGTAATAGAACATATAATATTAGTATTTACATTAAAATGGTTATTTTTAAATGTAACAAAATAAATTTAGAAACATAATTTAATGAATATAGTAATTATTGATTATTTCGCAATTTTGAATAGCATCTCAAAAATTATTATTTTTTATTTTTATTTTTAAACCAATAATGAAAAAAGTAAATAACATAGTTATAAAAAATAAAATTGGAACTAAAATTAAAACCAAAAAAATTCCACTTCGTAATTCAGTTCATTCATAATAATTCTCTTTAATATGATGAGTTCCAAGATTATAAAAATATTTTGCAGAATGCTCTATGATAAAACTTAATTGAAAATGTTTTAACATTTTAAATCCATTAATACAATTTAAATTTTTATCAAAATAAAAAAGATTAAAGTGACTAAAATCTATTAATATTAATCCTATAATTAAAGTTAAAATGCTTAAAATAAATAGTAATACAGTTATTAACTGTAATTTTTTCAGTGTTTTAATTTTCATCTTTAAATTCTCCTTAACATTATTTCATAAGTTTAACATTTAACAAACTTAATTATAAGTATTTTAGTTGCAATAAATTTAAAAAAATTATATTATTTAAGTACAATTTCATAAAAATCCAAATTATTTCTTGTCTGAAATATAATAAGACTATATATGAATTAATTTATTCCGGATTTTTGACAATCTCCCCTTTTAAATCTATTATTAGTTGCAAGATAAACATATCATCCTTCATTACTAAAAGATAAAACTTTTTTATCTTCTAAATGTATTTCTTTTTTTAATGGTCAATTACCATCTCAAACAGCACCCATTTCTCAACCTAATCAAGTATCAGTTACTCTTGCATTATTAATAACTTCTTTTCTTGTTATAGTACCAGTACTAATTTTAATTAAGTCTAAAACTGATTTTTCTTGTCCAATAAATTGTTTTGCTAAATTTCATGGTAATATTTGTTCACTAAATCATTGTTGTAATATTCTAACTTTTGGTTGAGTTTCAATAGGCATTGATAATAGCGGAAATGCTATCTTATCTTTGACAAATAACTTTGGGTATACTTCCATATTGTCAACTTCACCAAGTACCTTTATATTGCCAAAAATCATGCTTCTAGGGGCTTTAATTTTTAAACCAATTACTTTTGTATCTTTATCTAATGGTTTTTGTAATTTAATAATTATTGGATAACCATCTCTTGTTTTAAAATCTTTAATTTTAATTATAGTAATACTTTTAGTACTTCTTGTTTTTGGATTTTGATAAGGTTGTGAATAATTATTAATAATATATAAATTATCAATATTATTTTCAGTTAATGGTTCATTAATAGATACAGCATATAACTTAAATTGATTTAATAAATTTATTTCTTGAAAAATTAAATTCTTAATATCAGTCATACTATATTCAATTGTATTATCATTAATATTAGTACTTGCTCTTTGATTTAATTGCATAGTAAAGTCAGATGTTTCAACAGCAATAGTTTTTAATATCTTATCAATATCAATAAAACCTATTTTAATAGTATTTGCTGAAAATCTTAAACTATTATTTTCATTATTTTTAAATAAACGTTCAATTTCATAAATATATATAGTTCTTTTTTTAAATTCATCGTATGCTCTATTAATATCTGGGTCACTAGTAGCACTCATCATATTAGTAAAATCATAAGGAATATTATCAATTAAATAATCATTTTCTAATTCTGCTTGATTAAGTTTAGTTTGTTTCTGTGGAAACTTCGTTTGTGGTTTGTTGTTGTTTTCCATTGTTCTCTCCTATTAATTGGTTATTTTCGGGATTAAATAATTTTAATTTAACTGTTAAATTATTAATTTCTTGTTCATCATTAATATTAAATGTTTTACTATTTAATAAATCTTTATCTAAACTTACTAATATTTGAATAAATTTAAGAATATCAATATTAAATTGTCATAATTTTTGTTCAATATAGTTAATAGTTGAAATATTAACTGCTGTACTTTCGGGGACTGATTGTTGTGCTGATTTCTTTTGACTTGGTATATGAATACCACAACGTTTAAATATTTCATTAACATTTCAATCGTATATATCAGTTAAATTTTTACCTTTAAAATTACTATTTGTCATATTGATATTTTCGTTTTGTTCATTATTATCTCCACCACTTTTAAATATGTAGTTTTTAGTAACTAATGTTCTTACTGCTTCTTCTAATGTTGATTGAACATTACCATAAGTTTGATTAAAAATAAATTTAGGTAAGTTTAAAATAGTATCTAAAACAATTTGTTCATAAATAACATCTAATGCTTTAATTTTATCCATTACTTTATTACAATCTGCTAGCTCATTTGCTTTATTTCGCATAATTGCTATTGGAATATAATTAATATTTAATGTTTGTTCTTGTTCTAAATTTGGATTATTAATATATTCTTTAAAAGATAATGGAAATTGTTTTTTATTATCATTAATACTATAAATTGCACGATTAATAGTTACTTGTTCATTATTTAATGTATAAATTTCAAATAATCTTACCATTTGCGCATTTTGTTGATAACTATCATAAAAAATAGTACATTGAATTAATTTACCAGTAATATCATAAACTCTTTGTTGTATATCTACTACTTGAAAATATAAGTCATCATTAGCAATAAAAATTAAATAACCACTAATTCCTAATTTACTTAATTTAAAAATAGAATTTCAATTTTTTCTATAAAACTCTTGTTTAATTAAATATTGTTTAATAGTTTCATTATTAATGTCTAATGGAGCATTATATAAATTAGCATTATTTTCTGCTAGAAAATCAGTGAAATAAGTTTCATGATTAAAATCATTAAAACCAAAATAATTTAAAATTGAAGCATGAGTACTTTTATTTTTATTAGTTAAAAATTTTACTTTTTCATTTTGATTATCACTAATATTACTTTTATCTTTTCTAAAAAATCTACCTAACATAATATTCACCACCTTTCTAAAATATTTGATTAATTTTTAATATGATTTTTACAATGATAAATATAATTAAACCTGCTGTTGCTGATGATAAAATTACTCCAATTAAACCTAAAATAATTTTTATAATTTTAAAAAACATAATATTATTCCTGTAATTCTTCTAATTTTTTAAAAGTATAATCTCTACCCATACCCCACATTATTCTATTGTTATAAATATTAATTTCAGTTTGTTGGTTATTGTTATTATTTGCTATTCATAAACTACTTTTTACAACGCTTGTATCTAATTGATAATAAAAATTAATTATTTGTCAACTATAATTTTTATTATTTTCTTTACTTGTATAATCACCATAACTTATATATATTCTATAATGTGTTTTATCTTTAAATATATATTTTATAAAATTTTGATTATTATTATTTTTATCTGTTATAACTTCTCCTACTTCTTTTCAATTTGAACGACTTGGACTTGGTTGTGGTTGTTTTTCTAATATTTCATTAATTGCTTGTAATAATTTTTTATTTTGAGTTTTTAATATTTTATATTCATTATTTTCTAATAATTCCTTACAAAGTAATGAATTTTCTTCATCATTTAGTAAAATTTCATTTGTTTCAGTATTATATTTAAAATAATCATTTGAAAATTTTTTGTCTTTTATTTTTTCTTTTAATTCATTAATAGCACCAACAACTGTTTTATTAGTAGTTTCTAAATTAGGAATTTCTCGACTTAGAGCATTTATTTGAAATGCAATCGGAAATTGTGCTTTTGTATCTTCTAATTTTTTATCTACTTCTTCTTTTTTATAATAATCTGATAAATCTACTTTACCACCAGTAGCACTAATTTTATTATTTTCATCAATCTTAATATTTTCACCAGCAATTAATTTATCTTGTTTTTTATCTAATAAATTATTAGTTTCTATTTTTGTATAATAATCACGTTCAGTACCTTCTTCTGCTATAAATTCAGTTGGTGTCCCAGTTCCTTGATATTGATATATTTCTTCTATATCACCAATTAAATCAATTTTTCCACGTTCAGGATAAGAACTACCGCCACCACTAAATGTTTTATTTCTATTGTTATAGTAAATAGTTCCAATATTTAAAATATTTTTATTTTGGATTTGTTCACTATACGTCATGGAATCAACATCTAACAATTCAAATTCATTAAAAACATTATTTAAATAAATTTTAATTACTTTATAAAATTTCATAAAGTTATTTTCTGTTAAATATTGATAACTGATTTTAATAAAATATCATTTAAATATTTCTATATTATTATTTTCAACTTTTTTTCATAAAGGACTAGTTTCAATATTAAATCAATTATTTTTAACATCATTAATATTTTCATTTGCTTTAATTAATTCATTATTTAATTTGGTAATTTCATTTTCATTTGTAGTAATTCTTTTTTGCTGTTTAGCAGAAAAATCACAAGTTGCAGCATGTGTATAATCACCAACTTGTGGATTATTTTGTAATGCTTCGGGTGGTAATGTACCAATTTCATCAGGTCAATCTAAAATCATTGTTTCAGTTTCTTTATCATAATCTGTTGCAACATAACCTTTATTAATAAATTTACTAACAGGACCTCTATATATTTCATTTTCATTATCATCAACTAAATCATCATATAATTTCATTTGTTTTAATAATGTAAATTCTTTTTGTTCTTTTATTAATTCATCAACTTGATTTCTAGTATAAAATGCTTTTAAGTCAATTTTTTCAACATCTATTTCATCATCATTATAACTTGAAAATACTTGTTTTAATTCTGTTAATCTTGCTCATATTTTCATTCTACTAGGTGCTAAATCTCAAACATTAATTGTAGGAGTACTATTTGCACTAAATTGACTACCATTATTAAATTGAATAGTTGCATCAACATTAAATTCAATTGGTGTACGATTAAATACTCAATGTTCAACCATAACATAAACCATATCTCTTAATGTTTCTTTAATTAATTCATCTTTAAAACTATCAAAAGGAAATTTAGATAAAATAAAATCAAGATAAGCATTAATATCATTTTGCGCGCGAATAGCAAACGTTTTAAATCAATCATTAACATTAGGTCATGTTTGTATGTATTGCTGTGGCGTTTCTGTAATTTTTCCAGTTAATGGATATCAGTTATTATAATTTTCAAGACTGACATCAGTTCAAAGTTTATTAATCATAATTTATCATTCCTTAAAAAATGCTTGTTTATAATGATGAGTATGTTTTTTTGTTTTTTTATGTGTTATATGCTCAATTTCTTTTTGTATTTTATTTTTACCTTTTTTTAATTTTTTCTTACTTTTTGCTATAACTTGACTATATGCAAATTTTTCTAAATGATGTAATAATCCTGTACCAAATAAAGTATTTACTGAAAATTTTAAACCAACATTTTTAAATGATTTGTTAATATTTTCAATAGGATTATTAATAACATTTACTACTTTATGATAAGTTTTAATAGTTCTAAATATTTCTCTATATACTTTAAAACTATCTCTAATTACTTGTTGCACCACTGGTGGAGCAAATGCTATTGCTTTTAATCATTTATTACGATTAACACCATAACCAATGTATCAACCACTATATCAACGATATCAATGAAATGGATGTATTTGAGTAACAAAAGTTTTTGCTTTAAGAATACTATCAACAACTGTAATTGGTTTATATTTAGGATTACGATGATAAATAGTAATTGCACATTTATCTAATGACAAAGGTTGAATTTTACAACCCATAAATACTGGTGAATTTAATGGAATTAATTGTGCATGTTTAATTGCTCTTTTTTCTGCACTAGTAAATAAATCAGTTGCTTTTTCTTTTAATTTATTAATTTTTTCAAATGCTTGTTTTTCTAACTTTTCAAATTTTTCTTGTAATTTATATATACTTTCTCTTATTTTTTCAAAATATGGTGTATCTTTTCAAAATTTATTTAAACCTTTTTTTAAATAAAATCTAATATCAAAATATTTAAAAGTTTGATTTGCTTTTAAAACAAGTTGATGAATAATATTATTTTTAAAATTAAATTTAATAGAATTAGCACGAATTTTTTGTAAATCTAAAATTAAAGTTTTTCCATATCTATTTTCTGTATGTATTGTATGAACTAAATTTAATCAATCATGCTGATTCATAGATAATACTTTTTTTAAATCAGTATTAAATTTTTTTAAAAAGTTATTTGCTTTTTCAATATCTTTAATTTTAAATTTAGGAGTTAATTGTGGACTTAGTTTTATTAATGTATTTTGTAATAATAAGTGTTCCATTAATTTTTCTGTTTCTAGTTTTTGAAAATTATTTTTATATTGTCTTTCAGCAACATAACCTAAATCTCGTAATACTGTTTCACGATTAGGAGTAAAACTATAATTCATTAAATAACGTTTATTACCAATAATTTTATCTGTTAAAATTTCTTTTCCACTTACTTGACTAATAATTTCTTGTAAATTTTTTGCTTCTTTAATTCCCACTTGTTCTAATGTTTTAGTTTTTTGTGCTAGTTTAATAAATTTACTTGTACGATAACCACGACTAATTTTATTAAGTCCAGCAAATGCAGGAAGTATATTAAAGAAAGTATTTAATTTTGTTACATTTCCTTTTAAATAATCATAAACTTGATTAATAGTAAAATCAGTTAAAAACTCTACACCAACAGCACTAATACTAGCAACTAAATCACTTGCACCTAATCCAAGGGCTACACTTTCACTTAATCCACCAGTAAAAGGAGCAAGTGCTACTGCTATAACTTGTACACCAATCATTTCTAAAATTTCTCATCAAAAACTTTTATTTTCTTGTTGGTTACTTGTTCTAGTATGTTTTGGTTTATTTATGTTTAAAAGTATTGCTGTACTAGTTGTACCAATTGGCATGATATTAATTTCCTTTATTTAAGAGTTATTTTAATTGGATTTGTTGAACCTTTATAATTTAAGTCATTAACATTTGCACTAATAGTTATATATAAGTCACCTGCTTTTTGTTTTTGATTACTTACATTAGTTTTTCCTTGTGCATCACTAAAATATTTAATAGTTGGATTTGTTAAATTTGGATTTAATGATTTAAGTTCATTAGTACTTTTTATTTGTGTATTTAATTCACTATTATTGTTATTAACATTTGCAGTAATATCAGTTGTTAAACTTGTAATTTTAGTTTTTAAATCAGTTTTTTCTGTTTTAATAACTCCACATAACATTCAACGTGATGTTGTTTCATTATTAGAAATATATGGTATTGCTTCTCCAACAACTTCACCAGCAACTTTATATGCTCTTCCTGCTTTATCATCTTTAATAAAATCTACATAAATAACTGTATTTTCTATCATGTATCTTTTCATCGCTCTTGGTGTTGCTAAAACAAAGGTCATTAATTGTTGTTCATTTTTATCATTAGTAAAAATCATATAGTCATCAAGAACGATTTCACATAATACGCCTTTTACATATAAATTATTTCCATTTAAACGTAATTGTTGTGCCAACTGATTATCGGTAATTAAACCTTTATTATCTGCTAAATAAACTAAACTATCATAAAGACCATTAGTAATAAAAAATTTACTATTTGCAATGTTTCTAAATTGAAACAAAGTATTTCAAGCAGATAACATTGATTTTAAATAGCCTACTGGTGTTGTATCTTCAATATCGATTTTAGTAGCAAATTTTGCAATTGCTTGTGTATCATCAATTGCTAATTTATCTGCTAAATCATTTGCAACTTCATATTGCATACTATCTAATAAATTTTGTCCATTATTTGCTTTTAAATCTACATCTGCAATAATTTCTCCTGCAAGATATTTTTTAGTTATTTTTTTACTAATTTTATCTGTATCAACATATGGTAATTCATATCTTTTACTTTTATCATCCCAAGCAATAATTTTTACTTCCGGTTTTTTTGGTTTTTTAACAATAAATTCAATATTTACTGAGTCAACAATTTCAGTAGGAAAAAAGTTTGCCCATGGACTATTTGAAATTTTAAAAAACTCTATAAATTCTGGTGCTTCTACTAATCTCTCTGTATTGTCTAAATTTTGATTAAATGGTACTGACATTTTATTTCTTCCTTTCGTTTATAAATAATTTTTCTTTTTATAATTAATTAAAAAATTTTCTTTATCATTTGTTTTATTATTAATAATTATTTGTTTATTGCCACCTGTATTAATTGTTTGTTTAAATATTGGTTGTTCTTTAATCATTTTTTTAATAGTTTCTTCAATTTTTGAATTTTCTATATTATTTGTTTTAAATTTTAAATAATCATAAAATTCAGTTTTAACTTGATATTTTTTAAATATATTAATCATTTCTTTTTCTTTAATTTCTTGATTAAGTTTATTTAACTTATTTTCTGCTTCATTAACTTTATTTTCTATTTCTTGTTGAGCATTATTTTCATTTAAAGGTTCAGTTGTTTGTTGAACATTATTTTCATTTTCTAACATTTAACATTCTCCTAATCTTATCCCAATAATCAATCTTTAACTAATTGTGGCATTTCACTTATTAATTTTTTATAATCATTAACTGCGTTTTCTAATGTATCAATATCAGAAAATTTAAAACAATTATCAATTTGTAAATCAAAATCTCTATCAATACTGATATCTTGTTTTCTATATTTTTCATTAAATTCAATTTTTGTCATATTATTTTTCTCCTTTATTAATTTTTTCGTTTAATTTTGCTAATTTTTTTTGATGTTTTATAATTTTGTTATTTGCTCTAACATGTTTTGGAGTTGTGATAAATCTTTTTAATAAAACAATAATTTCTCTGCAAATTAATGTTCCAACACTTGTTCCAATAATTATTAATTCATGTAAAAATTCTTTCATTTGAATATTTTCCTTTCAATTTTTAATTTTTTTAATTATTCATCAAATTGCCCACCATTAATTCTTTCAATCATTGATTGTGAATTACTTATAATAGTTACTAATAAAGAAATTTCTTTATTTAATTGTTCCATCCTTTCTTTATGTGTTTTTATTTCGTGATTATAATATTCAATTAATTTTTCTTTATTCATAAATTACTCACCTCCTTTATAAACTCATGTGATTATAATCTCAATTTAATGAAGCATTATCCTGATTTAATGGTACTTCGCTCATATTATCACTACCATATTGACTAGTTGTCTCACTATTAATTGAAAATCTATTATCATTAATTAATCTTGCAGTTTCATTATTAAATGGTGTTTCTTGCATTTCTTCAATATGATTTATAGTTTCCATAGGTAGTAAATTATGAATAATTTCAGAAGCACCAGCAATTATGGTAGGTACTGCATAAGCATTATTAAAATCGTTATTAATACCCATTGCTACACCACTACTAATCAAACATCCACCAGTTGCCATATTACAAATTTTTCTTATTGCTTCAAATTTATTAGGTATTAACTCAGTTAATCCACTAATAAGATTTGAAATACCATAAGCATTTAATGAAATATAAGTATCTCAATCCATTAATGACTGATTTTCTTGTTTATCTAATATTAATCATGGAGGACCTTCTGTTGTAGTTGTAGTAGTTATTGGAATTGGTGTTGTTGGAATAATTGGAGTAATATTATTCTCTGTTCATTTACTATAATTTGCTAAACCAATTGTTCCTAAACCTAATAAGATTTTTTTACTACTATTAATTAATTTAGTTTTAGTATTTGGTCTTTGATTTAAATTTCAAATATCTAAACCTAATTTTTTACCAAATAATAAACTATTAATTGAACCTAATACTGGATTTGCAATCACTTGACCATAATAAGCACTTGTACCAATCATTGCACAAATTGGACTTATACCAGTTCTAATTAATTTAGTTAAAGTATAATTTGATTGATTTTCTATATTTGGCATTTTAATCTCCTTTAATTTTCTAATTTTTTAATTGTTACTTTAATTCAACCTTGATAAACATCATTATCACCAACTATTAATGCAACATTACTTTCTGGGTCAGAAACAATTATGTGTTTTGATTTAACATTTGGGTATTGTCTTAAAATAATTGCTCTAATATCATTACTTGTATGAATTGCTTTGGGAAATGGTGATAATATTTCAATTTCATCTTTATTTTCAAACAAAGTAGGTAATATTATCATTAATTATTCTCCTTATTTTTAATTTGATTAGAAATTTCACTTAATATTTTCAATATTTTATATTCATTTTTTAAATCTTTAATTATATAAATTAAAAATATTATTAGTGTTATACTTGTTATTAATATTGGTGCTATTAATAAAATTTTTCATAATATCATTTTTTACTCTTTTCATTTTTTAAATCATTTAACATTGATTGAACAAAATGCACGATTTTTAGGAATGTTTAAAGTGTTAAAGATTTGACCAGTTACAATAATTTCATCGTTTTTGTTTAATAAAATACATCGGTTATAAAGTTTTGGTTTATTAAAAATTAAAGTAACATAATTTAATCCATTTCATTGACCACGAACACTATAATATAATTCCTTATTACCTTTTTCGTAATATTTTGCTTCAATAGTGTTACTCAGTTTTACTTTTAATTTGACATAATTTTCTTTATCTTTCATTTTTATAATTTCCTTAAATAATTATCAAAAATTAATATTTTTTTATGATTTTTTAAATAATATTGAATATGCTTATAAGCATCTTGTTCATGTTTTGTTAATTTTATATTTCCTTTATAATTTGTTATTTTATTTTTATTTTTTGGGTGGTTTTCTAGATAATCTCAGTTGAAAACATCTTGTACTAATACCATTAATGCACCAATAATTTTAGGTGTTGCTAATGGATTAGTTAATAATTGTTTTGAACTTAAAAAGAAATTTTCTACAATAACTAATATTTTTTTATCAATAAATTTTTCTTTAATTAATTGCATTTTTTCTTTATACATATTTTTAGTTCATAAAACAGTTAATGTATTAAATGTTTCATTAAAAACAATATTATTAGTTTCACTTGAATATATAACCATTCCATTACTACCTATTCCTGCTGGGTCAATACCAATAATTAATTCATATTGCATTATCAATCAAATTCACCATTTTTAATTTTTATAATTATTTTATTTAGATTTCCAGAATAACATGTATCTATTTTCCCAAGATATATACTATTTCTTAATTCAGTAATTAATTTTTCTTTATTCATATTTATACCTCCTACTTAACCTAATATTTAAAATACAGTCATTTTGTTTACATGTTCAACAAAAATACTTTTTCATTATGAGTTGAAATTTCTTTATAGGAAGTAACTATATAATTAGTTGGTAAATCATCATGTTTATATGGATTATTTATTTTAAAACCTTTTCTGTTCTCTTCTCACGTAATGTTATATTTAAAACAAGGATTAGTAATTTTAGTTTTGTTATCAGTTATTTCACCCATAAATCAACTATTATGCTGTTCATAAAATGTTAATGGTTCAAGTTTTATATCATTAAGATAATATTCTTTTGGAGCAGTTGGTTTATTAACAGTTATTTTTTGGTCTTTAATATATGGCTCTAATAATTTTATTAATTCATTACCACTTAATTCTCTTTTAATATTTTCTAAATTAAAAACTCAATATGTATATTTATCATCAGCAATAAAACTATTATTTTTAACCATTCATTTTGGACATTGTAATTTATATTCACCATAATCAATAAGAATAGATTGTGGTCTATCTTTTACAATTTGTTCTTTTTTAAATTCTATTTGCATAATTAATCACTTCTACATCAATCACAAACATATCCAAATGGTTTTGTATAATCCAAATGTTCATCAATATCATAATCATCTTCAAATTTTCTAATATCATGTTGTTCTGCTTCTAATTCTGTTTTAAAGCGATAAAGCATTTGGATTTTGTCATCTTCATATAATTCATTACATTCAACACATCTTTTTCTTCTTTTTTTAATTTTTTTATCAATCTTTCTTAGTGATTCATAATCAAGAATTTCTATTGCCATAATAATCCTTTCCTAATATGTTCTGTTGCTTCTAGCATAAATAACATATATTTTGATTTTTTAGGTTATTAATAATACTACTATTCGTTTTATTCATTCCAGTAATTCTGGGCTCAAAAATAAATTGTGAAATTTTAAAAAACATTAAGGCATTCGATTCAATATTTATTTAATTTGTGTTAAACAAATTAATATTTTAATTGAACCGGCACCGCTCAATTTTTTTTACAAGTTTGAAATTTATTTTCTCGCCCAAAAAATTTTCCAAAAAAAATAAAAAAATAAAACCAACACTTGCTCACTGGGGAGTGGCAAGGTTGGTTAAATAAAGAATAGAATTAATACAATAGGTCCCTACAACAGGTCTATATATACTAGTTTCCAATTCGCTCCCACCCCAAGAATTACCATTAAATGGTTAGTATATTTTATTAGGTATCACTCCACTTTTTATTTATCCATGCAAGTCCACATGCTCTAGCTACTATTTTTAACAACTGTGTTGTAGTTCACTTTTTTAGTTCCCTAACACGTGTTGATAATAGCGTTAAAGAGGTTTATTAAAAATTTTAAAATTTTACAATTACAAAAAAAGACAAGATTATTTCTTGTCTTTTTCCTTTGAGAATAATTTTTATTTTATCTTATAAAATCTATATTTTTTAAAATACGTCGAATATAAATTTAAGGGTAAAAGAGAATTTAATTTGTCTATCATCATTTTTAAATGGTAATATTGGAAATAAGTTACTAATATGATAATTAATTATTTCGTAACTTTGACAACCGCCCAAAACAAAAAAATACAAAAGTAGAAAAAATTTTAACAAAACAATGTTCTTTAGAATCTAATAAAAATGAAATCAATGCAACTAATTATAATAATAAACCATCAATAAAGGTTACTGTTTTTTTGTACTAAAAGAACAGTAACCTTTATTAAATGTTTAAACTTATCTATTATAAAACTTTTTATTATTTATGCAATATTTTTAATATTATTAATTAATTTATAATTAATAGGATTATTAAAATTATTATCTTCGTGCACACATTTTCCAACATGAATATCATTAATACCGTTTTTTAATAAAACATTAACATTTTCTAAATTAACTCCACCACCAGCAAAAATTTTTATTGGTAAATTTAATTTCTTTAATTCTTTAAATTTATTAATATTATTCACAATATTATCTTGACCACCAGAAGTTAAAACTGTAGTAACACCTAATTTTACTAATTGTTCTAAAGCTTGTTTTTTATTAAAAATTTCATCAAAAGCACGATGAAAAGTTATTTTTAAAGGCTTTGCTAATTTAATAATTTCACTCATTCTTTCAACATCAATATTATTATCTTTAGTTAAAATACCACAAACAATACCTGATGCATGAGTTTTTTTAATAAATTCAATATCTCTTTTAAAGATTTTAAAATCATTATCAGTAACATTAAAACCATTATTATTATTTCTAACCATAACCATTACTGGTTTCAATGAAATTTTACATGCTTCAGCAATCAATTCATAACTTGGAGTATAACCACCAAATTCCATAGCAGTACAAAGTTCAACTTGATCAGCTAAAGAATTATTAATTTTTTCTATATCTTTTAAAGATGTAGCTATTACTTCTAAAAACATAAAATATTTCTCCCCATCTTATTTTTTTGGTAAATAAGTTTTCAATAAACTAACTTTATCTAATTTCTCTCAAGGTAATTGTAAATCATTTCTACCAAAATGACCATAAGTTGATAATTGTTGATAATTTTGTTTCAATAACTCTAATTTATCAATCATAGCACTAGCAGAACAATCAAAGACTTGATAAATTATTTCTGTTAATTTTGCCTCTGTTAAACCGGAAATAATAGTTTGATGAGTATTAACAAATATTGCAATTGGTTCAGGAGTTCCAATTGCATAAGCTAATTGTACTTCACAAATCTTTGCTAAGTTAGCAGCAACAATATTTTTAGCAATATACCTAGCATAATAAGCACCCGTTCTATCAACTTTAGTGGGATCTTTTCCTGAAAAAGCTCCCCCACCATGACAAGCAGCTCCACCATAAGTATCAACCATTAATTTTCTTCCTGTTAAACCAGTATCACCAGCAGGTCCACCAATTACAAATTTACCGGTTGGATTAATTAAATATTTAAAATCAAGATTTAAATGATATTTATTAGCAATATATTGCATAATTTCTGTATGAATAAATGTTTTAAATTGTTTTTCATCATAATTTGCTTGATGTTGAATGCTCATTAAAATAGTATGTATTTTTAAATTTTTAGGGTCTTCTTGATCAATAGTAACTTGCGCTTTCATATCAAGAAGTGCATACTTAAATTTTTTTTCCTTTCGTAATTTTGTAGCTCGTTTAATTAATTCATGTGCTAAAACAATTGCTAATGGCATATATTCTGATGTTTGCTGACATGCATAACCAAACATTATTCCTTGATCACCAGCACCAATTTGATGATTTTTTAATTCAACACCTTGTAAAATATCAGATGATTGTTCATGAATTAACACTTTAATTTCACAAGTAAAGCCATTGAATCCAATTTCATCATTTATATAACCAATTTCAGTAATAACTTTTCGCGCAATTGCTTGATAATCAACTTGAGCGTGACTATGAACTTCACCACCAATTAAAACAAAATTTGTAGTAATAAAAACCTCACATGCTACTTTGGCATGTGGATCTTGTTTTAAAAAAGCATCCAAAATTGCATCAGCAATTTGATCGCAAATCTTATCAGGATGACCAGGAGCAACAGACTCACTAGTAAAAAGAGGATGGGTAATATTAGGTATTAATTTCATATTTTTTAACCTTTCTCAAGTAAAATATTTTTTGTAATTCATGGCATAATTTCATTATCAAATATATCTTTAATATTAGGTTCATTAATTAAAGCATGTTTACCATCAAAAATAAAAACATAACTATGATGTTTCTTCCAATATTTTTTATTAATTTTAAGTTGATGAAAATCACTAAATACATCATCAGCGCTTTGCAAGATTAACGTTGGAAGTTTTGAATTACTAATTTCCATTATACTTTTTTTATTAATTTTTTTAAATTGTAGTAAAAAACGTAATGATCAATTTTGACGATTACTATATCTTTGATTTATATTAGTAATATGAGCATTATTACTAGAAATATCTTGATTTTCAACATAGATTGGCATTTGAATATTAGAATTAAAAATAAAAGCAAAACAAAAACAAATAATAAAACTTAATGAAAATTGATAAAGATTTTTTTTAGTTACTAAATTACTAGTAATTAATGCTGATACTTGTGAATTATTTTTAACAGCATGACTAGCAATAGCTGCGCCTAATGATTCACCAAAAACAATAATTTTTTGATTGGAATATTTAGATTTTACTGCACTTATTATATCTTTTAAATCATTAATATCAGTACCTAATGATTTAAATTTTCAATCTTGTCCATTTTTACCATTACCTCTTCGATCATAAGTAATCAAAGATAGTTGTGATTTTTTACAAAAAGAACTTAGTAATTTAAAATCATCTTTTTGACCTTGCAAGCCATGAGCACCAATAATAATGACTGTACTTTTATCAACCATTTGCTTAAATAATTTTACTTCATAACCATCACGTAAAATAATTACCTTTTCTCGTATTTCAGCAGCTTGTTGTACATGAACATTGTCTTTAATTTTTGCCATTAATAAAATTCTTAAAATTATTAAAATTACTAATATACTAATCCCAATTAAAATCGAATATAAACCATTTTGCTCAGTAAAAAAATTAGCATTGTTTCATATCATGTTAAAGTTAGTCCCTTCCTATATTTGTAATTATTCGTAAATTTTAAAATTAGGTGCTTGTGGATGAATAAAAATACGTTCAATTTTTTGTGCTTTATTTGTTTCATCATTAATAGTTAATAAAACAGCTGAAAATTGACCTTCACCATCTGCTGGACTAAATTTTGCTGGCATACTTTTTTTATCACGAATAATAACTTCTTCAGCTTTAGCACCAATAATAGAATAAAACGGACCTGTCATTCCAACATCACTAATAAAAGCGGTACCTTTTGGTAATAAACGATTATCTGCTGTTTGAACATGAGTATGAGTTCCTACCACACAAGTAACTTGACCATCAAAATTTCAAGCAAAAGATAACTTTTCCGCTGTTGCTTCAGCATGAAAATCAATAATATGAATGTCACTTTTTTCTTCACTATTTTGTTTATCAATCGTAATAAGTTGTTCAAGAGCAAAATAAGGATTATCAGATTTATCCATGAAAGTACGACCAATTAAGTTTGTTACACGCACTTTTTTATTACCAACTTTAACTAAAATTGTACCATTACCTGGATGATAAGGATTATAATTTAAAGGACGCAATAAATCGGGAGTTGTATTAATATACTTAGCAACATCAGGATGACCAAAAATATGATTACCGGTAGTAATAATATCAATACCAGCATTTTTTAATTCATCATAGTGTTTTTTACATAATGATTTACCATGCGTAGTATTTTCACCATTCGCAACTACTAAATCAATCTTAAATTGATTTTCATATTCCTTTTTTATTTTAGGAATTCAATATTTAACCATTTGTCTACCAACAATACTGTAAATATCACCAATTATTAAAATTTTCATTAATTTCCACCTGCTTTATTCTATTTTATCAATTTCTTGTAAAACTTTAATAAAATTATACTTTTCCGTATATTTTTCATATATTACTTGTCGTTGTTTATATTTTTCATAAAGATGCAACTTACTTTCATATTTATTTAATAAAATAATAACTTTTTGTAGACTATCATGAACAGCCGTTCGTGATACTTTTTGTAAATCAGCAATTTCTTGTAAAGATAAATTCTCAATAAAGTAATTTGTAAAATATTGTTTTTGTTTTGCTGTTAATAATGTATTATAAAAAGCAAATAAACTATAATATAAAACTTGTTTTTCTAAACTATTCATTTTCATACTCCACAAACAAATCACTTGTTAAACTAAAAATATACTTATCTAAATCAAACTCTTCCAAGTCATTAATACCTTCACCAAAACCCATTAATTTAACAGGAATATCTAATTCTTCCTTAATAGCAAGAATAATACCACCTTTAGCAGTGCCATCCATTTTTGTTAAAATAATGCCAGTCAAAGAAACAATTTTCATAAATTCTTGCGCTTGATTAATACCGTTTTGTCCAGTTGTACCATCAATTACTAACAATGTTTCATTAGCTTCATGTCCTAATTTCTGAGTAATAATTTTATTAATCTTTTTTAACTCCTGCATCAAATTAACTTTATTTTCTAATCTTCCTGCCGTATCAACAATAATAACATCACAACCTTCAGATTTAGCTGCTTCAACTCCAGCATAAACAACACTAGCTGGATCTTGCTTTGGTGTTCCTAAATAACAAGGAATGCCAATTCTTTCTGCTCAAATTTGTAATTGTTCAACTGCACCAGCACGAAAAGTATCAGCAGCAACTAGAATTGGTTTTTTACCTTGTGTCTTTAATTTAGCTGCTAATTTAGATGCTGATGTTGTCTTACCATTACCATTAACACCAACAACTAAAAATAACGAAATATTATTACTACTAAAATTTAATCTTGTAGAAACCAACTGACCATCAGTATAAATAACAAACATTTTATCAATAATAATATCATTAATATCTTTTGGTTTTGTTAATTTTTGGATTTTGGCTTCATGACGAATTTCATCAGTAATAGTTTCTGCCATTTTGTATCCAACATCTGCTAAAATTAATACTTCAGTTAATTCTTCAAAATATTGTTCATCAAGTTGATGATAACGCGCTGCTAATGCTTTAATTTTAGATGCAAATAATGTTCTTGACTTTTTAAGGCCCTGATCATATTTAGTTGTCTTTTGACCAAATAATTTTGTCTTTAAATTTTTAAAAAATGCCATATTTTCACCTACATTGTTTATTATACCAATAAATAACTAGTTATTTATGACATTAATACTTTAATTTTATTAAAATATTAATAGTACGATTTAAAAGTTTTATTTAATAAGTAATTTATTATATTTTAATTTAATAATAAATCCAAAAAATATCAATCAATTTTTCTTGATTTTAACTAAAAATAAAAGATTGCTTTTGCAATCTTTTTAACTTGTTTTATTAAATACATGATGAATTTGATGGTTTATATCCACTTGTTGAAGGTTGATTTTGTAAATCCATTGCATTTATTTTTTTAGTTTTATTAAAACTTAATCGGTTGATTTTTTCTTCAAATACATGTTTCTCATTATTAGCAATTTCTTTTTCTAATAATAAATTTTTAAGTTGATCAGTTTTAATTAAAATATCCTTATTTATATCTTTGTTCTTATTAACACAACCAAAAGTAAAAATAATAATAATATAATTTAATACTGAATTTATTTTTTTCTGTTCAAAATGTGCAATATCTCTTTCAATATTGGTAATTTTTTTAGTTATATTTAATAAATTTTTTTGATTTTGTTTTATTTTTAATTTTTTCATTTTTTTAAAAAAAAATTCAGAAATTTTCTTATCTTTTGAAAAATCTTTGGCAAAAGATAAACTATCATTACCCATTTTATCTTTTTCAATAAAATTAGCACCCTTATCAATTAATAAATTAATAAATTTTAAATCAGCATTACCCATTATAGCATAATGTAAAGGAGTATTATCTCTATTATTTTTGACATTTATATTAGCGCCATATTTAATTAATAGATCTGCAGTTTCTAAAAAATTATGAAAACATGCATAATGTAAAGGAGTATTACCAGAATTATCTTTTTCATTTATATTTAAATTATTTATTTTATTAGTAAGAAAATAAATAACTTCCTTATTATTACCATTTTGTAAAAAGTAAATAAAAAGTTTTTGATCAAAAACTTTTCTTAAGTTTTCATCTGTTAATATTCTTTTTGCTTCATTCAATTCTTGCATTTTAAGTTTTGATTGAGGATTATTATTTTTATCTGGGTGAGTTTTTAGAGCAGTCTGTTTGAATTTTTTTTAATTTCTGCTACTGATGCTGTTGGTAATACATTTAATATATCATAATAATTAGAAATTAATGATTTATCTTTCAAAATTCTTTTTTTCTCCTTTCAAAATAAAAAACCCATTTACTTTAAAATAAAGTAATGAGTTAAAAACAATATTTAGTTTTCAAATAAAGTATACATATTTGACTATTAATTTGGTAAATTTAAATATTTAAATTTACCAAACATTCTTTAGTGAACTTTATTTTATTCATCAGATTTTAATAATTCAATTAAATTCATTTTATTTAATTCATGATTATTAATAATAAATGTTGAAATATATATACCACCAATTATGATAAAACTTACTGGTAATATTCATCATGTTATTGTAAATGGTAAAGCCACACCAACAAAACTAATAAGAATATTAATTAAACCATAAATAGCAAGGTAACCTAGGGCAAACCCTACAATATAACCAAGTAATGCTCAAGGTGTAAAAATACCTAAAGTAAAAGAATTAATTTCTCAATTAGTATATCCTTCTGCTTTCATATGAGCCATAAAACGACGAAATTGATCGGTAAATAAATCAGTAATCATAATAACAATTAATATTGAACAAATAATCGTTGTCACAATAAATAAAGCACTAGCACTGAAAGCAATATCTGACATTTTAGTAAGCATTGCTTGTTGTCTTGATAATAAATAATTTTTTTTGACCATTGGTATATTTTGATTACCACTTAAACTAGTGGTTGCATAAATAGTATAATCATCTAAATTTGATTTAAAACTCATTCTTCCAATTAAATCAAAAACATTAGCATTAGCACTTAACTTACCATTAAATCATTGAAATACATCCGTTCCTGAATAATAAGGATTATCATCAATATAACTATAACCCATAATTTCATTAGCTCATTTTTGATCAACATAGGCTTTAGGAGTATCATAAGAATCTTGAATTCCCACAACTTGATATGTATGAAGTGGATTATCATTACCCGTAATATTTTTTCATCATGTTGGCATGTTATTTTTAATATCTGCTTGTAAACTATCAGCATTAATATTATTTTCTTTAGTTAAAATATTATTATTAACCATTCCCATAAATCATTCTGCTGGGCGGTTTAATAAAATACTTAATGGATCTTTAGGATCAAATCCATTATATGACTTTACCAAATCATATGAAAAAGGTCTAATTCATTTACCTGTTAAATCGGAAATATTTTCTAAATTAAATTCAATAATTTTAGTCCCATCAGCTGTTGGAATTGTACCCTCTATAGCATGATGATCAATATCAGAAGGCAATTTTAATCAAATATCATTAACATTATTTCAAGTACTAGGTTCATTATTTATAATTGGTTGTCCTTTTTCATCATACATACCATTATACCTAGTACCATGGATATCACTATATTCTTTACTATTATCAGATAATTTTATTTTTTGATCACCACGATAATTTCATTTTGTTCCACTTTTTGATCAGATGCCACCATTTGTAGTATAAGAATCTGTTGGTGGTGTTTCACCGTAATATCAATTTTCTTTTGGTAAAGGAATACTTTTACCATCAATATTTTTATAACATAAAGTATTAACTTGTGGTACACCACTAAATTGTGAACCAACATCTAATCCAAATTTAGATTGAAAAGCACGATTGATAACCATTGGAATAGCATTAGCATTAGCATTATATTTTAAAGCTTTAACTTCATCATTTTTTAATACTAACATTGCAGTATTGGGATTAATCCCAATAACATCCATTAGTTCTTTTTTAGCAATTTTTGTACTTTCATCAACACCAACTTTAAACTGTGTTACTAATTCTTCATCTGGTCCATTAATATCACCATTATTAGTAGTTTTTGGATTAAAAGCAATAGTATTATGACCAATACTAAAATAATCATAAGGATTTTCTTTAATATTAGGTCTTGGCAAACTATCAATACTCTGACGAACAAAGCCCGGTAATACTTGCTTTAAAATTTCTTTAATTGCCTCTGGACCAGGGGGCACTCCAGGATTGGGAACCTGCAAAATATTAGGTAATTGGCCACTTGCAAAATTAACAATATTATATGAAAATATTTTTGATGGTGTATTATCTTCTTTACTTAAATCAGTTATTAACTGATTACTAAAAGCTTTGCCACCTAATCAACTATATGATCAAACTAAATCATTAAGATCTAATGTCCCTGTTGATTGTTCTTGATAATAAGAGGACATTTTTTTTATAAACTCTGCTCTTTCAGATTCAGGAAAAGATGAATCGAAAGTAAAAATATCAGCAAAATTATTAGTTAATTTTTCTTTTTTAAACAATAATGGATTATATCATCCAACACGTGCCTTTTTCTCATCATAAACAATTTTATCTTCAGGTCAAGGCATAGCACCATAAGTTGGATAATATTTCTCACCACTTGGTCGATTAAAAAAATCTCATGAATATAATCCATATTTACTCATCGGCATATTCGGCATTGGTGTTTGATACTCATAATAATTTTTATATTTTTGAGTTTTGAAATAATTAACTTTTAAACTATTAATAGTGGCAGGAACTAGTGTTGTTGCTACAATTGAAAGTGAAGCTAAAGTAATAACTCCCGAAGTAACTAAAATTTTTTTTCAACTAGTTTTTGATAATGATAATAAAAAACGAAGACGAAAATTATTTTGTAAAAACTTGCTAGCTCTACTTTTAGGAACACCTAAAGCTAAATCACTATCTTTTTTAATTAAAAATAAAGGATCACGTTTTAAAAGACGAAAGGCAGTTAATAAAGTAACAACTGTAATAAAACCAATAATTAAAACAATTGAAATAAATAATGGAACAACATCAAAGTTAAAAACATTATATGGTAAAACAAATAAAGTATTAAAAATCTCAGTTAAATATACCTGAATTACAAGACCAACAATTCAGCCAATTGGAATTGCAATTAATAGCGTTAATAATGGATATGCCAAATAAGAAATCGTAATTTGTCATGTTTTATAACCTATTGATTTTAAAATACCCATTGAAACTTGTCCATGTTGGATTGCCTTTTTAACAATTAAAGTGGTGATAAAAATAACAACCGCTAGTAAAAATAATACGCCTGCTATTGCTGCAAATAAAAACCCAATTATTGCTGAATTAAATATCTTTTCTTTACTATTATAAAGCGAAAACTGACTATTGCTACTTGTAACTACAGGATTTGGATTAATAAGATATGTAGAAGATGATTGTGGTGTTGGGTTAGTATTACCATATTTCTCAACTAAATACTTATTATAATCATATTGATTTAAATTACTAACACCATTATCACTAAATATTGTTTTTTGAAAAAAATCATTAAATAAATCAACATCAAATTCATGAATACTATTTTTAGGAATATTATTTCATTTTGTAAAATACATTAAAGTATTATCGGTTTTATCTGCTGTCTTATATCAATTTCCATCATTTCATGCTGAAGGTGTAACATAAGCAATAAATTCAGTTCTTGTATTAGGAATTGGATCTAAGTCACTAATCGTTGGATAAATATCATAAGCATCACCACCAATACCACTAACAATAAAGTCAGTACCATTAATATTAATATGATCGCCTGGTTTATACGCTTTATTACTTTTATTTTTTCTTGCATATTGTGGCGTAATAACTATTTCATTTTTACTTGTTGGTGCAACACCTTCAAATACTTTTAGATTAGTATGATTTAAAGCATTAGGTAAACCAATATCAATAATTTTAGTATTAATTTGAGTATTATTAATTACTCCAGCACTGGCAGTAAATTGATTACGAACATATAAATCACGCATTTGTAATGCTGCAACCGCACGAATTAAATATGTAGAAAATGCATCTCTTTCAGTGCCATCACTAATCACATTATAGTTAAAAGGTGAATGATAACCAATAGAAGTATTAGTAAAATTAGTATAAATGTTACTATCTGATTCTGTTGCAGAAAAATTACGATAAATTCTCATTCATTGACCATTCATACCATACTCATTATCTAATTTTGGATCAGTTTCAGTTTCCTTAACTACTTTAATAAAAAGTTCATTTCTTTCTGTTGGATCTTGCAAATTAACACTATCAGGAATAGTAGCATCATTAGAAGAAGATCTAAAATTTATTTTATTTTCTAAAATTCAAGTGGTAACTTTATCATTATCAGTTTCCTTTAATATCGGATCTGTTGAATGTTTTGTAATCCATTCCTTAATAAAAGTATTAATAGATTGAAGAATATTGGGTGCTGTTTTTTTTAAGAAAACATCGCGATATAAATCATCTGCTGCTGTTTTAAAATGGTTTTTTAAATTTTCATTAGCAGCATTTTTTGATTTTAATAATAATTGACCATAGATGCTTGCTTTAACATTATTATTATTCAAATTAAAAACTAAAGGATTATCCGGATTTGTTCATCTTATATCATTAAACCCAGTAATATTGCCTGTATTATCACGAGTATAATCAATAGTTAAGTTATCTTTAGTGATTGGTAGTATTTCTTGATCTGTACCTATTTTTGTATCATCAAAATAAAGCGCTTTAGTACTTTTACTATTAGTTCCATCTTGAACATAAAATCGACCTAACTTTAAACTAAAAGCTTGATTAGCAATTTGTTTAATACCTTGCGACACTGGTGAATAAGGTAAAACAGCATCAAACTTAAGATCATTTAATCCTAATTGATTACTTCCTTCAATCATTCTAACGTATGATATTCAACTTCCAGTAACCAACGAAGTTGCAAAAGCAGTAAGTAATAGTAAAATAACGAATTGTAATTTACTTTTTCATGTAGCAACTAAAGTCTGCTTTAATAGTAACGCATTCTTAAATAAACTTTTTTTTGATTTCTTATTAGTAGATACCATTTTTTTATTATTCGCTTTTTCGCGTTTATTTAACCTTGCCATTACAGTTCTCCCTAATTCCTGAAATTAAAATTTTGCATTTAATTTTAATTATTAAGTTCAAATATGGATTAATAATATCACACTTATACAAAATTAATATATAGGATAATTTTAAAATAAATAATAGATAGTTTTTATAATGTTTAATTTTTCTCTGTTTGATATATTACCATATTTAAATTGTTTATTTAAATAAATTTTAAAATTAAAATAACTAATGATACAATTTGTAAGAAATGAATTTAATTATTTTCAGAGTTAAATATATTAAATTTTAGTAAAATAAAATTGACAAAAATAACACTTTATTTAAGGAGAACTGCTATGAAAAAAGTATTTACCAAGTTAGGAATTATCTTAATAGCAAGTGCCACTATTTTACCTCTATCGGCTTGTACCTTTAATTTTTATGTTAACCGTGTAACTAATAGTATCGCTAAAAGTTTTGCTGACCAAACTTCTGCTTTAATTAAAAGTATGGTTATGTCAAAAGAGTTAGGTGCTGATACTAGTAGTACTAATGATGATATTATGGGAAAAATTAAAAATAATAGTATTAATAATTTAACTAAAAATACTAGTTTAAATAATTGAGGTGATTTACAAACACGTTGAGGGGAAAATGGAAAAATTGATGTAAATAACTTTGATCCTGATAATTTTTTTAAAGCTTCTGGAACAGGTGAATTAACTAAAACCATCAATAGTAAAAAGCAAGTTAATGATGTTTTTTCATCACTTGATTATATTAGAACTATATCAATTATGGCTAACCCACAATTAGAAAATATAGTTGTAGGTGCTGGTATGGACCCCATTTCTAGTTTTTTAAAATCATTACAAGGTGACTTAAGCAGTTTACCAGCTGGATTACAATTAGTTGCTAATTTAATTAATAACTATGGTCCTAATTTTTTAAATCCGCTAACTAGAATATTTGGTAATTTAGTCAATGGCAGTTGATCTGATCAACAAACTTCTACATCCACTGATGAAGAAATATTAACTAAGTTTATGAATAATTGAAAAGATGATAGTGGTCAACCTTATAGCGCTTGAAATGATGATGGAAAATGAAAAATAAGTCCAAGTTTTGGTCAATTTCCTGGTCATAAAGTTGAAAATTGAAAATCAAAACAAGATTATGATTTATATCATGGTGGAACTTTAATTAATTACTTGTTTTGAAAAATGAGTGAAGACAATAAAATTTTTGGTAAAGATGGTAAAACTCCAAGGTATTTAGGTAATATTCTTTCAGAATATATAACTGTTAATGGTATAAATCCACCGGATGTTCAATTTGATGATAAAGGATTTTTTGCTGATATTGAAAAATACTTTCCCTATCTTTTAACTAACCCACTTTATATCTTAACAATTATTGAAGCAATTATTCCGGTTATTAAAAAATGAATATTAGATATGCCCGATATTACTGAAGGTGTTAAAAATTTAACAATTGGTAATGGTTATCCATCAAAGCCAAGTGCTGGTAGCTATAATTTACTTGATATTATCAATACTATAAAATCTTTAATTAGCCAACCAGAAAAATTAAAACAAATACTTCTAACCGTATTTGGTAAAACTACAGAAGAAACTCGTGGTTTCGATACATTTCTTTATGATGTTAAACTTAATTTAAAAGTTAAAATTGGTCCTTTACCTATATCAGCAAATTTAACCTTAGGCGGGCTTATTGGTGATAGTGCATATGATCCTAGTCCATTAATTGATACCATTATCAAAGCAATTAATACAGATAGTGTTAAAAACATTATTACTAGTATTACTGATCTAATTACCAAAATTTCAGAACAATACCCAGGTAATGAAGGTATTAATATTGATCTACAAGATTTAGAGAATTTTTTATTTAATAATACTACTGGTCTCTTAATAATTCTTAAAAATGATACTATTGTTACTCTAAAAAACATAATTAATAAAAGTGATGTAACAGCAACCGATGTCGAAGAATTATATAAATCATTAGGTGGACACATTAATAAAGATGATCCAGAATATCCAACTTTTACTCAAGGTTCAATACTTGATATTTTACAAAAAACTATGCTTGAACCAAACAGTCAACTAAATAATATCTTAAATTTATTACTTGGTACTACTTATGAAAGTCATAAATTAGGAATTAAAAATATTATTACTGCTAATAATAATCAATGAATTAAAGATAACTATGAAGTTTATTTTGATGCTGATAACACAACCGGCATTAATAAAAAAATAGGTAATACTTCTGATATTACTATGACTAAAACTACCATCAATAATATCGAAACAATTAATTTAAAATATGATTTTACATATAAAATTAAAAACACTACATATCATTTTATTATCACTGCTATTGATATTGAAAATTTAATTGATTTTCAAGGTATACGTACTTTTAAATTTAAAAGTATTACTTTAGTAAAATAAAAAACTAATTTTAATGTATTATTTACTAGATATTTAATAAAAAAATAATAGTTATCATAATAATAATTATTTTTAACTATAAAATATATGACTATATACTATACAATTTTAATTTTAATGCTATACTTAATTAAGTGCTTATTAATCTCATTATATCAGATATTATTATCAGATTTATCAATTAGGCGCCAGAAAGAAGAGGCATTGTTAATGGAAAACAATCAAACAATAGAAGCATTATTAGAAGAAATTAAAGTTTTAAAAGAAACAGTAATTACTATTAATGCAAGTTTAACAACACTTGTAAAAATCACAGAAGAACGTGAAAAACGTTTTGCTGAACGTGGAGCAAGAACACAAGGGGATAGAAATTCTTCTGATCGTGGAAACTTTAGACCACGTTCTGACCGTGGTGATTCTAGTTGAGGAAACAGTGGTGGATTTAGCAGACGAGACCGTGACGACCGTAATCGTAAAGGATAATTTAAACAAATAAAAAAAACTTATAACTAAATCTTAGTTATAAGTTTTTTTTATTTGTTTAAATGTATAAATTAAATATTAAAAATAACTATTTTAATTTCACTAATTTGTTAATTTTTCAAAATCTAAAACCCCATCAATTCAACTATTATTAAAATTAGTATCATGAGTTGTCAATAATACAGTGCCTTCAAATTCTTGCAATGCTTTTAATAAAGACTCTTTAGCTAAAACATCAATATGATTAGTTGGCTCATCTAAAATTAATAAGTTATAAGGTTTTAATGCCAATACTGCTAATCTAACCTTAGTTTGTTCACCACCAGAAAGTAAGTTCATTGGTTTCATTACTAAATTACTACGCAAACCAAAACTTGCTAAAATTCTTCTAATCTCAACATCATTTAATTTAATATCTAACTCTTTTAAATAATTAAATGGAGTAGTACTAGTCATTACTTCAGTTTGATGAAAATACGCTACTTGCATTCGATCATCTAAATTAATATTTCCAGCAAGTGCTGGAATATTACCAGCTAACGTTTGCAAGAAAGTAGTTTTACCAATTCCATTATACCCTTTAACAACTCACTTACTACCAGTCTTAATAACAAAAGTAAGCGGCTTAATTAATGGTTTATGATAACCTATTTCAAGGTTTTTAGCTTGGACAGCAATTGAACTTGTTGTTTTATAATACTTAAAATAAAACTTTGGAGGAGACTGGATTTGCTGTTTTTCTAAAACATTAATTTTGGATAATTGTTTTCTTCTTGATTCAGCACTTTTAGCAGTCGAAGCACGTGCTGCATTTTTACTAATATAAGTTTCTAATTTTTCAATTAATTTCTTTTGATTTGAATATGCTGATTCATATTGACGATGATGTAAACTTTTTTGTTCTAAAAAACTTTCAAAATTACCAACATAACGAGTAATCATATAATTATCAATATCAAAAATAATATTACATGTTGTATTAATAAAATTACGATCATGTGACACCAATAAAAATGCACTAGGGTAATTTTGTAAAAACTTAGCTAATCAATTAATTTGTTCAATATCCAAAAAATTAGTTGGTTCATCAAGTAATAAAAAATCATCTTCATTTAATAATAATTTTGCTAATAACACTTTTGCTCTTTGACCACCACTTAAACTACCTAAAGTTTGTTCTAAAAGTTGTAAATTAATACCCAATCCATCAACTAAACGACCAATTTTTTTACTAATAGTATCAAATCTTTGGTGTGTCAATTCATCTTGAATTTTCATTGCTTTCGTTAATAACTCTTCACTATAATTATTAGCCATTTCTGCATATAAGTTTTCCATTTGTTGTTCGCGTTCAAAAAGTTTTTGATAAATTTCACGCAAATATTGTAAAACTGTTAATTCTAAATTAACCTCTTGATGTTGATCCAAATACCCAATTTTAATTTTAGGATGAATATTTAAATTAATATGATCTGCAGATACTGTTCCATTAATAATATTTAATAATGTTGTTTTACCAACACCATTCATACCAATTAATGCCACATGTTCACCTTTATTAATTTGTAAAGTGGCGTTTTTATATAAAACTTTTCCACCATTAGCATGTGTTAAATTCTCAATTGTGACAATACTCATCTTATACCTCATTAATATTTTTTAATTACTTAGTAATAATAACATGAATATTAACCATAAAATAAGAGAAAAGAGAAAATAGTATTAATTTTATAGATTAAAATTTTATTATTTTCGACAAAATTGTTAACTTATTAAGTATATTGAAATAAACATTTTACTTTATTTCAAGTATTAGTTGAAATTGGAATATTATTAATACTCTTTGCATCAAATTTTTCTTGAGTTTGATGAGACAATTTTCTATTTTTAATTATATTAATATTTTGTTCAAAACTTGGTCTAATTTCATCAAAAGGTATGTTTTTTTGAGAACTTAAATAGTTTTTTAAAACTCTAGAATTGATATTATGAAAATCTATTTCTTTTAAGTCTTCCATTTCTAGTTTTTTTGCTTTTTTTGATTCTACTAGATTTCACATTTTTTTTAATAAAGGTTTAATTGCACATTCTTTTAGTAACTGAACACCTAATACTGCTACAATTGCTAAAACTATACATCAACCTATAGGCAGAGCAGTAAATGTTGCTATTCCCAAAGCTGCAGGAGTTCATCAACAAAGCGCCATTACAAGGGAAATTTTAAGAGCAAGAACAGAAATAATTCCTGAAACAACACCAAAAAGATAAGTTTCAAGGGCAAAAATAAAAAATTTTCCAAAACTCACCTACCTAATTTACCTAAAATATTTTTACTTTCTTTAATCTTTTCGTCATTATTAATGATACCATTAATATTTTATTTATTTTTAAAATCCAAAATAGATTTTTTTCTAATAACTACTTGATTATCATTTTCATTTTTTATGAATTGACTTTCTTCTAAAAGTTCTTTTTTACAAAAATAAACTCTATATTGTTCTATTATTTTTTGTTCAACATCAGTTTCTTTATTATTTAATATATACTATCTTTTCTCATATCTCATCATTACTAAAATAAATTCTATTTTGGATTTTAAAAATAAATAAAATATTAATGGTATCATTAATAATGACGAAAAGATTAAAGAAAGTAAAAATATTTTAGGTAAATTAGGTAGGTGAGTTTTGGAAAATTTTTTATTTTTGCCCTTGAAACTTATCTTTTTGTTGTTTTTTTTCTTCTTCTTCTTCTTTTTCTCTCTTTCATCTTTCTCTAGTTTCATTCACATCATTAATTTCCCATTTAGCAACTTTGCTTAAATCTGTTGGGCCATTAGGTTCTGTTTTTCATGGGTTTGGCATTTTTTAATTTTCTCCTTACTTCAATTTGAATATTTTTTCTCCATTTTAAATATTAAATATCCGACATCATTATATATCTTTTTTATTTTTTTTAAATAATTTTTTACAAATTTTTATAACTAAAATTAAAACTATAAGTTTAACCACATATTTTTATTTTATTACTTTTATTAGTGTTTAAAAATTTCATAATATGTAAAAATTTTTACTAAAAATAAACACTCCATTAATGCACTAAGATTTTTTATAAAATTAAGATAAGTAGGGTAAAATTATTGCAATTTTTCCAAAAATATTTATCAAAAAAATCAAAAACTTATATAGAGTATGAATATATTTTTGAAAAAAAACTGAAAATATAAATTATTTCTAAAAATAATAACAAATTTCATTGCAATTTAAATATTATTTGTTATTATTCTTATAAGGATTTAGATAGCCTAGGTCCTTTAAAATTAAGGTAATATGTCAAAACATTATTCAATTATAATATTTTTAAATATAAAAATTTAAAATTAATCTAAAACCCCTAATTTAAACTCTATAACCCCAATAACCTTAACTTTTATTTATAAATAATCCCCCCCTTTTTTTTATAAATGACATAAGTAATAATTCTTGTGTAGACAAGAGCTGAAAAGCTCTTGTTTTTTATATATAAAAAAGAAAAAATGAATTTAAAAATTAAAAATTGAATGTTATAATAAAACTTAAGGATCTATTTATAAATATCCTTAATATTTAAATAATTAAGTTACAGAACTCTAATCACTATAAATATAATAATTCTCTTAAAATTAACCCTAAAACCTTATATTTATAATGTTTTCTACACAATTAAATCTGTAACTTAATTATTGTTCGATAGCAAGAAAAAAATCTTGTTTTTTTTATATGCTAATTTTTTAATTTTATATGAAGTTATACTTACTTATTGTTATAATAATTTTATGAAATTAGGTGAATAAATGAAAAAAGCATTAATTATTGATGGTAACAATTTATTATTTAAAGCATATTATGCTACTGCATACCAAGGAGTTAATCTACATTCGCTACAGGGTATTCCAACTAATGCCGTCTATGCTTTTATTAGAATGCTGACTAAGTACTTAAAATCTAACAACTATGCTAGTGTTTTTGTTGCATTTGATGCTGGTCGTAAAACATTTCGCCATGAAACTTTAGCAACATATAAAGGAAAAAGAAGTGAAACTCCGGTTGAGTTAATTGAACAATTTAATTTAGTTAAAATATTTTTAGACTTAGCACAAATTCCTTGGGGACAAATAAATAATTATGAAGCTGATGATATTATTGGCAGCATTGTTAAAAATAAAGTTGCTAGTAATTATCAAATTGATATTATGAGTAGTGATAAAGATTTATTACAACTATTAGATAACAATATTAAAATTCTTAATCCACAAAAAGGGATGAGTGATTTAAAGGTTATTACTATTTCTACATTTCAATCAGAATATGAATTATTACCTTATCAAGTTACCGATTTAAAGGGATTAATGGGTGATAGTTCTGATAATTTACCTGGCATTAAAGGAATTGGTCAAAAAACTGCTATTAGTTTATTAAAAGAATATGACACATTAGAAAATATTATTGAAAATGTAGAACAATTAAAACCAAATGTTAGTAAACTAATTAAACTTAACTTTAATAATGGTATTATTTGTAAACAACTAGCACAACTTAATTTAAATACACCAATTACTGGTAATTTAGAAACGTTTAATTATAATGTTGAAAATTTAAATAATGAAAAGTTACAAGACTTTTACAAACAATATAATATGAACTCTTTATTAACACAAGACACTAATCCTAAAACTAATAAAAATAGTACATCTCACGTTCAAATTATAAATAAGTGAAGTCAAGAATGAAATTGTGATTCAAATTACTTATGATTAGAAATTTTTGGTGATAATTATAATCGTGATAATATTATTGGTTTTGGTATTAAAAATAAAAAAGGAACATTTTATATTAATAAAATCAATGCAATTAATTGTTCTAATTTTCAACATTTCTTACAAAATAAAAAACTACAAAAAATAACTTGAGATTTAAAAAAGGTTATTATCGCAGGACTACGTTTAAAATTAATAATAAATAATATTATTTTTGACCATATGTTAGCTGCTTACCTTCTTTATGCTAATGAAAAAATATTACCAGAAAACATTGCTGTTATGCTCAATGTCAATGTTAAAGATAATTTAAGCGCTGATGATTTCTATGGCAAAGGTATTAAAAAAAATATTCCCAATGATGAAAAAGAAATAGCTATTTTTTTAGAAAAAAAATTAAATTTTTTAACAGATTCTCATCTCATTCTTATAAAAAAATTAAAAGATACTAATAACTGAAATTTATATCAAGAGATTGAACTACCTGCTGCTTTTGTATTAGTAAATATGGAGTGTAATGGTGTTAACATTGATCAAAAAAAATTAAAACTACTAACTGATAAAACTTTACTAAAAATCCAAGATTTAGAATTACAAATTAAAAAAGAAAGTAATAGTAATTTAAATCCAAATTCACCAAAACAAATTAGTGAATACTTATTTAAAGAATTAAAATTACCTAATTATAAAAAAGGTAGTACTGCTTTTGAAGTTTTAATTAGTTTAAAAAATCAACATCCAATTATCGATATTCTTTTAGAATATCGTAAATTACAAAAATTATATTCCACTTACTTACTTGGTTTACAAAAATATATTTTTGATGATGGTAAAATTCATAGCATTTATAATCAAGTGCAAACCAGTACTGGCAGGTTATCTTCATTAGATCCTAATATGCAAAATATTAGTATTCGCGATAAAGAGCAAAGAGAAGTTCGCAAAATCTTTATTCCAAGCAAACCACATACTAAAATACTATCCTGTGATTATTCGCAAATTGAATTAAGAATATTAGCTCATATTAGTGAAGATGAAAATTTAATTAAATCTTTTCAACAAAAGCATGATATTCATCGCGAAACTGCAAGTAAAATATTAAATATACCTTTAGCAGAAGTTACTAACGAACAAAGACAAAATGCAAAAGCTATTAATTTTGGAATTGTTTATGGCATTTCTAGTTTTGGTTTATCACAACAAATAGGAATTAAAGTTGAAGATGCTAAAATGTTTATTAATAAATATTTTTCGGTTTTTCCAAAAATTAAAAGTTATATTAATAATATAATTGATTTTTGTGAAAAAAATGGATACGTTCAAACAATTTTTAATCGTAGAAGAGAAGTAATGGAAATTACAAATAAAAATAAGGTGATTCAAAATTTTGGTAAACGAATAGCAATGAACATGCCAATTCAAGGTAGTGCTGCTGATATTTTAAAATTAGCAATGAATAAAATTTATAAAGAAATAAAAAAACAAAATATTGATGCAATATTAATTGCACAAATTCATGATGAATTAATTTTTGAAGTTGAAGATAATAAAGTTAATGATGTTATTACTAAAATTACTAAAATTATGTCTAATGTTACTAAATTAAAAGTTCCCTTATTAATTAATACTAGTATTGGTGATAACTGATTTGAATTAAAATAAATTTTTAAAAATTTATTAATATTTAAAATAAATTAGTTTATTATATTTTATTGGAAGGAAAATAAAAATGCCAGAATTACCCGAAGTTGAAACTGTTCGCAAAACTTTACAACCACTTTTAACTAATCATAAAATTATTGGTGTTAGAATTCTTTTAAATAAAATTATCAAAACACCAAGTATTGAACAATTCACAAAACAAATTATTGGACAAACAATAAATGATGTTCAAAGAGTTGGTAAATTATTAATATTTATATTAGATGATTATGTATTATTAAGTCATTTACGAATGGAAGGAAAATATTATTTTCAACAAAATAATCAATCAATAAATTGAAAACATGTCTTATTAATATTAGAATTAGACAATAAATACGAATTAAGATATCATGACACAAGACAGTTTGGAACCTTTCATTTACAAACTAAAAATGAATATCAAAAAATAAAACCTTATATTAATATTGGTCCAGAACCTTTTAATAAAAATGTTACTGCTGAATATTTAAAAAATAAATGAAAAAATAAAAGTCAAAGTATTAAAGCAACATTATTAGAACAAAATGTTATGAGTGGTTTAGGAAATATTTATGCAGATGAAGTATTATTTTATGCTAGTATCCATCCGCAAAGTATTACTAAAAACTTAACACTTAAACAATTACAAGAAATCATTAATAAAGCAAAATTTGTGCTTAATAAATCAATAAAACTTGGCGGATCAACAATTAGTAGTTATACTTCAAGCCTTGGTGTAACAGGTTACTATCAACAAGAATTACAAGTTCATACTAGAGCAAAAATGCCTTGTTTTAAATGCCATACTATTATCAAAAAAATAAAAATAAACCTTCGCGGAACTTACTTTTGTAATCACTGTCAAATTAAATATTAACTGTGGAAAACTCAAAAGTATATATTAATAAAGAATATTTTTAATAAAAAAAAGTGGAATAAATGTGGATAAGTATGTGTTTTAATCATTTCACTTTATTTATATTCTTTATGTGCATATAATTATCATACCATGAAAGAAATGGATAGTAAAAAGAAAGTTAGGGAATGAATATGAACAGAACAATAAATGATATTGATATTTTTAAGTTGAACCAATCAGAATATATTAGTAACGAAGATTACCAAATTTTATTTATGTTATATCAACCAATAATTGGTATTGAAGCAATAAATTTATATTTAACTTTAGTTCAAGAAAAGTTATTAACAAAACGTATTAATCTTGATTTCAATCACGGACGAATTAAATCTTTATTAAAAATAACTTCCACTCAATTACTTGTTGCTTTCCAACAACTTGAATCTGTTAACCTTATTAATACTTACTACTATTCTTTAAAATCTACTTACATTTATCAATTGTGTTCTCCCTTATCTGCTGATGATTTTTTTGCTAATACCCATTTAAACTCAGAACTACTTAAACAATTAGGAACTTTAAATTACGAAAGACAAAAATTTTATTTTTTGAAAAATGATATTGAAATTACAGAAAATTATGTTAATATTACTCAACAGGAAAATACTATCCCTCAATCTTTAAAATTAAAAACAGCACTTAATAATATTTATGCTAAACAAGAACAAACATCAATCTCTAGACCAATTTATTCATTTCAAAATAAAAATCAAATTAACACTATGAAAGTTAATTTAAATTCTAATGGTAATACAATTATATCTAAAGATAATTCTAATGTTATTAATACCATATTAAATTTAATGCAACAAAAATTACCTGAAGAATATTTAAAAAATTTAACTGGTAAAATACCAACTGATAAATTAAAAACAACATTAGAAATATTAACTAATAACTTTCAATTAAATAATGCTGTAATTAACTGCTTAATTGAATATGTTTGATTTAAAAATAATAAACGTTTAGAACCAAACTATATTATTAAAATTGCTGAAACCTTTCAAGAAAATCAAATTAATACTATTGATGATGCTTTATCTCATTTAAAACTTGCTTATGCTCGTAGCAAAAAAAATCCACAGCAACAATTTCAACAAGAATCATTATGATCTACTACAGAACAATCAACAACAAATAATTTCAATAAAAAATTAATTAAAAAATATAAGGTTGATAATATTAATAAAAAAGATATAACATTAACTCAAGAAGAAATAAAGAATATTTTAAAGGAATTTGATGCCCATTAATTTAATTATTAAAAGACACTATTATTAAGTAAGGAAATGATTATCATGAAACTTAAAGCGACAACTATCTTAAAAGAAAACATTAACAATGCTGAACTTCATGACTTTATTAAAAAAAACAACTTAACTAACAGCAAACTAGAACCATATGTTGAATTATTAAAAACTTATATTGATAGCTACAATTTATGTAAAAAACGAGAAAATCTTAGCAAATGTCTACAAAATGTTAAAGGATATCGTTATAAACTAGTAATGTTACCTAATCAAAAAATAAGTTTAGTACTAACGGATTGTCTTCATTCTATTAATAGATCTGTCCAACAACAAGTACATAATAATTTTTTAATTAAATACTATGATGATAAACTTTTATCACTTTCATGAAGTAAAAATTTTAATGCCTCAACTAATGCAAGAAAAGAAATCATCCAGTATTTACATCAATCTTTAAAACACAAAAGTTATCAAGGTTTATACTTATATGGTGACACAGGTAGTGGCAAAACTTTTATTTTTATCTTATTTGCGAATAAATTAATTCAAAAAAATCAAACTGTTTGTTTTATTGTATGACCTGAATTTGTTATGGACATTAAAAAAAGTTTTAAAAATGATACTGATACTAATCAGCAAATTGAACAATTAAAATCATGTGACTTATTATTTATTGATGATTTAGGCGGTGAAACCGTTAGCGCTTGAGAGCGTGATGAATTATTATTTAGTATTCTTAATGCACGAATTTTACCATTAAAAACTACATTTATTAATTCTAACTATAGCATTAGTGAACTATATCAACATTATTATTTAAAAAATAGTAAATCAGAAGAAATTAAAGTTAAACGCTTATTAGAACGTATTCAAACTTTAACTATACCAATTGAATTAACTGTTGAAGAATCACAAACTACAATTGAAAATAATAATATTGACAATATTAATAATGAAATAGAATATATACCAATATAAAATATAGTATTTTTCATAAAAAAATAAAATAATGAAAACTATAATTAAAATAAAGGAAATAATTTACTAATAAAATAAATGTTTTATAAATAAATCCATATTTTATGACAAATATTAACAATATTTGTTTATAATATACCTAGTCATTAATCAATATAAAAAACAAACACACAAAAGGAGTGACTTAATAATGGCAATTAAAATTGCAATTAATGGATTTGGGCGCATTGGCCGCCTTGCCTTCCGTCAATTATTTGACAAAAAAGAAATTGATATTGTTGCTATCAATGATTTAGGAAATGTAGAAGCCATAGCATATCTATTACAATATGATTCAGCACATAGAACTTGAAAACACGGAAAAATCAAAGCAGACAAATCAAAAAATACTATTAATGTTAATGGTAAAATAATTAAAGTTTGTCAAGAAAAAGACCCAAAAGCATTACCATGAAAAGCCAATGCTGTTGATATCGTAATTGAAGCAACTGGACGTTTTACAACAAAAGAATTAGCACAAGCACATATTGATGCTGGAGCTAAAAAAGTTGTGATTTCAGCACCAGCTAAGGGAGACTTAAAAACTATTGTTTATAATGTTAACCATGATATTCTAAAAAGTACTGATAATATTATTTCTGGTGCTTCATGTACTACTAATTGTCTTGCTCCTGTTGTTCATGCTCTAGAATCAGAATTTGGAATTATTAAAGGATGAATGACAACAGTTCATGCTGCAACCAATGACCAACGTTTACTAGACTTAGAACATTCAGATTTCAGAAGAGGACGTAGTGCTATGTCTAATATTGTTCCTGCAGCTACAGGTGCTGCTGCAGCTATTGGTTTAGTTATCCCTTCTGTTAAAGGAAAACTAGATGGTTCAGCAATGCGTGTTCCAATCATTACTGGTTCAATTGTTGATTTAACAATTGAATTAAAGAAAAATGTTACTGTTGAACAAGTTAATGCAGCAATGAAAAAACATAGTAGCGAATCATTTGCTTATAATGAAGATCCAATTGTTTCAACTGATATTATTGGTTCAAGTTTTGGTTCAATTTTTGATGCAACATTAACAAAAGTTATTGAAGTTGAAGGCAAACAAATTGTTAAAGTTTTTGCTTGATATGATAATGAAATGTCATATGTATCACAATTAGTAAGAACAGTAATACACTTAGCAAAGCTAAAATAATTTTTAAATAGTTTAATTAAAATATTAAACTACAAAAATGCATCTTACCAATTACAAGATGCATTTTTATTAATCGTTTTAAAAATATATTAAAATTATAATATGAAAAAAGGAGATGAAAATTATATGAATAAAAAAACATTAAAGGATCTTGATTTTAAAAATAAAAAAGTTATTGTTCGTTTTGACTTCAATGTACCATTAGAAAATAATAAAATTACCGATGATACAAGAATAAAAGCAAGCATCGAAACTATTAAGTATTTACAAAATCAAGATGCAAAAATAATCATGTTATCACATCTTGGAAGAATTAAATCTGAAGCTGATAAAGCGAAGAATACTTTAGCGCCTGTTGCAAAAAGACTAAGTGAAATCTTAAAAGAAAATGTAATATTCATTAATGAAACTCGTGGTACAAATCTTGAAACAGCTATTAATAATCTTAAAAACAAAGAATTACTTTTAATAGAAAATACTCGTTTTGAAGATTTAAATGGTAATAAAGAATCTACTAATAATCCCGAATTAGGTAAATATTGAGCACATTTAGGTGATGTATTTGTTAATGATGCTTTTGGTACTGCACACCGTGCTCATGCATCTAATGTTGGTATTGCTACTAATATCAAAAATAGTTGTGTTGGTTTATTAATTGAAAAAGAATTAACAATGCTTAATAAAATCACCGTTAATCCAGAACATCCTTTTATAGCAGTACTTGGTGGTGCTAAAGTATCAGATAAAATTGATGTTATCAAACAATTATTAACAAAAGCTGATAAAGTTCTTGTTGGTGGTGGTATGGCTTATACTTTTATGAAAGCATTGAATTATAAAATTGGTGATTCATTATTAGAAAAAGATAAAATTGATATTGCTAAAGAAATTATTGAATTAGGAAAAGAAAAATTAATACTACCTATTGACTTTGTAATTGCTCCGGAATTTAAGGACATCAAAGGTAAAATTACTACTAATGAAAATATTCATGATGGATATGAAGGAATGGATATTGGTCCAAAAACAATTAAATTATTTGAAAATACTTTAATTAATGCTAAAACTGTTTTTTGAAATGGACCATTAGGAGTTTTTGAAATGAGTAACTTTGTTAATGGAACAAAAAATATTTGTAAAACTATTTCACAATTAAAAGGTGCATTTACACTAATTGGCGGTGGTGATAGTGCAGCAGCAGCAGTTAAATTTGGATATGAAAATAAATTTAGCCACATTTCAACTGGTGGAGGTGCTTCATTAGAATATCTAGAAGGTAAGGATTTACCTGGTATTAATGCTATAGAAAATAAATAGTGAAAATATATGATTACTCAAGATCAAACAACAAGTGTTTTTATTCTTATTAGTTTATTTTTAATTGCGATGGTTTTAATATTTCAATTATTCCAATTTATTTTTTGATTAATTATTATTTTAAAAAGTAAAAAAAATGATACTAAATTAAAACCTAGCTATCAACAAGCATTATCCAATGAAAATATTAATTGTCAAATAGTTAAAAGTAAATTTACTTTTAAATATCTTAACTATAATTTTAAAAAAAATATTTTAAAATTAAAAAGTCGTGATTTTAATGAAACCACTACTTGAAATAAATATCAAACTTTAAGTAGTGTACTTGTTATTAAGTGAAAAAATAATTCTCAAAAATGAAGTAATTTAGCTCTACCAATTATTAATTTATTTTTTATAAATGGTGTTATTATTACTATTATTTGTGCTTTATTGTATTATATTCCAACTCAAAATAATAATATTAACAAGGAAATATTAGCAATTTTTAGTTTCCTTAGTTTACTTATTATTACTATAAGTTGATTATTTTGAACAATGTTTTATGAAAAATTTCGTAAGCAATTAATGACATTAAATACAGAATTAAATTATAATGAACAAAAAACTATTAAATATATTACCCTATTTAAATCTTGTTTTCCATTTTCTGATTTAATGTTTTAAATAAAATAAAATTATTTTATTTAAGTATCAATTTTTACCACAAGTGTAAATTTGATACTTTTTTTATTATTTTTAATTAAATTTAAACTTAAAATTTATTAATAATTGATGATTAAATAAATTTCTATTATCCAAAATACAAATTAAAAATAAACTTAGTGGTTAATACCTAGTTATAGCGATAAAACTATAATATATATTTAAATCTCATTTATAAAAGTATAGTAATCTTGCTTTAAATTATATACCATATTTATTATTATAAAAGTAAATATCTTAAGAAAAATAAAAAAATGTTAAAATAAATACATAATTTTAGATATATTTTTATTAATTATTATTTTGAAAGGGGTGTTAAAATGAAATATTTTAATCCAAGTTTTTTATTTAAATTATGAATATTAATTATTCCATTATTTGGGCGGTTGTCAAATTTACGAAATAATTAATTATCATATTAGTAACTTATTTCCAAAAATGAATTATTTGAAAAATAATGAAAATTAGACAAAATTACTCTCTTTAACCCTTAAATTTTTAAATTTATATTCGACGTATTTTAAAAAATATACATTTAAAAAAAATAAAAATTATTCTCAAAGTTATTAAGGAAAAGACAAGAAATAATCTTGTCTTTTTTTGTAATTGTAAAATTTTAAAATTTTTAATAACCCTCTTTAACGCTATTATCAACACGTGTTAGGAAACTAAAAAAGTGAACTACAACACAGTTGTTAAAAATAGTAGCTAGCATGTGGACTTGCATGGATAAATAAAAAGTGGAGTGATACCTAATAAAATATACTAACCATTTAATGGTAATTCTTGGGGTGGGAGCGAATTGGAAACTAGTATATATAGACCTGTTGTAGTGACCTATTGTATTAATTCTATTCTTTATTTAACCAACCTTGCCACTACCAAGTGAGCAAGTGTTGGTTTTATTTTTTATTTTTTTGAAAAAATTTTTGGGCTCAAAAATAAATTTCAAACTTGTAAAAAAAAATTGAGCGGTGCCGGTTCAATTAAAATATTAATTTGTTTAACACAAATTAAATAAATATTGAATCGAATGCCTCGATTTCTTTTTAAAATTTCACAATTTATTTTTGAGCCCAGAATTGATGAAATTAATAAAACGAATAGTAGTAGTATTAATAATCTAAACATCAAAATATATGTTCTTTATGCTAGAAGCAACAGAACATATTAGGAAAGGATTATTATGCAAATAGAATTTAAAAAAGAACAAATTGTTAAAGATAAACCACAATCTATTCTTATTGATTATGTTGAATATAAATTATCACTTCCAAAATGAATGATTAAAAATAATTCTTTTATTGTTGATAACAGTTACACATATTGAGTTTTTAATTTAGAAAATATTAAAAGAGAATTAAGTGGTAATGAATTAATAAAATTATTAGAACCATATATTAAAGACCAAAAAATAACTGTTAATAAACCAACTGCTCCAAAAGAATATTATCTTAATGATATAAAACTTGAACCATTAAAATTTTATGAACAGCATAATAGTTGATTTATGGGTGAAATAACAGATAACAAAACTAAAATTACTAATCCTTGCTTTAAATATAACATTACGTGAGAAGAAAACAGAAAAGGTTTTAAAATAAATAATCCATATAAACATGATGATTTACCAATTAATTATCTAGTTACTTCTTATAAGGAAATTTCAACTCACAATGAAAAAATATTTTTGTTGAACATGTAAACAAAATAAATTAGATTATTTATTCTTTAATACTAATGATATAAAAACAAGAAAATATTTTTTAAGAGATAAAAATAGTAAAGCGATTTGTTATGACTGTATTTTAAATATTAGGTTAAGTAGGAGGTATAAATATGGATAAAGAATATTTAACTAAAAGAGGAACGATTTGCATACCAGACAGTGATGATATTGAATTTAAAATAGGACTAATTAAACTGATTGATGATTTAAAAAAAGATAATTTAGTTTGTGGTCATAAAGAATTTATTGAAGAATGTAAATATTGTTGATGTAATTGTGATTTAGAAATTATTAAAACAGTTATTAGAGGTTAACTTAATTAATGCAATATGATTTAATTATTGGAATTGACCCCGCTGGAATTGGTAATAATGGAATTGTTATATATTCAAATGAAACTAATAATATTGTTTTTAATGAAACATTCAATACATTAACTGTTTTATGAACTAAAAATATGTATAAAGAAAAATTTATTGATAAAAAAATATTAGTTATTGTAGAAAATTTCTTTTTAAATTCAAAACAATTACTAACTAATCCATTATCAACGCCCAAAATCATTGGTGCATTAATGGTATTAGTTCAAGATGTTTTCAACTGAGATTATCTAGAAAACCAACCAAAAAATAAAAATAAAATAACAAATTATAAAGGAAATATAAAATTAACAAAACATGAACAAGATGCTTATAAGCATATTCAATATTATTTAAAAAATCATAAAAAAATATTAATTTTTGATAATTATTTAAGGAAATTATAAACATGAAAGATAAAGCAAATTATGTCAAATTAACAGTAAAACTAAGTAATACTATTGAAGCAAAATATTACGAAAAAGGTAATAAAGAATTATATTATAGTGTTAGAGGTCAATGAAATGGATTAAACTATGTTACTTTAATTTTTAACAACCCAAAATTTTATAGACGCTGTATTTTATTAAACAAAAATGATGAAATTATAGTAACTGGTCAAATTTTTAATACTTTAAATATTGCTAAAAATCGTGCATTTTGTTCAATTAATGTTAAATGATTTAAAAAATGAAAAGAGTAAAAAATGATATTATGAAAAATTTTATTAATAGTACCAATATTAATAACAAGCATAACACTAATAATATTTTTAATATTTATTATTAAAGAATTAAAAAATGAATATAAAGTATTAAAAATATTAAGTGAAATTTCTAATCAAATTAAAACTAAGGAGAAATAATAATGAATAAAGAAGAGTTAGAACAATGAGTATTTAATGAAATAGGTAAAATTGAAAGTATTAAAGAAGATAAATTATTACATGAAAATTGTATTAATAAAGAAAAATTAGTATCTTTTTTATCTGAATTTTATAATAATTTTAATCAAGTTGAAGACAAATGATTTCAATCAAAAGCAGATACTTATGCAAATATATTAGAATATTTAGAAAGTAATGAATTTTATAATGATAATAAAAATTAAAAAGAATAATAAATGTTGTTATGGTAGAGTTTTTGCTCATAAATGTAATAACTTATGTAAACAAAAACAAAATAAAAGAGTTAGGAAAGAAAGGTTAAATTATGAATAAAGAAAAATTAATTTATTATCTTGATAATGAATTTATTGAATTACTTAAAGATGATATGAGTGATGAAATTAAGATTAATATTAGTAATTGAAAACTTAAATTAATAATGAAATTACAAGAAAAAATTCAAAATGGAGAATTTGACTAATGATTATATTACCTACTTTGTTTGAAAATAAAGATGAAATTGAAATATTATCACCATTTCCAAAAGCAATTCATACAAGTAATGATATTAGAGCAATTATTTTAAGACAATATCCAAATGTTAAATCAAAACACATAATTGTTTCTGACCCCGAAAGTAATGTTGCATTAATAGTTGGTGATAATGATGTTTATCAAGGTTGAATTAAAGTAACAATTAAAAAATTAGAAAATTAAAGGAGAATAAAATGCCAAATGAAAATACACAATCAAATTATACATTAACAAAATTAATTAGAACTGGTATAAGTCCTATTTGTGCAATGATTGGTACAAGTGCTTATTATGGTCAAGTAATAAGTAATCCATTATTAGGTTCAATTAATAGTTTATTATTTGGTAAAAAATTAGGTTTAGATATATGAAATTTAAATCAAAGACCAAATACTAAAACTAAATTAATTAATAGTTCTAAAAAAATATTACTAGGATTAGGGACTATTGGTTTAGCAAATTATAGTAAATGAACAGAAAATAATATTACTCCAATTATTCCAACAACACCAACTCCAATAACTACTACAACTACAACTGAGGGTCCTCCATGATTACTATTAGATAAACAAGAACATCAGTCATTAATGGATTGAGATACATATATTAGTTTAAATGCTTATGGTATATCAAATCTTATTAGTGGATTAACTGAGTTAATACCTAATAAATTTGAAGCAATAAGAAAGATTTGTAATATGGCAACTGGTGGATGCTTAATATCAAGTGGTGTAGCAATGGGTATAAATAATGATTTTAATAATGCTTATGCAATTCCTACTATTGTTGCTGGTGGAAGTGAAATAATCCATAATTTACTACCTATGGAAACTACACATCATAATGAAGAAATGCAAGAAACATCATTTAATGATGAAACTGCAAGATTAGTAAATGATAATAGATTCACAATTAATAGTGAAACAACCAGTCAATATGGTAGTGATAATATGAGCGAAGTACCATTAAATCATGATAATGCTTCATTAAATTGAGATTATAATCACATGAGTTTATAAAGGAGGTGAATAATTTATGAATAAAGAAAAAATACTTGAATATTATAATAATGAAATAAAAACATATAACGAACAAATAGAAGAATTAGAAAGAAAACTATCTTTATTAGTAGAAGTTGTAAGTAATTCACAATCAATGATTGAAAGAATTAATGGTGGTCAATTTGATGAATAATTAAAAAATAAACAATTGAAAGGAAAATATTCAGATGAAAGAATTTTTACATGAATTAATAATTATTGGAACAAGTGTTGGAACATTAATTTGCAGAGAAATTATTGTTTTATTAAAAAGATTTATCACAACTCCAAAACATGTTAGAGCAAATAACAAAATTATAAAACATCAAAAAAAATTAGCAAAATTAAATGAAAAGATTAATAAAGGAGAAAAATAATATGACAAAAATTGAATTTAATGAAAAATATAGAAAACAAGATATCAGTATTGATAGAGATTTTGATTTACATATTGATAATTGTTTTAAATTTACTGATATTGATACATTAGAAAATGCAGTTAATGATTATAAAAAATTAATAAGTGAAATGCCACAATTAGTTAAAGATTGATTTTTGGGATAAGATTAGGAGAATGTTAAATGTTAGAAAATGAAGATAATGTTCAACAAACAACTGAACCTTTAACTGAAAATAATGCTCAACAAGAAATAGAAAATAAAGTTAATGAAGCAGAAAATAAGTTAAATAAACTTAATCAAGAAATTAAAGAAAAAGAAATAATTAATATATTTAAAAAATATCAAGTTAAAACTGAATTTTATGATTATTTAAAATTTAAAACTCATAATTTAGAAAATTCAAAAATTGAAGAAACTATTAAAAAAATGATTAAAGAACAACCAGTATTTAAAGAAACAATTAATACAGGTGGCAATAAACAAATAATTATTAATAATAAAACAAATGATAAAGAAAATTTTTTAATTAATTATAAAAAGAAAAATTATTTATAAACGAAAGGAAGAAATAAAATGTCAGTACCATTTAATCAAAATTTAGACAATACAGAGAGATTAGTAGAAGCACCAGAATTTATAGAGTTTTTTAAAATTTCAAATAGTCCATGGGCAAACTTTTTCCCTACTGAAATTGTTGACTCAGTAAATATTGAGTTTATTGTTAAAAAACCAAAAAAACCAGAAGTAAAAATTATTGCTTGAGATGATAAAAGTAAAAGATATGAATTACCATATGTTGATACAGATAAAATTAGTAAAAAAATAACTAAAAAATATCTTGCAGGAGAAATTATTGCAGATGTAGATTTAAAAGCAAATAATGGACAAAATTTATTAAATAGTATGCAATATGAAGTTGCAAATGATTTAGCAGATAAATTGGCAATTGATGATACACAAGCAATTGCAAAATTTGCTACTAAAATCGATATTGAAGATACAACACCAGTAGGCTATTTAAAATCAATGTTATCTGCTTGAAATACTTTGTTTCAATTTAGAAACATTGCAAATAGTAAATTTTTTATTACTAATGGTCTTTATGATAGTTTAGTTTATTTAGCAGATAATAAAGGTTTAATTACCGATAATCAGTTAGCTCAACAATTACGTTTAAATGGAAATAATTTATATGTAAAAGGTGTACTATGTGAAATCGTTCTTGATGATTATATGATTTTTACTAATGATAAAAATGAACAACAATTAATGACCTTTATTTTAGCAACTGGATAGGTTACACTTTATTGGACACTAATTACGTAGACAAGTGAACAAATTAGTTAAAAGAAAGGAACTATAATTATGGCCAATATTAACTCATATACCGATGAATTTAAAAAACAAATAGTAGCTTTATATCAAAGCGGTAAGTCAGTGTCTTGTCTTGCTAAAGAGTACAATGTTACAAGAGAAGCTACTTATAATTGAATTAAGCAATTTACTAATTCAGGCAGTTTTAAAACTAAAGATAATCGTTCTATTGAAGAAAATGAATTAATTAAATTAAGAAAAGAATTAAAACAGTTACGAATGGAAAATGATATTTTAAAGCAAGCAGCACTAATAATAGGCAGAAAATAGAAATTATTGCTAAAAATAAAGTTAAATATAAAATTCGCACAATGTGTCGTTTTTTAAAACTTTCTAAATCAACATATTATTTTAATTTAAAGGAAAAAGAAAAAAAACAAAATAATATTTATGATGAAGCTGTTATTAGTGCTTTTAAAGAAAATAAAGAAGTTTATGGAACAAGAAGATTAAAAGTTGTTCTAAAAGAAAAGAATATTTATTTGTCACGCAGAAAAATTAAAGAAATTATGAATAAACATAATTTAATATCAAAATACACTAAATTATCATTCAAAAATCATCATAATAAAGTCAACGATAGTCAAATAACCAATATCGTTAATAGAAACTTTAATAATAGGCTTAAAAATGAAGTTATTGTTAGTGATTTAACTTATGTTCAAGTTAATGGTAAATGAAACTATATTTGCCTATTAATTGACCTATTTAACCGCGAAATTATTGGACATAGTGTAGGTACTAAAAAAGATGCATCATTAGTACATCAAGCATTTATGCACTCAAATCGTTGTTTAAAAGATATTCAAATATTTCATAGTGATCGCGGTAATGAATTTAATAATAAAATTATTGATAAACTTTTACTAGCATTCAATATTAATCGCTCTTTAAGCAAAAAAGGTTGTCCTTATGATAACGCTGTTGCTGAAGCAACTTTTAAAACTTTCAAAATTGAATTTATTAATGATAAAAATTTTACATCATTAATCCAATTAAAATTAGAATTATTTGATTACATCAACTGATATAACAAGATAAGAATTCACAGCACTTTAAACTACTTAACTCCAGTTAATTATCAAAAATAAATGTCTACCAAAAAATAGTCCTAAAAAGGGTTGCCATTCCAACTTAATTGAAAGTGTTTTAACATATAAAATCCATCAATACAATTTAATTTTTTGTTTAAATAAAAAAGATTAAAATGACTAAAATCTATTAATATTAATCCTATAATTAAAGTTAAAATAGTAAAAATAAATAATAATACAGTTAATAACTGTAATTTTTTAAGTGCTTTAATTTTCATTTTTAAATTCTCCTTAATTTTACTTCATAATTTTAACACTTACTAAACTTAATTATAAGTATTTTAGTTGAAATATTTTTTAAAAAATAGTAATATGAATGTACAATTTCATAAAAATCCAAATTATTTCTTGTCTGAAATATAATAAGACTATATGAATTAATTTATTCCGGATTTTTGACAATCTCCCTTTTCATTACTACCAAGTGCTTTAACAATTTTTTCATTACATAAATATGTTATACCAATTCCTGGTATTGTACTAAGCAAAAACCCACTACCAATAATACTCACTTTTTTTCATATATTTAATCCTTGATAATTATATATTAATTGTTGTCTACTATCTTCTGATATTCCTTCTTGTCTTATCATAATTTACTCCTATTTTTTAATTTGAGTTAATAAAATTAATTACTAATATCTTAACATAAAAACTAACATTAATATTTTAATAAACAATTAATTAATATATTTAATATTCTAAAATAAAAATAATAAAAACTAATTAATGGAAATAAGTTTATTAAATAATAAAATAATTAAAACTTCTTTTCATTTTTAATATAATCTCATATATTATCCTTTCAAAGTTGCTAACATTACAGCTTTAATAGTATGTAAACAATTTTCTGATTGTTGAAATACCTTTGATGCAGAAGATCGAAATACTTCATCAGTAACTTCTAATTCACCTGTTCCACCATATTGTTTAACAATATCTTGAGTAATTTGTGTATTACCATCATGAAAACTTGGTAAAGAATGTAAAAATATAACATCTGATTTTGCAATTTTCATTTTTTCATTATTAACTTGATATGGCATTAATTCTTTAATTCGTTGTTTTAATAAAACTTTATCTTCAGATACAGATGTTCAAACATCAGTAGCAACTACGTCAGCATCTTTACTTGCTGTTTTATAATCTTCTGTTAAAATAATAGAGCCACCCGTTTCTTGAGCAATTTCTTGACATTGTTTTAATAGTTGAGGATATGGTCATAAATTTTTATTAGCACAGATTACTAAATTCATTCCTAATTTTGCACTAATAATCATATAACTATTAGCCATATTAAAACGAGCATCTCCAAAATAAACAAATTTAATACCTTTAACATCTTTATTTTTTTTACACTCTTGAATTGTCATAATATCGGCTAGCATTTGTGTTGGATGATATAAATCAGTTAAGCCATTTCATATTGGAACACCGGCATTTTCAGCTAATTCTTCAACATCAGTTTGTTTATATCCACGAAATTGAATACCATTATAAATTCTACCAAGAAATTTAGCGGTATCAACAATTGATTCTTTAATTCCTAATTTACTACTAGTTGGATCAAAATATGTTGAATGCATTCCTAAATCACAAGCAGCAACTTCAAACGCGCTTCTTGTTCGTAATGAATCTTTTCGATATAATAAAGCAACACTATAGCCTTTTAACGGCTGTTTTTCTATTCCTTTTTGTTTTGCAATTTTTAAAGTAGCAGCTAATTCTAATAAGTAATAAATTTCTTCTGAAGTAAAATCTAATAAACAAATAAAATTTCTGCCTTTTAAATTAATAGCCATGATATGTTTTCTTCCTTTCAGTTCCTAATATCTTTATTTAATTTAACATTGATATACAATATGGGCAACACTCTGGCCACATGACAATTCAGAATTAGTAATTTCATAAAAATGGATATGTATTATTATATTTAATTTTTAACTCAAATTTATTAACAGCAAGTAATTATTTTGTTAATAAATTGTTGAACTGAAAGTTGTTTTAAATATTTTTCTAGTGAAATAATATATTCTTTTTTAGAATTCCATTCTTTCAAAATTTGATTGATTAAGTAAGAACATATTTTTTTATCTTGGATAATACTCGTTACAACAAACTTTTTAATATAAAATACTCCAATACCATTTCTGATAAAAATTTTAGCAAGTAATAAAACTATTTTTAATTTATTAATTTTTGAATATATATTAATAGCAGACTTACTTTGCATTCAGTATTCTCCTTAACTTAAAATATTCTTTTTTCTCTCTCATAGTTAACATTTAAAACCTTTTTTTATATTTTTGCAATACATATACAAAAAATTACTAATGAATATATATATATATTAAATTAATAAGTGTATTTTATTGTATATTTAAAATTTAAAACTATCAAAATAAAATTTTAAATATACAATAATAAATGAAAATGAAAAATATTAGTTTAGTAATTAAATGTAAAATTAAAAAAACAAAACTTTAAAACTTACTAAAATAGAATATTTTATAAAAGTTTTGAAAATAATGTTTTATCAATAAAACTTAATATAATTTTAAATTTAAAATTTGTACCTAAATTATAGGTACAAATTTTTATTATTTCTCATTTTGCTGTGTATACATCACAATACGTAAAATAAGTTGTAATATTTCATAAATCATACGAATCAAGTAATAAATAAACTTAATTTGGAAAATTCAACTAATAGCACGTATTTCTTTTTCATTTAAAATACCAACAAGATTTTGACAAATTTCTTTTCTTGATTTAGCATAAAAAATCATTTGCATTGAAGAAAAAAGAATTAATAAAATACTACCTAAAATTGATAAAACAATTGAAAGTATATTGGCGCTCGCTGCTGATAAAGTAATTCAAGAATTAGCAGGTGAAAGAGCAAATAGAATAGCAAGTGCAAAAGGAATTAAAACAAAAAATAATGTTATTTTACGAGAAAAATCTCATCAAAAAGTATTAAAACGACTACTATTTGAACTACTTACTGCCCAAGTACTTTCCATTGCCATTGCTAAAGTATAAATAGAACGACGGTGATAAGTTCATGGTAATAATCTTAAAGTAAAATTACCATTATTAAATAAATATGGCCTTAAATAAAAAAACCTAGGTTCAACAGTAATACTATTAATATTACCAAATCCCTTAAATTTTATTCTTTTTGCATTAATACCGTATGTTTTTAAATATTTTTGAGATAACTCGCCACCAGTTAAATTAGCACTATTTTCAGGATGGAATCAAGAATACTTAATTCAAGTGAAAAATCAAATCATAGTAACAACAAACAAAATTATACCAACAATAGCCACTAAGCTTGCTAAAACAATTAAACTAGTTGATCAAGTCTTTGGATCATTTGGATTAACTGAGGATAATAATAAATTAGTCATAATCTTCTCCTTTCTAACTATTTGAATAGAGTCTACAATATTATAACATAGTATTATTCCACCACGAAAAGAAAGTTATAAACTTCTTGATCACCATCAACAATTTCATATTCAATATCATAATCTTCATCTAAAATTTTTTTCATAAAATTAATTTGATCTTTTGAATAACCTTTACCTTTAAAAATAGTAATTATTTCTGCACCATCTCAAATTAATTTAGTAAACAATACTTTAATTACATTAAATAAATTTTCATTTGAAGCAATAATTTTTTCTTTACCATCTTTATTACGAAAACTAACAGCAGAAAAAAAGTGTTTTTTTCCAATTTTAATACCATCTATTTCAACATCACGATCAGCAACTGTTATATAACCAAAAGCAGCATATTTAATTTCACTTCACATATTTTTATTATTTTCTTTTGCACTTAATTCAGGATTAAAATTTAAAGCAGCACGCATACCTTGAGCAATATTTTTAGCAGGTAATACAAAAACTTTTGATTTTTTTTCTAATTTTCTTGCTTGTTCTGCTGCTAAAAATAAATTACTATCATTTGGTAAAATAAAAACATTTTTTGCATCGACAATTTCAATTGCCTTTAAAAAGTCATCTGTTGATGGATTAATTCTTTTTGAATACATAATAATATTATTAACCTTTAATTCATCTCTAAAAAAGGTTTCAATTCCTCTACCGGGAACAGCAGCAATTAAAGCAAATTTATTATTTAATTTACGAATTGGTTTAATAGTTTGTGTATGTGCTTTTGCCTGTTCCGTCATATTTTCAATTTTTACTTTTAAAATTTCACCAAATTTCTGAAAATAATTTAAAATTTGACCCGGTTTTAAAGTATGAACATGAACTTTAATTAAATCTTCATCATCTACTAAAACTATTGATTGACCATCCATTGTTTCTAAATCAGTTCGTATTTTGCTTAAATTAAAATCTAACTTACTAACTTTATTTAGTTTTACAATAACTTCTGAACAATAACCAAAGTTTTCTTGATTTAAAACCATTTCTAATTTTGCTGTATCTTGTTGTTCTAATTTTTTCTTTGGTGAAATAGCTTTACCATGCTTTAAACCATACACCATACCTTCAACAATATAAACTAAACCAGCACCACCCGAATCAACAACTCCTACTTTTTTTAAAATTGGCAATAAATCAGGTGTTCTTTTTAACGATTCATTCATTCCTTCTAGTAATTTTTCAAAAATATAAAGCGAATCTTTGCCTGTTATTTCTAATTCATTAATATAACTAGCACCATCTTTAATAATAGTAAGAATAGTACCTTCTACTGGTTTCATAACTGCACGATATGCATAATCTTGTGCACTTTTTCAAGATTTTAATAAATCCTCATTACTAATGAAATCATTTTTTAAATCTTTTGTTTTTATAGTTTGAAAAAAACCACGAAAAATTTGAGATAAAATAACTCCAGAATTACCACGCGCACCCATCATTAAACCACGAGAAAAAGTAGTAGCAAATGTTTTTAAACTATCATATTCTTTGCCATTTAATTCTTTTATACCATTCATCATTGTTAAATTCATATTTGTTCCAGTATCACCATCAGGTACGGGGAAAACATTTAATTTATCAACTTCAAAATGATGATTATAAAGATTATTAGCACCGCTAATAAGCATAACTTTTAAGGTTTTAATATCAATTTTTTTCATTTAATTTCACCTTATATTTTCTTTTATTCTTCAATTAAATCATGAACAAAAATGTTAAGTACTATATAGTCTTGATGTTTAATAATCTTTTCAACAATATATTTTAAATTTTTCTGAGTTTGATTCATAATATTTCAAATATTATTATTAAAAAAACAAACTATATTAATATCAATAATTCAACCTAAATCAGACTTGTTAACTTTAATTCCATAATTATTATCTTTTTCATAAATATTGGCAACACCTGGGACAGATAAAATACTTTCTGATAATGCTTTTTTAATAATGTTCATAATATCTTTATCTTTTTCCACATAATCACCCCTATTATATTAATAATAAATTAAATTTATATAAAATAAAATCTCTTATAATTTTTATAGTCTCTTACATTATACCTAATATAATATATCAAGACAATAATAATCTTAAAGATAAAGATATTATATATTGATAATGGTTTTTTCTATATAAAAACATAATTAAGAAAAACTAAACTACCTAATTATTAAATATAAAATACTATCTATAATTTTAAAAATTAATATTAATACAATAATAATTAAATAATTACTTATTCTTAACTGTCTTATTTTTATACTTAAACATTATATAATAGAAAATAATAAAATTTAATAATTTTGAAAGGAACAATAAATATGTTAAAAATATCTACTAATTATTTACCAGATCCCACTGAATATGCTAAAGTTTTTTGTGAATATATATTCAAAACTTTAATAGAAAAAATAATATATTTTTATACAACAGTCAATGGGTTTCTAGATCAAAAATTTATTACATTTTTGACTAATGAAAAAATTGCTAATGAATTTAATAAAACAAAAAATATGGATTTAGAAACATTAATAAAAGAATTTTATGATATACATCATAAAATTAAAATTCCACTAATAACAATAAATAAAAAATTAACAAAAGAAATTGAAAAAGAAGTAAGTGAAGTATTTAATAATACAACTACTTTAACTATAATTTTTTATAAAATTTGTATAAAAGATAACGCAACTAATAGTGATATTAGTGATTTTTTTATTGAAAAATATACAAAAAAAATTATTAATACTTTTAAAAATCTCTATTTGGAATGGCAACCCTTTTTAGGACTATTTTTTGGTGGACATTTGTGTTTGATATTTAATGGGGGTTAAGTAGTTTAAAGTGCTGTGGATTCTTATGTTGTTGTATCAATTGATATAATCAAATAATTCTAATTTTAATTGGATTAATGATGTAAAATTTTTATCATTGATAAATTCGGTCTTAAAAGTTTTGAAAGTTGCTTCAGCAACAGCATTGTCATAAGGACAACCTTTTTTGCTTAAAGAACGATTAATGTTGAATGCTAATAAAAGATTATTAATAATTTTATTATTAAATTCATTACCGCGATCACTATGAAATATTTGTATATTTTTTAAACAGCGATTTGATTGCATAAATGCTTGATATACTAATGATGCATCTTTTTTAAATCCAACACTATGTCCAATAATTTCGCGGTTAAATAAGTCTATTAATAGGCAAATATAGTTTCATTTGCCATTAACTTGAACATAAGTTAAATCACTGACAATAACTTCATTTTTAACCCTATTATTAAAATTTCTATTAACAAGATTTGTTACTTGACTATTATTAACTCTGTTATTATGATTTTTGAATGATAATTTAGTGTATTTTGATATTAAATTATGTTTATTCATAATTTTTTTAATTTTTCGTCTTGATAAATAAATTCCTTTATTTTCTAGAACAACTTTTAATCTTCTTGTTCCATAAACTTCTTTATTTTCTTTAAAAGCACTAATAACAGCTTCATCATACATATTATTTTTAATTTTATCTTCTTTTTTATTTAAATTAAAATAATATGTTGATTTAGAAATTTTTAAAAAACGACACATTTTACGAATTTTATATTTAACTTTATTTTTAGCAATAATTTCTATTTTCTGCCTATTATTAGTGCTGCTTGCTTTAAAATGTCATTTTCCATTCGTAACTGTTTTAATTCTTTTCTTAATTTAATTAATTCATTTTCTTCAACAGAACGATTATCTTTAGTTTTAAAACTGCCTGAATTAGTAAATTGCTTAATTCAATTGTAAGTAGCTGCTCTTGTAACATTGTACTCTTTAGCAAGACAAGACACTGACTTACCACTTTGATATAAAGCTACTATTTGTTTTTTAAATTCATCTGAATATGAGTTAATATTGGCCATAATTATAGTTCCTTTCTTTTCACTAATTTGTTCACTTGTCTACGTAATTAGTGTCCAATAAAGTGTAACCCATCCAATTATATTTTTTATTACTATAACTATATCAAACATTTTAGAATTAAAGATAACAAAAAAAGAAAGGAAATGTTTAGTAATCTGTGTAACTTACAAAAATAACTATGTTTAATTAATTCTAGTAAATATAATTAAATGACTAGAAAGAGTGAGTTACACAGATTACTAAACATTTCCCTAAAAAACTAATGCTAATAATTGTATACTTTCATAAACGTTTTCTTTAATCTTTATTTTCTGTTACGTCAATAATAACTTCACTATTATCATCAAGAATTTCTTTAGTTATAAATTGACCAACGCTTTCAGCACCAGTTTTATCAGCAACAGTTTTTAAACGACTTAATTGTTTTTCCAACGGAACCAATGTTTTATTAATGCCAACATAAAGATCGTGATTTTCTACTAAACACTGTAAAAAATTATTATTTAATAACTGAATATGAACGGAAATATTATATGTATGATTACTATTTCTTTCAATACCAACTTTAGCAATCATATCTTTTTTAATATATTTAGAATACTTTTCTTGTAAATAATTAAAATTTTTATCAACAGCATTTTTAATTTCATAAGTAATATTAATATTTTTTCCATGGACAATAACTTGCATGATTAATTGCTCCTATCTTTTAATTATTATATACATTTTCCCATAAACAAATAAATTTTAAAAGATAATAGTGTAATTAAATTTAAATTATTAACAACTAAGCAAAATACCAATTATATTTATAATATGCTCAATATAATCTTCAATTAAATTAATGATTAATACTCTATTTTTTATCTTTTCATGATTTTTGTTTTAAAAAATTTTGTTTTCCATTAAAAGCAATAGCTGTTTTTCAACGTGGATAATTATTACCTTTAGTAATAGCATTAGTATTATTCATTGGTTGTAAATTACTAATATCAGAAGTGCCTCCATGAAATAAAGGTCGTTGATGTATAATAGTTCAATTATAACTTTTAGGATCATCATCAAGTTTAACATTACTAATAAAGTTATTCCTAAACATTAGCGCACCTGCATAGTCTTTTCGATATAACTGTGGATTATAATCATCAATAATTTCTCCTTTATTTCATACTTCTTCAATTTGTTGTGGTGTTCAAGTTACTTCGCTATTAACAAAATTACTACTGTTATTAGTTTGAACAGGATTCGGATTACTAGTTACTTGATAATCAAGTAATTTTGATTGTGGAAGTGCACCTCCACCAGTATTATTAATAACTATATTTATACCTTGTGTTGATTTATCGTGTTCATTAAAAAATAGATCTGTAAATGATGGTCCAATAGTTTGTTCACCAAAAAGAGAATTTTGTTCAACACTCGCGGATATTTCTGTTGCTGATAAAGCATTATTATTTGTCAATGATAATGCTTTTTTTGATTTATTTCTTAGATTAGCCATTATTAATCATAAAGAAAAAAGTACTAAAAAGAAACTACAAATTAATGCAAAGCCTCAAGGCAAAATAAAAAATAAAACATTAATAATTTTTTTGTCCATAACATAACTATAAATTTTTTTATAACCATAACTTATTAATAATCCTGAACCAATAAGTAAGACAAGCGAAATTACTACTACTATTAATACTCATACTAAAGTTATTACTCTATATTTATTTAAAAAAATAAATGGAATTGTAATAAACACTAGAGTAATAACCGAAAAAATTAAAGTAAAAATTGTTAAAATCTGAAAAGTAAGAGTAAATGTAATGCCTTTACTATTAATTACTTCAGTTAAAATTACTAAAATCTCATTAGCATTAGTACGATAAAGTATAAGTCATAATACTCAACTTATAATCAAAGTTATTGCCATTAACCCCGAACTAACAATAATTCCTCAACGATTATGAGAATTAATGTTTCTATAATTCTCTGCTGACACTTCCATACTAAAACCTCACAACTCTAAAATCTCATATATTAAATTCTATCATAAATGATGATTAACATGTTTAACGACAATTATGAAATATAAATGAAAATATAACCTTTATAAAAATACTTCTTGAAAATTAAAATTTAGATTTAACTTAATAAAAATGTATCATAATATTTTTAATAAACTTTAAATTTGCAATGTTCTTGCGAATAATTTTTTGTTAAAAATTGTTGATTTTGTGATTCTGATTTATTAATTTCTTCAATATTTAATCTTTCATCTAATGATTCATCTTCAAAAAATTTCCTTCTACTCTCTTTTTTTGCTAATCTATTTTTTTCTAAAATATCAAATAAACTTTCTACTTTTAATGTACTATTTAATTGAGATTGTACTAATCTTTTATCTGCTTCTAACGTGGTAGTCATTTCTAATTTTGCAAGGTCTAACTGCTTAGTTAAAATATCTTGTTGTACCCTACTTCTTTCTAGACTTAATTGTTCAAGTTCTTTTTCCCTAATCAAATTTTCTGCTTCTATCTTCCTTTTTTCTAATTCTATTTTTTTATATTCTATTTGTTTAGTTAAAATAATTAATTCTTTTTCATTTATTTCTAACTTTAATTGTTCAAGTTCTTCTTGCTTAATTAAATTTTCTGCTTCTAATCTTTCTGTTTCTAATCTTTCTTTTTGTATTTCTGATCTTATTTTACTAATTTCTAATTCCTTATTTAATTTTTTATTTCATTCTTGAAAAAATTTTTTGATATTTTTTCTTCTTTTTCTTTCTGCTCAAATTGAAAGTGTATTACCAATTATTACACTTCCAGAAAAAATAGATATTGGTACTAACCCAACACCACTTACAAACAAGCCAGTAATAGCAGCAGTACTTATAACAGCTTGAATACCAGTTTTTCAATAAAATTTTTTATTTTCTTTATCTAAAGTTTTTTTTGCAATAACAACAGTTTCATTATTACAATTATTTAAATTTTGTAATTGCGTTTCCATATCTTTTATCCTTTTCAATTGTTTATTTACATTTTTATATATATGTACTTATTTTTTTATGAATTGATAATGAACAATTATTACTTGTTTCTACATTTACTACTTTTGTTAAATTAAATTCTTGAGGGATCGGTGATGAAGTAATATTTAAACTAGTTATGTTATTAAGTTTTGCTAATTCTTCTCTTACTTTAACTAATTCAAGTTCAACTTTAGTTCTTTCTAATTGTTTTTTAACAATTTTTGCTCTTACTGTTTCTAATTGTAATTCTTCTAATTTTCTCTGAAGAATACTTGATTTTTCATTATTCTCATCTTCTAGTTCTACTTTCTCTTGTTTATTTTGTTTAATCGTAGCTTTAATAACTGCACCCATCATAGCACCAGATGTACCTGCACTAGCTGCTATTCCTAAATCAGAACATTGAAAGCCATCAATTCCACCAGCGGCTAATGTTACTACTGTAGCAGTACCGGCAGCTATTATAGGTAAATTTTTTACAAAATTTTTTTTAAATTTTTTTCGAAAACTTTTTTTTCTTGATAGTGAAGGTTTAACAATTTCCACTACATAATTATTTTCATCTTGCATTGAAGAAGCAAATGAAGATTTACTAATATCCATTTTTATTTCTCTCTTTCTAATCTATGAAAAATATCCTTCTGATTAATATAATTTAATAAAAAACTAATATAAATAAAAAATACTTATATTAGTAATGAACATATATTAAATTATTAATAATAATATCACAAATATTGATTTTAATAAAATTTAATATTTCATTTTATTACTAAAATAATTTATTATAATAAATATTAAAAATAAAGTAATTTTTCGTTTATAAAAAAATATTAGATATAATACTTGTAATCTAAAATATAGTTTTTGACCTATTGTTTTATTTTTTAACAAATAGGTTTTTATTTTAAAAGGGGGACAAAATGAAAACAATTAAAAAAGAGCAATTATTTACTAACAAAACTTATTTAATAAATTATGAAACTATAGAAAAAATTAAAAAACAACTACTAAATTTAAAAGCAGAAAAAATAAAACTTATTCAAAAAAGTGAGAAAATTGAAAAAAAATTAATAATTATCAAAAAACTATTCAATTTTGAATTAAACAAAATAAAGAAATAGAAGATAAAGTATTTCAATTTAATATTCAAATCTATAAATTAAAGGAACAAAAAATTAACAAAATTAAAAATTTTTTTATTAATCTTTTTTCATTTGGAAAAATAAATAAAAATAAAAGTATTAATAATTTAATTGAAACAGAAGAAATAAATTGTGAATTATTTAAAAAAACAAAATTAAATAATCAACAAAAAATTAATATTTTAAATTCAAATTATATTGAAAAACAAACAGAATATGCAAATTTAATAACTAATATTAATCAAATAACTGAACATGAAAACAAATTATTAGAAGATAAAAATAATTTGTTAAATAATAACAATAATTTATTAATTGATTTATTAAATCAAAAAGAACAGCAAGAAAAAGAAACAATTGTCGAAGTCAATGAACAAATGGTTGAACAATTTGAATCAGAAATATTTCAACTTAGTGAAAAAATTTCTGATTTGGAAAATCAATTATTATCTAACAGTAGTGATGAAGGTTTTAATTCAAAATCCACATCAACAGATTCTTTAAATTCAGATATTTCAGTACCTCTAAAAATGCAACCAAAACTACAAATATCTAACCCCATTAATAAACAAAAAGAAAAGGACATCCCTTGAGAACAAACACTACGTAAATATGAAAATGATATTCCAACAAAAAATTATAAGCAAAGAATAAAGCCAAGTAATTCAAGAATAGTAAAATTTTAAAAATTAAACATATTTAAATAAACGCCTTTTATGGCGTTTATTTAAATTATATATTAAAGAAATTTTCAATTTTTAGAAATTAGCAATATCAACTTTATCTTTTGCTTTTGGTATATCAATTACTGGTGGAGATTCTGGATATACTTTATTCATACTACTTGCTAAATTTCTTACTCATTTACCACGATGATAAATAAATAAAGAAATAATCATCTTAAGAACATCACAAGAACGCATAATAGCATAAATATAAACAATATCTAAAGGACTATAATGTACCTCAATAAATAAAATTAATATTGAAAAACACCAAGTAAAACAACTATCAACAAGTAAAACAGTAATTGCTAAGCCACCAGCACGAAATGCATAAATACAAGTATACAAAATAGTATAAGCACTAAAAACTATAGCATCAACACGCATAATTCAACTAGAAATTCGTAAGGCTTCTGTTGTTGCATTAAATAATAATTGTGGTAAAAAAAATGAAGATAAAACTAATAAGCCAGCAAAAAATAATGATACAAAAAAGCCTAACCTAATTAAATGTTTAGCATTATATTTAGCACCAATCAAATCATCGGCACCTAAACGATTGGCAATTAACACCGAAGAAGCAATACCAAATCCAATATATAAAGTATAGAACATGGTATTAATCGTGGAAGCAATTGCCGAACCACTTAATGCTTCAAAGCTTCATTGCGAAATTAATCTAATAATCATTGTCGTAGCAACTGCAAATAATAAATCATTTAACATTAATGGCCATGTTTTAATTATAATTTTTTTAAATAAATCACCCCTAATCTTAAACATTTTCAAAACTTTTGGTTGAAATTCATATTTCTTTCATATAATAAAACCACTAATTAATGCCAACTGAGCAATTCTCGCTGTTAAAGTAGCAACTGCTGAACCTCGTGCTCCAATTCCTGTAACTGCACCAATACCATTAATTAATAATAAATTTAATAAAAAGTTAATAAATACTGAAACAAAAGTTAATATTAATGAAATATAACCACGTTTTGTTTCGCGAAATACTGAAACAAAAGCAAAGTTTATTCCTAACAATGGATAAGAAAAAACAATTCATTGATTATAATCAATACCTTGTGCTGTTGCTAAAGATGCTAAATGAAATTCATAATAACGTAAAATAATTTGTACAAATTGGGGATCATTTTTATCAATATTATGAATATTCATAAAATCAATAAGTGAATTTTCACTAAAAGGATGATTATAATTTAAAATGTCCTTTAACTCATTAATATCATTAAGAGTTAATCCTTTAGCAGCACATAATTGATTAAATTTATCCAATGCACTACTAGGACTAGTAGTATAAGAAATTAAATATTCACCTACTGTATAAGATAAAATAATAACTATTACTCCAATTAAAAATCCAAAAATAATTCTCATTCTTACTGTTTGTCTTAAAGAAGCATATCTTCCAGCTCCATAAAATTGAGCACCAAAAATACTAACACCGTTGATAAAACCTCCCATAACGGCATAAGTAATAACAAAAATTTGATTAGAAGCAGTAACTCCCGAAACAGCAATTTGTCCTGCTGAATATTGCAAATGATAAAAATGTTCTAAACCATTATCTTTTCATCAACTTCAATTATCTCAAAGTCCTAATGAAGTAAAAATATCCCTAATATGATTATTCATTGGCTTTAAATCACTAATAAAACTATCCTTTAATTCTCCAACCATAATATTATCTAGTAAATTCATTGATGCTGATAATATTTGTTGCAATACTGCTGGAATAATAATCATTAATGCTAATAAATATCATTTTTTAGTAGCAAAAAAATTACTAATTTTATGTGGATTTGCTCTATTATTAATTTTAAATCCACTAATTTTCATAATTTCACCCTTATCATTAATTTGCTCTATATTATAATAATAATTTTACATCATTTAAATAATGAGGTTTGAAATTTAATATATAAAAAATACTTAAACTACTAAGTAAAATCTCTACGATTAAATACTAATCATGAAGAACAAAATAAACCAATACCAAGCAAAACATAGACAGTCAATAAAACTGGAAAATTAAGAATTTTACTATTAGTTGCTTTATTGGTATCAACTTCATAATTTGTGTTAACTTTATTAAAACTAACTAAATAAGGATCTGCTGTCATAGCATACTTCCTTGGATAAGAAAAGATTGAACCTTGTTTAGTCGATATTCCATCTCAAATATATTTTAATTGATAAAAAATATTTAAATAACGCATTGCTTTAACTTGTGATGTCTTAGTATTAAGAGCATCATATTGTGATTGAGAAAGAGATGTATTTAAACCCGTAATCATAAGATTTACTGAATAATCAACATCATTGCTACCAACACCATTTGATCTTTTGGGACCAAGGTTATCAAGTCCAACTTTTTTACCTGTCATTAATTCTTCAAAACTTTGTTCTTTTCATTGACGAAAAGCATTACTAATATTGTAAATATGAGTAACTAAGTCTTTAGGAGCATCAGTAGTTGGTGGAGTAATAGTACTACCATTCTTAATTGCTAATACTATTGTTTGTTCTTTTTGATAATCATAATTATTTGGATACTTAACTTCTTTAATATATGTATCGTAAATACTAAACATAGCCTTTTGAATAGATTCAATAGTAGTTGTTGGGTTTTTTCTATATACATCATTAATTCAATCAATATCAGTTTTATCTAATTTAGCTTTTACATTATTATAAACTGCTAATGACTGTGAAACAACATAATATGTAGGATCAAATGTTACTAAACCATTAATTAATGTCGCAAAAATATTGAATAAAGCAGCCATTCCAATCATAATTGCAACTAAAGCCTTAGCATTTAAAATTAATGAAAATAAAATAGCAATTGAAGAAATAATTAAATCAAAAATAATAGCAACACCAAATAAAATTCATAAATAAGGAAATACCGCACTATAAATAGTTGAACTACCAATGCCAGGAATAGTAATGACAAAACTAGCAATAAAAATAGATAAAAATAAATATAAAATAATTACCACTTGTAAAGATAATAACTTTTCAGTCCAAATTCTAGTTCTACTAACTGGTTTTGATACTAAAATCAATAAAGTACCATCATCAATTTCATCACGAAAAACTTGTGTTGCTTTAACTGAAATAAATACAAAAATCATAATTGATAAAAGTACCGAGAATGATAATACTTTTCATTGTGGTACATAAAAATTTAATGCTTGATCATAAGTTAATTGTTTTATTGCTTCAGAACCCACAAATAACGAAATTAAAGACCAAGATAAGGCAAGAAAAATTAAAGTTATAATAAAAATAATTCAAGTTGAAGGAGTAGCAATCATCTTTTTAAAAGTATAACGAAATATTGGAATTATTTTTCTCCCTTCTTATTTTTATCATTGGCTTCCATAACAATTCGTTCATACATTGTTTGTAAATCAACAGTATATGGTTTTAAATAAGTAATGATAATATTAGCATTTAAAGCAATTGCTAATACTTCTGCAACTTGTGCCTCAGTTTTAATATTTACCAATAAACGATTTTCATTAACATCTACTGAAAATTTTTTATCTATTAATAACTTCATTAATTTATTATTATCATTATTAGAACTTATTTCATATAATGAATCAGTTTTATTAACCAATCCTGTATAAACAACTTTACTATAATTTAAAACAGTAACTTCATCAGCTAAATTTTGTAATTCAGATAAAATATGTGATGAAATAAAAACAGTTTTACCTTGCTCACGAAGTTTTCTTAAATCATTAAACAATTCTGTTCTCGCTGTTGGATCAAGATTAGCGGCTGGTTCATCTAAAATTAAGACATCTGGATTATTTAATAGTGATTGTGCTAATAACACCTTTTTCTTCATACCCGAAGAATAAGCATTAGGGTTACGTTTTTTAAACTTTCATAAATCTAATTCCTTTAAAATCATTTCTGTCTTTTCCTTAGCAACTTTATATTTCAAACCGCTAATTTGTCCCATTGAAATTAAATAATCATAAGTAGTAATTCGTTTAGGAAATCTTGCAGCTTCTGGAATATAACCAACTTGTTTTTTTGCTTCAACTGTTCATGAACGCTTACCATGAATAATTAAATCACCGTGTGTTTCAACCATAGCGCTAATTAAACATTTAATAGTAGTGGTTTTGCCTGATCCATTTGGACCAATAAAACCATGAATAGTACCTTTTTTAACTTTAATAATAGCATTATCAACAGCTTTAAATTTTTTAAACTGTTTAGTAAAATCACGAATTAAAATTGCATATTGAGCATCTTCAGGATTAACTATTACATTACGGTTATAATGATTACGTCAGTTTTTAAAATATGATTTAATAAAATTTAGAAATTTATGTTTTTCTTTTGATTTAGCATTAACATCATCTTCAACTAAAGAACTATTAATAACTGGTTTTAATATTTCTTGTTTTTTCATACTCATTCTCCTAACTACTTAAATATAATAATTACTATATGATTAATATGCTTAATACTGATATATTATATATTAATTTATAATTCAAAAATAAAAAAATTAATAATATTAAAGATATTGACATTGAATAACAATTACTAAAAACCTATCACTAATTAAAATATCTGATTAATGATAGGTTTTTATTATAACTTTTTATATCCTTAATAAATTAATTGATTTATATCTTTATTATAATTTCAATTTGATTTAAATAATAAAAAAAATAAACAAAACTGTTTATTTCATAATTTCACATATAATGGTGGGACTAAATGGACTTGAACCATCGACCTCACGCTTATCAAGCGTGCGCTCTAACCAGCTGAGCTATAGTCCCAAAAAGAGCAACAGAGATATTATATATTTGTTCAAGCACGATTGCAATATATAATAACAATATTTTATTTAATTTTTATTTAATATTCTTATAATAAAAATTTATATTTTTAAAAGTAAAAAAAATTTTTTGTATAATTTATTCATACAAGGTTTTTTATTAAGAGGGGATTGAGAATGACAAAGATTAAAATACATATCTTAAAAATTGAAAAATGAAATCAAAATTTAGGAAAAGAAGCAACACTAAATGATGATGATATAAAAGATATAAATGAGAATGAGAATATAGAAAAAATTAATGATGATATTATTGCAAAATCACCTACGTTTTCATAATCATATTTTTATTGTATATTTATTAAAATTTTTTAATAAAAAATACTAAATATGAATTAAGTAAAATGATATAATTTATATATAATTTACTTGTTAAATTATATAAGTTTGAGAGGTAAAAAAATGAATGGCAATAAAAATGAAATGAAAATAAAACTCAAAGAAATTTATTTATTAAAATATAAAACAAATCAAAGTGATGACATAAAATATAAAGCATTTGAAACATTAGAATTAGCAACACTATTTCATCTAAGTTTTAAAGAAATAGTAACAAAATTTGGATACCCTAATCGCGAAATTATTCACTATGAAATTATTGTAATACCATTTAATTTAGATGCAAGTAGAATATTGAATCAAATTAATAAATCAAAATAATATTAAGAAAATATTCAAATATTTTCTTAATATTATTCATTTATATAATTAATTAAAACTTTGCTTATACAATCAATAATTGTAAAAACAATATAAATTTGTTATCATTTTTACATAAAATAATATAGTTTTTAACTTATTATTTTTATTATCTAAAAATGTTTTTTTATATTTAAAGAGGTATCAAAATGAAAAAAGTTAAAATATTAAAGTTAACAACTATAATATTATTTGCAATCACGGTTTTAATTATAATTACTGGTCTATACTTAATTTGATTTAGTAACTTTTATTTTAAATTCAATAATAATGAACAATGCCATTCAAATTTTAAAGATGGATATACAATGTTAAAACATTTTGGTTTAAGTTATACTATTAGCACTTCAGCAAGTTCTTTCTGTAATTTAAGTCATTTTCCTGATAATTACTATCCTTGAATTCAATTACAAATTGGAGTTATTTTTTGTATAATTATCACTCCAATCTTACTATATACAGTATTTCTATTCATAGTAATTATTTTTGTTTTTAAAATAAGAGAAAAAAATAATAATTTTTGAGATGCAATCGAAAATTTTGAGGAAATGTTTAGTAATCTGTGTAACTTACAAAAATAACTATGTTTAATTAATTCTAGTAAATATAATTAAATGACTAGAAAGAGTGAGTTACAGATGGCTAAAAAAGATAACTTTAATAATAATGATCCAATATCAAAAGCAGTAGATTTATTACTAGAAAATACTGAAGATTTAACAACAGTTTTTAAACCTGGCGGTTTATATAAAGAATTAACAAAAAGATTAGTTGAAAAAATGTTGAATTCTGAAATGCAAAATTATTTAGGATATGAAAAAAATCAACATAGTACTACTGAAAATGCTCGTAATGGTACAAGTTCAAAAAAATTAATAACTCAACAAGGTAAAATTGAAATTGATGTACCAAGAGATCGCAATAGTAATTTTACTCCTGTAATAGTTCCTAAAAGGCAAAGAAGATTTGATGGTTTTGATCAACAAGTTCTTTCCTTGTATGCAAAAGGAATGACATTATCTGACATTAGAATGCAGTTGCAAGAGTTATATCATGGTGCTGATATTAGTGAAAGTGTTATTAGTCAAATTACTGATGATGTTATTGATGATGTTAAAGCATGACAAAATCGACCATTAGAAAGTATTTATCCTATTGTTTATTTTGATTGTATAGTAGTTAAAGTACGACAAGATAAACGGATTATTAACAAATCAGTTTATATAGCATTAGGAGTTGATTTAGAAGGCAAAAAAGATGTTTTAGGATTATGAATTAGTGAAAATGAAGGTTCTAAGTTTTGATTATCTAATTTCACAGAAATGAAAAATCGTGGCTTAAATGATATTCTTATTGCTTGTAGTGATAATTTAACAGGCATGTCAGAAGCAATACAATCAGTTTATCCTAAAACAGAACATCAATTATGCATTGTTCATCAAATTAGAAATAGTTTAAAATATGTTTCATACAAACATCGAAAAGGTCTAGTTGCAGATTTAAAACCAATTTATAGTGCATGTAGTGAAGAACAAGCAATGCAAGCTTTAGAATCGTTTGAAAGTAAATGAAATAAACAATATCCTCAAATTACTAAATCTTGATATAAAAATTGAGATAATTTAATGGTTTTTATTAGTTATCCAGTAGAAATCAAAAGAGTGATTTATACTACAAATGCTATTGAATCTGTTAATAGTCAATTACGAAAAATCATCAGAAATAAAAAAGTTTTTCCTAATGATATGGCAGTTTTCAAAATATTTTACTTGGCAATTGAAAATATAACAAAAAAATGAACATTGCCTATTCAAAATTGAAATACAGCAATTGCTCATTTTATGATAAAATTTGAAGACAGAATTAATCTAAATTAGTAACTTTGTAAAACAAAGATACACAGATTATTAAAAAGCCTCAATTTTGAAATAATTAATAATTACTATGTTCATTAATTTTTATTAATATACTTTATCTTATTAATATTTTAAAAATGAAACTTAATTTTGCTAAGGTTTGTTTTAACTAAATATTCTATAAACATTATAATATTTTTATTATAATGTTTTTTATTTTTTTAATAATTTTATTTTATTCTTTTAAAAAATAACTTCCCTTGATAATTTTGATTAGTTTTATCATTATAATTTTTGCTTCCAATATATAAATTATTACCAAAAACTATTAAACTCCAAACTTCACCATTATTTTGATTTCATTTTTTTAACAATTCTAATATTCCATTAGGTTTAAATATTAATAAATTTCCAGTATATGTACCAGTTTTAGTACCAATATACAAATCATTATCAATAACCGCTAAACTTCTAACTTCACCATATGTTTCAATTCAATCCTTAATTTCTGATACTTTTCTATTAGATTCAATCATAAATAACTTACCATAACAATCAGAAGTTCTTGTTCCAACATATACATTATTGCCCATAACTACTAAACTATAAACTTCTCCTATTATTTCTGATATTTGTGTCAAAATATTTTGTTCAGGAGAATATCTAAAAAGTCCATTAGCAAAAGTTGCTACATAAACAGTTCCATCATTAGTAACAACTAAACTAGAAATATAACCATTAATACCAGTAATTGGTGTTATTATTTTATCTTTTGTATTACTTGCATTATCTTTAATTTTATATACACCATTACTAGTTCCGACATATAAATCATTTTTTATATTTAATAAAGTTGATATTGCACCATAAGATTCAGGTCAATTAAAAATATTTAATTTTTCTTGATATACCCCCTCATTTTGAACTAATATTTCAGAAATTGCTATAATACCCCCGATTAATCCACCAGCCAAAACTGTCCCACCAACCATTCCTACAATAACTTTTCTTTTTCTTCTAATTTCTTTTGGCATAAATTAAAATCTCTCCTTAATTTTATTAAATTTTTGTAAATTAATTTTACATTATTCTTAAAACAAATTATTGATATGCTTATTTTAAACATATATAGTGTTTATAATAAAAACACCTCCAATTTATCTAAAGAAATACAAATTAAAAAAAGAAAGTTATTTAAATAAAAAAATAAATTATAAGCAAAAATAATATATAAAATTCTAGTAATACTATAAAAATAATAAAAAAAGAGTCTGAGACTCTTTTTTTATTATATTAACGTTTTGAAAATTGTGGTGCTTTTCTGGCTGCTTTTAAACCATATTTTTTACGTTCTTTCTTACGTGCATCACGAGTTAATAATCCAAATTGTCTTAATAATGTTCGATAATCTTCTGACACCTTAACTAAAACATTAGATAAAGCTAAACGTGCTGCACCAGCTTGACCAGTTCTTCCGCCACCTTCAACTTTGATATTAATTTCAAAGTTTTCTAACGTATTAGTTACTTTTAAAGGTAATAACATATCTTGAACTAAGATTTCTTGTTCTAAATATTTTAAAGGCTCAAAACCATTAATTAATATTTTTGATTGACCAGTATTTTTTAAATGAACACGGGCAGTTGACGTTTTACGTCCGCCTGAACTTGAATAAGTTACGGGTTTATTAGATGTTGTCATAAAAGTCTACTCCTCTTGGCCTAATATTAAAACTTCGGGGTTTTGGGCTTGATGTTGATGTTGATCATGGTTATAAACATGAAGATGTGTAAATTGCTTACGACCTAAGGTAGTATTTGGTAGCATACCTTTAATCGCTATCTCTACTAATTCAGAAGCATCTTTAGCAATCATACTTTGTGCATTACGTACACGTAATCCACCAGGATATTGTGAATGGTTATAATACTTCTTATCTTGTAATTTATTACCTGTTAATTTAATTTTGTTTGCATTAATAATAATGATATAATCTCCACAATCTAAATGTGGTGTAAATGAAGGTTTATTTTTACCACGCAATATCATTGCAACTTTAGTTGCAAGACGTCCTAAAATTAAACCACTGGCATCAATAACATATCACTTTTTTTCAATGTTACTGAAATTCATTGTTGTTTGACGCATTTTTTTCTCCTTACAGTGTAATTTTACCGGGACTACATTGCTTAAAGCATTAATAATTATATAGAAACTTATTTAAAAAAACAAGTATTATCAAAGATTTAATAATTATTTTTACACAAAATTATCGATTACAAAATAAATAATTAAAAGTTATAACTAACTCTTATAAAAATATTTATTTTTTAAAAATAATTCTAGTATATAGGGGCGTTGCCCCTAGTTGCTTCGCAACTTACCCCAGTGGCGTAAACGCCACGGCCAACCAACCAAGGTTCTGGTTGGCTTCGACCAATAATATAGGTTTACTCTATTTTAACATCTTTCTTATTTTTCTTAGAATATTTATTTCTATAATAACAAGTACGGCATACAGTATTTTCAGTTTCTTTCTTTTCAGTTTGTAATATATTATCCAACTTATCTAATCCTACTGCTCTAATATCATCAACAGTAAAATCTAATGCTTGTGATTGTTCATAGTCTTTAACATTACTTAATTCACTCTTTAAAGAATGAATATAATTTAAAGCACGACTATTATATCTTTGTAAATAAGACTTAGGAAATCATAAACTAAAAGTCATAGTTTCACCACTATAACTAGGTGGTAATCCACCACGTTTAATTATTTGCTTTGTTTGTCTTTTAGATAATACAACTTTATTATAATCATCAACATTAGTATAAATATTTAGTTTAAACTTAACTAAAAATAACAAAATACGCATTTTTTTAACTTGCACAATATATTCCACTTTTTCACGTGCTTGTTTTGGTATTCTATCGGGGTGTTGTTCAATCATATACATAATTCCATTAAAATTATGACCTATTAACTTACAAAACATTCCTAAACTTTCTTGTGTTTCTTTAAATTCGGGTGACAAATCATTACTATTAATTTTCAAACCTAACTCATCTAAAACAACCATATCACACTCTTTAAAAGCATAATTACTATTTAATTGATTAAATTTAAAAACATCATCATAAGAACAACGATAACTATATTCATTACGTACTTTAATAGGAATAGGACTTACTACTCTACCTTTATGTTTTTGTGCTAAACAACAAGCAAGAGCAGATTTACCAGTTCTTGGAGGTGCAGAAATAATATAACTACCTACACGTTGTAATATCTTTATATTTTTTCTAGTTATTAAAAATGGATACAATATTATTAATAATAAAAGTCCTAAAAGAACATAACCATATCAAGGCATTATTTCAACTCCTAACCAACTAAAAACCCAACTGCTTTTAAAAATACTCACAATGTTAAAACTTGTTCTAAACCACTAGTAAAATCAACATTTAAAACAGAACTAATAGTATCATCAAAAATACGTCTCAATAATCCGTCAAGTTTAGTAAAAAACTCTCTTAATGGTTCTACTGGTAAAACTTTACCAACAACGCCATAAAGTACTCACCTAAAAGAATTACGCAAATGACCAAAAACATCATATCAACTAACACGCTCATACTCAGGATTAAAAGGACTATTTGGTGGTACTGGGGTACTTTCTCACTTGAAAAAATATTAATTTGACCAAAATTTAACCGTGGTGACATATGTGAAAATGAATCACCATGAACATCAAAAAATACTGTTAAATGTCTTAAATTTGGAACACGAATAGGCATAGTAACAAAATTATATAAATCTTGCTGATAAATATCATTATCAACCTTACCTTTAAAAACATACTTTGTATCACCAACATTATCTAAAAAACTAAAAACAAAATTAGCAGTAAAAGTTTTAAAATATTCATATTCAAAATAAAACATAAAACCTTGAATATAAAAACTTAAAGGTTTATCAATTTCAAAATTTAACTGTGTTTGAAAATTTATAACTCTCCTATCAGCATTAACAAAATTCAAACGATTAGTATTCTTTTCTGCAACATAATTATGATTAAACATAATACGTGAAAATTCATCCAATTGTTTTCTATTAAAAGTATAAACACCAGACCCCATATTTATCTCTTGTGACGGAACACAAACTGTATCACTATAATAAAAACATATATAAGTACCCTGATTACCAATAAATTCACCACTTACTAATTTTAAATCCGGTTGGTCAACATCAAAATAAGCAGAATTTCATGGAATTGTTGCTCAATCATCAAAACTATGGTATTTAACATGTTTAACCATTTCTTTTGTAATATCATAATTAACAATATTAGGGTCATTTGAAGCAATTAAACTAGTTGGTGCTTGAACAGAAGTATTTACAACAAAAAATAATTTTGCAAACTTAAATCACATAATTATTTACCAAATAAACATTTTAAAATTCACCATGAACCATAAAACAAAACAAATCCAATAAAAAACTGAGTTCCATAAATTACTAAATTTCATAAAATAGTAGTAAAATCATCAACTGGATTACCTATAAACATAGTTCAATAGTCAACTATACATTGATGTATTTTATTGTAAATTTCTAAAACACTCATACTTAACACCTACCCAAACAATGACCTAAAAACAAATTTAATAGCACGATAAATAAAATTAAAAAATACACCCAATACCAATCAAAAAGTCAAATTAAACAAAATATAAACTTCATTAGTAATATTTGGTTGATTTAAAAATATTTGAATATCTTTACTAGAAAATATAAAAATAAAATGCAATATACTAAAAACAAAATTAGACATAATTAATCACCAATACCAAAGTCACGAGTTGAACTACCAGTAAACTTATTACCGCCAGCACCACCTTTAAACTTACCTTGTTGTTTATTTCTTGTTTTTACTTTTTCAACACGTCTCTGATAACTCTTAGCAATTTGTTGACCAGTACCAACACCCAAAGAAACAGAACTTTTACCAATAAACTTAACAGCATATCCTAACCCTAATGTTGGCAACATCAACTCGGGTAAAATAACCCTAAATGCAAATCTAAGCAAAATCAAAAATATCATTAACGTACCTAAATTAAAACCTAAATCACCAAGTGGAAAACTAAAAAACTTCATAAAAATTGAAGCAAATAATTGCATAACGGTTGTAATAAAAGGTATAAACATAATTTCACTCCTAATGTCTTGTAAATCTAAATAATCCTAAAATTAAATAAAATACAAAACTAACATTTATTAAAGCAAGAATAGGCAAAGGTAAAGTGTATAAACTATCATAAAAGAACGACTTAATAAAAAGTGTCACAGTATGTAATCCAGCAAAAGAACTTAAATACTGCATATAAATAGTTTGTACCAAAGTATTAACAACTGGTAAAAGTCTATCCTAATAAAGGTAAAACAAAAACCAAACTAAAAAATAGGAAATGTTTAGTAATCTGTGTAACTTACAAAAATAACTATGTTTAATTAATTCTAGTAAATATAATTAAATGACTAGAAAGAGTGAGTTACAGATGGCTAAAAAAGATAACTTTAATAATAATGATCCAATATCAAAAGCAGTAGATTTATTACTAGAAAATACTGAAGATTTAACAACAGTTTTTAAACCTGGCGGTTTATATAAAGAATTAACAAAAAGATTAGTTGAAAAAATGTTGAATTCTGAAATGCAAAATTATTTAGGATATGAAAAAAATCAACATAGTACTACTGAAAATGCTCGTAATGGTACAAGTTCAAAAAAATTAATAACTCAACAAGGTAAAATTGAAATTGATGTACCAAGAGATCGCAATAGTAATTTTACTCCTGTAATAGTTCCTAAAAGGCAAAGAAGATTTGATGGTTTTGATCAACAAGTTCTTTCCTTGTATGCAAAAGGAATGACATTATCTGACATTAGAATGCAGTTGCAAGAGTTATATCATGGTGCTGATATTAGTGAAAGTGTTATTAGTCAAATTACTGATGATGTTATTGATGATGTTAAAGCATGACAAAATCGACCATTAGAAAGTATTTATCCTATTGTTTATTTTGATTGTATAGTAGTTAAAGTACGACAAGATAAACGGATTATTAACAAATCAGTTTATATAGCATTAGGAGTTGATTTAGAAGGCAAAAAAGATGTTTTAGGATTATGAATTAGTGAAAATGAAGGTTCTAAGTTTTGATTATCTAATTTCACAGAAATGAAAAATCGTGGCTTAAATGATATTCTTATTGCTTGTAGTGATAATTTAACAGGCATGTCAGAAGCAATACAATCAGTTTATCCTAAAACAGAACATCAATTATGCATTGTTCATCAAATTAGAAATAGTTTAAAATATGTTTCATACAAACATCGAAAAGGTCTAGTTGCAGATTTAAAACCAATTTATAGTGCATGTAGTGAAGAACAAGCAATGCAAGCTTTAGAATCGTTTGAAAGTAAATGAAATAAACAATATCCTCAAATTACTAAATCTTGATATAAAAATTGAGATAATTTAATGGTTTTTATTAGTTATCCAGTAGAAATCAAAAGAGTGATTTATACTACAAATGCTATTGAATCTGTTAATAGTCAATTACGAAAAATCATCGGAAATAAAAAAGTTTTTCCTAATGATATGGCAGTTTTCAAAATATTTTACTTGGCAATTGAAAATATAACAAAAAAATGAACATTGCCTATTCAAAATTGAAATACAGCAATTGCTCATTTTATGATAAAATTTGAAGACAGAATTAATCTAAATTAGTAACTTTGTAAAACAAAGATACACAGATTATTAAAAAGCCTCAATTTTGCCGATGGAAAAATGGAATGGCAACCCTTTTTAGGACTATTTTTTGGTAGACATTTATTTTTGATAATTAACTGGAGTTAAGTAGTTTAAAGTGCTGTGAATTCTTATGTTGTTATATCAGTTGATGTAATCAAATAATTCTAATTTTAATTGGATTAATGATGTAAAATTTTTATCATTAATAAATTCAATTTTGAAAGTTTTAAAAGTTGCTTCAGCAACAGCGTTATCATAAGGACAACCTTTTTTGCTTAAAGAGCGATTAATATTGAATGCTAGTAAAAGTTTATCAATAATTTTATTATTAAATTCATTACCGCGATCACTATGAAATATTTGAATATCTTTTAAACAACGATTTGAGTGCATAAATGCTTGATGTACTAATGATGCATCTTTTTTAGTACCTACACTATGTCCAATAATTTCGCGGTTAAATAGGTCAATTAATAGGCAAATATAGTTTCATTTACCATTAACTTGAACATAAGTTAAATCACTAACAATAACTTCATTTTTAAGCCTATTATTAAAGTTTCTATTAACGATATTGGTTATTTGACTATCGTTGACTTTATTATGATGATTTTTGAATGATAATTTAGTGTATTTTGATATTAAATTATGAATAAACATAATTTCTTTAATTTTTCTGCGTGACAAATAAATATTCTTTTCTTTTAGAACAACTTTTAATCTTCTTGTTCCATAAACTTCTTTATTTTTTTTAAAAGCACTAATAACAGCTTCATCATAAATATTATTTTGTTTTTTTCTTTTTCCTTTAAATTAAAATAATATGTTGATTTAGAAAGTTTTAAAAAACGACACATTGTGCGAATTTTATATTTAACTTTATTTTTAGCAATAATTTCTATTTTCTGCCTATTATTAGTGCTGCTTGCTTTAAAATATCATTTTCCATTCGTAACTGTTTTAATTCTTTTCTTAATTTAATTAATTCATTTTCTTCAATAGAACGATTATCTTTAGTTTTAAAACTGCCTGAATTAGTAAATTGCTTAATTCAATTATAAGTAGCTGCTCTTGTAACATTGTACTCTTTAGCAAGACAAGACACTGACTTACCGCTTTGATATAAAGCTACTATTTGTTTTTTAAATTCATCGGTATATGAGTTAATATTGGCCATAATTATAGTTCCTTTCTTTTAACTAATTTGTTCACTTGTCTACGTAATTAGTGTCCAATAAAGTGTAACCTATCCAAAAAAATATTTGTTTATAAAGAAATTATTTAAATTTTAAAAAATATTTACAAAATAAACAAGCCTAATTAGGCTTGTTTTGATTTATTTTTAAAAATTAATGATACTTAAATTTTGGTCATTTACTTCGGCTATCAATTCCTGAATTAGTAGCAAAAAGATCAAAATTATTAACTTTTTCTACATTTCATGCTGAAAGGTTCTGATTAAATTTTTTTGCATTTCAAAACATTCCCATCATATTTGTTACTTTTGAAGTATTTCACTTTGAAATGTCTTGATTAAATTTTTTTGCATCATAAAACATATAACTCATATCTACTATATTTGATATATTTCAAGAAGATATGTTTTGATCAAATGTTAGATTATCAGCAAACATATTACTTAAAGAAGTAATTTTTGTTGGTAATTGATCTGGTACTTTTTCAACTATTCTTGGCATTTTAACAGCTTGAATTTCTCTAATTCCATTTTCAAAAAATCCGATTTGAATAATTTCTTTACTATCTATATTTGATAAATCTTTTTTATTTGTTTCTACTTTTGTTCCTGTTTTGTCAATATAAATTGTATCTTGTTGTATTTTATTTTGTGTAATATTAGTATTTTGTTTGATAGTGTTTAAGAAACTAGTTAAATTACCTGTGGTTGTTGCAAGTGTTAAAACACTTAATGTTTTGATTAATATTTTCATTAAGATCTCCTTTTTTGTTTTTCCCCAATAACTTCTTAAGTTTAAGAAGTTAATTTATATTTTAAGTCGTTTAAAAATAAATGCAATAAGTGTTTAGTTTATGATAGAAATAAAAATATATAAATATTAGGAAAAAATTTTATGTTATTAGTAAGGTTAAATGTAATAAAAAAGTTATATAATATATTTTTTGCATACAATTTGTTTTTTTTAAAAAAAGATATTTTATGATATTATTAAATTAATTTAATAACTGTTAATTACTAGTATAGATAGTTTTACCTATATTAGTTTTTTTGTTTTTATTAAATTAATTAAAAAAATATTATATATTAGGTTCATTGCGTTTAAAGTCAAGTTTTATATTGAATTTATTAGAAAGAAGTTAAAATATGGCAAACGGCAGAGAAGTTATTATTACTAATAATTTAAATAATCCAAGTATAAAAAGTTTATTATTAATTGATGAATTTAGTAATAAAATTGGTGACGCATTACTTATTATTGATTTAGAAAAAAAGAAGATATTTTAGAAAGTATATTTATTGAAGAAAAATATCGTAAGCAACAATATGGTAGTTTACTTATTTACAAAATTTTTGAGATATGTCATAGCAATAATATCGAAAACCTTATTTTATTATCAGATCCAACTAATGCTACTGTCGGTGAATTTTATGAAAAATTAGGATTCACTTATGCATGAAATAAAAGAACTTTTTTTTATGATTATGAAATTAATATACCTCATGCAATTTTTAATAAAAGAGATGATATTAAAAAGTGAAAAAATATTAAAATAAAAGAAATTTTTATTGATTTTGATAAGTCAAAATCAAAAGCTATAAATGATGAACAAAAGATATTAGAGGATAGTGAAATATTATCTAGTATTTTAGATGAAGTTTTAATACATGAAGAATCAATTTTAAAGGAAGATTATCAAAAAGTTATTGATTGATTTAATCAACAAAGAGAACAAATAATCAAAAATCCAAAACAATGATGAAATACTTTAACCCCCAAACAAGTAGATGTTGTTAAAAATGAGGCAAAAAAATGGTGAAATAACTTAACACCAGAACAAAGAAAAATAAAATTATTAGAAAAACAAGCATATCAAAAAAAGACAATAAAAAAAGATGATACTCCTTTATTGTGTGATTTTGATCAAAATATAAAAAATAAATTAGACTGCATGCAGTCTATGAAAACATCAACTCCTGTTTTTAAAAAAGATAATTTTAATATTTAGATTTTTTCTTTTCTCAAATGTCTTGTTTTTTAAAATTAACAATGTAAAATAAAATACATAATTAATTTAAAATATAAAAGAGTAAAATTAAATGGTAATTTAGAGACTTAGTGGTTGCTGTAAACTAAGCAAGTTTAATTTGAAGGTAACTTATATTATTAGTAATTTAAATAATAATTAAGTGCATTTACTTTGTAAATGAATTAGGATGGTACCGCGTTAAAAAACGTTCCTATTTGTGGAATGTTTTTTTATTTTAAAAAGGAGTATAACAAATGAATAGAAATTTAAACAAAAAATATAATCATATTGAAATTGAAAAGGATCGTTATCAACAATGAGTAAAATCTGGATTATTTAAGGCAAATGTTAGTTCTATTAATCCTACATTTTCTATTATCTTACCACCACCCAATGTAACCGGACTTTTACATTTAGGTCATGCTTGAGATAGTACTATCCAAGATTTATTAATTCGTTATAAACGTTTACAAGGATTTAATACTTTATTTATACCCGGTATGGATCATGCTGGCATTGCCACACAAGTTAAAGTTGCACAACGTATTAAAGAAGAACAAAAACTTAATTTGCAAGAATTAGGTAAAGATAAATTTTTACAACAAGCATGAAAATGAAAAACAGAATATGCACAAAACATAAGAAAACAGTGAGCAAAACTTGGTTTAGCATTAGATTATTCGCATGAAGTATTTACTTTAGATGAAAATGTTAAACAAGCAGTTAATGAAGTATTTGTAAAGTTATATAAAGAAGGTTTAGTTTATAGAGGAAAAAAGATAGTAAATTGAGATCCAGAATTAAAAACCGCTATTTCTAATATTGAAGTAAATTATCATGAAACAAAAGGAAAAATGTATTATTTAAAATATTTTATAGAAAATAGTAGTGAATTTATTACTATTGCTACTACCAGACCAGAAACAATGTTTGCTGATCAGTGTATAGTTGTAAATAGTAAAGATAAACGTTATTTACAATTTATTGGTAAAATGGTTATTAATCCGGCTAATAAAATGTTAATTAAAGTCATTGCTGATGATTATGTTGATATGAATTTTGGAACGGGTGCTATGAAATGTACACCGGCTCATGATGCTAATGACTATGAAATTGCATTACGTCACAATTTAGCAATGCCTATTTGTATGAATGTTGATGGAACTATGAATGAATTAGCACAATCATATATTAATCAAGATCGAATGGTATGTCGTAAACAATTAGTTGAACAATTAAGAAAAGAAAATTTAGTTGTAAAGGTTGAAGACCATCTTCATCAAGTTGGTTATTCAGAAAGAAGTAACGCTATTATTGAACCATATTTATCACAACAATGATTCATAAAAATGAAACCATTAGTTGAAATGATTATTGATAAACAAAAAAATAAGAAAACAAAGATTGATTTTCATCCAATATTATTTGAACAACAACTTTTGCAGTGATTAAATAATATTCAAGATTGATGTATTTCCCGTCAATTGTGATGGGGTCATTCGCTTCCGGTTTGATATCATAAAAAAACTAAGAAAATTTATGTTGATACTAACCCACCATCACCAATTAACGATTATATTCAAGAATCAGACGTATTAGATACATGATTTTCTAGCGGTTTATGACCTTTTGTAACCTTGGGTTGACCACAAAAAAATGTTGATTTGCAAAAATATTATCCAATATCAGTATTAGTTACTGCTTATGATATTTTATTTTTTTGAGTTGCACGAATGATGTTTATGGGTTGAAAATTTACTAATCAAAAACCATTTACTAATGTTTTAATTCATGGTTTAATTCGTGATGAACAAGGTAGAAAAATGTCAAAATCATTAAATAATGGAATTGATCCAATGGAAGTTATTAAAAAGTATGGTGCGGATGCTTTACGTTACTTTTTAGTTAGCAATTGTGCTCCCGGTCAAGATTTAAGATTTAGTATTACTAAAGTTGAGTCAGCTTGAAATTTCAATAATAAGTTATGAAACGCTGCACGTTATGTGCTAATGAATATTGATGATAAGTTTCAATTGGATGAAAATATTGTCTATAATAATTCGTTATCATTTATTGATCAATGAATTTTACAAGAACTTAATCAATTGATTATTTATGTAGAGCAATATATGGAAAAATATGAATTTGTTTTAGTAGTTAAAGCACTATCAAATTTTATATGAAATAAATATTGTTCTTGATATATTGAATTAAATAAAGTTAATTTACAAAATCAAGAGCAACAAAGTAACTCATTACAAACATTATATTATGTTTTACAGCAAATTATTATTATGGTTCATCCCTTTATTCCCTTTATTACAGAAGCAATTTATGAAGAAATGGGGTATAAAAATAGCATTTTAACAAATAAGTTTCCTAAAGTTAAAGTTATGGAAAAAACAAAAGTTGTAACACAATTTGTTGAAATATTAATTGAAATTATTGGTAATATTCGAGAAATTCGTAAAGAACTTAATTTATCTTTAAAATTACCGTTAACTATTCATATCAATACGACTAATTCTTTTTTTGAAGTAGAAAAAAATACTTTAAATCCTTATTTATTACAATTAACTAATAGTCAAATTGTTACTATTAGTGATAGTCCGTTGTCTGTTAATAATAAAATAATTAAAATTATTAATTCAGCAGTAATAGAAATTAATGTTTCAAATTTATTTAATAAAGAAGAACAATTAGCAAAATTAAAAGGGGAATTAGTTTATATTGAAAATGAAATAAAACGTAGTAAAGATATTTTAAATAACCAACAATTTTTAGCAAAGGCACCACCAACAAAAGTTGAAATAGAAAAGCAGAAATTAGAAAAGTATCAAAATCAAAAAAAATTAATCAATGCCAAGATTAAAGAATTATAAAAAACTTTTATTTTAATTCAAGTTGAAAAATTTCATTATTTTCCAATTTAATATCATCAATACCTACTGAAAAATCAATAAATTCTTTACCATTTCAATGCTCAATGTATCAAAATTTTTTATCTTCTTGAGTACCTTTTTTACCTTTTACAGCAACCAAAAATCTTCCCAATTGACTTTTTTCAACAGTAAAATCATTAGAACAAGCACTTAATAAATTACCAAGTGTATTAAAAGTAGTAATATAATTAGTTTTTTCAAGGATAGTTTCCTTGCCGTTGATAGCTGTAATTTCAATATTAGTAGTAATGCTATTTTGATTAGTAGTACCATTTAAGAATTTTGGGATATAAATAATATTTAGTATTAATGAAGTTCCTAATATTAATATAATAGAATTATATTTGCATCATTTAATAAATGTTTTATTTTTAATTATTTTTATAAAATTATTTTCTCATTTCTTACCATCAGTTTTTATTTTTGTCATTATTATCAGCCTTTGAATTATCTTTTTTATTTTATTATATTAAAAAAAATAAAAAAAGGAAATTGCTTATCTCATTTTTAATAATTATTGAGGTGAAATTAAATGAGATTATTAATTATAACATTGACAATTCTTTTTCTTGCAAGTAATGGATTAGTTGTATTAAAGTTGATTAAAAATTTTAATGAAAATGAAATAGTTAGTAAGGAAAAAAATGATACAAAAATTATTACTATTACTGTTGAAATTAAAGAACATTTACCAATTAGAGAAGATTTATGTATACGAAATAAATATTATGTTAAAATTCTTAATTCAAAAATAAGTATTATTAATTTAATTAATACTTTGAATATTTCTAATGTTTATTTTGACATTTTGGCATTAAATCTAAATCAAAATATTAGTGAAAATTATAAATTAATATTATCACCAAGAAATAATGCTATTAAATATTATTCCCGTTATACTATTACTTTAGAGCCTTTAATTAATTTAGGTTTAAATAGTCAAGATGCCAAAAAAGTATTATTATTATTTAATAAAAAAAATTTAAATGCAAAACAATTGTTAGAGAATTTAGAAAAATTATTAATAACCACAAAAAGAAAATATATACAATTGATGCATAAATTTATTAGTTTTTAATGATGTTTACTTATCATGCTTTATTAGTTTTATTTCTAATATTTTTAGTTTTCTTTTTATCAAGTTTTACGATATTTAGTGGTTTAGTTTTATTATTAATAATAATTATTCTTTTGTATTATATTTTTTTTTAAAAAGCAATCATTTTATAAGTATTTCTTTTTATTATTAGTATTTACTTTTACTTCCTTAGTTAATATTAACTTTAAAAAAGATGAACATATAAATATTGAAAATGTTAATTTGAAAGTAGTAGAAACCCATCCAAATTATTTGATAGTACAAGAAGGATGAGAAAAATATTATTTATTATCACATTATTATATTAATAATATGCAGTATACTATTAATGCCCAATTAGATGATACACTTATTTTTAAAGGTCAAACTAAATATTTAAAAACTATTAATAATTTTTATGAGTTTGATTTTAAATTATTTTTAAATGCTAATAATGTTAATAAACAAATAGTAGTTAATGGAAATAAAGTAAAAGTTGTTTTTGGAAAAACTCTTAGAACTATTTTTTTTAATTATATAAATACTTTTCCAAAGGAAATTAAAACTTGAACTAAATTATTATTATTTGGTCAGAAAACTGAAGAAAACAAATCTATTTTTACCATTTTTAATAAGTTTGGTATTACTCCAATTATTGTTGTTAGTGGTTTACACATTAATTTTTTCTTTGTTTTTTTAAAAAAAAGTTTTTGATTTATCAAAAATCAATTAATTAAACTTTTAATTTGCTTTGTAATTTTATGTTTTTATTTATATTTACTTAATTGATCTATTGCAGCAATGAAAGCATTATTTTTTTTAATTTTTAGTTGTATTTTAAAATTTAATAAAAAAACTATTCATCCAATTTCTATTCTTAGTTTTAGTGCTTATTGTTGTCTTTGTTTATGACCTTTACAATTCTATCTTTTAGGATTTCAACTTTCTTTTGGTATTACTTTTTTGATTTTATTTATTAATAATAAATTTAAAAAATATAGTTATTGGATTAGAATGTTATTGATTAATTTTGTTTTATTTTTATTCACTATTCCTATTCAGTGACAAATAAATCATGGTTTTAGTTTATTAACTGTTGCATATTTATTATTTTTTACACCAATCATTATTTTTTGTGATGTTATTTTATTTTTAAATTTATTTTTAAATTCAATTTTAAGTTTTTTTTCTCCAATTTTAAATTTTTTAATTATTATTATTAAGTTAATAAATATGAGTAATATTTGAATTCCGACTTTTAAAATTGAAATTTGAATTTTACAACTTTATTTTTTAATTTTAATAGTTATTTATAACTGTTGACGATATTTTAATTGAAGAATGTTAACAGTTATTATTAATTTTGTTTTACTTTCAACATTATGAATGAATAGTATTATTAAACCTTATTATGAATTAACAATGATTAATGTTGGTAATGCTATGAGTTTTTTAATAACTAGTCCTTATAATAAATCTGCTATTTTAATTGATGCGGGCACAGAAGATTTAAAACCAAATAATCCAACTATTTATAATTATCTTTCAGCAAAAGGAATTCATAGTTTAAAAGCAGTATTTTTAACTCATCATGATTTAGATCATATTAGTAATATTGGATTTTTGAAAATGAACTTAAAAATAGATAAAATTTATGAAAATACCAATCAATTATCGCAATATGTTATTGATGGTTTTAATCCAATTCATAATTTAGTTTATGGTTTTAATTTGCAATATGTTTCTGAAAATAATAAAAGTTTAGTTTTGTTATTAAAAGTTTATAATTATAAAATTTTATTTACTGGTGATATTGAAGAACAAACCGAAAATTTATTAGTTAACACCCATGTATTAAGTAAAATTAATATTTTACAAGTTCCTCACCATGGTTCAAAAACTTCATCAACTATTAGTTTTTTAAAAACTCTTAATCCAGAACTAGCATTAATTTCCGGACATTATCAAAAACGAAGACAGTTTCCCAATATTGAAACATTGAATAATCTTAAAAAAATTAATGCTCAAGTTTATTATTCGGGAAAAAATAAAACTGTGATTATAAGAATATATATGAAACATTATGATATTATAACGTTAATATAAACTGATATAATAATATTGTGAGATTAGAAATAGTATTTATATTATTCATGTTCAATATGAGTATTTAGTAAAAGTATTGAATAATTAAAAGAAAATTACTTTTTAGAAAAGAAAGCTAAAAAATATATAATTAAAACAAAAGGGGAAAAAATATGAAAAAAATAAATCATTTATTAAAAATTTTGTTGTTACCTTCAATGTTAATAACTACTATTACATCCAATAGCAAGGCAGAAAAAACAGTTACTGATTATCATCAATTATACGTTCTTGGTGATAGTCTTTCTGATACTGGTAGTTTTGTTGGAGCTGGGAGTGACTTTGTCCAAAAATCACCATTAGCACCTTTATGAGTCGCTCAAGTAGAATTAGGAGATCCATATTATTTAAATCGCTCTTTCAGCAATGGTAAGGTTGCAGCAATTTTAGCTAATAAATTACATTTAAACTTACAAGCAGGATGAAAATATACGATTTTAAATGATGCAGCAACTTATGAACAATTTGGTAATAACTATGCGGTTGGAGGCGCTGTTGCAGCTGAAAATGATTCATGAACAGGAGAATTTTATTCAAATCGTTTTAGCCTTCAACATCAAATGGCTGCTTTATTATCTCAACATCAAAATTTACAAAGTGATGATTTAGTCTTTCTTGAATCAGGAAATAATGATATGTTGGCTGCTATTGATAGTGGTAACTATTATAAAGGACTTGATATTATTTATAATGCAATTATAAAAGAAGGAGATATAATTCAAGAATTAATTAATAAAGGCATTCAACATATTGTTGCTACTGATGTTCCAGATTTTAGTCTTGTCCCAAAATATTATGGAACTAAATCGCAAGTTTTAGCAAAACAATTATCTGATGCTTATAAAACACTTTGAAATCATGAGATATCTTTATATACAACTAATTATCCTAATTTTATTAGAAGATTTAGTTTAAGAGAAGAATTAAGTAAATATGCGTTGATATTTCAACAAGAAGGAAAAAATATTACTGAAAATGCAATTGAATCTGATTATGCTCATATGGCATTAGATGGTGCTGTTACAGCAACATATGTTAATGGTTCAACAAAAGAAACATATAATTATTTCTTCTTTGATGAAGTTCATCCAACAACATTAGTGCATCAAGCAGTTGCTGAAGATCTTTATAATTTAGTTGAAAAGTGATAATGTTTTAAAACATTAGATATAACAATTAGTATATAAGATAAAAGTTCAAATTTGGAATATTATCAAAAACGAAAGTGTTTTCCGAATATTGAAACACTGAATAATCTTAAAAAAGTTTATTATTGAGGAAAAAATAAAAGTGTGATTATATATGAAACATTATGATATTATAACATTAACATAAAATATATTAATAATTTTGTGAGGTTGGAAACATGGTTTATATTGTTCATGGTCAAGATGAGTATTTAGTAAGAAAAAATATTGAACAATTAATTAAAAAAAATCATAAAAAAGAAAATTATGATTATAATCTATATGAATTACAAGAGGATACAATTGTTAATATTATTAATGAAATTCAAATTATGAGTATATTTGAAGAAAATAAAGTAATCGTAATTAATGATAGCAGTAATTTATGGCAAAAATATATTAAAGAAAAAAAATTTGTTAATGCTTTGCTTAATCATAATCAAAAAACAATGATAATTATTAAAAGTTTAAATGTTGATTTTAAAATTAGTAGAGAATTTCAACAATTTAATATTATCAAAATTAAAAATTATACAAAATCACAATTATTATTATTAATTAATAAAGTTTGCAATAGTTTTAAAGTTAACATTACTCAAGAAGCAACTAATTTTCTTTTAGAATACTTGCCAAATGATGTCAGTATTATTTTAAATGAGTTATCAAAATTAAGGTTAATTGGAAAAAAAATAACTTCAGATATTATTATTGAGGTGGTTCCTAAATATTTTGAAACAAATATTTTTAAAACTGTTGAATGTATATTAAAAAAAGATTATAACAATTTTTGAACACAATATAACTATTATAATGTTATTAATTATGATAAAATTAAATTGATTAATATTCTTGTATATCAATTAGAATTAATTAGAGATATCAAAATTTTAGTTAAACAAAAAAAAAGTAATGAAGATATTTCCAATATATTAAATATTTCCAAGTTTCAAGTAAAAATATTAGAACAATATTTAAATATTAATTTAAATATTAATAATATTTTGTTAAAATTATATGAATTAGATTACAATATCAAAAAAGGAAAGTTTAATAAAAATATTGCAATTGATTTATTTTTTTTGAATATTTAGTATATAATTATAGATGTTTTAAACTCAAGAGGTGATACATATAATGAAAAGTAATAAAAATACTGATGTTACAGAAAAAAAGTTAGTAGAAGAAAATAGTGACATTACATTGGTTAAACCAAAAGTAAAAAGAGTTACAAAGAAAAAAACCGAAAAAGTGTACTCAGAAGAAGATTTAAATGTTGCATTATACTATGAAATATCAAGTACTATATATAACAGTTTAAATAATTTAATTGTTAGAAAATCTATTTTTGCTAATGAAGAACTTTTAAAAATTTTAGAATTACAAATTTCTAATTTATTTTTTCTTGAAAAAGAACTAAAAGAATTAAAAGATAAAAAGTATGCAATAGAATTTTTGCAGTTAATTTCTAATTTGGTAAATCGTAGTTTGAGTATTACTAAAAGTTCTCCTAAAAATCGTATTGAAATTCTTGAAGAGCGTAACTTATTAATAGTTACAATTACTAATATTTGTAAGACTGTGGAAAAAGAAAGTCTTGAACGAATAAGACAGTTTGATAATAATACTTTTAATGAATTAAATGATCAAATTACTGCATTAAATAATTTTAGTGATGATGCTACTGAGGTTAAGCCAAGTGTTACTCCAAATAATCAGAATGTTGATAATAATGTTGATACAAATCCTAATATTGGTGGCATTGGGAATCTAGGTAATAATTTAAATATTAATAATCTTGATAATAATAGTTTAGCAAATTTAGCGAAGTTAGGTGTATTACCGCAACATCCCGCCACAAATCCTAAATTTTACCCTTATATGAATAAACCAAAATATATTCCACTTTTAAAGAAAATATTATCAGCTTTTTTCTTATTAACAACAGTGCTAGCAATAGCTACTTATATACTAACTTATTTTATAGCAGGTACTTTTCAAATTAAAGATAATAGTACATCACCCGTTTATTATAATTTTGCACAACAATCAAAAACTATAGTTTTCACTATTGTTACAACAATAGTTTTAAATGGAGGCTTTTTATATTCAATTTTAAAACCACCAAAATTAGGTCGTGATTTATATCAAACATCATATTTTTTAATAGTTATTTTAATTTTTTGAATAATTTATACAATTTCAAATTTATTTTATATGACAACAGATGATTCATTATTAAGAACATTTACTTCTTTTTTAGATAAAGGTGACAAAATTAATCCTAATGCTTTACCCTGATTAAAAGGATTAGCAACTTTTAAAGCTTTTCAAATATTAACATATATTACAGCAGCATCAGCAATTTTACCAATTGCTATTATACTAGTTATTGCTATTCTTAATCCAAAAATTGATCGTAATAAAATTATGAGAGCCAATTCGGAATATCAAAATGCTATTAATAATGCTTTAAGTGGTAAACCCTATGAAATCGATCCATCACTTTTTGATGATAGTTTAGATAATGATAATAAAAAAGATACAAAAGATCATAAATTTTGACGTAATAGTGATTTATTTAAATAATAAAATTAAAAAGGACTAAAAGTCCTTTTTAATTTTATTATTTTTAATTATTAGTTTTATTATGCTTGTCAACGTAATTTTGAACTTGCAACTATTGTGTAAATACCAATCAATCCAAGTGCAACTCCTAGATATATTCCATAAGTTGTTGTAAAAGTAAAACTTGTTCCACTTCAAGCTTGAATAAATGGATCCATAGCGTATTTGAATGGATTAAAGTAAGTTCCGTATTTTAAAACAGGACTACTATTAATTAACTCAGCCGGGAAAAATACCCCACTTAAAAGTGCAACTGGAAAATAAATTACATTTGATGCTGCAACTAAAGCAGTTACTGATTTGAAAATTGAGGCTAATAACATTCCTAAACCCATTGATGAAAAGAAAATTAAGATAATAAATGGGATAGATTCTCCAATAAAATTTGCTGTTACTATATTACTTCACCCATAAGTACCACCAAACATAATTCCAGCTCATAATAAAGATCATAAGAATGTTGCTATCATAAAGAAAAATCCAATTATCATAACTGAAAGAACAAAGAAAATTGGTTTAATATTTGTTGCTCCAATTCGCTTCATTAAAACACTATTTTTAAATTCAACAATTGTTTGTGGAATAATGAAAATTCCTACTGCCATTGGTTGTAACATTGAAATTGAACCAACTAAAGTATTTAAACTTTTTACAGTATCACCTTCCATTTGTTTAAAAGCAAAACCTTCTAAGAACAACATTAGAATTGGAAATAAAACTAGAAAGAAGGGTACAAAAAATCCTCGATAATAATATTTAAACATTAAGTTTATTAATGGTCGACTTTTTTCGGGCATTTTGGCTTTATGAATTCATTTATTTTTTTTCTTATTTTTTTGATTTCAGCATTTTCTTTTTTTATTTCTTCATATTGTTTTTTTAAATCAACTTTTTTATTTTTATCAAACATTTTTCATGTAAAGTTATGAACTGAGCCATATTTTTTAACAATATCTTTAACATTTCCTGCTTCTTTTATAACTCCATTATGAATGTAAATATACTTTTCACAAAATTCTTCAAGAAAGGGTCACCCCTAAGTTGCAAAAAACAATGTTTTAACTTAGTAAGGAGACCTTTTTTATGACAAGATATAATAAGGAATTAAAATTAAAAATCATAGAACAATATTTTGCTGGTAAATCTGCTACAACATTAAGTAAAGAAAATAAAATTAGCAGAAAGATAATTTATATTTGAATACAAAAATGATACTTACAAGGTGAAAAAGGTTTAGTTTCGATAAGAAGTAAAATTAAAAAACAAGAGGTAAATGCTGTGAGTAGAGATTTTAAGAAAAGACCAAAGGAATCATTAAAAAAATATGAAAAACGTGTTGAAAAAGAATTATTATTACTACAAACTAAAATTGAAATATTGGAAAAGTCGAGGCTTTTTAATAATCTGTGTATCTTTGTTTTACAAAGTTACTAATTTAGATTAATTCTGTCTTCAAATTTTATCATAAAATGAGCAATTGCTGTATTTCAATTTTGAATAGGCAATGTTCATTTTTTTGTTATATTTTCAATTGCCAAGTAAAATATTTTGAAAACTGCCATATCATTAGGAAAAACTTTTTTATTTCTGATGATTTTTCGTAATTGACTATTAACAGATTCAATAGCATTTGTAGTATAAATCACTCTTTTGATTTCTACTGGATAACTAATAAAAACCATTAAATTATCTCAATTTTTATATCAAGATTTAGTAATTTGAGGATATTGTTTATTTCATTTACTTTCAAACGATTCTAAAGCTTGCATTGCTTGTTCTTCACTACATGCACTATAAATTGGTTTTAAATCTGCAACTAGACCTTTTCGATGTTTGTATGAAACATATTTTAAACTATTTCTAATTTGATGAACAATGCATAATTGATGTTCTGTTTTAGGATAAACTGATTGTATTGCTTCTGACATGCCTGTTAAATTATCACTACAAGCAATAAGAATATCATTTAAGCCACGATTTTTCATTTCTGTGAAATTAGATAATCAAAACTTAGAACCTTCATTTTCACTAATTCATAATCCTAAAACATCTTTTTTGCCTTCTAAATCAACTCCTAATGCTATATAAACTGATTTGTTAATAATCCGTTTATCTTGTTGTACTTTAACTACTATACAATCAAAATAAACAATAGGATAAATACTTTCTAATGGTCGATTTTGTCATGCTTTAACATCATCAATAACATCATCAGTAATTTGACTAATAACACTTTCACTAATATCAGCACCATGATATAACTCTTGCAACTGCATTCTAATGTCAGATAATGTCATTCCTTTTGCATACAAGGAAAGAACTTGTTGATCAAAACCATCAAATCTTCTTTGCCTTTTAGGAACTATTACAGGAGTAAAATTACTATTGCGATCTCTTGGTACATCAATTTCAATTTTACCTTGTTGAGTTATTAATTTTTTTGAACTTGTACCATTACGAGCATTTTCAGTAGTACTATGTTGATTTTTTTCATATCCTAAATAATTTTGCATTTCAGAATTCAACATTTTTTCAACTAATCTTTTTGTTAATTCTTTATATAAACCGCCAGGTTTAAAAACTGTTGTTAAATCTTCAGTATTTTCTAGTAATAAATCTACTGCTTTTGATATTGGATCATTATTATTAAAGTTATCTTTTTTAGCCATCTGTAACTCACTCTTTCTAGTCATTTAATTATATTTACTAGAATTAATTAAACATAGTTATTTTTGTAAGTTACACAGATTACTAAACATTTCCAAAGTTTTAAAAAACGACACATTGTGCGAATTTTATATTTAACTTTATTTTTAGCAATAATTTCTATTTTCTGCCTATTATTAGTGCTGCTTGCTTTAAAATATCATTTTCCATTCGTAACTGTTTTAATTCTTTTCTTAATTTAATTAATTCATTTTCTTCAATAGAACGATTATCTTTAGTTTTAAAACTGCCTGAATTAGTAAATTGCTTAATTCAATTATAAGTAGCTGCTCTTGTAACATTGTACTCTTTAGCAAGACAAGACACTGACTTACCGCTTTGATATAAAGCTACTATTTGTTTTTTAAATTCATCGGTATATGAGTTAATATTGGCCATAATTATAGTTCCTTTCTTTTAACTAATTTGTTCACTTGTCTACGTAATTAGTGTCCAATAAAGTGTAACCTATCCAATGCAAAAGGAATGACATTATCTGACATTAGAATGCAGTTGCAAGAGTTATATCATGGTGCTGATATTAGTGAAAGTGTTATTAGTCAAATTACTGATGATGTTATTGATGATGTTAAAGCATGACAAAATCGACCATTAGAAAGTATTTATCCTATTGTTTATTTTGATTGTATAGTAGTTAAAGTACAACAAGATAAACGGATTATTAACAAATCAGTTTATATAGCATTAGGAGTTGATTTAGAAGGCAAAAAAGATGTTTTAGGATTATGAATTAGTGAAAATGAAGGTTCTAAGTTTTGATTATCTAATTTCACAGAAATGAAAAATCGTGGCTTAAATGATATTCTTATTGCTTGTAGTGATAATTTAACAGGCATGTCAGAAGCAATACAATCAGTTTATCCTAAAACAGAAAATCAATTATGCATTGTTCATCAAATTAGAAATAGTTTAAAATATGTTTCATACAAACATCGAAAAGGTCTAGTTGCAGATTTAAAACCAATTTATAGTGCATGTAGTGAAGAACAAGCAATGCAAGCTTTAGAATCGTTTGAAAGTAAATGAAATAAACAATATCCTCAAATTACTAAATCTTGATATAAAAATTGAGATAATTTAATGGTTTTTATTAGTTATCCAGTAGAAATCAAAAGAGTGATTTATACTACAAATGCTATTGAATCTGTTAATAGTCAATTACGAAAAATCATCAGAAATAAAAAAGTTTTTCCTAATGATATGGCAGTTTTCAAAATATTTTACTTGGCAATTGAAAATATAACAAAAAAATGAACATTGCCTATTCAAAATTGAAATACAGCAATTGCTCATTTTATGATAAAATTTGAAGACAGAATTAATCTAAATTAGTAACTTTGTAAAACAAAGATACACAGATTATTAAAAAGCCTCGAAAATGCAGCAAAAATAAAAGGTAAAGGGCATTATAATCCATGAAATTTTTAAATTTTAAATTTTTCTATTAATTTATATAATGTAGTTTACAAAGTTATTGGATTTTTAATTAATAAAATAAAAAATTTCTTCAACCGAAACTAATATACAAGTTGAAGAAATTTTTTTATTACTTTCAAATTTTCCAGCAATAATTTTCATGTTTTTTTACTAAATGCACTATAAATTATTTTAAATTGATTTTCAATAGTCTTTAGTATTTTTCTAAACTGGTTCTAATTTAGTAAACATTATATAAATTTTAAAATTAGTTTAAATATGAAAAAATTATATAATTTAAGGTTAATGATAATATCATTAACCTTAAATTTCATTAACAACTGTTAAAATCATAGGTAACTTACCAGTTTCTTTTTTAATATAATCTTGTAAATCATTTTTCATTTTAGTCTTAACTTCACTAAGACTAAAAGCAGTATTAGTTTTATATTTTTCAATAACATTAATAATAATGTTTTGCAATTTTTTCAACATTTCTTCATTATTAGTTAAATAAACAACACCACGCATTTGTGCATCAATTAAAGAAACAATTTCCTTAGTTTTACGATTTATTGTCACTCCTGTAATTAAAATACCATCACGTTGTAATTGTTTTCTTTCACTAATAACAATTGAACCAATATCACCAACACCAATACCATCTACATATACATCACCAGTTTTTATTAAGTTATCTGTTGTTTTATTAGTAGCATTTTTATCATTAAAACGAGAAGGACGTGCAACATACTGTTTAACAAAATTATCAATTAATTTACCATTTTCAAAAGTAATAACTTCACCATTATCATGAATTAAAGCATTGTTATGTAACACACCAGCATCAATGGCTGCTGCTTGTGCTGCTACAAAATCTTTATATAAACCTTTAACTGGTAAAAAATATTTTGGTTCAATAATATTAACCATTAACTTAATATCTTCATAAGAAGCATTTAAACTTCAAGCTTGTTTTTCTGATATATTAATAACTTTAACATCAGTACGTGCTAAGTCATCTAATAAGGCTGCATGAGCCAATTCATTTCCTGGAATTGGTGGAGTTGCTAAAATTATTGTATCTTGCGATTCAAGTTTTAAATAATCATCATTACCAATAGCAATTTTATTCATTCTAGTAAATAAACGTTCACCACTACCAGTAACAATAATTACTGTATCTTTAGTACCAATTGTTTGTGCTAAATTAATAATTTGTGATTTATCAATATTGAAAGCGTTTAAATCATTAACTTTTAATAAAATATCATATAAAGTTGCACCATAAACTGCAATTTTACGTTTAGAGTCAGTTTCTTTAATAGCATTAAGAATTTCACTAACACGATATAAATCTTGATCATAACATGCAAGAATAACCCTTCCTGGTGCTTCTTTTAATACTGGTTCAATAATAGTTTGAATTTTATGCTTAGGAGCTGTAAAAGCTTTTCTATTGGCACATGTTGCTTCACTAATTAATAATAAAACATCATTTTTAGAAACACTAGCTAAATGTTGAATATCAGTAGTAAAATCACTACGATGTTCACCATCAAAAATATAATCACCCGTATAAACAATTGTTTCATTTAATTTAATATTTTCACCATTATTTACAGTTAAAACAAAACCTAAACTACCTGGAATTGAAGTAGTTGTTTTAAATGTTTTAACAACAACATTACCAAACGATACTTTTTGTTCAGGCTCAATAGTTTTAATTATAATTTCATTTTGATTAATAAAACGAAAACGTTCTAATTTCTGCTTAATCATAAAATCAGTTAATTTACTAGTAAAGATTGGAACTTTATACTCGGGTTTTATTTTATTAAAATCTTTTAAAATATAAGGTAGTGCTCCAAAAGCATCATCAGATGGTTTTGAAATAAATATACCTTGAATACGATGTTTATTTTCTTTTAAATATGTATAATCTGGAATAATAATATCAATTCCTAAAATTTCTCTTTCTGGGAGTCTAATGCCGGCATCAAATACAAATATCTTATCATTTACTTCAACAACATATAAGTTTTTACCACGTTCATCTAATCCACCCAGAGCAAATACTTTTATCTTTGCCATGTTTTCACCAGTTTTCAACTTTCTTTATTTTTATTTTATAAAATTTAATATCTTAGAAGAACATAAAAATTAAAATTTTAACTTAAATTCCCAAGATGCTGCTATATTATGTTATTAGTATTTTAACACTAATTTAATAATAAAACTGTAATTAATTTTCATTAAAAATAGTTTCAAATTATTTATCAATAATTTCTAAGCTAAGCTTACTATTATCTTCAACTTTAATTACTCGAACTTTAATTATATCATTGATTTTAACGACATTATTTAAATTATCAATACGTTTATTAAATTTTTTTGAAAATTCTGAAATATGAATTAAACCATCAATCTTATCTTGTAAATTAACAAAAACACCAAAATTAACAATTTTTACAACTTTACTATCAAATTCAGAACCGATTTTAATTTGAACAGGATTAACAATACTTTCAATAATTTGTCAAGCTTTATCAATGGCTGATTGTTCATTATGATAAATCATCAATCGTCCATCATCTTCAATATCAATTTTAACATTATCACAGTCGGTAATAATTTTATTAATAACTTTCCCACCAACACCAATAATATCACGAATTTTATCAATTGGAATTAACTTTTGAATAATTTTTGGAGCATTAGGTGCCAATGTAGTTCTAGGCTTTTTAATTACTTCATTCATGTTTGCTAATACTTGTAATCTCGCAACTCTGGCTTTTTCCAAAGCTTGTGTAATAATATTAAAATCAATACCAGTAATTTTAATATCCATTTGTAAAGCACAAATACCATTGGCTGTTCCTGCCACTTTAAAATCCATATCACCTAAGTGATCTTCTAATCCTTGAATATCAGTTAAAATTGTAAAATCTTTTTCTTCTTTAATTAAACCCATGGCAATACCAGCAATTGCAGCTCTAATTGGTACGCCACCAGCCATTAATGCCATTGATGAAGCACAAATTGCTGCTTGTGAAGTTGAACCATTTGATGCTAATACTTCTGATACTAATCTAATTGTATAAGGGAAATCTTTTTCAAGAGGAATAATTTGTAATAATGCTTTTTCACCAAGGGCGCCATGACCAATCTCACGTCGTGAAGGAACACCCATTCTTCCGGTTTCACCAACAGAAAATGGAGGAAAATTATAATGATGAATAAAACGTTTATACTCTTCTTTACCTAATCCATCAATAATTTGATGTTCAGCAAGTGCACCCAACGTTAAAACTGATAAAACTTGTGTTTCACCACGAGTAAACATTGCACTACCATGAACAATAGGTAAAACATCAATCATACTTGTTAATTTTCTAATATCATCAGCTTTTCGTCCATCAACTCGTACATTATTTTTTAAAATCATAGTACGCATTGCTTTTTGTAATAATTGATCAATACTTTTGCGTAAATTATGAATAGTTGTTTCTTCACCAATATTTAAAACTTCTTGATTAAATTCATTTTTAAAACTTTGAAATGTTTCTTCAACTAAATTTTTAATCAAGTTGCTTCGACTTTTTTTATCAACAGTAGTACTAATTTTACTAATTTGTGATTGACAATTTGTTTCTACAAATTGTTCAATATTAACAGGAATTAATGCTAACTGTGGCTCAAATTTATTTGGTTTTAATTTTTCAATGATACTTTCTTGAAAAATTATTAATTTAATAATATGTTCATGTGCAAATTTTAATGCTTTAATCATATCTTTTTCTAAAATATCATGACATCCTGCTTCAACCATATTGATGGCATCTTTTGTTCCACCAACAATTAATTCCATTTTTGAATTTAATAATTGCTCTTGTGTTGGATTAAGGACAAGTTCATCATTTATTTTACCAACAACAACAGTAGCACTAGGACCCTGAAATGGCAAACTACTTAATCCTAAAGCAAATGAAGTCCCAAAAGCTGCATTTACTCTAACATCACAAGCATCATCTAACGCAAAAACATTATTTACAACTTGCACTTCATTAACAAAACCTTTTGGAAATAATGGACGAATTGAACGATCAATTAATCTAGCACATAGTGTTGCATATTCACTAGGTCGACCTTCACGCTTTAAAAAACCACCCGGAATCTTACCAACTGAATATAACTTTTCTTGAAAAACTATTTGTAATGGAAAAAAATCTTGATTATTAATAACTTCATTATAAGATACAGTTGTTAATACAACTGTATTTCCATAAGTAATTTTTACTGATTTTTCTGCTAAATTAGCCATTGTACCTAATTCAACAATTAATTCATATTTTCCTTCTTTAAAAAGGAATTTTTCTTTTAACATTATTTTACTCCTTAACTTCCATTTTTTGTCGCAACTATGAGCATTATAGCATAATAAAATGTTAAAATAAGTTATAGAACAATTTTATTTTAGGAGGTCATAACTTATGTTTAAACATAAAATACAAAATGAAATTTCAATTTCAAATAAAGACTTTGATAAAATTAAAAATAAAGCTTTAATTATTGATGTTCGTGATGTTGCTGAATATCAAATTTTAAAAAAAATAACAAATGATAATGGTGAACTTAATATTGTTAATATTCCTTACTATGATTTGATTAAAAATCCTAGTAAATATATTGAAAGCAAAAATCAAGTGATTATAACTATTTGTAATGCAGGAAATCGTTCAACTGCTGCTGCACTAACACTCAGAGAATTGGGCTATACTAACACTTATGTTTTAATTAATGGTATTTATGGATATTACAAAAAATAACTTATTTCTCATTATTTAATTTAATAAGATCATTAATAGCAATACTTAAATTATTACAATAAGTTCCTAGGACTAAACTAACACTATCGTCTTGGTATAAAATACCACGATTTTTAATTTTTTTAAGATTATTAAAATTAATTTTTGAATGATCAATAATCTCTACCTTAATTTTATTTGCTGTTGCTGTTGTCCCTTTAATATTATCAATTCCTCCTAAATCAACAATAAAATTTTGTAATTTAAATGGGAATTTTTGTGGTTTATTAATGGGTTTTAAACTACTTTCTTGTTGATTACGTAATTTTTTAGCTGTACTAACATTTCATATTCAAATCCCAATACTAGCCACAGCAAATAACAATGCAATAACTAATAATACTATTTGTCAAATTGGCATGATTACCTTCCTTAATTAATATATTTTTAAATATTTTCTTAATCTTCTTGAATAAAAGCTTTTTTTACTTTAGCAAGTAAAGAATGATGATTAAGTCGATATTCTAAAACTTGTAACGTTAATTTTGATAATTTAATTGTTACCTTATCATTTAGTTTATCATTAAAATCAAAAGTATCAACAATTAATTTTCCAAAATAGCTCAATTTACTATCTTTTTTAATATTTTTCAAAGTAATTTCATGATTTTCATCCAAAATTAGTGGTGAATTTAAACTGCGATAACTATTATTAGCTACTGGAGCAATTTCATGAAATTGCATTAAGTTATGATTTGAAATTAAAACAGCACCACCAAGTGATTTCATTAAACCCGTCGAACCAGTTCTTGTTGCAATAACTAAACCAGAACCACGAAAGTTTTCAAATAATTGATTATTAATTAACACTTGACATGAAAGAGTTGTTGTTAAATTAACAAATTTAACTTCATTAATAGCATATAAAATCTTATTATTAATATTTACTTCTAATAATGAAAATTTATTTACTATTAAATTATTATCATTTTTATCAATTCACATTAATACTTTGTCAACTTCTGTGTTTAAAAAGTTTTCATAAAAACCAAGATTACCACATTTAAAACTAACAAACTTAACAGTATTGAGTATATTATTATAATCATGAACAGCTTTTAAAAATGTTCCATCACCACCAATAATAAAAACAATATCTGGAAAAGAAGTATCTTCAAGTGCTTTAAGGGCCAATAACTTGGCCCTTAATTCCTTATCTAATGATTGAGAATTCTCATATTTATTAGCAATAATTGTAAATTTATAATTTTTCATCATGTATTCCAATCATATTTCAATTAAAATATTTCACAAGAATCTTCAAATTCGTTTTCAATAGAACCACGTAAAAATAATTCAATCTCATCTTCATTATAACCAATTTGAATACGTTGTTTATTTTCTTGAACAATAATTGGACGTTTTAAAACAGTTGGTGAAGTTTTAATTAAATCAAAAACTTGTAACATTGTTAACTTTTCAATATTAATAGCATGTGTTTTAATAAACTTTGCTCTTGTTGAAATAATATCACCAACACCATTTGGTACAAATCTTAATAATAATTTAATTTCAGTATCGGTCAATGGATTATGGATAATATTACGTTTAATATATGGAATTTTATGCTTATCAAAAAATTGAATAACTTTTTTTGAAGACAAACAACTTGGCGAAACATATATTTTAATCATGACAATACCCCTCTTTGCTTTTAGACTACATTTGATTTAAATACTCTTTTTTTAAAATTAATATTTTTTTATCTTTTAAAGATAAAAGTTAATAAACTCTACATTACTATAATAATATATATTTCCACACTATCTTTGACCAAACTTAGAAAATAAGTACATGAAAGACCTTTTCCGCTATATCCTTCACCCACATATTATATCATATTATTTTTTGAAAAATAGATACTTTTATTCCTTAAATTTTATAAAAAAATTTAACATATATTTTACTGTCAAATTTTATTTATAATTTGAATTATAATATAATGAAATTATAAAATTAAATTTTCTTTATTTTAAAGTAAATAATTAAAAATAAATAATTTTTATGCGTAAAAAACAAGGAGTTAACTAAACATGCCTATTCAAAATAATAACAGTAAATATTTTAAAGAATTTATAATTGGAACTATAATTAGTTCCACCGGAATATTATTAACTGGTCTTAGTTTATCAACTATTTTATTTTTTTTATGATAATACAAGAAATGGAAAATCAATAAAAGATAAATTAAATACTATTTTAAATCCAAATAATTTAGTAGTATGCATAATGGATTCTGTATCTTTAATTCATAGTTTAAACATAACACAATTTGGTAATAAAAAAATAACAAATGCCACTAAGGGATTAATAGAAAATATGCTAGTATCATTTTCAAAATCTAAAAAAACAACTCCTTTATTAGCAAATAATGATGTAACGAACATCAATAACTTTGAATTACAAAACCCAGTCAATAATATAAATAATAAAGTAACAATTAATACTTTATAAATATTTATCTTTTAAAGACAAATAAAAAGACTTAGTATTTTTACTAAGTCTTTTTATTTTATGAATAAAATTTAATTTAAATACTTTAATAAATTAAACTGAACTTATCATTTTAATTGATTCTGTTGTTATATCAATACCAGAATCGTTAGAATTACTCTTTTCTAAGAGTGGCTTTACTTTAGTAAATGGTTCTATTTCTAAAAGTTGTTTTTTTGTTTCAATTTCTACTTCTATCTTAAAATTATCTAAACTAGAATCTGAAATAGATGATTCATTTTCATTAATTTTTATTTTTAATTCACTTTCTCTTACTATTACTGTTTCTATATTTTTATCAAGTTTATCTAAACTAATGGCATTTAATGAATTTAATTTATCACTTTTTTCTTTTTGAAGTATTTCTAAATCAGTTAATGGTTGCGTATTTTCAATTGAAATATTTTTTAATTTTTCTCTTTGTTGTTTAATTTTTAGTATTGTATTTTCTAATAAAAATTGTTTTTGACTATTAGTTACTTTTAAATCTTCTATTTCTTTAGTATTATTCTTTTTGCTTAATTGTGCTTTTAATACTAGTCAATTTTCCTTTAATATATTTGTCTCTTTTTTATGTTTTAATATTTCATCAGACAAATCTTTTTTTTGTTTTATTTTACTTTCATTTGTCATTCGTAAATCAGCAATTTCTTTATTTATATTACTTCGATTAACAAATTCTTTATCTAATTTTTTTTGAACACTTTTGTAACTACAAAAAATGCCAAAAGTTAATATTGCAATAACACGACGTCAATTACTATCTCTTCAATCTTGTAAAAGTAAAAGATTCTGAAAAATATTTTCTGAATCTTTTACTTTTAAATTAATATCTTTATCATTACTTTCATTACTTTCAATTTCTTCTTCTAAACGAGAAATTGAATTAGTTTTTGCATCTATCTTGTCATTTAATGTTTTAATATTTAAATTTATTTCATCTATTTTTGTGATTAATTGTTCTTTAGAAGTTTCATTATCATTAAAAATAGATTGTATTTGACCGTTATTTACATCAATCTCTGTTGTTAATTGTTCCTTGTTTTTTTCTAATCTTTCAATTTCTAATTCAATTTCTGATTTTTGTTTTATTAATGCAATTAACTTTTCTAAACTTTGTAATTCCACTTTCAATTCTTCTTTTTTTAAAATTTCTTTTTTTAAATTTAATATTTTAGTTTTTTCTTCTTGTAATTTTGTCATATTTTCTTTTAATGCTTTTAAACTACCATTAAAAAAGATGATTCTTGAATTATTTTTTTTTAAATTAAATAATTCATTTCTAATTCTTTCTAAGGTTCTTCTGTTATCTACTCTGTCTAGATTTCTGTTTTTTTATATCTTTACTAGTTTCTTTACTTTCAACTTCTAAAGTATATATATATATATTCATTAACTGCTTTTAATTTATCAGTCATCTGATTAACATATTGTTCAATAAATGTTTTTTTATCTTCACTATCTTTGATATTTCTTAATTGACTTTCAGCTTTCTTCAATATATCTTCTAGTTGTTTTCTTTCAAATTCAAAACTTGCTTGTTTTTCAGCAATATTTTGTTTCTTGATTTCTAATTCCTCGAGTTTTAACCCAAGAGTTTGAAGATATTCTTTCACATTGTTTCGATCTTTTATTTTCTTTAAATATTTTTGTAAATCATCCTTATATTTTTCTTCTCCAAATAACATAAAAAAACTCCTTTATAAAGTAAAAAACCCATTACTCTTAAAAAATAAAAGCTATGGGTCAAAAACTATTTTTAATTTATGTTTTTATTATATCAAAATCAAACAAATTTTAATATAATTAATTGAATTATTTAACTTTATCATTGATAATTAATTATATTAAAAAAATAATTTGGAGGAAGCAAAATATATGGCTCGTATTATATCGGGAATAACTAGCACTGGAAAATTAACTCTTGGTAACTACTTGGGAGCAATTAATAATTTTTTAAAATTGCAAGAAGAACATGAACTCTTAATATTTGTTGCAAATTTACATGGATTAACACTACCAATAAAAGCACAAGAATTAAGAGATAATATTAAAGATATTGCCGCTTGATATTTTGCTGCTGGTATTATACCAAATAAATCTCATATTTTTATTCAATCTGATGTTTTAGCCCATAGTCAATTAGGATATATATTATTATGTAATAGTTATGTCGGTGAATTAGAACGAATGACACAATTTAAAGATAAAAGTCAAAAAATGACAAATCAACAAAATAAAACGATTAGTATTCCAACAGGTATTCTTACATATCCAGCATTAATGGCTGCTGATATTTTACTATATGACGCTGATTTTGTGCCAGTTGGTGTTGATCAAACTCAACATTTAGAATTGACAAAAACTTTAGCAACAAGAATGAATAACAATTATAAAACTGATTTATTCAAAATTCCTAAAATCATTATTGATAAACAAGCACAGAAAATTATGAGTTTACAAGAACCTGAAAAAAAAATGTCAAAATCTGATACTAATCTAAAAAATACTATTTTTTTAAGCGATAGCAAACAAGAAGTTGCCAATAAAATTAAAAAAGCAGTTACTGATTCAGAAAATATTATTAAATTTGATCCAGAACATAAGCCTGGAGTTAGTAATTTATTAACTATTTATGCTAGCATTACTAAAAAAGATATCAAAACTTGTGAACAATACTTCAGCAATCACAATTATGGTTTTTTAAAAGAAGAAGTAATTAAAGTAATAAATGATTTATTAGAACCAATGCAAAAAAAACACCAAGAATTTATTAACGAAAAATCATCACAATTAGCAAAATATTTAGAAGAAGGTGCAAATTTTGCTAATAATATTGCTACTAAAAAATTAAACTTTGTTCAAGACACAATGGGTATTAATTTTATCGAGAAAGAAAGATAGGAGGAAGAGATAATGTCTTTATACAATAAAAAACAAAAACATTTAATCCTAGTTGATTTAGATGGTACTCTATTAAAAAGTGGTGGTCGAGAAATTCATATTAATACTAAAAAAGCACTAATTGATGCTCAAAAACAAGGTCATATTGTTTGTATTGTCACTGGTCGACCTTATCGTGGATCAATTAAATTTTATCGTGAATTAGGTCTTAATACATTACTATGCAATTTTAATGGTGGCCATATTCATGATCCAAAAATCAAAAAATTCAAACGATTAGTTTTTCCAATTTCTGAAACAATTGTTAAACATATTTTAAATGAAGACTATATTTTTCAACAAATTGAAAACGCGGTTATTGAATATTACAACAAAGCAGTATGTTGAAAAAAAGATGATTTCTTTGAAACTTATTTTCATTTAGATACTATTGAGAATGATACTTTTACAATTAGTAAATTAATTCGTGATTGAAAAGGGAGCGCTAATGCCATTTTAATTGAATTTAAAGAAAATACTAATCTTGATCAAGTATATCGTAACTTAGAAAAATATTCAAACTCAATTAAGGTAAATACTTGAAATCGCTATGATAATAATAAACTAATCTTTGAAATTTCAAGTAAATTTATTGATAAAGGAATGACAGCTCGCATTTTGGCTCAATATTATAATGTTGATATTAGAGATGTTATTGCTTATGGTGATGAAATTAATGATAAAGAAATGTTGATGGAAGTTGGCTATGGTGTAGCAATGAAAAATGGTAATATTGTTATTAAAAGTATTGCCAATGATATTACTACTAAAACTAATGATGAGGGTGGAGTTGGTGATCATTTAGCAAAATTATTAAATCTTTATGAAGAAAGTGAAATTTATATTTAATAGGAATGAAAATATATTAACTATTATTTCTATATTTGTAATATGATATAGTTTTTAAAAATTAATATAAGTTTTTAACCTATTTACTTTATTTTTAAAGTAAATAGGTTTTTATTTAAAAAAGTTTTTTATAAATTTAATATACTAAAATAAAAAAACCTATTGTTTTATTTTTTAAAACAATAGGGCATTAATTTCTACTAAATATAAATATTTTAATACTATTAATACAAAAAAACTATAAAACTTCTAAAGGCAAGAAGTCAAAAATTTCTGGGTGATTGGCACAAAACTTTAATTCCGAATCATTTTTTTGTTCTTCAATTTTAATTTTTAATTCATTTAATTGCTTTTTTATTTTAAGTAATTGAGCAGATGCTGGTGGTTGTTTATCTCATTCATCAAATAATATTTTACCTGTTTTAAAAAGTTTTTCATACTGACATTTTAAACAACTTTTTTGCTGTGATTCATGATCATGGATATTTTTGCCAAACATAAAATTACCTACTTTCCTCAATTCTTTTATTTAAATTTATTATACCAAATAATAAAAAAGGAGAAATAATTCTCCTTTTTAACTAGTAAAATGCTATAAAACCGTTGATAAATAATGTAAGAAAAAACTATTTTCTAATTCTCATCCTCAATCACGCTGATTCTGGGGCGTTAAAATTCACCTAGCAAAACTTTCGGCAAAAAATTCATCATCAAGATTTATATTATATTTACCATTAAATCAGGCACTACGACCATAATTACTATTAACTGTTATTAAACCAAATAATAATTTTTGCTTAATATTAGTTAATTTTGCTTGTTGACCTAAATAATCAATTAAATATCAAGTACGATCATAAATTTGTTTGTTATCATTGTTAACGGTTAGTTTATGAGAAACTGATGTCATATTAGTATTAATATCACTATAACTGCTATCTGGTCACTTTCAATTAGCATTAAATGAATTTCTTTCATCAGCACTTAAACCAATAAAATTACTTAAAGCATGACCATATTCGTGAGTTGTAACACTAATTATTTGATCTGAAGATCAAAATCCCTCTTGAAATTGTTGATCAATTAAATTAATATTTGCAAATTCAGGACCATAACCCATACGTTGATTATCAGCTTTTGAATTAAAAGCAGTTCATGCTACTGTGCTATCACTTACAGCAACTAGTGCTACTTTTTGAATTAGTTTAATAACAGTGTTTTTATGAAAAACTTTAGCAAAAATATTATAAAAACGTAATTGTTGTTGCTCTGCTAATTGTAATTGTTCATTATTTAAACCAGCTTTTTTATACATTTCAAATCAATTAACATCAATGGTTTTACCACCAATTTTAGTATGAGTTAAATCATATTGTAAACTATCATAATTACTTCAAATTACATCACTTTTATTTATTATCATACAAGTTATTAAATTCATCAATACTTTCTTTACTTGCCATTTGATGTATTTTATATTCATATTTTTTTACCATCTTTGCATCTTCTGGTGAAAGTTTTCATTTTAATAAACTAGCATTAGCATCATGCTTATTTAAATAGACATAATGATCACTGTCTGGAGAAAACGTTAACATTAAACCATTAACTGTTACAAGATTTAATGCTGTAATCATAGTTACTAATTTAATACCTTTTTTCATAATTAACCTCTCCTTCATATCATAATTATAATTATGATTTTACATTGTAGCATTTAAATAAAAATACTGCACTAACTATTCTCATTTATTTTTAATTTTTTTATTAGTAAAAATTTCAACTTCAAAAACAGCAAATTCTTTGCGAACCTTTATAACTTTAAATGAAAAATTTCGAAATTTTAAAAGTGGGCTATTTTTCCTTACTTTCTTTACTTTTGTTTTAAACATATATCATTCTTGGACAGTTTGTTTATTATAATTTGGAGGTTTTCTTTTTAAATAACGTTTAAATAATACTTCAAGTTTTGAAGAACCATCAACACGAAACTTATGTGTTCCTATTTCTTGTATCAATCCAATTTCATCAGTTTCATCATAAATTTCACCAACTAATTCTTCAAGAATATCTTCAAGTGTAATAATACCATTAAAATCTTTTTTATCTTTATTATTGCAGACAATAGCCATATGCATTCTTTCGGTTTGTAAAATTTCCAATGCTTCATTTAACTTAGTACGCTTAGAAATAAAAATTGCTGGTAACATTAATTGTAATAAATCTGGATTTTCATTTTCTAACATATTAATAATAAATTCTTTAATATTTAAAATACCAATTACATTTTGATTAACATGATCTAAAACAGGAATTCTACTATATTTTTCTTCTAAATATAGATGTTTAATAACTTTAGGTAGCGTATCATCATAAATATATTTAATTTTACTTTTGGGATGCATAGCTTGAAAAACTGATTTTTCATCAAATTTAATTGCAGATTCAATTAAATCACGTTCTGCTTTTTCAAGAACTCCTTCTCTTTCAATTATTGAAATCAGTTCAATAAGTTCTTGTTCAGAACTTGTTGGTTTTTTACTTTTAAATTGAAATAAAGTAACAATAAAAGTTATTGGATAAAAAATAATATTAAGAATATACAAAATATATGCATAATTTAAAGCTATTGTCTCAGGATGTAATTTTGCAACACTTTTAGGTATAATTTCACCAATAATTAAAACAACAATCGCCGAAACTAAAGTTGATATTAAAGGACCATAAGTAGGAGAAACATGAAAAGAATCAATAAATAATATGGTACTTAAAGTACCAATTCCAACATTAATTACTGTGTTACCAAGTAAAATTGTTGTTAAAGTTACATTATAATTTTTAACTAACTTAAATACAATATTAGCACGACGACTTTTCTTACTACGTAATTTACCAATAGATTTAATTCTTATAACATTTAAAGAAGTTAATGATGTTTCAGCAGATGAATAAAAACCACTTAAAAATAATAAAACTAGCAATATTATTAAATAAATATACCAATTACTGTCCATATAGAAAAAAAAATACTCCTTTTGATTTTTATATTGTTATTAAGATTATAACATAGTATACTTAGTACGTTATATTTAATTATTAATTTATTACTCATATAACTTTATGATATTATATTGAAGGTGATGAAAATAAATGCGTAAAAAATTTGGACTAATAGCAGCCTTAATAATAGGCACAACAACTAGTTTACAAGTTAGTGCTTGTACAGATGATTCAAAATATCAAGAATTTATTAGTGATGTTAATAGTGGGCATGCTTTTTTTGGCATACTTGGTGCTGCTGATAATCCACTTTCTAAGCAAATTATTGACGGTTTACACACAATGCAAATCAAAAATAATAATGTACCAAGTAAATGAGATAACTGATTAACAGAAAAGAAAACTGAAATAAACAGTGTTACTACTAATGGAACTATTGATATTAAAATTTATGAAAAATCTCCTTATGCCAACCCTAGTAGTGATATTGTTAACCAATTTTGAAATGATAAAAAAATTAGTTGACAACAACAAATTTATCATTGACTACTTGACCATAAAATTTCTGATAATAGTTCAGCACCTGTTGCTGATTCAGGTGTCAAGGAAATTCAAAATCCTGTTGATAAAGAAAGAGCATTTAAAGCTTTACCAATTGTTTTTATTGTTAATAAAGGTAAACTAATAACTGTTGGTCAAGAATGAGGAACTATTGATGGTCCAAATCAGTTTTTTGATCAACTAACAGCTTTAATCACAGGTAATCTATTAAAAACTGCTGCTAAAAAAACTATATAATTTTTAAAAGAAGATAATTATATATCTTCTTTTACTTTTTTATTTCTTAATATTTTTTATTCCATTTTTTATAAATTTATATAACTAAAATACGTGTTTATTTTTTATTGTATTTTATTTATAAGGTGCTAAAATTTTAGTAGATAAGCAGATTTAGTAAAAATAACAATAATTCTAAACATTTCTAACTCATTACTTTAAAAAAAGTAATGAGTTTTATAGTTAAAAAGAGGTATCTAAAATGAATGATTTACTTATTAATAATACCAGTGAATTGGTAACTTTTAATACTAACAGTACAGATCCTACTAATATAAAAAATATTACTTGAAAAAATTCTATTCAAGAATACAAAAATAAAGTTGAACAAACATATCAAAATTTTTTAAAATCACAAGAATGAGGAAAAAAGTTAAGACAACAAATAACAACGCCATTAACAACAACTAAAAACAAAAATAGACATAAAAAAAGAAGCACAAATATATTGGTTTCAACACTCACAACTGAACAAATACAAAGATTATCAACAAAACAAATAAAATGATTAACAAATTGACAAATTAAAACATTTACAGCAGAACAAATAAAAAGTTTTACACTTCAACAAATACAAGCACTCACAAGCGAACAAATACCCGCATTAATTCCACATCAAATTGAACAATTTACATTTTGACAAATCTCTGCTTTTACAACAGAACAAATACAAGTACTAACAGAAAAACAAATACAAGCATTATTACCTGAGCAAATACAAAGTTTTACAAGTGAACTGGATAGGTTACACTTTATTGGACACTAATTACGTAGACAAGTGAACAAATTAGTTAAAAGAAAGGAACTATAATTATGGCCAATATTAACTCATATACCGATGAATTTAAAAAACAAATAGTAGCTTTATATCAAAGCGGTAAGTCAGTGTCTTGTCTTGCTAAAGAGTACAATGTTACAAGAGCAGCTACTTATAATTGAATTAAGCAATTTACTAATTCAGGCAGTTTTAAAACTAAAGATAATCGTTCTATTGAAGAAAATGAATTAATTAAATTAAGAAAAGAATTAAAACAGTTACGAATGGAAAATGATATTTTAAAGCAAGCAGCACTAATAATAGGCAGAAAATAGAAATTATTGCTAAAAATAAAGTTAAATATAAAATTCGCACAATGTGTCGTTTTTTAAAACTTTCTAAATCAACATATTATTTTAATTTAAAGGAAAAAGAAAAAAAACAAAATAATATTTATGATGAAGCTGTTATTAGTGCTTTTAAAGAAAATAAAGAAGTTTATGGAACAAGAAGATTAAAAGTTGTTCTAAAAGAAAAGAATATTTATTTGTCACGCAGAAAAATTAAAGAAATTATGAATAAACATAATTTAATATCAAAATACACTAAATTATCATTCAAAAATCATCATAATAAAGTCAACGATAGTCAAATAACCAATATCGTTAATAGAAACTTTAATAATAGGCTTAAAAATGAAGTTATTGTTAGTGATTTAACTTATGTTCAAGTTAATGGTAAATGAAACTATATTTGCCTATTAATTGACCTATTTAACCGCGAAATTATTGGACATAGTGTAGGTACTAAAAAAGATGCATCATTAGTACATCAAGCATTTATGCACTCAAATCGTTGTTTAAAAGATATTCAAATATTTCATAGTGATCGCGGTAATGAATTTAATAATAAAATTATTGATAAACTTTTACTAGCATTCAATATTAATCGCTCTTTAAGCAAAAAAGGTTGTCCTTATGATAACGCTGTTGCTGAAGCAACTTTTAAAACTTTCAAAATTGAATTTATTAATGATAAAAATTTTACATCATTAATCCAATTAAAATTAGAATTATTTGATTACATCAACTGATATAACAACATAAGAATTCACAGCACTTTAAACTACTTAACTCCAGTTAATTATCAAAAATAAATGTCTACCAAAAAATAGTCCTAAAAAGGGTTGCCATTCCAGAACAAATACCTGCATTCACAATAGAACAAATTGAACTCTTTACAAAAGAACAAAAAGAAGTATTTTGACCAAAACAAGTAATCACAAAAATTAACACCATGGATTCGCAAAATCAATCAATAACAACTGAATTTAAGCCAAATTTACCAAAAATTTAAAAAAAATTGTAACTTAAAAGTTACAATCTTTTTAAAAATCAATTTAAAATAACTTATATTGAAATAAAATTAAATTTTTGACTACTATTAATAGTAGCCTCTCGTTCAGCATTTTCTATTATTTCTTGAATATTAAAAAAACTATCATAACTAATACTATGTTTTAATATTAAAGTTCAGCACTACCAAAAGTATTATATGTTCTAGTAAATCCAATAACAACTACTTCTTATAATGAATCAACTTCATTTTGCGTTATTTTTTTATATAAAACCATTCTTTCATTTTTTAAAAATATCACTAAAAAATAAGCAAGTAAACTATTACTAAAATGATATAACTAACATAGTATCTTTACTAAATTTTTTTAATTTATCTATTTTACTTAAACTATTATTTAAAATAGTTTCTAAACAAAAATTAATCTTTAAAAAAGAAAAACTATAAAAAAGAATTAATTAATTCACTACTAATAAAAGTAGTGGGTCTCATAATAAAGTCATTTCATCCATTTACAAATTCAAATTTGGTAGTATTTTTTCAATAGTTAGTTATTGCCACAATTGGTGACATAATTATTGAAACTGTTCATGATAAACTAATTAAACTAAATGGTTTTATTCCTGATTTTCAAATAGGAGTAGTGGTAGTTTTAATATTATTGTTATTATTAGTTAATAATGGTAATTATGAATCTGTTAATGATTATGACAAAATTAAATCATCCTTTTTATTTTCATTTTAACTATCTAATTTTGTTCTTGTAAAAATGTTAATAATTGCTCAATTGCTGAATTATGATGAGAAATTTTATTTTTATCTGCTAATGACAATTCACCTAAAGTAGCATGTACTACTGGAACATAAAATATTTGATCGTAACCAAAACCATCATTACCTTTTATCTCAGTAGTGATTTCACCTTCAAGTTTACCAATAAATGCTTTAGTAATCTTATGATCAAAATCAACATAAGCAATAGCAGAAATAAATACTGCTGCACGATTAGTTTCACCTTCCATTTGTTCTAAAATGTCTAACATTGCATCATGATAGGACATTTCTCCCTTTCATCGTGCTGAGTTAATACCAGGAAAATTATTTAAAGCCAATATTTCTAATCCTGAATCATCAGCAATAACAGGACCATTCACTAATTTTGCAAGTGTTGTTGCTTTTAAAATTGCATTTTCAATAAATGATGTACCTGTTTCATTAATTTCAAGAGGAGAATTAAGATCTAACATTGATTTGACATTATATCCCTTTGTTTGTAATATACTCTTTAATTCATTAATTTTACCGATATTATTAGATGCAAACCATAAGGTTTTAGCAGTCATTAATAATCAATCCCTTCACGAGCAATTTGACCTTGTTCAAAATAATGTTTAATTGATTTAACTTCACTAATTAAATTAGCACATTGTTCTAAGGCAAAAGATGCATATCTACCAGATAATGCAATTTCAATATGTCTTTTTTTATTTTTTAAAATTTCAATTAAGTCTTGTTCTTTAATCAAATTATTTTGAATACACCCTAAAATTTCATCAACAACAATAAGATCAGTATTATCACTTTGACTTAACAGTTTTAATCTAGTAAGACCATAATTAGTTTCTTGTTTTAATTTATTTTTTTCTTCTTCATCCATTTCTCAAAAAAATTTTTGCGAAGATTCATAAAAACTTTCAATTTTAAGTTTAGTATTTTGTTTTAAAAAATTAATTTCACCAGAAGGACGATTTTTTAAAAAACGTAAGTAACTAACATTAAGATTATTACCCAATGCTCTAATTACCATACCATTAAGAATTGAGGTTTTACCTCTTCCTTCACCTTTATAAATATGAATATAACCTTTTTTTAACATACTATCACTTACTTTCAATAATTTTTATTTAATAAATTGTATAATTTTATTACGGACAATACAAGCAAAATAGAGGTGTCATTTTGAAATTTAAAACTATTAAACCACCATATCAATTAGAACTATTAAAAACAAAAGGTTTAACCAATGACTTATTTTTAGTAAATAAACATTTTTTTTTAAAACAATCTAAAGATATTTTGCAACCTTTTTTGAATTTTACAAATCAAATTAATGTTATTAAATTAATTAAATCAAAAAAATTTACATTACCTATTAATGAAGTCAATATTAATAATAATAAACTATTAACCTTAATGCCATATTATCATAATTTAATTAATTTAAGCGAACAAATAATTAATAAACAAATATTAGAACAAATTTCATCATTGGTAAAACAACTACATAATATTAAATTTGATAATAAATCATTAATTAAAACTTGAAAAGGCTTAGAACAACTTAATTTATACTGTAATTTAACTACTAGTAATCCTTGCTTAGAAAAAATAACCAGTGAGGTAATCAAATGAATTGCTACTTATCAACCAACAACAATTGTTTTATCTCATAATGATTTAACATTAAATAATTTTGTTAAAAAAAATAATTGCTGATATTTAATTGATTGAGATTTTGCCTGTTGAAATGATGAATTATTTGATATTGCCTCTTTTGCTTCTGAAAGTTTAACTTCTGAAACCGAAATTAATACTTGATTTAATTGTTTTAATTTAAATAATGAACAAACAATTATTGCTAAAAAATGAATGAATTATCAAAATTTAATTTGATATTATTGAGCTTGTTATTTATACGAACAAACTAATTTAAACATATATAAAGAAATTAGTGAAAGTAAATTAACTAATCTATTAAAATAAGTTATTTAAATAATTCATCATTTTAAGTCTGATTATGTAGTTTTAACTTCTTAACAAATTGAACCATAATTAGGTAATTTATTAGTAGTCTGTTTTTTTTGTTCAATTTGTTTTCCTTGTAAATTTATTTCTACTATATTATTAACAGCTGAAATGTTTGATTCTATTTCAATAACTATACATTTATTATTTGAAGTGTGTTCTTGTAACAATGGCATTCTTTCATCATTTACAATTTGACAATTATCATTTGAAGTAATATTTTTATGTAAATTTTCTTTATAATCACAGTTTGCACAAATTTCATTATTATCTTTTATTTGATTTATAAATTCTTTTACTCAATATTTCATTATTTATTTACTCCCTTTTTTCTTTTTTATTTTTCATTAGCATATACAATAAAATTTAATTTTACTGGAAATAGTTTTTAATAAATAGTATTTATAATGTTTAATAATTATTGTAAATATAAAGAATATCACAATTATTATGGCTTTAATAATTTACTACTAGAATTAGCAAAATATTTAATTGTTTCTATTAAATCTTTATCCACTTGTTTTTTTAAATCATCTAAATTAGTAAATTTTAAATTATCACGAAGAAAATCTAAAAATCTAACTTTAATGATTTTTCCATATAAATCTTGATTAAAGTTTAATAAGTAAGTTTCAACTAACGGCTTATTATTACGTAACATAATTACTGTCATACTTTGATATCATTTATTATCTACTTCAGTAAGCGTAATATAAGTAGCAAGACCTGGTAGTGCATAGTTTGTTAATAACGATAAATTAGCAGTTGGAAAATTAATCGTTCTAGCCTCTTTAATACCATGAACTACTTTACCACTAATTGTATATGGCTCTTGTTGTAAACAAAGATTAGCACTACTAATATCTTTATTTTGTAAAAGTTGTTTAATATAAGTTGAAGAAACTTTGTTATTATTAACAATAATATCATTACAAAGATAAACTTGTAATGAAGATTGTTGTAATGTTTTAATATTACCTTGCCCTTGATAACCAAACCTAATATTTGGATTAACAACTACTGCTTTAACATTATTTGCCAATAATCACGAAATAAATTGCTCTGGTGAAAGTGTTGCTATTTCTTTACTAAACTTAATTTCCCAATAATAATCAAAATTATATTTAGCAATTGTTTTAATTTTATCTTCATTACTTAATAAAACCTCATTATTTTTATTACTAATTACACTTTGTGGTTTTCTATCAAAACTAATAATACATGTTTGATAATTATTTATTGTTGAATTAACTAATAATTGTTTAAATAAGGCTTGATGACCTTGATGAATACCATCAAAAAATCCTCAACAAGCAATAATTGGTTTAGACATCAATTTTTGATTTTGAATATTTAGATTTTTCAATTTTAATATCTTCATTACATTTAAAACCTCGTTGGCTTACGTATAAATTATTTTTTTGATTACGATAAATAGCTAATGGCAAATGTTCAGAATTAACAACTAAAACATATGGCTCATTAGTACTATCAATAACTAAAGGTTTACCATCAATAACACTTTTACTATTATCAACAACAATCGCTGGCATAATATTTTTAACACCATCATAAATACTAATATGATTTTTACTAACTGTTTCTTCATTGATAACATCTAAATTTAAGGCATTACTTAAATCAAAACCCGATTGATGAATTCTTCTCAAATAAGTTAAAGTTGCTGATGTATGTAAAATTCTAGCAATGTCAGTAACCAAAGCTCGAACATAAGTTCCTTTTGAACATACTACTTCAAAAGTAACTAAATCATTATTAAAACTAATTAATTTTAAAGATTTAATATAAACCTTACGTTTTGGTAATTCAACAGGAATATTCTCGCGAGCATATTCATAAAGTTTTTTACCATTAATTTTAACTGCTGCATAAGCAGGAATTATTTGCTCATATTGACGATTATTATAAAATTCAAGTGCTTTAACAATTTCTGATTCTTTTAAATCAAGATGTGGTTTTGATTCAATAATTTTACCAGTAATATCGCCGGTGTCGGTTTTTAAAAATAGTTGCATTTTTGCAATGTAAACTTTATCACTTTTTAAAATAAAATCACTAATTTTGGTTGCTTCATTCACAAGTACTACCATTAGTCCTGTTGCTAAAGGATCTAACGTACCTGTATGACCAATTTTATTTAATTTCAAACGTTTTTTAATAACAACAAGACAATCTTGTGATGTCATAAATGAAGGTTTATCTATTAATAATATATAATCTTTTAACATGCGTTTCACCTACTTTACTTCTTTATCAGAAGCTATTTCTTGATACTTTTCAACATGTTTACAATTTGGATAATTAGTACACCCTAAAAATTTTCGATTTTGTTTTGAAGATTTAACAACCATTCAACCATCTGTACATACTAAACAAGGTTTAATTTTTTCTAATTGTTTTTGAATATATCGACATTTTGGAAATGCTGAACAACCGTTAAATTTACCATATCTTCCTGTTCTTTGCACAAGTGGGGCACCACAAAGTGGACAATCTTGATCTAATAAAACTGGTTTAATTTTAAACTCAGTCATTTTATCAAAAGCATCATCAATCCTTGGTTCAAACTTAACTCAAAAGTCTTTTACCACTTGATGCATATCAAAATTACCATGAGCAATTTGATCTAATTGAGTTTCAACTTGTGAAGTATATGTCTCATTAATAATATCATAAAAAAACTCTTGAAGTTTATCATTAGTTAAAAGACCTTTCTCAGTAGCTTTAAAAGACTTATTTTCAATAATAACATAACCGCGTTCTTTAATAGTGTTCATAATTGGATTATAAGTTGATGGTCGACCAATTCCTAGTTCTTCTAATGTTTTAATTAATTTAGCTTCTGTGTATCTTGGTTTTGGTTTAGTAAAGTGTTGCTGTAAATTTACTGACTCAACTTTAATAATTTGATTTTTTTCAAATTTTGGTAAAACTAAAAGTTCTTCATTTTCAAGACTTTCTATATCAAGCGTTAAAAATCCTTTAAACTTGATTTGTTGTCCTGTTAAACGAAATTGATAATCATTATTTTTAAATAAAACAGTAGTACTAATTAATTGTGCTGGTGCCATTAATGAACTAAGGGCACGAAAATAAATTAAATTATAAAGTTTTAATTGATCTTTATTTAAAAAATCAATAGCACGTTTATTATTCATTGTTAAATCAGTTGGTCTGATTGCTTCATGAGCATCTTGCACATTTTTTTTATTAGTCTGTTCTTTCTTCTGCCCAAGATATTGGTCACCATATTCATTAACAATTAATGTTTTGGCATTTTCAATAAATTTATCATTTAAACGTATTGAATCAGTACGAGGATAACTAATAAATCCGGTAAGTGTTCCATTAACATCAATTCCTTCATACAATTGCTGAGCAATAAGCGTTGTTTTAGCAGTACTAAAATTTAATTGCGTTGATGCTGCTTGTAATAAACTACTAGTAGTAAATGGATTTAATGAATTACGCTTACGATTTTGTTCAGTAACAGAAATTACTTGATAACTATCACTTAATGCATTTTTAATAGCAACTGCTTCTTGTTCATTATTAATAACTAACAGTTCTTCTTTATATTTTTCACAATTTAATATTATTTTTTTTTGATAAGTACTATTAATTGTTCAAAATTCTTTACTAATAAAATTAGTAATTTCACGTTCTCTTGTTGCTATTAATTTTAATGCTACTGATTGTACTCTCCCTGCACTACGTGAACCGATCTTTTTTTGTAATAGATTACTTAAGCGAAAACCAATGATACGATCAACCATTCTTCTTGCTTCTTGACTACGAACTAATGGTAAATCAATACTATGTGGAGATTTAAATGCTGTTAAAATTGCATCTTTAGTAATTTCATTAAAAGTTATTCGTGATGATATATTACTTGTTGCTAATACTTGATCTAAATGATAAGCAATTGCTTCTCCTTCGCGATCATGATCGGTTGCTAGATAAACATGAGTAATACTTTTTAATTTACTTTTTAATTCTTTTACCTTTGGCATTTTTTTGCGATCAATTTTGTAAATTGGTTCAAAAGTTTCTAAATCAATTCCCAAACCATATTGACCTTTAATTGCTAAATTACGAATGTGTCCATCCGAAGATAACACTAAATAATCATTACCTAAATATGATTGTACTGCTTTACTTTTAACTGGAGATTCCATGATTACTAATTTTGATGGCATCTTATATCTTCCTCTATATATAATTTATTAACTTTATTCAAATACTATTTTGTAATATATATAACTTTAACGCGAAAGTCAATATTTTTTTGGATATATGCTTTTTTATAAAAATTTTAAATAACTTATTAACAATTAATATATAAATTATGCTATATTTATTTAGTAAAAATTTAATATAAGTTTTTATCCTATTTATTTTTGTAAATAAATAGGTTTTTATTTTGATTTGAAAGGAACATAAAAATGAAATTTTTAAACACAAATGAGAGCGAAATTAATTCTGAAATACTTTCTAATTTATTAAAATCAATACTTCCAAATAATCCTCTTACAGTGGGATTAGTGTGTCTTGCTGGTGGAATTGGTTACTATTCATGAAATTTTTACAAAAATAAAAAACAAGAATTAAATATAAAAGTAATAGAAAAAAATGAAAATGAAAAAAAATATTTAGATGAATATAAAGAAAAAACTACATTAGACTCAAACAATCTAGTAAATAATGAAGCAAGTAATATAAGTAAATATAAATGTAATATGACATTAGATAATAACAATAGCAAAAATGTTGAAGAAGAATATGATATGTTAGATGATGCAAAAGAAGCAATAAATGATGAAGATGAATGAGCAATAATTGATTTACCTTCTTATGGAAGTAATCATATTTAAAAATTTAATTATAATAAAAGTTACCATTAGGTAACTTTTATTATAATATGTCAATCTATAATCATTAATTTCATCTACTAATAATTGTTTTCTAAAATTCTTTTATTGCTTTCATAAAAAATAAATTTACTAAAATAATCATTTCAAAATAAAAAAAATAATTTTGTTTTAAAGAATAAAAAAATAATCAATTTCATTATTAAATTTGGAAAATTTTAAAGATATTTCAAAAATATAATATCAAATATCGGGAACTGAATTATTTAATATTATTCCAATTGCCTTTTCATCAGTTTTTTGAAATTTTTTTCACTTATTAATTTTATCTTCAACTATTTTAATTAAATTAATTCAATTTCTATAAAAATTTCCACCTTTTTGTTCATTAATTTGTTTATCTAACTTTTTACCAACTTTTTCAAAATCTCTTACTCCATTAGGAAAAACAAACAACACAGGATTTAATTCAACAATTTCAAGTCCTAATGTTTTTTTATTATTTATATTTTCTAAAATAAAATCTGGGCCATTTAATCTACCTTGTTCTTTTGTAGTACCTATATATTCTTTTAAAATATAATTCTTTCTTATAATTATAGGAATAGATAAATAATGTGTAGATTCATTAAATCATCTAATTTCACTATCAATATTATGCACTTTTGAAAATTTTTCGGTAATTGGTTGTTTCAAAAATGTATTAGGAATTATTTTTTTTAAACTAGGTCTTAAAATATCGGGTCCTTTATTATCATGATAGTATCTTAATCATTCATCATTAGTTTTATTATGTATTAAAAAATTGAAAAATCATGATTCTATTGATTCATTAGAATGGGGAACTAAAAAATTAATAAAATCAATTTCTTTTAGATAAGATAAGTATATCTTAATTAAATAATTTTTACAAAAATCATCTGCATATATAGAGTTACTAAATTTAAATAACTCTTGTTCTTGTTCTAATTTATTTAAATTTGTTAAATGTTCAGAAATCATTTTTTTAAAATAATTTAAATCTAAACTATGACTAAAAATATTTTCTTAACAACTTTTAAGTTGACATTTTTTATTTTGGAATTCATTGAAAGTAATTGGAATGGCAACCCTTTTTAGGACTATTTTTTGGTGGACATTTGTGTTTGATATTTAATGGGGGTTAAGTAGTTTAAAGTGCTGTGGATTCTTATGTTGTTGTATCAATTGATATAATCAAATAATTCTAATTTTAATTGGATTAATGATGTAAAATTTTTATCATTGATAAATTCGGTCTTAAAAGTTTTGAAAGTTGCTTCAGCAACAGCATTGTCATAAGGACAACCTTTTTTGCTTAAAGAACGATTAATGTTGAATGCTAATAAAAGATTATTAATAATTTTATTATTAAATTCATTACCGCGATCACTATGAAATATTTGTATATTTTTTAAACAGCGATTTGATTGCATAAATGCTTGATATACTAATGATGCATCTTTTTTAAATCCAACACTATGTCCAATAATTTCGCGGTTAAATAAGTCTATTAATAGGCAAATATAGTTTCATTTGCCATTAACTTGAACATAAGTTAAATCACTGACAATAACTTCATTTTTAACCCTATTATTAAAATTTCTATTAACAAGATTTGTTACTTGACTATTATTAACTCTGTTATTATGATTTTTGAATGATAATTTAGTGTATTTTGATATTAAATTATGTTTATTCATAATTTTTTTAATTTTTCGTCTTGATAAATAAATTCCTTTATTTTCTAGAACAACTTTTAATCTTCTTGTTCCATAAACTTCTTTATTTTCTTTAAAAGCACTAATAACAGCTTCATCATACATATTATTTTTAATTTTATCTTCTTTTTTATTTAAATTAAAATAATATGTTGATTTAGAAATTTTTAAAAAACGACACATTTTACGAATTTTATATTTAACTTTATTTTTAGCAATAATTTCTATTTTCTGCCTATTATTAGTGCTGCTTGCTTTAAAATGTCATTTTCCATTCGTAACTGTTTTAATTCTTTTCTTAATTTAATTAATTCATTTTCTTCAACAGAACGATTATCTTTAGTTTTAAAACTGCCTGAATTAGTAAATTGCTTAATTCAATTGTAAGTAGCTGCTCTTGTAACATTGTACTCTTTAGCAAGACAAGACACTGACTTACCACTTTGATATAAAGCTACTATTTGTTTTTTAAATTCATCTGAATATGAGTTAATATTGGCCATAATTATAGTTCCTTTCTTTTCACTAATTTGTTCACTTGTCTACGTAATTAGTGTCCAATAAAGTGTAACCCATCCATACATCAACTGATATAACAACATAAGAATTCACAGCACTTTAAACTACTTAACTCCAGTTAATTATCAAAAATAAATGTCTACCAAAAAATAGTCCTAAAAAGGGTTGCCATTCCATTGTTTCTCTTCCTCATTTATTTAAATTTTTTGACATAATTAACACCTTATAAAAATGATTATTACTATATATATATATATATATTATAAATAATAACTACTTTTTCTTTCTTCTTTTTAATACAAATATTGGAATAACAATTGCAAAAAATATTAAAGCAGTAAAACCAATAGTAATAATCATACATATTCTATTTATCTTTTTTTTGTACTGATTTAACTCTTGTGGATTAATAATTTCATAGCCATAATAACTTATAATATTACGTTTACGAAATTTAAAAATAACAATATTAATCATATGAATAAAGAAAATAACACCTAAAATAATTGTTAATGTTATTGCATCTTTAATAATATCAGGAACATTAACTGTTCATTTTTGAATAATAAAAGTTAATTTCTGACCACTAATCAAAAACATAATGCCAATAATAATACCAAGAACAATATAACTACTAATACTTATTCAATTAATAATTATCAAGTTAGCATGAATTTTACGATAATTTCTAATTATAAAATTAGGAGGTAATAGCGATCCTTTTAGTGTTCTTTCAATATATAAATCCACTTCTCTTCTTAATGTCACAAATTCAATAATATTAATCAAAATAATAGTAAGAGCAATAATTGCTAATGGAATAGTAATTACAGGATGAGGAATAATTTTTATGTTAATCATACCAAAATATAAACTAATAAAAGTTGAAGCAATAATTAATGTCATAACACCAATAAATAATAAAATCAATTGTTTTAGCTTCTCTGATTTAATTTCTCTGCTAATTGGTTTTGGAATTTTAAAACTATTTTTATAACTAACTATTTCCATAGTATTAAATGTTTGTGGTTGATCATAATACATATCTTTTTCTTTAGTAAAGTTTTCATTGATCGGCACTGTCTTTTTTTCTTGTAAAGGTATTATATAAGAACTAGTAACTTGTATATTTTTACCATCATATTTTTTTTCATTATAATCGTTTTCATTAAAATCAGAATTATGAATATTTTCTTTATTTTTATTAATTGGTGGTACAACATTGCTAAAATAAGTGTTATTATTAGTTGATTTTTGATAATCTTCTTTATCTGATAACCTATTTTTTTGTGAAAAAAATTTATCAAATAATTTAAATTTTATTTTAGACATATACATCACCTACATTTAATTAGTTAAAATATTTTTTTGTCTTTTTAGAAATATGTTTACTTGAATAAAATTTTCTTTGTAATTTGGCAATTTCATGTTCAATTTCCAAAATTTTATCTTCAAATTGATAATCTTTTTCTTCTAAACTTAAGTATCCTTTAATAGAAATCCTTTTGCGTAAATACATTATTAATAAAATTGATAATAATAACAGAAAAATCAAAAGTGCTAACCCACCCATTGAATATAAAAAAGTAGTAATTGGAATCTCAAAACCTAAAAACTTAATGGTATTAGTACTACTATCATCACTTACTACTGCTAACACTAATTTCACCTCATACATTAGTATATAAATATTATAACAAAAACACCAAATCTAATTAATATTATCTATTTAATAGCTTATTTTCTGTTATAATAATTATTTTAATAATAAAAAAGAATATTAATAATATTCTTTTTCATATGTTCATCCTTCGCTACGTAAATATTTTGCTGCAACAAATTGTGCAAATATTGCTAGAAACAGACCAAAGAAAGTAATCAATAATAAAATTGTATAATCAAGGATTGGACGATTAATTAAAAATAAATCTTCTGGTGGGCGCTGTAACTCTAAAATAAATCTAATTAAATTTCATCCAAAAAAGTAAAGTCCCATTTGAACACCTGCATGCATCATTCGATAATGATGTGGATTATTTATTTCATAAAGTTTTTTGCTTTTATTTATATAATCATTAATTTTCTTACCAGAAAGTTTGACTTCTGCTAATGCTTTATTTACTACATTTTTTGGTACTTGATTATAATAGTAAACTTCATTTCACATTTTAGTTCAAGTCAAATGCTTTGGGTCACGATTTACTTTATTTCAATATTTTGGATTAAAAGTTATTTTTCCTCAGTATTTAAAATTATCTTTAAAATCAAATTGAAACTTATCTGGTTCCACTTTTCATGGCTTTTTACCAAATCATTTACCAAGATTTGGAACAATAAATGTAATCGCTAATCATAAACCTAAATTAGCAATTGATTCATAAAGAAATATTGGTGCACGATAAACAATTTCACCATTAATCGTTTCGGGATTACCACTTGGTCCACCAATTAATTTAAAACAATTATCACGAATAAAAGCAGGTAATCATGATAATGAATCATAACTTACAACGTTACCAAGTAATTCATGATTAAAGAAATTACCTCAACGTCCTAATATCTGCCCTAATAAAATATTAGGAATAATTAAATCGCCATATATTCATAATGATATTTTATACTTACGACCAACAAAGTAAAAAATAATTGCACCAGCAATAATGCCAAATAAAACACCACCATGAATAGACATCCCTGGTTTTCAAAATGCAAATTTTTCAAAAAAACTAATTGACTTATCAGGATCATCCTTACCAAGAAAACTAGCACCAAATAATGAAGCAGGAATAATAAATATTATTGATCATGCTAAAGAATCAGTAGGAACACGATAACGTTTAAATTTTACTCAAGAAGCAATAATTGAAGCAAAAATACCTGACATAATAGCAAATGCATAAACATGAAATCATCCACCATAAGTATCAGTAATGCCGTGAGGTCCAACAAAATCTAAATTTAACATAACAAACACCTCACTTACAAGACCATCTTTTAATATAGAATACCATAATAGAATACCATAACTAACTAAGAATCACAATATAAATAAAGACAAACAATACATATTGCATATATAATTTTGATAAAGTGTAATTGTAATTCACATTTTTTTAGATTTTTTATTGTATATTATTTTTTGCAAATATAAACTTAAATTAAGATTTACCAAAAAACAAATACAAAAAATAATGTATTTTTGATAAATCTTAATTTATTTTTTAAAAAAAGGGGGAATGAAAATGAAATTTAAACAATTGTTATTATTAATTACCAGTGTTACAAGTTTAGGGATGATATTATCAAATAATAAAATAATTAATAGCAATCAAAATACTACTTTTTTAAATAAAAACAATGTTTCTAAAATTAGTTTTAACAAAATGACAGGCACTACTGGTGAAATTAATAGTTTAACTTTTAACGGTGAGCAAACTTATGCTGTTAATAATAAAGGTATTGTTTATAAAAGTGACAATGGTCAATCTTTTGAAGAAATAAATTTACTTAATTATGATTATAAAATAAAATCACTAATTACAACACCTAATGGAACAATTTACGTTGGAACTTATAATGAAAAAAATAATGAATTAAAAGTTTATATTCTTAAAAATGATCAACTTGCTGAAAAATATACTTTAAGTTCACACCAATTATTAGCAATGACTTTTGACAAAGAAAATAATATTTATATAGGAACAAATGAAGGGGTATATACTAATTCAAGTCCAACAACTGAATTAGAAAAAATAGATGGGGCAACAGGTAACATTACAGTTTTAAAAACAACTAAAAATGGCTTAATTTATGCCGGTAATACAGAAGGAATGATTTTTAAAAGTATTGGGGATAATCCTTTTAATTTAGTTGAGCAACTAGAAGATGGTGGTATTACAAGCATTGCTGTTGATAATAAAGAAACAGTCTTTGTTACTAACAACAGTAAAAAAGTTTATTATAAACGTGTTACTATTGCTAATTTTTTACCATATAAGCAAACTTTAGAAACAATAAATACAACAGTAATAACTTTTGGAACAGGAGTTTTAGTTGGTGATAAAGATGGTAATATATGAAAAAGTTATAAAGAAAACAACTTTAATTTAATGAATGAAAATAAACTAAATTCAATTAACGAATTGATTTATAATTCTAATAATTTTACTATTTATGCAACAACTACTGATGGAATATATAAAAATAAATAATCTAATTTAAAATAACTAATTTTAAGTTAGTTCTTTTTTAAAAAAAATTGTAATACTTATTGAAAAATTTAATAGTAAAATTATAAATCATTTTAATTTTTTATAGAGGCTTTTTAATAATCTGTGTATCTTTGTTTTACAAAGTTACTAATTTAGATTAATTCTGTCTTCAAATTTTATCATAAAATGAGCAATTGCTGTATTTCAATTTTGAATAGGCAATGTTCATTTTTTTGTTATATTTTCAATTGCCAAGTAAAATATTTTGAAAACTGCCATATCATTAGGAAAAACTTTTTTATTTCTGATGATTTTTCGTAATTGACTATTAACAGATTCAATAGCATTTGTAGTATAAATCACTCTTTTGATTTCTACTGGATAACTAATAAAAACCATTAAATTATCTCAATTTTTATATCAAGATTTAGTAATTTGAGGATATTGTTTATTTCATTTACTTTCAAACGATTCTAAAGCTTGCATTGCTTGTTCTTCACTACATGCACTATAAATTGGTTTTAAATCTGCAACTAGACCTTTTCGATGTTTGTATGAAACATATTTTAAACTATTTCTAATTTGATGAACAATGCATAATTGATGTTCTGTTTTAGGATAAACTGATTGTATTGCTTCTGACATGCCTGTTAAATTATCACTACAAGCAATAAGAATATCATTTAAGCCACGATTTTTCATTTCTGTGAAATTAGATAATCAAAACTTAGAACCTTCATTTTCACTAATTCATAATCCTAAAACATCTTTTTTGCCTTCTAAATCAACTCCTAATGCTATATAAACTGATTTGTTAATAATCCGTTTATCTTGTCGTACTTTAACTACTATACAATCAAAATAAACAATAGGATAAATACTTTCTAATGGTCGATTTTGTCATGCTTTAACATCATCAATAACATCATCAGTAATTTGACTAATAACACTTTCACTAATATCAGCACCATGATATAACTCTTGCAACTGCATTCTAATGTCAGATAATGTCATTCCTTTTGCATACAAGGAAAGAACTTGTTGATCAAAACCATCAAATCTTCTTTGCCTTTTAGGAACTATTACAGGAGTAAAATTACTATTGCGATCTCTTGGTACATCAATTTCAATTTTACCTTGTTGAGTTATTAATTTTTTTGAACTTGTACCATTACGAGCATTTTCAGTAGTACTATGTTGATTTTTTTCATATCCTAAATAATTTTGCATTTCAGAATTCAACATTTTTTCAACTAATCTTTTTGTTAATTCTTTATATAAACCGCCAGGTTTAAAAACTGTTGTTAAATCTTCAGTATTTTCTAGTAATAAATCTACTGCTTTTGATATTGGATCATTATTATTAAAGTTATCTTTTTTAGCCATCTGTAACTCACTCTTTCTAGTCATTTAATTATATTTACTAGAATTAATTAAACATAGTTATTTTTGTAAGTTACACAGATTACTAAACATTTCCTTAGAATTATTTGATTACATCAACTGATATAACAACATAAGAATTCACAGCACTTTAAACTACTTAACTCCAGTTAATTATCAAAAATAAATGTCTACCAAAAAATAGTCCTAAAAAGGGTTGCCATTCCATAATAATACTTATGCTTGATTTAAAAACGGAATTTATAAGTGTTTAACTAATGAAATGGAATTTAAACAAATGACAGGATTAGCAAGATCTATTACAAATGTAAAATTTGATGATAAAGATAATATTTATGTATTAGCTAAAAAAAATTATCCTTATAAATGCTTAGCTAATGAAATGAATTTTAAAGAAATTTGTAATAAACAAACATTCAATGATGAAAATCAATTTCAAGTAACGTATCGTTTTGCTGCTCACGATTGAATAATTATAAAAATTAGTTATGATATTTTTTTGAATATGGAACAAATATATAATGATGAAAATCAAAGTAATTTTCAAAAATTATTTTATAACATTATTATTGATTTTACTAAAAAAGATGAGACTGGGTTTGCTGGTGGTATTTTAGAATCAGATTATACTACAGCAATTTCAATAATAATTGAACATTTTGAAGAAATTAATCAATTTTTTAAAACTTTATCACAAGGTCAAGGTATAAAAATTATTACAAATAGAATTGGATCATGAGATAAAAATGATAATATGGGAATATTTAATCAGTAAAACCTAATTATAATTAAGTAATATTTAGTTTTTATTTTGATATTTTTTTCTAAAATTAAATTGTAAAAAAATATTAATTTAAAATTCGTGGTTTAGATTGAAAAGTATTACTAATACCATTATTACTACTATTACTATCAATAGTATTATTTATAATTGGCTTAATACGCATATCAAATATAGTAATAGCAACATTTTTAATACTAATAAAAAATTGCTTTAAAAAATCTAATTGTTCAAATGTAAAATTTAGTTCTTGATTACTAATCAAATCATTAATTTTTTTAATATCATAATTATTTTCATAATACACAGCAAAATTATCACATTGATTTTGTTTGATCAACATAAAAAAAGAATCAATAGTATTATTATCCAACTCTTCAATTGGTAATGCTTTTAAAATTTTAGGTTCAGTATCATTATAAGTTGTTGTTACTTTATATAAAATTTTTAAATCATTATCAATTTTATATTTTTCTAATTTATAATTTTTTAATTGATTGTTATCATTAACATAATATGATTTGTTTGCCATTTGATTACCACCTTTAAATAAAATAAATCCTTTTTCAATTTAAATAAATGAAAAGAGATTTAAGAAATCAAGTATTAGTTCTTATTTAATTTTACAACTAAATTATTTAGAAATAAAGTAAATCTATAATAAAATAATATATTTTATTATAGATTTAAATTTAATTTATATTAATTAGAAAATTTATTATTTGCCTGGAGTTCCAACAGCCATTTTTTGTGCAAGAATAACACTATCAAAATGTAACTGTAAAAATGCGGGTTCACCATCATTAAAAGTTTTTATTTCTTCTGTGCCGGTAGGTGAACTAAAAAAATGAGTTGTAAAAGATGTATTTAATACTTTAAGTAAAGTGGAATGGCAACCCTTTTTAGGACTATTTTTTGGTAGACATTTATTTTTGATAATTAACTGGAGTTAAGTAGTTTAAAGTGCTGTGAATTCTTATGTTGTTATATCAGTTGATGTAATCAAATAATTCTAATTTTAATTGGATTAATGATGTAAAATTTTTATCATTAATAAATTCAATTTTGAAAGTTTTAAAAGTTGCTTCAGCAACAGCGTTATCATAAGGACAACCTTTTTTGCTTAAAGAGCGATTAATATTGAATGCTAGTAAAAGTTTATCAATAATTTTATTATTAAATTCATTACCGCGATCACTATGAAATATTTGAATATCTTTTAAACAACGATTTGAGTGCATAAATGCTTGATGTACTAATGATGCATCTTTTTTAGTACCTACACTATGTCCAATAATTTCGCGGTTAAATAGGTCAATTAATAGGCAAATATAGTTTCATTTACCATTAACTTGAACATAAGTTAAATCACTAACAATAACTTCATTTTTAAGCCTATTATTAAAGTTTCTATTAACGATATTGGTTATTTGACTATCGTTGACTTTATTATGATGATTTTTGAATGATAATTTAGTGTATTTTGATATTAAATTATGTTTATTCATAATTTCTTTAATTTTTCTGCGTGACAAATAAATATTCTTTTCTTTTAGAACAACTTTTAATCTTCTTGTTCCATAAACTTCTTTATTTTCTTTAAAAGCACTAATAACAGCTTCATCATAAATATTATTTTGTTTTTTTCTTTTTCCTTTAAATTAAAATAATATGTTGATTTAGAAAGTTTTAAAAAACGACACATTGTGCGAATTTTATATTTAACTTTATTTTTAGCAATAATTTCTATTTTCTGCCTATTATTAGTGCTGCTTGCTTTAAAATATCATTTTCCATTCGTAACTGTTTTAATTCTTTTCTTAATTTAATTAATTCATTTTCTTCAATAGAACGATTATCTTTAGTTTTAAAACTGCCTGAATTAGTAAATTGCTTAATTCAATTATAAGTAGCTGCTCTTGTAACATTGTACTCTTTAGCAAGACAAGACACTGACTTACCGCTTTGATATAAAGCTACTATTTGTTTTTTAAATTCATCGGTATATGAGTTAATATTGGCCATAATTATAGTTCCTTTCTTTTAACTAATTTGTTCACTTGTCTACGTAATTAGTGTCCAATAAAGTGTAACCTATCCAAAAGACTCAAACTTTGTTTTGTTTAATTCATCAGTAAACTCTAATTTAAAACCAGAAGTTGGCTGATCGACCTTGAATCCTTGATCAGCAGTTAGTTTTAAATCATTTAAAGGTTCTTTTATAATATTACTTGTTATTACCTTTGAAACATTTAAATTTGCTGCCTTTATATTAATATTATAAGATTTAACAAGCTTAGCAGCAGTTTTGCTACTCATAATATCAATTTGACAAATACCATCCGCTACTTTAAAGTCAGTTGTGTCAGCAACTGATATTTCACCTGGAGCAGCAGTTTTAATTGTTACAATTAAATTGGTAATAGCATCAACATCGGGTTCTGAATAATCATTATCTTGATTACCAGATGTAAATCCCAATTCCCTTAAAAAGGTTGCAGAATCAGTATTTTTTGCTTTCCATTTACCATCAGTAGAACCTTCAACTAATAACTTTTCTTTAAACAACTTATTTTTAATAAGATTAGTAGAGTCAGCAGTGATAATACAAGTTCCAAGATTATCAAAATTTATTACTTAATCAATTATACTTGTATTTTCATCACTATATCATCCTAATAATTCTGCATATTTGCCATTTAATTGCGGATTATTAGGAATATTTGAACCATTATTACCGCATGCAACAACTGAAGGAGTTGCTCCTGCTGTTAATGCAAGGGCACCCATTAATCTTAATATATTTTTCATATTCACATATACCTCCAATAATATTATTTAAACTTATTATAATAACTATAAATTAACAACTTAGTTACTTTTTTCCAAATATAATATCATATAATAAGTTATCCAATATTTATATGTTTATAATGTTTAAAAATATGAAAAAAATAAACATTTTGTAAAATAAAATACTCCTTTTAAATTAAAAGGAGTATTAATATTATTTTTATTTTATAAAATTATGCAAGTGTTAATTCAGTTTTTGCTTCAAAAGTAACATCACCAGTTTTATAAGTTATTTCTAATTTATCACCAGCAGCTCAAGCATCACCAGCAGCAGTAATTATTCCTAAATTTGCCCCAATTTTTAAAGCAGTTAGAGTATTTAAAGCAGTAAACTGTTTTACTTGATCTGATTCTCCTTTAATTTGTATTGGTTCTCCTGGTTTTTTTGCAGTTTCTGGAATTGTAGTACCATCTACAAACATAATTTTTTGATTTGTAGTAACATCAGTATCTACTATTTTAATTTCAGCAGCTATTGTAGTAAGAGCAGCAGCAATAACACCTTTTGTTTTATCAGCTTTTAACTTAATACCATAAACATCACCAAGTTCCTCTTCACCTTTTTTAAATTGGAAATTAAAAGTACCACCAGTAATAGCATAATCTTTACCATCATCCATTTTAGCTAATTCTGGTTTAAAATCAGTAACTGCACCAGTAATTTTATCTAATTCTTCTTTATTAAATTTTCCATCTGTAGCTGTTTGTTTTAATTTACCAGTAAGAAAATCAGCACATGCTTGATTAGCAGCTTTATTATCTTCTCCTAATAATGCACTAGCTTTAATTGGTGTTTTTAAAGCATCAACAGTTCAAGTAACATTATCCTTGACAGTTGTATCAAGTGAAGCTGCTTGTACACCTTCTCCTTTATCATCTGTTAACCCTAATTGTTTTGATACTTCTACGTTCATGGCTACACCAGCTTTATCACCACAAGCAACAACTGAAGTAGTAGCTGCTGTTGTTAATGTTAATGCACCCATTAATCTTAATATATTTTTCATATTCATATATAGTACCTCCAATAATATGACTTTTGAACTACAAATACAATAACCACAATTTAGAATTACTTCTAAACATAATATTGAAATGAATCCAATTAACATTATACATCATATTTTACTTTCTACCATCAATATACTTTATAATAATATAAAAAAATATTAATTATTAACACCTTTAATATTACTATAAAAATTTGTCAAAAATAATAAATACTAAAAATGTATTAGTTATTATAACTAATACATTTTTAAACTTTTTTTATTCTTCATCTTCACGCCATTCGCCTTCTGACATCAATAATTCTTTACGTACATTTTTAGCAATTATATAATTAGGGTTTTTATCATCACCATTAATTAAAACATTACGTACTAAATAATTTTCAATTTCATTTTGTAGATTTTTTGCAACAAAAGGTCAATCATCTTTCACTCTAAATTCGCTATCCAATTCTTCTTGTAATTTAGGATTTGTAAGTGCTCTTTTTCTTTGCATTGGTTTATAATAAGCAAAGTATCAAATTAGAGCAAATGCAATGCTAGCAATTAAATAAACTAATTGTAAAACATTAGAAGTTATATCAGATATTCCTTTTGTAGTATCAGTTCCACCTTTACCAATAAGATTTGCTCCTGAAATTAAACCATTGATTAAAGATCTTAATCATTCTTCAAATTGTCAAACTAAGAAAAGTGTTGCTGCAAGTCAAATAATAATTTCAAAAATATTTTTTTTCAATTTCTTTTCTATAGACAGTTTAATTGCAATGGAAAGTACAAAAACATAAATAATAACCATAATAATACCGGCTTCAGCAGTTAATGTTCCATAATTAACAATCGAACTTAAAACTAATTGTCCATCCTTATAAACAGGATGTAACGTATCAACTATTACTCCAATAATATCAGGTAAAATTAATCATACAAAAGCTGAAGAAAAAGTAATAATTAAATTTAATCTAGAAGCTTTAAACGGAATGTTATCTTTTGATAATTCTTTATATTTAGGTGAAATATACCCTTCAACAGATAATGGTTCTAAAATAGCACCACTATATAAAGCATTTTGCATTCCAGCATTAGACTTTAATGAAATAGTACAAATTAACATTACAAGGATACCAATTATTCCTAATCATTGTGCATGAGCTTTATCACCTAAAATTTTAAAAATACTTAAGTTGGGATTATCTGAAAAATTGCCAGCAACAGCACCAATCATAAGAATTGTTACTGCCATATAAAAAATAGTAGATAAAATCATAACAATAACTAATGAACGACTAATATTTTTTTCAGGATTTCTAACATTTTTACCAATTGTTGAATAGGTTTCAAATCCTAAAAAGAAAAAGAAACACATGGCAAAAGCTTGTGAAAAGTTATTGGCAGTTAATTGTTGATGAGAAGTAGTCATATCTCAATTTGAAGTTCCTGCCATCACAAATAATATAATAGTTGCTATGATTAATAAAAAAGTTGTTCCTCATTTTAAATAACTAGAAATATTCACAAATTTTTTAAATGCAGCCATTCCTAAAAATAATACACAAGAAGCTAAACCATAAATTAGAATTCCAATCAAATCTAATCCTAAATGTTGTCATACTCCTCAATTAGCATATAAAAAAGAAGATGGATCAGTAAAGTTAATTCTAATCATTGATACAATTTGTGAACTAACTATAACAGGTAAAGTAGCATACTGTAAAAAAGAAATTAATCAACCTCAGAAGCGACCATAACTACTTCTAACATAAATATAAGCAGCACCATTATTACCCGGATGTACTCTTGAAAGTCTTGAAAAAGCTCAAGCACAAGTTCCTGCAATTAATCCTTCTACTAAAAAAATTCAAATCATATGAGAACCTAAATTTAAACTATCTTTATTAATTAAAATTGCAAAGTTAGCAGTAAAAGTAATTCCAACAGTATAATTAAAACCAAACCAGAATAATTCTGATAAAGTTAATTTATGATTTGTCCTTTCTTTTTTCTTAAAAAGTTTTAACATAATATTCTCCCTTCAATTATAATAATTATATATCTTTAAAGTGATTTCATTAATTAATAAAATAGTCAATAAAATCAAAAAAAATAAAAAAATATATGTAATTTATAATAACTAATTTTATTTTAAAATACTACTAATATTTAATTAAATTTTCAAATAATACTAATAAAAAAATAACATTTTTTTAAAAACTATTATTATAATAGTGTTACTTAAATAAAAATACTACTTTTTTAATAAGTTATTTTAAAAAATAAGCTTAAACATCTTTTATTCTACATGATAAATAGTGTATTATATAATAATACTTTTAAAAAAATAAAGAAGGAGGTATTAATCATATATGGGAATTACCAAAAAGAAAAAATTTCGTTTATTTCCATTTAAAATGCCAACAGCAATTACAGTCTTATTCTTTATTATTGCTCTAATTATCATTATTTCTTGGATTCCAGGAACAACAGGTAAATGATTAGAAGATGAATCAAAGCCTGTAAGCACCGATAACCCTTGACAAGACGGTGGGCCATTAGGTATCATGGACTTATTTTTGGCTCCAATTAAAGGTTTCATTGGTAGCAGTGATATTATTGTTTTTGTTTTAGTAATTGGTGGATATATTGGCATAGTTATGAAATCAGGTGCACTAGATGCAGGAATTGGTCGTTTAGTTAAACGTCTAAACGGAAAAGAAATTTGAATTATTCCTTCAATTATGACTATCCTATCGATTGGTGGAACAGTTGAAGGAATGTGTGAAGAAACTATTCCTTACTATTTAATTATTATTCCAGCAATGTTAGCTGCTGGTTTTGATGTTGTTACAGCTGTATTAATGATTTTATTGGGTGCTGGTGTTGGTGTTATGTTTTCAACACTTAATCCCTTTGCTATTGCTACAGCTTCACAAGCTAGTGGTTTAAATCCTGGTGATGGAATCATCTGACGTTTAATTTGTTGATTTTTAGCAACTATCGGTACTATTGCTTTTGTTATGTGATATGCAATCCGTGTTAAACGTAATCCTGAAAAATCAGTTGTTTTTCACTTACATAGCGAGCATCATGAAGAATTTATTAATAAAGAAGAAATACCTGAATTTACTAAACGTCGTAAAATTATTTTAGCACTATTTGGATTAACATTTTTAATTATGGTGCTTTGTATTATTCCATGAGGTAAAATTACAGGAACAACTATTTTTGATGATTTTCACAATACATTAATTAAATATTTTCCATATTTCACAAGTCAAATTAATGCATTTGGTGACTGAAACATTGAAATGTTAGCTTTCTTATTTTTCTTTGTTTCAATTATCATTGCAGCAATTGATTGAAAAGGCGAAGAACAATATGTTCGTAATTTTATTAGTGGTTCTTCAGAATTATTAGGTGTTGCTTTAATAATTGCTGTTGCTGGTGGAATTGGCTGATCATTACAACATTCAGGAATGCAACATGTTGTTGTTGGACAATTGCAAAGTATTGATAAATTACCAAGATTTGCTATTGTTATTATTGGTTTTTTTGCTTTTCTTTTGATTGCCTTTGTTATTCCTTCAACATCAGGATTTGCAAAAGCCGTTTTCCCTATTGTTTCAAAAATAGTAATTCCTTTAGGATTAGGTTCAGGAATGATTACTACTTTTGTTATGGCTAGTGGTTGAATTAATTTATTTGCACCAAGTGCAGGTGTAATGATGGCAGGACTTGCCATTGCTAAAGTTCCCCTAACAAGTTTTTATCGAGCAATTTGACCATATACTATTGGTATTACTGTCTTTGCCTTAATAATGTTAAGTATTGGAACTTTATTACCTCAATCAATATTTTAGTAGAATTTAAAGCACTATGTTAATTAAAACTTTTCTCTAATTAGAGAAAAGTTTTTTTATTTTTTATTTCATTTTTATAAAATTAAACAATATTTGGGAAAACATTCACTTTCAGGATTTGTTTGCGTTTGTTCATTATTTAGTAGACTTAATTGATCATCTGCTAATTCTGAAATTTCTACAACTTCATCTTCTGGTAAAAAAATTTGTTCTAATATTTTATTAATATTATTTCAATCATTTACAAAATTTTCACTCATTTTACTGTCTTTAATTATTTTTCCAGTAGCAGGATCATATTCTGTTGATTGACAAGAATTTAACAACATTTCTTCAACAAAAGCAGAAACTTTATAAATAATTAATAATTTTTGGTTAATATTATCATCACTTTTTTCTTTCTGTAATTGCTGTTTATACTTACTTAATTCATCTCATAATGATTTAATATTTTCCTTTTTTGCTGCTATTTTTCTAAAAATTTCTATAATTTCTTTATAATCAAATTTTATTTCAGATAGTAAAGATTTTAAATTCATATTTTTCCCCTTTCAAAATAAAAAACCTACTTGCTTAAAACTTAAACAATAGGTCAAAAACTTATATTTTTTTATTTATAGAAATATTATACTTTATTATTTTTATTTTTTTCAGATATTACTTTATAACAATAAATACTAATATAATTTTAATTTTTAATATAATAAAAATATATTAAAAATTAAAATTATAAGTGTTTTTTTATTTAATTTTACTATTAATAATTTACAAATACACTCTTAAAGGTTTAAAAAAACAATAAAATTTTTTTTATGTATTATAATAGTGTTAGTGAGTTATTTAAAATAATATGTTTTACATAAGATTATTGAAGATAATTTCTCACATCTATTCTAGATTTAACTGAGGAGGTTAAGAGAAAAATGAGGAATATGAGAACATTATTAAAGTTATTAGGTGCTAGTGTCATAACAACAGTACCAGTAACTACTGTTATAGCTTGTGGTAACAACAAAGAAGATCAGGTAAAAATATTACTAGATCAAGTATCAATAAATTTAGGTTTAACAAATGATGAAGGAAACGGTTTAAAAACTATTAGACTTAATTGAGAAAAAGATACATCCTTTTTCTGAATTGATAATTCCGATATTTTGGTTACTAAATTATTAGAAAAAGAGGCAACTACTGGTCAAGCCAAAGCTAAAGATAAAGACAGTTTCTATTTTTTAAAATCTGTTTTACAACAGAAATTAACATCAGGAACAACACCTGAAGATGGTACTTTTGATGCAGCGGAAGTTGCTAAAATTAAAAATAAAATATCTAATATAAAAGTTTCTACTAGTAAATTTGTAGAACCAAATGATGATGAAAAACTTGTAGTTGGTGATGGGACATATAATTTACAATTCTTTAAAGAAGATGGTAAAACAAATTTAGGGGATAAATATACAGTAAAAGTAATGACTGGAACTGATGCTTTATTTAATATTTTTGCAAGTGATAGTCCTGCTAAGTTAAGTTATAATGAATTTGGTTATGAAGGAAGTTCTATTGAGTATTTCCAAGCGGGTTATAAATTAGAAGAAACTGTTAATAAATGATTAAAAGATAAAACAGAAGTACCATTAATAAGCAAAAGCAGAACTGAAAAAGCTATTAAATTTAATAACTTTGAACAATTGGTTGGTTGAAAAGCAAAATTTAATGTTATAAATTTTGAAAGAACAGGAATACCTCGTCCAAATAATTTAACAGACGGAGATGAACTAACACTTTCTATTGCTTTAGTAAAAAACCAAGAAACTATTTCTTTAAAGTCAACAATAATAATAAGAATAAACAATTAATAGTAAAATAATAATGATATGATTAGCATAAAATTATTATTCAACTTTTCTAAAATATATTAATTAAGGTAATACTAGTCTAGTATTACCTTATTTTTTACTTCAAAATAATATATATTATTTTAATTCTTCGCTATTAATTTTCATTGCTGAGATTTGTTTTAATTAAAATTGTTCATGCACTACTGCTTCAAATTCTAAAACAACACCTACTTTAAACTTAAGAAAAGCATCATTAACATATTTTTTATTATTAAAAATTAAAACTGCCAATTGTTCAAAAGCATAATTTAAAATTTTATCAGAATTTGGTTCTAAAGAAAGATAACAAAATATTTGTTCATTCCTTAAATATTGCGATATCTCAAAACTATTATTTAATTTATCTAATTGTTTTCATAAACATGGTGTTAAAATAATTTTAGCAATACCATTATCACTATACTTAATACCATCTCTTTCGTAAGAAAAACCATTATTAAAAATAATGGTATTCATTCCTAATTCTTTATAATTAATAGTATATTCGGTTATTAACTCTGCAAAAATATTCTCATTACCTACTCAATCAGCACTAAATTCTAGATTTTTATTAACAGTAATAATAAGAGCATTTGTTATTTTTTTACTTCATTGTAAAAATAGTTCTCATCGTTCAAGAATAACAAAAACTATTTCATCAATCAAAGTATATGGCATTAAAGATTCTTCTGCTAAAGCTGAAATTTTAGAAACAATATTACTACTTAAAAAATTAGATAATAATCTTACCTTATCACTTATTTGTAAATTTTTATTTTTCTTGTAAATTTTAATAATATGTTTACATGTACTTTTTTTCAAAACTAATTTAGCAGTACCGCGACGTTGATTTGAAAAATATACAAATGTTAGTAAATTATAACCGAATTTCTTTGTCATTATAATTCCCCTGACTATCTTAAATTATAAATTAAAAACTATTTTACTTTAAATTAATATAGTTTAATTATAACAGAACTAGAAAATTTAATAAACATATAAGTTTATTTCAAAAAAATTAAATTAAAAATCTCAATAAGATTTGTCCATAATTATGAAGAAAAGCAATAATAAAAAATAAATAGTATTATTTCATATTTTTAGATATAATTATTTTAATTTAATAAATGTATATATCTAATATAGCTATTTTTCTATATTAGGATTTTTATTAAATTAAATATCCAAATAAAAAAGGAAAAATAAAATGTTAAAAAAAATATATAAAGAAATATTTTCAACTATGTTAGTAATTGATAATAAAGATAATAAATTTTGTTTTAAAATAAATATAATTAAAACTTCTAATAAAATTAGACAAAAATACAATATTAAAAAAGAAATAATCAATGACTTATTATTACCATATAAAAATGTTACTAGTTATTCTACTGAATTATTTCCACTACACTATTTATTAGAAAATATTAGCAAAGACATTATTAACAATAATGCCTTTCAAAAAATATTAAATAAAAATATAATAAATAAAATAGAAAAAATCTATAAAAAATATCAAGATTTTGACCATGACTTTCAAAAAAGATTCTTTTATTTAGAAGTTGCCTATAATATTAAAACACCTACAAGCCAATTAGAAAAGAATTTACAAAAACATGGCCTTCAATCATTTAAAAATATTTTAATAAATCAAGGAACTAAACCAATTAAAGAAATTTTTAATATTCAAAATAATAAATTATTAGCAACAGATATAAATAAATTAGATAATAACTTATTACCAATAAATAATTGTAATAATAAAAGTTTCTCTATTATATAATCCCACTATATTTTTTAACGGGCGCACAACTAATACGATGAATATCACAAATACCATAATTTTGTAATGCTATCTGATGATTTTTTGTATAATACCCTTTATGATTTTTAAACCCATAATTAGGATATTTAGTATCATAATTAATCATAATTTTATCTCTTACTACTTTAGCAATAATCGAAGCGCTAGCAATATTAAGTGATTTTTGATCACCTTTAACTATTGCTTCAACTTTTCCTAGAAAATTAGGAAATTGTGGTTTTTCAAAATCAACTAAACACACATCAGGTACTATTTTTAATTTATTAAATGCTTCTATCATTGCTAAAATACTAGTCTGCTTAGGATTATGAATATTAACAAATTGATGACTTTTAATACTAACAGAAACTGTTAGTGCATTATCAATTATAATTTGATACATTGCTATTCGTTGTTTTGTTGATAATTGTTTTGAATCTTTAATTAAAGGATGATTAAAGTTTGGTTTAAGAATAACGCTTGCAACAACAATTGGTCCTGCAATAGCTCCCCTTCCCACTTCATCAAAACCAGCAATTAATGTTCCTGATGAATAATTATCAATTTCGTATCGTAAACTACTTTTCATGTTTTAAAATCTTAGGTGGTATTTCAAATGAAATTAATCCTAATTTCCCTACTTGTAAATCATTAATAAATAAATTCATGGCACGATGAGTATTATCTTCATCATTAGCCAATTTTAAATGATATTTTTGTGCTAATTTCTTAAAATAAAGAAATAATGTTTCATCATTAATATTTTTAATTTCAAAATTAATATTATAATATTTTACTAATCTTTCATAATAATTCTCAAGTAAAAAGGTTAAAGCAAAATTAGCCATTTCTTCTAAAAATAAATGTTTAACAGGAATTGCTTTAATTAAAGCTAAAATCATTACTACTTTTTGATCATTCATTTTTGGTGGTAAAATACCAGGACTATCTAACAAATCAATCGTTGGATTTAATTTAATTCATTGTTGACCTCTAGTAACACCAGGTATATTAGCAGTTTGTGTTACTTTACGTTGTAATAAATTATTGATAAATGTTGATTTCCCCGTATTTGGTAATCCCATAATTAATACCTTAATTTTTGGATTAACAATACCTTTTGCCAATTGTTTTTCCATTTGTGGCTCCATTAATTTAGTAATTAAATTTAATAACTGCGGTTTCATTTTTGTAGTTAATGATTTTGCCAATAAAACAGAAAAACCTTGACTTTCAAAAAAATTAACTCATTCTTTAGTAAAATTATCATCTGCTAAATCAACTTTGTTAAGAACAATAATTCTTATTTTTTTCTCTAATAAACGATCTAATAAAGTACTTTTTGTTGCTAATGGTGCTCGTGCATCTAAAACTTCAATTGCAACATCAATAATTGGTAACTTAGTTTCAATTGCTTTAATGGCTTTCATCATATGACCAGGGAATCAATGAATTTGATTATGGGTACTTTCATTAGGCATTTTTTTTAACTCCTTTAATACATTTTATTATTATTTTATATCAATTTAGAAAACCACCATTGATTTTAATAACGGTGGTTTAATTATTATTTAACAGGTTTTACTGTTTTAATTTCTTTAATTCTAGCAGCTTTACCGCTTAATTTACGTAAGTAGAAAATACGTGCTCTTCTTACTTTACCCTTACGAATAACATTAATTTTATCAATTAATGGTGAATGTAAAGCAAATGTTTTTTCGACACCTTTACCACCAACAGTTTTACGAACAATAACATTTTGCGTAATTCCTGAACCTTTGCGAGCAATAACTACCCCTTCAAACATTTGAATACGTTCTTTTTTTTCTTCTTTAATTTTAGAAAATACTTGGATTGTATCTCCAGATTTAAAATTAGGAAGATTATGATTTAGTTGACTTTCACTAACTAATTTAATAATTGCATTTTGCATGTTTTATTTCTCCTTTCGTTTATTTTTTTTAAGTGAAGATTTATATTCTTCAATTATTATTTTATCTTTTGCAGATAATTGATATTTTTTAAATAAATCAATTCTTTTTTTATAAGTATTAATTAATGCTTGTTGATGACGATATTCTGCTATCTTTTCATGGTGACCACCAATTAGAACCTCTGGAACTTTCATACCTAATACTTCTTCTGGTCTTGTATATGTTGGATAATCCAATAATGAATTATTAAAAGAATCATTAAGATGAGATTGATGTTGAATAACATTAGGAATTAACCTAGTAATACAATCAATAATAACCATTGCTGGTAATTCACCACCAGTTAATACATAATCACCAATTGAAATCTCTTCATCAATATAAGACATAATGCGTTCATCAATACCTTCGTAATGACCACAAACTAAAATATAATTAATATTTTTTTGACTATATTTATAAGCTAATTGTTGATTTCATTGTTGACCTTGTGGACTAAGTAAAATTGTTTTAGCCTCAGGATATTTAAGTTTTACGCTATTAATAGCATTAATTACTGGCATTGCTTGTAAAACCATACCATTGCCACCACCATAAGGAGCATCATCAACTTGTTGGTGTTTATTATTAGCAAAATTTCTAATATCAATAATATCAATGCTAATTTGTTTTTTAGTAATAGCTCGTTTGATAATTGATGTTTGCATAAAATCATTAAAAGCATTGGGAAATAAAGTTATAATTGTGAATTGGTTTTTAGTCATTATTAATTAATTCTTCAATAATATTAAAATAAACTTTTTGTTCTTCTTTATTAATTTTATTAATAAATACTTTATTATTAGGAATAAAAAAGGTTTTTTTATTAGTCATTTTTATTTCTCATAAACCTTGATGATTATTATCTAAGAAAGCAATAACTTTTCCTAAAAAAGCATTATTATTAGCATCAAATGCTTCATAATTTAGAATATCTTCATAAAATCAAGGTAAGTTGTCATTAATTATTTCTTCAGTATTAATAACTAAATTTTTATTTTTCATACCTTCTACTAACTCAATAGTATTATAATTTTCAAATGTTAATAATAAAAACTGCTTATGATTTCTTACTCTTGAAATAATTAAAGGTGTTAGTTGTTTAGTTTCTTCTAAATAAACTGTTGTTTTTTCTTTTCATGAAAATTTATTACCATAATAATTACATAAAACCTTAACTTCACCAATAAGACCATGAGTATTAACAATAGTACCTAATTCTAAATATTTCATCTTAAAACTCATTAATTACTAATTTAATAGTATTATTTTCTAAATATGCTTTACTTTCAATAATTGTTGATAATGCACGAATAGTATTTCCTTTTTTACCAATCAATACTGATATTAATGATTTTGGTACCATTAATATTAAATCATAGTGATTTTTTTCTACTAATTCGCGAATCTCAACTTCACAAATTTTATCAAGTAAAATTGGTTCAATTAAATGTTCTAACAATGTTACATACATATTAATTAATCACTTGTAGCATATTTTAATATTAAGTAGCAGGTGCTTCTTCTTTTTTAATAGAATTAGTAGTAGCAGTTTTTTTATTTTTTACAGTAACTTTTTTTGTTATTTTTTTAGGTTTGCTACTTTTTCTCTCTTGTCTTAAATTATGAAATTTAGTCATAATTCCTTCTGTTGATAATAAACTACGAACAGTTTCTGTTGGTTGAGCACCATTTGATAAAAATTTTAATGCTTTTACTTCATTGATAGTTACTTGTTTTTCTTTGCTTGTTGGATTATAAGTACCTAATTTATCAATATATCTACCATTAAGTTTTGTTCTTGCATCAATCGCAACAATTCTGTAACTAGGTTGCACTGATTTACTTTTTCCTGTTGGTATTAAGCGTAATTTAACCATAAATTACCTCCTTCTATTAATTTGTGGCAAATAAACCTTTTTAATAATATCTTATTCACATAATGATGTCAAGTTAAAATACTTAACAGATAAAAAGATTTTAAAATAATAATTTCTTTATTTTTACTAAGTTACATATTTTTTCTAAATAAATAAGTTTTTTTATTAAAAACACTTACTGATATAAGTATTTAAATAATTTATTTATTAATATTTAATTATTAAAATAATTGTTAATTTTAATAACTACATTTATCTATTTATATTTTTGGCAAAATTGGTTTACTAAAAATACTGGTTGATTGAGAACTTACATCATCATCATTAATAAATGGATTTAATTTTTCTGGATAAGAAGATTCTTCACTATCGCTACTTGCATTTGAGTCAAAACCACTATCTTGTGAACAAAATGACCTTCTTTTTTTACTTAGTACTTCAATTGCTTCCTCTGCAATTTCACATTCAGGTTCATTATTAGTTTTTTCACTGAGCATTTTTTTAAATTCTTCTTCTAAAATGTCAACTTCTGCAAGAACACTAGTTATTTCAAACATATTTTTCTTTAGTTTTTCAATCAAAATAGTAGTTTTTTCTTCTTTTAGTTTTTCATTTTCTAATTCTTTCGCTTTTATCAATTCTTCATTATTAATTTTATAATTTTCTAATTCTTCTTGTTGAACTGTTATTTTTTTATTTCAATCTCAAAAACCAAAAGTAATAATTTTTAAAAAATTATTTTTTCATTTACTAATTTTTTTATTATTTAAACTTGTAATAATATTACTACATTTATTATTGACTACTAAACAATTATCAATAGTTTGTTGATTTTGATCTAAAATTTTGGCAATTTGTTCTATTTCATATTTATAATTTTCCTGATATTTTTTCTTAGTTTTTATTATTTCTTCTTTTAAAAAAATAAAAAAATTATTATATTTTTGTTCTTCTTCTATAGTTATATTAAATAATGAAAAAATATTGTTTAATTTTTCAATTAATTCATTATATATTTCTATATTTTCTCTTATTTCATGATAATAATATTGTTGCATCAAATCTATACTATTAATATTATTTGTATTTAAACTTTTTATAAACTTATTTATATTAACTAAATCATTTATCATTCTTCTTTACCTCTTATTTTTTTTATTAATAAACCCATTTACTTAAAAAAAGCAATGGGTAAAAAACTTATATTAAACTTAATAATTATATTGTACATATTATTTTTTGTTTTACAAAATTTATTTATTTTTCATAAAATTAGTTTTTTACTCTTATTAAAGTCAAAATACTACGATTTTAATAATCTATTTTATAATTAATTTATAGTAAAAAATGCTTTTAACCAATAATTATCGCTAATACTAAAGTTTTTTTTACAATTAATAATAATTTCCAAAAAGAAGAAGTTTCAAATATTATGTGTTAGAATAAGAATACAAGATTCACACTATCACATCTTGTCCCATAAGTGTTTAACTAAGTTTTTGATTATAAAATTAATATTTAAAAAATTAGAAAAAATATAAAAGTTTATAAAAAACTTGCATAACAAATTATACTTATTTAAAAATTATTAGACTCCCTTGTATAAAGAATTTGAGATAAAATATGAGCATTACTTCAATTTTAAAGTATATGTTGATGTTATATAAATATAATAATAATAACCTACTTTAAAATCATTAAATAATTTTAAAAATAACATTTTAGAATTTAAAGTTAATAATATTTTTTAACTTGTTTAAAAAATATTAAAATTGGTAATTTTTACTAAAATTTAAAAAAAGTCATTTATAATGATAGAATATTAAAGAAAATAGTTGACCTTAAAACACTTTTTAATTAAATTATTAAAACTACAAAAAAAGAAAGTTAGGTGCCAAATAATGTTAATTAATATAACAACTAATAATTGCATCATTAAAATAGAGTTTTTTATTTCAATGTTTCATTGATGCAAACTTAACTATTGAACAAAAAAAATACATCTGATTATCTAATGATTTAAAAAATTTTTAAATATTTTTTCAAGTCATTTAAAAAACTAAAGTTAATAGTCATTTTTTAACTTGTTTAAAAAAATATTAAAATTGGTAATTTTTACTAAAATTTAAAAAAAGTCATTTATAATGATAGAATATTAAAGAAAATAGTTGACCTTAAAACACTTTTTAATTAAATTATTAAAACTACAAAAAAAGAAAGTTAGGTGCCAAATAATGTTAATTAACAAAACAGCTGATGAGTGTATCATTGAAACTGGCGGTGCTTTATTCCAATGTTTCGTTGATACAAATTTAACTGTTGATCAAAAAAAAATGTGTATAAATTGAATTGTTTTATTTTTAAACTATCAAGATGCAGTTATTCTTTGTGATGAAGAAAAAATTAATAGTTTACAAAAAGAACTTTCAGAAACATTCACAACAGATTATTATAAAAATGCTTTAAAAGAATTTAATAATGCAAATCTTATATATAAAAAAACTATACTTACCAATTTTAAAAACGTATGTTTGGAAAATACTTCACAAGATATTATTAATATTATCACTCAATTCCATCAGTCATTTATTAAAACAATAGATGAACATAAAAAATCACTTACCTTTTTGAATTTAAATAAAATATATGAAAATCTTTTATTATTATTTTTTATAATTCACTACCATTTAGGCTATCAATTTAAACAAGAATTAATTCCAATCATTAGAAGTTTCACTAATATGATTAAAATTCCTATTTATATTGAACAAAATGATAGTCATGTTAAAATGTTATTAATGAAAAAAATTTTGCAAGATAATGAACAATTATTTGAAGATCTTGAATTAATTCAATTGAGAAATTTTATTCATAGTTTAGATGATATATTTGCTAATGGTCTTAATATTAGTAGTGCCATTGAAAAATTAATATTAACTAGACCACATAAAATAAAACATTCAATGAATATGTTATTTAAAAAACACGGTATTAAACTACAAGAAATACTTTGAAAAAATAACAAAGAAAGTAATCCTACCATTGGTAATATGATTATGCACTTATTTGCTTATGAAACATATTATGTGCAAAGAAATCACAACTATGAAACATATGAACAACTAGTATTAAATAATGTTTTAACAGATCCTCTTTTTCAAAAAATATTTGTTGAATATAAAACAAAAAATCAAATTAATAAGGTTATTTAAAAATAATAATTACTTTAATTTTTTACTTAGAAAATTAAAGTAATTTTTTTACACTTTTTTATACAAATTAAAAAACATAAATCAAAATATATATTATTTTTTTTATATCTAATCTTGATATTTAAAAATATAAATATTTTTAAATATCATTATAAAATTAACTTGTCACTACTATTGGTTTTTTCTCCAAAGTGACATAATTAACATTTTTTTATATTGAAAGGAACAATAATAAAATGTCAACAAATAAATATGATTTTGATATTGAAAAAGATAAAAATTGAGAACAAGCAGTGAAATGTAAAGAAAATATTTTTATTAAATGCCGAACAGAAAAAAATAGCATTATATGCAAATTATTAGAAGATAAAGATAAAACAGAAATTCAACAAAATGAAGTAAAAACATTTCAAACACTATTTAAAAAAAGAACGTCAGAAAATAATAATTTATGTAATGAAAATTTAGAAAATATACAATTTGAACAAATAACTACATGAAATAAATATTTACAAAAAGAAATTAACAGTAATACCACTAATTATTTTTTTGATAAAAAAAGAAGAAGCAATACTTTTTAATCAATATTATATTAATTTTACAATAAAAATGTACCTAAAAATTTAAAGGTACATTTTTATTATTTTCTATTTTTTATTAACTTTGTATCATTCTAATTCTAAATCTTGTGCAACATCCATAACTACTTCTGACATTGTTGGATGTGGATGACAAGAAGAGGCTAATTCAACAATAGTACCTTCCGTTTGCATAATATTAACAATTTCAGCAATTATATCAGTAGCCGTTGAACATAAAATATGAGCACCTAGGATTTCTCCATATTTTTTATCAATAATTATTTTAACAAAACCATCAGTCTCACCATCAGCCAATGCCTTACCATTAATAGTAAATGGTATTTTCTTCATCAAATATTCTTTACCTAAAGATTTACATTCAGTTTCAGTTAAACCAACACTTGCCACTTCTGGGAATGAATAAATACAACTAGGCATTTTATTATAATCTACTTCTTGCTCTTTCAATGGATGATTATCAGCATCCGTTCTACCTTCTTTAACTAAAATATTATTAAGCGCTGCTAATCCTTGTGTTGATGCAACATGAGCAAGCATTCTTTGACCATTAGCATCTCCAATTACATATATATTATCAATAACATTATTGTTAGCATCTAAAGCTTCCAATTTATTATTTACGGCAAATGCTTGATTAGGCTTAATTTGAATTCCCAAATTAGTAAAACCTTCAGTAATCGGCGTTCTTCCAGTACTTAATAAACAATAGTCACTAGTTACTGTTAATGGTTTTTTATGTTCTTTATCGGTTGCAGCATAATAAGTTAAAGTTTTATCCTTTAATTCATTAACACTATGACCAGTAATAATATTAACACCATTTTTTTCAAGAATTTTAGTTAAAGTTGTGCTAATATCTTCATCTAGTAATGCTAAAATACGATCTAAATATTCAATAATAGTAACTTTAGTACCAAGTGTACTAAATAAACAAGCAAACTCAATTCCAATAACACCACCACCAATAATAGTTAGTGTTTTTGGAACTTCTTTTAAAGAAAGAATTTCAGTCGAAGTTAATAATGTTTGGTTTGTTTTTAAATCTTTTTCACTTAAACCTTGTGGACCATTAGGATTATCAAACATTTTTACTTTTGAACCAGTAGTAATTATCATATATTTAGTAGTATATTTCTTTTCTTTACCATCTTTAGCTTTCACTAAAATCGTATTTTTATCAATAGCACTTCCAATCCCTAATAATTGTTCTACTTTATTAGCTTTCATTAAAAAGCCAACTCCACCAGTTAAACCTTTAACAACACCAGTTTTACGATCTTGCATTACTTTTCAATTAATTTCAATATTTTTTTTATCTTTAATAGCAACACCATATTTATCAGCATTTTCAATATAATGAAAAACTTTTGCGCCCTTTAGTAACGTCTTAGTAGGAATACATCCAACATTTAAACAGACTCCACCTCAGTTATCTTTTTCAACAATTGCAGTTTTTAAACCCATCTTTGCTGCTCGAGCCGCTGTTACATAACCACCAGGGCCTGCCCCGATAATTATTAAATCAAAATCATAGTTAGACATCTTTTACATTTTCTCCTTAAGCTAAAATTAATGTTGGATTTTCTAATAACTCTTTAAGTCGAGAAAGGAAATAACCAGCAGGTGCACCATCAATAACACGATGATCAATTGAAAGTGATAATGGAAAGAACTTATGTTCAACAATTTTACCATCAGCAATAATTAGTTTTTTTTGCATCATCCCTAGACCCAAAATTGCTACCTCTGGATAATTAATAACTGGTGTTCCCATTTCAATTCCTGCTGAACCAAAATTAGTAATAGTAAATGATCCACCTTGCATTTCATCACCTTTTAATAGCCCCTTACGAGCTTTATCACCTAATGAATTAACTTGTCTTGCTATTTCAAATAATGAAAGTTGATCAGCATTTTTAATAACAGGAACTACTAAACCCTTTTCAGTATCAGCTGCCATACCAATGTTATAATATTTTTTAACAAGAATTTCATTATTAGCCATGTTCAAAGTTGAATTAAGTAATTTAAATCGTTCTTCTTTTAACGCTTTAGCAACAGCCTTTACAAAGAATGGCATAAATGTTAATTTAGCACTACCATCTGGATCTTTTTCCGCTGGTTCTTTTAAAGTTGCACGTAATTGTACTAAGTTTTCAGCATCAACATTAATCATTAAACTAACATGTGGTGCTGTATAAACTGATAATGACATTTGATTAGCAACAGCCTTACGAATTCCTGATAATGGTAAATGTTCAACATTACCAAAACTTTCGATTTTAGTAACATTAATACCTTGTGAACTAATAGTTGTGGCAGAAACTGAAGATATTGAATTAATAGGTGTTGTTGATGCAGTAGTACTGGTTGTTGTACCACCATTCTTGGCATTTAATAAATCATCTTTTAAAATTCTACCACGAGGACCAGTTCCTTTAAATGTTCCCATATCAACACCTAAGTCACGAGCCATTCTACGTGCTAATGGTGTTGCTAATACTTTACCCGTTTGTTGAATAGGTTGCACATTTTGTTTTGGTAATTCAACTGGTGATACTTTAGATGTACTAGCAACTGATTCAGATTTTGGTGAAGAATTTGTTGATGAAGGACTTTTATTATCACTAATCGTTCCACCAAACTCAACAATAACAGCACCTGATTTAATACTATCTCCTTCTTTAACAAGAATCTTAGAAACTTTACCATCCGCTTCGGCTTTAATACTATCTGAAGCTTTATCTGCTTCAATATCAACAACATTATCACCTTTTTTTACATTATCTCCAACTTTAACATGAATTTGAGTTACAGTAACTTCATCGATTCCATCCATATCTTTAAACTTCAATTCCATCTTTTCACTTTCCTTTCTTTAAACAACTAACTAAACTGGATAATTCATCATTAGTTTAACTTTTTCCATAATTTTATCTGGACTAATTATAAATCATTTTTCACCTTTAGACAGTGGAACAGTAATATCATAACCTGTTAATCTTGTTGGAGGACATTCTAAATATTCAAAACACTTTTCATTAACAACGGTAATAATTTCTGAAGCAACTGAAAATGAACGAACCGCTTCTGAAACAACTAATAATCTTCCTGTTTTTTTAACAGAATTAACAACTGTTTCTTCATCTCATGGTTGTAATGTTTGTAAATCAATTAATTCAATTTTAAAATTTTCTTTTTCTTCTAAAATTTTAACAGCAGCTTCACAATCATAAACTTTTGAACCATAAGTTACAATCGTTAAATCAGGTTTTTCTTCAGACTTATATTCTTTAAGAACTTTAGCTTTACCAAGAACAGCCACTTCATAAGCATCACTAACTTCTTCTCTAACATCATATGTATAATTATTGCTAGTATAACTATTGAAATAAGTTCCTAAACATTCTAAAACAATAACAGGATCTGGACTTTCAATTGCTGCCAATAATAATTTTTTAGTATCATTAGGTTTTGAAATCATAACTACTTTTAAACCTGGAATATGACAAAATAAAGCTTCAATTGCTTCTGAATGATGCTCCAAAGCACCATTATTACCGTTATTTCAATCATATGAAGGCATACGTACTACCATTGGACAAGTGAATCTACCACGAGAACGATTTCTCATTCGTGCAGCATGACATAACAATTGTTGAAAAGCAGGGAAAGCAAATCCTGAAAATTGCATTTCAATAATTGGATTTAAACCATTAATTGCCATTCCAACGGCACTACCAGCAATAACTGCTTCAGCAATTGGTGCATCAAAACAACGATTAACGCCAAATTTTGCTTGTAAACCTTTAGTTGCTCGAAAAACACCACCAACATTACCGGCATCTTCACCATAAACAACAACATTAGGATTTTTTTTCATTGCTAATTCTAAGGCTAAAGTAATAGCTTGCACATTATTTCTTTTCATAATTATTTTTTCTCTCCTTCATTGAAGAAAGCTTTTGCTTCTGCTTTTTGTTCTATTAATTGTGGTGTTAATTTTTCATATGTATAATCAAATATTTCATCAATTGAAACATTTTCATTTTTTAATGCTCAAGTAATTGCATCATTAACCTTTTTAGTAATTTGTTTATCTAATTCTGCTTGTTTGTTGTCATCTCAAAGTTTAATTGATTTTAAATATTCTCTAATACGATCAATTGGATCTTTTTTTAATCATTCTTGTTCAATTTTATAATCTTCAGCAGAAAAATAATCTTTTTTAATATCAAAAGCAGAATGCGCATTTTGACGATAAGTAACAGCTTCAATTAATGAAGGACCATTACCTTTTTTTGCTCTTTCAATTGCTTCTTGTGTAGCATAATAAACAGCAAAAAAATCATTACCATCAACACGAATATTAGGTACGCCAAATGCTGTTCCTTTTTGTGCAAAAGTTGGACTCATTGTTGCTTTAGCAGTTGGTGTATCTAATGACCACTGATTATTTTCAACAAAGAAAACAACAGCTAATTTATGGATAGCAGCAAAATTAATTGCTTCAGAAAACTCACCTTCAGAAGTACCACCATCACCAATCGTAGTAATAACAATTCCTTTATCTTTTTTATATTTTTCAGCAAAAGCAATACCTGTTGCATGTGAATATTGAGTAGCAATTGGAATATTAACTGGTAAAATATTAACACCTTTCGGCATTTGACTTCCCATTTCATTTCCTAATCAATATTGAATTACTTTTTCAACTGGATATCCAGCAGTAATTCATGCTGCATTATTACGATAGGCTGGTACTAATCAATCAATACCTGGTCGTAAACAACTAGCATAAGCAACTTCAACACCTTCTTGACCTTTTGAAGATAAAAAGTTAATAACTTTTCCGATTACTTTTGGAATTCCATTTACTAATTTAACTTGTCCTTTTTCATCTTTTTCATAGTTTAATTCCATTTGCATTTGTTCTTGTATTCGTGAAAAACACATGTTTTCATATGCTTTTAATAAAACCTTACTATCAAATTTTTTTAAATAATCAACAAAATTAGGATTAATTACTCCTTTTTCATTTAATATTTGAAAAATTTCTTTTTGGGGATTATCAAATTTCTCAACTCACATTTAAATTTTCCTCCTAAATATTTTAGCTAATTGCAGTTACACTTTTAATTATACTAATTTTTAAAATAATGAATGAACATACCTTTTCATTATACTACTAATAATTGTTGGTTCAAGATAATTTGTACTAAAATATTAATTTATCTCCCGTTTTATTAATATCGTATTTTTTTATTTCCTATTATCATGTAAAAATGAAAAATATATTCTAACAATAAACAAAATAAAAAAATAATTCAAATAATAATATCGTTGTTTATTTATTTTTTTACAACATAAAGTCCTAATAAAATTAGGACTTTATAATAAAATTTATAATCATAAAACATTATCAAGATAATAAATATACAATAAAAATATTTTTATTTAATGTAAGATAAATATTCTTCATATCCTTCTGTAATCATTTCTGATAATGGAATAAAACGTAAAGCTGCTGAATTAATACAATAGCGTAAACCGCCTTCTTTTTGTGGACCATCCTTAAAAACATGCCCTAAATGAATATCAGTTTTTTTAGAACGTACTTCAGTACGCTGCAACATTAGATTAGTGTTATCTTCCTTTTTAAGGATAACTATTTCACTGATTGGTCTTGTAAAACTTGGTCAGCCATGACCAAAATTACATTTATCTGATGATGCAAATAATGGTTCACCTGATAAAATATCGACATAAATCCCCTTTTCCTTATTATCTCAATATTTATTTTTAAAAGGAAGTTCCGTTACTGATTTTATAATGACCTCATATTGTAAAGTAGTTAACTCATTAATAGTTTTAATTTTTCATTTTTGTTTCATATTTTTATTACCTTTTTCTAAATAAAATATTAATTTTTAGTTGAATAATTATTTTCTAACTTTCTTAACTCATCCCTAGTATCTTTAGGTAAACTTTCACCATAATCCATAAGTTTAACCATTTCCTTAAAAGCAGTTTTAGGAATAGCTAATTTTTCAATATCTTTTTCAGTAATATGTAAATTAATTTTATCAATTTGCATAGTTTTTATTTTTCTAACAAAATCAGGTTCGGCTACAAAAACAGAAGATAATCCTATCATATCCCCATATTCTAAGGCTTGGATAGGTTACACTTTATTGGACACTAATTACGTAGACAAGTGAACAAATTAGTTAAAAGAAAGGAACTATAATTATGGCCAATATTAACTCATATACCGATGAATTTAAAAAACAAATAGTAGCTTTATATCAAAGCGGTAAGTCAGTGTCTTGTCTTGCTAAAGAGTACAATGTTACAAGAGCAGCTACTTATAATTGAATTAAGCAATTTACTAATTCAGGCAGTTTTAAAACTAAAGATAATCGTTCTATTGAAGAAAATGAATTAATTAAATTAAGAAAAGAATTAAAACAGTTACGAATGGAAAATGATATTTTAAAGCAAGCATCACTAATAATAGGCAGAAAATAGAAATTATTGCTAAAAATAAAGTTAAATATAAAATTCGCACAATGTGTCGTTTTTTAAAACTTTCTAAATCAACATATTATTTTAATTTAAAGGAAAAAGAAAAAAAACAAAATAATATTTATGATGAAGCTGTTATTAGTGCTTTTAAAGAAAATAAAGAAGTTTATGGAACAAGAAGATTAAAAGTTGTTCTAAAAGAAAAGAATATTTATTTGTCACGCAGAAAAATTAAAGAAATTATGAATAAACATAATTTAATATCAAAATACACTAAATTATCATTCAAAAATCATCATAATAAAGTCAACGATAGTCAAATAACCAATATCGTTAATAGAAACTTTAATAATAGGCTTAAAAATGAAGTTATTGTTAGTGATTTAACTTATGTTCAAGTTAATGGTAAATGAAACTATATTTGCCTATTAATTGACCTATTTAACCGCGAAATTATTGGACATAGTGTAGGTACTAAAAAAGATGCATCATTAGTACATCAAGCATTTATGCACTCAAATCGTTGTTTAAAAGATATTCAAATATTTCATAGTGATCGCGGTAATGAATTTAATAATAAAATTATTGATAAACTTTTACTAGCATTCAATATTAATCGCTCTTTAAGCAAAAAAGGTTGTCCTTATGATAACGCTGTTGCTGAAGCAACTTTTAAAACTTTCAAAATTGAATTTATTAATGATAAAAATTTTACATCATTAATCCAATTAAAATTAGAATTATTTGATTACATCAACTGATATAACAACATAAGAATTCACAGCACTTTAAACTACTTAACTCCAGTTAATTATCAAAAATAAATGTCTACCAAAAAATAGTCCTAAAAAGGGTTGCCATTCCAGCTTCTAAACATTTATCAGGACTATTTATACCACCACTCACAATAATAGGAATACGTTGATTAATGTGTTGATAAACAACTTTATTCACTAATTGATTAAAATATTTCCCCTGAGATTGAACTTTATATTTATATATATTTCTTCCCCAACTGGCTAGTGCTAAATAATCAATTTTAATGTTTATTAATACTTGATCCATGAATTGTAAAAAATCTTCAATTGGATAACCTATTTCTTGACCTCTAGTTTCTTCAGCTGTAGCTCGATATCCTAAAATAAAATTTTCACTAGCGTGCTTATCAATTGTTTCTCTTACTGCTTGTAAAATTTCTAATCCCAAACGTGAACGATTTTCTAAATTTTGATTACCATAAATGTCATTTCTTTGATTACTAATTACTGAAAAAAAGCTTGAATTAAAAGTTTTTGTGCTGAAGAAATTTCGACACCATCAAAACCAGCTTCAATAGCCCTTAAGGTAGCTTTTTGATAATCTTTAATTAATTCTTTGATTTGCTTAATACTCAGTTCTTGAACTTCATGTGGAAAAGGATACATAAAAGATTGTTTAGAAGGTCCAACTACATAACCTAAACGATTTAAACTAATTATAGAAAAACGACCTGAATGTGCTAACTGTAAAATAGCTTTTGCACCTTTTGATTTCATAGCATTAGCAACTTGTTTTAATGAATCAATATGTTCGTCATTAGCAGCAGAAAAACCAAATTCAAAAATTTGTCCCTCTAAATTAATATAAGCAGCACTAGATATCGCTAAGTATGCACTATGAACTCTTTTAAGAGCATAATCAATATCTTCTTTACTAGCAAAACCATCATAACTAGAAACATTTAAGGTAATTGGTGAAAGCACAAACCGATTATCAAAAACAAAATTTTTAATTTTGATTGGTGAAAATAATTTAGAATATTTTTTATTCATGTTAACTCAAAATTAATTCTAACAATTGGTCATTATCTATTTTCTTAAAAAAATATGAAGAAATATCCAATTCTTGTAATTTTATTTTTAAATCTTGTTTAATCATTTTAGTACCTTCAAGACTTTTCTCAAAAATAGTTAAATCTTTTGTAGCAAAAAAATCACCACTAATTTTGCAACTTTTAATTTTACCATTATCAATTATTAATGAAATATTCATTGTTCCAATTTCTAAACGTGCTTCACAATTATATTGATAGCGGGGACTTAAACCATAAACCCATTCTCAATTCTTATACTTTTGATCAACTAACTTGTCAATTTCTAGTCATTGCTCATTTGATAAAACGTATCGTTCAACATCTGCTATTTTTTCTACATTCATCAATCGTTTAATAATTTCATCTTTAAACTCAAAAATAGTTAATTTTTTGAATTGTTCATTAAGGTGATTTTTTAATTTATCTACTCTTTGATTAATTGATTTAATTCCTTTTGATTCAATTTTTTTACGACTTGGTTTAAGTGCCAAGATCATAGCATCCAAATCAATATCATAAAGTAATGAATAACCACCATAAATAATATTTTCTTCTTTTAACATAGCTGCTCCAGAAACTTTTTTACCATTAATTGTCAAATCATTTTTTCCACTTTGCATGATATTTTTAATCCCCATATCTTTAAGCACTTTTATAATTGGCTTATAGAATTCTTGGTAATTAGCATAAATCGAATTAGTATTAGAATTTAATGGAATTAAAAAACAAAAATTTACTGAATTTGAATCAATAAAAATAGCTCCTCCTCCAGTATCACGACGCACAACTGGAATATTATTTTTATCCAAATATTCTTTATTAACTTCAACCTCTGGATTTTGAAAATATCCCAATTGAATATGAGGATCACAAATAAAAGGAAATATTATCGTTTTGTTTTTTACTTTTAAATTATGTAGTGCTCATACTTGAATCGCTAAAGCATAAGCTCCATCTTTGATATATTTACCATTTCTTATAGGTTCAATTAAAATCATAATATTCCTCCAATTTTATTAAGTTTGTAAATCAATTTTAATTATCTTCAAGTTCTAAAAATTCTTTTTCAACTACATCTGTTAATTTCAAAATTCAATTATCTTTAGACTTTTTTGAATTGAAAAGAGTTGGATTTTCAATTGCTCTTTGATTATATTCCAAAACCTTTCCTGTTAGTGGACTGCGCGCATGCAAAATAGCTTTTGAAGCTTCTACTGTTAATACTAAATCATTTTTATTAACTACATCATTTTCTTTATTATATTTAACATAACACGCCATACCCATATCATCTTGTAATTTGGGTGTAGGACTAATTATGTATATATTATCTTTTTTTTCTATTATTAAACAATTTGCATTTTTTTTCATTTTTTACCCCCTAAAATAAAATAAGAAATGTTCAATGAATAAATTAAGACTATAGTAACTTTTCTTAACTCTATCTAATTATTATTCATTTCATATTTATTAATAAAATTTTTTATCTCATTAATATAAGTTTGATGAGCATTTGGCAAAGTTTCAACATGACCAATATTTTCTAAAAATAAATAATTATAATTTTTATTATTACCTTTAATTTGAAAATTATGAATAACATTTGACATGAAAAATGGGACAAAATCATCTTTTTTACCATGAATTAATAAGGTAGGAACTTTAAATCCTGTTTTTAGTTTTTTTAATAAATCATATTCTAAAATATTTGTATTTGTAAATTTTTGATATCTTTTAGATATACCATTACTAATTAATCATCAAGGTTTTTTATAACGATATTGCATAACGTAACGAAATTGAACAAGTAAATTAGAGAATCCACAATCAGTAATTGCTCAATTAATTGAACTGATTGGTGCATAATTCAACAAATAATAATTAATTGTTGATGCACCCATACTATTACCAATTAAACCAATTGTTTCAACTTGATAATTAGTCTTTAATCAATTAATTAAACAATTAACATCTTGCGCACAAGTAAGACCAGTATCACTATATTGACCATAAGTTTTACCATGAGCAACACTATCAAATGTTAAAATATTATATCCTTCTTGATAAAATCAAGACACTAACCTTAAAGCTAAATATTTATTTTCAGTTCAACCATGAAAACCAATAACTCATTTCTTGCTTTTATTTTTTTGAATAACAGCTAAACAACTAATATCTTCATTATTATTATTTTTAATAACAAATTCTTGATAATTTTCTTTTTTTCAATCAATTGGATAACCATATTTATTAAGTTCTTTAATCTTACAATCATAATAATGATAATCAAAACTATTAATATCAACTAATTGATCATCATTAATTTTAACATTTCCTTCTTTTTGATAAGTAAAACAAAATTTAAAAAATTGTTTTTGATATTTTTTTGAATAAAAATAAACAAAAGGAAATAATAAAATAACTAATAAAATTTTGCTAAAAGAATAACAAAATTTTTGATAACCATTCATTAAAATTTCGTCACTAACAGAATCATTTATTACCTTCATTTCCCGGTCTCTCCTATCTAAAAAATTTGTATCAAATCCATATTTGATTAAAAAATAACTAGTTTTATTTCTTATGTACCATGTCCTTTTTTTGTTACAATCTAATTTTCCTTAAAAAATATTTTTTTTCAAGATCTATTTTTAAATTTTATAATTTTTCTTTTTTTAATTATAAAAATAATATATTATTCAATATTTAAATAAACTTATTGTATTTTTAAAAATTAAAAAATAAGAATATATTTTGTTTAATTGCTTATTTTCTAGTACCATGTAAAAAAGAAAAATATGATCCAACAGCAAACAAACCAATAAATGTTAGGCAAGAAAATACTGGTTGATAAATATTGGTGAATGATAGTTTATAATCAACTGAAGGAACAATCTGAAAAAAATTATAATAATTTTTATCACTTTGACTATAAAAAATAAAATTAATTCAAGTTATATATTTTTGTGGTACAAAATATCCAATAATAATGGTTGGTGTTGAAATTGTATATGTCATATCAATAAAAAAGTCACCAAATAAAATAGAAGTTAAAAAAATAATTATATTAATTGTTTGAATTATATAAGGATTTTTTATAGAACCAGAAATTAATAAAGCCAAGAAAAAAATAACAATAATATTTAGACTAATACTAAATATAAGACCAAATCATTGTGAAAAAGTTTTCATTGCTAATATTCATACTGTCATGATATTAGTTCCTTGTAACTGATCAAGAAAAAATAAATATCCAAGTAATATAAATACTGTACAAAAAGAAATAACAAAAATAACAATTAATAAACTTAAAATAAATGCAATCTTATTGATACCAAAATTGTGTAATTGTTTTAAAAAAACTGATTCGCGTCATTGACAAATAAGATGACCAATTAAAAAAATATTAAATAATATTGGTAATAAAATATAACTAGAAACTATAATATAACGATTATATTTAATAATTGACTGTGATGTTAAAAAATAAACTAAACTAAGTAAAATAACGGGCATTATTAAAAAGTAAATATAAGTTCTAAATGTTTTTAAAATTGTTTTAAACATATAACTTATACAATGACTAAAAATTACTATACTATTTTTATTTTTCATATTTCACATTTAAATTTCTATATTAAACACAAATGATTGTTGAGCAATAACATTATTGTTATAAACTGGTTTAATCATTAATTTTAACTGATTATGAATAGATTTTAAATTTTTTAAAAAATAATAGTTTTGATTAGTTTCGCCAACACGATATCATTTTTTTTCATCAAAATAATAAATAGCATAATAACTTAAATTTTCAATATTAACAGCATCTCATTGAAAACGAGCATTGTATAGTATTTGATTATTAACTGTTCGATTAATTACGTATTCTGATTTTGGATTTGAAATTACTGTATTTTCTTTGATTTGATTATTAGTTGTTGGACTATTTATTTCAAATTCACCAACATTAAACTTAAAATTATTATTAGTTGCTTTAATTTGTAATCCTAATTTAGAAATACGATTAAAAGTATTAATACCACCAATTTTCTTTAAATCCAAAGTAATTTTAACTCAACCACCTTGTAACTCTTCTTCATTATTTGGTGAAAAAGTTTGACGGTTTGCTATTAACGATTTTTGATCAGTAGTAGTAACTAAAAAATTAACTTTAGCATTATTATCACCATTAGTATTATAAATAAAACTGATCTGATGGTCATTTTTAATTAAATTAGTTCCCATAATATCTCAATCATAAACTTTACTTGTATTTCAATCGCCATTAATTATACTACCTTCTTCATTAAAACCCGAACCAATAGCAATTGAATTTCCTTTTTCATACACTTGATCATAATCATAAAAACCAGAAATTTTAGAGATATCTAATGGTTGTTCTGGATGAGCATCATCATAAATTTTTCATTGATAAGTTGGTAAAATATCAGTTAATCTACGATTTGTTCATGGATAATCATTAGCAACAATACTATTACCATTTTGATCATGATTAACAAATTTAATACCACTACCCATTGAAAAATTAGTTTTCTTATTTAAAATTTGATTATCATCAAATAAAGTAGTTCGTTCTTTAACTAAATCACCAATGCCATAACTTGATGAGTTATAACCATTATTAGTTAAATAATTATAAATAGTATCTTTAACAAATGGATTTGGTTTTCCTTTAGTAACTGCAGTTTTTATTCTAGGATCCGATATAAATGCTGCCTCTTGATAATTATCACTTGCATTTCAACCTTGATAATCATTTGCATTATTATTTGCTTGCATACCAATATTATTATTTCTAATAAAAGTATTTGTTCCTGAAAATTGAATATTATTAAATAAATTTGTTGTTTGTGTCGCAAATAAATAAGCTCTAGTACCATTAACATTATGATTTTTAGCTCAATTATAAGCATAAGATCCAAATGTTCCAGCACCATTATCTAAAAAATCAGAAATTCCAGTATACACATTTTTATTATATTGAGGTTTACCAGCAATCATTGTTTCTGCATACCCTAATTGTCGAAAATCATAACTTCCAAAAAATTGGGCATTAGCTCCAGCATCAAGAATAGTATTTAAATTTTTACCACTATAATTTGGATAATCTGTTAAAAATGATGTTGTTTTATCTGGTGTTTCACCAAAAGTTAATTGAATATCAGTTGGTGTAACTTCACCATTAGTTTTACGATAACCACTATCTGCCATTTTTAATGTTTCTATATCATTATATCCACTAACACCTTTTGAAACTGTAGCACCATTACGATAAAAAATTATTTTTAATGCTTGAATATTTGGATCACTAGCAGTATCTACTTTATAATTAAATTCTTTAATAATTTCGGCCATAACATTATAACCTAAAACTGTACCATTGGGAGCAGCGCCGTTTGATTCATTATTAATAAATCAACCATCAAAGCCATTATAATTAGCAATATTAATTAAAATATCAACTATTTTATAAGTACCATCACTATTTTTGCTAAGAAAATCTTTTAACATTTCTTTTGTTAAACCATGATATCCATCAAGAAAAAGATTACCAAATATTGGTGTTCCATTAATGTGTGCACTATCAATAACATCAGCTGGTGGTGGAACAATTGGCCCTTCAAATCAAGAACCTGATCAATTAATAAAATAATTAGTATATTGTCAATTTAATGGTGTATTTTCAAATGGATTTTTTGTCCCTACTATTGTATTATCAAAAGTACGATGTTTTCGTGTTGAAAATCTTAGTTGATTATAATTAATATTCTCATCTTGGTTACTTGAGTTGTATGTTGCTACAAATTGACGTTTCTGTAAAGGTACTGTTGCTCGATTATACTTTGCATCATAGTCTTTTTGTGGATTCCAATCTAAAATTGAATTCATTCTTAAATATTTTCGAGCTGAAGAAGTTATACCAAAATCAGAAGCATAATTACCATTAGGCATAAAACCTTTATTCAAAGGAACGCCAGTCACTGCTTGTTTTTTAATGTTTTGTGTTCATTGAAAACCAGTATTAAATTTTGAATAATTTAAATAATGACCAGTATTGCTTGGTTTAACATTTCCCAAATCATTAATATTACCAATATTATTAATAATATTTTGCGAGTTAGTATTATCAAAATTAATACCATCTCCATAATCTGAATTTGTTCAGTCAAAATTTGGTAAACCATTTAAATAATCACTACCATCTAAACTACCAATATTACAAGCAACTACTAAACTAGCAGGAGCAGAAATTAAACTAAAAACACCAAAAAGTAATAATATTTTTTTCATTATTTTTTATCCTTTCATTCCTCAATTAAAAAATCTTTTTGATAAATAAGAAAACAACATAGTAAATATCAAGATTCCAATTAATGTTTGCCAAATACTAGTAAAAACAACAAATGATATTTCATTATAATTTTGAATAATTTGACTTATTCCTAGTGGATCTAAAAATTGATATGAAGTAATCAACATATTAAACCAAATAAAATATTTAGTTGGACACAAATAATCAATAATAATAAATATTAAATTATTGTTAGTTACTGTTGGTTGAATTAAAACATCCGAAAAAATAATGAAAAATATGGTAAAAACAGCAAGCATTACAAATGATAAATTAAACTTAGGGAAAAATGTTGTAATAAATATGTTAGCAACTTTTAAAAAAATGTTAATAATATCATAGCAAATATATAGAAAATTCAAATAAATCATCTAATATTAGAAAGCAAATTTAGATGAAAATTAAATATTGAAATTAAAGAATAAATATTATAACAAATAATATTAATACTTACTGATAATGATACCATTATTAAATTTGATAAAAAAATTGTTAAAATAATATAATATTCATTAATACCAATTATTTTTATTCTTTTTAAAAAGTTTTTCTTTCGCCACTCAATCATAAATATTCCTAAATAAAAAGATGAAATAAAAACTGATATTGATAAAAAATTTAACAAAATGGGAGGTAAAATTTGATAGTAACTATAATTATTTCATAATCATGATGATAATGCAGAAATTAAAAAACCTAATAAAAATACAAAAATGTAAGTTCTAGGATTTACAAAAATTACTTTTGAAATTAAAGAAAAAAGTCTTGAAAATTTAGAAACAGTACTTTGTTTGAATAATTCTTTAGTTACCATTAACTTCATTTTGATAATACTCCACCATTATTTTACGTAAACTACCATATTTTTTTATAATTGCATCAATACTTTGGTCTTGATAAATTTCACCATTTTTTAAAATTACTACCCGATCATAAAGTAATTCAACTTCTTCTGGTGTGTGTGAAACAATTAATAAATTAATTTTTTTAATTTCTTTTCATGACTTAATAAAATTAACAAGTTTAATTTGCATTTTTAAATCTAAACCAGTAACTAACTCATCTAAAATTAAAATTTCAGGATCATTTAAAATTGATAAAAAACAATTAAATCTTTGTCTTTGACCACCCGAAAGTAAAGAAATTTCTTTTTTCAAAATATCATTTAACTCAAAAACATCAATTAATCCTTTGCCTTCTTCACTTTTAATATATTTTTTATTTTTATAAAATTTAATTAAATCAATAATTCGTGTACCAACTGGTCAATAACCTTCTTGAAATTGAACACCAATTTTCCGACTAACCTTTTTACCAACATCATCAAGAAATAATACTTTACCTGATGTTGGTTTTAAAACTTGTGAAATTATTTCAACCAAAGTAGTTTTACCAGAACCATTAGCACCTAAAATAGCAAGTGATTGTGAAGCAGGTATCTCTAAATTAATATTTTTTAAAACCTGATTTTTACCATAATTTTTACTTATATTTTCTAGAATAATCATTTTTATTTTCCTTGTAAATTATTATTTAAAATTTCTTCATATAATTGATTAAACATTTTTTTCATATCAGAATCCAAAATTAATAGTGGCTTTACTGTATTGGCAATGGTTCACATATATTCACCTTTGTTATTTCGTTCCACATATTTATCAAAAGTATAAAAATCAATATCAATTGATTTTTCAATTGTTCTACCTAAATCTTGAATTCAAATTTTTACTCATTGAAAATAAAAACCAGCTTCAAAATACTTCATAACTCATAAGTTTAAATATTCATTTGCATTAATATAATTACTACTTGGATCATTAATTTTATTAATAGTAAACTCAATAAAATATGTTCGCAATGTTAAGGCCATGTATATTTGCATTGATTGTGAATGAATAATTTTATTATTAATATAATCATTAATATCTGCTGTTGGTATACCAATTTCATCATAGCCAGGTTTACCAGCATTTTTACTTGCTGAATCACGGTATTTATCAAATTCAGCAAGATAAAAATTATTAAAACCATTAACAATATCATCATTAGTTTTACCTACTTTATCAATAGCATCTTGATATAAAAATTGTCAAACATTTAATTGATTTCTATCTTTTTTTGGTCAACCACGTGTTGGATAAAGAATATCATTTATACTATTTGTTTGATCAAAACTATTATTTACTAAAAATGTAATAACATTGCTAATTGGTGTTATAAAAATAAACATTATAAATAAAATCCATAAATATTTCTTCATATTTCCTCTTTAATATTAGTTATAAAAGTAAGAATATCATAAATAAGAATTTTATTCATTATTTTATTATACTTTTTATGATTTCTTCAACAAGAAAATTTTCACCAAAAATTTCATTAATATTAGCATTTTCAATGATATTAGTAATAGTTGCTAAATTATATTTTTGTTTTTCTAGTTTTTTTTCTAAACTAGTAGTACCTGCTGAGCCTAGGAAATCACCATATATTTTAATATTTTCAATAATTCCTGCCTTAACATTCATTCAAACGTGAATAGTTCCTTTACTAGGAAAAAGTGTTTTATGCTTTAAATCAAAATCTGGAGATTTACCATAAACTCAATCTCAAGTTCGATATTTAGTATTTGCTAATAATTCAATATCAGCAATCATTTTTTCAGAAAATTCCATAATCTTTGTATTTTTTGTACTTTTTAATTGTTCAATAATTAAATTTTGAAATTCTTCAATTGTTATTGGTGGATTTAATAATGGTAAAATATTTGTTACTCGTGCTTGTACTGATTTAATACCTTTTGATTTTAATTTATCCAAATCAGGTTTTAATACTTTTGGTAACATTTGCATATCAACATTAAAAAGAATAGTACCATGATGTAAAATTCGATTTTTATATGTATATTGGGCATTACCCGATATTTTTTTATCATCAACTAAAATATCATTTTTACCACTAAATTGAGCATTTAAACCTAGACTTTGTAAAACATTAACTATTGGTTTTGTAAAAAGAGCATAATTACGAGCATTATCTTTATTTTTATCAAAAATAAAAGTAAAATTTAAATTTCCTAAATCTTGATAAACAGCTCCACCACCAGATAATCTTCGTACAACATTAACTTTTTTTGTTCTTACATATTCATTATTAATTTCTTCAATTGTATTTTGGTTTCTACCAACAACAATAGTATTATTATTTTGTCATAATAATAAGATTTCATCAGTTATATAAGGATTAGTAATCAAATATTCTTCGGCTGCTAAATTAAAATATGGGTCTTTGCTATTATTAATATAATAAATCATTATTAATTTAATCTCCTTTATCTTCAGTTTTAAAATTTGTTCATTTATTAACAAATTTTAAAGTAGTTTTGCAATATGTATCATAATCGGTAGTGACGGCTCTTATATGTTTAGCAAATGGCATAATTAATAATTCACTTATTGTTTCTTCTTCATAATTTATTTTCTCTTCATACATTTTTTGTGCCATTGTTGCTGGTACAGTTTCATCATCATTACCATGAATAAATAATACAGGAATTGAAGAACAATATTTTAATTTATTAATAGGATCAATACTATTAATATTAAATTTATCTTTTAACCTAAAGAAAAATTTAACACCATAATAAAATCAAAATCAATGAAGGTTAAAGTATTGTTTACCCATAATTTTAATAATATGACTAAAACTATCAAATCCACAATCAGAAATTGCACATTTAACACCAAATTTACCAGTATCAAATCGAGATATTGTTTCCAAAACAGTACTAGCACCCATACTATTACCAATTAAAGTAATATTGGGGGGTTGTTTAAAATCTGTTTCTGTTAAATAATTATTAAGACTTAAAATAACAGCATATAAATCATCTGCTTCTTTATTGCCAAAAGTAATTGCATCATGAATATTATTACTACCATGACCTCTTGTATCATAAGTAACAATACTATATCCCTGCTCATAAAAATGTTTAACTAAATATAAAATGCTATAGCGATTTTGTTGTCAACCATGAGTTGCAATTATTCATTTATGATTTTTATTAGATTGATGATTATTAATGAAAAAAGCTGATAACAAGCGATTATCATAAGTAGTTATCGTCATATCTTGTGCTTCCATCATATCCCAATTACTATCATCAATCATTAGTTGTAGAGAATTTTGTAATTCCATATCTCGATTATAAAAACTCAAAGTATTAAGATCAATTTTATCAAAATTTGGATTAGTACTTCGTCCAATTCGTTGAAAATTTTCCATAACATTTCGCATCATTAAACCAATAAAAAAATTAGTAATTAAAAAATGAATAATCCATAATGGAAAACTAAATATCAAAATAATTTTTAATCATCAAGCAATTTTATATTTACTTTCTTTAACTGGTGAAGTCATTCTTGCTCTAAGTTTTAAATATTTTTCATTACTAACCATTATATTTTATTCCTCTCAAAATTAATTTGATAAGGCAATCTATTTTTTCTTACCTTTTAAATATGGATCTGGATATGTAACATCTTCTTTTGTTAAAATTCCTGTTGCTAAAAGTGCTGCCGCAGTAACAAAGTTATAAGGCTTATTAAAGTGTGGTAAAAAATACATATCAATTAATGGAATTTCATCAATAGTAACCTTTTTCAATATTGCTAATGAAAACATTGCAATTGTTTCTGTATGATCATGAGTTGAACCAATTTCAGCTCCAACAATACGACGAGAACTCTTTTCTCATATAATTTTAATTTTTACTTCATGATTTTCACTCATAAAAGGTGGAAACACTGTATCTTGATAAAAATATGCTTCTACATTATTAGAACCTAAAATTGCTTTTGCAGAAACTTCTGATAAACCAGTAGCACATAACTTTCAACCAAAAACAGCAATTGCATTTGTTCCTTGAACACCAGGAAAGGCGATTCTTGTTTTAGGATCTGTTTTTGCAACATTTAATCCAGCAATTAAACCACTACGTACAGCATTAGTTGCTAAGGAAATATTAACATTTTTATTTCAAGCATTTGAACGAATATTAATACAATCACCAATTGCATAAACATTAGGATCTGAAGTTTGAAAATATTCATTAACTTCAATTGCACCACGAGGATCTAAGTTAAGTTGAACTTTACCATTCTCATCTTTCAAGATAGCAGTATTTGGTAAGAAACCAACAGCCATAATTACTAAATCAGCTTTATATGTTCCTTTATTAGTTTTTACTTCACTCACTTTATCATCTTTAAGAATAAATTCTTGTAAAGTTTCTCCTAATTGTAATTTTACTCCTACTTTTTTCATATCTGCTTCAACATCATTTGTAAATTCTTCATCATAATAACGAGGCATAATACGATTTTCAAAATCAATTAAAGTAACTTCTTTTTTATCTTTATAAAAAGATTCTACTAATTCAATACCAATATAACCTGCACCAATTACTACTACTTTTTTTACTTCCGGTTTACTCAAATCAGAAATAATTTCTTGAGCATGTTGGTATAGTTTTGATAAATGAATGCCATTTGTTAATTTAACACCATTTAAAGTATCTTTAACAATCGCACCATCTTTATGAGCAATTAAACCAGGAATTTCTTTACCACCTGGATTTAAGATTGGTCATGAACCAATTCCTAATACTAACTTATCATAACTTTCAATAAATACTTCATTAGTATCTAAATTTTTAATAGTAACAGTTTTTGCTTTACTATCATATTTAATCATTTCATGTTTTTCTTTAATTTTAACACCTAATGCTCTTAACTTTTCAATTGTGGCATAAAATAATCCTTTTGGATCAGTAAATTCTTTACCAACTCAAAGCGCAATTCCACATCCTAAAAATGAAATATTATCATTACGATCATATGCTACTACTTCACTATTTGGATTAGACCTCATAATTGCCTTTAATGCTGTTGTTCCGGCATGATTAACACCTATAACAACTATCTTTTGTTTTCTTTCCATGCTAAAATCCTCTCTTACTTATTACTTTTTTTCAATTTCTTTTATTGTGTAATCACAAATACAAATATATACATTATTTTATCACTTTTTATTTAATAGTTACAACTCTTTCTTTGTTCAGTAAATGAATATAACAATAATTTTAAGAAACTGAAATTGCCATTGCTGATGGACTACTTCCATCATGATCATGATGATATTTATTAATTTCTAATAAGCCACGACAAGTATCTCAATTATTATTTAAGAACGGCTTATTAGTTTGTTTATTTTTTTTGTCATAATTATTTATTTTATTTATCATGCTTTTATCAAAATTTTCAATTTCATCTTTTTCAAAAATTTTAAAAATTTTCTTTTCTTTAATGTCTTTATATGTCATACTTTTTTCTCCTTGAATCTTTAAAGTATTTATTTTTAATTAAAATTTGATAATTATTAAGTATTTTCACTTAATTTAAACATTATATATCAAAACAAAAAACCTTAATATATTTTTTTCATTTTTTAAATATTTTTTAATAAATTATATGTATCTTGACAAATCATTAATTCTTCATTTGTTCTAATTTTAAAAATAGGAACTTCTGATTGTTTATCACTAATTTCTAAGTAATCATTATACTTATCATTATTTTTATTAGTTACTAATTTTAAAGTAAACACTTTAATTTCCTCAATAACTAATTGACGAATAATTGCAGAATTTTCACCAATACCTGCTGTAAATACTAATGCATCAATATTACTATCTAAATCATTACCATATTCAACAATATAATTAGCAATTCTTTGAACAAACATTTTTATTGCTAATTGTGATTGTAAATGATATTTATGGTTTTTATCATTACTACTTGCAAGAACATCACGTAAATCAGAAGAATGTCCACTAATTCCTAATAAACCTGAACTTTTATTTAAATCATTAGTAATAGTTTCAATAGTTGCTTCTGCTTTAACATTACACATATAACCATGAATAGAAGGGTCAATGATACCACTTCTAGAACCCATAATTAAACCTTCTAATGGTGTTAATCCCATGCTAGTATTAAAACTTTTACCATTTTTAATAGCACAAATACTAGCACCATTACCTAAATGACAAATAATAGCATTAATCTTATCTTTTGGTTTATTTAAAATATTAGTTAATTTATCTAAAATATAACGATAACTAGTACCATGAAAACCATATCTTCTTACCTCATATGTTTTATATCAATCATATGGAACTGAGTAAAGATATTTTTCTTCAGGAATAGTACTATGAAATGAAGTATCAAATACTGCCACATGTTTAGCATGTGGAACTAATTTTTGAAAAGATGATAATCCTTTTAAAGCTGGTGGATTATGTAATGGTGCTAATGGAATACATGCTTTGATACCAGCAATGACTTTCTCATCAATAACAATTGAGTTATTAAATTTTTGACCACCGTGAACCATACGATGACCAATTCGTTTAATATCATCAAAATTATTAATGACCTTATACTCAATTAATGCATCAATAACTGTTTGTGCTCCTATAACATGATCGGCAATATCTTTCGTTACTTCATGTTTAATAAAGTTATCACCATTAGCAATTTCAATAACAAAATTACTATTTTTAATAGCTATCCTTTCAACTAAACCTTTACAAAGAATAGTAAAATGAGGTTGTTTATCATTATTAATAGCATTAAAAAGTTGAAATTTAATAGAACTACTTCCAGCATTAATAACTAAAATTTTATTTTGTTCTGACATATTTGTTTTATCTCCTTATTAATTCTTAATTAATGTTTGAATAGCAGTGATCAATGCTGTGTAATAAATGTCATCAATAGTAGCACCACGAGAAAGATCATTAACTGGCTGATTTAAACCCAAAACAATAGGACCAATAGCTTTATAATCACCTAATCTTTGGGCAATTTTATAACCAATATTAGCAGCATCTAAAGTTGGGAAAATAAATGCATTACAATGATTTTTAATTGTTAATTCTGGTAATTTTTTATTTCGCACTTCTTGATCTCAAGCAGCATCAAATTGAATTGGTCCTGCTACTTGCACATTCTTTAATTTTAAATGCTGAACAAAGTTAGTAGCATTACGTACTTTATCAACACTTTCACCACTACCACTAGTATTAGTAGAATAAGATAACATTGCTAATTTAATTGGATTAAATTCTAAAAGTTCGCCAAAGTGAATTGTAGATTTTGCAATATCTGCTAATTGTTCAGCTGTTGGATTTAAATTAATTGAACCATCACTAAATAAAAATATTTCTTCATTTTTATTCATAATAAATGTACTTGAAACAGTTTTAGTACCTACTTTTGGTCCAATAATTTGTAAAGCCGGACGTAAAATATCAGCAGTAGTAAAAGTAATACCACCAACAAAACCATTAACTTCTTTATTATTTAATAACATCATTCCATAGTAATTACGACTTAATACCAATTTATTAGCTGCTTCTAAAGTTAAACCCTTTGCTTTTCTTAATTCATATAATTGATTAGTAAAATTTGTTACTTGATTTTCTTCAATAGATAATGTTTTAATATTAGAATTTTTAATATTACTAGGAATTTCTTTATCATTATTAAATAATAAAACTGGTGTAATAAAATTTTTAACAGGTGAATTATCATTAATAATTTTTAAAGCTACTGCCTGTACTTTTTCATTATCACCTTCTGGAAATAAAATTCTGATTGATGTTTTGCTTTTTTGTAAAATAGATAAAATAAAATCTAATAGTTTCATATTATTTTCTCTCCTTTAATTTGTTAATTTTGATTGCTAATAATAGTTGCAATTGCTTTATTTTGTACTGCTTTAATGATATTATTTTCAACCTTAATATCAAATACCATAATTTTCAAGTTAGCTTCCATGCACATTGTTGAAGCAGTTAAATCCATTACTTTTAATTGTTTATTAGTAATATCTTGATATGATAAATGTGAATAACGAATAGCATTTTTGTTAATATTTGGATCTTTATCATAAACACCATCAACGCCATTTTTTGCCATTAATAATATATCCGCATTAATTTCAGTAGCACGAAGTGCTGCTGCAGTATCCGTTGTAAAGTACGGTGAACCAGTACCACCAGCAAAAATACAAACATAGCCTTTTTCAAAACTACTAATAGCTTTTTTGTAATAAAAAGGTTCAGCAACTTGATTAATCTCTAATGATGTTTGCACAATAACTTTTACGTTAAGAGCTTTTAACTTTGATTCAATTACCAAAGCATTCATAATAGTTGCTAACATTCCCATATAATCAGCATTAATTCTTTTTAAACCAATCTTTTCTCCTTGTTTAGCACCACGTCAAATATTACCACCACCAATTACTAAACCAACTTCTACTTTTGCCTTAACTAGGGTTTGAATTTGTTGACAAACATTATCAATACTTTCATTATTATATAATTCATTACTACCATCACCTAAAGCTTCACCACTAATTTTTAATAATATTCGTTTATATTTAAATTGTTCCATTTTTGATCATCCTCCTTAAATTTAATATTATAAAAAGCCACAGATTGCTTTGTGGCTTCTTATTTATTTACTGTTATCACTAGATAATGAATCATTATTTGCGCTTTCAGCGACAGTTTCTAATTCAACGTTAGCAATAACTTTTTGTGCTAAATGATCTTTAACAAAAAGTTGTGCTTGTGGAGTAATAATTGTTAAACGTTTTTTAATTTTTTTAATACCCTGTTCATAAACAATTTTTAAAACATTTTTCTTTTGTTCCAATGCAACAATTTTACTAGTATTAACGCTTTGTCCAAAGAAATAAATATTATGTTCATCAACTGCGATACCAAAATCAAAACTAAAAATATATGCTAATCCTAACATGATAACTAAAAATATATACTCTACTATTAATAAACTTAAAAAAGCAGGATCAGATTTAATATATTCTGGTTCAAATGTTCAAACTTGCATTCCAATTGGAACAATCGAGATAACTAAACCAATTACCCCAACTATTAATGTTGCTACTAATAATTTTAAATTCAAAAATTTAATAGTTGTTTTTGGTTTATTAAAACTATATCATCCTCAAACAAGAATAACTAATAATAATATAAACATTACTAATGCAATATAATATATAATTTGAAAATTCACTTTATTTACCTCCTAAATGTTTATTTGGCAGAACTATCAATTTTTTCACCTAATTGATAACGTATCATAGCTATAATTGTAGCATGATTTTTAGTTAAATACTCTTTAACCTTAATTGTATTATCTTTAATATAAAGTTGATCAACAATAGTTAATTCAGATAATACTTTTTCAAAACGACCTCTTATAATATTTTCAAGAATATTATCAGGACGTTTTTTTGCTTTCAATTTTTCTTCTTCTTTTGTTTTTTCACTAATAATTGATAATTCTTTATCACGAACTGTTGCGGGTATGTGATCAATATCAATATATTTAGCATCTGCTGATACTAATTGCATAGCAACATTATTTGGAATATCACTTTCCTTATCAACACCTTTGATAATAACTAAACCACTATATTTACCACCACCATGGACATATGAACCAAAAACTTCATCACTATTTTTACTTAAATATTGAAAACGATTTAAAACAATATTTTCACCTAATTTAGCGATAGCAAATCTTATCTCATCATTTAAACTTTCACTACTTCCATCAGCTTTTAACATTAAAGCTTCTTCAATAGTTTTAGGTTGATGTTTTAAAATTGTTTCTAAAATCTTAGTAAATAAATCATTAAAATCTTCTAAATCAGCAACTTGTTCAGTTTGACAATTTAATTCAGCAATAATTGCATTATTACCACTAATAACAACTTTAGTAACCCCTTCAGTGGCTTTATTAATACTTTTTTTCTCTGCTTTTGCTAAACCTTTAATTTTTAATAGGGAAAGTGCTGCTTCAAAAATATTATTTTTTTCCATCAAAGCTTCTTTACAATCAGTAATTGGTAAATCGGTTGTATCTCTTAATTTTTTCAATAATTTAACATCTACTTTAACTTCTGACATATAAACTATTCTCCTTTATTCTTTATTTTTTCAATTCCATTTTCAGTTTTATTTTGATCAAGACTAGTAGTTTCTTCTACTACTATTTCTTTTTTATCAATAACTGGTTTTACACTTTGTCCTTCATTAATAGCTTCAGCAATTTTCTTTGTAATTAAAGTAATTGATTTTGTAGCATCATCATTACCAGGAATAATATAATCAATATTATCTGGATTTGAATTACTATCACAAATCGCAATAATTTTGATACCAAGTTTAACTGCTTCTTCGACAGCAATTTTATTAGTAATAGTATCAGTAACAAAAATAGCTTCTGGTAATTTATACATATTTCTAATACCACCAAGATTACGTTCTAAACGCGCTTTTTCTTTAATTACTAGCATTTGCTCTTTTTTTGTTAAAAGTTTAATTTCTCCACTTTTTTCTTTATTTTCAATATCAATTAACTTTTTAATACTTGATTTAATAGTTTTAAAATTAGTTAAATTACCACCTAATCAACGTTCTGTTACATAAGGTGAATTACAACTAATTGCAAGTTCTTGCACAGCTTCTTTGGCTTGTTTTTTTGTACCTACAAATAAAACTTTACCACCATTTTCACTAGTTTCTTTAACAAAGTGACAAGCTTCATCTAATTTACGCATTGATTTTTGTAAATCAATAATATGAATACCATTTCTTTGACCAAAAATATATTTACGCATCTTTGGATCTCATCTTTTAGTTTGGTGACCAAACTGAACTCCCGCTTCAAGGAGTTGTTCACGTGTTACAACTGACATATTGTCTCCTTCTAATTTGTTTTTCTTCCATTTATTTCTAACATTGGCCACTTTTTAATTAAAAAGCACTAGGCAATGAATTCACAAATGTGTTGCTTATTTTCATTAAATTAAGCCTATATATTGTAGCATATTTTTTATATTTTAAACAAATTATTTTTAAACATAAAAATAGAATTGTATTTTAATAAACTATATTATAAAAATATTTTTTTATTTTTCTTAAAAAAATAATACCAATAAAAACACACAATATATTATAAAAGTAAAAAGTAAATTACACATATAAAATATTTATTTATGATATAAAATAACAAAAACTTAATATTAAGTTTTTTAAACTAATTACTTTAATTTTAAAAGTAAATAATTTTTTTATATTTAAAAAGGAAGATGGAAGAAAAATGTTTAAATCTAAAACACAAGAAAGACAACAACTTAAATATCATTTGCAAAATCAACAAAATAGATTAAAAGAAACTGTACTAGAAGAACAAACAATATGTGGAGTTACAGAATCATTTGTGAAACTTACTGAACAACAATTAAAAAAGCACAACTATGCTAATAGAAATTGGAATGGCAACCCTTTTTAGGACTATTTTTTGGTAGACATTTATTTTTGATAATTAACTGGAGTTAAGTAGTTTAAAGTGCTGTGAATTCTTATGTTGTTATATCAGTTGATGTAATCAAATAATTCTAATTTTAATTGGATTAATGATGTAAAATTTTTATCATTAATAAATTCAATTTTGAAAGTTTTAAAAGTTGCTTCAGCAACAGCGTTATCATAAGGACAACCTTTTTTGCTTAAAGAGCGATTAATATTGAATGCTAGTAAAAGTTTATCAATAATTTTATTATTAAATTCATTACCGCGATCACTATGAAATATTTGAATATCTTTTAAACAACGATTTGAGTGCATAAATGCTTGATGTACTAATGATGCATCTTTTTTAGTACCTACACTATGTCCAATAATTTCGCGGTTAAATAGGTCAATTAATAGGCAAATATAGTTTCATTTACCATTAACTTGAACATAAGTTAAATCACTAACAATAACTTCATTTTTAAGCCTATTATTAAAGTTTCTATTAACGATATTGGTTATTTGACTATCGTTGACTTTATTATGATGATTTTTGAATGATAATTTAGTGTATTTTGATATTAAATTATGTTTATTCATAATTTCTTTAATTTTTCTGCGTGACAAATAAATATTCTTTTCTTTTAGAACAACTTTTAATCTTCTTGTTCCATAAACTTCTTTATTTTCTTTAAAAGCACTAATAACAGCTTCATCATAAATATTATTTTGTTTTCTTTCTTTTTCCTTTAAATTAAAATAATATGTTGATTTAGAAAGTTTTAAAAAATGACACATTGTGCGAATTTTATATTTAACTTTATTTTTAGCAATAATTTCTATTTTCTGCCTATTATTAGTGCTGCTTGCTTTAAAATATCATTTTCCATTCGTAACTGTTTTAATTCTTTTCTTAATTTAATTAATTCATTTTCTTCAATAGAACGATTATCTTTAGTTTTAAAACTGCCTGAATTAGTAAATTGCTTAATTCAATTATAAGTAGCTGCTCTTGTAACATTGTACTCTTTAGCAAGACAAGACACTGACTTACCGCTTTGATATAAAGCTACTATTTGTTTTTTAAATTCATCGGTATATGAGTTAATATTGGCCATAATTATAGTTCCTTTCTTTTAACTAATTTGTTCACTTGTCTACGTAATTAGTGTCCAATAAAGTGTAACCTATCCAAATGAAGTAACTAATTTAGAAATAGATCAAAGATTAAGAAATAGATTTGCCATAGAAAGAAAGACTAAAGGAACAACAAATTGTGGCATTTGTTCTGGTGATGTTTTATATGATAAAGAAATAAAAGCAAGTAAAATAAAATAGCACAAAACATAAAAACTGTTTATTATGCTCCACCTTCTACCCATTCAATGTGAATCCCTAAAAAACAAGATAAACAATGAAATGAAGAAATGAAAAATAAAAGTAATCAAAATGCTGGAAGTTCTCATTGAGATAGAAAACAAAATAGTAATCCTTTTAGTTCTCCATTTAAATAAAATTAAATATAACTATATAAAAAGAAGAGTGAAATTTCACTCTTCTTTGTTATATTTATTAATTTTAATAATTAAGATATAAATAAAGTCTCTTCAGTAGCAAATTGAATATCACCAATTGATATTTTTACTTTTATGGTATTTCCTTTAACAAAATTTCCTGTACCTTCTGCAGCTTCACTAACTTTAATTTTTAAAGCACCTTGTTTAATAAGGTCAGCAATACTTTTTACTGTTTTACCTTCAAGTTCAGTAGTTTTAAAATATTGTGTTAAATCTGTACCAACTGGAAATTTTGCTTTTGGTTCCCCAACTGCAAATCCAGGAATAGATTCAAAATTAGCATTTGATATTGTAGTTGGTAAAATTGATGTAACTAATCCTTGATCTGATTGACCCAAAATATCTAATGAGAAATTATCACCTAATGACTTATTATTTTTTTGAAAATTAAAAATTAGTGTTCCACCAGTAACTACATAATCAGCATTATCTGCCTTCTTAGAAATTGCAGGTGAATATGATTGAACATTGATACTAATTTCATTTGTTTTTTTAACCTCAAATATTCTGTTTTCACCTTCACCAGTTTTTGCTTCAATTTTTAAAACATTAACTAAAAAATTCGCAGCATCATTTGACTTAGCTTTTTGCTCACCAGTATCACCTTTTAATAAAGCTGTCGCAGTAATTGCTAATTGTTCAGATTTTCATGATGCTAATTTACTAGTTGCATTAATATCAATACTCAATTTAACTAGTGAATTAGCATTTGTATCTAAAAAACCAAAATCTTTTTTAACTTGAACATCCATTTCTTTAGTTGGTGTAGGATTTGGATTTGCTCCTCCTCCACAAGCCACAACTGAACTTGCTGCAACAGTACTTAAACTAACTGCTCCTAATAATTTTAACAACGTTTTTATATTTCTCATAATCGTTCCTCTTCAAAAATTTTTTTCCAAAAATAAAAATTATTTTCTGTTATTATTATACATTCTTTTTTCAGTATACATAATGTTTATAGTAAAAGTCATTTTTTAGTGTTATTTATTCTTTTAAGAAAAAAAATATGTAATTTTATATTAATTAATAAATATTTTTTATTTTTATATAACGATTTACAATAAAAACTATCTGGTAACTTAATACTTCCTGAAACACTATTTCATAAATTTTTAATAACAGGAATTGATATTCCTGCTAACATGGCACCCATCAAAAATTGAGGAAAATTACCACTAACTGCCTGACACTCTTGATCAGTCATTGGTTCTAAATCTTCTAAAATCATATTTATCAACCTCCTAAAACTTATTTTTATTTAAAAAATAGTTTTTTCCTTTTTAAATTTTATAAGTTTAAAAAAATTAAAAAAAAGAATATTTTATTTGAGTATCAAATAAAATATTCCTTTAACTAAAAATTTTAATTGTTAATAATTACAATAAATTCAATTTAAACTATTTTTATAATTTCTAAAATATTAATTAAAATTTTTGCTTATATATAAGTACCCTTCAGTTCCTGCTGCATATAAATTATCACCTTGATCAGTTGTTAAAGCAAGAATATGTTCTCAACCATTTTCTATTCCTATCATTTTATAAAATATAGATGAGTCTTTTACTTTTTTATAAACTTCATTTGAATCAACACCAATAAATAAACTACCTTCTTTATCTATTACTAAACGTTTAATTTCATGGCCTGTTTCTAACATTTTAGCATACATACTACCATTATCAATTTTATAAACATTACCATTATCAGAGCCAACAAAAATATTATTTGTACTATCTATTACTAAACTTTTCATTGACCCAGCATCATCTCGTTGTTTAATTAATTTAAATTCACTTATACCATCATAGCTTTTATAAATTTTACCACGATTATCAGCACCCGCATAAACAGAACCATCTTCACCTACTGCTAAACTATTAATATAATCATTGGATAGGTTACACTTTATTGGACACTAATTACGTAGACAAGTGAACAAATTAGTTAAAAGAAAGGAACTATAATTATGGCCAATATTAACTCATATACCGATGAATTTAAAAAACAAATAGTAACTTTATATCAAAGCGGTAAGTCAGTGTCTTGTCTTGCTAAAGAGTACAATGTTACAAGAGCAGCTACTTATAATTGAATTAAGCAATTTACTAATTCAGGCAGTTTTAAAACTAAAGATAATCGTTCTATTGAAGAAAATGAATTAATTAAATTAAGAAAAGAATTAAAACAGTTACGAATGGAAAATGATATTTTAAAGCAAGCAGCACTAATAATAGGCAGAAAATAGAAATTATTGCTAAAAATAAAGTTAAATATAAAATTCGCACAATGTGTCATTTTTTAAAACTTTCTAAATCAACATATTATTTTAATTTAAAGGAAAAAGAAAAAAACAAAATAATATTTATGATGAAGCTGTTATTAGTGCTTTTAAAGAAAATAAAGAAGTTTATGGAACAAGAAGATTAAAAGTTGTTCTAAAAGAAAAGAATATTTATTTGTCACGCAGAAAAATTAAAGAAATTATGAATAAACATAATTTAATATCAAAATACACTAAATTATCATTCAAAAATCATCATAATAAAGTCAACGATAGTCAAATAACCAATATCGTTAATAGAAACTTTAATAATAGGCTTAAAAATGAAGTTATTGTTAGTGATTTAACTTATGTTCAAGTTAATGGTAAATGAAACTATATTTGCCTATTAATTGACCTATTTAACCGCGAAATTGTAGGTACTAAAAAAGATGCATCATTAGTATATCAAGCATTTATGCACTCAAATCGTTGTTTAAAAGATATTCAAATATTTCATAGTGATCGCGGTAATGAATTTAATAATAAAATTATTGATAAACTTTTACTAGCATTCAATATTAATCGCTCTTTAAGCAAAAAAGGTTGTCCTTATGATAACGCTGTTGCTGAAGCAACTTTTAAAACTTTCAAAATTGAATTTATTAATGATAAAAATTTTACATCATTAATCCAATTAAAATTAGAATTATTTGATTACATCAACTGATATAACAACATAAGAATTCACAGCACTTTAAACTACTTAACTCCAGTTAATTATCAAAAATAAATGTCTACCAAAAAATAGTCCTAAAAAGGGTTGCCATTCCAATTTTTTTCAAAATTAATAAAAACGTTACACAACTCAGCAATTTTTTCTTTTCACTCTACCAATAAAAACTGTTCTAGATTTTCTTCTTGTATAATTTGTTTTCAAAAATTAATCGCATTATTGGGAAGTTTTAATTCAGGAAAAAAGTAATCAAAATTAATTCACGCTTGTTCTTGTTTAAATTTTATAATTTCAAAATATTGTTCTGGAAATGCTTCTTTAGCTATATTTTTTAATTCAGTAATTAAATTATGTTCTTCATTAAAAATTTGCCGTTCTTTTTCAATTCATTGTCATGAATTTTTTAAATTTTCTAATAAAAGTTCATCAAATACTAAAAACTTTTTATTATTATAAAGAGAAAATAACTCTTGATAAAGATGATGAACAATATTTAAAAATCAAAATAATGAATCTGCTTTAATTAAACTATTAAAAAATATAGCAAGGTCATCACTATTAATTGTTTTTATTAATTGTTTGCAATACTTTCTTTCTATTTTTGCACTTGTAATCTTAGAAATTATTTCTTTTCTAAAATGCTTAATATTTTTTTGCTTTTTATTATCAGAACCTATTTCTTGACTTTCTGTAGGCACTTCTTTACATCCTTTCAAATAAAAAACCCATTTATTTTATTAAAAATAAAACAATGGGCTTGAAAAACATATTTTTTTAAATTTTTTATTTTAAATTTTCATTAAAATAAGCAAAGGAACAATTCTAAAATAAATTAGTTATAATTTATTTGAAAAAGTTAATTAACAATTTCTAAAATCTCTTGTTAATTACCTATAATAATGCATATAGTTTATCTCTAATATTTAAGATAACTATTCCTAAATAATAGCATGTATAAAACGTATTGCAAATAATATACAAAAATCATACTTTATATTACATTAATTTTACTAATTAAAATGATAAATAAAAACATCATTGATATTATATAAAAATAATAAACACTGTTATTATGAAATAAATTTTATTATTACATGAAAAAATAACAAATAAACAAATTAAAACAATAAATCCCTTCTAAATTAGAAGGGATTTTTATTCTAAAATTAATGTAAGAACAATTTAAAAAATAAATAATTTTATTTCTTTATTATTAGAAAGAAATAAAAACCTATTTGTTCAAGATTAACTTAATTCATTTTTAAATTCATAAATATGAATATCAGTTTTATCAACAACAAAACCAATAACATACGAAATACCACAAAGAAAATCTATAATTCTTCTTCGATCATTTTCAACAGTTGTTGTTAAATTAACTTTAATTGGTTTTTGTAAAATCATAGCATTAGCAATTGATTCAATTTCTTGATAATTTTTAGGAGCAAATTCTTGTATTTGTTCTTGAAAACTGGTTTTATAATTACTATTTTCATCACTGTCTTTATATTTTTTACTTCTTCATCCCATAATTAATTAAACTTCCTTTCGTCTTCGTAAAAATGATGGTAAATCATCATCTGCTTCCATTGCTGCTTCTTGGACTAAATTTTGTTGTTCTTCTTCTTTTTTCTTTGTTTGTTCTTTAATTTCTTCGCTTAAATATTGAGTCTTATTAGTAATAAATTCATGATTATCAACTTTTGAACTATAAACAAAATTATTGGCATTAGCACCTTCTTCATCAAAACCAGTGGCAATAACTGTTACAATCATTTCATCATTTAAATTTTCATTAACAGCGACACCAAAAATGATATTAACATCATTACCCGCAGCATCACGAACTAAATCAACAGCAATATTAGCATCAGTTAATGTCATTGTTGTTCCACCAGTAACATTAACAATAGCATTTTTAGCACCCTTAATTGTCACATCATCAAGTAAAGGAGAAGAAATAGCTTTTGTTGCGGCTTGTTTAGCTTTATGTTCACCCTTTGACATTCCAATACCAAATAAGGCATTACCTTTATTTTCAATAATAGTACGAACATCAGCAAAATCTAAATTTATTAAAGCAGGAACAGCAATTAAGTCAGTAATAGTCTGTACACCTTGACGTAAAATATTATCTGCTTCTTTAAACGAATCTTTAAGAGGAATATTACCAATTACTTGTAATAATTTATCATTAGAAATAATAATAATTGCATCAACTTGTTTCTTTAAATTTTCAATTCCAACTACGGCATGAGCATTACGATTACGTCCTTCAAATTTAAATGGTTTAGTAACAATAGCAATTGTTAAAGCACCACATTCTTTAGCAATTCTTGCAACAATTGATGCAGCACCAGTACCAGTACCACCACCCATACCAGCAGCAATAAAAACCATATCTGCACCATCTAAAGCACGTTTAATCTCTGCTTCACTTTCAATTGCGGCTTGTTTACCAATTTCGGGATTAGCTCCCGCTCCAAGTCCCTTTGATAATTCTTTGCCCAAAATAATTTTATTTTCAGCTGGAGATGCATTAACTACTTGTGCATCAGTATTAGCAACATAAAAATCAACACCTTGTACCTCTGCTTCAATCATTCTATTAACAGCATTATTACCAGCACCACCAATACCAATTACCCGAATTGATGCTATTGGTTTAAATTGTGAATTATTATGTTCCATTTTATTTTCCTCCTGATTAATCAAATTGTCTTCTTCTATTTACTACCATCATTATACTGATAATTTGGTTGAAAGGGGGAATTATAATGCTTATTATCATGATTATTAGAATGCGTATAATGATTTAATTTTGATACAATTTCTGGTTTATGTATTGATGAAATATAATTATTACTAAAAACATTTACTAAATGTTGGTAGTGAGTATTACCGATTAAAGTAGTTCACTGATAACTATATGCACCAGGAGTTTGGCTAAGCATATATTTTACTTCTTTTAGTTTGCTATTATTTTTAAAATAGTTGGCAAAACCACATAAACCAATAGTAATTCCCGTAAAAATAATTTCCATATCTGAACTATTATTATCACTAACTTCATCAAGAAAATATTCAATACAAGCAATAATTTCATTAATTTGTTTTTTAACTGTTGCTTGTAAATCAGTTTTTGTTAAACGAACAATAGATTTTGTCTGCTCATCAACATACTTATCAACAACAACATCGCATAAATAATTACTACTTATATTAATAATTTTTTGTAAATATCTTTCAGCTTTATCATAACCACAATGCATTTGCTTCATTAATGATTGAATTATTTGATTTCAACCAATTTTAATATTTGTTGTTGCAAATAATACTGAATTACTAAAAACACTAATCTTAGTACTATTAATATTTCAATCAACTAAAACTGTATTACGATTAAAATCAGTATTTTTAATATTACATACTAATGCAAATTGATCTAAAGTAACCGTTAACAATTCTGTTTCGGCATTAGTTAATACTTCGAGGTGAGAATTATATAAACTTTTAGGTAATGAATAAACTAAAGCATCAACATGCATAACTTGTCCTTTTTTAGCAATTGGTAATTGTTCATTACCAATTGCATGATCAACTTTAAAATTGTATGGTTTAGTTAAACAAATAATTTCACTATTATCAATAGTAATGTTTTTAGCCATTTCAATCACTTTACTACAATCTTCATCAGTAATAATGTGGTTAGCATCTTTAAAATCAAGTGATGCTTGTGATTGATAAATTTTTAAATTATTTGAAGGTAAAGTTAAGGCAATACGTTGTACTTTTATATTTAAAGTATTATTAATTTTATTAATAATTTGCCTTAATAACTTACCTGTAGCAATTGAATTAATAATTACACCATTTTCAGAAAACTGTTCAGTATCAACAGTTTCTTTATATAAAACCTGAATTTGATTATTAACATAATTATTAACCATAACTTTTAAACTAAAGTCTTCAATTTGACATACAACATATAATTCTTGAAAATTCATATTGTTCACCTCCAAACATTTTTATGAATCAATATAAGTAATAACTCTTAACTTTGCACTTCGTGCTCTTGGATTTTTATTTATTTCATCAGGCTTTGGTGTAATTGGTTTTTTAATTATTAATTGATATTTTGTTTTTCAATTATTATGAACTGGTAATTTAGCATATAATTGCGCTTGTGGATCAATTAAAACTTCATTAAAAGTTTGTTTAACAATACGATCTTCTAAAGAATGAAAACTAATAACAACAATTCTACCATTAGAATTTAATAATTTCAAAGATTGTTTTAAAGAAGATTTTAATGTTTCTAACTCGTTATTAACAGCAATTCTTAATGCTTGAAAAGTCTTTTTGGCAGGATGATGATGCTTATTTAATACTCTTACTGGTAATGATTTTTTAATAATCGTAACCAATTGTAAAGTGGTATCAATTGGTTGAAAAGTTCTTGTTTTAATAATATTTTTAGCAATACTACTAGCAAATACTTCTTCACCATAATTTTTAATAATTGTTTTTAATTGCTCATAATTATAATTATTAACAATATCTCACGCATTTAATTTTTGACTTTGATCCATACGCATATCTAACTTAGCATCTTTCATATAACTAAATCCTCTAATATCTTCATCAACTTGTGGTGATGATATACCTAAATCATATAATATACCATCAACTTTAGTAATATTTCTTTTTAAAAGCTCAGATTGAATATTAGCAAAATTACTTTTAATTATTTCATATTTATCTTTAAAATCTTTTAAAATAATTTTACTATTATCAATGGCCATTTGATCTTGATCAAAAGCATATAGTTTGCCAGAGGTAAGTTTTGATAGTATAACTTTACTATGACCTGCTCGTCCTAATGTACAATCGACATAAATACCATCAGGTTTAATATTTAAGAAATCAATTGCTTCTGTTAACATTACAGAAATGTGTCTTGCATTGATATTATTCATAATTTTTATATCTCATCTAGAGCTGCTGCCGCTGACTCAAATTTATCCTTGGTATCTTGATTAAAACTATTTCAATTAGTTTCTGATCAAATCTCAATTTTATTGGATAGTCCAATCATAATTACTTTTTGTTTAATATCAGCTAGTGTCAATAATGAATGTGGAATATTAATGCGACCTTTACTATCAATAGTTAATTCTTCTGAATTAGCAAATACTTGTCTTGCCAAAATTCTGGCTTCTTTCTGACCTTCAGATTGTGATAAGATTTTATCTTGTCATTTAATAAATTCAATTTCGTTACGAATAACTAAACAGCCTTCAAAACCTTTAGAAACAATAACAATCTCATTGTTATGAAAATAACTTCTAAACTTAGAAGGAATTATCATTCGTTTCTTTTCATCTAATGTTGACAATGATTGTCCTAGTAGCATAATATCACCCACACTTTCCCACTATTACCCATATTATATAACCTTTGGCATATAATTGCAATTGATTACTTTAAATGTATGACTAGTCAGTAAAATAAAAGAGCAGATGTAATAATAAAAATAAAAACTCATTTACTTTAAAAAAATAAAGAAATGAGTTAAAACTTTTTAAACTTACCGTTTGTCAATATTATATGCTTTTATAAAAAACAAATATAATATTTTATTATACTATTCTAAGTTTTATTATAGTTAATTACTTAGAAATTAAATACTTTTGATCAAATTAAATAGTGTTATTAATAAAAAAGTTTTTAAATTTAGGTAATTTATTAGAATCAGAAATTGCTGAACCAACAGCAAAATGAGTGTGATCTAGTACATTGGATACATCTCACTTTGAAAGATCTTGATCAAATAATACTGAGCCAGCAAACATACCAGTCATAATTCTTACATTGGATACATCTCAAGTTGATAAATCTTGATTAAATGCTAAAGTATTGGCAAATGTACCAACCATATCTTCTACACTAGATACATCTCAAGCTGATAAATCTTGGAATGGCAACCCTTTTTAGGACTATTTTTTGGTAGACATTTATTTTTGATAATTAACTGGAGTTAAGTAGTTTAAAGTGCTGTGAATTCTTATGTTGTTATATCAGTTGATGTAATCAAATAATTCTAATTTTAATTGGATTAATGATGTAAAATTTTTATCATTAATAAATTCAATTTTGAAAGTTTTAAAAGTTGCTTCAGCAACAGCGTTATCATAAGGACAACCTTTTTTGCTTAAAGAGCGATTAATATTGAATGCTAGTAAAAGTTTATCAATAATTTTATTATTAAATTCATTACCGCGATCACTATGAAATATTTGAATATCTTTTAAACAACGATTTGAGTGCATAAATGCTTGATGTACTAATGATGCATCTTTTTTAGTACCTACACTATGTCCAATAATTTCGCGGTTAAATAGGTCAATTAATAGGCAAATATAGTTTCATTTACCATTAACTTGAACATAAGTTAAATCACTAACAATAACTTCATTTTTAAGCCTATTATTAAAGTTTCTATTAACGATATTGGTTATTTGACTATCGTTGACTTTATTATGATGATTTTTGAATGATAATTTAGTGTATTTTGATATTAAATTATGTTTATTCATAATTTCTTTAATTTTTCTGCATGACAAATAAATATTCTTTTCTTTTAGAACAACTTTTAATCTTCTTGTTCCATAAACTTCTTTATTTTCTTTAAAAGCACTAATAACAGCTTCATCATAAATATTATTTTGTTTTTTTTCTTTTTCCTTTAAATTAAAATAATATGTTGATTTAGAAAGTTTTAAAAAACGACACATTGTGCGAATTTTATATTTAACTTTATTTTTAGCAATAATTTCTATTTTCTGCCTATTATTAGTGCTGCTTGCTTTAAAATATCATTTTCCATTCGTAACTGTTTTAATTCTTTTCTTAATTTAATTAATTCATTTTCTTCAATAGAACGATTATCTTTAGTTTTAAAACTGCCTGAATTAGTAAATTGCTTAATTCAATTATAAGTAGCTGCTCTTGTAACATTGTACTCTTTAGCAAGACAAGACACTGACTTACCGCTTTGATATAAAGCTACTATTTGTTTTTTAAATTCATCGGTATATGAGTTAATATTGGCCATAATTATAGTTCCTTTCTTTTAACTAATTTGTTCACTTGTCTACGTAATTAGTGTCCAATAAAGTGTAACCTATCCACAATTAGTAGTTCCAGAAACTCCATCAAGTGTAGCAAAAATTGGAGCAATAATTTTTGAATCAAGACCAGGTGTTCAAAATAATGATCCTCCTCCAATAACTGCAGCAAAAGGACATAATAAATTAAAACCATCTTCAATTGACTTTAATATTTTATTAGTTGTTGAATCTTTATTAGTAAAATAAATACGTGTATAGTGTTGTTGTTCCAGCCAAAACACCAGAAATAGCAGATATTTCAAAACTAATAAATGGTAGTAAATTAGGAATTGTTAAATCTCAATTACTTGCTTTAGTAAATATTGTTTTAATAAAATTAACATCTAATGTTGTAACTATATATGAGGTATTTGTTAATATTTTTCAAACTTCTATTAATGTTGCTACTTTTTTACTATCTGGTAAAAATGTAAATGCTGTCCCAAAAACACCCCTATTTAAAGCATTTGCTAAATTTAATCATTGTGAAACTTGACGAGCATTATGTAATAATTTAGTAGTTGCACCAGCACTACCAGCACCAATAGCATTTAAAGCAATAGTAATAATTTTTTTATACTGTTCTTGATTATTTATCATTTAATTACTCTTCTTTCTAAGTTAAAATTTCTCTAATTAAACAGCAAAAAAACCTGTTTAGGTAATAATACTAAACAGGCTTAATGATTTAAGCACATATTTCTTGTCTGTTCATATACATTATAAAATCAAAACATTTAAAAAACAATATTCAAAATAAAGAAAATAGAAAAATATTAAGTAATGTAAACAACAATCTTTACATTACTTTTTTTCTTCAATGGTATTTAAAAATATTGATTAAATTTCCTATGGTTGTTGCAAGTGTTAAAACACTTAATCTTGTTAATAATGATTTCATAATTAGTCCCCTTTATTTTCCCCAATAACTTTTTCTTAAATCTATAAGTTATCTATATTTTAAATTGTTTAAAGAAAAAATGCAATAACCGTCTTGTATATTAAGATACTTTTTAAATTAAAATATCTAATTATTGAAGAAAATTATTAAAAATTATTGACTAATATGAAATAATTTTATTTTAAAGATTTTACTTGTAAGAAAATTAGCATTTTTAAATGTAATATCATAACTTTTATTATCTAAATTATTTTTAATTTTATAACTTAAAACTGCACTAACACTACCATCATCATGTTTAAATGTATTCATTGCAATATCACTTAAAGTAAAATAACTATTATTGTTAATATCAAAATATTTACTATACATATCTTTATATAAATTTTCTTGGTCCTTTAACATATTATCAAGAATACCATTATGATGTGTTTTATCAACTATTATATTTAGTAAGGAATTTAAACTACTAGTAGAAGTATTTAATCAATTAGAAAAGTTTACAAAAACACTATCTTGTTTAAAATTAGTTTCACCACCAAATTGAACACCTAATAATTGTAATATTTCTTTAGTTTTACTAATATTATCTGTTGTTGGATGATTAATAATATATTTAAGATTATTTAAAGCATTAATAAAATCTTTACTACCTAAAGTTAAATCTAAATATTTTACTAAATCTTTTAAATCAATTAATGGATTTGTTGTTAAATATTTATTAGTAAACTCAAATATTTTATTAATTGTGTCACTAATTGGAACATTTTTAATTGCTGATTCTAAACTATTAACAACTTGTTGAGGAATATCACTAATAGCTGAAATAAAAGAAAATTTCTTTTGAATCTCAGGTAATGTTCAATATGAATCAGTTCATGCAAAGGTATCTTTCGCAATAATATCTTCACCAAAAGGTCCGGTCATTAAATTGGTAACTAATTTAAGCATATTATCTTTTGAAGATATTAATTCTTGAAAAATAGTTAATACTTTTTTTAGTTGAACTGTATTATTTTTAAGTAGTGTTTTATCATCTCAAGTAATACTATCAATGCCAAAAGTTGGATTAGTTAATTTTAATACTTCGCTTTTAACCATTGGTATTATTGTTTTTATTAAATAAGGTCATGCCACTGGATTTGTTAAAATCTTATTAAGAGTTTCACTAAATGTAGCATTAAAATTATCAGAATTAAAACCAATAGGTCCAGCACCTCATAAAGCATATTTAATATTATCGCTAATCATTTCACCAATATATTTTCCTGATATTGACTTAAACATATAATTAAAATTAACACCAGCTATATATTCATAAAATTGATTTCAATTTCAATTTTTTGCTTCATCTTTAACATAGTATCACTTTTCATGACTTGGAATATTTCAAGCTTGAGCAAATGTCGCTTTCTTTGACATATAATCTTGCATTTTTTCAAAAGTAGTATTACCACTAAAATTATCTTCTTGATCTCAATCTGCTAATAATTCATCAATAGTATTAGTTATAATTGGAATATAATTAGTATAAGATAAGTAATCATTAATATTTGGTATTAAATTTTTAATATTTTTTAACATTCCATCAATCATATTAACAGTATCATCATTAGATAAAATAGAATTATTTAAATAATTTTTAACCATTGGCAATATGTCACGATAACTACTATAGCTATTAATATTATTGGCGATAGTGTCAACTTTAGATTGATTAATACCATTACGTTGAAATAAAGACTGAATAGTATTAATACTATTACCATCTAAGTTGCTAGTTCAATCATTAATAAAATCATTTCCATTATTCTTACCTGTAAGATTATCAATTTGAATAGAAGGGGCTTGATTATACATATTATTTAATAAATTATTAGTATTAAAACCTTTATTTTTACCAATTAATAACGATTTACCAACAATAGAGGTTTCATTAGCATACTTAGTTGCTGTTTTAGTATCAACATTGTTGTTAGCAAAATTATTAATACTAATATTGTTTGTATCAATTGTGAATGCTAAAAGCGACATACTAGAACTTAATAAAAGGCTGGTAGTAAAAAATAAATTTAATTTTCGTCTCATATTTTACACTCCATTTATAATGATTTTCTTATTATTATAAACTATTACAAAATAATGTACAGTAAATTTTATTTTTAAAAAAATATCTACTAATAAGTTAAATTAGTAGATTGGATGGGTTACACTTTATTGGACACTAATTACGTAGACAAGTGAACAAATTAGTTAAAAGAAAGGAACTATAATTATGGCCAATATTAACTCATATACCGATGAATTTAAAAAACAAATAGTAGCTTTATATCAAAGCGGTAAGTCAGTGTCTTGTCTTGCTAAAGAGTACAATGTTACAAGAGCAGCTACTTATAATTGAATTAAGCAATTTACTAATTCAGGCAGTTTTAAAACTAAAGATAATCGTTCTATTGAAGAAAATGAATTAATTAAATTAAGAAAAGAATTAAAACAGTTACGAATGGAAAATGATATTTTAAAGCAAGCAGCACTAATAATAGGCAGAAAATAGAAATTATTGCTAAAAATAAAGTTAAATATAAAATTCGCACAATGTGTCGTTTTTTAAAACTTTCTAAATCAACATATTATTTTAATTTAAAGGAAAAAGAAAAAAACAAAATAATATTTATGATGAAGCTGTTATTAGTGCTTTTAAAGAAAATAAAGAAGTTTATGGAACAAGAAGATTAAAAGTTGTTCTAAAAGAAAAGAATATTTATTTGTCACGCAGAAAAATTAAAGAAATTATGAATAAACATAATTTAATATCAAAATACACTAAATTATCATTCAAAAATCATCATAATAAAGTCAACGATAGTCAAATAACCAATATCGTTAATAGAAACTTTAATAATAGGCTTAAAAATGAAGTTATTGTTAGTGATTTAACTTATGTTCAAGTTAATGGTAAATGAAACTATATTTGCCTATTAATTGACCTATTTAACCGCGAAATTATTGGACATAGTGTAGGTACTAAAAAAGATGCATCATTAGTACATCAAGCATTTATGCACTCAAATCGTTGTTTAAAAGATATTCAAATATTTCATAGTGATCGCGGTAATGAATTTAATAATAAAATTATTGATAAACTTTTACTAGCATTCAATATTAATCGCTCTTTAAGCAAAAAAGGTTGTCCTTATGATAACGCTGTTGCTGAAGCAACTTTTAAAACTTTCAAAATTGAATTTATTAATGATAAAAATTTTACATCATTAATCCAATTAAAATTAGAATTATTTGATTACATCAACTGATATAACAACATAAGAATTCACAGCACTTTAAACTACTTAACTCCAGTTAATTATCAAAAATAAATGTCTACCAAAAAATAGTCCTAAAAAGGGTTGCCATTCCATTTCCAAAACTTTTTTATTATTTACTAAATCATTATTACTTTTAAACTTTCTATTCTTGATAATGCTATGATAAGAATTTGGAACACATAAACAATATTTTATTTTCCTTGATGATTTTATTTTCTTTTTTCTTAATTTCAGAAAAAATATTATTATAAAAGCAATTAAAAAAATAATACTCATGATAATAATTAAAATAACTATTAACTTCATATATTGCTCCCTAATTTTATTTTTAATTAATAAGTATTAATTTAACATTTTATTTTATAAAATAAAATACTTTTTATTAAAAATAATAACGTTTAGCAGAACCTATCTTTCTTTCAACTAAACTAAATAAGATAAAGATAAAAATAAATCTTAAAATTTCAATACCAAGTAAAATAAATAATATAATTACTGAATGATTATTAAAATTAAGAATATTATTATCATATTCATCAGGTCTTGGTAGGTTAGGACTAAAATAAAGTACTACTAAAGTTAAAGCAAAAGATAAAGTAGCAATAATCGCATTTAAGGGTACTATTACTAGACCAGCACTTATTTTTTTGATAGTATCTACTTTTAAATTTTTACTTTTATTGCACAATTTAAAAAGATAGTAGTAAATAAAATAAAAAGAAACAATAAATAAAATATTAGCAATATTATCAAAGAAAATTTGAATTGGTGGATGATCACTATCTGCTAATAAATGTAATCAAGGTTCGATAATACCAATTGCTAATGTATAATATAAACCAATAATTGGTAAAGCAAAAGCAATAATTAATGAATCAAAAATTCTTAATGGTAAAATTACTCCCATAAACTGAATAGGTATTTCAATTAATGAAGAAGCAACAGCTAATCCCAATAAAATTCCTGTCAAAGTAATATTAAAAATTTGTTGTTTTGAATTAATCTTTATTTTTTTCTTTGTTTTTATATCTACTTTTTCTTTTTCTTGGTCAACACTTTTAACTCTCATTATAACTTCTCCTTTTTAAAATAGGTATTTAATTAAATAAATAATTATTTATAAAAATTATAAATTAATTTTAATTAAAAAACAAGACATTTATTAAATTTTTATAAAAACTATTAATACTACTCTAATTTAGAAAATTAATTAACAATGAAAATATCATAATAATAATTTGATAAATAATTTTTATTACAATAAAAATAACAAAAACTAAAAAATAAATTTGGATAGGTTACACTTTATTGGACACTAATTACGTAGACAAGTGAACAAATTAGTTAAAAGAAAGGAACTATAATTATGGCCAATATTAACTCATATACCGATGAATTTAAAAAACAAATAGTAGCTTTATATCAAAGCGGTAAGTCAGTGTCTTGTCTTGCTAAAGAGTACAATGTTACAAGAGCAGCTACTTATAATTGAATTAAGCAATTTACTAATTCAGGCAGTTTTAAAACTAAAGATAATCGTTCTATTGAAGAAAATGAATTAATTAAATTAAGAAAAGAATTAAAACAGTTACGAATGGAAAATGATATTTTAAAGCAAGCAGCACTAATAATAGGCAGAAAATAGAAATTATTGCTAAAAATAAAGTTAAATATAAAATTCGCACAATGTGTCGTTTTTTAAAACTTTCTAAATCAACATATTATTTTAATTTAAAGGAAAAAGAAAAAAAACAAAATAATATTTATGATGAAGCTGTTATTAGTGCTTTTAAAGAAAATAAAGAAGTTTATGGAACAAGAAGATTAAAAGTTGTTCTAAAAGAAAAGAATATTTATTTGTCACGCAGAAAAATTAAAGAAATTATGAATAAACATAATTTAATATCAAAATACACTAAATTATCATTCAAAAATCATCATAATAAAGTCAAGGATAGTCAAATAACCAATATCGTTAATAGAAACTTTAATAATAGGCTTAAAAATGAAGTTATTGTTAGTGATTTAACTTATGTTCAAGTTAATGGTAAATGAAACTATATTTGCCTATTAATTGACCTATTTAACCGCGAAATTATTGGACATAGTGTAGGTACTAAAAAAGATGCATCATTAGTACATCAAGCATTTATGCACTCAAATCGTTGTTTAAAAGATATTCAAATATTTCATAGTGATCGCGGTAATGAATTTAATAATAAAATTATTGATAAACTTTTACTAGCATTCAATATTAATCGCTCTTTAAGCAAAAAAGGTTGTCCTTATGATAACGCTGTTGCTGAAGCAACTTTTAAAACTTTCAAAATTGAATTTATTAATGATAAAAATTTTACATCATTAATCCAATTAAAATTAGAATTATTTGATTACATCAACTGATATAACAACATAAGAATTCACAGCACTTTAAACTACTTAACTCCAGTTAATTATCAAAAATAAATGTCTACCAAAAAATAGTCCTAAAAAGGGTTGCCATTCCAATTAGTAATTGATGAAGATTATAAAGAAGAAGTAAATATTTGAAGACCTTGAGAAGAATCAGAAATAAAACAAAATAATGAAGAATCTTTAGTAATAGAAATAAAAAAAGATCAATTAAAATATATTATTTAAATATTAAAATGTTGTACTAAAATTTGTACTGGCCTAACTAATAATAAATATAAAAACAAAACTGAAGTAAATTTAATTAAATTAAATGGTACAAATACAATTCAAATCTTATCTTTAAGATCAGCAGCACCATACATGTCTAAAATAAAAGCTCAATTATAAAAAGCACTAATTAATGATACTAAAATACAAGTAATAACAATTGTTGGTATTTCAATAATCATTAATCGTTTTCAAGAATTATTAGATTGCGTTTTTCAAAATGGTAATTGCTTAAATAATAATTTAAAACTACTATATAATAACAATAAAGTAATAGTATTTAACATATAAGCAAATTCACCAATTGGTTCAGCATTACCAGAAGGAAAATGAGGTAAGATTAAACTTAGTCAAGGAACAATAATGGCAATTAAAAAACTATAAGTAAGTTTAATAATTAACAATGCAATTAAATTAATAGTATTACCAAAATCAATTTTTAAAAAAGGTAAAAAAATAGGTGGTGTTTCTAATAAGGTCATTAATGTCGTAACTGCTAATAAACTACTAACTAATGCTATTCTATGAGTAGTTAGTTTTAAAGAATTATTCATATTACTTTTAAATTGTTGTCACTTTTTCTCATATTTTAAACTCATCTTTTACTCCTTAAAATACATTTATTATTTTAATTATATATAAAAAAACGTTTATTTATTATATAATAAAATTAATTTTTAAAAGGAGATGAAGTATTAATGAATAAAAGCGAAAATAACATTGTGCAAATGGTAGTTGAAATTCCCAAAGGATCAAGTAATAAATATGAATATGATTGAAAATCTAAAACTATGATATTAGATCGTGTTCTTTATGGTGCTAATTTTTATCCCGGTGAATATGGATATATTCCTGAAACTTTAGATTACGATGGTGATCCTTTAGATATTATTAGTTTAATTACTTATCCAACTTTCCCTGGTTGCTTAGTAGAAGTTAGAATTTTAGGAATGATTAAAATGATTGACGGTGGTGAAGTTGATACTAAATTATTTGGTGTTGTTAATTCTGATCCACGCTTTAATGAGTATCAAGATCTAAAAGATGTACCACAACATTTACGTGATGAAATTGTTAATTTCTTTCTACAATATAAAGAATTACAAAAAAAGAAAGTCATAATTGAAGGTTGAGGTAACTTAAAAGAAGCATTAACTGAACTTACAACATGTAAAAATATGTTTAAACAATATCAAAATGAAATGAATAATTTACCAAAAGCACAATTAGTGTCATTATTAAACAAAAAATAAAGAAAAAATTTAATATATTAAAAATATATTAAATCATTTATCATTAAATACAACTAAATAAAATTAAATAGATGAACAACTGTTCATAAAAGGGAATTAAGTAATCTTAAGCTGCCCCAGCAACTGTGATACTGATAAAAGTTACATAATCCATTGAAATCAAAGATTTTGAGAAGGGTAACAAGTAAAATGAAGTTAAGCCAGTAGACCTATCTATTTAATACTACTAAACTAATCTCTGGGTGCAGATAACAGTTATATAATTTTAATTGATGTTTTATCTCCGATTAGTATAACTAAACCACCTTTATGAGGTGGTTTTAAATTTAAAAAATAAAGAAAGCCGAGAACAAATGGAAATGTTTAGTAATCTGTGTAACTTACAAAAATAACTATGTTTAATTAATTCTAGTAAATATAATTAAATGACTAGAAAGAGTGAGTTACAGATGGCTAAAAAAGATAACTTTAATAATAATGATTCAATATCAAAAGCAGTAGATTTATTACTAGAAAATACTGAAGATTTAACAACAGTTTTTAAACCTGGCGGTTTATATAAAGAATTAACAAAAAGATTAGTTGAAAAAATGTTGAATTCTGAAATGCAAAATTATTTAGGATATGAAAAAAATCAACATAGTACTACTGAAAATGCTCGTAATGGTACAAGTTCAAAAAAATTAATAACTCAACAAGGTAAAATTGAAATTGATGTACCAAGAGATCGCAATAGTAATTTTACTCCTGTAATAGTTCCTAAAAGGCAAAGAAGATTTGATGGTGGATAGGTTACACTTTATTGGACACTAATTACGTAGACAAGTGAACAAATTAGTTAAAAGAAAGGAACTATAATTATGGCCAATATTAACTCATATACCGATGAATTTAAAAAACAAATAGTAGCTTTATATCAAAGCGGTAAGTCAGTGTCTTGTCTTGCTAAAGAGTACAATGTTACAAGAGCAGCTACTTATAATTGAATTAAGCAATTTACTAATTCAGGCAGTTTTAAAACTAAAGATAATCGTTCTATTGAAGAAAATGAATTAATTAAATTAAGAAAAGAATTAAAACAGTTACGAATGGAAAATGATATTTTAAAGCAAGAGCACTAATAATAGGCAGAAAATAGAAATTATTGCTAAAAATAAAGTTAAATATAAAATTCGCACAATGTGTCGTTTTTTAAAAATTTCTAAATCAACATATTATTTTAATTTAAAGGAAAAAGAAAAAAACAAAATAATATTTATGATGAAGCTGTTATTAGTGCTTTTAAAGAAAATAAAGAAGTTTATGGAACAAGAAGATTAAAAGTTGTTCTAAAAGAAAAGAATATTTATTTGTCACGCAGAAAAATTAAAGAAATTATGAATAAACATAATTTAATATCAAAATACACTAAATTATCATTCAAAAATCATCATAATAAAGTCAACGATAGTCAAATAACCAATATCGTTAATAGAAACTTTAATAATAGGCTTAAAAATGAAGTTATTGTTAGTGATTTAACTTATGTTCAAGTTAATGGTAAATGAAACTATATTTGCCTATTAATTGACCTATTTAACCGCGAAATTATTGGACATAGTGTAGGTACTAAAAAAGATGCATCATTAGTACATCAAGCATTTATGCACTCAAATCGTTGTTTAAAAGATATTCAAATATTTCATAGTGATCGCGGTAATGAATTTAATAATAAAATTATTGATAAACTTTTACTAGCATTCAATATTAATCGCTCTTTAAGCAAAAAAGGTTGTCCTTATGATAACGCTGTTGCTGAAGCAACTTTTAAAACTTTCAAAATTGAATTTATTAATGATAAAAATTTTACATCATTAATCCAATTAAAATTAGAATTATTTGATTACATCAACTGATATAACAACATAAGAATTCACAGCACTTTAAACTACTTAACTCCAGTTAATTATCAAAAATAAATGTCTACCAAAAAATAGTCCTAAAAAGGGTTGCCATTCCAAAATTACTATTATTTTGTAATAATTTATTATTATGGTTCAATAATTTATTTATATTTTCAGTTATTTTATTAATATTAGTTATTAAATTTTTATGATTTTCTTTTTTTTCATTATAAGTTAAATTTAAAGTTTCAATTTTTTTCTGATTATTTAAATTTGTTTCTTTTAATAATTCACAATTTTTCTCTTCTTGTTGAATTAAATTATTAATATTTTGATTTATATTGATTTTTCCAAATGAAAAAATTTTAATAAAAAAATTTTTAAATATATTAATTTTTTGTTTTTTTAACTTTAAAATTTGATTTTTATAATTAATTATTTTTGTTTCTATTTTTTCCTTTTGTTCACTTCAAAAAATAATATTAGTTTTAAAATTTTTTATTGTAATTTGATTTATTGAAATTTCGTTTTGAAAATAATTTCTTTCTTTTTCTAAATTTTGAATTTGTTTTTCAATTTCTTCAATATTTTTTTGATTTTCTAATATTTGACCATTAATAAAATCTTGTTCTTTTTTTGTAATCATATTTTTTAAATCTCCTTAAAAATAAAAAACTCATTTACTTTAAAAATAAAGCAATGAGTTAAAAAAACTTTATTTAGTTCTTATTGAAATTATATATGTTTATATATAAATATCAATATTATTTGTTAAAATATCCATCGGGATATTTGCCATCTCATTTTATATCTCCTTGATGTCTTGATTTAATATCAAAATACAAAAATATTTTGTGTTGATTATTCATAGGTTGTGACCATATAATTGCTCCTTTACCACCAACAGTTTTTATACGGTCATAATTATAAAATGATAAATCTTTACTATTTTCGTGGGTAAGCACCCCCCATGATTAATCCTATTGTTCCGGTTGTAGCACCAGTTAGTGCTAATGCTAATGTTATTTTACTTAAATTTGTTTTTATTCATGTTTTCATCTTTAATTACTCCTTTTTTCCTTGATTTTACTTATAAATTGTACTATTTTTGATTATTTTTACAAGTATCCTTTTAAATGCAAAATATCGCCTAAATTAAAAGCGTTTATTTTGTGAGACCTATACTATTAATTATATGTAACTTGTTGATTATATTGAAAATATGAAAGTACTTTTTTTCACAATACCATTATTTTAGTAATAATTACGTTCTTATGTGGATTATTGTGAATAAAATAAAGAAAAATAGATTATTATTTTAATTTACCATATTTTAACACTTTAAATTTATGTAAATTAAAATTAATAATTGATGCAGAAACAGATTAGGAGAGTAAAAAAATATGAGTTTTAATTATAAATGAAATTTTAGAGAACAATATGCCAAAATTGATAAATTAGTTTTAGAACATATAACAAAGAAATGAGAAAAACGAGATTGAAGAATATTTAAAACAAGAGATAAAAAGAAATATAAAATAGTTGATTATCAATATCGAACAAGAAAAACATTATATGGATTAGTAACTTATAAAAGAAGAATTTATGAATATTTTGATGAAAAATTACAAAAATGAGTTCGTATTTGTTTAGTTGATGAATGACTAGAATTACCTAAATATAAAAGAATTGGTGAAGATGTTGAACAAACTATTATTGAATATTTTGCTGATGGAAAAAGATATCATGATATTTGTGCTATTTGTAAAAAAGCAGGTATTAGTGTTAGTACTATTCATAGAGTTTTTAAAAATTTAGAAGTAATTGAAGCAAATCCAGTAAAAGTAAAATTAGAAAAAAATCAACCTATTTTTGTAGCAATTGATGATGGACATCGAAAGTTTTGAGATTTTAAACGTAAAGGTATAAAACACTCTATGCGTTTAATAGTAACATATACAGATAATATTAATCACAAGGTACAAAATAAAAGAGTAAAAGCAATTATAAGACCAACAAAAACAGCAATTGGAGTTAAAAAAACTGCTGAATTTGTTAAAAAACATTGTCAAAAATTTTATGAAAATATTGGAGGCTTTTTAATAATCTGTGTATCTTTGTTTTACAAAGTTACTAATTTAGATTAATTCTGTCTTCAAATTTTATCATAAAATGAGCAATTGCTGTATTTCAATTTTGAATAGGCAATGTTCATTTTTTTGTTATATTTTCAATTGCCAAGTAAAATATTTTGAAAACTGCCATATCATTAGGAAAAACTTTTTTATTTCTGATGATTTTTCGTAATTGACTATTAACAGATTCAATAGCATTTGTAGTATAAATCACTCTTTTGATTTCTACTGGATAACTAATAAAAACCATTAAATTATCTCAATTTTGGAATGGCAACCCTTTTTAGGACTATTTTTTGGTAGACATTTATTTTTGATAATTAACTGGAGTTAAGTAGTTTAAAGTGCTGTGAATTCTTATGTTGTTATATCAGTTGATGTAATCAAATAATTCTAATTTTAATTGGATTAATGATGTAAAATTTTTATCATTAATAAATTCAATTTTGAAAGTTTTAAAAGTTGCTTCAGCAACAGCGTTATCATAAGGACAACCTTTTTTGCTTAAAGAGCGATTAATATTGAATGCTAGTAAAAGTTTATCAATAATTTTATTATTAAATTCATTACCGCGATCACTATGAAATATTTGAATATCTTTTAAACAACGATTTGAGTGCATAAATGCTTGATGTACTAATGATGCATCTTTTTTAGTACCTACACTATGTCCAATAATTTCGCGGTTAAATAGGTCAATTAATAGGCAAATATAGTTTCATTTACCATTAACTTGAACATAAGTTAAATCACTAACAATAACTTCATTTTTAAGCCTATTATTAAAGTTTCTATTAACGATATTGGTTATTTGACTATCGTTGACTTTATTATGATGATTTTTGAATGATAATTTAGTGTATTTTGATATTAAATTATGTTTATTCATAATTTCTTTAATTTTTCTGCGTGACAAATAAATATTCTTTTCTTTTAGAACAACTTTTAATCTTCTTGTTCCATAAACTTCTTTATTTTCTTTAAAAGCACTAATAACAGCTTCATCATAAATATTATTTTGTTTTTTTTCTTTTTCCTTTAAATTAAAATAATATGTTGATTTAGAAAGTTTTAAAAAACGACACATTGTGCGAATTTTATATTTAACTTTATTTTTAGCAATAATTTCTATTTTCTGCCTATTATTAGTGCTGCTTGCTTTAAAATATCATTTTCCATTCGTAACTGTTTTAATTCTTTTCTTAATTTAATTAATTCATTTTCTTCAATAGAACGATTATCTTTAGTTTTAAAACTGCCTGAATTAGTAAATTGCTTAATTCAATTATAAGTAGCTGCTCTTGTAACATTGTACTCTTTAGCAAGACAAGACATTATCAATAATTTTATTATTAAATTCATTACCGCGATCACTATGAAATATTTGAATATCTTTTAAACAACGATTTGAGTGCATAAATGCTTGATGTACTAATGATGCATCTTTTTTAGTACCTACACTATGTCCAATAATTTCGCGGTTAAATAGGTCAATTAATAGGCAAATATAGTTTCATTTACCATTAACTTGAACATAAGTTAAATCACTAACAATAACTTCATTTTTAAGCCTATTATTAAAGTTTCTATTAACGATATTGGTTATTTGACTATCGTTGACTTTATTATGATGATTTTTGAATGATAATTTAGTGTATTTTGATATTAAATTATGTTTATTCATAATTTCTTTAATTTTTCTGCGTGACAAATAAATATTCTTTTCTTTTAGAACAACTTTTAATCTTCTTGTTCCATAAACTTCTTTATTTTCTTTAAAAGCACTAATAACAGCTTCATCATAAATATTATTTTGTTTTTTTCTTTTTCCTTTAAATTAAAATAATATGTTGATTTAGAAAGTTTTAAAAAACGACACATTGTGCGAATTTTATATTTAACTTTATTTTTAGCAATAATTTCTATTTTCTGCCTATTATTAGTGCTGCTTGCTTTATGGAATGGCAACCCTTTTTAGGACTATTTTTTGGTAGACATTTATTTTTGATAATTAACTGGAGTTAAGTAGTTTAAAGTGCTGTGAATTCTTATGTTGTTATATCAGTTGATGTAATCAAATAATTCTAATTTTAATTGGATTAATGATGTAAAATTTTTATCATTAATAAATTCAATTTTGAAAGTTTTAAAAGTTGCTTCAGCAACAGCGTTATCATAAGGACAACCTTTTTTGCTTAAAGAGCGATTAATATTGAATGCTAGTAAAAGTTTATCAATAATTTTATTATTAAATTCATTACCGCGATCACTATGAAATATTTGAATATCTTTTAAACAACGATTTGAGTGCATAAATGCTTGATGTACTAATGATGCATCTTTTTTAGTACCTACACTATGTCCAATAATTTCGCGGTTAAATAGGTCAATTAATAGGCAAATATAGTTTCATTTACCATTAACTTGAACATAAGTTAAATCACTAACAATAACTTCATTTTTAAGCCTATTATTAAAGTTTCTATTAACGATATTGGTTATTTGACTATCGTTGACTTTATTATGATGATTTTTGAATGATAATTTAGTGTATTTTGATATTAAATTATGTTTATTCATAATTTCTTTAATTTTTCTGCGTGACAAATAAATATTCTTTTCTTTTAGAACAACTTTTAATCTTCTTGTTCCATAAACTTCTTTATTTTCTTTAAAAGCACTAATAACAGCTTCATCATAAATATTATTTTGTTTTTTTTCTTTTTCCTTTAAATTAAAATAATATGTTGATTTAGAAAGTTTTAAAAAACGACACATTGTGCGAATTTTATATTTAACTTTATTTTTAGCAATAATTTCTATTTTCTGCCTATTATTAGTGATGCTTGCTTTAAAATATCATTTTCCATTCGTAACTGTTTTAATTCTTTTCTTAATTTAATTAATTCATTTTCTTCAATAGAACGATTATCTTTAGTTTTAAAACTGCCTGAATTAGTAAATTGCTTAATTCAATTATAAGTAGCTGCTCTTGTAACATTGTACTCTTTAGCAAGACAAGACACTGACTTACCGCTTTGATATAAAGCTACTATTTGTTTTTTAAATTCATCGGTATATGAGTTAATATTGGCCATAATTATAGTTCCTTTCTTTTAACTAATTTGTTCACTTGTCTACGTAATTAGTGTCCAATAAAGTGTAACCTATCCAAAAATTTTAAAATTTTTAAGAACCCTCTTTAACGCTATTATCAACACGTGTTAGGGAACTAAAAAAGTGAACTACAACACAGTTGTTAAAAATAGTAGCTAGCATGTGGACTTGCATGGATAAATAAAAAGTGGAGTGATACCTAATAAAATATACTAACCATTTAATGGTAATTCTTGGGGTGGGAGCGGATTGGAAACTAGTATATATAGACCTGCTTAGGGAACCTACTATATTAATTCTATTCTTTATTTAACCAACCTTGCCACTCCCCAGTGAGCAAGTGTTGGTTTTATTTTTTTATTTTTTTTGGAAAATTTTTTGGGCGAGAAAATAAATTTCAAACTTGTAAAAAAAATTGAGCGGTGCCGGTTCAATTAAAATATTAATTTGTTTAACACAAATTAAATAAATATTGAATCGAATGCCTTAATGTTTTTTAAAATTTCACAATTTATTTTTGAGCCCAGAATTACTGGAATGAATAAAACTAATAATAGTATTATTAATAATTTAAAAATCAAAATATATGTCCTTTATGCTAGAAGCAACAGGACATATTAGGAAAGGATTATTATGCAAATAGAATTTAAAAAAGAACAAATTGTTAAAGATAAACCACAATCTATTCTTATTGATTATGTTGAATATAAATTATCACTTCCAAAATGAATGATTAAAAATAATTCTTTTATTGTTGATAATAATTACACATATTGGGTTTTTAATTCTGAAAATATTAAAAGAGAATTAAATGGTGATGAATTAACAAAATTATTAGAACCATATATTTCTGAACAGAAAATAACTGTTAATAAACCAGAAACACCCAAAGAATATTATCTTAATGATATAAAACTTGAACCATTAACATTTTATGAACAGCATAATAGTTGATTTATTGGTGAAATAACTGATAGTAAAACAAAGATTACTAATCCTTGTTTTAAATATAATGTTACATGAGAAGAAAACAGAAAAGGTTTTAAACTAAATAATCCATATAACCATAATGATTTGTCAATTAATTATATAGTCACTTCTTATAAACATATTTCAACTCATAATGAAAAGATATTTTATTTATAAAGAAAAAAACTATGAATAATAAAAGAGGCTTTTTAATAATCTGTGTATCTTTGTTTTACAAAGTTACTAATTTAGATTAATTCTGTCTTCAAATTTTATCATAAAATGAGCAATTGCTGTATTTCAATTTTGAATAGGCAATGTTCATTTTTTTGTTATATTTTTAATTGCCAAGTAAAATATTTTGAAAACTGCCATATCATTAGGAAAAACTTTTTTATTTCTGATGATTTTTCGTAATTGACTATTAACAGATTCAATAGCATTTGTAGTATAAATCACTCTTTTGATTTCTACTGGATAACTAATAAAAACCATTAAATTATCTCAATTTTTATATCAAGATTTAGTAATTTGAGGATATTGTTTATTTCATTTACTTTCAAACGATTCTAAAGCTTGCATTGCTTGTTCTTCACTACATGCACTATAAATTGGTTTTAAATCTGCAACTAGACCTTTTCGATGTTTGTATGAAACATATTTTAAACTATTTCTAATTTGATGAACAATGCATAATTGATGTTCTGTTTTAGGATAAACTGATTGTATTGCTTCTGACATGCCTGTTAAATTATCACTACAAGCAATAAGAATATCATTTAAGCCACGATTTTTCATTTCTGTGAAATTAGATAATCAAAACTTAGAACCTTCATTTTCACTAATTCATAATCCTAAAACATCTTTTTTGCCTTCTAAATCAACTCCTAATGCTATATAAACTGATTTGTTAATAATCCGTTTATCTTGTCGTACTTTAACTACTATACAATCAAAATAAACAATAGGATAAATACTTTCTAATGGTCGATTTTGTCATGCTTTAACATCATCAATAACATCATCAGTAATTTGACTAATAACACTTTCACTAATATCAGCACCATGATATAACTCTTGCAACTGCATTCTAATGTCAGATAATGTCATTCCTTTTGCATACAAGGAAAGAACTTGTTGATCAAAACCATCAAATCTTCTTTGCCTTTTAGGAACTATTACAGGAGTAAAATTACTATTGCGATCTCTTGGTACATCAATTTCAATTTTACCTTGTTGAGTTATTAATTTTTTTGAACTTGTACCATTACGAGCATTTTCAGTAGTACTATGTTGATTTTTTTCATATCCTAAATAATTTTGCATTTCAGAATTCAACATTTTTTCAACTAATCTTTTTGTTAATTCTTTATATAAACCGCCAGGTTTAAAAACTGTTGTTAAATCTTCAGTATTTTCTAGTAATAAATCTACTGCTTTTGATATTGGATCATTATTATTAAAGTTATCTTTTTTAGCCATCTGTAACTCACTCTTTCTAGTCATTTAATTATATTTACTAGAATTAATTAAACATAGTTATTTTTGTAAGTTACACAGATTACTAAACATTTCCGAAAAATATGGTAATTTATTTTTTGAAAATTTTGACCAAGCAAATTTAATAGTTTGTGGAGATAGTGCAAAATGAATTAGAAAAACTGCTACAATTTTAAATGCTAAATTTATTTTAGATAAATTCCATGCTTTTCATGTTTTATTTCTTGGCATAATGGCTGGAAGAAGAAAAAATAAAATTGCTAAATTACACTATAAAAATGCAATAAATGGATGGGTTACACTTTATTGGACACTAATTACGTAGACAAGTGAACAAATTAGTGAAAAGAAAGGAACTATAATTATGGCCAATATTAACTCATATTCAGATGAATTTAAAAAACAAATAGTAGCTTTATATCAAAGTGGTAAGTCAGTGTCTTGTCTTGCTAAAGAGTACAATGTTACAAGAGCAGCTACTTACAATTGAATTAAGCAATTTACTAATTCAGGCAGTTTTAAAACTAAAGATAATCGTTCTGTTGAAGAAAATGAATTAATTAAATTAAGAAAAGAATTAAAACAGTTACGAATGGAAAATGACATTTTAAAGCAAGCAGCACTAATAATAGGCAGAAAATAGAAATTATTGCTAAAAATAAAGTTAAATATAAAATTCGTAAAATGTGTCGTTTTTTAAAAATTTCTAAATCAACATATTATTTTAATTTAAATAAAAAAGAAGATAAAATTAAAAATAATATGTATGATGAAGCTGTTATTAGTGCTTTTAAAGAAAATAAAGAAGTTTATGGAACAAGAAGATTAAAAGTTGTTCTAGAAAATAAAGGAATTTATTTATCAAGACGAAAAATTAAAAAAATTATGAATAAACATAATTTAATATCAAAATACACTAAATTATCATTCAAAAATCATAATAACAGAGTTAATAATAGTCAAGTAACAAATCTTGTTAATAGAAATTTTAATAATAGGGTTAAAAATGAAGTTATTGTCAGTGATTTAACTTATGTTCAAGTTAATGGCAAATGAAACTATATTTGCCTATTAATAGACTTATTTAACCGCGAAATTATTGGACATAGTGTTGGATTTAAAAAAGATGCATCATTAGTATATCAAGCATTTATGCAATCAAATCGCTGTTTAAAAAATATACAAATATTTCATAGTGATCGCGGTAATGAATTTAATAATAAAATTATTAATAATCTTTTATTAGCATTCAACATTAATCGTTCTTTAAGCAAAAAAGGTTGTCCTTATGACAATGCTGTTGCTGAAGCAACTTTCAAAACTTTTAAGACCGAATTTATCAATGATAAAAATTTTACATCATTAATCCAATTAAAATTAGAATTATTTGATTATATCAATTGATACAACAACATAAGAATCCACAGCACTTTAAACTACTTAACCCCCATTAAATATCAAACACAAATGTCCACCAAAAAATAGTCCTAAAAAGGGTTGCCATTCCATTTATTTTCCAAAGGTCAATATTATGAATTAATTGATTTTTTACAATCATTGACTTTACAATATAAAAAATTAAAAGTTGGTTATTTTGTTAATGCAAAAGATGGCGTATTAAATCAAGCATTAGTTGAAAATATTGGTTGCTTTACTGAAACTAATATTAAACAAATTTTAAAGCATATGATTGGTGATAGAACTTATAACATTGATATGTATACCAAAATGGTTAATTTTAAATGTTATCAAATAAATACAGCAATACAATTATTATAAATTAACCATTTCAATTTAAAGATAACTAAAAATAAAATAAAACTTATTAAAGTAAAATTTAATAAGAATTTTTGAGTTATAAAAGTAAGTATTATTGTTGACTAATATTTTACAAGTGTTAAGATTAACACACAATTGCATATTGAAGTCTAAATTATTCTCGTCTAATCTTATAATTTAAAGACAAATTTGAATATTATTGACAACATCGGTACGCTCCCGAAAATTTAGAAAAAATTAAAAATGCAATAGTTAGTGGTCAATTATTTGGTAAAAAAACGTTAAAAAAAAGAAAAAGAGAATTAGCCAAATATGAACATGAAATTAAAGAAAAAACAACTCGGTTAACGAAATTAAAACAAAGAAAAGAACAATTAAATGAATATCAAAAGATAAATAGTAATATCCAAAATGAATTAAAAAATGATATTAAACAATTTTTAAATAATGAAGAAAAGAACAAAACCAAAATATTAACAAAAAATAGAAAAAAATAAAAAAACTAAAAATTAAACTTAATAAAATTAACATTTTACAAAAAGAATTAAAATATGAAAATAAAATATTAAAATTAGAAAATGAAATTAAACAAGAAAAAATTGAAAATGGTAAAAAAGTTGAACAAATATATGAAGAAATTTTGACAATAAATAATAATTGTTATTATATAACAACTTTTATACATAATAATCAATCAATTTCAGAAAAAATAATGTTTTTTCATAACTTTGATAATGATAATATACAAATATTAACGCAAACAAAACAATATAAAAATTTAAGTCAATACAAAAATGATCTTTTATTAATAAATAATAATAATAATAATTTTGATAGAATACCAATTAAATAGTTTATAAAAGAACAAACAAAATATAAAGAAAAACCATCTATAGTTGAATTCACAATGTGGGGTGTTATTTCAGTACTTTCTGTTGGTGTTCCAATATTGATTTCTTGTTTACCCTTTGTAAGGAGGGAAATTGCAACAGAATTAAAAGACAAACTTATAATTGGTTTAATTTCAATTACACTTGGCTTATTTATTAAAACTGCTGCAACAACAGTTTCAACTGCAATAAAAAAAGTTGATTCATGAATTTATAATAAAATGTTTAAAAATCAAGAAAAAATTGAAAAAGATAAAAAAGAATTTAAAACAATAATTAGAGACTTGACAAGTGATAAAGTAGAAACTCAATTAGAAAGACAATTTAATATTTTAAAACAAGAATTAGATAATAGGAAAAAGCAAAAAATAAATAAACTATTAAGTAATAAAATAACGTGAGAAAACCCAGATAAAGCAAAACCAACAGTTACTAATCCTGTTGCTAAAAATTTTGATTTAAGTGTTATAGTTAATTCTACTGATATACAACCCCCAATTAGCCCAGTAACAAAACAACGAAGTTATTCAATATAAAATATTGTTTTAAAAATAATTTTAATAGTTTTGTTAAAAAGAGTAAAATTATATATTTTTATATTTACGTTTATAAAAAATATATAATTTTACTGAGTATTTAAAGGGTAGAAAAAATATTCAAAGAATAATAAAGGAAGTAAAAAAATATGCCATGAGAACCACATGAAAAATGAAGTACAAAAGATAAAGATTCACTTGCAAAAAAAATAGATGAAGTAAATAATAGTTTTGGAAAAGAAAAAGAAAGAGAAAGACGAGGAAAAGTTGCTGATACATTTGAAAGTAATAAAAATAAGAACATAATAAATGATAAACCTTTAGTAAACATAGATAATAATGCTATTACTAAAGTTGCAAAATGTATTATTTTATAAATAATTAAAAACTACTTAATTAATTAAGTAGTTTTTAATTTAGTTTCATGATAAAAGAAAAAAGAAATTTTATATTTTATAAATTAAAGATGATAGTTAAAACTTGTTAATTTGAGTTTTACCTTATGTTATAATCAAATTAGAGGTGGACTATGGAATGCTACTTTACTAACCATAAAACTAATAATATTTTAATATTGGATGAAGAAGATAGTAAACATCTAATTAAAGTATTACGTCATAAAATTAATGATGAAATAGTTATTATTCATCAAGAACAAAAATATTTAACAAAAATTATTGAAATTACATCAGTTATTAAATGCGAAATTATAAAAACAGTGCCAAATAGTAATTCAGAATTAAGATGTAAAATCACATTAGTAATATCTTTATTAAAAGAACAAAAATTTGATTTAGTCATTCAAAAAGCAGTAGAATTGGGAGTTTATCAAATTGTGCCATTGCAGTTAAAACGATGTGTTAGTGTTTTAACAAGAACAAAAGCAGAACAGAAAGTTTTACGTTGACAAAATATTGCAAAAGCTGCTGCCAAACAATCAAATCGCAATTTAATTCCGATTGTTACACCCGTTGTTTTTGATTTAAAACAATTAGAGCGATATCGGTCTCATCTTAATTTGGTTGCATATGAAAATTCATCAGAAACTAGTTGAATTAGTCAAATAAATAATAAATTATCATCAATAACAATTATAGTTGGACCCGAAGGAGGAATCACTAAAGAAGAAATTGCAACTTTAACACAACTTAATTTTAGTAATATTAGTTTAGGAAAATTAATTTTACGTGCTGAAACTGCACCTTTATTTTTAATGTCAATCATTAATTATGAAACAAGTTTAAAAAGTTAGAGGAGTACAAGATGATTAGAATTGGTATTATTGGAACTGGAAAAATTGTTCAAAGATTTATAAAGCAAGCGTTAACTAATAAAAAAGTTAAAATAACTTCTATATATTCAAGAAGTTTAGATAAAGCAGAAACATGAGCAAAAAAATATAATATTGCCCATAGTACTGATGATTTAAATAAAATGATAGAACATATTGATGCTATTTATATTGCTTCACCAAATGGTTTGCATTACAAACAAAGTAAATTATTTTTAAAAAATAATATTCATGTTTTGGTAGAAAAAACTATTACTTTTACAGTTGAAGAAGTTAAAAACCTAATTTCTTTAGCAAGAAGTAAAAAAAATAATTTTATTAGAAGCTTATGTTACTGTTCATTTACCTATTTTTTCTAAATTAAAAAAATTAGTGCATGAAATAAATCCAGAAGTAGTTAACCTTAATTTTAATCGTATTTCTTCAAGAATGCCATCAGTTGAAAAAGGAATATATGATTCTGTTTTTGATAAAGATTTTGGTAAAGGTTCAACTTATGATAGTTTAGTATATCCATTACAATTAGTATTGTATTTATTAGGTAAAGTAAAAACAGTTAAAGCGATGGCAATTAAATTACCTAATGGTGTTAATTTAAGTAATCATGTTATTTTGAAGCATGAAAATGGAACTATTACTACTATTACTTGTAGTAAAGGAGTAACCTCTTATGCACAAAGTGAATTTATAGGTCATAATAGTAGTCTTGTTTTATCACAAGTTCATCCATTAAGTGGAATTAAGGTTTATACTAAAAACGGAATAAAAGAAATCGCAGATAATACCAATGAAGAAAGTTTAATGACATATGAATTAAATGACTTTGTAAAAATGATTAAAAATAAAGATTATTTAAGTCGAGATTATTGATTAAATCATAGTTTAATGAATCTTGAAGTTATTGAAGCAATTATTAAAAGTGAAAATGAATTAGGAGTTGAAGTTTATGAAAAGTAATATTAATTTAAATGAATATATTGATCATACATTATTAAAACCAGAAGCAACATTATCAATGATTGATACATTATGTAAAGAAGCTAAAACTTATTATTTTAAAGCAGTTTGTATTAATCCATTTTATGTTAATCGTGCTGTTACTTTATTAAAAAATAGTAATGTTAAAGTATGTACAGTGGTTGGTTTTCCATTGGGTGCCAATACTACACAAACTAAAGTAGCAGAAACAATTAATGCGATTAAAGATGGTGCTCAAGAAATTGACGTTGTTATTAACATTGGGGCACTAAAGGATAATGATCAAAAACTTGTATTGCAAGATCTACAAGCAGTTCGTAATGCATGTCCGTCAAATATTATTTTAAAAGTAATAATTGAGTGTAGTTTATTAACAACAGAACAAAAAATTATTGCTTGTCAGTTAGTAACTAAAGTAAAAGCAGATTTTATTAAAACTTCAACTGGTTTTGCTAATGGTGGTGCAACGGTTGCTGATATTAAATTAATGAAAGCAAATATTGGTCTTCATGTTGCAATTAAAGCTTCTGGTGGTATTAAAAATGAAGATGATGCAATGGCGATGATTAATGCTGGTGCTACTAGAATTGGTACTAGTAATGGTGTTGCTATTATTTCAGGGCATGAAGCTAAGGGTGGTTATTAAATAGATATATTGATAATTATAATAAATAAAAAAAAGAAATTAAGATATTTAAAAATATTAATTATATGTAAAAAATAAAATTTACCTAGGTAACTTTTATTAATAAAAAATCCCTAATTAAAGGGATTTTGCCTAAGAAACCACGTACTTAACATACGCTTAGTAATCAAGTGGTATACGGTTTATCTTAAAGGACTTTATTATATTTTACTATACTTTTATATATGATTCAAGTATAATAAATTTGATAACTTATGAAAGTGTAGTATATAATGGTATTTATAATATTAGATGAATCCGGGACTTTATCAATAAATAATAGACATAAATATTTTGTCATAGCAGGCTATATATGTAAAGATATAAGAAAAGTAAAATTTATATATAACAAAGTAAAAAATAATTTAAAAGAAAGTTTAAAAAATAAAATTGAAATAAAAGCTAAAGATTTAAATGTTACAGAAAAAGCAATTTTTATAAATCAATTATTAACCTTAAATGATGTTAAATTAATAGGAATTTATATTAATGCAAAAAATCCAAAACTTTTAAAAAATATAAAACATATTGCAGATAAATATAATTTTTTAACTAAAGTTATGTTAAATAAAATTTTTGAAAATATTAAAGAATATTTTGAAGATGAAAGTGAAATTAATTTTAGGATTGATGAAAGACAAGATAAAGGATTATTTCCAAATGGTTTAGAACAATATTTAAAACAAAATTGAAAACTATGTAATGTTAATGAAAATATAAAATTAAATGTAAAATATTTAGATTCTAAAACAAATTTAGATATTCAAATGGCAGATTATATTGCTAATATAATTTTTGTAAAAAAAAATTATCCTGAACATTCACAACCTATAAATTTTATTAATGACTGGGAATTAAATAATAAACTAATATGAGATTATGAAGATTATCATAATAAAAAAATAATTGAAAAAGATGAAGTAAAAACAACAAAGAATACACATGTTACACATGTAAATCTAGTAAATGTTAAAAAAATAGATAAAATTAAAGAGTTTAAAAAAGTAAATAATAATGTTTTGATAGAAAATATATATCAAAAGGTGAATTTTTGAACATTAACGCACTATAAAAATGGAAGAATATTAATTCAAGGTAAAGAAATTATTGAATTAATAAAAATTTTAGAAATAGAAAATTTTTAGAAAAAACTGTTTAAAATGGTAATTTTTTATAGTAAAAAATAAGCAGTTTCTCATAATTACATTCTATTTTTAAATATTTCACCAATCTTTTTATCATTCCAAATAAAATATTTGATTTATTAGTATTTTATTTCCAAAAATTTGAAAAACTTATCAAAAAAAATAGATTTTTCTGATAAATCAATATATAATTTATGAGATACGAAAGTAAGGAGGCAACAGACTATGGCAGTACCAGCAAGAAGAACGTCAAAAATGCGTAAAAATACACGTCGTGCCCATGATAGTTTATCTGCAACAACTACAACTAACTGTTTAAATTGTGGAGCAATTACTAAACCACATCATGCCTGTATGAAATGCAAGACATACAAAGGTGTAAGTATTACTAATCCATTACAAGCAGAAAAAACATCATCAACAGAAAAAAAATAAAATATGAATATATCTTATCTTAGATTACCTTCCTCTTATTTATTTAAAATATTATTTTAAATATTAGAGGTTTTTTACTTTACAAAATTATTTTATAATAGTTAATAATATATTAAAATATAGATTATAATTTATTAAAATAGACACTATTTATTAGGAAGTGTAGAGTATGAAAAATAAGGGTTATTATGATTTATTATTAAAGATTAGTGATGATATTAGCAATAATTTCCAAACATCACATATTAATGATGAAAAAGAATTAATTAAAGACATTGATCATTATTTAGTTAAACAACTAAATAATACTTTAATTGAAAAATTAAAAACGATTAAATCACCAGAAGCAAAAATTGATTTTTTAAATCAAATCATAAGTAATTTTACTACTAATAAATTTAGTAATAACATTTTATTACAAGTAAATGATAATATCATAGATAATCCTTTAACTTCTAATATTAGATTAAGTGATAATTATCTATTTACTAATGAAAACCAACAAGTATTAATTAATCATTTAAATCAGGAAATTAGAACTTGTGATGAAGTATACTTCATTTATCCTTTTATATCAAATTCAATTATTAATAAGTTACGTTCATCATTTACTTACGCTTTAAATCATAATATTACTATTAATTTTATTACTACTACTTTTGATGATATGGCTTTATTTGTTAATTTATATGCATTAGTTAAAATAATAAAAAAGTATCCTAATATTAAAGTTAAAGTTGAAAATAATTTAGAAAAACGTAGTGAAAGAATTCATATTAAAGCTGCTATCTTTAAACGAAATTCAGGTTTTTCTTCAGCAATAATTGGTTCATCAAATTTAACGCAAAAAGGTTTAGCTAGTGGTCGTGAATGAAATATTAAAATTAATGAATTTGATAATAAGCAACTATATCAAAACATTTTAAATCAGTATTATAAATTATGAAATGATAATTTAGTTGATTTAAATGATGAACAACAACGATTACAATTACTATCACGAATTGAATATAATCGATTGCTTGTAAATAAAAAAGATGAACAATGATTAGCAACTAATTATTTTCTTTATGATTTTCAAATTGCCTTAATTAATAAATTAAAGTTAAGAAGAAAACTTAAAAAAACAAAACATTTAATTGTCATGGCAACAGGTGTTGGTAAAACAGTAGTATCTGCTTTTGACTATTTAAATCAAATCAAAGAAAATAATAATCAAAAACCTTCAATTTTATTTTTAGCACATCAAAGAGAAATTATTGAACAAGCAATTATTACTTTTCGAAAAGTAATAAATGATAAAAAATTTGCAACTATTTTAAATAGTAAACAAAATAATTTTCAAGAACAATATTTATTTGCAACAGTACAAACTGTACATAGACATCTAAATAAGTTTAAACGTCAACAATTTGATATTATTATTTTTGATGAAGCTCATCATTTGGCTGCCAAAACTTTTCAGACAATTTTAAATTATTTTTATCCTAAACAAATTATTGGTTTAACAGCAACACCAGAACGAGAAGATAATAAAAACATTATTAATTATTTTGATAATGAGTTTTCACATGAATTACGATTGTGAGATGCAATTAATGAAAAACTTTTATCACCATTTGATTATTATTGTATTGATGACATTACTGCTGATTTAACTGGTATTGATTTAAATAATGATCAACAATTATTTAAAAAATTAAATACTGAAGCAAGAAATAAGTTATTATTAGATGTAATTAATGACTATATTGGATTTTATAGTAATCGGATTTGTTTAATTTTTTGTATTAACATTACTCATGCACAAATTGTTGCTAGATTTTTGCAAAATCAGGGCTTAAAATCAGATTTTTTAACAAGTAAAAATAAAACTAATCGTAGTAAAATAATTAATGATTTTAAAAATAGAATTATTAATTATTTATGTGTAGTAAATATTTTTAATGAGGGAATTGATATTCCTGAAATTGATACTATTATTTTATTACGACCAACTAATTCAAAAACAGTATATTTACAGCAATTAGGAAGAGGATTGAGAAAAACAGAAACTAAACATTGTTTAGAGGTTTATGATTTAATTGCTAATATTGATAAAAAATATGACATAACCATTGGTATTAAAAATCTTTCGAACTCACATATTATAAATGTTAATAAACAATTAACTAATAGTTTTAATTTACCTTATGGATGTACTATTACTTTAGAACCAAGAAGTCAAAACGTCATTTTAACTAATTTAAAGCAATGATATCAATCACGAAAAAAAATTTATTTGGTAATTCAATCATATTATCAACTTTATAATGATAATGCTATTTTTAAAATATTAATTGATTATGATTTGACAATTCAAGAATTTTATAATTTTTTAAATGATTTTTATTTACGAATAGCAAAAAAAATAAAAAATTATCAAACCCATGATAATGATACTAATCGTAATCAAAATATCTTAAAACAATTCTTATTTTTAAATGATTATCAAATAGTTAATTATTTTTATTTAAGATTAAGTCAAGAATTAGATACTGAATTAATTAATTATCATTATGACAATTTATTAATAGCATCATTATTATATGAGGTTACAAGTAATAAAGTATTTAATCATATTTTTCCAAATTTTAATGAAATACCATGTTTAGTTACAAATTTCATTGAAAATAACAAATTGGTTGTTAATGAACTAAAAATTATTCTTAAATATAAACTAGATTATGAAACATTGTTACTTAATGAACATTTTAATCAAGATTATCCTTTATTATCTTATCATTCAACATTTACTGTGCATCAGGCACTATGTACAATTAATCGTGTTAATTTTAATAAAAAACTTGGACCTTTAAAAATTATTGCCTTTCAAGCGGGTCATTTGACATTTAATGAAAATAAATCAGTAATTTTTGCAGATATTGATGGAACAAATTATGGTAAATTAACTAGTTATAATAAATTAACAAAAGAATATTACTGATCAATACCAGAAAATAAAACGATTAATTCAAAATTAGTGAAAGATTTACAAAATAATAATATTGAAAAAATATTATTTTTAAATAATGATTGTAATAAAAAATTTAAAAATCTTGCTTTAAAGTTGTATGACTTTATTGGTATTGGTCAATATCAATTAACAATTAAGAGTGATTATATTACTATTAAATTTTTAGTAGAATAAATAATATTTTATTTTTTTAATTTTATAAAAAATTTTAATGATTTTAATTTTAAAAAAATAATGTTTTTTTATGATAATTAGGTTGACAATAATTATGGCATGTTGTACTATTGTTATTGTCCCAAAAATAAATGGGTTACAAACTAGAAAAAACGATCTTTGAAAACTAAATAGAACAAGAATTAATCCGTCAATTTTTTATTAAAAATTAAATAAGTCAGACATCATCTTTTAACAAAAACAATTTTATTGAGAGTTTGATCCTGGCTCAGGATTAACGCTGGCGGCATGCCTAATACATGCAAGTCGAACGAAAGTAGCAATACTTTAGTGGCGAACGGGTGAGTAACACGTATCTAACCTACCATTTAGTGGGGAATAACTGTTGGAAACGACAGCTAATACCGCATATGTTATTTATTTGCAATGATAAATAATGAAAGGAGGATTTGCTTCGCTAATTGATGGGGATGCGGCGCATTAACTAGTTGGTAAGGTAATGGCTTACCAAGGTAACGATGCGTAGCCGATCTGAGAGGATGAACGGCCACATTGGGACTGAGACACGGCCCAAACTTCTACGGAAGGCAGCAGTAGGGAATTTTTCACAATGGGCGAAAGCTTGATGGAGCAATGCCGCGTGACTGATGAAGGTCTTCGGATTGTAAAGGTCTGTTGTAAGGGAAGAAGTGCTAGAATAGGAAATGATTTTAGTATCGACCATACCTTACCAGAAAGCCACGGCTAACTATGTGCCAGCAGCCGCGGTAATACATAGGTGGCAAGCGTTATCCGGATTTATTGGGCGTAAAGCGTGCGTAGACGGTTTTGCAAGTCTGAGGTTAAATTTAGGGGCTCAACCCCTAACCGCCTTGGAAACTACATTACTAGAGTATAGGAGAGGTTAGTGGAATTTCATGTGTAGCGGTGGAATGCGTAGATATATGAAGGAACACCAGTGGCGAAGGCGGCTAACTGGCCTATTACTGACGTTGTGGCACGAAAGCGTGGGGAGCAAATAGGATTAGATACCCTAGTAGTCCACGCCGTAAACGATGAGTACTAAGTGTTGCCATGAGGCAGTGCTGTAGCTAACGCATTAAGTACTCCGCCTGAGTAGTATGCTCGCAAGAGTGAAACTCAAAGGAATTGACGGGGACCCGCACAAGCGGTGGAGCATGTGGTTTAATTCGAAGCAACGCGAAGAACCTTACCAGGTCTTGACATACCTTGCGAAGCTATAGAGATATAGTAGAAGTTAACAAGGATACAGGTGGTGCATGGTTGTCGTCAGTTCGTGTCGTGAGATGTTTGGTTAAGTCCAGCAACGAACGCAACCCTTGTCCTTAGTTGCCAGCATTAAGTTGGGGACTCTAAGGAGACTGCTAGTGTAAGCTAGAGGAAGGTGGGGACGACGTCAAATCATCATGCCCCTTATGACCTGGGCTACACACGTGCTACAATGGCTGATACAAAGAGTCGCTAAACCGCGAGGTCAAGCAAATCTCAAAAAGTCAGTCTCAGTCCGGATTGAAGTCTGCAACTCGACTTCATGAAGTCGGAATCGCTAGTAATCGCGAATCAGCAATGTCGCGGTGAATACGTTCTCGGGTCTTGTACACACCGCCCGTCAAACCACGAGAGTTGGCAATGCCAGAAGTCGGTGTCCTAACCGCAAGGAGGGAGCTGCCAAAGGCAGGGTTGATGATTGGGGTTAAGTCGTAACAAGGTATCCCTACCGGAAGGTGGGGATGGATCACCTCCTTTCTATGGAGTTTAGTTTCTAATAAGAAACCAAGACAACAAGAAAAATTAGATGGATGATTTATTGGATTACTTCTTTTGTTCTGTTTAGTTTTCAGGGATTGTTTTCTCTGAGCAATTGTTCTTTAAAAACTGGATAATAGACATCTTTTAAAAAAATAAGATAATTTTTATCTTGCAATAGGATATTCTAAAAATAAATTATTAAGAGCGTATGGTGGATGCCTTGGAATTGGAAGACGATGAAGGACGCGATTACCTGCGATAAGCTTCGGGGAGCTGGAAATAAGCTTTGATCCGGAGATGTCCGAATGGGGAAACCCACTATCTTTAATCAGATAGTACTGTACAATGAATTCATAGTTGTGCAGAGTGATACCTAGAGAATTGAAACATCTTAGTACCTAGAGGAAAAGAAAGCGAATGCGATTCCCTTAGTAGCGGCGAGCGAAAAGGGAGCAGCCTAAACCAGTCGTCAGACTGGGGTTATAGGACTGTCTATTAGGTTCGACCTATGAAGAGTTACAAAATTTATATATAGCAGAAGTTGTTGGGAAGCAACGCCATAGATGGTGAAAGCCCAGTATGCGAAATGTATAAATCTCTTGACAGTATCCTGAGTACGGCGAGGCACGTGGAACCTTGTCGGAATTTGCGCAGACCACTGCGTAAGGCTAAATACTAACCAATTACCGATAGTGAACCAGTACCGTGAGGGAAAGGTGAAAAGTACCCCGAGAGGGGAGTGAAATAGTTTCTGAAACCATATGCTTACAACAAGTCGGAGCCCGTTAATGGGTGACGGCGTGCCTTTTGTAGAATGAGCCGGCGAGTTACGATTACATGCAAGGTTAAGTTGAAAAGACGGAGCCGAAGTGAAAGCGAGCCTGAATAGGGCGTTTAGTATGTGGTCGTAGACCCGAAACCAGGTGATCTAGCCATGAGCAGGTTGAAGTTAATGTAACAGTTAATGGAGGACCGAACCAACGTTCGTTGAAAAGACCGTGGATGACTTGTGGCTAGCGGTGAAATTCCAATCGAACCTGGAGATAGCTGGTTCTCCCCGATATAGTTTTAGGACTAGCGTCAGAATTAGTGCAATGGAGGTAAAGCTCTGAATGTATGATGGCCCCACCTCGGGGTACTGAATGCAATTAAACTGCGAATGCCATTGTTACATATCTGGCAGTCAGTCTATGGGTGATAAGGTCCATGGACGTGAGGGAAACAGCCCAGATCATCAGCTAAGGTCCCCAAATCAATGCTAAGTGGAAAACGATGTGGAATTGTTCAGACAGCTAGGAGGTTGGCTTAGAAGCAGCCATCCTTTAAAGAGTGCGTAACAGCTCACTAGTCGAATGATTCTGCGCGGAAAATGTACCGGGGCTAAGCATTGTACCGAAGCTATGGGTCTATATATATGTTTACATATATTGTGGGCGGTAGGGGAGCGTTCTAATCTGCGACGAAGTTAGACCGGAAGGACTAGTGGAGCGTTTAGAAGTGAGAATGCCGGCGTGAGTAACGATTGAAGGTGAGAATCCTTCATGCCGATTGACCAAGGTTTCCTGGGCTAGGTTCGTCCACCCAGGGTTAGTCAGGACCTAAGGCGAGGCCGAAAGGCGTAGTCGATGGATAACAGGTTGATATTCCTGTACCACCATGGTGACTGATGGAATGACGGAGAAGGCTAAAATGTCCCAGTGGTTGGTAGTGCTGGGCTAAGTACAAAGAGGGTTGTGTAGGCAAATCCGCACAGCGTTAACCTTGAAGTACGATGGGGAGTGAACGGTTCGCTTAGTAACGAAGCATTTGATGCCATACTTCCAAGAAAAGTTTCTAAAGACATCACCATGGTGCCTGTACCGAGAACGGACACACGTGGTCAAGGAGAATATCCTAAGGCAAGCGAGATAACTATAGCTAAGGAACTCTGCAAAATAACCCCGTAAGTTAGCGAGAAGGGGAGCTCATAGCAATATGAGTCGCAGTGAAGAGGTCCGGGCGACTGTTTAGCAAAAACACAGCTCTCTGCTAAGTCGTAAGACGATGTATAGGGGGTGACGCCTGCCCAGTGCTGGAAGGTTAAAGAGATTTGTTAGCGTAAGCGAAGCTTTGAACTGAAGCCCCAGTGAACGGCGGCCGTAACTATAACGGTCCTAAGGTAGCGAAATTCCTTGTCAGGTAAGTTCTGACCCGCACGAAAGGCGTAACGATCCGGACGCTGTCTCGGCTATAGACTCGGTGAAATCTTAGTACCTGTGAAGATGCAGGTTACCCGCGATTAGACGGAAAGACCCCGTGGAGCTTTACTACAACTTGATATTGAATTTTGGTGTAGTTTGTACAGCATAGGTGGGAGACGTTGATATGCAGACGCTAGTAGGCATGGAGTCACCATTGGGATACCACCCTTGCTATATTGAAATTCTAACTTGAGACCATAATCTGGTCTAAGGACAGTGTCTGGTGGGTAGTTTGACTGGGGCGGTCGCCTCCTAAAAAGTAACGGAGGCGCCCAAAGGTACCCTCAATATGAATGGAAATCATATGTAGAGCGCAAAGGTAAAAGGGTGCTTGACTGCGAGACATACAAGTCGAGCAGGAACGAAAGTTGGGCTTAGTGATCCGGCGGTGCTGTGTGGAAAGGCCGTCGCTCAACGGATAAAAGTTACCCCGGGGATAACAGGCTAATCTCTCCCAATAGTTCATATAGACGGGGAGGTTTGGCACCTCGATGTCGGCTCATCGCATCCTGGAGGTGTAGTCGCTTCCAAGGGTTGGGCTGTTCGCCCATTAAAGCGGTACGCGAGCTGGGTTCAGAACGTCGTGAGACAGTTTGGTCCCTATCTGTCGTGGGCGCAAGAAATTTGAGGAAAGCTGTTCCTAGTACGAGAGGACCGGAATGGACCTACCTCTGGTGCACCAGTTGTCACGCCAGTGGCACAGCTGGGTAGCTATGTAGGGCATGAATAAGCGCTGAAAGCATCTAAGCGCGAAGTCAGTTCCAAGATGAGATTTCTCATTCGAAAGAAGTAAGATCCCTTGAATACTACAAGGTTGATAGGTTAGGTGTGTAAGCATAGTGATATGTTCAGCTTACTGATACTAATAGATCGAGCATTTATTGAAGAATATATTCTCTATTGCAAATCAAAAGTAATCAAATTTAAAGATGTCTGTTTCTAGTTTTTAGGGAGCAATTGCTAAACTATTTGGTGTCCATGGCGGAGTGGTCACACCTGTTCCCATCTCGAACACAGCAGTTAAGCACTCCAGCGGCGAAAATACCAGCAATGGGAAAATAGCACGATGCCAAATTTTTTTGTTTGTGTTAGTATTTAATTTAAAATTTAAATTTTTTTTTATGTTAAGATTGAGAGTATTAAAATGTAAAAAAGATTTTAAGAAAAAAGGAGAAAAAATGGATAAGGTTGAAAAGAAATTAGATAAAAAATTATATATTGGAGCTAAAATTGGATTCATAACAAATATTATAAATATTATTTGAAGTGTAATTATTACAATTATTTTAGCAACAGCAAGTAGTGTCATTTTTAAAAGTTTTACAAAATATGATCACACTTCATTAACATCAGGAGTTAGTACAATATTTATTGTTGGATTGATTTTTGGACTTTTAATTGCTATTGGATTTTCAATAGCAATAATTATTATGTGCAATAATATTTTAAAAGGAAATGCTAATAGTGGTTTAGCTGTTGGAATTGTAACTTTGGTTTTAGCAGGTTTTTCTTTAATAGTTATGTTTTCATCAAATTTTAATTTTATTAGTGGTATTAATATTATTTTTTTAGGACTTAATATTGCTTCAGGTGTATTATTAATTATTGGTAAATATCTTCCAGTTACTAATAAACCAGAAGAAGTAGTTTCTATGGTAAATGAATAATTAAAAATATTTAATAAATTGTATAAATAAGGCTTTAGAAATTAAAATCCTTATTTTATTTTTTATAATTTAAAACCATAAGGATAAGTAATGATTGGAAAATTTGGTTTATCATCATCATGCTTTTTTTTATATTGTATGTTATTAATTCATAAATAAAGGTATTGTAAACCAATACTAATAATTAACAGAAAAATAATAGCAGTAACTAATACTCCTACACCATATTTTTGGTAGTTGAAAAAAAAGTAAGGATAACAAGTATTAATATTTTCTCCTTGTTTAACACGTAGTACACCACGAACCATTACCATTACTACATAAAAACAAGGATAAAATAAAATAAATCACATATAAAGTTTATGATGATTTTTTAGTGAATAAAAATCACGTCCACATGATAAAGCAAAATTTAAAATCATAACAATTGGCATAATTAGATTTAGAATTATTGTTTTAAATCATAAATAAATATCAGTTCCATATTTACTTCTTTCTTGGCTATTACTAATGATACCTATTCAAAATACTAACATTGTAATTGTAATATAAATAGTAATGCTTAATAAAATATAAAAACTTGGTTTTGAATTTTCTTTAAATTTACTTTCAAATAAAAAAGCAAATAAATAAATGAGTACTAAATAATTAGTTTGAGTTGTAAAATAAAAATAATAAATTGCCAATCTTTCAGTTGGTTTATCAACATTAGGAACAATGAAAGCATTGGGATAATTAATAGTAATTATTAAATCAAAAATTAAGAATAAAGAAATAATAAGTAGACCAAATAAACGTCAAATAAATTTAATAAGATTTCTTTTTTTTAATCGGTATTCACTACTATTTTTTCAATTCATATTTTTTCTCCTATTTATATTAGAATTAAATTTAATTAAATTTTTGATAGGAAATTTAATTTTTTATTATGATTGAATATGCTACTTATTTAGTATATCAAGTTTTTTCTTATCACTATTAATATTTACTAACTGATTATTTAAAACACTTAATAAGTTAAAAAAATTAACTTATTAATTATTTAATCTTGATTTTTTGGTAATAAAGTTTATTATTAATGTTAAGGATATAATTTTATCCTTATAATTTTAATGAATATATAAGTAATTATATAAGTATTAAAATTATATATGTTGATTTAACAAAAAGTTTAATAATTGATTATATATCCTTAGTTTTATTTTATTAAAACTAAGATTTTAAGTATTTAATTAAATACTTAATTTAATATTATAATTATAAACACAAATAATAGGTAAAAAAGGAGTAATCATAATGACAAATTTCTTATCTTTTAGTTTTAAAAAAACTAAAAGTTTTAAAACAATAAGTTTGGCTTTGGCATTATCTCTTACTAGTAGTTTAATGATAGTTACTAATCATCAATCTAATATTAGTACTGTTAATGACAGTAACAAACTTTCTGGGTTTCATATTACTGTTAAGGAAAATAATAAAAATTTAATTAGTGAAGCCAATACTTGAAATTCAATTAATAATAAGTATGAAGATTTTATTAGATTGCATAAAGAAGTAATAACAGAACAATTTAATGATTGATCAGACCTTATTAATAAGGTTAATAATAATTCAAATGATGATATTAGTAAAGAAGTTAATAAGAAATTTAAGGAACAAATCGAAAACAAAGCTAATAATATCTTACCAGATAATGGTATTAAATATTTTACTGATAAAGTTATTGGTCGTAGTGTTGCTAAACAAAGTTTTAATGATATTGCTAGTTTTGGTTATGTTTATGTTGGTTACCATGATAATAGTTTACCAGCACAGATTAACAATGGTATTTTTGCAACGGTAAATCCTAGGGCAGATTTTAATAATTATTTTAGTATTCCTTATATGATTAAACCAAGCGATGATTTTTTAAATAGTCATAAAAGCGTTCAAGATCGGTTAGCAATTTTACCACTTAATAATGGTAATCCCAATGATACTAATCAACCAATGTTAGCTATTTTAGCAAAAAATAAAAATGATAAGAATGAACAATTATTAATAAATGATAAAAATGATGAAGTTTTTGATAATGGTTCAATTAGTTATGCAATATTAAATCATAAACCAGACGATCATTTAAAATCAACTAGTTTTAATGTTAGTGTTAAAGATAGTGGCTATAGTAAAACTATTAAGTTAACAAATAATAGTTCAAATATTCAATTTATTACTATTAGTGATGAAAAAGTTAAAGAAAATCCTGTAATTACACCTCAATATTTAGTTCAAAATAATTCACAAGATAATAAAAATACATTAATAGTTATGAATAAAGCTATTGAGAAAGCTAAAGTAAATATTAGTGATTCACAACAACATTGACTAAAATGAAAAGTTGATTCACAAACTTTACAAAAAGCAAAAAATGATTCAGGAACACCTATTAAAGATGGTGATAATTTAACTCTTAATCAAGGAAGTAATTTTCAAGTTTATTGTATAGGTTTAGATACATCTGACTTACAACGTCAAGCTGCTTCTGAACAATATATTACTGTTTATAGAAGCAATACAAAAATACCTAATTTTCCAAATTGTACTGATTTTTTTGAAAAAACTAATAATTTATTAGCAGGTTTTCAACAATATTTAAATAGTACTACTAATAATAGTATTAAAATTGAAGATTTAAAAAATAATGCTGCTGGTGAGTTTTTATCATGATTTATTCAATATCAAGGTGATATTACTAAACAAAATTATGTTAATTATTTACAAAGTAATAATTCAGATCGTCCCTGAGATGTTAATATACCATTAACATCTAAAATGTTAGTTAATAATTGAAATATTATTATCATTTGTGGCTTCATTATTAGTTTTTTAACTATAATTCCAATAGTTGTTGTTATTATTCGTAAAAAGAAATATTTAAAATAAAGTTTATTATTTTTAAGTAGTACTTGTTAAAATGCAATATATTATATAAAAATATAAAATGATAAGTGTAAAAAATGTTATTACTTGTTTTTTCTTTTTAGTGAGTTACAATAAAAATAGCAGTTATAAATGTTTAGAAAATATTTAAGTAATGCCGGTTTTAATTTTATATTTGACTTTAAGTCCTTGTATGCTATATATGCTATACAAGGAGTTTTTATATAATTTTAAAATAAAATATATTAAGAAAAAGGAGGGAAAAAATAACAAAATAATATTTAAAAAAATAATACAATTTCAAATTTTACTTTTCACAAATATATATTCCTCCCTACAATTATTTTACATTAAAAATTTGTATCTCTTAAAGCTGCTATTGGTTTATTATTTTTCTTATAAAGAATATTATTATAAAGAGTAAAAAGTAACATCAAAATTATGTATAAGATTAAAATTGCAAAGATATAAATAAAGAAAGTAGTTAAACTTTTATGAAAATCTAAAAATGGATATGGAAATGAATAATCAATTTCTGTCGTTCCTTTTCTTAAAAAACCAACAAAATTTCCTTTAGCAAGTGCATAACCTAAATATGCAAACATGTAAATAGAAATAATTGGTATTCAAAGATATGTTTGTTTTCCGAGTTTTCAGTAGTATTTACCAGCAGAAAACATAAAATATAAAATCACTATCACTGGTACTATTAAATGTAATAAAAATGTATTTATAAAATTTAATATGCTAATACTATTACTACTATCTAAATTATTTATCATTGGTTTAAATAATACAGCAAAAAATACGATAAGAGTTACGGTAATATAAACAGTAATTGCTAATGAAAATCGCCCAAAAACAAATTGTGCGCGATTGTCATGAAAACGATTTGTTAATACAAAACAAAAGAAAAGAAAAACTAAAAAATTTGATTGAATAGTAAAGGTAGAAATCATTGTTCAAATACCAACTCATGGGCCATCTGGAGTTCATAAATTATGAGGATTAGGTGTTCCAACTGTTATTGGTTTATACTCAATTAAAACTATTGCAAATTTCATTATTAGACCTATAACAGCAATAATTAGCCCAGATCAAAGTAAAAAATCAGAAAATTTACTTTTAAATCCTATATTTTTTCTTATTCCCATATGGATCAACTCACAATTCTATATTTTTTCTATTTTAATTACATTATACATGATATTATAATAAGTATGTAAGATATTAGAAAATTATTAATAGCAACTAAATGAAATAATAAGGTGATGTTATGTATCAATTATATTTAGATACAACAAATAACAAATTAACAGTGGTGATTTTGCAAGGTAATAAAATTTTAGCAAGTTCATCATTTATTGCTTGACAAAAACAAACAGAATTGGCAATTCCAACTATTACTAATTTACTTGTAAAATGTAAAATAAAATTAAAAGATATTTCAAAAGTAGTTATTGCAAATGGTCCTGGCAGTTATACTGGAATTAGAGTAGCAATTACTTTTGTCAAAACACTTAAAGTTTTGAATAGTTTTTTAACAGTTTTTACTATTAATAGTTTATTATTACAGGCAGGATTAATAAAATCAATAAGTGTTTTGTCAGCATACAATAATAAAAGTTATTTGGCAGTATGTGATAATGGAAAAATAATTATTCAGCCGCAATTAGTAGATGAAAATGCTAAAATTGGTATTATTAGTGATTTACTAGATTATAAAATAATTGAAAATTTAGAAAAGTGTAATATTGTGGAAAATTTTCAAAAGTTGTCACCATATTTTATCGAAGTAAAAAACATGGAAGATTTGCAACCATATTATATTAATGATCCATTTTCATCACATAATTAAAAAATAATAATATTTAAATATTTTACATTAGTTTAAAAAGGAGTTTTTACATGCTTATCAATGATAATTTTTGATCTAGAGTATCAAAGGAAGAAAATAATTTCACAAAAAAAGAAAAAGTTCTTATTAACTATATTAATAAGAATAGTCAAAAAATGGATCAAGTTACTATTAGTTCTTTGGCTAAAGAAAATACTGTTGGTTATAGTGTTGTTTATAATTTAATTAAGAAGTTGGGATTTAAAGGTTATCGTGAATTTATCATTAGTTTAGCTGCGCAAGAAACTACTTTCAAAGCTTTAAATCGTGAGTTTTTTGGTGATCGTAGTGTTTTAAAAGAACATTATAAAAAACTGATGGATTTAAATGATTCAACGATTAATTATGAGGAATTACAAAGATTTATTAATTGAATAGATGATAATCGTAAAGCTTGTATTTATTTAGCAGGCATTGGTCATTCTGGTTTAGGTGCGGAGGATTTATCAAATAAATTATATCGGTTTGGTTTACGATCAATCTGTTTAAATAAAGATGATGATAGTATTTTAATGCATGCTTCTTTAATTATTCCAGAAGATGTAATAATTCTTTTTTCATTATCAGGTAAAACCGCTACTATTGTTGAAGCAGCTAAACTTGCTAAAAAGAATAATGCTAAAATTGCAGTTGTTACATCACAAGATAAAACTGAATTAGTGACTTATGCTGATTGAACATTTAATATTGTTTCTTCAGGACTTTATGAATCACAAGAAATATTTATTTCTCCATTATTTGCTATTACTTATTTTAATGATTTAGTAACAACATATTTATTAAAATCAAAGCATAAAGATTGATATTTAGAAAATAGAATTAAAACTAATAAAGTAATTAAAAAATTTAATTAATTTTTTAAATAAAAAAACTGTTTTTTTAAAAATAATAATTTAATATTATGTCATGAATATTTATTAAGTAAGGAGATGAAGTATGGTGTCTAAACAAGATGATATTTTGACAGTAGAACATGTTTTTCTTGAATCTGATTGTAAAACACAAGCAGAAGCTTTTCAAGAAATAGCAACTTCTGCTAAAAAATTAGGTTTTTTGAAAAAAAATATTAGTGAAAAATCACTAGTTAATAGTTTTCTACAAAGAGAAGGAGAAGGAACTACTGGTTTTGGTGATGGTGTTGCTGTGCCGCATGCCCGTAATGAAGATATTGTTAAATCAGGAATTTTTATTATGCGTTTTAAACAGCCAATTCCTTGGAAAGCACTAGATGAACAACCCGTTAAAGCAATAATTGCTTTAATTGTGCCACTAAAAAGTGCTGGTAATGAACACTTGGAAATTTTATCAAAAGTGGCACAAAGATTAACAAAACCGGAATTTCAATCAATATTATTTAATTCAAAAGATAAAAAAGCAATTATTCAATCACTAAATATTAATAATAAACCTAATGTTGAAACTAGTAGTAAAACTATTAGTGAAGATATGAAAGGTTCTTCAAAAAAAACTAAAAATATTATAGCAATTACTGCTTGTCCAGTTGGGGTAGCACATACTTATATTGCACAAGATAAATTAGAAATTGCTGCAAAAAATTTAGGCTATAATATTAAAGTTGAAACTCATGGTAGTATTGGTATTAAAGGTGCTTTTACAGCAACTGATATTGCCAATGCTGATTTAGTTATTATTGCAGTATCAGCCGGTGTTGCAGATTTAAAATTAGAACGTTTTAATAATAAACCATTATATAAAGTAGAAATTAGCAAAGTTATTAAAAATCCTGAAAGTATTGTTAATGATGCTTTTGCTAACGCAAAACCTTATGAAATAAACAAGTCAGAATCGGGACAAAAAGCGGAAAAAGAAAATAAATCAAATGATTTATTTACTACTGATAAACAAGGAATTATGAAACATATTATGGCTGGTGTTGGCTATATGGTTCCATTTGTTGTTTTTGGTGGAATTATGTTAGCATTATCAATTGGTATTGCTAAAGCAGTTTATGGTGCTGACTTTGATATTTCCAAGTTACCACACAATCATTTTCTTTATTTTATGAATCAAGCCGGAAGTATTGCTTTTACATTAATGATTCCAATTTTAGCTGGTTTTATCGCTAATTCAATTGCAGGACGTGCTGCCTTGGTTCCGGCAATGGTAAGTGCATATGTTGCTAATACAGCAGGATTAGTTTATCCAATTGCTGGTTTAGAGCCAAAGGTTTCTGCTGGATTTTTAGGAGCATTATTAATTGGTCCAAGTGTTGGATATTTAGTAAGATGAATTATTACTTGAAAAGTACCAAAGACTATTGCTCCAATTATGCCAATTTTCTTTATTCCTATTGTAGTAACATTTTTAATTAGTTTCACTTTTATTTATGCAATTGGAGCTCCAATTGGTTGAATAATGGAACAATTTCAAAATGGGTTAACCCACATGCCACGTGAAGCAATGGCAGCAATTGGAATGTTGCTAGGAGCAATGGTTGGATTTGATATGGGTGGTCCAATTAACAAAGTTGCTTTTTTAGCAGCTTCAACAACGATAACTGCTGATCCTAGTTCACAATTATTTATGGGAGCAGTAGCTGCAGCTATTCCTGTTGCACCACTTGGAATGGGTTTAACAACTTTGATTTTTCGTAAATTCTTTAATGAAAGTGAACGTACATTAGGTTTAACAGCTATGTTAATGGGGTGTATTGCTATTTCTGAAGGTGCGATTCCTTTTGCAGTAAGAGATCCAAAACGTGCTATTATTAGTAATATTATTGGTAGTGCTGTTGCTGGTAGTATTGCTGGTACTTTCTTATTAACTGATGCTGCGGGTCATGGTGGTCCTATTGTTGCTATCTTAGGTGCAGTTAGTTCAGTTAATTATGTGCTTTGGGTAAGTATTCTTTTATTCTTTTTAGCCATTATTGTTGGAAGTATTGTTACTTGTTTAGTATATGGTGGATTATTAATTATTCAATCACGTAATATTAAGGTTTTTAAATTAATGAATGAAAGAATCATGAAAATATTTAATAGTAAAAAATCTAAATCTAAAAATAGTAAAAATAAAGTTTAATTGAACAAATAATCAAAGTTTAGGAGAATGAATATGAATAATAGCACATCACAAATAATTTTTTTAAAACCTGCTTTTATTCGCAAATTATGAGGTAGTCAAAAATTAGCACACAAATTTAATTTTGATTTACCTAAAAATACACCAATTGGTGAAGCATGATTAGTTAGTGCTCATCCCAATGGAATGAGTTATGTTTTAAATGGCGAGTATAAGGGATTAAGTTTAGCAGAATTGTTTAAACAGCAACCCAGTTTATTTGCTAATCTTGATAGTTCAGGTAATGTGATTAATAAAGAATATCCGTTGTTAACAAAAATTTTAGACGCAAATGATAGTTTAAGCGTTCAAATTCACCCTGATGATAAATTCGCAGAAAAAAATCATCAATGTTTAGGAAAAACTGAATGTTGGTATATATTAGAATGTTTACCCAAAGGTAAAGTTATCTTGGGTCATAATGCTAAAACCAAAGATCAGTTTAATCAATGATTGGTAAAAGAACAATGACATAAACTATTAAAATATATTCCAATTAAAAAAGATCAATTTATTTATGTTCCTTCTCTAAAAATTCATGGCTTATTGGCACATACTATGGTTTTTGAACTACAACAATCATCAGATATTACATATCGTTTATATGATTATGGTCGTAAAGATGAACTTGGTAATTTACGAAATTTGAATTTGAAAGAAGCATCAACTATTGTTTTAGCTCCTGATTTAAATAGTAGTGAAGCTAATGGTCATGATAATTATTTAGTTGATAATAAGTTTTTTAAGTTAATTAAATTAATTAATGAGGGAATTAAGCATTATAGTTATCGTAATACTAGATGATTGCAAATCTCAGTATTGGATGGTAATGGTATAATTGATGATACTAGTATTAAAAAAGGTGACTCATTTATTTTACCAAATGGTTATACTGATTTTTGTTTAAGTGGAAACATGTTATTGATGGTTGCATATTGCTAATAAATTGTTTTATATATAAATAATTATTATAGTTTTTTTAATGCTTGTTCCAAATCATTTCATAAATCTTCAACATATTCAATACCAATTGAAAGACGAACAAGACCTTCTGAAATATTTGCATCTGCTAATTCTTGTGCATTATAAGTAGAATGTGTCATTGAAGCTGGATGTTCAATCAATGACTCAACTCCACCTAAAGAAACTGCCAAAATTATTAATTTTAAATTATTTAATAGTTTGATTCCTCCATCATATCCACATTTTAATTCGAAACTAATCATTGCTCCCGGTAATTTCATTTGTTGTTCATAAAGTACTTGTTCTGTTGCTGAATTAGTTAGTACAGGATAAAATACTTTTTTAATCTTAGGATGTTCTTTTAATCTTGCTGCAATTATTCTTGCATTTTTGCAAGCTCTTCATAATCGTAATTCTAAAGTTGATAGTCCTCTTAAAACAAGAAAGGCATCATGAGGTGATAATACAGCTCCTGTTAAATCTTTTAATCCTTCAAAACGAATTTTATGGGCGTATCAAGTTAATGGTTAGATTTAAAAAGAACTTAAATGAGAGATAATACTCTCATTTTTTAATTGTTTAACAATTATAATTAATTATTTTGATAAATCTGTACTTTATTAAAGTAATTAATTATTACATAACTGAATAAAAATTATTAAAGGCTATAGTGCAGATATAACTAATAGTAATTTTTGTCATGCTCTTTTAAAACTTGATATTTTTTGGTTCCCTTCCCCTAGAACCCCTACCCTCCAAGGCTTTGCTACTTACAGTAGCATAAGCCTATACGTAGTAGATAGATAAGTAGTTAGTAGTAATAAGCCTTTTATCACTGTAGGTGATAAGGCTTATACATAGAAAGGATACGTAATGATTAATGTTAATTTAGATATTAAAAATAAAATTAAAGAAACAACTAAAGGTATGTTATTAGAAATTGGTGAATATGAAACATGATTTCCTATTAAAGATACTATTATTGATGAAAAAAATAAAAAAATAGCATTAAAAATAATTGAAGATTTTTATTATAAATTAGGTAAAAAATCAATAACAAAAGATATTGAAAGTGTTAAAGGTAGTGATATTTTAAAATATATTAAAAATATTCCAAATATTACTAAGAATGAAAATGAATTAATATCTTGTGAATTTTATGAACAATATAATGGTTATTATATTTTTAAAAATGATAAAAATCAAAAATGTTTTAAATATAACATTACATGAGAACAAGATATGAAAAGTTTTAAAATAAATAATCCATATAATGATAATGATTTAGCAATAAATTATATTGTTACACCAATGAAAGATATAAAAACTCATAATCAAAAAATATTTTATTTAAAGTATTAAAGGAAATTAATATGCTATTAAATATTGAAAAAATAGAATTAATTAAAAATTTATGTAATGAAAAATTACTTAAAAATCAAAAATATATTGAAATAAATGAAATATTAAAAATTATAGAAAGAGATTAAAAATGGAAGAAATAGATAATTTAGAAATGCAAGAAGATAATAAAGAATTACAAAATAAGTTATTAAAAGAACAAATTGAATTAATTGAAGAACAAAAAGAATTTTATAAAAAATCATGAAAAAGTAGAATTATATTTTTAGTAATTGGAATAATTATTATGATTTTAACATTAATAATTATTGCTTCTAAACATTAATGAAAGGAATGAATAATTATGGAATGTAGAGAATATAGAATTAAAGGTTCATGTGATATTTGTCATAAAAATTCATCATATGGAAATAGAACTTGTAATAAATGTTTTTATAAATTAATAGGTGAAAAAAATGAAATGTAATATTCATAATGAAAAATATATATGATTTTCTGAATTAGAAAATACATATTATTGTAATAAATGTATTAATGACATGATTGAAGAAGATATGTATTTAACATCAAATAATTGAGATTCTTTATATGAATATTATATTAATGAATTACAATTAGAAAATTTTAAAGGAGTGTAATAATATGCAAAATAAAGGTTTTCAAGATATGAAAAATGATTTACAAATGTTTTTTAAAGATATTGAAAATGGTAAATATGGTCAAAGAATTAAAGAATTATTTATGAATAAAGAAAGTAGTGAATAAATATGGTAGCAGCACCTAAAAAGAAACCAGAAGATTTAATGATTAAACAAATTATTGTTCATTTAAGATTTACTGAAAAAGATTATGAAACATTAAAAGAAATTTGTGAAGAAAAAAATATGAAAATTAATGGATTTATAAGAAGTTTAATTAAAAATGCAATAAATAAATAGAAAGAGTGATTATAATGAATAATTTATATAAAAAAATACTTAAATTACAATTAGAAATTGGTAGTACACCTAAAAATGGTTTTAATAAATTTGGAAATTATAAATATTGATTATTAAGTGATATTTTTAATAAATTTAAATTATTATGTAAAGAATTAAATATTGTTATTACACATGAAGATATATTAACAACTGATAGAAAAATAAATTATTTAGATACTAAAGAAGTAGAAATAACTTATTTTAAAAGATATACAATTATTGATTTAGATAATGATAAAGAAATAAAATATTTTGATATACTTGCTTGTGCTAAAAATACAGATATAGCAAAAGCAAAAGGTAGTGCAGAAACTTATGCTTATAGATATTTTTTAATGAATTTATTGTTATTAAGTGAAGATGAACTTGACCCAGATAATGATAATGTTAATTTAATACAAAATAATAATAAACAACAAAATAATTATATTAATAATAATGTAAAAATACAAAATGAAAAATGAGAACCAAGTGAAAAACAATTAGATTATTTTGAAAAATATATGATTACAAATACAGTTTTATTTGATGAATGTATAAGAGAAGATATGGAAAGATTAAATCCAAATAATAATAAAGATTTTTTAATATTAATGGGTGAAAATTATTTAAAAGTATTATTTGATAAATTTAAAGAAATTCGTGAAAGATTTAAAAATTTAAAAAATAATAATAAAAATGAGTATAGAAATTATGAATAATTATTTACTTTCAGTAGACCCAAGTATAAAAAATACAGGTTTTACATTATGAGAAAATAAAAAACCAATTTGAATAAATAGTTATAGTTTTAAAAATTATAATTATGATTGAAAAAAAATACAAAAACAAATAAGTTATTTAATAGATATGAATAAATATAATTTATTAATGGAACGTGGTACTTTTCATTCAAAAAATGGTATTGGTTATGAAACACAAGAACATTTAAGAGGCTTTATTGCAGGAACATTTAATAAATTATTAACAAAAGATATGTTAATAAGTCCTTCTTCATGAAAGAAATGATATATAGATAATAATATTACTAATATTTCTTTAAAAAATTGAAATAAAAAAATAAGTGAAGATATATGTTTTTATTTAAATGAAAAATATGAATGAAATATTAATATTAATAATCATGATGAAGCAGATAGTTTATTAATTGGTTGATATTATTTAAATAAGGAAGTGAAATAATGACACCCATAGAAATATGAATACTTAGTTTAGTAACAGTAATAATTGGAATATTACTTTTATTTGGAATTACTGTATTTATTGCATATTTAATAGATTTAATTAAAGGAGAATAATTAATGCAAAAACAAAAACAAGAAAAAGTATTATTAAAATGTATTGTTAAAGATTGTAATAGTAAAGTATTAGTTACTTTAAAAACTTTAAATATAGAAGATAGTATTATTCAATTTTTTAATATGTGTTATTTTCATAAAAAACAATTTAAAAATAAAGTAAAAGAAATAAAAGAATATTATAAAAATCAAGTTAAAATGAAAAATAATGGTGTATAATTAAACCAAACTTAATATAAGTTTTTAACTAATTACTTTAATTTTAAAGTAATCAGTTTTTTTATTTTTTAAAAAGTAAAGGAAGATATTCAAGATTATGAAATATTTTAATCCAAGTTATTGATTTAAATTATGAGTATTATCTGCACCATTATTTAATAATGAAACTATAGGTATTAATGCTAAGTCAATTGATAATAAAAAGATTAAAGATTGAGCTAACAACAATACCAGTTTAGATTTAATAAATCAAGAAATAAGTTTTACAAATTCAACTAGTAATTATCAACCATATAATTTAAGTCCAACAAATCAAAATATAAACTCTATTTATCAAACAGAACTAGAAACAAGTACACATAAACATCGTCATAAAAAAAGCAGAAACAGAGATAAAAGACAACCTAATCCAAATCGAAGAGCAATTTTTCAATTAACTGAACAATTAACTATTGATAGTAATAATCGCCAACAATATAGAAATAGTTTTCAATCAGTTCTTCACTCATTAGTAAATAATAATATATTAAGAGTTGTTTTTGATAATACCGAAAATACAAATTGAGGAGAAATTAATAGAATATTTACTTTAAATACTCAAAATTATGGTTATTTTCGGCTTCCAATTGTAATTAGATGACAACAAAATGAACAAAGTCTTCAAAGAAATTTTGAATTAGTTTTAAGAACCGATAATTTATATATTCAAGGTTTTATAGTTACTGAAAGAGGTTCTCATATAGGAGAAATCTCTACTTATTATCATTTTGATTTTAGAGAAATTTATGAAGGAAGAAATTATATAAATCACCAGCAAAATCAATTATCAGAAAATCAAAGAAGATTATTACAAATGTGAAATAGACAACCTGCTGCTGTTAGAGATGATTCAGTTCCTCTTTTAACACAAATTGATGGAATGCAAAATAGACAGTTAACTGGAATTAGTCCAGATTATAGAGATATGATTCCAACTCAAAATAACAATATTAATTGAAATAGTGTTGTTAATTCTTTTATAGTATTAACTAATGATATTAATGTTTCTGAAGAGCATAGTTTAGGAAACTTAGCCAGATCTTTGGGACAAGTTGTTTTTATGACTGCAGAAGCAATAAGATTTCCAGATATTTATGCCCGTATAGTAACACATTTAGTTAATAGAGATGAAAATTTAGAATTTAACCGAAGAAGTGAAATTTATAGAATTTTAGTTAGTTGAAGTCAAAGATCAAGAAATAATCTTCTTCAACAAAGACTAATAGAAGCTATTGATAATATTAATAATCCAAACTGAAATGGTTTCACATTGTTCGACCTTACAAGAGAATTAAATTCACCGTCAGTTCAAGTTTTACTTGGCTATATTAATTTTAGATTAAGAAATAATGGAGGAGATGTAAATTGTCGTAGAGGAAAAAGAGAAATAAAAAATACTTATTGACATGAAAAATTTTGTGATTTAAAGCCAAAAAGTGATAAAATTCAAGGAAAAATAACTTCAATAAAAATTTTAGATGAAAAGACACAAGGTGGTAATTTAAAAGCTGGAACTATTTATGTTGGAACTGAAAATGGTGTATATTTAACTTATCCTGAAGGTGAAGTACATAAATTTAATAATTTAAATTTTCCAATTAAAGATATAATTTTAGATGGAAATGGTAGTGCTTATGTAATTAATGAAAAATGCGAAATTTATCATTTAAATTTAATAGGTTGAGATTCTAAAAAAGAAAATATGGAAAGCTGTGATTTAAATAAAGAATTAAAAATATATTATAATAATGATAAAGCAAGAGAACAAATTAATTTTGAACCAAGTAATTCTGAAATTAGAAAAAAAAGAATTTTTACTTTAAATTTAGGAAAAATTAATCCAGTTGATAACTATAAAAAAATTGAACTTTTAGGTGATTACTATTCCGATAAGTGAGGAACAAGAGTAAAATGAGGCTCTTATATTTATGATTCAAATCATATAACAAACAAAGGAAAAAATTCTGATATCGGTACAGTTATGAGAGAAGGAAGTAATAAATTAGTAGATAATATTAAAAATTATAAAGTTAATGATGATACTACTATGTGATGAATTGAAAACCATTATGCTCCTTTGCTTATTCAAAGTGTTAGTGATACTGATTTTATAGCTTGAGTGGAAGGGTTACAAAAATTTGGATTTACTTTCTATTGAGAAAATGAGAATTATTATTTACAAGCTATAACTTTTCAATATTTAGATTGAAGAGCTTCAGAAGCTAGTCTTGAATGTTGAATGAAAATTGGTAATGGTATTAGATTATATAATGATGATGAAAATATAAGAACAAAAAGAGAAATATTTGATAAAAATAATTTAGAAGACAAACCTAATAAAAGAGTTATTAGTAATGAATTAAAAAATCTAACTAAATGAACTGATGATTTTACAAAAACTATTAATCATGAACAACATTTATCAATTGATAATAAACCTAATTTTTCTACAAATAATATAACAAGTTTATAGTAAATTTAAATATATAAGTAAAAAAAGTTACCAATTAAGGTAACTTTTTAATTAGGTGCCAACCTAATTATTTAGAATTAATATAAATTTGAGAACTTTTTTATTTCATATACTTACATAAGTAAGTAATATAATTATATATTATTTAAGATTGTGGTGGAATATTATTTTGTTTAGGTTTTATTTTAAGTTTAAAAATGGATTTTAATTTTGGAAATTTTTTAATTATTTTTAGAATTATTGGAATAAAGTAAAAACATAATAACTCAATACATCCAAAAATAATAAATATGTAATAAACACTTTTTATATTTAAATTATTAGCAAAAAAATAAAAAAGTAAAGGACATATAAGAAAAAAAGTTAAACTAGTATATATATATATATAGTTTTTAAAATTCTTATTATCACAAAAACGAATAAATAATTTGTATGGTACAAACATTAGAAATAAAAATGTTAGAGATATTGTAATTGAAATTGTGTAAGGAGAATTTATAAAATCATTTCATCATGGTCAAAATTCATTACGATTTAAAAAATACATTTTTATTCACTTCCTAAAATTTAATTATATTTTTATTTTACCAAATTATCTTGCATTTAAAACTATTTTATTAATATTAGATTTAATATTTGATATATATCTATATGCTCAACTTTTATCTGGTTCTCTTTGTGCAGAATTGGTATATTCTATTTTACCTAAATTACCTTGTAAATAAATAATTCAATTTAATTTTTCAGAGTTATTAACTATGCTAAACACTATAGGATAATCATTATTTATTTTTTGTTCATAAGAATTATAACTCTTCTTAATTTTTAAATCAAATTCGTAATTACAGAAAGAATATGAAGTAAAAATATTATATTTACTAAAACTTTTGTAATAAGCATTTGCAAAATAATCAGTAACTTCATTAGGAGCAATTGTACCAAACTTACTAAAAAATTCAGATTCTGGAAAATTGTCTTTATTTATTTTTAAATCTTTTAAATCAATAGTTATACTTGTATTTTTAATTTCTTTTGAAGGATTAAAAGTTTCGTTATTAATATCAATAGTATTTAAATCAGAACTTTTTGAATTTGATATCGTTTCAATTTTATAACTATAATATATTGTTATACTTTTGTAAAATCTTTGTAAATCATTAAAAGTATTAATTAATAATGTAGGGTCTAATAATGAATTTAAATCAATTTCATATTTACTAAATTTACTTATATTTTTTTCTTTTCATTCTTTTATATTACTATATCCTTTTTTTATTAATGATACATCATTTGCTGTCATTTCAATTTTTAAATTTGGAATAATAACAATTGTTTTAGCAATATTTTGTGGACTTGGTGGTAATATTTTTGCAGGATATGAAAATGTTGTTTCTTCACTTTCTTCATATTCATCATGATTTAATTTATATAAAGTTGTTCAATTAAAAGCATTACCAGTTAAATAACCCATATTATTATATCTAAACTGAGCAATTGATATTTCATTATAATCACCTTGATAAGTAAATGGATTATCACTATAAAATGTATGTCTTTCTTCTCCTTGATGTAATGATTGAGTTACAATTGTATCAATAATATAAGCATAATTTGAACCATCAATAACTCCATTACTTGTTGGATTTCATTGACAATCTTTATCTTCATTTGTAAATGGTGAAGCAATATCTAAAAATTCAGTATCTTCTGCTAAAATATATACTTTATTATTTTTCTTTTGTGATAAATCAACAGTTGATATTTGTTCTTTAACTTCTAATTTTTTACCAGTAGTAGGGTCTCATGGATAAACACTTATTCTATCACTTAATTTCATTGTCATAGCAGTTGTTGAAACATTTGCACCTAATAATTTACCAATAGTAAAATCATTATCATTTGTAAAAGCATTTAAAGGAATTAAACCACCATTACCAATAATACTTTCTAAATTACTTGTAAAAAATGCACTCATAAAACCATTAAAATATAACATTTTTTTATATTGTTGAACATTTTGAGTAATAACTCAACTACTTCAAATACCTAATGTTAAAGAATTTAATAATTTACCAATTAAAGGTATATCACTTAATGCAAATGGTAATCATTGTTGACTATCATAAGGCATTTGAATTAAAGGACTAAATACTACACTATTAAAATTTAATATTGCTGACATATATTTTTGTGATATTTTACTATAATCAACAGTTGGACTTCCTATAATTAAATGAGTTTCTGGGTCTTTATATTTAAAATTACTTGACATATCAACATTATAATTACCTTGTAAATTATTTATATTTCATTCACTATCTCAAAAGAATTTAGCATTACCAATGGCTGTACCATTACTTTTTGTTGCTTTATCTTTATCAAAAGAAAGCATACCTTTAAAATCTTTTGTTACAAATAAATTATCTTGAAAATTTAATGAAGTTTTTAATCATTCTGTAAAATTTTTAAAATTAGTAAATCCAGTAGGTTTTGCATCCATAATATTATAAAATGTTGTTTCTGGATGACTACTTGTTGTTATTTTATCATTTATTCCAGCAAGTAAACCACCATTATTTTTAATATCAGTTGTAGATAAATCATTATTACCAGCAATAAATAATCTTCTTGAAGCAAATACTTTACTTTCAAATATTTCTTCATTATTTTGTTGAAGTGGTTCTTGACCTTGAATTATTGGTCTTCCATAATAATAACAACTTGATAATAATTCTAATCCATAACTTTGTCTATGACTATAACGTACACCAATATCACGCATTAAAGTACGATTTAAGGTTACTTTTCCTTGTTGAATAGTAGGAAAAGCATAACCACTACCTGGACTTGCATATTGTACAAAATCAAGTGTATTTTGACCACTTGCAACTACTCTATCATTTAAACTACTAAAAGTTAAAACTTGCATACTAAATGCACCATTATAAGGACTATAATAATTTGTTACATTTGAAATATATAATAATTGTCTATCTTGATTTTTACCAGAATTACCACCAATATTTTCATTTTCATCATTAAATACAACAAAAAATTGTAAATAATCATCAATTGTAATATGTTCTTCAAACATTACTAAAGTATATTGTCTTTTAGTTTGTACTGTTTTAAATATTTGATTATTTGGTAAATTACTAAAATCAACACCACTTGTATCATCAATTAAATAAGCATTTCAATAATCACCAATTTTATATTCTTTTGTATAAAATTCATCTTGACCTGTAACTTTATGTGTTTCTTCATTAATTTTACCTTTATTTTTTTGATATATTTTAGTACTATTTTTTCAAATACATACAACCGGCGTATTACCAGTTAAAATTAATTCATATTGTCCAAAATCACTTATTTTACTATTAATTGGTTTATAACCAGTTTCAGTTAAAGGAATTGCTCCATTATTTATAATAAATGGAAATATTTTTCAATGACTTTGTCTTTTAATTAATATTTGTTGCATCTTTAATCTCATGTGAGCGTGTTTCATTAATTGTATTTGTTGATGTCTGCTCATTTTCATTACCTCCTAAATTTTTATTTAATTTTTGATTTTCATTAATAATATTTTCTAATTTATTTTCAGCCATAAGTTGGTCAATATTATCATATTCACCAATTGCTTCAATTATTGTCATTGTGCCATTATTTAATCTTGAATTAATAATTTGATCTTGTATAATTTGGTCAGTCATTGCTATAGGTATAAATTTAAATGAATAAGGTCTTTCACCAATACCATTTCATAAATTTTCACTAATAAGAAGTAAATCAAATATACGATAAAAATAAGCACTATAAAATGCTATTTTTATTTCTGTAGTTTCCATATCATATTTATTATTAAACATACTTTGTGTTTTATTAGTATAAACATCATTACAATGTTCATCATAATCATAACCAGCACCATTAAATATTGCTTTAGCAGTACCATTATAATCTAATCAATATTCATTAAATTTTGGATTACCTTGAATAATTTGCATACCACCATTACCATTTTTATCATAACCAGCACTACCAACATTAACAAACATATCTTTTTTAGGATTTTCAATAATATTACCATTTTCTTGCATTTCTTTAACTGTTTCATTATCTAATGCAGCAAATAAAGTAGTAACATTTAATTCTCTTTCTAATCTTTTTTGTCTAATAACACGATTTAAATCTCAAATTAAATCTCATACTGGTGTACAATCTGGATATGCATTTAAAGTTGTAGCATTACCATATAAATTTATTATTGGTAAATTAGTTATTTCAAAAATAGGTATATAATTAAATGGATTTTTAATTTCATAAGTTTTTAATGGAGTAATATTTGGTTTTAATTTAGTACGTGTAGAACCTAAAATAATATCTTTATTATTATCTTTATATGTTTCATATTTAACTTTTCCATTTTTAATTGTTACTCATGTTAAAGTTGCACTATCTGCTTGTTCATTAATAAAATAAAATTCTGCTGCTTGTTCTTGTTCATTATATTTAGCAACTCTACCACAAAAACTATTAGGTAATATTTTAAGTGATTTACTATTATCTTCATTAACTATAATCATTATAAATACTTTACCCATTAAACTATTTTGTAAACCAAATTTATAAAATTTTTCTAATCATTTATCTTTTAAATTCATTTCATTTAAATAATCTAATATTTCTTTTTTACTTGAATTAAATAAAAAACCTTTACCTAATCATAATTTAGTTGATTTTTGAGCAATAATCATAGGTATATCAATATATCAATTTGATTTATCACAGCTTAAATATTCCATTGTATTTATCATAATTCATCACCATTAAATTTATTTTTATTAATTAATAATTTATTATTAATACCATTAATTAATCATTTCATTTCATGCATTAAAGCATACATATCACTATCTCAAGTATCATCATGTAAATCTAACATTTTAGGAGTATTATTATTAGTATCTAATTTCTTTTTATCTAATCATTGCATTAAACTATATTGTCTTCTAGTTTCTATACATCTTTCTCAATTAAAACTAATAATATTTTTAAGCATACAAATTGTTGTAAAATCAATTCTATCATTTAAATATAAAATTGATTTATCTACTGCTATAAATTTTAATCATGTTATATTACGTTTTTTAACTCAACTTTTTAAAACATCAATAAATACTAATCCACCATTACCATAATCAACATAACAAATAAAACCAAATAACATTGCTATATAACGTTTACTTTCATTTAAATAATAATTAATAATATCATTTGCTAAAGTATCAGTATCTTTATATTGCATAGTAACATTACTATGATAAAATTCACTTTCTTTATGTGCTCTTCTACCATTATCATTTTCACCAATAAATCATAATGAAGCAGCAGTAGGATGACCACTACTACTTGTTGCCATACCTATATCTAAACCACCAGTTAATCTTTGTACTTGAAAATCTAATTTAGTTCCTACTTTATCAAGATATCTTGCAAATATAGCACCTTGTAAAACACTAGGAACTCCATAATATCAACTTTGTGCTTTAATAGGGTCTAATACTTTTAATTCTTCTAAATCATTAATCATATCTAATGTCAAATTATGAGAGTTTACTTTTCAATTACTATAATGAAATAATTTAAATATATTATTATCAAATATTGATTTAATTTGTTCATTATTAGATTTCATAATTTCTAAATTAAAAGGTACAATTTTATTCATATATTCAATAAAATATTGATAAATATTATCTGGATTACAACTTTTTATTTTAATTCTTTTTTCAGCATTACCTAATGCAAATGTTATTGCTTGAAATTCTGCTTGACTAAATTCATTTGCTTCTTCACATCATTCAATTGCTAAATCAAAACCTTTTATTTCACTACGAGAAAGACCTTTTAAAGGTATTCTATCATTTGAATTACTATATACACCCATTACTCTAATAAATGATTTTGAACCTTTAAAACGAAAGTCTGCTTGTTTATTTGGATATTTTAAAGTAAAATTTTTATAATCATTAAAACTAATTGTTATTAAAGCATTATATATTTCTTTAACTAAATCATTAATATCTTTATTTAATTTTCTAAAACAATATATAGCAATTGATTTATTAACTTTAATTGAAATAGCAATTAATATTGCTAATTCTTCTGCAATACTATATGTTTTACTAGAATATCTACTTCCACTTAAATTATATTCACTATGAGTAAAATCACTTTTATTTAATAATCAATAACTAATTTCATGTAAATAAGTAAATTCTTTATTCATAATATTATTCCTGTAATTCTTCTAATTTTAAAAGTTGACCATATCTTGTAGGGTCACTAACAATAGCAATTGTATCATTTTGCATTTGTAAAGAAACCATTATTCTATCATTAACTTTATCTCAATCCAAAGTTTGAACATCAGTATTTAACTCACCATATAAAAATTCTTTACAAATAAAAGCAAATTTCTTATTACTTGTTTGACTTTCAAAATTATAATAAATTTTATATTTAATATTTGATTTAAAATTATATTTAATATGATTTATATTAACTTTTGTTCCTACTTCTTTTCACTGTGGAATATGTGGTTGTTTTTTATTTAATTCATTAATAGCACCAGAAACAGTTTTATTAGTAGTTTCTAAATTAGGGATTTCAGTACCAATAGTATTAATAGCAAAAGCATATTTAAATTGGTCTTTATCCATTTTATCTTCTAATTTTTTATCTACTTCTTCTTTTTTATAATAATCAGATAAATCTACTTTACCACCAGTAGCACTAATTTTATTATTTTCATCAATAGTAATATTTTCACCAGCAATTAATTTATCTTGTTTTTTATTTAATAATTCATTTGTTTCTTCTTTTTTATAATAACTAGATAAATCAGGAATTTTATTATCAACATATTGTTTAGTAGTAGCATCACTTAAAAATGTAGGTGTACCAACATCAATAATTCTTTTACCATTAACATCAATACCTTTAAAATCTTTTGGCTTTATAAAATTAGGATTATCTGTAATAATTTCTCATAATGAATTATCAATATCAGTTTTAATACCAGTAGTATCAATATTAACTACTGGTCTTAATAAATTTTGTGGATGATTAATAGTAATTTTAGTTCTAGAATCTAATGATTTTATATTATTATAAGGTATGTATGCATTTAATGGACTATCTTCACCACAATTTGAAATAAATTTATTAAATCAATTATTTTTTTGTGGTTCTATACCTTTTAAATTAAAACCTTTAATATTTGGATATTCTTTAATTTTTCTTAAATAATTAAATACTTCTGGTGGTATAAAATAAGGGTCATCTGGATTAGTTTCACTATAAGTTAATCCACCTTGACTAATTGAACCTTGACCACGTAAATAATCTACATCTTTAGTTAATAAAAACCTAACATAGTGAGTAGTTGCTGTTTGAATATTATCTGTAAAATCAGTTGGTGTTATTTCTGGTCATTTTTTTGAAATAGTAAAACCACTTAAATAATCAATATTGCTACTTGCTACAGATATTGCAAATCAAATTTCATTATCTGGAGTAGTTACTTTATCAAATAATAAATCATTAAAATATTTAGAATTTTTAAATTCTTCAACTGTTATAAATAAAATTGGGTCTTTAATAGCCATAATAATTTACTCCTTAATGTAAAATAAAGGGTATTTAAACCCTTTAAATTCCAACTTTAGTTGCTTTTTTCTTATCTTTTTCTGATAATTCTTTTTTAGAAGCTCTTTGACTAATAATAGTATTTTTAAATACTTCATCTTTTTCATTATCATTATTAAAACTATCTAAAGATTTAGCAATTGATGTAGTTTCTAATTGTAATTGAGAATTTATTTGTTTAATATTTGATTTAATAAATTCAATTTCTTTATCTCTTTTTAATTCTTTTGCTAATTTATTTTTCTTTGATTTTTTAATTAATTTACTAAATAAAGCTAATCCTCCTGATATAGCTATTCCAGTAGCTACTGCTCCACATATTGCTGAAATTCATTCTATTGAAAAATTCATTTTTTATTCCTCCAATTGTATTTTATTTGAATGTTGTTTACATAATTGACATTCTTTTTTATGTTTTCTAATTTCTTTATATTGATATATTAAATAAGGACTTGTAATAATAATTGGTATTGTTATTAATATATATTTAATTAATTTTCCATAATTACCTAATTTAGTTACTAAGTTTAATCCAATATGACCAAACATAGGAAATAAAGTTAATATTAAATGGTCTGGTCAAGTAAAATTATATTGATTAGTATAATTACCTATTCCCATTGATATTGGTATTTTAGGTATTAATCAAGGTGTTATTGTAAAAAATAATGTTATTAACATACCTATAATATGACTTGTTATTTTTAAAATATTTGATATTAAAATTTTAATTTTATCAATATGAGTACTATTTTTACTAAATCAAATTTTATTTAATCTTTTGTATTCTTTATTATCTTTTGATATTGGATTAATAGTATTTCATATACCAATTGGTTTAATTGGTTTATCTAATTCAATAATAATTATCACCTACTTTCATGTTTTATATTTACTTTTATTTTTATAAATTGAAATACCAATATTTTTATTTAAATTATTAATTTTATGAAAAGTTAAATATTCTTTTCTTTCTACTCTTCATGCTCTACTACCTAATTCAGTTTTTGGTAAAGTTTTAAATTCTTTAAGTTTAAAAAATCCACGCTCTAATCTATTAATAAATGCAGTTGTTTTTAAAACATTAATATTAGTTGATTTAATAACGTTATAACGTTGTTTACCTTTATTAATACCTTTCTGTTCTTTAAGTTGTTTCTTTACATATAAACGTATTTGACTTGGTAAAAAACCTCTTAAAAAATATCTTCAAAATATTGTTCCAGCACCATTACCATTTTTACCTTTTTGAACTTTCATTAAATTTCAAGTTTCTTCTGGTACATTTGGATAAGTATATACACCATATCATCGTTTATTTTTAGATGTATCACTTTGAAATAAACCTTGTAATATTCCAACTTTTAATGACTGATTAGATTTATAAAATAAACCTTTTTTAAATCATGAACTTGATAATATTACTCAACCTTTATCATCTTGACTATTTTGTTCAATATCTTTATTATTAATATCTTTTTTATCTTCTTTAAATAAATTATTAATTTTCTTTATAGGTTTAAATATTAATTTATCTAATTGTGATTTTAATTCAGTTAATTCACTAGGTTTCATAATTGAAATAAGTTTTTTAATAATATTTGGATTAAAAGTCGAATATGGTTGGTCAAGTTCTGTCTCATTAACATTTTCACTATCTAAAACTGATTTTAAACTTTGATTTTTACTATATAACTTTAATAAACTAATAATTGCAGTTTTAATATCATTAGTTTCTAATGCAGAATAGATAATTCTAATAATTAAAGGTAACATTATAAACTCATATGGTTATAATCTCAATTTAAGGAAGCATTATCTAATATTACTTCACTCATATTATCACTACCATATTGACTAGTTGTTTCACTATTAATTGTGAATCTATTATCATTAATTAATCTTGTAGTTTCATTAGTAAATGTTGTTTCTTGCATTTCTTGATTATGATTTGTAGTTTCCATAGGTAATAAATTATGAATAATTTCACTTGCACCAGCAATAATTGTTGGAATAGCATAAGCATTATTAAAATCATTATTAATACCCATAGCAACACCACTTGATATTAAACATCCCCCAGTAGCCATATTACAAATCTTTCTTATTGTTTCAAATCTATTAGGAATTAATTCAGTTAATCCACTAATAAGATTTGAAATACCATAAGCATTTAAACTAATATATGTATCTCAATCCATTAATTTATTATTTTTTAATAATAAATCTGGAAATGGATTTGGATTTGGATTAATTGAAGAATTAGTAAATTTAGCATAATTTGCTAAACCAATTGTTCCTAAACCTAATAAGATTTTTTTAGAACTATTAATTAATTTAGTTTTAGTAGTTGGTCTTTGATTTAAATTTCATATATCTAAACCTAATTTTTTACCAAATAATAAACTATTAATTGAACCTAATAATGGATTTGCAATTACTTGACCATAATAAGCACTTGTACCAATCATTGCCGATAAAGGACTTATTGAAGAACGAATTATCTTTAATAAAGTATAATTACTTGATTGTATAGTGATATCATTTGGCATTTTCATTTACTCCTTTTAATAAATTAGTTTGTTTTTCAATTTTAATAATTACTTTACCTTCACAATGGATATTATCTCCTACACATATAGCATAATTATCATGTACATCACTAATAATAAAATAATCATTTCTTAATTTAGGATATTCATCTAATAAAATTGCTCTAATATCATTACTTGTAGTTAAATCTTCTGGTTTAGCAGAATAAATAGTAATATGTGCTTTTTCATTAAAATATTTATATATAAATTCCATAATTATTTTTTAGTAAATTCTAATTTTACTGTTCCATAATAATCTTTATTATTACCAGAAATAATAGCACTTGTTGATGTAATATTACTAAATGTTACTTTACCTTTTTCATAACCATTATTACCAATATTTATTATTGTAGTTTCTAATTCATCATTAGTAGGAGTAGTTCCTGCCATAGTAATTTTTCCTAAATTTTTATAATAAATTACATCTTGTAAATCTAAAATATTCATATTATCATAATCAGTTGATTGATAAGTTGCATTAATATTAGTTGCATCAACTTTATAATTTTTTGTTCTTGCTTCTTTAATTTCATCTATTGTTGGCATTTTTTCTTGAATTATATACATTAAATTAGGTCTTATTGCTGATGGTAATGAATATAATGCTTTACCAATAATACGAATATTATCAGTAGCATTATCTAATTTATTTCTTACTTTTGTAAATGAAATAGGCATACCTCACATATAGCGATTATAAACTACTCCAAATAAATCTAATAATTTATAATCTTTTTCTAAATGCATACCAGAAACAGTATCATGTATAAAATCTTGTTCTAAATAAAAACTTTCATAAAATTCCATTCCCATAATTTGATTTGTATATCTTTTACCAGTTGCTAAAGTATTTGCAGCAATTTGTCCATAATTTAATAAAGTAAATGCTTTTGCTAAATTAAAACTACTATCAATACCACAAGCACCAGTTAAATCTGCTTTATTAATACCAACTGTAATATCATCTACTTTTTTAATTAATTTATTATTTTTTTCTCCAATTATATAATAAGCATTTAATGCTTGTTCTTTAGTCATATTATTTAAATTTAAAGGTAATACTAATGATTTAGCAATTGCATAATCTTTTGTACCTTGTAAAAATATTAATTCAAAATTTTCTCTTAAATTTCTCATAAATGAACTTGTTCAATTTGAAACAATTTGTGTTGCTATATTTGCTGGTGAAGTCATAAATCTTTCAATATCAAATTCTGGAATATTAAAATCAATTGTTAATTCTTTATCAATAATTAATGTTGTTGTTTTAACTGTTCCTTTTTGTCTTTTTGTACCAGTAAATTCATCTCATGTTGAACCTCATAATACACGAACAGTTGCTCTATATATTGCCATTGCTACACCACTAATATTTGCTATTTGGTCAGCAGTAACAGTATTTCTCATAAATAAAGTACTTAATTCAGCAGTTAATTCACCACGAACTTGTGCTTCAAGTACACTTAAAACAGCATTTTCAGTAGGAGAATTACCACCAATAATAAATGCTTTAGGTATTTGTGGAATTGCCATATTATCCTCTTTCTATTTAATAGATTGAAGTGCATTTCCTCTTGCTAAATTTACAAGTTTTTCTAATTCATTAGGGTCAGTAATACCTGTAGTTTTTGCTTTTTCATTTAATTTTCTTTCTAATTCTTCTGGATTAATACTATTTGTATGTAAATCTAAAAGAGTTTTAGGATTAAAATCATTTGAATTAGATTTATTTTCTTGTTTAATAGATTCTGTTTTATCAATTAAAAATTCTTTATAATCTTCATTTATTTTATTAAATGCTTCTTGTTTAGATAAAGATTTATAATTATCAGTACTCATTAAATTTTTAATTAAATTTACTTTTTTAGTATCTTTAATATTAGAAAATAATTGTTGCTCTTCAAAACTATTAATTTTATTTTCATATTCTTTTAATTTAGGTTTAAACATTTTATTTTCCATAAATTGTTCATGTTCTTTTATTAAACGTTGTATATTTTCTGGATTAGAATAATCTACATTGTTATCTCATTTAAAATTTTCCATTTTAAACTCCTTATTTAATAATAATTATTCCTATTATTAGGCAAATAGTCACGCCATGTTTCATGTTAATTATATCATTTTTATCCTTTAAAATAAATGAAAAAAACCTATATTTATTATAGGTTTTTAATCATCATTTTCAATTTTTCTTGGTTCACAAAGATTAATAATTATATTACTTTGTGTATTATTATCATCTTCATTAATATCAAATTCATTTGGATGAGATTTTAATCAATGTGTATAAATTAATTCTGGTTTTATTAATGCTTTTTCTAACATATGAGTTGAAATAATACTACGTGCTTTATCATAACTTTTTAAAAAATTACGTTGTCATGGACTGCTTCTGCGTCGGCAATCAAATATAAATTTTCTATCAATTCCAAGAGCATTATTTAATCCTTGTGGTGTTAATGTTTTATTTTTTGTTCTTAAATAATTACTAATTGTAACATCATAATTTCCTAGTTCTTTTCTTTTTGCTGACATATTATCACCTATATTCAATATTTATATACTAATTATAACATTTTCATAAAGTCATATTTCACCACTTTAATAATAATTATTACTATAATCAATTCATAAATTAAGAAAGGAAATAATATTATGAATTTTCTTAACAATGAACTTAATTATGATGAACTTGATAATCAAATTAAAAATAATGGTTTAAATTATTTCACAAATCTATTAAAAGCATTTGATGATTTTTGACATCAATATATATATGATAAAAGTAAACATAAATATGTTAAAACTGCTCCAAGAAGTCCAAATACTCAATATGGTAAAATAAATAATTTTTATCGTAGATGTTATTTAATATTAGAAACTAATGAATATTATTATCCTTTAGATGATTATATAAAAATTAAAAAAAGAAAAAGAACACTTACAAGTTTAGAGCATACAATAATAAAAAATTCAGGCAATGGTAAAAGACAAAGTGATGTACAAGATACTATAAAAAATAGTAATTTTTCAAAAACATATATTACTAATGTAATGAAAAATGCAGTAATAAATGTTGAAGAAATAAAGGAAAAGAAAGTAGTATTACCAACTGAAAAATTATTTGTAAATATGGATGATTGTTTTATAAGTTCTTTATTTGATAATAAAAAACAAAAAAATCGTATTCGTACAATTAGTGCAAATAAAGGTAAAGATTTAGAAAAATCTACTAAAAGTAGAAATGTTTTAAAAGATAAAAAAATTACTTATATGAAAACTAAAAATGGTCAAAGAATTAAAAGACAAGAATTAATTGATAAAATTTATGAATTTCTTGATTTACAATTTATTTATACTAAAAGTAGTTTAGTATTTATTGGTGATGGTGCGCCTTGAATTAAAACTACTGCTAAAAAAGAAAATATTCCTTATGTAATTGATAGACATCATGCATTTAAAGCATTGAAAAAAGGATTTATTTTTAATAGAAAAGTAGATAATAAAAAATTAACAAATGCATATGATTTATTTGTTAATGGTAAATATTATCAATTATTAGATTTTTTAAAAGAAAATAATGGATAGGTTACACTTTATTGGACACTAATTACGTAGACAAGTGAACAAATTAGTTAAAAGAAAGGAACTATAATTATGGCCAATATTAACTCATATACCGATGAATTTAAAAAACAAATAGTAGCTTTATATCAAAGCGGTAAGTCAGTGTCTTGTCTTGCTAAAGAGTACAATGTTACAAGAGCAGCTACTTATAATTGAATTAAGCAATTTACTAATTCAGGCAGTTTTAAAACTAAAGATAATCGTTCTATTGAAGAAAATGAATTAATTAAATTAAGAAAAGAATTAAAACAGTTACGAATGGAAAATGATATTTTAAAGCAAGCAGCACTAATAATAGGCAGAAAATAGAAATTATTGCTAAAAATAAAGTTAAATATAAAATTCGCACAATGTGTCGTTTTTTAAAACTTTCTAAATCAACATATTATTTTAATTTAAAGGAAAAAGAAAAAAAACAAAATAATATTTATGATGAAGCTGTTATTAGTGCTTTTAAAGAAAATAAAGAAGTTTATGGAACAAGAAGATTAAAAGTTGTTCTAAAAGAAAAGAATATTTATTTGTCACGCAGAAAAATTAAAGAAATTATGAATAAACATAATTTAATATCAAAATACACTAAATTATCATTCAAAAATCATCATAATAAAGTCAACGATAGTCAAATAACCAATATCGTTAATAGAAACTTTAATAATAGGCTTAAAAATGAAGTTATTGTTAGTGATTTAACTTATGTTCAAGTTAATGGTAAATGAAACTATATTTGCCTATTAATTGACCTATTTAACCGCGAAATTATTGGACATAGTGTAGGTACTAAAAAAGATGCATCATTAGTACATCAAGCATTTATGCACTCAAATCGTTGTTTAAAAGATATTCAAATATTTCATAGTGATCGCGGTAATGAATTTAATAATAAAATTATTGATAAACTTTTACTAGCATTCAATATTAATCGCTCTTTAAGCAAAAAAGGTTGTCCTTATGATAACGCTGTTGCTGAAGCAACTTTTAAAACTTTCAAAATTGAATTTATTAATGATAAAAATTTTACATCATTAATCCAATTAAAATTAGAATTATTTGATTACATCAACTGATATAACAACATAAGAATTCACAGCACTTTAAACTACTTAACTCCAGTTAATTATCAAAAATAAATGTCTACCAAAAAATAGTCCTAAAAAGGGTTGCCATTCCAGTTTGTCAAGTTTTATTAGATACATATAATATTAATTTATTACCTAATAATCCACATGGTATTAAATGAAAAATAACTAAGGATGGTGGATGTATTATTTTTCCTAATAATCAACAAATTGACTTTATTGGTTATGCTAATGGTAATAAGATTTTTGGAAAAGAAGCCGGTGGTTCAAGTTTTTTAGGTTCAAGAACAGATGAAATTATTATGGCAGAAGAAAAAGAAACACTAACAGAAAAGCAATTAACATATCGATATGAACGTTTACAAAACTCTATGTTTAGAAGTAATCGTATTAAAGTATCAAAAGAACCTATTAAAGAATGAAGTTGAACGTTTATTGATAAAAATATATATAGTCCTAATTTTGGAAAAAAAATTACTCGCTATTTTTATAAAAGTTTCTTTATTACTTTTACATGTAATCCTTATGATAAATATCATCCATTTTATTTAAAATACTGTACGCCATTTTTACCATTAAATGATAAAGTGATGGAAAATCTTAAAAAAAATGGCAAAATTTATTATGAAAATCAAGATATGTTTAGTGGTTTAGGTTTATTTGTTTTAAGATTTACTATTCAACCATTTTGAAATAAATTACCAGATATTCAAAAAAAGAACATTATTAGAAATGAAAAAAAGTAATCCTGATGAATTTAATACTGTTTTTTATGGTTTTGAATTTTTAGATAGTGATGCAACAATTTTCCCATTTCAAAAAACTGTAAAGTGCTGACAACCATATGATTTAAAAGAATTTTATAATTCAAAAAAAGATATGTATAAATTTGATTTTTATTCAGTTGGTGTGGATTGAGCAACTGGTCATAAAGACCATACTGTATTTATAGTAGTGGGTTTTAAAGAATATAATAATACTGGTTATTATGATGCTTATATTATTTGTGAATTAGTAGTTACTCCAAATGATTTTATAAATGAAAATGAAAAAATTAATGCTTATGTTAATGAAATTTTAAGATTAATTGATAATTTTGAAAATTTTGAACAAGCAATTTATTTTTATGATGATAAAGCACGAACTGCCATTGATTGATTAAATCAAAAATTAATAGATGAACATAATACTATTTTAATCACACAAACTGCTATTAAACATGCTTCAAATTTAAATCAAGAAGCAGGATTAACTAATAGAGTAGTTTGAATGAGAAACATTATGAGTTATGGAAACTTTTATGCAAATAAAGATGATTTACCAAAGACTACTCAATGTTTAGAAGAATTACGTTATGACCAAACCAAAACTAACATTCCTGATAAAAATATGTATCAAGACCCGTATGATGGATTATTTTATGCATTGTATCCATATAAAAATGTAATTAGGGGTAAAAATAATGCTACTGTGAAAAAAAGCATCTTCACATTTGCCATATAATAAACAACTACAATATCATTAATAGTATAGGTATCACAAAATAAACGCCTTTTATTTAGGCGTTATTTTGCGTTTAAAAACGTACTTGTAAAAATAATCAAAAATAGTACAATTTATAAGTAAAATCAAGGAAAAAAGGAGTAATTTAATATGAAAACATGAATAAAAGCAAATTTAAGTAAAATAACATTAGCATTAGCACTAACTAGTGCTACAACTGGAGCAATAGGATTAATCATGGGGGGGTGCTTACCCATAATCTTAGTGGACTTAAATATTATTTAAATTCATATAAAGAACCTATAATGGGTGTTCAGAAAATATGAATGTTTGACATTCATGGTATTTCAGTTTCTATAAAAAGTGAATTTAAAATATACTTTGCTGATAATCCTAAAAAAACAAAATTTTATAATGGTGGAGATACTATTGAAAGAATAGATATACCATGAGATGGCAATTATCCATATGGTTATTTTAATAAATAACATTTAAATTTCTAAATTAATATAAGAAATATTTTCATTATATTTGTCAAATAAATTAATATTAGTTAAGTTTATTTCTTGTTTGTCAGTTATTAAAATTAAATAATAATTACCAGCACCAAATATTCCACTAATTTCAATCCGATTTAAATTATTAATTGGATTTTTAATTTGCAATTCAAATTCATTTTTATTATCAATTTGTAATATCTCTTCATAAAATTCTAATTTAGAAAATAATTGAGATTTATTTGAACCATATAAATTTAAAGCATTCTCAATTTTATTGTTACTAATAATTACTCTTGTAAAGTATTTTCCATATTCGCCATTTCCTAATGTTCAATCTGCTGGAATTAATGACGGAATATTATTGCTTTCTAATTCATTTGTAATAGATAATCAATTTAATTGATTATCATCAAGTTTAAATAATTCATTTTGACTAATATCATTATTTTTTAATTTAATATTATTCATATCTGTAAAATCAAAATATTCAGATTTTAGTATTACTTTTACATCTTTATATTTTCAACTATCATCCTTATTAGAATGTATAGGATTTGATTTTAATTCAAAATAATAAGGTAATAAAATTTTTGGAATGGCAACCCTTTTTAGGACTATTTTTTGGTAGACATTTATTTTTGATAATTAACTGGAGTTAAGTAGTTTAAAGTGCTGTGAATTCTTATGTTGTTATATCAGTTGATGTAATCAAATAATTCTAATTTTAATTGGATTAATGATGTAAAATTTTTATCATTAATAAATTCAATTTTGAAAGTTTTAAAAGTTGCTTCAGCAACAGCGTTATCATAAGGACAACCTTTTTTGCTTAAAGAGCGATTAATATTGAATGCTAGTAAAAGTTTATCAATAATTTTATTATTAAATTCATTACCGCGATCACTATGAAATATTTGAATATCTTTTAAACAACGATTTGAGTGCATAAATGCTTGATGTACTAATGATGCATCTTTTTTAGTACCTACACTATGTCCAATAATTTCGCGGTTAAATAGGTCAATTAATAGGCAAATATAGTTTCATTTACCATTAACTTGAACATAAGTTAAATCACTAACAATAACTTCATTTTTAAGCCTATTATTAAAGTTTCTATTAACGATATTGGTTATTTGACTATCGTTGACTTTATTATGATGATTTTTGAATGATAATTTAGTGTATTTTGATATTAAATTATGTTTATTCATAATTTCTTTAATTTTTCTGCGTGACAAATAAATATTCTTTTCTTTTAGAACAACTTTTAATCTTCTTGTTCCATAAACTTCTTTATTTTCTTTAAAAGCACTAATAACAGCTTCATCATAAATATTATTTTGTTTTTTTTCTTTTTCCTTTAAATTAAAATAATATGTTGATTTAGAAAGTTTTAAAAAACGACACATTGTGCGAATTTTATATTTAACTTTATTTTTAGCAATAATTTCTATTTTCTGCCTATTATTAGTGCTGCTTGCTTTAAAATATCATTTTCCATTCGTAACTGTTTTAATTCTTTTCTTAATTTAATTAATTCATTTTCTTCAATAGAACGATTATCTTTAGTTTTAAAACTGCCTGAATTAGTAAATTGCTTAATTCAATTATAAGTAGCTGCTCTTGTAACATTGTACTCTTTAGCAAGACAAGACACTGACTTACCGCTTTGATATAAAGCTACTATTTGTTTTTTAAATTCATCGGTATATGAGTTAATATTGGCCATAATTATAGTTCCTTTCTTTTAACTAATTTGTTCACTTGTCTACGTAATTAGTGTCCAATAAAGTGTAACCTATCCAATTTAATTAATAATGGTCAATATGAACAATTAATTAACTATTTATATAATCAATTAGATAATCATAAAAAATTAAAAAAACAATACTTTAAAAATAATAAAGAAGGTATTGAAAATCAAGGTGCAAAATGAAATATTGGTTGTTTTACAGAAACTAATATTTGACATGTTTTAAAAGAAATGCTTGGTAATAGAACATATAATATTTCAATTTATATTAAAATGGTTATTTTTAAATGTAATAAGATAAATTTAGAAACATAATTTAATGAACGTAATAATTACTTATTATTTCACAATTTGCAATAGCATCTCAAAAATTATTATTTTTGATTTTTACTTTTAAACCAATAATGAAAAAAGTTAACGAAATAGTAATAATTGTTAAAATTGGAACTAAAATATAACAAAAAATAATTCCAATTTGTAACTGAATTCAATTATTATAATTGTTATTATTTTCAGTAAAATAACATATAAAACTTGGAGAATGAATTAAAATATAATTCATACTTAAAATATTTAACAATTTAAATCCATGTATTTGTCTTAAAATTAATTTTGAATTTTTATCAATTTGTACATAATCATAGTAATTTGAAATACCTATTAAAATTAAACCAATAGTAATAATTATAATAGTTAAAATAAATAATGATACAGTTAATAACTGTAATTTTTTAAGTGCTTTAATTGTCATCTTTAAATTCTCCTTAATTTTATTTCATAAGTTTAACACTTACTAAACTTAATTATAAGTATTTTAGTTGCAATAAATTTAAAAAAATTGTATTATTTAAATACAATTTCGGAAATGTTTAGTAATCTGTGTAACTTACAAAAATAACTATGTTTAATTAATTCTAGTAAATATAATTAAATGACTAGAAAGAGTGAGTTACAGATGGCTAAAAAAGATAACTTTAATAATAATGATCCAATATCAAAAGCAGTAGATTTATTACTAGAAAATACTGAAGATTTAACAACAGTTTTTAAACCTGGCGGTTTATATAAAGAATTAACAAAAAGATTAGTTGAAAAAATGTTGAATTCTGAAATGCAAAATTATTTAGGATATGAAAAAAATCAACATAGTACTACTGAAAATGCTCGTAATGGTACAAGTTCAAAAAAATTAATAACTCAACAAGGTAAAATTGAAATTGATGTACCAAGAGATCGCAATAGTAATTTTACTCCTGTAATAGTTCCTAAAAGGCAAAGAAGATTTGATGGTTTTGATCAACAAGTTCTTTCCTTGTATGCAAAAGGAATGACATTATCTGACATTAGAATGCAGTTGCAAGAGTTATATCATGGTGCTGATATTAGTGAAAGTGTTATTAGTCAAATTACTGATGATGTTATTGATGATGTTAAAGCATGACAAAATCGACCATTAGAAAGTATTTATCCTATTGTTTATTTTGATTGTATAGTAGTTAAAGTACGACAAGATAAACGGATTATTAACAAATCAGTTTATATAGCATTAGGAGTTGATTTAGAAGGCAAAAAAGATGTTTTAGGATTATGAATTAGTGAAAATGAAGGTTCTAAGTTGAGGCTTTTTAATAATCTGTGTATCTTTGTTTTACAAAGTTACTAATTTAGATTAATTCTGTCTTCAAATTTTATCATAAAATGAGCAATTGCTGTATTTCAATTTTGAATAGGCAATGTTCATTTTTTTGTTATATTTTCAATTGCCAAGTAAAATATTTTGAAAACTACCATATCATTGGGAAAAACTTTTTTATTTCTGATGATTTTTCGTAATTGACTATTAACAGATTCAATAGCATTTGTAGTATAAATCACTCTTTTGATTTCTACTGGATAACTAATAAAAACCATTAAATTATCTCAATTTTTATATCAAGATTTAGTAATTTGAGGATATTGTTTATTTCATTTACTTTCAAACGATTCTAAAGCTTGCATTGCTTGTTCTTCACTACATGCACTATAAATTGGTTTTAAATCTGCAACTAGACCTTTTCGATGTTTGTATGAAACATTGGATAGGTTACACTTTATTGGACACTAATTACGTAGACAAGTGAACAAATTAGTTAAAAGAAAGGAACTATAATTATGGCCAATATTAACTCATATACCGATGAATTTAAAAAACAAATAGTAGCTTTATATCAAAGCGGTAAGTCAGTGTCTTGTCTTGCTAAAGAGTACAATGTTACAAGAGCAGCTACTTATAATTGAATTAAGCAATTTACTAATTCAGGCAGTTTTAAAACTAAAGATAATCGTTCTATTGAAGAAAATGAATTAATTAAATTAAGAAAAGAATTAAAACAGTTACGAATGGAAAATGATATTTTAAAGCAAGCAGCACTAATAATAGGCAGAAAATAGAAATTATTGCTAAAAATAAAGTTAAATATAAAATTCGCACAATGTGTCGTTTTTTAAAACTTTCTAAATCAACATATTATTTTAATTTAAAGGAAAAAGAAAAAAAACAAAATAATATTTATGATGAAGCTGTTATTAGTGTTTTTAAAGAAAATAAAGAAGTTTATGGAACAAGAAGATTAAAAGTTGTTCTAAAAGAAAAGAATATTTATTTGTCACGCAGAAAAATTAAAGAAATTATGAATAAACATAATTTAATATCAAAATACACTAAATTATCATTCAAAAATCATCATAATAAAGTCAACGATAGTCAAATAACCAATATCGTTAATAGAAACTTTAATAATAGGCTTAAAAATGAAGTTATTGTTAGTGATTTAACTTATGTTCAAGTTAATGGTAAATGAAACTATATTTGCCTATTAATTGACCTATTTAACCGCGAAATTATTGGACATAGTGTAGGTACTAAAAAAGATGCATCATTAGTACATCAAGCATTTATGCACTCAAATCGTTGTTTAAAAGATATTCAAATATTTCATAGTGATCGCGGTAATGAATTTAATAATAAAATTATTGATAAACTTTTACTAGCATTCAATATTAATCGCTCTTTAAGCAAAAAAGGTTGTCCTTATGATAACGCTGTTGCTGAAGCAACTTTTAAAACTTTCAAAATTGAATTTATTAATGATAAAAATTTTACATCATTAATCCAATTAAAATTAGAATTATTTGATTACATCAACTGATATAACAACATAAGAATTCACAGCACTTTAAACTACTTAACTCCAGTTAATTATCAAAAATAAATGTCTACCAAAAAATAGTCCTAAAAAGGGTTGCCATTCCAAATCTTCTATAAAAATATTTTCTTCATCACTAGTATACATTTATTTTTTCTCCTTCTATATATGTTAAAAATAACATTTTTTATAATCTGATTTTTAATTAAATTTAAAAATAAAAATATCAGAATAGTTCTAATTTATATTAGTAGTTTCCTTGTACCAATATTAAGATTCATCAAAAATATAATTTTTTTAATTTTATTTAATATAAACAATTGTAAATTTAAAAAAGTATAAAATAATATTGAATTATATGGTATTTTGATTAAATCCCAATTTAAATTTATAATTGAAAAAATAAATATACAATAAAAAAAGTACTTTAATTTACTAAAATACTTTTTTTGATTTATTAAATTTCAAAATCACATAATTATATAATATAGAAATATTATTATACATTTACTATATACTGTTTTATATAGTAAATGAGCGTGGCTTTGAAAGAAATGATTGTTCAAACTCTGTTTTAAGAATTGAACTACTAATTCCACCATCCAAAGAATTTGTACCCTCACAATAGTTATTGAATGTTCCATAGTTATTTCTTGGCTTAGTAGTAGATCCAAAATTACTATCTACTTTCTGCTCTTCAACAGCATCAAAAAATTCTTCATCACTTTCAAAAGATAGTTTTGATTTTTCAAAATTTCATTCTTCTTCATTACATAATTGTCCAATAACACTAGAAAATTCTTCAATACTTTCTAATTCACTAAAAACATCTACTAAACAAGAATCATTAATAGAGGATTGACATGATGTTACTGATTGTTCAATATTACCATTATTTTGTTGATAACCAGTTCATCTTTTAATAGTATCTATAACAGTACTCAGTTTTGGAAGAAATGGTATTCCTTCTTTATTAACCATACAATTAAGTAAAGATGAAACTAGAGAAAGAGTTATACCACCAATAACTTTTGGAGCATCTGTTGACAGTTTTTTTCAAGTAAATTCTTGATTAGATATATAATTCTCAGTACCTCATGTTATAGCCATTGATATTGGTGTTATAAAAAATAATGGTAAAATATTTTTATAAAAAAAATTACTATTTTCATCACTATTTTGTTCACTATTAAGAAGTTGATTTTCTATATCATTAATATTGTTATTAAATAAACTTTTAACTTTTTCTCAACCTAATTTTATTACTTTTTCTATCCTAGAAATGATTGCACCATGAAAAGTCATATTTAACACATAACTAGTAAATTCAATAGTTGTCTGTCCAAGAATTTCCATTGAAATTCAACTATCTAAAATATTATTAGAAGCTCTATCCAAAATTACACCAGAATAACTTAAAAATAATAAGAAAGGAATAACTTTTATTATTTCTTTTCCTACATTAATATTATTTTCATTGTTTTTTCATTTATCTATAACTCAATTTTCAATATTTTCGATTGAATCAAAAATAAAAGGTTCAATAGCTGTATCACAACCAATAAGTATACCACTAAATATCAAACTATCCTTAATAGTTTGTCAATTTCATGGTGTTTTAGCAACAGTAGTACTAATTATCATTTGAGCAGTGATATTACCAGAAAGAGCAACAATAAAAGTAATATTTTTACCTAAAAGTTTAGTTATTTTTGATAAATATTTGTTTTCTTTAATAGCAGTTTCTTCAAAAATAGATATTGTACTACTATTAGATATGCTAGAAAAATCACCACTTGAACCCAATAAACTTATTGCACTATCATCAGACATTCTACGAATATTAGGATTTTGATTACCTGTAAATAAAGGAGACATTTTAAACACTTCTTTCATATATAATAATATTTTTTTAAGTTGCTACTTTTTTAAAATAAAAAGTAGCTTCCAGTAATATAATTATTACGTGAAACTACTTCTTTTAGTCGCATATATTATTTAACCTAAAAAGGTATGAAAAAATAATAGCATGTGTTTTATAACTTGTCTATATTTTTTTAATTTTTTTAAAACAAAAATAGTTATAAAAGTAATTTTTATTATTAATTTTTATCTTTTCAAAAAGGAACTAAAAATTTATTAATTAACTATTAGTAGTAAAAATAAAAGTTAAACCTTCATATTTATTACCAAAAGCAATATCCTTTGAATTTTTACCCTCTAATCCAATTTTTATATAATCATAATATTTATCACCAAATTTTTTATTACCAGTAATAGCAATAACATTATTATATCCACCAGCATTTAACAAATATGGTTTAAAATTATCAAAAGTTAACCAAGTAACGGGTTTTTTTGGAATAAAATTTAACAATGGAACTAAAATATTACCAAGTAAAGGGTTTTTCACTTCTTCAGAAGGAATTCACTCTTGAAATGATTTTCAAAAATTTTCAGCTGCATCTGAATTATTTCTTAAATATTGTTCTTTTTGATTTTTTTCTTCTCTTTTAAAAGTAGCACCAGCAGTAACTAAATCATTATAAAATCCACCACTATCCTTTTTATTAATTGATAAATATTGTGTTCCATTAACTAATGGTTCTAATTTTTCATTTATATAATCTTGTAATGGACTAAAATTAGCATTAAAACTACAATCTTTTACTGCAGAATTATTATAAATAGTTAAATGAATTTTAATGTTAGTACTATTAATTTTTTTTATTTCATCTTGACCATTAGTAATTTCATAAGTAATATTACTAAAATCTTCTGGAGCAGTATTAAACAAGTTCCAAATATTGTCTTCAATTAATTTTTTAAAATCAGAAACATGAGTTTTATTTTCGGGTTTTAAAAAATTAGTAAAATTGGGATAAGTATTATTAGCAATTAAATTTGCAGCATCTTCTAATAATTGCTGATAATCAACTGATGAATTGTGAAAAACATCACATGCGCTAATATTAATACTAGTAATACTAGTAAATGCAAAAACACTTATAATTTTTAATATTTTTTTCATAATAAACTTCCTTAGATAATCACTACTTTTTTAGTATTATCTTCAAATTTTTCTTTTTTGTATTAATAATTCTATTTTTAATTTGTGAAATTTCAGCGTGATCTGTTATTTCATAAAATAAATGATAATAAATATATTTCAACTCACTAACTTTAATATTTTGTTTTTCAACAAATATTAGAAATTGATAAATTTCATGTAAAAGTTCAAATATTTTATTTTTTTCTTCATTAGTTAATACTTTTTGTTTTAATTCATTTCGAATAATTATTGGTGCTTCTTTAACAAATAGAAAATCACTAATGATATTTTTATAATCTCAATTATAAAATATTTTAAAATCATCAACTTTGGTTTTAACATCTTTAATATTTTTTAAAATAGTTTTAACATCGTTTTTAACTAAACTTTGAATAAAGACTGCTAATATTAATGCTAAAGAACTAGCGGGAATAAAGTACTTTAAAACTTGATCAATGTTAATAGCACCCTTAGTAAAATTCAAAATTGAATTTTTTACAATTAAATATAAAACTTCAAAACCTAAAATAATAAATAATGATCGTTTTTCTATATCTTTTCATCAAGGATTACCAAGAATCTGATTTTTTTCTTCTAATATTTTTTCTAAAATAATATAAATAATAAAATAACAAAATCAATAAGTTAAAACAAATAATGTGGTAAAAACATTAGTAAAACAAAAAATATAAGTAATGTTTCTAGCAACATTTAATACTAATAAAGCTTTAAAAATAAAGAAATTATTTTCAAAATTTGAAATTACCTTATATTTATTTTCAATATATTTTTTCATTCAACATCTGATTTGAATAAATATTAAAGTATTACTTGCAATACAACTACTAAAAATAGCAATATATAAATAAGTTTTTAAAGTAATAATAGTTTCATCAGTAATACTAGCATTATTAAAAAAATCAAATGTTAAAATTTTATTAAAAATACTACTTTTAACTTCTCATAAAATTGCACAAATAATCAAACAAATTGTTAACAATATTCATAAGATCGTCTGCATCAAATATTTATTGTTAAATCATTTTCAACTTGATTTTAATAATTGATAGTTATTCATAATTTTATCTACCTTATTTTTAAATTATTGTAAAGTAATTTATATAAATTATTATTATAATTGTAAGCTATTAACTCACATTTGTGCTTGCGTTAAATTTAAAATATCTTTACTAATCATTGCTAATAATTTATTAATAAACTTTTCAAGATTAGTAGTAGTGGGTAAAACCATCAATTTTCCTTTTCCATCATTATATGGATTTTTTCCTAATTCATATTTTCAACTTAATGTTAATTGTTCATTTTCTATGTGAATAACTGGTAAATCCTTATTTCCTAAACTATAAGCAAATTCATTAAGTAAATTCATTACTTTTGGTTCTAAAATTAATCTTAATTTAATTTGATTATCACATTTTACTTCAAATAAATCTTCAAATAAATGTGATTCTAATTGAACTTTCTTTTTACTACGAAATTTTTTTGAAAATATATTACGTGGTGTTAATGTCATTGTAAAATTATTATTCCTAATAATAGTTGTGTAATAAACAAAACGTGTATAATAACAAGTAATTTTTTCTGTTTCAATAACTTGAGCAGCACTATTATATCCAGAACTTGTTTCATACATAACTTTTTGGTTAATGATACTTCCATAGTTAAAATTTTGACCATTAATACTTCCTATCATTACTTGTTCGCAATAATTATAATAATAATTAGGTTGTTCATCTAAAGGTAAATTACCTTGTGGTTCAATTGTTCAATAATCACTAATAGTTGTTAAATTCATTTGTGAATTATTATCTTTAATAACTCATTGATAATAGTTAATAATTGGTAATTCTTCTATTAATTTTTCATGAATTTTAGTTTTTAATACAAAACTCTGTACTAATAAAAAACATCCAACAATAAATCCAATAATACTAATAATGGTAAATGGTTTTTTAATAAATGATGATTTGTTAATACCAATACTAGCACCAATAGCAATTAGAGCAATAATGGCAGTAATAATTCATAAACTAATTCATAAACGATTATTTATTAATTTAATTCATCAATGATTACTACTATTATTATAGTCAGTATGAATATTATTAACAATCTCATTTACAACCTTTGGCGATAAATTATGTTTCATAATTATTCCATTCTTTTTTAATTCTTAATATAGTTTATAACTAATTTTGTTTTATAAAAAATAGAAAAAGACTAACTATAGATGTAATAATCTATTTAGAAGTCTAAAAACCTATTATTATAAAACTAATTACATTATAACATATATATTATTAGTTTTTTTCTAAAAAATCATTAATTTCAGTAATATTAACAGGTGCATTTTGTGGAGGTTTACCTGCATTACCACCATGCATATATTTTGCAGGAACTGCTACCATAAAAACTTTAGGATCGATTCGAACTATTTTTGTTTTAAAAAAATTATATTCTAATAATGACATTGTTGTCATCATCATTTTATATTCATTACCTGAATACAAACCTTTCACATTTCAAACATTACCACCACGTAAATAATTATTTCGATAAATATCATTACGGATTTGCTCTAATTCATTAGAAATAATAAAGACACTCATCAACATATATTTTGGATAAACTCTATTCATAACAAAAGCTGCTACATAAATATAAACAAGCGTTGACATAAAATAAGGTCTAACTAAAAAATTATCAACAAGACTAGTTTTCTGTAAAAAAGTTCCATCAAGAATTAAAACAATAACAACAATAATAATATTAGTATTTCTAATAATAGTAGCAATTGAATATTTACGTTTCATAGAAATATAAGTACTAATAAAATCCATACCACCACTAGATCCACCAGTTTTAAATAAAATACCAATACCAGCACCATAAATTAATCCACCTAAAGCAGCAAAAATAAAAGTACGTGGTAAAACTAAGTGCCAATAATCTGTAGTACCTTTTAATGGCTCATTACCTAAAACTTGAAAATTTTTAAGAACATCAATTGATGTTAACAAAAAGTTAATTCCGTTTTGAAATAACAAATAAATAATAGTATAAAGAGTAAAACGAAATCCAACCTTGAATAATCCTCAAATAATGATAGGACCATTAATAAGAAAATATACTGGATAAAATCAAAATGCTTGGGTTGTTTCTTGTTCAGTAATACTGCCATTATAAGATAAGGCAATAAATTTAGCTATTAATTGTGCAAAAGCTGATAAACCATTAGTATATAAACCAGCACGATTAATAAAATAAAAAAAGGAAACAGTTGTTAAAAAAGCACCAATAAAAATTAATAATAAATTTTTGGAAGTTATTTTTCAATTAAAGTTTTTTCATGAAGAATGGATCTCTTGCTTAACACCAATATTTTTAAAAGTAAAGGCATCAACAATTAACGGTGGCTCTTTATCTTTATTTTTTGCTTCTGAATTATTGGACATATTAAACTCCTTTTTAACTATTAAATTGAAGTATTGTTGGAACATAATTACTATCATCATAAGGCGAAGGTAAAGACATGTCAATTAATGAATCTTGAAAACTAATCACAAAATTAACTTTAAGTTCTAATTTATTAGGACCAGAACTTGTAACTTTTTGACCATCAATTCCTTTGATATTAATATTAACAGAATTAACATGAGGATTATTATTTAATGCTAAACTTATTCCTTCTTGAACTAAAGTTTTAGTTTTTTGAGAAAAATCAGCATATGTTTTATCAATATCAGGTTTAGTTTTTTCATCAACACTAATTGGTACTATTTGTTCTGATAATTTAGTAACATCACTAACACAACTATAAACTATGTAATCGCTTTGTGTATAAGAACATTTTATATTAAAAGTTTTTTTTATGTATTGTTCAACTTTAAAACTTTTATCATTATTTACTACTCCAACTTGACAAGTAATATTAATACTAATTCTACCAGTTGAAGCATCAACATCTCAAGTTCTTGATTTTGTTAATTCATCTATTTTACCATTATCAATCGTAAAATAATAACATTTAGTACCCACTTCTAATTGACTATCAAATCAAGTTGGTTCTTTAATATTTGCTTTATCTAAAATTAATTTGGCAAGTGATTGTGCAAGACTGTTTTCTAATGCTTCATTTTTAATAACTTGTTCTTTTTCAGGTCTTTGACCATCAATAGGAACATCCACTGGTTTTTTAATACCAACTTTTGACAAAGTTGCTTCTCAACCATTATAATTACCATTACCATTAGTAATTGCTTTTAAAATACTATCTTGTTGTTGATCAGAACAAGCTAAAACTGGCGTTACTATTCCACTACCAAAAGCAATAGTACCCATTAATGTTAAAATTTTTTTCATAATTATAATCATTCCTTAATTTATAAAATATCATATATAAATTGTAACTTATTTTTATTATTTTGCTATACACTATCTTCAAAATCTTTATAATTAATATTAGTTTATATTAAAGGAATTGATAATATGTTTAAAATTTTATATACACTAGTTACTATTTCACTAGTCACTTTTACTAATTTAAGCCAAGTGAAAATAAATAATTATCATCATAAAGAAATAAAATCAGAAAATACTATCCTAAACGAACAAAGTTTAACCTTAGCTTTTGAAAGTGGAAATTTTTATAATTGAAATGAAAATGATTCAACTAATTCTATTGCTGGTATTTTTACAAATTCACAAGCACAATCTTATTTATTAAATAAGGATGGCACATATAATAATTTAGACTTACAAATTAGTAATTTTATTAGATTTGATGATAACTTAGGAATTGCTACTTTAAATAATTTTCATAAAAGTGATGATAGTAATTTTATTAATAATTCATTTTTAATGACTAAAAATGGTATTAGTGATGATGCTACTGCCATTGAAACTCCAAATCATACTTTTACTAACTTTGGTAATAATATCGTTAGTACCGATATTGGTGCTGACTTAATTAATACAGACGGAAAAGTAACTAACTTAGTTACTCCCTATCATTATGGAAAAGGTAAAACTAGTTTTACTACTATAAATGCTACTTTTGGCGTTTTTGTTGGTGGTGATCAAAATTCTTATATTCTAAAAGTTGATGGTAATATCAAACCAATTAATATTAATGTTCCTAATCCAATACTATTAAATTCTTTTGTTGCCATTAATGATAATGGTGGCATTATTCGTGATGTTAATCGGCAATTATTTTATTTAACAATAGATGATAATGGTAATGCTACAACAAAACCATTAATTATTAATAAGGAACCACTGTTTAGTACTACTACTGTTTTTTTTAGCAAGACTGGTAACAATCAAGGAATTTTAAACGTAAATCTCAAAAATAGCTCCAAATTTTTTGGACAACCTTATCATTTAAGCATTACTGATAGTAATGATATTAAACTTACAAAAATTAATGAACATTATATGAATAATTTCATTTTACTTCATGATGGTTTAGGTGTTTTTATTGATGAACAAGAAATTGGCTATTTTGTAAATGAATTAGGTACTTTTACTAAAATTGGTTATTGTGCCAATTTCCAAAGAATAAATGATAATCTTGGTTTTATTAATAATAATACAAGTAAATTATTACTAAGTGATAGTAAAAATAACAATTGAAGTCGAATTAATACTATTAAATTTACTAAAACTAAAGATGAACAATTGACTAATTTTATTAATTCATATATTGATAAAGATAAACTCACTGCAGTTAATCGTACTAATAATTGAATTAGTAATAATAGTTTAATTTTAAATGTAACTAATGATGAGCTAAAAGATATTACTATTAATGATAATCAACCATTATTACCAAATATTAATAATAGTATTACGACTATTATTAATAGTAATTCTGAAATTAATATTAAATTTGAAGATGAAATAATAACTTACTATGTATTAATATATAATCAAAATATTTTGCCAACACTAGATAATAGTACTAATACTAATATTAAATATGTTGGAATAGTAAATAATAATTTATATGATATTAATAGCACTAATACTAATGACGGTTTTACAATTAATTTTGGGAGATTGTCAAAAATCCGGAATAAATTAATTCATATATAGTCTTATTATATTTCAGACAAGAAATAATTTGGATTTTTATGAAATTGTACTTAAATAATATAATTTTTTTGAATTTATTGCAACTAAAATACTTATAATTAAGTTTGTTAAATGTTAAACTTATGAAATAATGTTAAGGAGAATTTAAAGATGAAAATTAAAACACTGAAAAAATTACAGTTAATAACTGTATTACTATTTATTTTAAGCATTTTAACTTTAATTATAGGATTAATATTAATAGATTTTAGTCACTTTAATCTTTTTTATTTTGATAAAAATTTAAATTGTATTAATGGATTTAAAATGTTAAAACATTTTCAATTAAGTTTTATCATAGAGCATTCTGCAAAATATTTTTATAATCTTGGAACTCATCATATTAAAGAGAATTATTATGAATGAACTGAATTACGAAGTGGAATTTTTTTGGTTTTAATTTTAGTTCCAATTTTATTTTTTATAACTATGTTATTTACTTTTTTCATTATTGGTTTAAAAATAAAAATAAAAAATAATAATTTTTGAGATGCTATTCAAAATTGCGAAATAATCAATAATTACTATATTCATTAAATTATGTTTCTAAATTTATTTTGTTACATTTAAAAATAACCATTTTAATGTAAATACTAATATTATATGTTCTATTACCAAGCATTTCTTTTAAAAAATGTCAAATATTAGTTTCAGTAAAGCAACCTATATTTCACTTTGCACCTTGATTTTCAATACCTTGTTTATTATTTTTAAAATACTGTTTTTTTAATTTTTTATGATTATCTAATTCTTTATATAAATAGTTAATTAATTCATCATATTGACCATTATTAATTAAATTTTTACAGTGATTATATTCTTCTAAATATTTTTCTTTATTTCCAGCCATTATTCCAAGATATAATGTTCTAATTAAATGAAATTTATCTAAAACAAACTGTGCACCTAAATAATCAGCAACTTCTTTAATTCATCCTGCACTATCACCACAAATAATAATTTTTGCTTGTTCAATATTTTCATAAAATTTTTGACAATGTTCTTTAACAAATTCAGCAGTTTTTTTAACTCCAATTGGAGTTCTTGTTTTTCTTATAATTGCTTTTACTCTTTTATTTTATACTTTATGATTAATATTATCTGTATATGTTACTATTAATCTCATAGAGTGTTTTGTACCTTTACGTTTAAAATCTCAAAATTTTCGATGTCCATCATCAATTGCTACAAAAATATGGAATGGCAACCCTTTTTAGGACTATTTTTTGGTAGACATTTATTTTTGATAATTAACTGGAGTTAAGTAGTTTAAAGTGCTGTGAATTCTTATGTTGTTATATCAGTTGATGTAATCAAATAATTCTAATTTTAATTGGATTAATGATGTAAAATTTTTATCATTAATAAATTCAATTTTGAAAGTTTTAAAAGTTGCTTCAGCAACAGCGTTATCATAAGGACAACCTTTTTTGCTTAAAGAGCGATTAATATTGAATGCTAGTAAAAGTTTATCAATAATTTTATTATTAAATTCATTACCGCGATCACTATGAAATATTTGAATATCTTTTAAACAACGATTTGAGTGCATAAATGCTTGATGTACTAATGATGCATCTTTTTTAGTACCTACACTATGTCCAATAATTTCGCGGTTAAATAGGTCAATTAATAGGCAAATATAGTTTCATTTACCATTAACTTGAACATAAGTTAAATCACTAACAATAACTTCATTTTTAAGCCTATTATTAAAGTTTCTATTAACGATATTGGTTATTTGACTATCGTTGACTTTATTATGATGATTTTTGAATGATAATTTAGTGTATTTTGATATTAAATTATGTTTATTCATAATTTCTTTAATTTTTCTGCGTGACAAATAAATATTCTTTTCTTTTAGAACAACTTTTAATCTTCTTGTTCCATAAACTTCTTTATTTTCTTTAAAAGCACTAATAACAGCTTCATCATAAATATTATTTTGTTTTTTTTCTTTTTCCTTTAAATTAAAATAATATGTTGATTTAGAAAGTTTTAAAAAACGACACATTGTGCGAATTTTATATTTAACTTTATTTTTAGCAATAATTTCTATTTTCTGCCTATTATTAGTGCTGCTTGCTTTAAAATATCATTTTCCATTCGTAACTGTTTTAATTCTTTTCTTAATTTAATTAATTCATTTTCTTCAATAGAACGATTATCTTTAGTTTTAAAACTGCCTGAATTAGTAAATTGCTTAATTCAATTATAAGTAGCTGCTCTTGTAACATTGTACTCTTTAGCAAGACAAGACACTGACTTACCGCTTTGATATAAAGCTACTATTTGTTTTTTAAATTCATCGGTATATGAGTTAATATTGGCCATAATTATAGTTCCTTTCTTTTAACTAATTTGTTCACTTGTCTACGTAATTAGTGTCCAATAAAGTGTAACCTATCCAATAGGTTGATTTTTTTCCAATTTTACTTTTACTGGATTTGCTTCATTTATTTCTAAATTTTTAAAAACTCTATGAACGCTACTAACACTAATACCTGCCTTTTTACAAATCGCACAAATATCACGATATCTTTTTCCATCAGCAAAATTTTCAATAATAGTATCTTCGATATTGGATAGGTTACACTTTATTGGACACTAATTACGTAGACAAGTGAACAAATTAGTTAAAAGAAAGGAACTATAATTATGGCCAATATTAACTCATATACCGATGAATTTAAAAAACAAATAGTAGCTTTATATCAAAGCGGTAAGTCAGTGTCTTGTCTTGCTAAAGAGTACAATGTTACAAGAGCAGCTACTTATAATTGAATTAAGCAATTTACTAATTCAGGCAGTTTTAAAACTAAAGATAATCGTTCTATTGAAGAAAATGAATTAATTAAATTAAGAAAAGAATTAAAACAGTTACGAATGGAAAATGATATTTTAAAGCAAGCAGCACTAATAATAGGCAGAAAATAGAAATTATTGCTAAAAATAAAGTTAAATAAAGGGAGCGTACCGATGTTGTCAATAATATTCAAATTTGTCTTTAAATTATAAGATTAGACGAGAATAATTTAGACTTCAATATGCAATTGTATGTTAATCTTAACACTTGTAAAATATTAGTCAACAATAATACTTACTTTTATAACTCAAAAATTCTTATTAAATTTTACTTTAATAAGTTTTATTTTATTTTTAGTTATCTTTAAATTGAAATGGTTAATTTATAATAATTGTATTGCTGTATTTATTTGATAACATTTAAAATTAACCATTTTGGTATACATATCAATGTTATAAGTTCTATCACCAATCATATGCTTTAAAATTTGTTTAATATTAGTTTCAGTAAAGCAACCAATATTTTCAACTAATGCTTGATTTAATACGCCATCTTTTGCATTAACAAAATAACCAACTTTTAATTTTTTATATTGTAAAGTCAATGATTGTAAAAAATCAATTAATTCATAATATTGACCTTTGGAAAATAAATTTATTGCATTTTTATAGTGTAATTTAGCAATTTTATTTTTTCTTCTTCCAGCCATTATGCCAAGAAATAAAACATGAAAAGCATGGAATTTATCTAAAATAAATTTAGCATTTAAAATTGTAGCAGTTTTTCTAATTCATTTTGCACTATCTCCACAAACTATTAAATTTGCTTGGTCAAAATTTTCAAAAAATAAATTACCATATTTTTCAATTAATTTGGCAGTTTTTTCAGCACCAATTTCTGTTTTTGATACTCTAATTTTACATACAGCTCTTTTATTAATTAATTTTCCATTCTTCTTTTTACCAGTACAAAATACTAATAATCTCATTGAACATTTTTTACAATTTTTAGTATTATGTTTTTCATTAAACTTAAATTTTCTATGTCCATCATCAATATTTACATATAAATTTTGATATGGTTGTAATGGTATTTTGAGGATATTGGCTTTTGGTAATTGAAACTTTTTATATGTTCTACAAACTGTACTATTACTTATTAAACCTTCAATAAAAGTATCACAAACATCATGATACTTTTTACCATCTGCAAAATATTTCAAAATTTGTTTAATAACATTAGGTGCAAGTTTACTATATTTTTTAACACCAAGATAATTATCTAACAATGAAAGAAATTCCATTTTTTGTGTTTTTGGGTTATAATATGTACAAATACGTCGTTTATAAGTTAATAAACCTTTTTTTGTTTTTAATTTTCTTTTTCTAAATCTATATGACTTATATAAAGATTTATCACATGCATTTCATAAATAATCATCTATTTTTTTAAATAATTCTTCTGTTTGTTGTAAATTTAATTCATCTTGATTAAAATTGTGTTTGTCTCAATCAAAATGATTTACAAATGGTAATATAAACATTTTTAATGTTCCTTTCAAAATTTTATTTGTTAATAATTTAAGTTTAATTTTTTTTAAAAATAAGGAGTAAATATGGCTTTTATCACTAGTTATGTACAATTAAATAAAAAATATAATCTTAATTTTAGTGATAATAATTATGGTTTTAGTTGGGATATTTTTAAAGAATTTGTTGGTGATGAATGAGCAGAATATTTTACTACCAATTGTTTTTATCGTTTTGTACCAACAGCACGTGGAACAAGAAAAACTTGAAATTGTTTAGCATTTGATTTATTTATATGTTGTAATTTTAGTGATAGTAGTGTTCAAGAAGTAAGAAGATATGAAAATACTCATAGTGAAACTACAATTGGTGCTTTAATGAATGTTTGTCAAGTTTTATTAGATACATATAATATTAATTTATTACCTAATAATCCACATGGTATTAAATGAAAAATAACTAAGGATGGTGGATGTATTATTTTTCCTAATAATCAACAAATTGACTTTATTGGTTATGCTAATGGTAATAAGATTTTTGGAAAAGAAGCCGGTGGTTCAAGTTTTTTAGGTTCAAGAACAGATGAAATTATTATGGCAGAAGAAAAAGAAACACTAACAGAAAAGCAATTAACATATCGATATGAACGTTTACAAAACTCTATGTTTAGAAGTAATCGTATTAAAGTATCAAAAGAACCTATTAAAGAATGAAGTTGAACGTTTATTGATAAAAATATATATAGTCCTAATTTTGGAAAAAAAATTACTCGCTATTTTTATAAAAGTTTCTTTATTACTTTTACATGTAATCCTTATGATAAATATCATCCATTTTATTTAAAATACTGTATGCCATTTTTACCATTAAATGATAAAGTGATGGAAAATCTTAAAAAAAATGGCAAAATTTATTATGAAAATCAAGATATGTTTAGTGGTTTAGGTTTATTTGTTTTAAGATTTACTATTCAACCATTTTGAAATAAATTACCAGATATTCAAAAAAGAACATTATTAGAAATGAAAAAAAGTAATCCTGATGAATTTAATACTGTTTTTTATGGTTTTGAATTTTTAGATAGTGATGCAACAATTTTCCCATTTCAAAAAACTGTAAAGTGCTGACAACCATATGATTTAAAAGAATTTTATAATTCAAAAAAAGATATGTATAAATTTGATTTTTATTCAGTTGGTGTGGATTGAGCAACTGGTCATAAAGACCATACTGTATTTATAGTAGTGGGTTTTAAAGAATATAATAATACTGGTTATTATGATGCTTATATTATTTGTGAATTAGTAGTTACTCCAAATGATTTTATAAATGAAAATGAAAAAATTAATGCTTATGTTAATGAAATTTTAGGATTAATTGATAATTTTGAAAATTTTGAACAAGCAATTTATTTTTATGATGATAAAGCACGAACTGCCATTGATTGATTAAATCAAAAATTAATAGATGAACATAATACTATTTTAATCACACAAACTGCTATTAAACATGCTTCAAATTTAAATCAAGAAGCAGGATTAACTAATAGAGTAGTTTGAATGAGAAACATTATGAGTTATGGAAACTTTTATGCAAATAAAGATGATTTACCAAAGACTACTCAATGTTTAGAAGAATTACGTTATGACCAAACCAAAACTAACATTCCTGATAAAAATATGTATCAAGACCCGTATGATGGATTATTTTATGCATTGTATCCATATAAAAATGTAATTAGGGGTAAAAATAATGCTACTGTGAAAAAAAGCATCTTCACATTTGCCATATAATAAACAACTACAATATCATTAATAGTATAGGTATCACAAAATAAACGCCTTTTATTTAGGCGTTATTTTGCGTTTAAAAACGTACTTGTAAAAATAATCAAAAATAGTACAATTTATAAGTAAAATCAAGGAAAAAAGGAGTAATTTAATATGAAAACATGAATAAAAGCAAATTTAAGTAAAATAACATTAGCATTAGCACTAACTAGTGCTACAACTGGAACAATAGGATTAATCATGGGGGGTGCTTACCCATAATCTTAGTGGACTTAAATATTATTTAAATTCATATAAAGAACCTATAATGGGTGTTCAGAAAATATGAATGTTTGACATTCATGGTATTTCAGTTTCTATAAAAAGTGAATTTAAAATATACTTTGCTGATAATCCTAAAAAAACAAAATTTTATAATGGTGGAGATACTATTGAAAGAATAGATATACCATGAGATGGCAATTATCCATATGGTTATTTTAATAAATAACATTTAAATTTCTAAATTAATATAAGAAATATTTTCATTATATTTGTCAAATAAATTAATATTAGTTAAGTTTATTTCTTGTTTGTCAGTTATTAAAATTAAATAATAATTACCAGCACCAAATATTCCACTAATTTCAATCCGATTTAAATTATTAATTGGATTTTTAATTTGCAATTCAAATTCATTTTTATTATCAATTTGTAATATCTCTTCATAAAATTCTAATTTAGAAAATAATTGAGATTTATTTGAACCATATAAATTTAAAGCATTCTCAATTTTATTGTTACTAATAATTACTCTTGTAAAGTATTTTCCATATTCGCCATTTCCTAATGTTCAATCTGCTGGAATTAATGACGGAATATTATTGCTTTCTAATTCATTTGTAATAGATAATCAATTAAATTGATTATCATCAAGTTTAAATAATTCATTTTGACTAATATCATTATTTTTTAATTTAATATTATTCATATCTGTAAAATCAAAATATTCAGATTTTAGTATTACTTTTACATCTTTATATTTTCAACTATCATCCTTATTAGAATGTATAGGATTTGATTTTAATTCAAAATAATAAGGTAATAAAATTTTATTATCATCATTTAGACCTTTATTTATTGATAATGTTGAATAAATATACTTTGATAACATAATAAATACTTGTTTAAATATTTTAACTTGTTGCAAATTTATGTAATTTGGATAATCAAGTTCTCATTTTCTAAATAAATTAGTAATAACTTCATCAGGTTTTTGACCTGAGAATTTATCACGTAATTTTGCTATTTCATTTGTTGGTTTACCTTTATCATCATAATCTGCGCCATCAAAATTACGATTATAATTATAGGTATAACTTAGCATATCTAATAATAATTGTTGTAAGCTATCAATAGTTGGTGCATCTTTAATTTCAATTTCAATATCATTAAATTTATTATTAGTTGCAATATAACTATAAAATTGACTTTCACCTACAAAATCTCAAACTTCTTTATCCTTTAATTCTTTTTGACTTTTTAATGGTCATTTACCACCTAAAACATTACTAAACTCATATCCTAATCAAGCATGAGTTATTCTTGCATTATTAATAACTTCTCTTCTTGTTACAGAACCACTACTAATTTTAATTAAATCTAAAACTGATTTTTCTTGTCCGATAAATTGTTTTGCTAAATTTCAAGGTAATATTTGCTCACTAAATCATTGTTGTAAAATTCTAACTTTTGGTTGAGTTTCAATAGGCATTGATAACAGCGGAAATGCTATCTTATTTTTAACAAATAACTTTGGGTATACTTCCATATTGTCAACTTCACCAAGTACCTTTATATTGCCAAAAATCATGCTTCTAGGGGCTTTAATTTTTAAACCAGTAACTTTTTTATCTTTATCTAATGGTTTTTGTAATTTAATAATGATTGGATAACCATCTCTTGTTTTAAAATCTTTAATTTTAATAATAGTTATACTTTTAGTACTTCTAGTTTTTGGATTTTGATAAGGTTGTGAATAATTATTAATTATATATAAATTATCAATATTATTTTCAGTTAAAGGTTCATTTATACTAACTGCATATAACTTAAATTGATTTAATAAATTTATTTCTTGAAATATTAAATTTTTAATATCAGTCATACTATATTCAATTGTATTATCATTAATATTAGTACTTGCTCTTTGATTTAATTGCATAGTAAAATCAGATGTTTCAACAGCAGTAGTTTTTAATACTTTATCAATATCAATAAAACCTATTTTAATAGTATTTGCTGAAAATTTTAAACTATTATTTTCATTATTTTTAAATAAACGTTCAATTTCATAAATATATATCGTTCTTTTTTTAAATTCATCATATGCTCTATTAATATCTGGGTCACTAGTAGCACGCATCATATTAGTAAAGTCATAAGGAATGTTATCAATTAAATAATCATTTTCTACTTCTGCTTGATTAAGTTTAGTTTGTTTCTGTGGAAATTTCGTTTGTGGTTTGTTGTTGTTTTCCATTGTTCTCTCCTATTAATTGGTTATTTTCGGGATTAAATAATTTTAATTTAACTATTAAATTATTAATTTCTTGATCATCATTAATATTAAATGTTTTACTATTTAATAAATCTTTATCTACACTTACTAATATTTGAATAAATTTAAGAATATCAATATTAAATTGTCATAATTTTTGTTCAATATAATTAATAGTTGAAATATTTACTGCTGTACTTTCGGGAACTGATTGTTGTGCTGATTTCTTTTGACTTGGTATATGAATACCACAACGTTTAAATATTTCATTAACATTTCAATCATATATATCAGTTAAATTTTTACCTTTAAAATTACTATTTGTCATATTGATATTTTCGTTTTGTTCATTATTATCTCCACCGCTTTTAAATATGTAATTTTTAGTAACTAATGTTCTTACTGCGTCTTCTATTAAAGATTGAACATTGCCATAAGTTTGACTAAATATAAATTTAGGTGAGTTTAAAATAGTATCTAAAACAATTTGTTCATAAATAACATCTAATGCTTTAATTTTATCCATTACTTTATTACAATCTGCTAGCTCATTTGCTTTATTTCTCATAATTGCTATTGGTATATAGTTAATATTTAGTGTTTGTTCTTGTGCTAAATTAGGGTTATTAATGAATGATTTAAAATCTAATGGAAATTGTTTTTTATTATCATTAATACTATAAATTGCACGATTAATAGTTATTTGTTCATTATTTAATGTATAAACTTCAAATAATCTTACCATTTGTGCATTTTGTTCATAACTATCATAAAAAATAGTACATTCAATTAATTTACCAGTAATATCATAAACTCTTTGTTGTATATCTACTACTTGAAAATATAAGTCATCATTAGCAATATAAATTAAATAAGCACTAATTCCTAATTTACTTAATTTAAAAATTGAATTTCAATTTTTTCTGTAAAATTCTTGTTGAATTAAATATTGTTTAATAGTTTCATTATTAATATCTAATGGAGCATTATATAAATTAGCATTATTTTCTGCTACAAAATCAGTGAAATAAGTTTCATGGTTAAAATCATTAAAACCAAAATAATTTAAAATTGAAGCATGAGTACTTTTATTTTTATTAGTTAAAAATTTTACTTTTTCATTTTGATTATTACTAATATTACTTTTTTCTTTTCTTTTAAATAGACTTAACATAATATTCACCACCTTTTTTTAAAATATTTGATTAATTTTTAATACAATTTTTATAATAATAAATATAATTAAACCTGCTGTTGCTGATGATAAAATTACTCCTATTAAACCTAAAATAATTTTTATAATTTTAAAAAACATAATATTATTCCTGTAATTCTTCTAATTTTTTAAAAATATAATCTCTACCCATACCCCACATTATTCTATTATTATAAATATTAATTTCAGTATCCGCATTAACATTATTATTTGATATTCATAAACTATTTTTTAAAACATTTGTATCTAATTGATAATAAAAATTAATTATTTGTCAACTATAATTTTTATTATTTTCTTTACTAGTATAATCACCAAAACTATAATATATTCTATAATGTGTTTTATCTTTAAATATATATTCTATATGTGTAATATTATTTTTATCTACTACGACTTTACCTACTTCTTTTCAATTTGAACCACTTGGACTGGGTTGTGGTTGTTTTTCTAATATTTCATTAATTGCTTGTAATAATTTTTTATTTTGATTTTTTAATAATTTATATTCATTATTTTCTAATAAATCTTTACAAAGTAATGAATTTTCTTCATCATTTAATGCAATTTCATTTGTTTCAGTATTATATTTAAAATAATCATTTGAAAATTTTTTATCTTTTATTTTTTCTTTTAATTCATTAATAGCACCGGCAATAGTTTTATCAGTAGTTTCTAAATTAGGAATTTCTGCACTAATAGCATTTATTTGAAATGCAATAGGAAATTGTGATTTTACATCTTCTAATTTTTTATCTACTTCTTCTTTTTTATAATAATCAGATAAATTAGGAATTTTATTATTGATTTCATTAATTGCAGGAACGATTTGTTTAGAAACTGTTTGTAAAGCATCATCATTGATATTTTGCTTTTTATCTAATAAATTATTAGTTTCTAGTTTTGTGTAATAATCATGTTCAGTACTTTCTTCTGTTATAAATTCAGTTGGTGTATCTATTCCTTGATATTGATATATTTCTTGTATATCACCAATTAAATTAATTTTTCCACGTTCAGGATAGGAATTACCTCCACCACTAAATTTTTTATTTCTATTGTCATAGTAAATAGTTCCAATATTTAAAATATTTTTATTTTGTATTTGTTCTTTATAAGTCATGGAATCAACATTTAACAATTCAAATTCATGAAAAATATTATTTAAATAAATTTTAATTATTTTATAAAATTTCATAAAGTTATTTTCTGTTGAATATTGATAACTGATTTTAATAAAATATCATTTCAACATTTCTATATTATTATTTTCAACTTTTTTTCATAAAGGACTAGTTTCAATATTAAATCAATTATTTTTGATATCATCAATGTTTTCATTTGTTTTAGTTAATTCACTATTTAATTTGGTAATTTCATTTTCATTAGTAGTAATTCGTTTTTGTTGTTTAGCAGAAAAATCACAAGTTGGTGCATGAGTAAAATCACCAATTTGCGGATTATTTTGTAATGCTTCTGGTGGTAATGTTCCAATTTCATCTGGTCAATCTAAAATCATTGTGGAATGGCAACCCTTTTTAGGACTATTTTTTGGTAGACATTTATTTTTGATAATTAACTGGAGTTAAGTAGTTTAAAGTGCTGTGGATTCTTATGTTGTTATATCAGTTGATGTAATCAAATAATTCTAATTTTAATTGGATTAATGATGTAAAATTTTTATCATTAATAAATTCAATTTTGAAAGTTTTAAAAGTTGCTTCAGCAACAGCGTTATCATAAGGACAACCTTTTTTGCTTAAAGAGCGATTAATATTGAATGCTAGTAAAAGTTTATCAATAATTTTATTATTAAATTCATTACCGCGATCACTATGAAATATTTGAATATCTTTTAAACAACGATTTGAGTGCATAAATGCTTGATGTACTAATGATGCATCTTTTTTAGTACCTACACTATGTCCAATAATTTCGCGGTTAAATAGGTCAATTAATAGGCAAATATAGTTTCATTTACCATTAACTTGAACATAAGTTAAATCACTAACAATAACTTCATTTTTAAGCCTATTATTAAAGTTTCTATTAACGATATTGGTTATTTGACTATCGTTGACTTTATTATGATGATTTTTGAATGATAATTTAGTGTATTTTGATATTAAATTATGTTTATTCATAATTTCTTTAATTTTTTTGCATGACAAATAAATATTCTTTTCTTTTAGAACAACTTTTAATCTTCTTGTTCCATAAACTTCTTTATTTTCTTTAAAAGCACTAATAACAGCTTCATCATAAATATTATTTTGTTTTTTTTCTTTTTCCTTTAAATTAAAATAATATGTTGATTTAGAAAGTTTTAAAAAACGACACATTGTGCGAATTTTATATTTAACTTTATTTTTAGCAATAATTTCTATTTTCTGCCTATTATTAGTGCTGCTTGCTTTAAAATATCATTTTCCATTCGTAACTGTTTTAATTCTTTTCTTAATTTAATTAATTCATTTTCTTCAATAGAACGATTATCTTTAGTTTTAAAACTGCCTGAATTAGTAAATTGCTTAATTCAATTATAAGTAGCTGCTCTTGTAACATTGTACTCTTTAGCAAGACAAGACACTGACTTACCGCTTTGATATAAAGCTACTATTTGTTTTTTAAATTCATCGGTATATGAGTTAATATTGGCCATAATTATAGTTCCTTTCTTTTCACTAATTTGTTCACTTGTCTACGTAATTAGTGTCCAATAAAGTGTAACCTATCCATCTAATTTTGTTGGTAAATTATTACAATTTGTTATATGTTTACCAAGTTCATTAACTTCACTAAAACAACATGGTATATTTTCTTTATTCATTATCAATGTCTCCTAAATTTCTTCAACTTCTTCTATTTCATTTATTAACTGATTCTAATCAACAACTATTACAGGTATTGGATAAAAAGTTTTCTGGATAGGTTACACTTTATTGGACACTAATTACGTAGACAAGTGAACAAATTAGTGAAAAGAAAGGAACTATAATTATGGCCAATATTAACTCATATACCGATGAATTTAAAAAACAAATAGTAGCTTTATATCAAAGCGGTAAGTCAGTGTCTTGTCTTGCTAAAGAGTACAATGTTACAAGAGCAGCTACTTATAATTGAATTAAGCAATTTACTAATTCAGGCAGTTTTAAAACTAAAGATAATCGTTCTATTGAAGAAAATGAATTAATTAAATTAAGAAAAGAATTAAAACAGTTACGAATGGAAAATGATATTTTAAAGCAAGCAGCACTAATAATAGGCAGAAAATAGAAATTATTGCTAAAAATAAAGTTAAATATAAAATTCGCACAATGTGTCGTTTTTTAAAACTTTCTAAATCAACATATTATTTTAATTTAAAGGAAAAAGAAAAAAAACAAAATAATATTTATGATGAAGCTGTTATTAGTGCTTTTAAAGAAAATAAAGAAGTTTATGGAACAAGAAGATTAAAAGTTGTTCTAAAAGAAAAGAATATTTATTTGTCATGCAGAAAAATTAAAGAAATTATGAATAAACATAATTTAATATCAAAATACACTAAATTATCATTCAAAAATCATCATAATAAAGTCAACGATAGTCAAATAACCAATATCGTTAATAGAAACTTTAATAATAGGCTTAAAAATGAAGTTATTGTTAGTGATTTAACTTATGTTCAAGTTAATGGTAAATGAAACTATATTTGCCTATTAATTGACCTATTTAACCGCGAAATTATTGGACATAGTGTAGGTACTAAAAAAGATGCATCATTAGTACATCAAGCATTTATGCACTCAAATCGTTGTTTAAAAGATATTCAAATATTTCATAGTGATCGCGGTAATGAATTTAATAATAAAATTATTGATAAACTTTTACTAGCATTCAATATTAATCGCTCTTTAAGCAAAAAAGGTTGTCCTTATGATAACGCTGTTGCTGAAGCAACTTTTAAAACTTTCAAAATTGAATTTATTAATGATAAAAATTTTACATCATTAATCCAATTAAAATTAGAATTATTTGATTACATCAACTGATATAACAACATAAGAATCCACAGCACTTTAAACTACTTAACTCCAGTTAATTATCAAAAATAAATGTCTACCAAAAAATAGTCCTAAAAAGGGTTGCCATTCCATTCTTTTACTTTATTGCACATAGAACATTTATCTTCATATTTCATATTATTTCTCCTTATTTTCAATTTGATTAGCAATTTCACTTAATATTTTTAATACTTTATATTCATTTTTTAATTCTTTACTAATAAATATTAAAAATATTATTAGTGTTATGCTTGTTATTAATATTGGTACTATTAATAAAATTTTTCATAATATCATTTTTTACTCTTTTCATTTTTTAAATCATTTAACATTTATTGAACAAAATGCACGATTTTTAGGAATATTTAAAGTGTTAAAAATTTGACCAGTTACAATAATTTCATCGTTTTTGTTTAATAAAATACAGCGTCTATAAAATTTTGGGTTGTTAAAAATTAAAGTAACATAGTTTAATCCATTTCATTGACCTCGAACACTATAATATAATTCTTTATTACCTTTTTCGTAATATTTTGTTTCAATAGTGTTACTCAGTTTTACTGTTAATTTGACATAATTGGCTTTCTCTTTCATTTTTATAATTCCTTAAATAATATTTAATATGCTTATATGCATCTTGTTCATGTTTTGTTAATTTTATATTTCCTTTATAATTTTCTATTTTGTTTTTATTTTTTGGTTCACTTTCTAAATAATCTCAATTCATAACATCTTCTGCTAATACTATTAAAGCACCAATAATTTTAGGAGTTGCTAATGGATTTGTTAATAATTGTTTTGAATTTAAAAAGAAATTTTCTACAATAACTAATATTTTTTTATTATCAAAATGTTTTTTAATTAATAAAAAGTATTCTTTAAATAGATTTTTGCTTTTTAAAACTGTTTTAGTTTTAAATGTTTCATTAAAAACAATATTATTAGTTTCATTTGAGTATATAATAATTCCATTACTACCAATACCAGCAGAGTCAATTCCAATAATTAAGTCATATTGCATTAATCAAATTAACCTCTAACAATTGTTTTAATAATTTCTAAATCACAATTACTTCAGCAATATTTACATTCTTCGATAAACTCTTTATGTCCACAAACTAAATTATTTTTTTGTAAACTATCAATTTGTTTGATTAATCCTACTTTATATTCAATAATCTTTTTTTCCATTATGTAAATCATCCCTTTTCAATTATTTTTGCTGTTTGTTTAAGGTATTTAGGTATTTTGTTATAACAACTGTCACATATTAAATAAGGTATTGGTCAATTTTTATATTTAATAGTTTTAGTAGAATTATTAATACATTCTTTTCAAACTTTATCCATACAAACTCTTAATTCACATTTTTTATTTTTATTATTCATAGTTTTTTTCTTTATAAATAAAATATCTTTTCATTATGAGTTGAAATATGTTTATAAGAAGTGACTATATAATTAATTGACAAATCATTATGGTTATATGGATTATTTAGTTTAAAACCTTTTCTGTTTTCTTCTCATGTAACATTATATTTAAAACAAGGATTAGTAATCTTTGTTTTACTATCAGTTATTTCACCAATAAATCAACTATTATGCTGTTCATAAAATGTTAATGGTTCAAGTTTTATATCATTAAGATAATATTCTTTGGGTGTTTCTGGTTTATTAACAGTTATTTTCTGTTCAGAAATATATGGTTCTAATAATTTTGTTAATTCATCACCATTTAATTCTCTTTTAATATTTTCAGAATTAAAAACCCAATATGTGTAATTATTATCAACAATAAAAGAATTATTTTTAATCATTCATTTTGGAAGTGATAATTTATATTCAACATAATCAATAAGAATAGATTGTGGTTTATCTTTAACAATTTGTTCTTTTTTAAATTCTATTTGCATAATAATCCTTTCCTAATATGTCCTGTTGCTTCTAGCATAAAGGACATATATTTTGATTTTTAAATTATTAATAATACTATTATTAGTTTTATTCATTCCAGAAATTCTGGGCTCAAAAATAAATTGTGAAATTTTAAAAAACATTGAGGCATTCGATTCAATATTTATTTAATTTGCATTTAGCAAATTAATATTTTAATTGAACCGGCACCGCTCAATTTTTTTTACAAGTTTGAAATTTATTTTCTCGCCCAAAAATTTTTCAAAAAAAAATAAAAAATAAAACCAACACTTGCTCACTGGGGAGTGGCAAGGTTGGTTAAATAAAGAATAGAATTAATATAGTAGGTTCCCTAAGCAGGTCTATATATACTAGTTTCCAATCCGCTCCCACCCCAAGAATTACCATTAAATGGTTAGTATATTTTATTAGGTATCACTCCACTTTTTATTTATCCATGCAAGTCCACATGCTAGCTACTATTTTTAACAACTGTGTTGTAGTTCACTTTTTTAGTTCCCTAACACGTGTTGATAATAGCGTTAAAGAGGGTTCTTAAAAATTTTAAAATTTTACAATTACAAAAAAAGACAAGATTTTTATTCTCATCTTTTGTCATTTATTTTTAATTTAAGGATTTAAAAAAGAAAGGAGCTATTTAAAACTTTTTAGTTATCGACATCTTCGGTACGCTCCCAATATGGGAGCGTACCGATGTTGTCAATAATATTCAAATTTGTCTTTAAATTATAAGATTAGACGAGAATAATTTAGACTTCAATATGCAATTGTATGTTAATCTTAACACTTGTAAAATATTAGTCAACAATAATACTTACTTTTATAACTCAAAAATTCTTATTAAATTTTACTTTAATAAGTTTTATTTTATTTTTAGTTATCTTTAAATTGAAATGGTTAATTTATAATAATTGTATTGCTGTATTTATTTGATAACATTTAAAATTAACCATTTTGGTATACATATCAATGTTATAAGTTCTATCACCAATCATATGCTTTAAAATTTGTTTAATATTAGTTTCAGTAAAGCAACCAATATTTTCAACTAATGCTTGATTTAATACGCCATCTTTTGCATTAACAAAATAACCAACTTTTAATTTTTTATATTGTAAAGTCAATGATTGTAAAAAATCAATTAATTCATAATATTGACCTTTGGAAAATAAATTTATTGCATTTTTATAGTGTAATTTAGCAATTTTATTTTTTCTTCTTCCAGCCATTATGCCAAGAAATAAAACATGAAAAGCATGGAATTTATCTAAAATAAATTTAGCATTTAAAATTGTAGCAGTTTTTCTAATTCATTTTGCACTATCTCCACAAACTATTAAATTTGCTTGGTCAAAATTTTCAAAAAATAAATTACCATATTTTTCAATTAATTTGGCAGTTTTTTCAGCACCAATTTCTGTTTTTGATACTCTAATTTTACATACAGCTCTTTTATTAATTAATTTTCCATTCTTCTTTTTACCAGTACAAAATACTAATAATCTCATTGAACATTTTTTACAATTTTTAGTATTATGTTTTTCATTAAACTTAAATTTTCTATGTCCATCATCAATATTTACATATAAATTTTGATATGGTTGTAATGGTATTTTGAGGATATTGGCTTTTGGTAATTGAAACTTTTTATATGTTCTACAAACTGTACTATTACTTATTAAACCTTCAATAAAAGTATCACAAACATCATGATACTTTTTACCATCTGCAAAATATTTCAAAATTTGTTTAATAACATTAGGTGCAAGTTTACTATATTTTTTAACACCAAGATAATTATCTAACAATGAAAGAAATTCCATTTTTTGTGTTTTTGGGTTATAATATGTACAAATACGTCGTTTATAAGTTAATAAACCTTTTTTTGTTTTTAATTTTCTTTTTCTAAATCTATATGACTTATATAAAGATTTATCACATGCATTTCATAAATAATCATCTATTTTTTTAAATAATTCTTCTGTTTGTTGTAAATTTAATTCATCTTGATTAAAATTGTGTTTGTCTCAATCAAAATGATTTACAAATGGTAATATAAACATTTTTAATGTTCCTTTCAAAATTTTATTTGTTAATAATTTAAGTTTAATTTTTTTTAAAAATAAGGAGTAAATATGGCTTTTATCACTAGTTATGTACAATTAAATAAAAAATATAATCTTAATTTTAGTGATAATAATTATGGTTTTAGTTGGGATATTTTTAAAGAATTTGTTGGTGATGAATGAGCAGAATATTTTACTACCAATTGTTTTTATCGTTTTGTACCAACAGCACGTGGAACAAGAAAAACTTGAAATTGTTTAGCATTTGATTTATTTATATGTTGTAATTTTAGTGATAGTAGTGTTCAAGAAGTAAGAAGATATGAAAATACTCATAGTGAAACTACAATTGGTGCTTTAATGAATGTTTGTCAAGTTTTATTAGATACATATAATATTAATTTATTACCTAATAATCCACATGGTATTAAATGAAAAATAACTAAGGATGGTGGATGTATTATTTTTCCTAATAATCAACAAATTGACTTTATTGGTTATGCTAATGGTAATAAGATTTTTGGAAAAGAAGCCGGTGGTTCAAGTTTTTTAGGTTCAAGAACAGATGAAATTATTATGGCAGAAGAAAAAGAAACACTAACAGAAAAGCAATTAACATATCGATATGAACGTTTACAAAACTCTATGTTTAGAAGTAATCGTATTAAAGTATCAAAAGAACCTATTAAAGAATGAAGTTGAACGTTTATTGATAAAAATATATATAGTCCTAATTTTGGAAAAAAAATTACTCGCTATTTTTATAAAAGTTTCTTTATTACTTTTACATGTAATCCTTATGATAAATATCATCCATTTTATTTAAAATACTGTATGCCATTTTTACCATTAAATGATAAAGTGATGGAAAATCTTAAAAAAAATGGCAAAATTTATTATGAAAATCAAGATATGTTTAGTGGTTTAGGTTTATTTGTTTTAAGATTTACTATTCAACCATTTTGAAATAAATTACCAGATATTCAAAAAAGAACATTATTAGAAATGAAAAAAAGTAATCCTGATGAATTTAATACTGTTTTTTATGGTTTTGAATTTTTAGATAGTGATGCAACAATTTTCCCATTTCAAAAAACTGTAAAGTGCTGACAACCATATGATTTAAAAGAATTTTATAATTCAAAAAAAGATATGTATAAATTTGATTTTTATTCAGTTGGTGTGGATTGAGCAACTGGTCATAAAGACCATACTGTATTTATAGTAGTGGGTTTTAAAGAATATAATAATACTGGTTATTATGATGCTTATATTATTTGTGAATTAGTAGTTACTCCAAATGATTTTATAAATGAAAATGAAAAAATTAATGCTTATGTTAATGAAATTTTAGGATTAATTGATAATTTTGAAAATTTTGAACAAGCAATTTATTTTTATGATGATAAAGCACGAACTGCCATTGATTGATTAAATCAAAAATTAATAGATGAACATAATACTATTTTAATCACACAAACTGCTATTAAACATGCTTCAAATTTAAATCAAGAAGCAGGATTAACTAATAGAGTAGTTTGAATGAGAAACATTATGAGTTATGGAAACTTTTATGCAAATAAAGATGATTTACCAAAGACTACTCAATGTTTAGAAGAATTACGTTATGACCAAACCAAAACTAACATTCCTGATAAAAATATGTATCAAGACCCGTATGATGGATTATTTTATGCATTGTATCCATATAAAAATGTAATTAGGGGTAAAAATAATGCTACTGTGAAAAAAAGCATCTTCACATTTGCCATATAATAAACAACTACAATATCATTAATAGTATAGGTATCACAAAATAAACGCCTTTTATTTAGGCGTTATTTTGCGTTTAAAAACGTACTTGTAAAAATAATCAAAAATAGTACAATTTATAAGTAAAATCAAGGAAAAAAGGAGTAATTTAATATGAAAACATGAATAAAAGCAAATTTAAGTAAAATAACATTAGCATTAGCACTAACTAGTGCTACAACTGGAACAATAGGATTAATCATGGGGGGTGCTTACCCATAATCTTAGTGGACTTAAATATTATTTAAATTCATATAAAGAACCTATAATGGGTGTTCAGAAAATATGAATGTTTGACATTCATGGTATTTCAGTTTCTATAAAAAGTGAATTTAAAATATACTTTGCTGATAATCCTAAAAAAACAAAATTTTATAATGGTGGAGATACTATTGAAAGAATAGATATACCATGAGATGGCAATTATCCATATGGTTATTTTAATAAATAACATTTAAATTTCTAAATTAATATAAGAAATATTTTCATTATATTTGTCAAATAAATTAATATTAGTTAAGTTTATTTCTTGTTTGTCAGTTATTAAAATTAAATAATAATTACCAGCACCAAATATTCCACTAATTTCAATCCGATTTAAATTATTAATTGGATTTTTAATTTGCAATTCAAATTCATTTTTATTATCAATTTGTAATATCTCTTCATAAAATTCTAATTTAGAAAATAATTGAGATTTATTTGAACCATATAAATTTAAAGCATTCTCAATTTTATTGTTACTAATAATTACTCTTGTAAAGTATTTTCCATATTCGCCATTTCCTAATGTTCAATCTGCTGGAATTAATGACGGAATATTATTGCTTTCTAATTCATTTGTAATAGATAATCAATTAAATTGATTATCATCAAGTTTAAATAATTCATTTTGACTAATATCATTATTTTTTAATTTAATATTATTCATATCTGTAAAATCAAAATATTCAGATTTTAGTATTACTTTTACATCTTTATATTTTCAACTATCATCCTTATTAGAATGTATAGGATTTGATTTTAATTCAAAATAATAAGGTAATAAAATTTTATTATCATCATTTAGACCTTTATTTATTGATAATGTTGAATAAATATACTTTGATAACATAATAAATACTTGTTTAAATATTTTAACTTGTTGCAAATTTATGTAATTTGGATAATCAAGTTCTCATTTTCTAAATAAATTAGTAATAACTTCATCAGGTTTTTGACCTGAGAATTTATCACGTAATTTTGCTATTTCATTTGTTGGTTTACCTTTATCATCATAATCTGCGCCATCAAAATTACGATTATAATTATAGGTATAACTTAGCATATCTAATAATAATTGTTGTAAGCTATCAATAGTTGGTGCATCTTTAATTTCAATTTCAATATCATTAAATTTATTATTAGTTGCAATATAACTATAAAATTGACTTTCACCTACAAAATCTCAAACTTCTTTATCCTTTAATTCTTTTTGACTTTTTAATGGTCATTTACCACCTAAAACATTACTAAACTCATATCCTAATCAAGCATGAGTTATTCTTGCATTATTAATAACTTCTCTTCTTGTTACAGAACCACTACTAATTTTAATTAAATCTAAAACTGATTTTTCTTGTCCGATAAATTGTTTTGCTAAATTTCAAGGTAATATTTGCTCACTAAATCATTGTTGTAAAATTCTAACTTTTGGTTGAGTTTCAATAGGCATTGATAACAGCGGAAATGCTATCTTATTTTTAACAAATAACTTTGGGTATACTTCCATATTGTCAACTTCACCAAGTACCTTTATATTGCCAAAAATCATGCTTCTAGGGGCTTTAATTTTTAAACCAGTAACTTTTTTATCTTTATCTAATGGTTTTTGTAATTTAATAATGATTGGATAACCATCTCTTGTTTTAAAATCTTTAATTTTAATAATAGTTATACTTTTAGTACTTCTAGTTTTTGGATTTTGATAAGGTTGTGAATAATTATTAATTATATATAAATTATCAATATTATTTTCAGTTAAAGGTTCATTTATACTAACTGCATATAACTTAAATTGATTTAATAAATTTATTTCTTGAAATATTAAATTTTTAATATCAGTCATACTATATTCAATTGTATTATCATTAATATTAGTACTTGCTCTTTGATTTAATTGCATAGTAAAATCAGATGTTTCAACAGCAGTAGTTTTTAATACTTTATCAATATCAATAAAACCTATTTTAATAGTATTTGCTGAAAATTTTAAACTATTATTTTCATTATTTTTAAATAAACGTTCAATTTCATAAATATATATCGTTCTTTTTTTAAATTCATCATATGCTCTATTAATATCTGGGTCACTAGTAGCACGCATCATATTAGTAAAGTCATAAGGAATGTTATCAATTAAATAATCATTTTCTACTTCTGCTTGATTAAGTTTAGTTTGTTTCTGTGGAAATTTCGTTTGTGGTTTGTTGTTGTTTTCCATTGTTCTCTCCTATTAATTGGTTATTTTCGGGATTAAATAATTTTAATTTAACTATTAAATTATTAATTTCTTGATCATCATTAATATTAAATGTTTTACTATTTAATAAATCTTTATCTACACTTACTAATATTTGAATAAATTTAAGAATATCAATATTAAATTGTCATAATTTTTGTTCAATATAATTAATAGTTGAAATATTTACTGCTGTACTTTCGGGAACTGATTGTTGTGCTGATTTCTTTTGACTTGGTATATGAATACCACAACGTTTAAATATTTCATTAACATTTCAATCATATATATCAGTTAAATTTTTACCTTTAAAATTACTATTTGTCATATTGATATTTTCGTTTTGTTCATTATTATCTCCACCGCTTTTAAATATGTAATTTTTAGTAACTAATGTTCTTACTGCGTCTTCTATTAAAGATTGAACATTGCCATAAGTTTGACTAAATATAAATTTAGGTGAGTTTAAAATAGTATCTAAAACAATTTGTTCATAAATAACATCTAATGCTTTAATTTTATCCATTACTTTATTACAATCTGCTAGCTCATTTGCTTTATTTCTCATAATTGCTATTGGTATATAGTTAATATTTAGTGTTTGTTCTTGTGCTAAATTAGGGTTATTAATGAATGATTTAAAATCTAATGGAAATTGTTTTTTATTATCATTAATACTATAAATTGCACGATTAATAGTTATTTGTTCATTATTTAATGTATAAACTTCAAATAATCTTACCATTTGTGCATTTTGTTCATAACTATCATAAAAAATAGTACATTCAATTAATTTACCAGTAATATCATAAACTCTTTGTTGTATATCTACTACTTGAAAATATAAGTCATCATTAGCAATATAAATTAAATAAGCACTAATTCCTAATTTACTTAATTTAAAAATTGAATTTCAATTTTTTCTGTAAAATTCTTGTTGAATTAAATATTGTTTAATAGTTTCATTATTAATATCTAATGGAGCATTATATAAATTAGCATTATTTTCTGCTACAAAATCAGTGAAATAAGTTTCATGGTTAAAATCATTAAAACCAAAATAATTTAAAATTGAAGCATGAGTACTTTTATTTTTATTAGTTAAAAATTTTACTTTTTCATTTTGATTATTACTAATATTACTTTTTTCTTTTCTTTTAAATAGACTTAACATAATATTCACCACCTTTTTTTAAAATATTTGATTAATTTTTAATACAATTTTTATAATAATAAATATAATTAAACCTGCTGTTGCTGATGATAAAATTACTCCTATTAAACCTAAAATAATTTTTATAATTTTAAAAAACATAATATTATTCCTGTAATTCTTCTAATTTTTTAAAAATATAATCTCTACCCATACCCCACATTATTCTATTATTATAAATATTAATTTCAGTATCCGCATTAACATTATTATTTGATATTCATAAACTATTTTTTAAAACATTTGTATCTAATTGATAATAAAAATTAATTATTTGTCAACTATAATTTTTATTATTTTCTTTACTAGTATAATCACCAAAACTATAATATATTCTATAATGTGTTTTATCTTTAAATATATATTCTATATGTGTAATATTATTTTTATCTACTACGACTTTACCTACTTCTTTTCAATTTGAACCACTTGGACTGGGTTGTGGTTGTTTTTCTAATATTTCATTAATTGCTTGTAATAATTTTTTATTTTGATTTTTTAATAATTTATATTCATTATTTTCTAATAAATCTTTACAAAGTAATGAATTTTCTTCATCATTTAATGCAATTTCATTTGTTTCAGTATTATATTTAAAATAATCATTTGAAAATTTTTTATCTTTTATTTTTTCTTTTAATTCATTAATAGCACCGGCAATAGTTTTATCAGTAGTTTCTAAATTAGGAATTTCTGCACTAATAGCATTTATTTGAAATGCAATAGGAAATTGTGATTTTACATCTTCTAATTTTTTATCTACTTCTTCTTTTTTATAATAATCAGATAAATTAGGAATTTTATTATTGATTTCATTAATTGCAGGAACGATTTGTTTAGAAACTGTTTGTAAAGCATCATCATTGATATTTTGCTTTTTATCTAATAAATTATTAGTTTCTAGTTTTGTGTAATAATCATGTTCAGTACTTTCTTCTGTTATAAATTCAGTTGGTGTATCTATTCCTTGATATTGATATATTTCTTGTATATCACCAATTAAATTAATTTTTCCACGTTCAGGATAGGAATTACCTCCACCACTAAATTTTTTATTTCTATTGTCATAGTAAATAGTTCCAATATTTAAAATATTTTTATTTTGTATTTGTTCTTTATAAGTCATGGAATCAACATTTAACAATTCAAATTCATGAAAAATATTATTTAAATAAATTTTAATTATTTTATAAAATTTCATAAAGTTATTTTCTGTTGAATATTGATAACTGATTTTAATAAAATATCATTTCAACATTTCTATATTATTATTTTCAACTTTTTTTCATAAAGGACTAGTTTCAATATTAAATCAATTATTTTTGATATCATCAATGTTTTCATTTGTTTTAGTTAATTCACTATTTAATTTGGTAATTTCATTTTCATTAGTAGTAATTCGTTTTTGTTGTTTAGCAGAAAAATCACAAGTTGGTGCATGAGTAAAATCACCAATTTGCGGATTATTTTGTAATGCTTCTGGTGGTAATGTTCCAATTTCATCTGGTCAATCTAAAATCATTGTGGAATGGCAACCCTTTTTAGGACTATTTTTTGGTAGACATTTATTTTTGATAATTAACTGGAGTTAAGTAGTTTAAAGTGCTGTGGATTCTTATGTTGTTATATCAGTTGATGTAATCAAATAATTCTAATTTTAATTGGATTAATGATGTAAAATTTTTATCATTAATAAATTCAATTTTGAAAGTTTTAAAAGTTGCTTCAGCAACAGCGTTATCATAAGGACAACCTTTTTTGCTTAAAGAGCGATTAATATTGAATGCTAGTAAAAGTTTATCAATAATTTTATTATTAAATTCATTACCGCGATCACTATGAAATATTTGAATATCTTTTAAACAACGATTTGAGTGCATAAATGCTTGATGTACTAATGATGCATCTTTTTTAGTACCTACACTATGTCCAATAATTTCGCGGTTAAATAGGTCAATTAATAGGCAAATATAGTTTCATTTACCATTAACTTGAACATAAGTTAAATCACTAACAATAACTTCATTTTTAAGCCTATTATTAAAGTTTCTATTAACGATATTGGTTATTTGACTATCGTTGACTTTATTATGATGATTTTTGAATGATAATTTAGTGTATTTTGATATTAAATTATGTTTATTCATAATTTCTTTAATTTTTTTGCATGACAAATAAATATTCTTTTCTTTTAGAACAACTTTTAATCTTCTTGTTCCATAAACTTCTTTATTTTCTTTAAAAGCACTAATAACAGCTTCATCATAAATATTATTTTGTTTTTTTTCTTTTTCCTTTAAATTAAAATAATATGTTGATTTAGAAAGTTTTAAAAAACGACACATTGTGCGAATTTTATATTTAACTTTATTTTTAGCAATAATTTCTATTTTCTGCCTATTATTAGTGCTGCTTGCTTTAAAATATCATTTTCCATTCGTAACTGTTTTAATTCTTTTCTTAATTTAATTAATTCATTTTCTTCAATAGAACGATTATCTTTAGTTTTAAAACTGCCTGAATTAGTAAATTGCTTAATTCAATTATAAGTAGCTGCTCTTGTAACATTGTACTCTTTAGCAAGACAAGACACTGACTTACCGCTTTGATATAAAGCTACTATTTGTTTTTTAAATTCATCGGTATATGAGTTAATATTGGCCATAATTATAGTTCCTTTCTTTTCACTAATTTGTTCACTTGTCTACGTAATTAGTGTCCAATAAAGTGTAACCTATCCATCTAATTTTGTTGGTAAATTATTACAATTTGTTATATGTTTACCAAGTTCATTAACTTCACTAAAACAACATGGTATATTTTCTTTATTCATTATCAATGTCTCCTAAATTTCTTCAACTTCTTCTATTTCATTTATTAACTGATTCTAATCAACAACTATTACAGGTATTGGATAAAAAGTTTTCTGGATAGGTTACACTTTATTGGACACTAATTACGTAGACAAGTGAACAAATTAGTGAAAAGAAAGGAACTATAATTATGGCCAATATTAACTCATATACCGATGAATTTAAAAAACAAATAGTAGCTTTATATCAAAGCGGTAAGTCAGTGTCTTGTCTTGCTAAAGAGTACAATGTTACAAGAGCAGCTACTTATAATTGAATTAAGCAATTTACTAATTCAGGCAGTTTTAAAACTAAAGATAATCGTTCTATTGAAGAAAATGAATTAATTAAATTAAGAAAAGAATTAAAACAGTTACGAATGGAAAATGATATTTTAAAGCAAGCAGCACTAATAATAGGCAGAAAATAGAAATTATTGCTAAAAATAAAGTTAAATATAAAATTCGCACAATGTGTCGTTTTTTAAAACTTTCTAAATCAACATATTATTTTAATTTAAAGGAAAAAGAAAAAAAACAAAATAATATTTATGATGAAGCTGTTATTAGTGCTTTTAAAGAAAATAAAGAAGTTTATGGAACAAGAAGATTAAAAGTTGTTCTAAAAGAAAAGAATATTTATTTGTCATGCAGAAAAATTAAAGAAATTATGAATAAACATAATTTAATATCAAAATACACTAAATTATCATTCAAAAATCATCATAATAAAGTCAACGATAGTCAAATAACCAATATCGTTAATAGAAACTTTAATAATAGGCTTAAAAATGAAGTTATTGTTAGTGATTTAACTTATGTTCAAGTTAATGGTAAATGAAACTATATTTGCCTATTAATTGACCTATTTAACCGCGAAATTATTGGACATAGTGTAGGTACTAAAAAAGATGCATCATTAGTACATCAAGCATTTATGCACTCAAATCGTTGTTTAAAAGATATTCAAATATTTCATAGTGATCGCGGTAATGAATTTAATAATAAAATTATTGATAAACTTTTACTAGCATTCAATATTAATCGCTCTTTAAGCAAAAAAGGTTGTCCTTATGATAACGCTGTTGCTGAAGCAACTTTTAAAACTTTCAAAATTGAATTTATTAATGATAAAAATTTTACATCATTAATCCAATTAAAATTAGAATTATTTGATTACATCAACTGATATAACAACATAAGAATCCACAGCACTTTAAACTACTTAACTCCAGTTAATTATCAAAAATAAATGTCTACCAAAAAATAGTCCTAAAAAGGGTTGCCATTCCATTCTTTTACTTTATTGCACATAGAACATTTATCTTCATATTTCATATTATTTCTCCTTATTTTCAATTTGATTAGCAATTTCACTTAATATTTTTAATACTTTATATTCATTTTTTAATTCTTTACTAATAAATATTAAAAATATTATTAGTGTTATGCTTGTTATTAATATTGGTACTATTAATAAAATTTTTCATAATATCATTTTTTACTCTTTTCATTTTTTAAATCATTTAACATTTATTGAACAAAATGCACGATTTTTAGGAATATTTAAAGTGTTAAAAATTTGACCAGTTACAATAATTTCATCGTTTTTGTTTAATAAAATACAGCGTCTATAAAATTTTGGGTTGTTAAAAATTAAAGTAACATAGTTTAATCCATTTCATTGACCTCGAACACTATAATATAATTCTTTATTACCTTTTTCGTAATATTTTGTTTCAATAGTGTTACTCAGTTTTACTGTTAATTTGACATAATTGGCTTTCTCTTTCATTTTTATAATTCCTTAAATAATATTTAATATGCTTATATGCATCTTGTTCATGTTTTGTTAATTTTATATTTCCTTTATAATTTTCTATTTTGTTTTTATTTTTTGGTTCACTTTCTAAATAATCTCAATTCATAACATCTTCTGCTAATACTATTAAAGCACCAATAATTTTAGGAGTTGCTAATGGATTTGTTAATAATTGTTTTGAATTTAAAAAGAAATTTTCTACAATAACTAATATTTTTTTATTATCAAAATGTTTTTTAATTAATAAAAAGTATTCTTTAAATAGATTTTTGCTTTTTAAAACTGTTTTAGTTTTAAATGTTTCATTAAAAACAATATTATTAGTTTCATTTGAGTATATAATAATTCCATTACTACCAATACCAGCAGAGTCAATTCCAATAATTAAGTCATATTGCATTAATCAAATTAACCTCTAACAATTGTTTTAATAATTTCTAAATCACAATTACTTCAGCAATATTTACATTCTTCGATAAACTCTTTATGTCCACAAACTAAATTATTTTTTTGTAAACTATCAATTTGTTTGATTAATCCTACTTTATATTCAATAATCTTTTTTTCCATTATGTAAATCATCCCTTTTCAATTATTTTTGCTGTTTGTTTAAGGTATTTAGGTATTTTGTTATAACAACTGTCACATATTAAATAAGGTATTGGTCAATTTTTATATTTAATAGTTTTAGTAGAATTATTAATACATTCTTTTCAAACTTTATCCATACAAACTCTTAATTCACATTTTTTATTTTTATTATTCATAGTTTTTTTCTTTATAAATAAAATATCTTTTCATTATGAGTTGAAATATGTTTATAAGAAGTGACTATATAATTAATTGACAAATCATTATGGTTATATGGATTATTTAGTTTAAAACCTTTTCTGTTTTCTTCTCATGTAACATTATATTTAAAACAAGGATTAGTAATCTTTGTTTTACTATCAGTTATTTCACCAATAAATCAACTATTATGCTGTTCATAAAATGTTAATGGTTCAAGTTTTATATCATTAAGATAATATTCTTTGGGTGTTTCTGGTTTATTAACAGTTATTTTCTGTTCAGAAATATATGGTTCTAATAATTTTGTTAATTCATCACCATTTAATTCTCTTTTAATATTTTCAGAATTAAAAACCCAATATGTGTAATTATTATCAACAATAAAAGAATTATTTTTAATCATTCATTTTGGAAGTGATAATTTATATTCAACATAATCAATAAGAATAGATTGTGGTTTATCTTTAACAATTTGTTCTTTTTTAAATTCTATTTGCATAATAATCCTTTCCTAATATGTCCTGTTGCTTCTAGCATAAAGGACATATATTTTGATTTTTAAATTATTAATAATACTATTATTAGTTTTATTCATTCCAGAAATTCTGGGCTCAAAAATAAATTGTGAAATTTTAAAAAACATTGAGGCATTCGATTCAATATTTATTTAATTTGCATTTAGCAAATTAATATTTTAATTGAACCGGCACCGCTCAATTTTTTTTACAAGTTTGAAATTTATTTTCTCGCCCAAAAATTTTTCAAAAAAAAATAAAAAATAAAACCAACACTTGCTCACTGGGGAGTGGCAAGGTTGGTTAAATAAAGAATAGAATTAATATAGTAGGTTCCCTAAGCAGGTCTATATATACTAGTTTCCAATCCGCTCCCACCCCAAGAATTACCATTAAATGGTTAGTATATTTTATTAGGTATCACTCCACTTTTTATTTATCCATGCAAGTCCACATGCTAGCTACTATTTTTAACAACTGTGTTGTAGTTCACTTTTTTAGTTCCCTAACACGTGTTGATAATAGCGTTAAAGAGGGTTCTTAAAAATTTTAAAATTTTACAATTACAAAAAAAGACAAGATTTTTATTCTCATCTTTTGTCATTTATTTTTAATTTAAGGATTTAAAAAAGAAAGGAGCTATTTAAAACTTTTTAGTTATCGACATCTTCGGTACGCTCCCAATATAATTCGCACAATGTGTCGTTTTTTAAAACTTTCTAAATCAACATATTATTTTAATTTAAAGGAAAAAGAAAGAAAACAAAATAATATTTATGATGAAGCTGTTATTAGTGCTTTTAAAGAAAATAAAGAAGTTTATGGAACAAGAAGATTAAAAGTTGTTCTAAAAGAAAAGAATATTTATTTGTCACGCAGAAAAATTAAAGAAATTATGAATAAACATAATTTAATATCAAAATACACTAAATTATCATTCAAAAATCATCATAATAAAGTCAACGATAGTCAAATAACCACAATATCGTTAATAGAAACGAGGCTTTTTAATAATCTGTGTATCTTTGTTTTACAAAGTTACTAATTTAGATTAATTCTGTCTTCAAATTTTATCATAAAATGAGCAATTGCTGTATTTCAATTTTGAATAGGCAATGTTCATTTTTTTGTTATATTTTCAATTGCCAAGTAAAATATTTTGAAAACTGCCATATCATTAGGAAAAACTTTTTTATTTCTGATGATTTTTCGTAATTGACTATTAACAGATTCAATAGCATTTGTAGTATAAATCACTCTTTTGATTTCTACTGGATAACTAATAAAAACCATTAAATTATCTCAATTTTTATATCAAGATTTAGTAATTTGAGGATATTGTTTATTTCATTTACTTTCAAACGATTCTAAAGCTTGCATTGCTTGTTCTTCACTACATGCACTATAAATTGGTTTTAAATCTGCAACTAGACCTTTTCGATGTTTGTATGAAACATATTTTAAACTATTTCTAATTTGATGAACAATGCATAATTGATGTTCTGTTTTAGGATAAACTGATTGTATTGCTTCTGACATGCCTGTTAAATTATCACTACAAGCAATAAGAATATCATTTAAGCCACGATTTTTCATTTCTGTGAAATTAGATAATCAAAACTTAGAACCTTCATTTTCACTAATTCATAATCCTAAAACATCTTTTTTGCCTTCTAAATCAACTCCTAATGCTATATAAACTGATTTGTTAATAATCCGTTTATCTTGTCGTACTTTAACTACTATACAATCAAAATAAACAATAGGATAAATACTTTCTAATGGTCGATTTTGTCATGCTTTAACATCATCAATAACATCATCAGTAATTTGACTAATAACACTTTCACTAATATCAGCACCATGATATAACTCTTGCAACTGCATTCTAATGTCAGATAATGTCATTCCTTTTGCATACAAGGAAAGAACTTGTTGATCAAAACCATCAAATCTTCTTTGCCTTTTAGGAACTATTACAGGAGTAAAATTACTATTGCGATCTCTTGGTACATCAATTTCAATTTTACCTTGTTGAGTTATTAATTTTTTTGAACTTGTACCATTACGAGCATTTTCAGTAGTACTATGTTGATTTTTTTCATATCCTAAATAATTTTGCATTTCAGAATTCAACATTTTTTCAACTAATCTTTTTGTTAATTCTTTATATAAACCGCCAGGTTTAAAAACTGTTGTTAAATCTTCAGTATTTTCTAGTAATAAATCTACTGCTTTTGATATTGGATCATTATTATTAAAGTTATCTTTTTTAGCCATCTGTAACTCACTCTTTCTAGTCATTTAATTATATTTACTAGAATTAATTAAACATAGTTATTTTTGTAAGTTACACAGATTACTAAACATTTCCCCTTTAATTTTTTCATTTAATTTTGCTAATTTTTTTTGATGTTTTATAATTTTGTTATTTGCTCTAACATGTTTTGGAGTTGTGATAAATCTTTTTAATAAAACAATAATTTCTCTGCAAATTAATGTTCCAACACTTGTTCCAATAATTATTAATTCATGTAAAAATTCTTTCATCTCAATATTTTCCTTTCAATTATTTATTTTTTCTTTATTCATAAATTATTCACCTCCTTTATAAACTCATGTGATTATAATCTCAATTTAATGAAGCATTATCATGATTTAATGGCACTTCGCTCATATTATCACTACCATAATATTGACTTGCAGTTTCACTATTAATAGTAAATCTATTATCATTAATTAATCTTGTAGCTTCATTTGTAAATGGTGTTTCTTGCATTTCTTGATTATGATGTGTAGTTTCAATAGGTAATAAATTATGGATTATTTCACTTGCACCAGCAATTATGGTAGGTACTGCATAAGCATTATTAAAATCATTATTAATACCCATTGCTACACCACTAGAAATTAAACAACCACCAGTAGCCATATTACAAATCTTTCTTATTGTTTCAAATCTATTAGGAATTAATTCAGTTAATCCACTGATAAGATTTGATATACCATAAGCATTTAAACTAATATAAGTATCTCAATCCATTAATGACTGATTTTCTTGTTTATTTAATAGTAATCATGGAGGACCTTCTGTTGTAGTTGTAGTAGTTATTGGAGTTGGTGTTGTTGGAATAATAGGAGTAATATTATTTTCACTTCATTTACTATAATTTGCTAATCCAATTGTTCCTAAACCTAATAATATTTTTTTAGAACTATTAATTAATTTAGTTTTAGTATTTGGTCTTTGATTTAAATTTCAAATATCTAAACCTAATTTTTTACCAAATAATAAAGTATTAATTGAACCTAATACTGGATTTACAATTACTTGACCATAATAAGCACTTGTACCAATCATTGCACAAATTGGACTTATTCCAGTTCTAATTAATTTAATTAAAGTATAATTTGATTGATTTTCTATATTTGGCATTTTATTCTCCTTTAATTTTCTAATTTTTTAATTGTTACTTTAATTCAACCTTGATAAACATCATTATCACCAACTATTAATGCAACATTACTTTCTGGGTCCGAAACAATTATGTGTTTGGATTTAACATTTGGGTATTGTCTTAAAATAATTGCTCTAATATCATTACTTGTATGAATTGCTTTTGGAAATGGTGATAATATTTCAATTTCATCTTTATTTTCAAACAAAGTAGGTAATATTATCATTAGTCAAATTCTCCATTTTCAATTCTTTCTTTTAAAGAAAAGACATATTCTGTATAAGTTCTATGTGGATTTTTATCATTTATAATTTCATCGATATCTAAAATTAATTTTTCTTTATATTCATTAATATATTTTTGGGCAATTTTTCTTCTTATATTTTCAACTTTTATCATATGTTTATCACAAAAATATCTTACTTGAACATTATCTTTATCTAATTTTGTTGGTAAATTATTACAATTTGTTATATATTTACCAAGTTCATTAACTTCACTAAAACAACATGGTATATTTTCTTTATTCATTATCAATGTCTCCTAAATTTCTTCAACTTCTTCTATTTCATTTATTAACTGATTCTAATCAACAACTATTACAGGTATTGGATAAAAAGTTTTCTTTTACTTTATTGCACATAGAACATTTATCTTCATATTTCATATTATTTCTCCTTATTTTCAATTTGATTAGCAATTTCACTTAATATTTTTAATACTTTATATTCATTTTTTAATTCTTTACTAATAAATATTAAAAATATTATTAGTGTTATGCTTGTTATTAATATTGGTACTATTAATAAAATTTTTCATAATATCATTTTTTACTCTTTTCATTTTTTAAATCATTTAACATTTATTGAACAAAATGCACGATTTTTAGGAATATTTAAAGTATTAAAGATTTGACCAGTTACTATAATTTCATCGTTTTTGTTTAATAAAATACATCGGTTATAAAGTTTTGGATTGTTAAAAATTAAAGTAACATAGTTTAATCCATTTCATTGTCCACGAACACTATAATATAATCCTTGGAATGGCAACCCTTTTTAGGACTATTTTTTGGTGGACATTTGTGTTTGATATTTAATGGGGGTTAAGTAGTTTAAAGTGCTGTGGATTCTTATGTTGTTGTATCAATTGATATAATCAAATAATTCTAATTTTAATTGGATTAATGATGTAAAATTTTTATCATTGATAAATTCGGTCTTAAAAGTTTTGAAAGTTGCTTCAGCAACAGCATTGTCATAAGGACAACCTTTTTTGCTTAAAGAACGATTAATGTTGAATGCTAATAAAAGATTATTAATAATTTTATTATTAAATTCATTACCGCGATCACTATGAAATATTTGTATATTTTTTAAACAGCGATTTGATTGCATAAATGCTTGATATACTAATGATGCATCTTTTTTAAATCCAACACTATGTCCAATAATTTCGCGGTTAAATAAGTCTATTAATAGGCAAATATAGTTTCATTTGCCATTAACTTGAACATAAGTTAAATCACTGACAATAACTTCATTTTTAACCCTATTATTAAAATTTCTATTAACAAGATTTGTTACTTGACTATTATTAACTCTGTTATTATGATTTTTGAATGATAATTTAGTGTATTTTGATATTAAATTATGTTTATTCATAATTTTTTTAATTTTTCGTCTTGATAAATAAATTCCTTTATTTTCTAGAACAACTTTTAATCTTTGGAATGGCAACCCTTTTTAGGACTATTTTTTGGTAGACATTTATTTTTGATAATTAACTGGAGTTAAGTAGTTTAAAGTGCTGTGAATTCTTATGTTGTTATATCAGTTGATGTAATCAAATAATTCTAATTTTAATTGGATTAATGATGTAAAATTTTTATCATTAATAAATTCAATTTTGAAAGTTTTAAAAGTTGCTTCAGCAACAGCGTTATCATAAGGACAACCTTTTTTGCTTAAAGAGCGATTAATATTGAATGCTAGTAAAAGTTTATCAATAATTTTATTATTAAATTCATTACCGCGATCACTATGAAATATTTGAATATCTTTTAAACAACGATTTGAGTGCATAAATGCTTGATGTACTAATGATGCATCTTTTTTAGTACCTACACTATGTCCAATAATTTCGCGGTTAAATAGGTCAATTAATAGGCAAATATAGTTTCATTTACCATTAACTTGAACATAAGTTAAATCACTAACAATAACTTCATTTTTAAGCCTATTATTAAAGTTTCTATTAACGATATTGGTTATTTGACTATCGTTGACTTTATTATGATGATTTTTGAATGATAATTTAGTGTATTTTGATATTAAATTATGTTTATTCATAATTTCTTTAATTTTTCTGCATGACAAATAAATATTCTTTTCTTTTAGAACAACTTTTAATCTTCTTGTTCCATAAACTTCTTTATTTTCTTTAAAAGCACTAATAACAGCTTCATCATAAATATTATTTTGTTTTTTTTCTTTTTCCTTTAAATTAAAATAATATGTTGATTTAGAAAGTTTTAAAAAACGACACATTGTGCGAATTTTATATTTAACTTTATTTTTAGCAATAATTTCTATTTTCTGCCTATTATTAGTGCTGCTTGCTTTAAAATATCATTTTCCATTCGTAACTGTTTTAATTCTTTTCTTAATTTAATTAATTCATTTTCTTCAATAGAACGATTATCTTTAGTTTTAAAACTGCCTGAATTAGTAAATTGCTTAATTCAATTATAAGTAGCTGCTCTTGTAACATTGTACTCTTTAGCAAGACAAGACACTGACTTACCGCTTTGATATAAAGCTACTATTTGTTTTTTAAATTCATCGGTATATGAGTTAATATTGGCCATAATTATAGTTCCTTTCTTTTAACTAATTTGTTCACTTGTCTACGTAATTAGTGTCCAATAAAGTGTAACCTATCCAAATAAAAGAATTATTTTTAATCATTCATTTTGGAAGTGATAATTTATATTCAACATAATCAATAAGAATAGATTGTGGTTTATCTTTAACAATTTGTTCTTTTTTAAATTCTATTTGCATAATAATCCTTTCCTAATATGTTCTGTTGCTTCTAGCATAAAGAACATATATTTTGATTTTTAGATTATTAATAATACTACTATTCGTTTTATTAATTCCAGCAATTCTGGGCTCAAAAATAAATTGTGAAATTTTAAAAAACATTGAGGCATTCGATTCAATATTTATTTAATTTGTGTTAAACAAATTAATATTTTAATTGAACCGGCCCCGCTCAATTTTTTTTACAAGTTTGAAATTTATTTTCTCGCCCAAAAAAATTTTTCAAAAAAAAATAAAAAATAAAACCAACACTTGCTCACTGGGGAGTGGCAAGGTTGGTTAAATAAAGAATAGAATTAATACAATAGGTCCCTATAACAGGTCTATATATACTAGTTTCCAATTCGCTCCCACCCCAAGAATTACCATTAATGGTTAGTATATTTTATTAGGTATCACTCCACTTATTATTTATCCATGCAAGTCCACATGCTCTGGCTACTATTTTTAACAACTGTGTTGTAGTTCACTTTTTTAGTTCCCTAACACGTGTTGATAATAGCGTTAAAGACGGTTATTAAAAATTTTAAAATTTTACAATTACAAAAAAAATACAAGATTATTTCTTGTCTTTTTCCTTAATAAGTTTGAGAATAATTTTTTTTAAATGTATATTTTTTAAAATACGTCGAATATAAATTTAAATTTAAGGGTTAAAGAGAGTAATTTTGTCTAATTTTCATTATTTTTCAAATAATTCATTTTTGGAAATAAGTTACTAATATAATAATTAATTATTTCGTAAATTTGACAACCGCCCTTACTTTTAACTATGATAATACTATCCAATTTGTAAATATTATTACTATTGATAGTACTACTATGAATAAAATGAATTTATGAACATTAAAACCAAAAACTACTTTTAAATTAAATGCCAAAAGCAATAATAATGTATATTTACTACAAACTGTTAATTGAAATAATATTAGCAACTGACAATATTTTACTATTTATCATGGTAATAATTTACCTATTGTTGAATTTTGAACTACTGATACTGGTATAAAATTATGAAATGCTGCTTTAAAACTTAATTATACTTCTAAGGAGCTAGAAAATATGAATGCAAAAGAAATTAATAATCTAAGAAATTTATCAGTTAATTGAACAATTAATGAAGCGCGTGGTAATACTTTAGGTTATATTATTTCTGGTTTTCTTGGTATTGGTTTCATTTTAACTATTATTGCTATTATTTATGATTGATACTTAAAACAACAATTTAAAAAAAGCAATCTAACACAAAGACAAATTTGAATTAATACAAAATAACTGTTCTTTTATTTTTTTGGAATTAGGTTTATCATTTTCTAAGCTATTTACTGCTTCAACATTAACTGATAAACTTAGTTCATTAGATTTCCGTCTTTCACTTTGTTCTTCTCTTATTTTTCTAACTCAAGGATTAAATGAATTAGCAAAACCTAAAAAATCAGTTTGTTTTACAAAACAATTATTTGGAACATAATATCCTTTTGTTTTTATATAAAACAAAAAAGGTTCTAGAAATTTTTTTCATAAAAAAATTCCATCATTAAAAGGTTCATAAACAGCAAAATAAGAAATAGTCTGTTTATCTACTTTTATTCCATTGGGAAATGTAAAATCAGTTAATAATTGTTGATTAGGCAAAAAAAATGTATAAAAATTTTCATTAAAATCTTTAGAATAAGGATTAACAAGTTCAAAGGTATGATGAATCGGACATAATTCATCCTTTAATCCTCTTTCATATCCTAAATTTTTATTTAATTTATCAAGAAATTCTTTAGTTTTATCCAATACATTTCCTCCACCTTCTTCATCTTGTTCAAAATCTTTGCCTTTTGCGCGACTATTAGGTTTTTTAAAAATTTTTTTAAAATATCTTTCTTTATAACCAACTGATCAACTATTTAGTTTAAATGCTGCAAATGAATTTGTAGGTATTCGTGGTTGATGATTTTTTATTGCATCATCTATTTCTCAACAAACCGCAAAAAGATCATAATCAGGAATTATTGGTTTTTTTTCTTTAGAAATTTCTTGACAAAAAATAGAAATTGGAAAATAAATTAAATTATTTTTTTCAATTTCTATTATTTCTTTTAAATCTCTATTATTTAAATTTTTAATATTATTTTCTTCATCAAGCGCAAAAATATAATAAACATTATACATATTATTATTTTTTTCTTTTTCTAAATAAAGTACTATCTCATTTTTTTTATTTTTTGGTTGACAACATTTAACAAAAAGTTTATCCAAAAAAAATTCAGCATCAATAATTCCAAATTTTTCCATGTTAACTAATAAAAATAAAACATGTTCATTAGTAATTTTTAAAATAGTTTCATTATTTTTTAATTTTAAAGAAACAGGATTTATTTTATTATCTTTATTATTTTTATTTAATTTTATTGAAAATTTCTTACAAAGAAGATTTATTTTTTCAGTTTGTGTTTCATTATCTTTTAATCCTATCTTACTTAAAAATGTTAACTCATCTAAAGAAATTATAAATCCAGATTGTATACCTCAATCAGAACTTTTATTTTTAATACTTGATGATTTTGTTGGATATTTTTGTGGTAACAAATATTTAGTAATTGGATTAACGGGTCTTAAAATAATAACTACATTTTCTTCTTGAGCAGTTTTAACAAAACCTTGAAAGTGTTTCTCTAAAACTCCATTATTTTCACATGTTTCAACATTTTTATTAATATAAATTTCCATATTTTATTTTTCCTTCTTTATCTTATGTATATTTTTTACTTACTCTAATGCTATTTTTTCACATTTTTTATATGATTATCATATTTTAATAAATACAAGTACATTTTTTTTCCTTCTTAGATATTTTTTTAATCAACAAAAATATTTCTTTCATAATATTTTTATATATAAATTAAAATTTATACTTTAATTATTTTTTATGTCACAAATATATAAAGTGAAACAGAAATAATAATTGAAAATATTGATAAAATTAAAAATAAAATACCTAAAACTAACATTTTATGTTTTTTACAAGCTATAATAGAATTAATTTGAATTTGTTCTGATAAATAGTTTTCTTTATTTTGTAAAATTCCTTCTCTAATACTATCAGGTTTCATTTTTTGTAAATCTTTATAATACATATTAGAATTATTTGTTTTTACTTTATTAATTTTTTTAGGTTTACTTCTTGGAAAAATTGTTAAAATAAAAAATAAAAATGCTAAACATAAAAACACTACATATAAAAATACAAAAGTAATTAAAAAGCATGTTTTAATTGTCATATTACAACAATTTTCAATATTTTTAAATATTGGTATTCAACCAAAAGACAGTCCTAAAAGAGCACCGGCAATAGCTGATAATATGTTAGCCTTTCCATCAAATCTTTCTATTTGTTTTTTAATTTCATTTAGTAAATTAACTTCATTGTCATTCATTAGTTAAAATTCCTTTTTATTAGTTATTGATTTAAATAAAAAATAAATTAAATTAATAACTAAATTTTATTTTTTTTAATTTCTATTTCTTTAAGCTACATTTAAATTTTTAAGTGTAACTAAAAACAACAACTATTCTTATCTTTGAAATTATTTTTATCAAGTTTATTTTTAATTTTGTTTTATAAAACATTATGATATGATGATTTTTTGCAAACTTTGATAATTATTATTAACTATTAATAAAAAACTATCTAAAAAATAGTTTTTGGTTTTTTCAAACTAAGATTATTTTTATGGTTTTTGATAAGAAAATTTTTAAACATTAGAATGTTTTATAAAAGCATATTCAATTAAATTAATATTTGACTGTAAGTTATTATTAATTATAAAATTACATTAATATTTTAATATTGTTAATAAAAATTGACTTTAATTATAAATTAACTTTTGTTAATATTTTTAAATACTATTTTGATAATAATTTAAAACATTAATAATTAATATATTTAAATATATTTAACACTAATTCTTTTACCATTTAACTCCAGAGATAGTATAACGTTTTTATTTTTTATGTTCAACTATCAATATCAAATTATATTTTATATAAAAAAAACAAAATTATTAATTATTTACAACATACTATCAAATAAATAATTAAGTATTTCTAATTATTTTAATAACTTAAAATATCCTATTTAAATAAATTTTAAATAGGATAATAGTAATTTTTATAATTCTTTTTTTAATAAAATACTTAAATATTTAAGCCATTTTCTTTAATGTTTTTTATTATTTTCTAATATTTTAAGTTTATAAATATAATTAATTATAAAGAAATATTATTTTTTTCAATAACGAAAGTAGATACTGTATCTTCTTTATTGATATCTAATACTACTGTTGCAGAAAAACTTCTTGTAACTGATTCACTATTTCTTTCAATAAATTGATCAAGCGCCTTTTGTACTTCTGATATTTTTAACAAACTTGCATATAATTGTTCAGCATTACCTTTCAATAATAAACGATTTAAAAAACCCTTTTGTATATTATCTGTGATTTTCATTTTGTTTAAATTAAAAATTGTATTAAGTAATATACTATTTTCGGTTTTTTCAATATTTGGAGCAAAATAATTAGATATACCTTTATATTTTACTTCTAAGTTTTTATAAAAATGATTCATTATCTGAAAAAGATTTTTTTTACTAATAATTTCTTCGGGAAATAACTCTTTTAATAAATCAAGTCGTTTTAATTCTGTAATATTTAAATCTTTTTTTCATTATACTCTGACTTCATTTTTTTCCTACTTTCTTTAATTTTCATTAACTCTAAATAAAATAAACCATTGTCGTTTAAAAACGACAATGGTTTATTTTACACTAGTAATTAATTGATATCATTATAATATACTTATTAAATTAAATCTACTAAAATTTAATAATTTTTCTATATTAAGTATGGATTATACTTTGAGTATCTTCCTTAACACAATCATGAATTTTAACATCATAACTATTAAATAAATTTTCATAATCAACATTAAATGGCGCTAGTAATTGGTTTTTATTAGAAAAACGAGTAATTAATAAGTGCAAATAATGATGATCATTATTAGCATTTAAAGTTTGTTCATAATAAGCGAACCGTTCTTTATACTTAAATTGAATTGCTAATACTTTAAAATTATGTGATAAATAATTACGAACATCTTTAATATATTCTAACTGTTCTAATAAAATTTTACTATCATTAAATTCTTTGATACCAAAATAATGAGCAATCTTAGCGATACTTTTATCATTTAAAGTTTGTAATAATTTCATTGTTCATTCAAATGACATAACTTCTATTAAACTGCGTATTGTTCGTGATTTTAAAACACCACTTCTATTATATTTATTATAACCAGCACGAATCAAACGTAAAGCTGTTTTCATTTGAGCTAGGTGTTCTGAATTAAGAAAAGTAGCATTATCTAAATTTTGAACATTATCATTAAAAAGTTGATGTAATAAAGCATTTTTTAAAGAATTTTCAATCATTAAAATATGTTTTAAATACAATAAACGTAAATCAATGTTCAATAAAAATAAATCTTTAAGTTGATGTTGAGGATAATTACGCTTTAATAATTCTAAATATTTTTCTTCAACAATATTTTCTACAAATCATTCTTCATTTAATAACATGTAATTCACTCCTTAAATAAACTAACCTCTAATTTTATAAATACCAACGCGAATAGAAGAATTTTCAGATTCTTTTGTTTCACTTTTAATATCTACTTCTTTTTTTCTTCGTAACAACTCTTGTTCAATAAAGTCATCAACGTTCATATTGGTACTTTGATAAGTAGCAGTTCAATCAAATGTTTTATTAGTAAAGTTATTTTTAGGTTTATTACTATCTTTAAAAAATTCTTGTACTTCTTGATTCATAAATGCTTTTTGCTTACGTTTACGTGAAAATAAATTAGTAAAAAATTTCTTAAAATTAAAAATTGATCAAAACTGACGAAAATTAATAGTCATTGCTAAACCAAAAATTAAAATTGATGAATACAATAATGAATAACCGATAACTCGTAATACAAAACTATAATCTGTGAAATTATATGTTGGTGGATATTTATCAAAGAAATAAAGACATCCAAATAATGTTACTGCTAAAATTGGAATAATTAACACTAAAGTATTTTGAATAATAAAACGTAAATCACTATTATACGTCAAATGTTTTCAAACATAAACTCAGATTGAAATTAAACGATAAACTCAACCAATACAACTTGATAAAAGAATCATATATAAACTTAATGATAAATATTGATAACTTTGATGTTTTCAACCTAAATTTGATAGTATTCAACCCAAAATAACACCTAAAACAAGATTGATTATTGATTGAATATATGAACCTCAAATTGTTTCTTTGTGTTTTACAGTAGCATTTACAATAACTTTTCCTGGTTCGGTTGCCACTTGAATTGTATTTTTTAAAGATAAAAGTAAAATAAATCATGGTTGTGACAAAAATAAATTAATAAAAAGATTTTTTGAAGAATCAAAATTACCATCAGAATTATTAATATTTGTAATACTTAAAGCAGACACTAAATATTGAGTAATAATAAATTGATTAATAAATAAAAAACCAGCAATCATATAAGCATATAACTCAAATTTAGTATAGACAGTTCATCTAATTCGTCCACTTTTGGCAATTCAATATCCAAAAACTTCGCGAAAAGAACTAATTAAAATTAAAGCAATTGAGCGCATCGTTGTAGCAATAATAATATAAATAGTGTAAATTGATGTTGTTGTCAGTGATAAAAATAAAGTAATTAAAATAATATCAATGTTAGAAATAATCATGTCAGGTAAACGATTCAGGGCTACTCATCACGATTGTTTTAGCATCCTTTTTTGTTGTGTTCATTTTTTATGTTGTAATCATGGATATTCAATTTTAATAACGATAAAAGTAACAAATGCTTTTAATACACCACAAACAAAATAAGCAAAAAAAGGAATATACATATCTATCGGTTTACCATCAGACTTTCTAATAACTAATAACGTCATTAGTAAAATATACATAATAATCTCTGAAAAAATAAAAATTAAACGATTTAAATAACCTTTTTGATCAGCTTGAATTAAATTTTGATAAGCACCACTAAAATAAAAAAAGATTAATTCACGTGATCCTAAAGAAATAATAATAAGTGCTACTTGTCAAAAAGGAATTTCCATATCTAAACCAATTTCTGGTAAATGAACACTAGCTAATCCTAAAATAAAACCAGCACTGACAAGAATAATTAAATATATTCTTCCTGAATGATGATAATTTTTTCTTGTCGTATTAATAATATCGTTGACGGTTTCATAATCATCATTTTGTAACGGACGATATAAAGAAAAAATGGTAATTAAACCAAGTCCTCCTTCTGTCAAACTAAGGTAAGTCAAAAAAGAAATAATAACACGAATTAAACCATTAATTTTTTCACCGTATGCTAAACCAGTAACATAAAGAAAAGTTAACTGTAAAATAGAGATAACAATTGTCATGATAACACCAACAATTGTATTAAAAATACCTTTTTTAGTTGTCATTACTTCACCCAATCTATATAAATAAAACTAATTTTGTTTTTTATTTAAATATGTTAACAACCCAAAATTAAAAGTTCAATATTATTAATCACTATTAAAAATAAAAAATAGCAAAAAAATAAAAATGTAATCTATATATTAGTATAGATTAATTTTATCATTTTTCTTTTTTAATCTGTTTAATTAAATCTGTTTTTAAATCTTTTATTATGAAATTTTGATCATTCAAATAAGTAAATGGTTCTTCTAAATCATTAAATGACAAATAATAAGCAAATAATGCAATTTTATTAGGGGTAACTATTGTTGACCCATACTTAGTGTCACCAACAATTGGCAAATTTAAAAATTGTAAAGTACTACGAATTTGATGTTTTCTACCAGTAACTAATTGACACTCAACTAAAGTAAAGTCTTTAGTATTAAATATTGGTGTAAAGATGGTGCTACAACTTTTACTTTGTTCACTTGGTTCAATTGAAAATTTCATTTTCATTGTTAACTCATCATGAGTAATATAACCAGAAATATTTAAATTTTTAGTTAATTGGCCAGAACAAATAGCCAAATATTTTTTAATAATTTGACCATTTTTAGTAGCATTATGAAGTGCGTTTTGTGTCATTTTATTTTTTGGATAAATAATTAAACCCTTAGTTAGTTTATCTAAACGATACTGATGACTAATATTAAATGTTTGCTCACGTTTCTTCTTCGGGTATTTTTGTTGTAAATAATATTTTACCATGTTATCTAAGCAAGAACCATATGGTTGGTGGACAACAATATTATGATCTTTATTAACAATTAAAAAATTATCATCTTCATAAAACAATTCAATTGGTGCTTCTTTAGTAATTTTTTCTGGTTTATAGTTAACAACTAAATTACTTTCATAAATGACTACTAAATCATTTTCTTGTAAGCGATATTTAAAATCAGTAGTAGTTTTATTATTAACTCTGATTTTTTTTGTTCTAAATAAACGATAAATTTTTGACAGTGGTAGTGTTTTAAATACTTTTTTTAAATAATTAATTAAAGTTTGATCAGCATCATTGGCAGTAATTGTTAAGGTAGTCATAATTTCTCCTTTTAATTTTTATTAATAAAACTAGAAATAGTTGCAATTAGATTAGAAAAAGCATGTAAACCAATAGTATATGTAGTATTACCCCGTGTCATTATAAATAATAAGGGTAATATAATACTAAATCCTAAATAACCAATAATATTATTTCAATCACCACTATCCATAACATGCATTGATGGGAAATAAATTAATGAAGCTGCATATGCTAATCAACGATAACGAACAATGGTAAAAGTACCATGACGATATGATATTTCTTCATTAATTGGAGCAATAAAAATAGTACTAAGAACTAAAACAAAAATGCCATACGGACTATTCATTAATAAGTTTAAAACATCTTGATTTTTTGAAGTATTATTACTTGTTAACATATTAAATTCACTAAATTTAGGAATTATGTTGAAAATAATATTTAAAATAGTACCAATAACAGCAAAAATGGTAACTCAAGTTATTAAATCTAATTTTGCTTCTTTTAAAGTAGTAATAATTCTCTCACGTAATGATCTACAAAATACTAATACTAAAATTGATCCTAACAATTGAAATAACTGTTGAATTAAAAATGTAGTAGCAAGCGAAGTTACATCATCATCTTTACCACTAATAACTTTTGTTGCAATAAAAAATAAAAGAACAAATACTACACTAATAAAACCAAATACACTATGACTATAAGCAGCCCACCCGCCTTTTTTAATCATATCTTCTCAATCAATACCAAGTGAAACAACTAAGCCAAAAATTGGCAATAAACTAAAAATAAAAAGACTAAGAAATGAACTTTGACTAGTATCTTTTACAGCATAAGTTTTGATTAAACTATAAAGAATTGGAATTATAATAAAAGATATAAGATAAATTATTGTTAGAGTTCAACTGGCTGTTTTGAAATTAAAGTTATTGGTGTCATCACAACTAAGTGATTTTGAAGTAAATTTATCAATAAATGATTGTTTTTGTTCATTTTTTTCTAAATTATTACTATTAATGTTATCAGTTTGGTTTACATTAATTCTACGTATGATATCATTGTTGTGAGAAACATTAATTTGATTAGATTTTTTATTAAACATGTATAAGTACTGCATGAAAACTTTCACCCTTTGTTAGTAAAATTAGTATTTAATATTAATTTTTAGTATAACATATAGTGAGAAATCTTGTAATATAATAAACTTGTAATTTTACATTAATTTATTATAATGCAATGCAATATTTATATGTGAAGAGTTTAAAAAGAAAAGGAGGATAGAAAAGAATGCCTAAATACAAGATTAATATTATCGATTTACCATATAATTATGATGCTTTAGAACCTTACATTTCACAAGAAACAATTAAACATCATTATGAAGAACTTCATAAGAAATATTTAACTTCTTTAAAATTAGTGATGGATAAACATCCGAAAGTTTTTTCTGATTATAATCTTGAAACTAAAGGGGAACTAAATCGTTTATTAAGTAATTATTGTAAATTAGAAGATATATGTGAGGATAAAGAAACTTGTAATGTAAAAAAATTACAAAGTAGCATTCGACAATTTGGTGGGGGAGTAATTAATCATAATCTTTTCTTTTCACTATTGGGGAAAAATAAAGGTTTTAATGAAAAATCAGCTATTGGTAAAGCAATCATTAATCGCTTTGAATCTTATGAAAAATTTGAAGCTGCTTTAACAAAAACTGCCATGGATATTTTTGGAAGTGGTTGAGCATGATTAGTAATTGATAATAATGGTACATTAAGACTATACAAAACTTTTAATCAAGACAATCCATGATTCTTGAACATGTACCCATTGATCGCTATTGATGTATGAGAACATGCACATTATCTACAATATAAAAATGAACAAGAGAAATACTTACAAGCATTATTAAAAGTTATCAATTGAGAACAAGTAAATAATAATTATCAAGAGTATTTAAATGAAAAAAATAAAAAATAAGTAAAAAAGAACTCAACTGAGTTCTTTTTTTTATAATATTATTAATATTAATCTAAGCTAAGTTATTTTTTAGAAGAATTTTTGGAAGAAATAGCAGCAATTCTAGTTTTTTTAATTTCTGATTTTTTTTCTATTTTGATTTTTTCAACATGTTTTTTAAAACCACATCGATTACAATTCAATTGAATATTTTTTGCTTCTAAAAATTCGGCAATTAAAATAACCCTACCACAACGATGACAAGCAAAAGCATTTTCTGGCTTTTGTGCTAAACGAACAGATGCATATGTATCTTTCATAACTTACTCCTAACTCATATAAAATTAAAGTAATTATCTTTAGTTTTAATACTATACTTAAAAATTATCAAAGGTTAATATTAAAAAATGTGTCTAGTTATATACAAAAAAACCTTTAAGTCAAATAAACTTAATAGGAGTTTAAAAAACCAAATGCTTAATTAGCCATTATTTTTTAATACTAATTTTATTATAATCATTTTTTTAAAAAAATGTATATTATTATTTATTTATTTTATTTACATTACTAAATTATACTTTTATAAAACAATATTACAATTAAAGTAATAATTCATTTATAATTAATTATGTCTTATTAACAAACCAATTAGGGGAGAAAGTAATATGAGTAACAAAAATAATGATATTAAAATTGAAATAATACAATTAAGAAACCAAATTAAACAATGAAATTATGAATATCATGTTTTAGATGCACCTACTGTTAGTGATGAACTTTATGATAACGCCTATCATAGATTAGTAAAATTAGAAGAACAATATCCCCAATTTAATAGTAATGATTCTCCAACTAAAACTGTTGGTAATAAACCAATTAATTCTTTAACAAAAATTTTTCACCAACAACCAATGCTAAGTTTGGGTAATGCCTTTAATTATGAAGATTTACTAAAATTTGATCAACAAATTAAAAAAACATTATCAGAAAATAACATTGAATATGTTTGTGAACTAAAAATTGATGGTCTATCAATTTCCATAACTTATGAAAAAGGAGAATTAAAAACTGCTGCTACCAGAGGTGATGGAATTGCTGGTGAAGACATTACCAATAATATTTTGACAATTAAAACAATACCAAAAATAATACCAATTAATTCTAAATTAGAAGTAAGAGGAGAAATATATTTAAGTAAAGAAGAATTTAATCGCATTAATGAAAAACAACAACAACAAAACTTACCACTCTTTGCTAATCCTCGCAATGCTGCAGCTGGTACTATTCGTCAACTTGATATTAATATTGTTAATTCAAGAAAATTAGATGGCTTTCTTTACTATTATATTAATGCTACTAATGATAATATTAAAACCCATGAACAAGCATTATTTACCTTACAAAAATATGGTTTCAAAATTAATGAACAATGACAGTTATGTAAAAATATTGAAGAAGTATGAATTTATATTCAGAAATATGAAAAGTTAAGAAATACATTACCATATGAAATTGATGGTATTGTCATTAAAATTAATGATCTAACCAGTTATGATATGTTAGGAAGAACTAATAAGGCACCAAAATGAGCAATAGCTTATAAATTTCCTGCTGTTACTAGTGTTACTAAACTTTTAGATATATTTCCAACTGTTGGTAGAACAGGAAAAATAACCTATAATGCTAGATTACAACCAGTGATAATTGCTGGTACTACCGTTACTTTTGCCACACTTCATAATGGTGATTATATTATTAATCGTGATTTACGTATTAATGATTTAGTAAGTGTTAAAAAAGCTGGTGATATTATTCCAGAAGTAATTGCACCAATTATTAGTAATCGTCAAATAAACAATATTATTTTTAAAAAAGCTATACATTGTCCCGTTTGTAAAACAAAATTAGAACAAGTTCCGCCAGAAGTTGATCAATTTTGCATTAATAGTGACTGTCCATCACGAATTCTTAAATCATTAATGCACTTCTGTTCAAGAAATGCTATGGATATTATTGGTTTAAATGAAAAAATATTATTACGTTTTTTAGATTTAAAATGAATTAAAACTATTAGTGATATTTACAATTTAGTTAATTTACGAAAAGAAATACTATCATTACCACGTTTTGGTGAAAAATCTTTCACTAATCTTGCTAATTCAATTATTCTATCAAAACAAAATTCCTTAGAAAGACTTTTATTCGGTTTGGGAATTCGCCATGTTGGTCAAAAAACAGCAATTATTCTTGCAAAAAAATATTTAACTTTAAATAACTTAATGGAAGCAACCTTTGATGATCTAGCTAATACTAATGAAATTGGTCCAATAATCGCTACTAGTGTTATTGATTATTTCCTTAATCCTACTAATCAACAACTAATTAATAACTTGCAAAACTTTAAACTTAACTTTAATTATTTACAAAAAAACCAATCACAAGTATTGAATGGTAAAACTTTTGTCTTAACAGGAACTTTAACTAAAAGTCGTAACGAATTCATTGAATTATTAAATAACTATGGTGCTAAAATTACCAATACTATTAGTAATAATACTTCTTATTTAATTGTTGGAGAAAATCCAGGAAATAAATTAGCACAAGCACGCAAACTTAATGTTAAAATTATTAATGAAGAGCAATTACAAAATTTATTGAAAGAGGTAGCTAAAAATGGATAAAATTGAAAAGAAAATGACAACAAAAATGCTACATGAATTTGCTAACGAACTTATGTTCAATTTAAGCGAAGAACAATGTGAAAATCTTTTACTAGAATTTAAAGCTATTGAAAAACAAATGGAAATTGTAACAAATATCAATACAAATGATATTGAACCTTTAAATTACCCATTTCCTATTATTAATAATTTATTACGTTCCGATAATGTTGGAGCTCATTTAACGTCTAAAAGTGTTTTAAATATTGCTCCAGAAGTTGAAAATAATTACATTAGTATTAATCAGGTGATTAATCATGAAAATTAATTACCACCAACTTTCAATTCGTCAACTTCATGAATTATTAAAAACAAAAATACTTACTCCAGATCAATTAACTAAATTAGTATACAAACGATTAGAACAATTCAAAAAATTAAATGCTGTTGTTACTTCACTAGAACAAAATGCCATTAAACAAACAAAATTAATTACTGAACAAGAAATTAATGATAATTTATTAGCAGCAATTCCATTTGTAATGAAAGATAATATTGCTACTATTAATTTCTTAACAACAGGTTCATCAAAAATTCTTGCTAATTTTATTCCTAATTATGACAGTACTGTTAATATGTTATTAACAAATAATAAAGCCATTAATATAGCTAAAACTGCTCTTGATGAACTAGGAATGGGTGGAGATGGTTTATATGCAGCTACTGGTCATGTCTTAAACCCTTGGAATTTAAAACATATCACTGGTGGTAGTTCTAGTGGCAGTGCAGCTTTAGTCGCTGCTGGAATTGTACCATTTGCTTTAGGAACAGATACTGGTGATTCAATACGTAAACCTGCCGCTTATTGTGGTATTGTTGGTTTTAAACCAACGTATGGTTTAATTTCACGAAATGGTGTTTTTCCTTATGCTCCAAGTTTAGACACAGTTGGTATATTTACTAATCATGTCGAAGATATTGCCATTGTCTTGGATAGTATTGCTTTATTTGATGAACAAGACTTTACTAGTGTTCAAAGTAAAGAAAAAAACTATACTAAAAACTTAAATCAAAATATAGAAGGTAAAAATATTGCTATTTTAAATTATAATGATTATCAGTGAAATGATATAGTTAAATCTAGTTTTGATGAAGCAATAAAGCATTTAACTGATGGTGGTGCAAAAGTTCAACAAATTGAATTTAATAAAGAATTATTACAATCTTTATTACCAGTCTACATGATTATTTCTTTTGCTGAAGCAACCAGTTGCCATGCAAATCTAACTGGTATTAATTTTGGTGTTCGTAAAAATGGTAAAAATTATCAAGAAGTTATGACAAATTCACGAACATTTGGTTTCGGTGATATGGTAAAACGCAGATACATTATTGGTGCATATGCTTTATCTGAAAATCATCAAGAAGAATTATTTAACAAAGCTAAAAAAGTAAGAAGATTAATTGTTGAACATTTAAATACTATCTTTAAAAAATATGATGCTTTCATTATTATTCCAAATATTAATCCAGCTCCAAAAATTAAAGATGTATTAGAACAAAAAAAAGTTATTAAAAGTGAACATGATTATTTAGAAGACTTACTACTACTTTCTAACTTAAATGGTGGACCAAGCATTAATATTCCGTTAACTACTGTTAATGGTTTACCGATTGGTTTTAATATTAATGGTGCACCTTTCAATGATCAAGTTATATTGAATATTGCTTCATTTTTAAGTAAAAAAATTAATTTTAATAATAAACTACTAGGTGATGATCATGAATAATAAATATGATGTTGTAATGGGTATTGAAATCCACTGTGAATTAAAAACTAAAACTAAATGTTTTTCCAACGCCGCCAATACTTTTGGTCAAAAACCAAATACTCAAATTAATGCCATTGATTGTGGCTATCCAGGAACATTACCAACAGTTAATCAAGCTGTTATTATAATGGCAATTCAAACATGTACTGCTTTAAAAATGAATATTGATCCACTATTACGTTTTGATCGAAAAAGTTATTTTTATCCCGATTTACCTAAAGGTTATCAAATCACACAATTTTTTCATCCAATTGGTACAAACGGTGAATTACCAATAGTTGTAAATAATGAAGAATTTATTGTTAGCTTTGAACGCTTACATATTGAAGAAGACACAGCAAAACAAATTCATAATAATAAAAAAACATTACTAGACTATAATCGAGCAGGAATTCCCTTATTAGAAATTGTTACTAAACCAATTTTTAACACAAGCGAACAAGTAGTAGCATATATTAATACTCTACGTCAATTATTAATTCATTTACAAGTTAGTGATGCTAAAATGAATGAAGGTTCATTACGATGCGATATTAATATATCGTTAAAACCACATGGTAGTGATACTTTAGGTACCAAAGTTGAAATTAAAAATTTAAATTCTACACATAATATTACTTTAGCAATAAATGATGAAATTAATCGTCAAACTAATATTTTAAATAAAAAACAAAAAATTAATCTTGAAACTAGAAGATTTGATGAAAAAACTAATAAAACCATTATCATGCGTAGCAAAGAAAATAAAATTGATTATAAATACTTTCCTGAACCAAATATTTTTCCAATTCAACTAGACGAAAAATGAATCAAAATGATTGCTAAAAATCTTCCTGAATTGCCTAAACAAATAATGGAAAGATTAAAAAAACAATACAATTTACCAATAAAAGATATTAATTTATTAATTGACAAAGTAGAAATATTAACTATTTTTGAACAAACAGTTGCCATTAATAATTTAATATTACCTACGTTTAATTATTTAGTAGGTCCTGTGCAAGCTTATTGTAATATTAATAACACTACTATTAAAAACAGCGAACTTACTGCTAATAATCTATCACAATTAGTTAGTCTAGTTTATGAGCAAAAAATTAATGATAAACAAAGTAAACAGTTATTAAATGCAATTATGATTAATAGTGAAAAAAGCCCTACCGATCTTATTAGAACATTAGGTATTACTTTAGTAAGTGATAGTAATGATTTAGAAAAAATATTAATCACAATTTTAAAAGCAAATGAAAACATGATTACTATTTATAAAGTCAATCCAGAAAAAGCATTAAAATTTTTTATGGGTCAATTAATGAAACTAACTAAAGGACAAGCAAATCCACAAGTTTCTAAAGAAATATTAAAAAAATTGATTGAAAACTATAATTAGTTTCAATCAATTTTTAATTATGAATTTTTATATTATACTTTGAATATTTTTATTATAAATTATATACTAATATTTTATTTAAAATCTACATCTTGGATAGGTTACACTTTATTGGACACTAATTACGTAGACAAGTGAACAAATTAGTTAAAAGAAAGGAACTATAATTATGGCCAATATTAACTCATATACCGATGAATTTAAAAAACAAATAGTAGCTTTATATCAAAGCGGTAAGTCAGTGTCTTGTCTTGCTAAAGAGTACAATGTTACAAGAGCAGCTACTTATAATTGAATTAAGCAATTTACTAATTCAGGCAGTTTTAAAACTAAAGATAATCGTTCTATTGAAGAAAATGAATTAATTAAATTAAGAAAAGAATTAAAACAGTTACGAATGGAAAATGATATTTTAAAGCAAGCAGCACTAATAATAGGCAGAAAATAGAAATTATTGCTAAAAATAAAGTTAAATATAAAATTCGCACAATGTGTCGTTTTTTAAAACTTTCTAAATCAACATATTATTTTAATTTAAAGGAAAAAGAAAAAAAACAAAATAATATTTATGATGAAGCTGTTATTAGTGCTTTTAAAGAAAATAAAGAAGTTTATGGAACAAGAAGATTAAAAGTTGTTCTAAAAGAAAAGAATATTTATTTGTCATGCAGAAAAATTAAAGAAATTATGAATAAACATAATTTAATATCAAAATACACTAAATTATCATTCAAAAATCATCATAATAAAGTCAACGATAGTCAAATAACCAATATCGTTAATAGAAACTTTAATAATAGGCTTAAAAATGAAGTTATTGTTAGTGATTTAACTTATGTTCAAGTTAATGGTAAATGAAACTATATTTGCCTATTAATTGACCTATTTAACCGCGAAATTATTGGACATAGTGTAGGTACTAAAAAAGATGCATCATTAGTACATCAAGCATTTATGCACTCAAATCGTTGTTTAAAAGATATTCAAATATTTCATAGTGATCGCGGTAATGAATTTAATAATAAAATTATTGATAAACTTTTACTAGCATTCAATATTAATCGCTCTTTAAGCAAAAAAGGTTGTCCTTATGATAACGCTGTTGCTGAAGCAACTTTTAAAACTTTCAAAATTGAATTTATTAATGATAAAAATTTTACATCATTAATCCAATTAAAATTAGAATTATTTGATTACATCAACTGATATAACAACATAAGAATTCACAGCACTTTAAACTACTTAACTCCAGTTAATTATCAAAAATAAATGTCTACCAAAAAATAGTCCTAAAAAGGGTTGCCATTCCATCTTCAATTAAATTTTCTTTAATTACTAAATCATCATTTGTCTTATTAATAATTAATGAATATTTTAATAAAATATTTGTTTTTATTCTTTTAAGTAACTTTCTTAATTTTAATTAAAATTATTTGTTGGTCTTAAAAATTGTAATGACATTGTTAAATTATTAACTAATGTTTTATTTGTCAATTCTGGTTTATTTAATTGGATGGTTATTGTTTGATCATTAATATTTCTTTGATTCAAATTTGATTCATTATTTTTTTGTTGTAATTGTTGTATCTTTTCATGTAATTCATTACTTTTTTGTTGTAATGTTTGCATTTGAACATGTAATTCATATTGTTTAATTTCTAAATTAGTAATTTGTTTTTCTAAAGATGCTATTTTAAAATTTGCTTTTTTTGGTATTTCTAAAAGAATTTTAAAATTAGTAAGTTTATTATTTTGATAATCAGCTTTTAATTCTTTTTCTAATTTATCTTTAATATCTTTAATATTTTCTTTTAATTTTGTCTTTTGATTCTCTATCAAGATATTTTTTTGTTTTAACTTCTGCTGTTGTTTTTGTAAAAATTTTATGTCCCTATCAAAAATCTCTTTTCATAAAAGTTTTATTTTACTATTTAAAGTTAGTAAATCGCTTTCTGCTTCTATCAATTTACTATTAAAATAAACTCTAAACCTTAATACTTTTAATAAAATTTTCTTTAAATGTTTTTTAGAAAAATTATCTTTTTCAATTTGTTTATTAATAAATAAATTTAATACTTTTATTTTTTTAAAATATTTTTCATTTATTATTAAATGAAAAATATCTTTATTTTTTTTAAAATTAATAAAATCTTCAAGTATTTTTGGTAAAAAAACCTCTTTTAAAGTAGTTAATTGAAAATTATATGAATAATTATTTATTTCATCATTTAATTCTAAGATTAAGGAATTTGTTCAATCTTCAATAATTTTAAGTGAATCAAATTTCCCTTTTAGAATTGGTATCTTTTTATCCAAACATTTTATTTTATATTGTGTTCATTTATTACTAAAAAAATAAATATAATTGTCCATTGTTCTTCATCCTTTACATAAAATTATTATTTTAAATACTAAATAAATAAATTTCCCTTAATTTAGTAAATCATTAAATATTTATAGATATCATCTCTAGTTATTTCAAAATTAGATTCTATTAATATTCTTTACTTATACTTTTGATATTTTTTCCTTTTAAATACTATTACTAATTACTTTACCATTGACATTAGAAAATATCTTATTTTCTGACATGTCTAAAATTATATCAATAATCTCGGGCGTTTTAGGTATCTCTGGTCTTTCAAATATCTCAATTTTAGTATTAACAACATCAAAGAAATCATTAATATCAGAAAATGTTTTATTTTCTGATATATCTAATATAATATCAATAATCTCGGGCGTTTTAGGTATCTCTGGTCTTTCAAACATATTAGTTTCAATGTTATTAATACCATTAGATAAATCTTTAACGTTAAATATATCTGCCTTGTGTACTATTTCTTGTTCTTCATTACTTTTAGTTACTGGCATTGGTACGATGTTAGAAAGCATTATCGTATCATCAACTTTTTGCTTTACTATAACTGTCGCATATTTTGTTTTAATATATTTTGAATTTTTGCAAATTTGAGTATCATATCACTCTATAGGACTTTGAGTATGTTCTCTCATTTTTTCTTTATTTTTTTGATATCATCTGTAATAATATTCTCGTTTTCTTGCTTTCACTTCTGACTTTTGATTATATTCTCGTTTTCTTGCTTTCACTTCGGGTCTTTGATAATATTCTCGTATTTTTTCTTTATTTTTTTGACATCATCTGTGATTATATTCTCGTATTTTTTCTTTATTTTTTTGGGACCATCTTTGATAAGATTCTCGTTTTCTCGCTTTCACTTCAGGCCTTTGAGCATATTTTTGCTTTTTTGCTTTCACTTCAGGCCTTTGAGAATATTTTAATTTTTTAGTTCCAACCTCAGGTTTTTGATTATGTTTCCGTATTCTTTCTTTGCTTAAATTTTTTTGATTAATTTGAATTATTTTAAAAATTTTTTCTATTTTTTTAATTAGTACTTTCTTATTTTTTTCCATTGTATACATAATATTTTCCTTTCAAAAAATAAAAAAACCTATTTACTTTAAAAAATAAAGCAATCGGTTAAAAACTTATATTTAGATTAAAACATATAATTTTTATTACAATGATAATACATTAATATTTCTAAAAATAAAAAACAATTTTCTTATAATTAATTTTGTTTTTTTAGTAGTGTTTTTTTTCTTTCTTAACTTCCTTTTTCTTTAATTTTTTATGTTTTTTCTTTTTCTTATTTCTTATGAATCAATTTCAAAATGAACGCTTTTTCTTTACCGTTTTAATAATAGTAGGCTCAAATATTTTATTAGTATCACCAATTGAAAAATCATTACAAACAGAATTAATATTTTCATTAGAACTAATAAATAATAGTTCATCATTTAACATTAATATTTCATTTCTACTAGGAATAATAACTTTACCGTGACGTTTAATTGCAACTAAGTTAATTTTATAATTGCTAGGAATTTTTAAAGTTTCTAGTTTTTTATTTGTAAACTTAGTATTTTTAACAATTACATTAGCTATTGAGTACTTTTCATCAACTGTAGTTAAATCTATTCCTAATTTTCAAATAGCACGATATGCAGCTTTCTTACCGGCTTCTGTTTCAGATAAAATAATATTAGTAATACCAATTGCTTCTAAAATTAGTTGGTGAGTACTATCAACAGCTTTAGCAATAAGATTAAGTGATGATAATGTATTGTGTTCACGATGAATTGCTAAAACATGAACAGCAGTAACAATTGAAGCTGCTAAATCAGAACCAATAGCAATAATAATATTTTGCACTTTATGAATTCCAGCATCATTTAATGCATCACGATTAGTCGAATCTAAAATTAAAGTTTCAGAAGCTATTGATGAAACTAATTGACAACGGTCTTCTCTTTTATCAATAGCTAATGTAACTTTACCTAATTCTTCTAAAGTTTTAACAACTGAAATTCCGAATTTACCTAAACCAATGACACAAAAATCATTTTCTGATGAAGACATCTATATCCTTCTTCCTTAAATAATATTTACTTAAATATGTTATATTATACTAAATTATAAACTAATTCTTAAAATATTGGTATTTTACATTTAAAACTAATATTTAATAGAAATGACTATAGTATAGTATAATAATAAAAGAAAATGTTATTTTAGGAGTTTTTTGATGCTATCTAAGGTTAATTATCGTAGTGTAAAAAATATTTTTAAAATTATTTTTGTTGGTAAAACCCGTCCCCGACAAATGTTTAATTTATATTTTTTCACTTTATTAGTTGGAACAATACTTTTAATGACACCAATTGCCACAACAAAAGGACAATGAAACTTTTTGCCTGCCCTTTTTACTGCTAGTAGTGCGTTTTCTGACACTGGTTTAACAGTAAAAAGTACTGCTAATGATTTTACTTTCTTTGGTCAATTTATTATTTTAATTTTAATTAAATTTGGTGGTATTGGTTTAATTACAGTTAAACTAGCAATATTATCCTTATTTGTATTTAATCGACATACCAGTTTAAGAGAAAGATTACTAATGCAAGGTGAACGTGGTTCTAATAAATTAGGAACGACTATTGATGTATTAAAAATTGGTATTATTGTTATGACAATTACTGAATTTTTAGGAGCAATTGTTTTATTTTTATATTTTTATTTTGTGCCTATCTCAGGAATAGAATATGGTCTAAACAATAATACAGGTTACTATAATCACATACTATTAGCATTATGATCGGGAATTTTCCACTCAATTTCTGCTGTTAATAATGCTGGATTTGATATAGTTGGTATAACTTCATTAGAACCTTTTCAAAGTGATTATTTTGTGCAGTGAATTTTTATTATTGAATTTGTAATTGGTGGTATTGGTTTTCCTGTTTATTATGATTTATATCATTGAATTAAAAGTAAAACTCATGGTAAAAAATTTAGATTTAGTTTATTCACTAAACTAACATTAATAACATATTTTTTAGTTGCGATATTGGGTGTTAGTAGTGTTATGTTTATTGAATATTTTTCACGTAATGTCATAACTCCGTCAAGGCAAGAGCCCATTTTTAAAAATTTATCGACATCTGATGCAATTATGGCTGTTTTTTTTAATACAATGTCAACAAGAAATGCTGGATACTATACAGTTGACTTAAATAAATTTCACCTTGCCTCACAAATGATCCAATCATTAATGATGTGAATTGGTTCTTCACCAGCAAGTACTGCCGGAGGAATTAGAACGACAACTTTAGCAATTATTCTTTTAACAATTTTTAATATTGCACGTGGCCGTAATGATGTTTTTGTATTCAAGCGTAAAATTCCTAATCAAACTGTTCGTATGTCATTTATAGTCGGTACACTTGGTTTTATTTTAGTTTTTGTATCAGTAATGATTATTACAATTGAAAATGTTTTTTTAACAGATAATTCTGATATGACCTTTGCACAAGTAATTTTTGATGTTTCAAGTGCTTTTGGAACAACAGGACTTTCATTATTTGATAATTCCAAATTAGGTATTTTTAGTCAACTTAGTTTAATTTTTGTCATGTTTGTGGGACAATTAGGAGTATCAACTACTGTTCTTGCTTGAAGTGATCGTAAATCAAAACCAACGATAAGTAGAGTTGAAGAAAACGTATTAATTGGATAAATTAAGAAACGGTGAACACATATGATAAAAATTTTAGATGGTAAAATAATTGCCCAGCAAATTAAAGCAAAAATTAAATCACAAGTAATAACTATTACTAATCGCAAACCTAAACTAGCAGTAATAATTATTGGTGAAGATTTAGCATCACAAATGTACGTACGAACTAAAATTAAAGCATGTCAAGAATGTGGTATTGATGGACAAGTATTTTCACTAACAACAACAGTAACACAAAAAGAAATAATTAATAAAATTGAACAATTAAATAGTGACAATAATATTGATGGAATTTTAGTACAATTACCACTACCAAAACATTTAGATACATTAGCAATTATTAATAGCATTACTATTAATAAAGATGTTGATGGTTTAACAAATATTAATGCCGGAAGATTATTACAAGGTGATAAAAAAGCAATGTTGCCTTGTACAGTAAAAGGTATTTTAAAATTACTAAATCACTATCAAATTCCCATTTCTAAACAAAATATTACTATCATTAACGATAGTAATATTGTTGGTAAACCATTGGCTTTATCATTAACTAATATGGGAGCAACTGTTAGCATTGTTCATAAATTAACCAAAGACTTAACTATTTATACTAAAGAAGCTGATATCATTTGTAGTGCTACTGGTGTCTATAATATTATTAATAGTAGTCAAGTTAAACGTGATGTTGTTATTATTGATGTAGCAATTAATTATCAAGGTAAAGAAAAAAAAGTTGTTGGTGATATTAATTTTGAAATAATGAAAAATACCGCTTCAGCAATTACTCCTGTGCCTGGTGGTGTTGGACCAATGACTATTGCCATGTTATTAGAAAATTTAATGATTTGCTATCAATTAAATAATAAATATAATTAAATTGGAAAATTAAATGTTAAAGAAAAATTGGATTAAAAAAAGATTAAATAATATTGAAAAAAATAATTTAGAATTATTAAAATTTAAGTTTTTAAAAGAAACTATTTCAACAAATAGTGTTTATTTTGATAGTCCTTTACATTTTTTAAAACCTGAAAATTATTCAGATTATCAAATACATAATGAAAATAATACTATTATTTTTAAAATAGAAGTTAATACACAAAAATTATATGATGATTGAATAAAAGGAATGAATAATTTTGCTTGAGATTATATTTTAAGTAAAAAATATATAAATATTAACACTGAATATAATTTAAAAACTAATGATTTTATTAATAAACTTAATCAAAACTTATTTCTTTTAAAAAATAATTTAATATCAAAAAATAATATTTATGTTGTAAGAGTTTGAACTTCAAAAATAGAAAAAAATAATTTCAATATTTCTTCCTTTGAAAAAGATTGAGAAGAATTTAGCGATGTTGGATATTGATGAACAGATAAAGACACTTTAAATAAAGAAGTTTCTTTAAATAAAAAATTACGTTTTACTTTTAGAAATTCATCAGACTCTTTAATAAAAGAACTATTATTTAAAGGAAACCATGAAATTACAATAAAATATGTTGAAACTGAAACTGAAATTACTACTAAAGGTTATGAATATAAAAATTCTAATGGAAATGTTTAGTAATCTGTGTAACTTACAAAAATAACTATGTTTAATTAATTCTAGTAAATATAATTAAATGACTAGAAAGAGTGAGTTACAGATGGCTAAAAAAGATAACTTTAATAATAATGATCCAATATCAAAAGCAGTAGATTTATTACTAGAAAATACTGAAGATTTAACAACAGTTTTTAAACCTGGCGGTTTATATAAAGAATTAACAAAAAGATTAGTTGAAAAAATGTTGAATTCTGAAATGCAAAATTATTTAGGATATGAAAAAAATCAACATAGTACTACTGAAAATGCTCGTAATGGTACAAGTTCAAAAAAATTAATAACTCAACAAGGTAAAATTGAAATTGATGTACCAAGAGATCGCAATAGTAATTTTACTCCTGTAATAGTTCCTAAAAGGCAAAGAAGATTTGATGGTTTTGATCAACAAGTTCTTTCCTTGTATGCAAAAGGAATGACATTATCTGACATTAGAATGCAGTTGCAAGAGTTATATCATGGTGCTGATATTAGTGAAAGTGTTATTAGTCAAATTACTGATGATGTTATTGATGATGTTAAAGCATGACAAAATCGACCATTAGAAAGTATTTATCCTATTGTTTATTTTGATTGTATAGTAGTTAAAGTACGACAAGATAAACGGATTATTAACAAATCAGTTTATATAGCATTAGGAGTTGATTTAGAAGGCAAAAAAGATGTTTTAGGATTATGAATTAGTGAAAATGAAGGTTCTAAGTTTTGATTATCTAATTTCACAGAAATGAAAAATCGTGGCTTAAATGATATTCTTATTGCTTGTAGTGATAATTTAACAGGCATGTCAGAAGCAATACAATCAGTTTATCCTAAAACAGAACATCAATTATGCATTGTTCATCAAATTAGAAATAGTTTAAAATATGTTTCATACAAACATCGAAAAGGTCTAGTTGCAGATTTAAAACCAATTTATAGTGCATGTAGTGAAGAACAAGCAATGCAAGCTTTAGAATCGTTTGAAAGTAAATGAAATAAACAATATCCTCAAATTACTAAATCTTGATATAAAAATTGAGATAATTTAATGGTTTTTATTAGTTATCCAGTAGAAATCAAAAGAGTGATTTATACTACAAATGCTATTGAATCTGTTAATAGTCAATTACGAAAAATCATCAGAAATAAAAAAAGTTTTTCCTAATGATATGGCAGTTTTCAAAATATTTTACTTGGCAATTGAAAATATAACAAAAAAATGAACATTGCCTATTCAAAATTGAAATACAGCAATTGCTCATTTTATGATAAAATTTGAAGACAGAATTAATCTAAATTAGTAACTTTGTAAAACAAAGATACACAGATTATTAAAAAGCCTCATTCTAATTGATGAAAAAGAGGAAATGTTTAGTAATCTGTGTAACTTACAAAAATAACTATGTTTAATTAATTCTAGTAAATATAATTAAATGACTAGAAAGAGTGAGTTACAGATGGCTAAAAAAGATAACTTTAATAATAATGATCCAATATCAAAAGCAGTAGATTTATTACTAGAAAATACTGAAGATTTAACAACAGTTTTTAAACCTGGCGGTTTATATAAAGAATTAACAAAAAGATTAGTTGAAAAAATGTTGAATTCTGAAATGCAAAATTATTTAGGATATGAAAAAAATCAACATAGTACTACTGAAAATGCTCGTAATGGTACAAGTTCAAAAAAATTAATAACTCAACAAGGTAAAATTGAAATTGATGTACCAAGAGATCGCAATAGTAATTTTACTCCTGTAATAGTTCCTAAAAGGCAAAGAAGATTTGATGGTTTTGATCAACAAGTTCTTTCCTTGTATGCAAAAGGAATGACATTATCTGACATTAGAATGCAGTTGCAAGAGTTATATCATGGTGCTGATATTAGTGAAAGTGTTATTAGTCAAATTACTGATGATGTTATTGATGATGTTAAAGCATGACAAAATCGACCATTAGAAAGTATTTATCCTATTGTTTATTTTGATTGTATAGTAGTTAAAGTACGACAAGATAAACGGATTATTAACAAATCAGTTTATATAGCATTAGGAGTTGATTTAGAAGGCAAAAAAGATGTTTTAGGATTATGAATTAGTGAAAATGAAGGTTCTAAGTTTTGATTATCTAATTTCACAGAAATGAAAAATCGTGGCTTAAATGATATTCTTATTGCTTGTAGTGATAATTTAACAGGCATGTCAGAAGCAATACAATCAGTTTATCCTAAAACAGTGGAATGGCAACCCTTTTTAGGACTATTTTTTGGTAGACATTTATTTTTGATAATTAACTGGAGTTAAGTAGTTTAAAGTGCTGTGAATTCTTATGTTGTTATATCAGTTGATGTAATCAAATAATTCTAATTTTAATTGGATTAATGATGTAAAATTTTTATCATTAATAAATTCAATTTTGAAAGTTTTAAAAGTTGCTTCAGCAACAGCGTTATCATAAGGACAACCTTTTTTGCTTAAAGAGCGATTAATATTGAATGCTAGTAAAAGTTTATCAATAATTTTATTATTAAATTCATTACCGCGATCACTATGAAATATTTGAATATCTTTTAAACAACGATTTGAGTGCATAAATGCTTGATGTACTAATGATGCATCTTTTTTAGTACCTACACTATGTCCAATAATTTCGCGGTTAAATAGGTCAATTAATAGGCAAATATAGTTTCATTTACCATTAACTTGAACATAAGTTAAATCACTAACAATAACTTCATTTTTAAGCCTATTATTAAAGTTTCTATTAACGATATTGGTTATTTGACTATCGTTGACTTTATTATGATGATTTTTGAATGATAATTTAGTGTATTTTGATATTAAATTATGTTTATTCATAATTTTTTTAATTTTTCGTCTTGATAAATAAATTCCTTTATTTTCTAGAACAACTTTTAATCTTCTTGTTCCATAAACTTCTTTATTTTCTTTAAAAGCACTAATAACAGCTTCATCATACATATTATTTTTAATTTTATCTTCTTTTTTATTTAAATTAAAATAATATGTTGATTTAGAAATTTTTAAAAAACGACACATTTTACGAATTTTATATTTAACTTTATTTTTAGCAATAATTTCTATTTTCTGCCTATTATTAGTGCTGCTTGCTTTAAAATGTCATTTTCCATTCGTAACTGTTTTAATTCTTTTCTTAATTTAATTAATTCATTTTCTTCAACAGAACGATTATCTTTAGTTTTAAAACTGCCTGAATTAGTAAATTGCTTAATTCAATTATAAGTAGCTGCTCTTGTAACATTGTACTCTTTAGCAAGACAAGACACTGACTTACCACTTTGATATAAAGCTACTATTTGTTTTTTAAATTCATCTGAATATGAGTTAATATTGGCCATAATTATAGTTCCTTTCTTTTCACTAATTTGTTCACTTGTCTACGTAATTAGTGTCCAATAAAGTGTAACCCATCCAGAACATCAATTATGCATTGTTCATCAAATTAGAAATAGTTTAAAATATGTTTCATACAAACATCGAAAAGGTCTAGTTGCAGATTTAAAACCAATTTATAGTGCATGTAGTGAAGAACAAGCAATGCAAGCTTTAGAATCGTTTGAAAGTAAATGAAATAAACAATATCCTCAAATTACTAAATCTTGATATAAAAATTGAGATAATTTAATGGTTTTTATTAGTTATCCAGTAGAAATCAAAAGAGTGATTTATACTACAAATGCTATTGAATCTGTTAATAGTCAATTACGAAAAATCATCAGAAATAAAAAAGTTTTTCCTAATGATATGGCAGTTTTCAAAATATTTTACTTGGCAATTGAAAATATAACAAAAAAATGAACATTGCCTATTCAAAATTGAAATACAGCAATTGCTCATTTTATGATAAAATTTGAAGACAGAATTAATCTAAATTAGTAACTTTGTAAAACAAAGATACACAGATTATTAAAAAGCCTCTATGGTTTTAATAACATAATTTTATTTTTCTTGTATTTAACTAAACTCAAATTTCCAATTCATATTTTTTTTATAATTTTTTAGGCAAATCAATTCTAAAAAAATTATCTAATTTTTCTCATGCAATATTACGTTGACTTTCTTCAGTATCTATTCACTGATCAAAGGCTTCGGCAAATAAATCAAAATGTGATTCTCGGCCATATTCACTTCTCACAATACCATATGCTAAAAGCTTTTGATAAATTGGATCGTTAATTTTTGTACCATTTGCTAATGATGAAATCATATAATTAGTTTCATCAGTTATTTCTCCTTTTTCTAGATTATCTTTTAATAAATAAGATGAATTAAAATAATTATTTCATCATTTACTAGGATCATTATCTGCAAGTGAATTTATTCTTTGTTTTCCTTGAAAATTTAAACGAATAAAAGAACCTAAAGCATGACCATATTCATGAACAATTGTTCTAATAATACTTTTTGAAGCTTTATAACCACTAACATATTGCCAATATTGAGTTCTTTTACTAAGAGAATTTGGATTTATTGCCATAACTTGAACTAATGAATAATTTTGAAATTGTGAATCATAAACATAACCAGATTTAACAAAGCCAAATAAACCATTTTTATTAATTTTAGCTACTCGATATAAAAGTTTAAGAACATTTTTTTTGCCATAAATTTGTGCAAATATATTATAAAATCGAACTAATTTATCTTTTATCTCTGCTTTTTCAGTAGCATTTATTGTAGATGAATTAATTAATGTATCCCAATTAACATTTGTATAAGTTTTGCCAAGATTAGTAGTATTAATTTGATTTTGTAAATCAGAAAAGTCTGTAAAATTACTCTTATTATTTGCTAACAAGTTAAATTCATTAATCGACTCTTTTTTTGCCTGATATTGAATTTTTTCTTCTAAATTAGTAACAAAGTTTAATTTTTTACTAGTTTTACTAAATCAATTTTGCGAATTTTTTAAATATCATTGTTTTAAACTAGCCACATCTTCGCCTTCAAAAAAATTTATGCGATCACTTACTACTTTATTAATTCTCTTATTGATATCAGGAACAATATAATTACCAGAAATATCTTGCTCATTTTCATCAGCAAAATCATAATCATTATTAGTACAACCTCACCTACAAGCAATAACATTTATTGTTGTTGCACTAACCAAAATATAATTTAAAAAAAATCTAATTATTTTTCTCATAACTTTATCTCCTGAATCTATATTTAAATAATTAGGGATTTATATTAATTTAATTATGTTATCATGAAATATTTAACTTATAATAAGGGACTTCTGTATAACTTTCTGATACTTTTGTTGAAAAAGCAAATATTTTTGATCCTGGTTTAGGAGTTATTTTTGCAGTTTTTAATTTTTTATTAAAACCCTCAATAAGAAATTCATTATATAAAATATCTTTATACTTATCAGCAAATTTTTTACCAAGTGTTTTTACTACAACATCATAAAATAATTTATTTTTATTATTTTCTGTATATAATCCTTCTAACTTAATATCAATTTCTTCATCATTTTTTGGTTGTTTACCTTGGTAGTTAATAAAAACTCGATTATTTTCTGTTGGTAATGGTAAAAAGTTTGCTTTAAATGATGAATAATTCATAATATTTTCAATTGCAAAACTAAATTCAATCTTTCCTTCATTATTAAAATTGGGAAAACTTAACTCATATATTTTTAATGCTGAACTAGTTAAAGCAAATGTAATCTCATTTTCATAAAATTTTATTAATTTATTACGATTTCCTAAATATTCCATAACTGTTGCAAATCTCCCAAATTGACTTGTTGGATGTAAGAATGTGCTTTTTTCATACATATCAGTATTAAAATAAATTTTTCCAAGATTTTGTTCATAAAAAATATCCGAAAATTCTACTGGCTTATTTAAAATATCTATTTTCCCTTGAAAGTGACTATTACTTTTTGCTATTAAAGAAATATTTTTATTATCTTGATTAATTAGTACATCTAAATCATTATTAGAAAACTTAGTACCATTCATAATATTAATTGCTTCTAAAATTAAATCTTTATCAACTATTCCGTTTTTTTCAAAACTTTTACTATAAGGCAATGCTTTTTTAGTTATTATTTGACTAATATCATTACTTAGTCAAAGCAAATTAACCTCTTTAACTAAAAAAGGTAAATCTGTTGTATCTGGCATATAACGAATAATAGCCTTTGTCATTCCATCTAACATATCAACATCAATATTATCAGTATTCATTTTTTCTTTTCTTAATTCACTTTTCAAACTAAATGAATTAGGAATTATAGTATAAGTTTCTTTAATACTATTATTTATTTTGCTTAGATTCGTACTTAATACATTTCCAAAAGTTCCTACAGTTGTTCCAAATGTTAAAAAACTTAATGTTGCTAATAATAACTTCATAAATTAAAACCCCTTTATATTGATAATGTAATTCTACATGATTTCTATGTTTACTTCTTTCTAATTATTTTTACCATTAATAGTATTCATTATTACAAATAATACTTAAGTTATTATTATATTTAATTTAAAAAAATGATTAATAAAGCATATACATTGCCGTAATCAAGAAAAAAATAAAAAAAACTTTATTAGTTATTGCAAATTATACTTTTCTTCAATATAATAATTAAGGTTTAGTAAATGCCCGGTTAGCTCAGCGGCAGAGCATTCGACTGTTAATCGAAGTGTCATAGGTTCAAATCCTATACTGGGCGCCATTATTCTAAACTCTTGTTTTCTACGGCTCGTTGGTGAATTGGTAAACACATAGGATTTTCATTCCTACATTACGGGTTCGATCCCCGTACGAGTCACCATTAATTAATATTTAGACTGCAAGTATTATAATTACTTGTTTTTTATTCCCCTAGATGTCTCGTTAGCTCAATTGGCAGAGCATCAGACTCTTAATCTGAGGGTTGTAGGTTCGAGGCCTATACGGGACACCAAAATGCGGAATTGGCGAAACTGGCAGACGCACCAGATTTAGGCTCTGGCGCCGAAAGGCATGAGGGTTCAAGTCCCTTGTTCCGCACCATACATTATTTTGTTAACCTTTATGTTTTTCATTAAAGGTTTTTTTTAACATTTTTATATAATAAAAAATTAAAATAAAATATTATATTTTAAACATAATATTTTATTTTAATTTAAGAAATTTTATTCTATGGAAATATATAGTATTTTATTATTTTATCTTTATAATATTAATAAAATAATAGAAAAAAAGAAAGCAGGAAATGATTGATGGTAAAAATAATTTTTACTGATGTAGATGGTACTTTATTTGATAGTGGCAGTGCCTTAAGTGAAATTAATCTTAATGCTTGTTTAAAAGCTCAAAAAAATAATATTAAAGTTGTAATTAATACAGGTAGATATGGTGAAAATGCTATTCGTGTTGGTAAAATGATTAATGCTGAAAAATATGATGGTTATATTATTGGTAATGATGGTGCTGAAATTTGATCATATACTAAACAAAAATGAATTTATTTACAACAATTAAATTCAGAAATAACAATTAAACTTTATGAATGATTAACCAAATATAATAAACAAATGATTTTACATTTTAATAGTATTGATACTTTGTATGTTAACCATGCGGCTAATAGTTGAAGTACATGAGTTGAAAATCTGCAAATTAAAATTATTAAGTTAACTAATAGTACTGATATTAAAATGCCAATCTCAAAAGTAATGGTTATTTTAGAAAAATATTGAAAGGCTAATGAAATTACAAAATTCATTAATAGTTTTGAAACTAACTTTCCAGATTTAACAATTGTTCAATATCATACAAATGTTTTTTCAATTGGTAATAAAAACATTAATAAAGGTTCGGCACTACAATGATTATGTAATCATTTAAATATTGACACTAAAGATGCATTAACGATTGGTGATGAATTTAATGATTTACCAATGTTTGAAGTATCTGGTCATCCAATAGTAATGGAAAATGCTAATATTGCTTTAAAACCATATGGTAAAACTATTGCTCCAAATAATGATGAGCATGGAGTTGGATACATTATTAATAATTATGTTTTTAAAAAATAAAAACTTAATATTTTTAAAAATATACTCTTATAGTTTATTAACACACTAATAATTAAAATATATTATAATAATAATATAAGAAAAGTGAAAGGAGAAGGAAAATATGGCAGCAAAAAAACCTACTGTTTTTAATATTTTTATGAAAACTACATTGCCAAAGGTTAAAGCAGAACACCCAGAATTAAAACACACTGAGGCTTTTGGAAAAGCAGCAGCATTATGAGCTAATGCTGAAGAAAATCCCAAAAACAAATAGATAGACAGATAATTGCTTAAAAGAGTCAGATTTAAAATCTGACTCTTTTAAATATAAAAAAATATTGAAATTTTAAAAAAAAACTAAAATTGCTATACAAATCAACAATGATAAAGTATAATCAAAATACTTACCTAGTAGGGTTATAGAGAAAGGTAAGTTTTATATTTTTGATAAACTTCATTTATTTTGACTTGTAGATGGTTTATCAATATCTTCTAAATTAATTGTTTCTCAATCATTATTTTCTCTTTCTTTTACTAATAGAGAAAGTTTGTTCTTATAATCATCAATTATCAGTTGATTAATTCTAATCAACTTTTCATCAGGCTTTGGTTCAACATTATTTTTTTTCTTCTATAATACCTATCATTTTTTGTAAAATAGATATCTTTTGATCAAGCTCTGCTTTTTTTTCTTCATTTTGTCTAGGCATTTAAATTCCCCCTTTTAAAAAATTAAAGTACTTTTTTATTTATTATTAATTTATATATTATCTAATATTTATATTTTCTTCATTTAAAAATTAATGAATTTCCAACAACAGTTATATCAGAAAGAGCCATTGCAATTGCAGCCAACGGTGGAATAATAAATCCGGCAGCAGCTAATGGAATAATGATAATATTATAACTAAATGCTCAAATAAAATTCATTCAAATATTATTTTTAGTTTTTTTAGTTAAAACAATTGCCTTATAAACAATACTAATATCATTATCAAGAATAGTAATATCACCAATTTTTTTAGCAATATCACTACCAGAGCCCATTGCAATTGCTAAATCAGATTGTTCTAAGGCAATAACATCATTAATACCATCACCAACAAACGCTACTTTTTTACCTTTTGCTTGTAAATCAGCAACAATTTGTGATTTACCTTGTGGTGTAACATTAGCAAAGGATGTTTCTATCCCAACACGATTAGCAATAGCAAGTGTTTGTGATTCATTATCACCACTAATTAAAATAACCTCAATTCCTTGTTTTTTAACTTTTTCAATTGTTAATAATGCATTTGTTTGTAATTCATCTTCTAAAATAAAAATATTAGTAACAACTTTATTAATTGCCAATGCCAATACTTTCTGGCTAGGAGTAACTGTTTCAAAGTCAAATGTTTTTAGAAATGGACTAAATGGCATTTTTGCTTTTTGTAAATTTTCAAGTGATGAAATTTGTAATTCTTCAGTTTGATATTTTGCTTTAATACCAAAACCAATTTGTTCTTTAACCTCGGTAATTGTCAATGATTGTCCAACATTATTAGTATTAGAATATAAAGAAAAAGCTAAAGCCAAAGGATGTGTTGAATGCTTTTCCATAGCAATTGCCTTATTAACATGTTTTTCTTGACCATAAATTTTAGTAATAACCAAATTACCAGTAGTTAATGTTCCTGTTTTATCAAAACAAATGGTATCAATCTTAGTAATTTTTTCAAAAGCACTAGCCTTATTATAAATGATTCCTATTTTTGCTGCTTTATTAATTCCAACAGCAACTGCTAATGGTGTTGCAATTCCTAATGCACAAGGACAAGCAATTATTAAAGTTGCAATTGCAATTTCTAATGATTCTTGCACACCATTACCTACTGCAAAATAACGAATAAGAAAAACTAAAATGGCAATTAAAATAACAGTTGGTGTAAATCACCCAGAGATTTTATCAGCCAATTTTTGTAATTTTGGTTTCTTAGATTGTGCATCTTCAACTGCCTTAATAATACTTGCTAATACTGTGTCTTTACCAATTTTAGTTGCTTTCATCCTAAAACTATCACCAACATTATTAGTTCCACCAATTAAATTTTGGTTAACTTGTTTCGTAATAACTTGCAATTCACCAGTTAACATTGATTCATTAATAAATGCTTCTTCACTAATTAATTGACCATCAGTAGGAATATTTTCACCTTTTCGAATAATTAAAATATCATTTAATTGTACATCTTCAATATTAATAAAAGTTTCTGTTTTGGTATTATAATCATATTTTAAGATTGATTTTGGCTTTAATGACATTAAACTTTCTAAGCCACTAGTAGCCCTTTTCTGTGCAACAGCACTAATTAAATCACCAAGTAAAACAATCATAATAATTGAAGCACTAACTTCAAAATATAAGTGTTCGGTTTTATTAATTATCATTAAATAAATAGAAAAAATAAATGCCGTTGTTGTTCCTAGTGCTACTAAAGTATGCATACCAGGTCATTTTTGTTTAATTAATTCTCGATAAATACCAATATAAAATTTACGACCAAAATAAAATTGAATTGGAATTGCTAGTGCAAATTGAACATAAGGATTACGTAAACTATCAAAAAATGAAGTATTAGGTATCATAATTAATAATAATGGTAGTAACAATATTCAACCAATAATAAGTTCAATTAAATCACGTAATTTAACATTATGTTGATGATTATGATGTTGTTCTGACATATGAGATTGATGTTGTTCACTACTATGACTATGACTACTATGATCATCTGTAATATCTTTCATATCAACTTGGTGACTCGTTTTTATATCTTTAATCTCAGTTTCAAACTTACAAATTTCATATCCTAAATGATGCATTGCTTTTTTAATTTTTTTTTCATTTCAAAACTTAGGATCATAACTAAATTGTGCTTTTTTAGTAGCAAAATTGATACTAACAGTAATACCATCTTCTTTAGTAAAATGTCTTTCGATAACACTAGCACAAGAGGTACATGAAACATCTGACAGTACTGCTCTACTAATAACAAAATTATCATTTATATCACTTGTATTATTCATATTAACTTCATCTCCTCAAATTTTAATATTTTAATCTTTTTTATTATTTTTTAACACACAATATATACAAAAATAAATTATACACATTTTAATGTTAAAAAATAATAAAAACACTAAATACCCAATCATGTTATTGGGGATTTATTACCTTAAAAAGTAATATATTTATATTATAACATAGACTACCTTAAATCTAAAATTTCATTATAAACTGGCCATTTTCTTTGATTCTATTTTTACTTCAATTTGTGAATCTATATTATTTATAGCGGTTTTTTTATCTGCAAACTTATCATTGTCAACTTCAATTTGTCTTCTTTGTTTTTCATCAAATTTTTTTGCTGCATCTATGCCAAAAATAATAGCACCACCAACAGCAGCACTAGTAGCAGCAGTTATAATATCAGTTTCTAATTGTTCTTCAGAACGGTTACTAACAGCACTGACACCACCCGCAACAGTAGCAGCAACTAAACCGCTCATTTGAGCAATAGGATTAATATACAAAGCACCAACAGCAGCACCAGTAGCAACATCTTTAGTCACTTTTATAATTTTTGCGGTTGTTCGATGTTTTGTTTTAAATTCTTTTCATTTTGTAGGTTTTTGTTCTACATTTTCTTCTGATTTTGCTTCAAGATTTTGTAAAATTTCATTTTTTATAGGCATTTCTTTTAATCTTCCTTTCAAATAAAAACTCATTTATTTTTATCAAAATAATGAGTTAAAAACTTATATTAAGTTTAATTATTATTATATTTCTATTGGGAGATTGTCAAAAATCCGGAATAAATTAATTCATATAGTCTTATTATATTTCAGACAAGAAATAATTTGGATTTTTATGAAATTGTATTTAAATAATATAATTTTTTTAACTTAAATGCAACTAAAATACTTATTTTTAAAAATTACTAAAAAATTAAAAAATAAATTTAATATTTATACACAACAAAAATTCTTATTAAAACACATTTAATAAATTTTATTTTATTTTGATTTTTTAAAAAAAAAATTCAATTTTAATCTATAATAATTGTATTTCTGTATTTATCTTATTACATTTAAAAATAACCATTTTAATATAAATTAAAATATTATATGTTCTATTACCAAGCATTTCTTTTAAAACATGTCAAATATTTGTTTCAGTATAACAACCAATATTTCACTTTGCACTTTGATTTTCAATACCTTGTTTATTATTTTTAAAATATTTTTTCTTTAATTTTTTATGATTATCTAATTCTTTATATAAATATTCAATTAATTTTTCATATTGACCATTATTAATTAAATTTTTGCAATAATTATATTCTTTTAAATATTTTCCTTTATTTCCAGCCATTATACCAAGATATAATGTTCTAATTAAATGGAATTTATCTAAAACAAACTGTGTACTTAAATAATCAGGAACTTCTTTAATTCATCCTGCACTATCACCACAAATAATAATTTTTGCTTGTTCAATGTTTTCGTAAAATTTTTGACAATGTTCTTTAACAAATTCAGCAGTTTTTTTAACTCCAATTTTTGTTTTTGTTGGTCTAATAATTGCTTTTACTCTTTTATTTTGTACTTTGTGATTAATATTATCTGTATATGTTACTATTAATCGCATAGAATGTTTTGTACCTTTACGTTTAAAATTTCAAAATTTTCGATGACCATCATCAATATTTACATATAAATTTTGATTTGGTTGCAATGGTATTTTGGGAATATTTGCTTTTGGTAATTCAAATTTTTGATATATTCTACAAACTGTACTATTACTTATTAAATCTTCAATAAAAGTATCACAAACATCACGATACTTTTTATCATCAGCAAAATATTTTAAAATTTGTTTAATAACATTAGGTGCAAGTTTACTATTTTTTTTAACACCAAGATAATTATCTAGCAATGAAACATATTCATTTTTTTGTGTTTTTGGGTTATAATATGTACAAATACGTCGTTTATAAGTTAATAAACCTTTTTTTTCTTTTAATTTTCGTTGTCTAAATCTATATGATTTATATTTAGATTTATCACATTCATTTCATAATTGCTCATCTATTTTGGTAAATAATTCTTCTGTTTGTTTTAAACTCAATTCATCTTGATTAAAATCATGTTTGTCTCAATCAAAATGATTAGGAAATGGTAATGTTAACATTTTTAATGTTCCTTTCAAAATTTTGTTTGTTAATAATTTAAGTTTAAGTTTTTTAAAAAATAAGGAGTAAATATGGCTTTTATTAGTAGTTATGCACAATTAAATAAAAAATATAATCTTAATTTTACTGATAATAATTATGGTTTTAGTTGAGATATTTTCAAAGAATTTGTTGGTGATGAATGAGCAGAATTTTTTACAACTAATTGTTTTTATCGTTTTGTTCCAACTGCACGTGGAACAAGAAAAACTTGAAATTGTTTAGCATTTGATTTATTTATATGTTGTAATTTTAGTGATAGTAGTGTTCAAGAAGTAAGACGTTATGAAAATACTCATAGTGAAACTACAATTGGTGCATTAATGAATTTTTGTCAAGTTTTATTAGATAAATATGATATTAATTTACTACCTAATAACCCACATGGTATTAAATGAAAAATAACTAAGGATGGTGGTTGTATCATTTTTCCTAATAATCAACAAATTGATTTTATTGGTTATGCTAATGGTAATAAAATTTTTGGAAAAGAAGCGGGTGGGTCAAGTTTTTTAGGTTCAAGAACAGATGAAATAATAATGGCTGAAGAAAAAGAAACTTTAACAGAAAAGCAACTAACATATCGATATGAAAGATTACAAAACTCTATGTTTAGAAGCAACAGAATTAAAGTGTCAAATGAACCTATTAAAGAGTGAAGTTGAACTTTTATTGATAAAAATATATATAGTAGTACATTTGGACAAAAGATTACTCGCTATTTTTATAAAAGTTTCTTTATTACTTTTACATGTAATCCTTATGATAAATATCATCCATTTTATTTAAAATACTGTACGCCGTTTTTACCATTAAATGATAAAGTGATGAATAATCTTAAAAAAGTTGGTAAACTTTACTATGAAAATCAAGACATATTTAGTGGTTTAGGTTTATTTGTTTTAAGATTTACTATTCAACCATTTTGAAATAAATTACCTGACATTCAAAAAAGAACATTATTAGAAATGAAAAAAAGTAATCCTGATGAATTTAATACTGTTTATTATGGTTTTGAATTTTTAGATAGTGATGCAACAATTTTTCCATTTCAAAAAACAGTAAAATATTGACAATCATATAATTTAAAACAATTTTATAATCAAGAAAAAGATATGTATAAATTTGATTTTTATAGTGTTGGTATTGATTGAGCTACGGGACCAAAAGACCATACTGTATTTATGGTAGTTGGTTTTAAAGAATATAATAATACTGGTTATTATGACCCGTATGTTATTTGTGAATTAGTAGTTACTCCAAACGATTTTATTAATGAAAACGAAAAAATTAATGCTTATGTTAATGAAATTTTAGGATTAATGGATAATTTTGAAAATTTTGACCAAGCAATTTATTTTTATGATGATAAAGCAAGAACAGCAATTGATTGATTAAATCAAAAATTAATTGATGAACATAATACTATTTTAATAACACAAACTGCTATTAAACATGGTTCAAATTTAAATCAAGAAGCAGGATTAACTAATAGAGTAGTTTGAATGAGAAATATTATGAGTTATGGAAATTTTTATGCAAATAAAGATGATTTACCAAAAACTACTCAATGTTTAGAAGAATTACGTTATGACCAAACCAAAACTAACATTCCTGACAAAAATATGTACCAAGACCCTTACGATGCTTTATTTTATTCACTATATCCATATAAAAATGTAATTAGGGGTAAAAATAATGCTACTGTGAAAAAAAGTATCTTCACATTTGCCATATAATAAACAAGTGCAATACAATTAATAGTATAGGTATCACAAAATAAACGCCTTTAATTTAGGCGTTATTTTTTATTTAAAGCATACTTGTAAAAATATCAAAAAATAAGTACAATTAAGCAATAAAATACTAGAAAATAAGGAGTATTTAAATATGAATCAATTTGAAAAACATAAAATAGAACAATCTATTAAAGATTTTAAGAAAAATATAGAAAATGTTTACACAGAAATATCTTTTTTAGAAAAGAAAAAAATTGAAAAATTTAATAATATATCTTTTAAAAATACAACTTTTGATTTTATTGATTGAAATAAAAAAATAGATTCTAAAATAAAATACCACGAATCTGTAATAGATTATTTTAATGAAAAAATATATCAAAATAATGAATTATTATTAATATTAAATACTAAAAAAGAACCAATTTTTTCAAAAAAAGTAATAAATAGTTTTGATAATAAAATAGAAAAATCTAAACCAATTAATATTACAAAAGGTAAAAAAATAAAACCATAAATATTCTTGTAGAAAGGAAAATAAAATGAAAACATGAATAAAAATAAATTTAAGTAAAATAACATTAGCATTAGCATTAACTGGTGCGGTGACAGGAACAATAGGATTAATCATGGGGGGGTGCTTACCCATAATATGGAAAATTCCTACTTAAAACCAAATGGAGAAAGAGTATATGGAACAACAACTATTTGATGAAATAAATGAAGTAGTCCAAATAAAACAAATTTATATTTTGCTAAAGTTAAACATCATGATGAAGATATAAAATGAGATGGTAATTATACAAATAATTAGGAAATGTTTAGTAATCTGTGTAACTTACAAAAATAACTATGTTTAATTAATTCTAGTAAATATAATTAAATGACTAGAAAGAGTGAGTTACAGATGGCTAAAAAAGATAACTTTAATAATAATGATCCAATATCAAAAGCAGTAGATTTATTACTAGAAAATACTGAAGATTTAACAACAGTTTTTAAACCTGGCGGTTTATATAAAGAATTAACAAAAAGATTAGTTGAAAAAATGTTGAATTCTGAAATGCAAAATTATTTAGGATATGAAAAAAATCAACATAGTACTACTGAAAATGCTCGTAATGGTACAAGTTCAAAAAAATTAATAACTCAACAAGGTAAAATTGAAATTGATGTACCAAGAGATCGCAATAGTAATTTTACTCCTGTAATAGTTCCTAAAAGGCAAAGAAGATTTGATGGTTTTGATCAACAAGTTCTTTCCTTGTATGCAAAAGGAATGACATTATCTGACATTAGAATGCAGTTGCAAGAGTTATATCATGGTGCTGATATTAGTGAAAGTGTTATTAGTCAAATTACTGATGATGTTATTGATGATGTTAAAGCATGACAAAATCGACCATTAGAAAGTATTTATCCTATTGTTTATTTTGATTGTATAGTAGTTAAAGTACGACAAGATAAACGGATTATTAACAAATCAGTTTATATAGCATTAGGAGTTGATTTAGAAGGCAAAAAAGATGTTTTAGGATTATGAATTAGTGAAAATGAAGGTTCTAAGTTTTGATTATCTAATTTCACAGAAATGAAAAATCGTGGCTTAAATGATATTCTTATTGCTTGTAGTGATAATTTAACAGGCATGTCAGAAGCAATACAATCAGTTTATCCTAAAACAGAACATCAATTATGCATTGTTCATCAAATTAGAAATAGTTTAAAATATGTTTCATACAAACATCGAAAAGGTCTAGTTGCAGATTTAAAACCAATTTATAGTGCATGTAGTGAAGAACAAGCAATGCAAGCTTTAGAATCGTTTGAAAGTAAATGAAATAAACAATATCCTCAAATTACTAAATCTTGATATAAAAATTGAGATAATTTAATGGTTTTTATTAGTTATCCAGTAGAAATCAAAAGAGTGATTTATACTACAAATGCTATTGAATCTGTTAATAGTCAATTACGAAAAATCATCAGAAATAAAAAAGTTTTTCCTAATGATATGACAGTTTTCAAAATATTTTCAATTGCCAATTGAAAATATAACAAAAAAATGAACATTGCCTATTCAAAATTGAAATATAGCAATTGCTCATTTTATGATAAAATTTGAAGACAGAATTAATCTAAATTAGTAACTTTGTAAAACAAAGATACACAGATTATTAAAAAGCCTCTTTTATTTAAATAATAAATTTTATAAAATAATAAAAAATAAGTTGATAAAATTGAAAATTTTTATTTACTTTATTTTAAAACCAACTATAATTAATGTGTATCAACATTATTTATAACATATGAATTTGACTGTAAGTCCTAATTTATCTCTTTAAGGAGTAAAATAGGGCTTATTATATTATTAGATAAATTCATGCTTTATAAACAATTTTGATTAGTAAATAATTTTATTTTTTTATTATTTAAGGAGAAAAAACTTATGATTTTTAATTATCTATCAGATGGACCTGATATAAATAAAATCATTGATGTAGCAAAACCTTATGTTTCGGCACTTGCAGGATTGCTAATTGCTGCTTTAATTGCATTTAGTGTTTTTAAAATAATTATATTGGCAAAAGATTTAGCGGCTGCTGGTGATGATCCACAACGTAGAAGTGAGATTAAAAAAGCGTTTATGTATACATTAATTGCACCAATTATTGGTATTACTGCATCAGCAATAATAATTGCTCTTGTGCAAGCCTTTGGTGGTAATCCAAATATTCTTCCTACTAACTAAAGAAAGTTATATATTAACTTGATATTAAGTTATGAAGAGAAAAGAGATGAAAATATGGATTGACTAACAGATATTATACTAGGAGCTTTATTATTTATACCTTGACTTATTTTCATTCAAGGACCATTATATTTAATTGACATTTTATTGAGATCACCTAATCATGGTCATGGCGGCATATTTGATTATTTAACAACTGATGCGATAACTAATTTAGTTTTTGGAGATTTTACTAAAGACCCACTTAATAGTAAAAATTTACCAGTATTTTTTTCAGCATTAGCAATTGTTTCAATTGGCGTAATACTTATTATGTTTATTATGCAATTAATTATTATCCAATTTACTGAAACACATACAATTAGAGAAAAATTAGGTAAGGCTATAAAAAATACATTTTTAGCTTTTTTAGTAATTGTTTTCATTCCATTTTTTATGAGTACTATAAATTATTTAATAACAGGATTATTGGCAGTTTTACAAATTACAGCTTTAGGAAAAAATGCTAGTTTAGCTGATTTATTATGAGGTATTGGTGCACCCGATGCTAATGCTGCTCAGCATGATCCTGGTGTTTATTCAATGCCATCTATTTCTCAATTAAAACATTGAAACTTTATTCTTGAAATTATTGCGGTGTGATTTACTTTATATGTATTATTTGTTGCATCAATGACATTGGTTGAAAGAATTATTGATTTATTACTTTTATTTTCAATATCACCAATTGTTGCTTCTATGATGCCTGTTGATCAAGGAAAAAGATTGGGTGTTTGAAAAGAAATGGTAATAGGTAAGTTTATTATTGGTCCAGGAACGATGTTACCTATTTATATATTCCTTGAAATATTACCAAAAGCAATAGTAGATATTACTAATAATACTAATTTTAGTTGACTTGAAAAACAAGTTTTATATACATTATTTTGTACAGCCGGTGCTATTAGTTGTTTAAGAACTCAAAAAATTATTAATCACTTAGTAACACAAAACTTAGGTGTACAAAGTGCTATTGATTCTAATGGAGCAGCTATTGCTGGAAATATTATGGGTAAAGCTCGGACTTTTGCTAGCCTTGCAGCCGGTGGTGCTGGTGCATTAAAACTTGGAAAACAAATTGCATTTGGTGGTGCTAAAGATGGAAGAAATCCTGATGGTAGCGAAAAGAAAGCAAATAGACTATTAAAAAATGGTATCGCGGGTTATTTAGGTAAAGGTACTAAAGGAGTTGCTAAAGGAATTGGTAAATTTCAAAATTCTAATGATCATGGTACTAAATGACAAGATACAAAAAATAATTTAAAAAGTCCTTTCGTTGGATTAAAAAATATGGCTAATGCTGCTTTTAAGGAACCTGTTGTAAATTTAAATAATATTAGAAAGAATGCAAGAAGAGGAGATTCTGATGAATAAAAAAGTAAAATATTAAAATCTTGGAGAAATAATCATGAAATTTAAAAAAACAAAAAATGAATTTAAAAAGAAAAAAAGTTATCGTTGAAGACGTAATGTAACTATTGGTATTTTATTATTAATAATATCAGGTATTGCTGGTGTTATTTCCCAATATGGGTAAAATATAAATTATTATAAAATATATAAAAAATAAAGGAACATAAAAATGAAATTTATTCGTCAAAAAAAATGAGTACTACCAGCAGTAATTATAATTGTTATACCCTTTTTAGTATTAATAAATACTTTATTAGTTTATGCTTTAGTCTTTGTTCGTAACATGTTTTCTCATAGTGGGGATAATCAACAACCATTTACACTTAAATTTTTAATACAGGATGTTATTAATTATTGATTAATATTTTTAATTCTATTTCTTATTGAATTTTCAGTTTTATTATCTTACTTTATGATTCATAAATATAAAATTTATCGTGAAACTCATAATAAAAGTCGCTTTTTACGTGATTCAAAAAATAAAGTGTATGGATCTGCTGCTTGATTAACACCCACTGAAATTGCTAATACCTTTCCTTTATCAAAAACTGTTGAAAATGATTACGGTATTGTTGTTCAAACAACAAAGACTAAAATTGGTGGTGTCCAATTTAATATTAAGTCTGATGCTCATAATATTGTAATTGGGGGAACAGGAAGTGGTAAAACTCAAAAATTAGTTATTCCAACTATATATTTAAATGCCCAATCAAAAATTAAACCATCAATGGTTATTACTGACCCAAAAGGAGAATTATTTCAAAATCATTCTAAAATATTAAAAGATAATGGTTACGATGTTTATGTTATTAATTTACGTGATACATCAGTATCTAATTCATGAAATCCTTTTGTTAAAGTATATGATTTTTATGTAGAATCAATGCGTTTAAAAAAAGAAAATAATCCTTTAAATGAATCAATTACTTATGAATCAATGGCATTATCATGAATTAATGATATTGTTGAAGCCTTATTTCCTGAATCAGATCCAAAACAAAAATTTTGAAATCAATCAGCGATGCAAGTTGTTAAATCAATTATGTTATTTATGCTAGAACAACTTGAAGATCAACCTGATGTTCCGTTAAAATACTTTAGTATGTCAAATGCTGCTATTGTTGCTACTAATCGTCAACGATATGTTGAAATTCTAAAAAAAATGCCAACTCATAGTTTAGCTCGTCAAATTGGTTTAGGTGCATTAGAAGGTGCTGAAGAAACTGCGGGATCAATTAGTCAAATGGTTGCTAATGGATTACGTTTATTTACTGATCCAGTGACACGAAATATTAGTTGTAGTAATGATATAAATTTAGATGAAATTGTAAAAAAACCAAGTGCTGTTTTCTTAGTTGTACCTGATGAAAGTAATGAACGTAATGCTTTTGTATCAATGTTTATTGCACAGTTATATAAAAATACAATTCGTTATGCAAGTACTTTGCCTGATATTAAATTACCACGTCCTTTATACTTTTTATTTGATGAGTTTGGTAATATACCAACGATTGCTAGTATGGCACAAATGATTACTGTTGCACGAAGTCGTAATATTTTTTTCATGATGATTATGCAAGATTTACAACAATTAACACAAAAATATGGTAAAGAAACAGCAGAAACTATTTTTAATAACTGTATTTTGCATACTTTTTTGCAAACTATGGATTTACAAACTGCTAATAAATATTCAGATATGTTCGGTGAAAAAACAATTATTAATTATAGCCATTCTGGTAATAAAGATAAAAAAGCTGATAATATTAATTCATCATTACAAGGTAAAAAATTAATTACAGGTAGTGAGTTAATGAAATTAGATTTTGATACTGCTGTTATTTTTTTAGCAAAACATAATCCAGCAAAAACACGTTTAATTCCGTTTTATGAATGAGGAAGTAAACCGGCAGGACAAGCAACTGTTACAAATGCTTCACGTTTAATTGATTTTAATAAAGATTATTATTTAAGTTATATTGGCTTATTCTATTATATTGAGAAAAGAAAAAATCCACAAGCTGCTGCCGAAAGAGAAAAATCAGAAAAATAAAAAACAAACAATAGTTAAGAAATTGTATATAAAAGAATATGGATAGGTTACACTTTATTGGACACTAATTACGTAGACAAGTGAACAAATTAGTTAAAAGAAAGGAACTATAATTATGGCCAATATTAACTCATATACCGATGAATTTAAAAAACAAATAGTAGCTTTATATCAAAGCGGTAAGTCAGTGTCTTGTCTTGCTAAAGAGTACAATGTTACAAGAGCAGCTACTTATAATTGAATTAAGCAATTTACTAATTCAGGCAGTTTTAAAACTAAAGATAATCGTTCTATTGAAGAAAATGAATTAATTAAATTAAGAAAAGAATTAAAACAGTTACGAATGGAAAATGATATTTTAAAGCAAGCAGCACTAATAATAGGCAGAAAATAGAAATTATTGCTAAAAATAAAGTTAAATATAAAATTCGCACAATGTGTCGTTTTTTAAAACTTTCTAAATCAACATATTATTTTAATTTAAAGGAAAAAGAAAAAAAACAAAATAATATTTATGATGAAGCTGTTATTAGTGCTTTTAAAGAAAATAAAGAAGTTTATGGAACAAGAAGATTAAAAGTTGTTCTAAAAGAAAAGAATATTTATTTGTCATGCAGAAAAATTAAAGAAATTATGAATAAACATAATTTAATATCAAAATACACTAAATTATCATTCAAAAATCATCATAATAAAGTCAACGATAGTCAAATAACCAATATCGTTAATAGAAACTTTAATAATAGGCTTAAAAATGAAGTTATTGTTAGTGATTTAACTTATGTTCAAGTTAATGGTAAATGAAACTATATTTACCTATTAATTGACCTATTTAACCGCGAAATTATTGGACATAGTGTAGGTACTAAAAAAGATGCATCATTAGTACATCAAGCATTTATGCACTCAAATCGTTGTTTAAAAGATATTCAAATATTTCATAGTGATCGCGGTAATGAATTTAATAATAAAATTATTGATAAACTTTTACTAGCATTCAATATTAATCGCTCTTTAAGCAAAAAAGGTTGTCCTTATGATAACGCTGTTGCTGAAGCAACTTTTAAAACTTTCAAAATTGAATTTATTAATGATAAAAATTTTACATCATTAATCCAATTAAAATTAGAATTATTTGATTACATCAACTGATATAACAACATAAGAATTCACAGCACTTTAAACTACTTAACTCCAGTTAATTATCAAAAATAAATATCTACCAAAAAATAGTCCTAAAAAGGGTTGCCATTCCAAATATTTATTTTAATATATAAATGTATATTATTGATAGATATAGAAAATAACGATATACTTATTTCATGAATAGATCAAAAATATAAGTTTTACTTTTTATAAATTATGCTAAAAAAGGTAAGTACATAATAATGTTAAATATTATAAATAAACTTATATGAAAGGATTTTAAATATGAATGTTCCCAATATTATTTCTTTAATAAGATTAATATTAGTTCCAATTATTGTTAGTTTAATGATTATCGGTCCAATAGATAATGATAATTTTTATCATCTTTGAATAACAAGTATTAATATTAATAATTATAGTTTACCAATTAGTTGGTTAATAGCAGCAATTTTATTTATTATTGCTGCCATTAGTGATTTTATTGATGGATGATGAGCAAGAAAATTTAATCAGGTAACAACTTTTGGTAAATTTTTTGATTCAATTGCAGATAAACTTTTAACTAATGGTGTTTTAATTGTAATGGCATGTGGTACTATAATTCCGGTTTGAATGGTAGTTATTTTGGTATTACGTGATTTTATTATTGATGTAGTTCGTCAAATTTTGGCTACTAAAGGCACAGTAATGGCTGCTGATAAATATGGTAGAATAAAGGCAGCAGTACAAATGTTAGGAATTACAATTTTATTTTTTATTAATTGACGATTTTTAAATGGTAGTGTTAATGGTCATAGTAATAATGATCAATATGGTTTAATTAATCAATTAGTAATGATACCAATGTACGTTGCTACAGTATTAAGTATTTTTAGTGCTTATAATTATATTAGTTCAAATAGTAAAAAAATGTTTAATATCTAAAAATAAAAGGAGTATTAATATAAATGATAAATAAAGTAATTGTTTTGAATCAGTGAGCAGTAGTTACAGGAGCGTCTAAAGGATTGGGATATTATTACTGTCAAGCATTATTAGCACAAGGTTATCACGTATTAGGGGTATCACGTGATAGTAAAAAAATATTAGAATTAGCAGATAAGTATCCACACTTACAAGTTAAAAATTATGATTTAGATTTATCTGATTTAAAAAATATTTATAAATTATTTGAGTTATCAAAAGAATTAAATGTAACAGTAGTTATTAATAATGCTGGTTATGGTGTTTGAGGAACATTTGCAGATAGCATGTTAGAACAAGAATTAAATATGATTAATTTAAATATTTCTTGTTTACATATTTTAACAAAGTTATTTGTTCAACGTTTTAGTAAAAATAATTATGGTCGTGTTATTAATATTGGAAGTATGGCAGCTTTTAGTCCAGGGCCTGTTTTTGCTAGTTATTATGCTTCTAAATCATATGTTTGAAGTTTAGGTGTTGCAGTTAATTATGAATTAAAAAGAGCAAAAAGTAAAGTAAGAGTAATTACAATTTGTCCAGGTCCATTAAAAACTGAATTTTGAAATCGTAGTAGTAATGGTAAAGGAAATAAAGAACATTATAGTTCATTATTACCAGTTTTAGATACTGAAACTTATGCTAAAAAGTCTTTACAAACAGCCTTAAAAACAAAAAGAAAAAGTTTTATTATTACAGGAATTTCTAATAAAATTACAAGAACTATTATTAGAATATTACCTTTAAAAACAGTACTTAAATTAGTATATAATTATCAAAAAAATCGCTAATAATGAATTTCATTTTTTATTTTAATCGTAAAAATTATTAAAAAACATTTATTATAAATGTTTTTTATTGTTTTTTTAAAAGAAAGGTTTATGATGTATCCAACTTCTTAAGATTTTAAGAAGTTATTAAAAAAGAGGTGTTATTTATGAAAAAATATTTATCAATGTTAACAACAGCAGCATTATCAGCAGCATCAATATTTTCAACTTCTTCGATATTAAATTCATATGTAAAAAATTCCAATTTAATAAATGTTGATAATTTACATGATGTAATACAACAAATTGATATTGTTGAATACCCTATTTTTGCTGATAATGGAGAAACTACAACTAAAACTTTTGAAAAAAATGTTATTGTTCTTTTTAGTGATCCTTCAAAATTAAAATATATAGAATTAACTGATATAAAAAGTCATGTCGATTTTCATATAAATGGAAAAGATTATTATTATAATGATCAAAGTAAGAATTCAGTTATTGTATCTAGTGATACAAAGTTTATTGATAATAGTATTTCACATGAAGGAAATATGAATAAAGTTCAACAAACAGTTAGTTACGATTATGATTGAAATCAAAAAGCATTTATTTTTAAATTTGTTAGTGTTGAAACAGTTACAGCAAATAATGAAAAAGATACTCAGTTTGTAAGAGGTTATTTTACTACTAGTTTAAAGTTAAATTTGCATGAATTTTAATTTATAGTTTAAAATATTATTTTTTTAACTTAATTAGAGAAATTATATTATAAAAGTAGTACTTAAGTATTACTTTTATTTATTTTTTTGTTTTTTAAAATAAAATAATTATAATAAAATAAATAATATTTATATTATAAAATTAATTAAAGCATTAATAATAATTTATAATAATGATTAATCAAAATATATTATATACAGTATGAGATTCTATTGTAATTTGGTTTAAATTTGTTATTATTATATTTGTCCTAAAACTTTAGGACAAAACATCAGTTTAATTAATTTAAAATTGTAAATTTGGCTTTATGCCCTTATATGAGTAATTTTCATGTAAGGGTTTTGTATTTTAATTTATTAATATGAGTCTTTAATTTAGTTTAAAAACTCAATTTAATATCTATTCCAATTTCATAAATTAATATTCCCACTTACCCTTAAACCAAAATTTATACAGACTAATAATTAAAAACATTTTAAAATTTATATCATTATAATTTAAAAGTATTAAGTTTAAGGTCAAATTTACTCTTTTATGGTAATTAAGTTTGTTTATAGTAAAAGTATTATTAAAACTTTAGAAAATGAGGTTTATTAAATGCATAATATTATAAATTGTGGCATTTATTTTGCCAATGTGCCATTAACAAAAACAACTAACGAAACTAGATGTGAAAATATAAATTGTAATTATCAATATTGTAATGGTTGCAAACTTGAAACGGTTATCATTTGAACACAAACTCCTGATCAAAAATGTTTAATAATTCCTATTATTAGAAATTCAATTGAACAACATGAGCAAAGCCTAGGCTTATTAGGTGATAACTTATCTATTATTAAATTGAAAAAATCTAATAATAATTCTATTTTAAGTTTTCGCGAGGAAGATATTAGTTATGCTGATCTTAATCGTGCAACTTGAATTAAAAACTTTAGAATTGGTGATGAATACTTAATCAATGGAGAACTTCGTGTCTTAAATGAAACTGAAATTCATGATTTATCTTTTAGAGTAAAAACATTATCAATATCAAGTATTAATACAATTGCCAATATTGGTATTAATAAAAATTTAAATTTAAATAATAAAATTGTAAGTTATAGTGACAATACTTTGAAAGAATAATTTCTTAAAACAATTAAAAATATAAAAATTCTTAATATTAAATTTCTCTCTCTTTTAAAATTAAAAAATAATAAAGAATTGTCTAAAGTATTTTAAAATTCAAAAATTAGATAAATATTCTTTATTTTTTTTATTTTTACATTATTTCATTGGTTGGTCTAATAATAATTTCATTTCAAGTAGCATCAGCAGGTAATTCAATTGCTTGTTTTATTGTTAGTTGGAATGGCAACCCTTTTTAGGACTATTTTTTGGTAGACATTTATTTTTGATAATTAACTGGAGTTAAGTAGTTTAAAGTGCTGTGAATTCTTATGTTGTTATATCAGTTGATGTAATCAAATAATTCTAATTTTAATTGGATTAATGATGTAAAATTTTTATCATTAATAAATTCAATTTTGAAAGTTTTAAAAGTTGCTTCAGCAACAGCGTTATCATAAGGACAACCTTTTTTGCTTAAAGAGCGATTAATATTGAATGCTAGTAAAAGTTTATCAATAATTTTATTATTAAATTCATTACCGCGATCACTATGAAATATTTGAATATCTTTTAAACAACGATTTGAGTGCATAAATGCTTGATGTACTAATGATGCATCTTTTTTAGTACCTACACTATGTCCAATAATTTCGCGGTTAAATAGGTCAATTAATAGGCAAATATAGTTTCATTTACCATTAACTTGAACATAAGTTAAATCACTAACAATAACTTCATTTTTAAGCCTATTATTAAAGTTTCTATTAACGATATTGGTTATTTGACTATCGTTGACTTTATTATGATAATTTTTGAATGATAATTTAGTGTATTTTGATATTAAATTATGTTTATTCATAATTTCTTTAATTTTTCTGCGTGACAAATAAATATTCTTTTCTTTTAGAACAACTTTTAATCTTCTTGTTCCATAAACTTCTTTATTTTCTTTAAAAGCACTAATAACAGCTTCATCATAAATATTATTTTGTTTTTTTCTTTTTCCTTTAAATTAAAATAATATGTTGATTTAGAAAGTTTTAAAAAACGACACATTGTGCGAATTTTATATTTAACTTTATTTTTAGCAATAATTTCTATTTTCTGCCTATTATTAGTGCTGCTTGCTTTAAAATATCATTTTCCATTCGTAACTGTTTTAATTCTTTTCTTAATTTAATTAATTCATTTTCTTCAATAGAACGATTATCTTTAGTTTTAAAACTGCCTGAATTAGTAAATTGCTTAATTCAATTATAAGTAGCTGCTCTTGTAACATTGTACTCTTTAGCAAGACAAGACACTGACTTACCGCTTTGATATAAAGCTACTATTTGTTTTTTAAATTCATCGGTATATGAGTTAATATTGGCCATAATTATAGTTCCTTTCTTTTCACTAATTTGTTCACTTGTCTACGTAATTAGTGTCCAATAAAGTGTAACCTATCCATTCTAATATTTGATTAATATATGGAACCATACTGTTTAAGTTAGCTTGCACACTAATAGGATCAACGTTATCTAGTACATTAATATTATTACTATCAGTATTTCCAGTAGTAGTTGTATGTTCAATTTTTAAATGCCCTAAAATAAATGTAGTTTTTTGCATATTTTATTCTCCTTTGTTACTAAAATAAATTATTATTTTTAGTTTTAGTTTATTTTAAGATTAAGATTTACCTAATGTAATATTTTTTTATTTTTAATATCGATAATAGTAAGATATTTATAATAATGTGAAAGTGATATTAGATAAAAATATTTTTTGTAAATCTTAATTTAAGTCTATAATTGAAAAAATGAATATACAATAAAAAAATAATGCTTGCATAAAAATATAAATTTTTCTAATATTTTATTTTAATAATGTTTAAAACAAAACTAAGCAAAAACAATTATTTTTTAAAATATTATCAATATTATCAATATTATCAATAGTTAAATTTGTATATTATAATGATTTTATATATTTATGTTATAATCAAGAAAATTATTATTACTATTAAAAATAAATCAGTATTGGAATTTTTTAAATATTAATTTGTGGGTGCTTTAATGACAAGAATGGAAAAGTATAAAAGTTTACGTGAACAAATTACTAAAGAAATTAAAGAAAATAGTAAGCTTTGAGAACAAGAACAAAAAATAGAAAATTATTATCAGCAACTAATAAAAATTGATCAATCATATTTTGAGCCAATTTTTCAAAAATTAAATTCTGATTTAAATTTAGTTAATTTTGAAAATTATTTTATTAAAAATAATGAACAACATTTAGATGATAATGATAAATTAATATTGGAAAATATGTTAGAAAATATTAATAATATTTTAAAAAAATATAGTGAAAATATTGATTTTGAAATAGTTGATGTGCCATTAATAAGTACTAACTTGGAATATCAAACGTTAATTAATAGTATGCATAATAAAATAAATGAATTTCAAAAAGACTTAGAAAGTAAAATTCATGATGTCAAAAATTTTGTTAAAAATTTAGAATTTAAATATAAAAAGTATAAAATAAATAATAGTGATCTTAATAAAGGACTAAAAGAAATTAATCAAGAACATAATAATTTTCAAGATGAATTACAAAAAATTAAAATTAAGCATAATTATAAATGAAGTTTAACAGTATTTAGTATTATCATTATTTGTTTAATTTTAATAGTCGTGTTAGTATTATCATTAATATTATTTATTAAGTAGAGAATGGAGAAAAACAATGTACCCAAAGATTAATATTGCAATAGATGGTCCAGCAGCTAGTGGTAAATCAGCGGCAGCATATTTGCTTTCTAAAAAAATTGATTATCAATTTATGGATACAGGAATTATGTATCGTAGTTTTACTAATCATTGTTTAAAAAATAAAATTGCTTTTGAAAGTGAAGATTTAATACTTGCAGCACTACAAATTTTTGATATAAGATGAGTTAATGGTCATTTTTTATTTAATGATCAACCACCAACAGAAGAAATTTATGATAAAAATGTTACTAGTAAAGTACCAATAATTGCTTCGTTATCTGAAGTTAGAAAAGTTATGGTTGCTAGAATTCAAGAAATGGTTAGAAGTCAAGGCTTTATTGTCGTTGGCAGAGATATTAGTAGTGTTGTTTTACCTGATGCTCAATTAAAGATTTTTTTAACTTCTAGTTTACACGCTCGTAGTGAAAGAAGATATAAACAGTATATTAAAGAGGGTATTAATATTACGCAAGAACAAGTATATAACGATATGGTAATTCGTGATAATGTTGATAAAACTCGTAGCACTGGCCAACTAGTAATTGTTGAAGATGCAGTTATTTTAGATAATAGTGATTATAATTTACAAACGACCGTTGATAAATTAAAAATTTTATATGATAATTACTTTAGTCATAAAAAATAATATTTTAAATATAAGGATTTGAATAAAATGAATAAGTTACCAAAAGTAGTAATTGTAGGACGCCCTAATGTTGGTAAATCTTCAATTTTTAATCGTATATTACAAAAAAAAGTAGCAATAATTGAAGATATGCCTGGAGCAACTAGAGATCGAATTTATGGCATTGGTGAATGATTAACACAAAATTTTGTGATTATTGATACGGGTGGTATTACTAAAACGATTACTAATTTTACTCAACAAATCAATCAACAAGTTAATATTGCTTTAGCTGAGGCTGATATTGTTTTATTTGTTTGTTCTTATCAAGAAGGTCTAACTCACGAAGATGAAGATATTGCCAAATTATTATACAGAACTAAGAAACCGGTTATTATTATTGCAAATAAATATGATAATGTTCAAAAAGATAATGATAAAATTTATGATTATTTAAAAGTTGGCTTTGGCGAACCAATTTTAGTATCTGCTAGTCATGGTGTTGGTTTTGGTGATTTATTAGATATGATAATTACTAAGTTACCAAAAGAGGTTCATACAGAAAAAAAAGAAAATATTAATTTAGCAATTATTGGTCGTCCCAATGTTGGTAAATCAAGTTTAGTTAATACTATTCTTCAAGAGAATAGAGTTATTGTTTCACCAATAGCAGGAACAACAACTGATGCTATTAATAGTAATTTTGTTTATAATAAAAAACAATATTGTGTTATTGATACTGCGGGAATTCGTAGAAAAGGAAAAATTACTGAAGATTTAGAAAAATATAGTTTAATTAGAACTACTAATGCCATTGAACGTAGTGATATTGTTTTGTTTTTATTAGATGGTAGTGTTGAAATTCAAGAACAAGATTTAACAATAGCAGGAATGGCAAAAAATTTAGATAAGCCAGTTATTATTATTGTTAATAAATGAGATTTAGTTAAAAAAAATGAAAAAACAATGCAAGAGTTTACTAAAAAAATTAAAGAAAAATTTAAATATCTTGAGTATTCTTTTGTTGTATATTTATCTGCTTTAGAAAATACTAGAATTCATACTTTATTTGCTACTATTAATGAAGTATTAGTTAATATGAATTTAAGAATTAAAACAAGTATTCTTAATGAAATAATTAATAAAGCTCAATTAATTAATGAGCCGCCTTACTTTAAAGGTGGTAGATTAAAGATATATTACACAACACAGGTTGAAAAAAATCCGCCTACTTTTATTTTAATGGTAAATGATCCACAACGATGTCATTTTTCTTATGAACGTTTTTTAATTAATCAAATTCGTGAACGATTTGGTTTTCAGGGTGTACCAATTAAATTAAGATTTAGAATGCGTAAGTCATTGTATAATAAACAATAAAAAAGTGTAAAATTTTGTGATTATATTTATTTTAAAGAAAATTATTGTATATATTGATTGTATAATAATATTATTAAGTAACACAATTCACCGCAAGATAATTTATTAAATTAAGTAACACAATTCACCGCAAGATAATTTATTAATTATTTTGTTTTTTATGTTATGATTAGTTTGTTAGTAAAAATATATAAAATTATTAAAAATGGTTGGAGTTTTATATATGCAAGAAAATTTTTATATTAAAAAAGTTTATTATGGTGCTTATGTAAAAAATATAATTTTACCTATGAGTGCTATTTTAAATAATAAGCGTAATGAAGTTGGTATTAAAAATTTAGGTATTAATGATAAAAAGTTACGTAATTCTACTATTCGTACTAAAACAAAATTAATACATAAAGCGTATCATAATTTTTATAATTCAAAAGTTTTAAGTTTTGTTACTTTAACTTATGCTGATAATATGCAAGATATTAATAAAGCAAAACATGATATTGCTATATTCTTTAAGCGTTTAAAACGTTGATGAAATGACCCTAAACGTGCTAAATATTTAGGTGAATTAAAATATATGTATGTTTATGAATATCAAAAACGCGGTGCTATTCACTTTCATATATTATTTAATAGAAAAATACATAAAAGTATGTTGCCACAATGATGACCATTTGGTTTTAATGATGTAAGAGTTGTTCAAAAAGGTACTAATGAAAATATAGTTAAGTATTTAAGTAAATATGTTGTAAAAGTACAAAATGATATAAAATCTCAAAATCAATATGATTTAGGTGTTCGTGCTTATGCTTTTTCTCGTAATTGTTCTAATCCAAAAGTAGTTAAAGGTCAAAAGATAATGTTATATCAACGTTTAATTGATGCTTCTGTTAATGCTTTACATACACAATTTTTTAAAAAGAAAATTGATAATTTGGGTCGTACTATACTTTTTGGTGGTAGTTTTGATACTACTGTTTTTGGTGATAATTTTAAAGATTATGATCAATATGTCTCAATTGATAGTATTAGATTTAGAAATGCAATTAAACGTGTACCAAGAATTTTACATTAAATTTATTTTTTTCTTTTTTTTATATTATAATTATTTTATTAAAAAGAAAGGTAGAAAAGTTAAAAATAATGAATTTTTTTGATATTAAAAAAAAGAGAATGGAATATATTAATAATTCTGTTGATGTAATCAAAAAAGATTTGGATATTAAAGAAAAATTGGATTTACATGTTGCAAAGTTAGATAATGACTGTATTATTTGTTATAAAATTTTATTAAAATTATCAAAAGAAAATGTGATTTTTTGAGGCTTTTTAATAATCTGTGTATCTTTGTTTTACAAAGTTACTAATTTAGATTAATTCTGTCTTCAAATTTTATCATAAAATGAGCAATTGCTGTATTTCAATTTTGAATAGGCAATGTTCATTTTTTTGTTATATTTTCAATTGCCAAGTAAAATATTTTGAAAACTGCCATATCATTAGGAAAAACTTTTTTATTTCTGATGATTTTTCGTAATTGACTATTAACAGATTCAATAGCATTTGTAGTATAAATCACTCTTTTGATTTCTACTGGATAACTAATAAAAACCATTAAATTATCTCAATTTTTATATCAAGATTTAGTAATTTGAGGATATTGTTTATTTCATTTACTTTCAAACGATTCTAAAGCTTGCATTGCTTGTTCTTCACTACATGCACTATAAATTGGTTTTAAATCTGCAACTAGACCTTTTCGATGTTTGTATGAAACATATTTTAAACTATTTCTAATTTGATGAACAATGCATAATTGATGTTCTGTTTTAGGATAAACTGATTGTATTGCTTCTGACATGCCTGTTAAATTATCACTACAAGCAATAAGAATATCATTTAAGCCACGATTTTTCATTTCTGTGAAATTAGATAATCAAAACTTAGAACCTTCATTTTCACTAATTCATAATCCTAAAACATCTTTTTTGCCTTCTAAATCAACTCCTAATGCTATATAAACTGATTTGTTAATAATCCGTTTATCTTGTCGTACTTTAACTACTATACAATCAAAATAAACAATAGGATAAATACTTTCTAATGGTCGATTTTGTCATGCTTTAACATCATCAATAACATCATCAGTAATTTGACTAATAACACTTTCACTAATATCAGCACCATGATATAACTCTTGCAACTGCATTCTAATGTCAGATAATGTCATTCCTTTTGCATACAAGGAAAGAACTTGTTGATCAAAACCATCAAATCTTCTTTGCCTTTTAGGAACTATTACAGGAGTAAAATTACTATTGCGATCTCTTGGTACATCAATTTCAATTTTACCTTGTTGAGTTATTAATTTTTTTGAACTTGTACCATTACGAGCATTTTCAGTAGTACTATGTTGATTTTTTTCATATCCTAAATAATTTTGCATTTTAGAATTCAACATTTTTTCAACTAATCTTTTTGTTAATTCTTTATATAAACCGCCAGGTTTAAAAACTGTTGTTAAATCTTCAGTATTTTCTAGTAATAAATCTACTGCTTTTGATATTGGATCATTATTATTAAAGTTATCTTTTTTAGCCATCTGTAACTCACTCTTTCTAGTCATTTAATTATATTTACTAGAATTAATTAAACATAGTTATTTTTGTAAGTTACACAGATTACTAAACATTTCCATCGCTCTTTAAGCAAAAAAGGTTGTCCTTATGATAACGCTGTTGCTGAAGCAACTTTTAAAACTTTCAAAATTGAATTTATTAATGATAAAAATTTTACATCATTAATCCAATTAAAATTAGAATTATTTGATTACATCAACTGATATAACAACATAAGAATTCACAGCACTTTAAACTACTTAACTCCAGTTAATTATCAAAAATAAATGTCTACCAAAAAATAGTCCTAAAAAGGGTTGCCATTCCAATGTTCCTGTAGTTATTGTGACACCAGCAATTACTTTTCTTTTTGTACTTATTTCACTAGGCATAATACTTTTCTTCCTTTTCTTTTTCAATATTTAATTTAATAAAAATCCTAATATAGAAATAATTTCTATATTAGTAATGAACAATTATTAAATTACAAAAAATATTATAATATAAAAAAATGAAAATATTTTATTTTTTTTAAAAAAAATATTACTTAAAGGTACATAATGAAATATCAAAATAATATTAAATATATTATTATTATTATTATTTTATTGAAAAGTAGCCAATTAATAATTGCATTTTTTAATCAAACAAGTTAAGATTACTTATGGTAAATGTTATGCCCACGTAGCTCAGTGGATAGAGCACCGCCCTTCTAAGGCGGGGGTCAGAAGTTCGAATCTTCTCGTGGGCGCCATTAAATTTTAAAATACTAAGAAGGTTTAACTAAATAATGATAAATCATGACAATTATTATCAAGACATTATTGGTAAAATTAACCACCTCATTAGTGAAAATAAATGAGATCAAGCAATGAAGTTGGTCAAACATGAATTAGAGATGCCTTATATTCCTATTCATCATGAAGTTACATTACAAGAGTTACATCATAATATTACTACTCATATTAGATTAAATAGTAAAAATGAAAGTCATGAGTGAAATTTAGAGAGAATAAGTCATGTATTAATGAATCCATTTGATGAAGATCTTCATCCGGTGGCATTTTATTATTTACAAAGTCATAATGCTAGGTTAATTTTACCAACAATTAAGATTTATCTTACAAATAAAAATATAAATAATATAAATAAAACACAACTATTATTTATATTAAATAATCAAGGTATTGATGAAGAAATAGAAGTAATAAAAGGTCATGATACATTTAAAATTAATCCAAAAAAAATAAAACAATGACAAGAATCACTCGTTTATTTAAAGATTACAAAAATATTTGAAGATGAAGTTCATATTGATAATCCAGGTATTTATGGTATTTGCTTGTTTTTATTGGATAGTTATTTTGAGAATTTGTTTCCAACATTACCTAATAAAAATCAAGCAGCAGCATTAGCAGCTGCTTTGTATATTCGTGCTTGTAGTTTCCAATTTATTAGTGTAAAATTGGTAGAAAGTGCTAAAAAATTTAAAACTACTACTACTTTAATAAAAAAATACTTAAGTATTATGATTCAACAACAAATTACATAAGGAGAGATTTGAAAAATGACATTAAATATTATAAAAGATGAAAAAAATGGTCTTGGAAAATGACATGTTACCATTGATGCTAAAACTTGAAAAGATCAATTGGCAAAAGCTGAAAATAAATTGATTGCACAAGTAGAAATTCCTGGATTTCGTAAAGGAAAAGTTCCTACTAAAATCGCTAAAAAACATGTAACTGAAGAACAAACTTTACAAACAGCAACTAAAGCAGTTATTACTATTGCTTATGATTTTGCCTTAAAACAAAAACCTAACTTAATGCCTACTAATCAACCCGAAGTTAATGTGGAAAAATCTACTATTAAAGAGTGTGAAATAATGTTTGTATTTGATTTACCAGCAGAAATTACTATTGGTAAATATCGTGGTATTGATATAGTAAAACCTGTAGCAACTGTTAATCAAGAAGAAATTGATACTCAAATTAAACTATTACAAGATCGTTTTGCTATTTTTAATCCAAAAGAAAAAGGAAAATTAGAAAAAGGTGATACTGCGGTTTTTAATTTTACTGGTTTTTTAGAAGGTAAAAAATTCCCTGGCGGTGAAGCTAAAAACATGGAATTAGAAATTGGTTCTGGTAAATTTATTCCTGGTTTTGAAGAAGGAATGATCGGTATGGAACCTAAATCTAAAAAAACTATTGAAGTAACTTTCCCAGAAGATTATCATGTTCCAAATTTAAAAGGTCAATTAGTACAATTTGAAATTGAATTAAACGAAATAAAAACAAAAGTTATTAATGAAGATTTAGAAGAATTAGTAAAAGATGTTAACATTCCAGATGTTACTACTACTGAACAATTATTAGAAAATATTAAAAAACAAATTGAAGTACAAAAAACAATGACAATTAAGGAACAATTTATGGAAGAACTTATTGCTAAAATTGTTAAAGATTCAAAAATAATAATTCCAAATTTTGCTGTTAAAAATGAAACTGAACGTTTAGAAAATGAATTTAAAAAACAATTAGCTAATCAAAACTTTACAATTGAAAACTATATGGCAGCAACCGGTTTATCTCATGAAGAAATTATTAATGAAATAAAAAAGGATGCAATTATGCAACTTCAGAATTTTTTAGTTATTGAAGAAATTATTAAACAAGAAAAAATAGAAATTACCGAAGAAGAAGTTCAAAAACAATTAACAACATTTGCCGACCAATTTAAAATAAGCATTGAAGAAGTTAAAGCAAATATTAAAGATTTAAGTTTAGTGACTACTACCCTAAAACGTAATAAAGCCTTTGATTTATTATGAGAAAGTAACGGTAAAAACCAAAAGCAAACAACAAGTGCTTAATTAATTTAATTTGATAATTATTATATAACCTAATTACCAATTTAATAATTAGGTTATTTTATCGTTTATTTTTTTTCAAAAAGTAAAAATTATCAAAAAAAAAATAAATGTAATAAAATACTACTAGTATAAATTAAATATGAATTAATAAGTGCTGCTGTAATAGTATAGTATAAATCAAAAATTAGATATTTTAGCAATTAAGTATTGCAAGTGCTAATGTTTTATATTATAATCCAGTTAATACATTATTTGAGGTGAGACAATGAAGATAAAAAATATTACTAATATTCCAGTACTAGTAACAAGAGGAAGTTTTGTTTTCCCAACAGTTGAAATAGAACTAGAAGTTGGCAGACATAAATCAGTAGCGGCAATTAATGAATCGGTAGCTAAGTTTAATTCAGAAATTATTTTAGTTTCGCAAAAGGATCCAAAAGTAGATAATCCTCAATTAAGTGAAGTCTACAATCATGGTACTTTGTGTAAAGTGCAAATTCAAAAAAGTCATAATGATGGTACACTTACCGTATTTTTTTATGGACAACAAAGAGTTAAAGTTTCTAAGTTTTATGATGATAAATTTTATACAGGAGATGCTGAAACTTTAGTTAGTCCTAATGTTTCAAAATCATTAGAAGAAGAGTTGATCCAAAGAATTGTAAATAATTTACAACAGATTTTAGATGTTCATGGTTCAATTCCACAAGGTGTAATTAGTCAAATCACCGATGGAATGAAAGCTAGTGAAATTATTGATAAAATGGCTCAATTTTTACCATTTTTAACTATCAATAAACGCCAAGAAATTTTACAAGAAATTGATATTAATAAACGTTTAGATTTATTATTGAAAGATGTTGGTGGTCAAAAACAAGTTGGTGCTATTGAAAAGGATTTAACAGCTAAAATTAAAGATCGTATTGATGAACAACAACGTGAATTTTATTTACGAGAAAGATTGCGTGCTATTAAAGAAGAATTAGGCGAAATTGATGGTAAGTCTAATGAAATGAAACGTTATTTAGAACGTTTAGAAACAGAAGAGTTTCCTGAAGCAATCAAAACTCGTGTTAAAGAAGAAATTAGTCGTTATGAAGATATGCCACAAGTTTCAAGTGAATCAAATATAATTCGTACATACATTGATTGAATGATGACTTTACCTTGATTTCAAAAAAGTGAAGAAAAATTTGATTTAATTAATGCAAAAAAAATTCTTGATAAATATCACTATGGTTTAGAAAAAGTTAAAGAAAGAATTATTGAATATCTTGCTGTTAAAAAAATGGCTAAGGCAATGCCAGGGCAAATTATTTGTTTAGTTGGTCCTCCTGGTGTTGGTAAGACTTCTTTAGCTAAATCAATTGCTGAAGCGATGGGGCGTACTTTCGTTAAAGTTTCACTTGGTGGAGTTAAAGATGAATCTGAAATTCGTGGTCATCGTAAAACTTATATTGGTGCGATGCCAGGAAGAATTATCCAAGGTATGAAACGTGCTAAAGTTATTAATCCATTATTTTTATTAGATGAAATTGATAAAATGTCATCTGATTATCGTGGTGATCCAGCTAGTGCTATGTTAGAAGTATTAGATCCTGAACAAAATGCTAATTTTTCAGATCATTATATTGAAGAAAATTATGATTTATCACAAGTTATGTTTCTAGCAACAGCTAATTATATGGAAGGTATCCCTGAACCATTAAAAGATCGAATGGAAATTATTGAGCTTTCTTCATATACAGAATTAGAAAAACTTGAAATTGCAAAAAAATATTTAATTCCTCGTGTTATTGAAATTACTGGTTTAAATAATAAAATGTTAAAATTTAAACCAAATTCAATTGAAGAAATAATTAAATATTATACAAGAGAATCAGGTGTTCGACAATTAGAAAGATTATTAAATAAAATTGCTCGTAAATTTATTGTTAAACTTTTGAATAAAAAAATTAGTACTGAAGAAATTGTTGCTGATAATGTTAAAGATTATTTAGGAAAACAAATTTTCGATTATACTAAAAAAGAAAATGAATCACAAATTGGAGTGGTAACTGGTCTTGCTTATACTCAATATGGTGGTGATATCTTACCAATTGAAGTAAACTACTTTAAAGGAAAAGGTAATTTAGTATTAACTGGTAAATTAGGTGAAGTTATGAAAGAATCTGCTACTATTGCTTTAGATTATATTAAAGCAAATGCTATTACTTTCAATATTCCTGATACTTTCTTTGCAGAACATGATATTCATATCCATGTTCCTGAAGGAGCAGTGCCAAAGGATGGTCCAAGTGCTGGTATTACTTTAACAACTGCAATTATTTCTGCTCTGACAAGTAGACCTGTATCAAAAGATATTGGTATGACAGGTGAAATTACACTTCGTGGTCATGTATTACCAATTGGTGGATTAAAAGAAAAATCAATTTCTGCTCATCGTAGTGGACTAAAAACAATTTTAATTCCAAAAGCTAATATAAAAGACTTAGAAGATATTCCAGAAGAAGTAAAGAAAAAATTAAATATTGTTTCAGTTGAATTTTATTCTGAAGTATATGATTTTATTTTTAATAAACATAAAGCAAAAATTCACTCACCTATTAATAATATTAAACCAACTTCAAGTATTATTGATGAAGGTTAAAATCTAATTAAATTATTAATAACTATAACTTTAAAAAAGTAAATACTAAAAACAAGTATTTACTTTTTTTATATAAAATTTTTTTATATTTGTGATAAATTTGATTTGCTTTTATTTGTTACAGAAAAATTAATTTCCGAATTTACACTTTTAATTATATTTTTTTTGTTAATTCGTAATATTAGTTCATTTATTTTTACTAAATTTTGTTGTTTAATTTCTTTGATTTTTGTTAAAATAGTTATTTTTGTTTCTATTTTTTTATTTCAATTAAATAATCCAATAGTAAGTATTTTCATTATTTTATTTATTTTTTTATTTATTTTTTTATTATTTAATTTTTTTGATAGGTTATTTATTGAATTTATAAAATTATTTTCTAATTTTTTTAAGGATTCTAAAGTTTTTATTTTTTTATTTAAAAATTGATAATGATTTTGAGTATTTTTTTTATTATTTTCTCAAAAGTCAAAAATATCATTGTAATCTTTACTATAAGTTTCAATCGGAAAATGTAAATAAAGATTAATAATATGATAATTATTTGCTATAAAGTTAACTTCTCTTTCTAAATCATTAATATCCATTTTTTAATGTCTCCTCTCTTTTAAAAAATAAAAAAACCTTTTACTTTTAAAATAAAGTAATGGGTTAAAACTTTGATCAAGTTTGTTTTTATATTATATATTATTTTAATTTTATAATTGAAAAATTAAATTATAAATAGTAAAAGTGTTGTTATTAATATTTTTTTATATTTTTATATAAAAATATTTAAAATTAAAAAATTGTGCATGGTGGACAACATTTTTTACCATATTGCATATTAATTAATTCTTCTGAATTTATACTATTTATATCATCATTAGTTATTAGAAAAGTACTATCTTTTAAATATTGATCTTCATTATTTAACTGTTGGAGGTTAAAATTAAATTCTAGATTTCCATTTTCAATTTCATCTAAATGTTCTTCATAATCTACTAATAATTTTTGTTTTAAGTTAACAATTTTTTCATTGATTAAAGCAATTTCTTTTAATATCTTTTCTTTATTATTAAGACTAAAATTTTTGTTAAATGGATTCAAACTTTTTTCTAATTCTTTTTTCTCTTTTTTTAATTTTTTTATTTCTTTTTTTTGTGCATTTTTTTTCATAATTTTCTCCTTTTAAAAATAAAAACTCATTTACTTTTTATGAAATTAATGAGTAAAAACCTAATAAAGTTTACAATATATTATATAATATTTTAATTTTTATAACTTAAAAAACAAGTAATATTTATGTAGTAATTATGATAAAATTATAAAGTTATAGGAAGGAAGTAATTATGATTAAAGATAAAAAAAATAATGTTGAAATCATTAATGTCAGTAAAAACTATGATAGTAATGAAGTCATTAAAAATGTTAGTCTGAATATTGCTATTGGTGCCAAAATTGGTATTGTTGGCCCCAATGGTACTGGAAAAACAACATTATGTGAAATGATTTCCCAACTTCGTAAACCAACAACAGGTACTATTAATATTAAACCTAATTTAAAAATAGGCATGCAATTACAAGAAACTAAATTTCCTCGTGGTCTAACTGGTTGAGATATGGCCCAATATTATATGAGAGTTTATCGTTTAAATAAGTCTGTTGAAGACATTCAAAAGTTATTGTACTATTTGGACGCTGAAGCATTTATTAATAAACCTATTATTACTTTATCGGGCGGTCAACAACAAAAAATTAATATTTTATTAGCATTAATTGTTGAACCAGATTTATTAATTTTAGATGAATTAGCTACGGGATTAGATTTAGAGGTACGTGAGCGAATTTATGAATTACTAGAAAAAGAAGTTTTTATTAAACCTAATCTTTCAGTATTGATTGTTTCACATAATATGCAAGAAATTGAACGTTTTTGTCAACAAATTATTTTCATGTTTGAAGGTTCAATTATTAGTATAAATGATGTTAAAACTGTTGTTAAAGAATATGGAAGTATTGAAGAATATGTTAAAACTAAATTTAAAGAATATAAAATAGGTATGTATGATAGCGAAGCGTTATTAAAAAGATTAGGAGGGGAAAATAATGAAAAATGAGCTAAGTCTTGAAAAAAACACCTTAAAAAACAAAAATAATGATTGATCTCTTCTTAATTTATTTTGAAGTTATTTAAAACGTAATCGTTCAATTATTATTTTTTCAGTTTTCGTTTCACCATTGATTTTTATTGGTGCATCAATTGGTGGAAATAATCAAATATTATCATCACCTGCTGGTAAAAATATTGGACGATTTATTTTGATGATTATTTGATTGACACAAACTGCTTCCTTTTCAATTCAAACTTTTTTAGCTATTTTACTAGATTTAAAACAAAGCGTAGTTTATCGACGCATTGGTTTAACAAGAATTAGCAAAACCAAGTTTATTATTATAACATCAATATTTAATTTAGCTTTAGTTTTAATTTCTGATATTATTATTTTTATTGGTGTTATTATTATTGGTTATGTTGTTCCTTTATCTGGAATGATTAGTTCCATTTTTAATTGACAATTATTAATTATTATTTTATTTACATTATTTTTTTCTATTACTATTACTAGTATTGCTTTGCTAATGTCAGTTATTATTAAAAGTCGTACTGGACAAGCAATTGTTAGTTTATTTACTAGTTTATTAATTGTTGCGCCATTAATTATTTTAACTTACTTTTTAGCTAGTCTTATTGGTGAAGGATTAGTTTCAAGTATTGGTGCTGTTGCTGTTGTTGTTATTTTAGTGGGTATATTTATTGCCTTAAATCTTATTAGTTGTGGCATTTATTATTTAACTTGAAAACTATTTAAATGATTTGATTAATTTTTATAAAAGTATGTAATGAATTATAAAATAACAAAGGAGTGAAAATATACAATGCCTAAAAATATAAGAAAATATGTTATTGATGAACAACCAATTAATTATTTTGATAAAGTTAAAGCATGATTAGATAATCAAAATAAATTTGAAAATTTAGAACTATTATCAGAAGTTGCATCTCAACAAAACTATTTAAAACAAAGTGATAAGTTAAATACTAAAGTAATAAATCAATTAGAAAATAAATATTTGGAAAATGTTTCAAATTTAAATCAAAAATTGAAAATGTTTTAATATAATAACTTACTTATTTTTATTAATTTATAGTCTAATTATTTTTTATAAATAATTAGATTTTTATATATTAACAATATTTTGAAATAATAGGTTTATTAAAATACTCCTTTAAAAATAAATTTAAAGGAGTATGAATATTTAAAAAATAAATTATGAGTATAATCGAAAACCGTTCCCTAAAATTGTTTTAATTTGTCCTCCACTTTCAGATCCTCATGTTTCACCATAATGAGCAATGATGATTTGAAAAAATCATTTTCCATTTTCTTCATAAAAAGTTAATCCTAATTTAATAGTTATTAATAAACTGGCAAGTAAGAAATTTTCTTTATTATTACATATGATAATATTACAAAAATTTGCTGGGTTAATAGGTCCATTTTTTGTTACTTTTGCATGGACGGTTGTCAAATTTACGAAATAATTAATTATTATATTAGTAACTTATTTCCAAAAATGAATTATTTTAAAAAAAATGAAAATTAGACAAAATTACTCTCTTTAATCCTTAAATTTTTAAATTTATATTCGACGTATTTTAAAAAATATACATTTAAAAAAAATAAAAATTATTATCAAAGTTATTAAGGAAAAGACAAGAAATAATCTTGTCTTTTTTTTGTAATTGTAAAATTTTAAAATTTTTAATAACTTTCTTTAATACTATTATCAACACGTATTAAGGAATTAAAAAAGTGAACCACAACACAGTTGTTCAAAATAGTGGCTAGCATGTGGACTTGCATGGATAAATAAAAAGTGGAGTGATACCTAATAAAATATACTAACCATTTAATGGTAATCCTTGGGGTGGGAGCGGATTGGAAACTAGTATATATAGACCTGCTTAGGGAACCTACTATATTAATTCTATTCTTTATTTAACCAACCTTGCCACTCCCAAGTGAGCAAGTGTTGGTTTTATTTTTTATTTTTTTTGAAAAAATTTATTTTTGAGCCCAGAATTTCTGGAATGAATAAAACGAATAGTAGTATTATTAATAATTTAAAAATCAAAATATATGTTCTTTATGCTAGAAGCAACAGAACATATTAGGAAAGGATTATTATGCAAATAGAATTTAAAAAAGAACAAATTGTTAAAGATAAACCACAATCTATTCTTATTGATTATGTTGAATATAAATTATCGCTTCCAAAATGAATGATTAAAAATAATTCTTTTATTGTTGATAACAGTTACACATATTGAGTTTTTAATTTAGAAAATATTAAAAGAGAATTAAGTGGTAATGAATTAATAAAATTATTAGAACCATATATTAAAGACCAAAAAATAACTGTTAATAAACAAGAAACACCCAAAGAATATTATCTTAATGATATAAAACTTGAACCATTAACATTTTATGAACAGCATAATAGTTGATTTATGGGTGAAATAACAGATAACAAAACTAAAATTACTAATCCTTGTTTTAAATATAACATTACATGAGAAGAAAACAGAAAAGGCTTTAAAATAAATAATCCATATAAACATGATGATTTACCAATTAATTATATAGTTACTTCTTATAAGGAAATTTCAACTCATAATGAAAAAGTATTTTTGTTGAACATGTAAACAAAATAAATTAGATTATTTATTTTTTAATACTAATGATATAAAAGCAAGAAAATATTTTTTAAGAGATAAAAATAGTAAAGCAATTTGTTATGACTGTATTTTAAATATTAGGTTAAGTAGGAGCTATAAATATGGATAAAGAATATTTAACTAAAAGAGGAACGATTTGCATACCGGATAGTAATGCTATTGAATTTAAAATAGGACTAATTAAACTGATTGATGATTTAAAAAAAGATAATTTAGTTTGTGGTCATAAAGAATTTATTGAAGAATGTAAATATTGTTGATGTAATTGTGATTTAGAAATTATTAAAACAGTTATTAGAAGTTAAGTAGGAGTTATAAATATGGATAAACAAAAACCATTTTCTTATAAAGACCAAGAAAATATTAATGAATATAATAAAAAACGTAATCAAGAAATAACAAAAGAACATTTATATAATATAGAAAAATTAAGAGAAGAGTTTAAACAAAAAGTAATTAATCAATATAAGGAAAATTTAATTAATTATCTTGAAAATGAATTTATGGAATTACTTAAAGATGATATTAGTGATGTAATTAAAATTGATATTACTAATTGAAAACTTAAATTAATAATGAAATTACAAGAAAAAATTCAAAATGGTGACTTTGAATAATGCAATATGACTTAATTATTGGAATTGACCCCGCTGGAATTGGTAATAATGGAATTGTTATATATTCAAATGAAACTAATAATATTGTTTTTAATGAAACATTCAAAACTAAAACAGTTTTAGAAAGTAAAAATTTGTATAAAAAATACTTTTTATTAATTAAAAAACATTCTGACAATAAAAAAATACTAGTTATTGTAGAAAATTTCTTTTTAAATTCAAAACAATTATTAACTAATCCATTAGCAACTCCTAAAATTATTGGTGCATTAATGGTATTAGTAGAAGACGTTATGAATTGAGATTTTCAAGAAAGCGAACCAAAAAATAAAACTAAAATAGAAAATTATAAAGGAAATATAAAATTTACAAAACATGAACATGATGCATATAAGCATATTCAATACTATTTAAGGAATTATAAAAATGAAAGATAAAGCCAATTATGTCAAATTAACAGTAAAACTGAGTAACACTATTGAAGCAAAATGTTACGAAAAAGGTAATAAAGGATTATATTATAGTGTTCGTGGTCAATGAAATGGATTAAACTATGTTACTTTAATTTTTAACAACCCAAAATTTTATAATCGATGTATTTTATTAAACAAAAACGATGAAATTATTGTAACTGGTCAAATTTTTAATACTTTAAATATTCCTAAAAATCGTGCATTTTGTTCAATCAATGTTAAATGATTGGAATGGCAACCCTTTTTAGGACTATTTTTTGGTAGACATTTATTTTTGATAATTAACTGGAGTTAAGTAGTTTAAAGTGCTGTGAATTCTTATGTTGTTATATCAGTTGATGTAATCAAATAATTCTAATTTTAATTGGATTAATGATGTAAAATTTTTATCATTAATAAATTCAATTTTGAAAGTTTTAAAAGTTGCTTCAGCAACAGCGTTATCATAAGGACAACCTTTTTTGCTTAAAGAGCGATTAATATTGAATGCTAGTAAAAGTTTATCAATAATTTTATTATTAAATTCATTACCGCGATCACTATGAAATATTTGAATATCTTTTAAACAACGATTTGAGTGCATAAATGCTTGATGTACTAATGATGCATCTTTTTTAGTACCTACACTATGTCCAATAATTTCGCGGTTAAATAGGTCAATTAATAGGCAAATATAGTTTCATTTACCATTAACTTGAACATAAGTTAAATCACTAACAATAACTTCATTTTTAAGCCTATTATTAAAGTTTCTATTAACGATATTGGTTATTTGACTATCGTTGACTTTATTATGATGATTTTTGAATGATAATTTAGTGTATTTTGATATTAAATTATGTTTATTCATAATTTCTTTAATTTTTCTGCGTGACAAATAAATATTCTTTTCTTTTAGAACAACTTTTAATCTTCTTGTTCCATAAACTTCTTTATTTTCTTTAAAAGCACTAATAACAGCTTCATCATAAATATTATTTTGTTTTTTTTCTTTTTCCTTTAAATTAAAATAATATGTTGATTTAGAAAGTTTTAAAAAACGACACATTGTGCGAATTTTATATTTAACTTTATTTTTAGCAATAATTTCTATTTTCTGCCTATTATTAGTGCTGCTTGCTTTAAAATATCATTTTCCATTCGTAACTGTTTTAATTCTTTTCTTAATTTAATTAATTCATTTTCTTCAATAGAACGATTATCTTTAGTTTTAAAACTGCCTGAATTAGTAAATTGCTTAATTCAATTATAAGTAGCTGCTCTTGTAACATTGTACTCTTTAGCAAGACAAGACACTGACTTACCGCTTTGATATAAAGCTACTATTTGTTTTTTAAATTCATCGGTATATGAGTTAATATTGGCCATAATTATAGTTCCTTTCTTTTAACTAATTTGTTCACTTGTCTACGTAATTAGTGTCCAATAAAGTGTAACCTATCCAGATTTAAAAAATGAAAAGAGTAAAAAAATGATATTATGAAAAATTTTATTGATAGTACCAATATTAATAACATCTATAACACTAATAATATTTTTAATATTTATTATTAAAGAATTAAAAAATGAATATAAAGTATTAAAAATATTAAGTGAAATTGTTAATCAAATTAAAAATAAGGAAATAAAATAATGAAATGTTTTCTATGTATGCATGGAGAAATATATTCTCCAAAAACGTTGTATAAAATAAAAAAATTGAAAAAAATAATTTACAAAGATAGAGATATTGATAGTGAAGATTTTAAGAAAAGATATGAATATCTTTTAAAAAAATTAGGTGATATTGATGAACAAATCATTTTAATAGAAGCTTTGGTAAATCAAGAAAAAAGATATAGAAAGGAGAAATTGAATAATGAATAAAGAAAAATTAATTACTGAGTTAAGAAATAGTATATATCTTGGGAAAATAGATACATGTTGTGCTGGAAATATACTTAAAATAATTATAAAAATAGAAAATGGTGAATTTGACTAATGATAATATTACCTACTTTGTTTGAAAATAAAGATGAAATCGAAATATTATCACCATTTCCCAAATCAATTCATACCAGTAATGATATTAGAACAATTATTTTAAGAGAATATCCAAATGTTAAATCAAAACACATAATTGTTTCTGACCCCGAAGGTAATGTTGCATTAATAGTTGGTGATAATGATGTTTATCAAGGTTGAATTAAAGTAACAGTTAAAAAATTAGAAATTAAAGGAGAATAAAAATGGAAACAAATAATTATACTTTAACTAAATTAATTAGAACTGGAATAAGTCCAATTTGTGCAATGATTGGTACAAGTGCTTATTATGGTCAAGTAATTGCAAATCCAGTATTAGGTTCAATTAATAGTTTATTTTTTGGTAAAAAGTTAGGTTTAGATATATGAAATTTAAATCAAAGACCAAATACTAAAACTAAATTAATTAATAGTTCTAAAAAAATATTATTAGGTTTAGGAACAATTGGTTTAGCAAATTATAGTAAATGAACAGAAAGTAATATTAGTCCTATTATTCCAACAACACCAATTCCAATAACTACTACAACTACAACAGAAGGTCCGCCATGATTACTATTAAATAAACAAGAAAATCAGTCATTAATGGACTGAGATACATATATTAGTTTAAATGCTTATGGTATTTCAAATCTTATTAGTGGATTAACTGAGTTAATATCTAATAAATTTGAAACAATAAGAAAGATTTGTAATATGGCAACTGGTGGATGTTTAATATCAAGTGGTGTAGCAATGGGAATTAATAATGATTTTAATAATGCTTATGCAGTACCTACTATTATTGCTGGTGCAAGTGAAATAATCCATAATTTACTACCTATGGAAACTACAAATCATATTCAAGAAATGCAAGAAACATCATTTAATGATGAAACTGCAAGATTAGTAAATGATAATAGATTCACAATTAATAGTGAAACAACTAGTCAATACGGTAGTGATAATATGAGCGAAGTAGCATTAAATCACGATAATGCTTCATTAAATTGAGATTATAATCACATGAGTTTATAAAGGAGGTGAATAATTTATGAATAAAGAAAAATTACTTGAATATTATAATCAGGAAATAAAAATATATAAAGAAAAAATAGAAGAATTCAATAAAGAAATATCTGTATTAGTAGAAATTATAAGTAATTCACAATCAATGATTGAAAGAATTAATGGTGGTCAATTTGATGAATAATTAAAAATTAAAAATAAATAGTTGAAAGGAAAATATTCAAATGAAAGAATTTTTACATGAATTAATAATTATTGGAACAAGTGTTGGAACATTAATTTGCAGAGAAATTATTGTTTTATTAAAAAGATTTATCACAACTCCAAAACATGTTAGAGCAAATAACAAAATTATAAAACATCAAAAAAAATTAGCAAAATTAAACGAAAAAATTAATAAAGGAGAAAAATAATATGACAAAAATTGAATTTAATGAAAAATATAGAAAACAAGATATCAGAATTGATAGGGATTTTGAATTACATATTGATAATTGTTTTAAATTTACTGATATTAACGCATTAGAAAATGCAGTTAATGATTATAAAAAATTAATAAATGAAATGCCACAATTAGTTAAAGATTGATTATTGGGATAAGATTAGGAGAATGTTAAATGTTAGAAAATGAAGATAATGTTCAACAAACAACTGAACCTTTAACTGAAAATAATGCTCAACAAGAAATAGAAAATAAAGTTAATGAAGCAGAAAATAAGTTAAATAAACTTAATCAAGAAATTAAAGAAAAAGAAATAATTAATATATTTAAAAAATATCAAGTTAAAACTGAATTTTATGATTATTTAAAATTTAAAACTCATAATTTAGAAAATTCAAAAATTGAAGAAACTATTAAAAAAATGATTAAAGAACAACCAGTATTTAAAGAAACAATTAATACAGGTGGCAATAAACAAATAATTATTAATAATAAAACAAATGATAAAGAAAATTTTTTAATTAATTATAAAAAGAAAAATTATTTATAAACGAAAGGAAGAAATAAAATGTCAGTACCATTTAATCAAAATTTAGACAATACAGAGAGATTAGTAGAAGCGCCGAGGCTTTTTAATAATCTGTGTATCTTTGTTTTACAAAGTTACTAATTTAGATTAATTCTGTCTTCAAATTTTATCATAAAATGAGCAATTGCTGTATTTCAATTTTGAATAGGCAATGTTCATTTTTTTGTTATATTTTCAATTGCCAAGTAAAATATTTTGAAAACTGCCATATCATTAGGAAAAACTTTTTTATTTCTGATGATTTTTCGTAATTAACTATTAACAGATTCAATAGCATTTGTAGTATAAATCACTCTTTTGATTTCTACTGGATAACTAATAAAAACCATTAAATTATCTCAGGAAATGTTTAGTAATCTGTGTAACTTACAAAAATAACTATGTTTAATTAATTCTAGTAAATATAATTAAATGACTAGAAAGAGTGAGTTACAGATGGCTAAAAAAGATAACTTTAATAATAATGATCCAATATCAAAAGCAGTAGATTTATTACTAGAAAATACTGAAGATTTAACAACAGTTTTTAAACCTGGTGGTTTATATAAAGAATTAACAAAAAGATTAGTTGAAAAAATGTTGAATTCTGAAATGCAAAATTATTTAGGATATGAAAAAAATCAACATAGTACTACTGAAAATGCTCGTAATGGTACAAGTTCAAAAAAATTAATAACTCAACAAGGTAAAATTGAAATTGATGTACCAAGAGATCGCAATAGTAATTTTACTCCTGTAATAGTTCCTAAAAGGCAAAGAAGATTTGATGGTTTTGATCAACAAGTTCTTTCCTTGTATGCAAAAGGAATGACATTATCTGACATTAGAATGCAGTTGCAAGAGTTATATCATGGTGCTGATATTAGTGAAAGTGTTATTAGTCAAATTACTGATGATGTTATTGATGATGTTAAAGCATGACAAAATCGACCATTAGAAAGTATTTATCCTATTGTTTATTTTGATTGTATAGTAGTTAAAGTACGACAAGATAAACGGATTATTAACAAATCAGTTTATATAGCATTAGGAGTTGATTTAGAAGGCAAAAAAGATGTTTTAGGATTATGAATTAGTGAAAATGAAGGTTCTAAGTTTTGATTATCTAATTTCACAGAAATGAAAAATCGTGGCTTAAATGATATTCTTATTGCTTGTAGTGATAATTTAACAGGCATGTCAGAAGCAATACAATCAGTTTATCCTAAAACAGAACATCAATTATGCATTGTTCATCAAATTAGAAATAGTTTAAAATATGTTTCATACAAACATCGAAAAGGTCTAGTTGCAGATTTAAAACCAATTTATAGTGCATGTAGTGAAGAACAAGCAATGCAAGCTTTAGAATCGTTTGAAAGTAAATGAAATAAACAATATCCTCAAATTACTAAATCTTGATATAAAAATTGAGATAATTTAATGGTTTTTATTAGTTATCCAGTAGAAATCAAAAGAGTGATTTATACTACAAATGCTATTGAATCTGTTAATAGTCAATTACGAAAAATCATCAGAAATAAAAAAGTTTTTCCTAATGATATGGCAGTTTTCAAAATATTTTACTTGGCAATTGAAAATATAACAAAAAAATGAACATTGCCTATTCAAAATTGAAATACAGCAATTGCTCATTTTATGATAAAATTTGAAGACAGAATTAATCTAAATTAGTAACTTTGTAAAACAAAGATACACAGATTATTAAAAAGCCTCAATTGAAATACAGCAATTGCTCATTTTATGATAAAATTTGAAGACAGAATTAATCTAAATTAGTAACTTTGTAAAACAAAGATACACAGATTATTAAAAAGCCTCTCCTAAAACATCTTTTTTGCCTTCTAAATCAACTCCTAATGCTATATAAACTGATTTGTTAATAATCCGTTTATCTTGTCGTACTTTAACTACTATACAATCAAAATAAACAATAGGATAAATACTTTCTAATGGTCGATTTTGTCATGCTTTAACATCATCAATAACATCATCAGTAATTTGACTAATAACACTTTCACTAATATCAGCACCATGATATAACTCTTGCAACTGCATTCTAATGTCAGATAATGTCATTCCTTTTGCATACAAGGAAAGAACTTGTTGATCAAAACCATCAAATCTTCTTTGCCTTTTAGGAACTATTACAGGAGTAAAATTACTATTGCGATCTCTTGGTACATCAATTTCAATTTTACCTTGTTGAGTTATTAATTTTTTTGAACTTGTACCATTACGAGCATTTTCAGTAGTACTATGTTGATTTTTTTCATATCCTAAATAATTTTGCATTTCAGAATTCAACATTTTTTCAACTAATCTTTTTGTTAATTCTTTATATAAACCGCCAGGTTTAAAAACTGTTGTTAAATCTTCAGTATTTTCTAGTAATAAATCTACTGCTTTTGATATTGGATCATTATTATTAAAGTTATCTTTTTTAGCCATCTGTAACTCACTCTTTCTAGTCATTTAATTATATTTACTAGAATTAATTAAACATAGTTATTTTTGTAAGTTACACAGATTACTAAACATTTCCGTTTTCTTTGAAAATTTAATATTTTATAATTAATAACTAATTTATTTTTAATAATTTTAAAAAATAAATATGCAAACAAAAAAATTCATAATAAAAACATTAAAAAAGAAAAATTTGAAAAAATTTGAAAAAAAATATTCATATTACTTTACTACTTTCTTTAATATTTATTAAGAACTTACTTAATGAGTTAGATTATACCAAAATATAATTTTTCTTAAATAAAAAATGAAATAAAGAATAAAATAATTAAATCTAATTAATATAAATTTTAATTTTAAATAAAATACCCTTTCTTCAAACAAATCATAAATGTTTATTCAAAACAATTTATTTGTCTAAAGAAAGGGATAAAAAACTAATTTAAATATATTTTCAAAAATAAATTTAATTTTATAAGTCAATTTTAATATCTTGACGATCGCTATCTGATGCAAGAAAGTAATCTTTTGAAACTAAATTTAATGTTGATGCTACAACATTACTTGGAAAGGTTTTAATTTTACTATTGAACACTTTAACATTAGCATTATAAAATCTTCTAGCAGCAGCAATATTATCTTCACAATCTTTGGCACCTGATTGTAATTGTAAAACAGTAGTATTTGCTTTTAAATCAGGATAATTTTCTAATAAAGCATTAAATTTTCCAAAAGCTGCATTAAGTCCACTATCTGCTTTTGAAAGATCACTCATTGTTTCCATTTTTTCACTTCGTAAAGATACAACATCTGTTAATGTACTTTTTTCAAATTTCATATAACCTTTAGTAGCATCTACTAATTTTGTTAATAAATCAAAACGACGCTTTAATTGTACATCAATATCAGAAGCAGTTTCTTCAATTGATTGTTGTAATCTTAGAAAATTATTACGAGAAACAATAAATAAAATTATTGGAAATATTAAAACAAAAGATAAATAAACCATAATTTTTCCAAATAGTGACGGTTGGGCAGTAAATGATTCATTGCTAGGTTTAATTGTTGACATAATTTTCTCCTTTCTTATCAATATCTAATAACAAACTATGTTTAATAACTAGTCCATTCTTGGTAAGTTAAATATTATTTACACACTAAACCATAATAATTTTACTATATTTTTAAATTTAAGTAATGTATTTTTTTAAGTTTTTATTTAAGCTTATAATATTTTTTATTTAAATTTATACTAAAATAATTACCTTTGCCAATAATAATATGATCAACTAAGGTAATATTAAAAACCTGAAAATTTTTTTTAATTTCTTCGATGATATATAAATCAGATAGTGAGGGTTCACTATTACCACTAGGATGATTATGAATACAAATTACTTTACTTGATTTATGAATAAGTGCCAGATGCAACATATCTTTAACATCAATTTTCATAGTATCATTAGTACCCTTATATAATAAATTTTGATGAATTAATTTATTTTGATTATTTAATAATAATAAATAAAAATGTTCTTGCGTTAAATTTTGATAATATGCATTAACTAAATTAAAAACATCTTCGGGAATAATAATTTTAAAATATTTTTTTTGACTTTCAATAGTTCTTATTCTTTTTACTATTTCTAAACAACTTAAAATTTCTAAAGCCTTACTAACACCAATACCTTTAATACTCATTAAAGATTTAATAGTTACTTTATTTAAATTTTCAAGACCATTAAAATTAGTAATTATTTCTTGCGCTAAAAATAATACATTTTTTTCTTTAGTTCCTGTTCGCAAAATAATTGCTAATAATTCATTATCACTAAGAGCGTCAAAGCCATATTTAATGGCTTTTTCTCTTGGTTTTTTTGTATTATTAAGTTCTTTAAAATTCATAAAAAGGCGGTATTAAATGTGTTAATTTTTCTTGAAATTTATTAAATTCATCTTTAATTTTTGCTAAATCTTTACTATCATCTTTAGAACTGTCTCATTTACTTTCAATACCACCTGGTAACTTAATACTTCCCGAAACACTATTTCATAAATTTTTAATAACAGGAATTGCTATCCCCGCTAACACGGCACCCATTAAAAATTGAGCAAAACCACCACTAACTGCCTGACACTCTTGATCAGTCATTGGTTCTAAATCTTCTAAAATCATATTTATCAACCCCCTAAAACTTATTTTTATTTAAAAAATAGTTTTTTCCTTTTTAAATTTTATAAGTTTAAAAAAAAGTAATAGGATTTTCTAAATTATATTTAAAAACTTTAACTTTTGTTGATAATTTTTCAATAAGTAATTGAAAAAGAAAATCAACAAATTTTTGTTCCATATAATGACCAACCAAAATAACATTAATTTTTCTATCTTTAGCTTCCATAATATAGTTTCATTTCATTTCTCCAGTAATTAATAAATCAATATTGTTAGATAAATTACTAATAATATCACCACCAGCACCAGCAGATAAAGCAACAGTCACTATATTGTTATCACTCAATTTATTATTAACCAATTGTATATTTGCAACATTAAAATATTTTTTTAAGTTATTAATCAATTCTTTTAATGGCATTTGTCTATCAAATTTACCAACTATTGCCAACTTTTCTTCATTAATAAAATGAATATTTTTAATTTTTAATTCTTTAGCCATCAACATATTCATACCTACTAATGATATATCAAAATTAGTATGTAATGAATATACATTAATATCTGCTATTAGTATTTTACTATATAATTCTTTTTTTCAATTTGAAATATTAGATTGATTAATATCTTTAGCAAAAACTAATGGATGATGAGAAATTATTAAATCAATATTATTATTAATGGCCTCAGTTAAAACTTCATTAGTAACATCTAAACAAACTAAAATTTTATTAATATTGGTTTTTGTTTTTGATTTAATTTGTATTCCTGAAAAATCTCATTCACAAACATCTTTTAAAGGAAAATATGTTTCTAAAACATTAATTATATTATTGATAGTTAACATGTTAACTATTATCCTTTATAAAATTCTTTAATATGTTTAGATTTAGACGGATGTTTTAATTTTCTAATTGCCTTTGCTTCTATTTGTCTAATTCTTTCTCTTGTAACAATAAATTCTTTACCAACTTCTTCTAGAGTTTTTGGAGAATCGTACTTAGTAATATGACGATGAACAACCTTATCACTTAACAATTCTGTTTTATCTAAACTAGTATCATAGTGTAACTGTAAATTATCAACTACTGTTTTTAATTCAGTAATTTCTTTTTCATCTTCACAAAGTTCTAATAATCTTCTTAATTTTGTTGGTAAAATTCCAAAACGCATTCTAATAACTTTTTCTTCTCGTTTTGTTAATACTTCAGCAAAAACACGATCCAATTGTTCTCTTAATCAATGTCTTTCAGCATATTCATCGGGAGATAGCATATTTTTATCTTTAATAAAATCACCAAAATGTGTATCATCTTCTTCACCAATTGGTTTTTCTAAAGATACTGGTTCAATAGCAAGTTTTTTAATTTCACGAACACGATCGGCTGTCATGTTTTGTCCCATTTTATTGGCAATTTCCTCATGAGTAGGATCACGACCTAATTCTTGTGTTAAGTTTCTTTCAATTCTTATTAACTTATTAATTCTTTCAACCATATGAACAGGTACACGAACCATTTTACCTTGATCAGCTAAACTTCGTGTAATTGATTGTCTAATTCATCAAGTAGCATAAGTTGAAAATTTAAAACCACGGCGATAATCAAATTTATCAACTGCTTTAATAAGACCAATATTACCTTCTTCAATTAAATCAGCAAAATCTAAACCACGATTTAAATGTTTTCTAGCAACAGAAACTACTAATTTTAAATTTGATTTAATTAATTGCTCACGACCATATGTTCTTTCCTCAACATCTTTTGATTCTAACATTTTAGCATATTTAATTTCCTCAACTTGACTCAATATTTGACTTGTTCCCAAAATATTAAAATAAGACTTAATTCCATCTTTTCTTCTTGTATCATTAGAGATCCCCATTGTATTTTTAAAACTCAAATCACTAACTAAAATATCAATATCTAAATCATCAGGTAATTGTTCATCATCAATATCGGGAAAATTAGCATCATCTTCAACTTCATCCATCAAAATATCAGTAAAGACTACTCCTTCTTTTTCTAACCGATCAAAAATTTCCTCAATCGTATCATCATCTAATTTTAAATGTGCAAACTCTTTAATGACATCTTCTTGTTTTAATTCTTTTGTTTGACTCTTTTCTAATTTTTTAATTAAATTACTTTCTACTTCCTCTAAAGTTAAAAGTTTTTTCAATTTCGTTTTTTGTTGTATAGCAGCCATATTTTCACCTTATCCTTAATTTATCATCATACTTATTTTTTCTTTATTTTATTTTTTATTACTGATATTTCTTTTAATAACAATATTTGTTTTTCAATATTTTTTTCAGATTTCAATTTATCATTGATCATTTTTATTTCATAATCAATTAGTTGATTATTAATAATTTTTAAGTAATCATTAATAATTTGAGGTTTTAAATCAAACTTTTTATTTTTATACTTATCAAGAAGTTTTTCTAAAATATTTAAAAGTGAATTACCTTTAAGTTCTTCTAAAATTAAATCAAAATTAATTGCTTCTATTTGATTATTTTGATATTTTTGACTAATTAAAAAGTATAAATTCATAAAATCTTGATTTGGAAAAATAAATTTTTCTTTTTCTAAAATTAAATAAACATTTCTTGATAACATTACTAAAAAAATAAGTTGTTCTTGTGCTTCAAAAAAAATATTTTTTACTTCTATTTTAGATTTATTTTTGATACTAAAAGTTGTAGTTACTAAATTATTATCAATATTTAAAATTTGTATTAAGTCTTCAGTGGATAAATTAGTTATTTTTGCTAACATATTTAAATAAAACTTTTGAGTAATAACATCATTGATTTTTGTTCAAATTGGAACTAATGATTTTAAAAATTCATTAAGTTCATAACTATCTTTTTTAATGTTATATTTAGTTAATGATAAATTAATTGCAAATTCAAAAGGATGAATAGTTTTTTTTATTATTTCATAAAATTTTTGAGGAAATTTATTTATTAATTCATCAGGATCAAATTTAGTATCATTATTGATAATTTGTACTTTAAAATTATTTGATAATAAAACACTAGCTATTTTTAAAGATGCTATTTTTCCTGGTAAATCACCATCTAAAAAAATAATAATATTAGTAGTAATTTTTTTTAAAAGTAAAATATGTTCTTTTGTTAAATTTGTTCCCATTAAAGCAACAACATTTTTAATATTTTGATTATTTAGAGCAATAACATCCATAAAACCTTCAGTCAAATAAATAACTTCATTTTTTTTAATATAATTTCTAACATTATTAAAGTTATATAAAATTTTACTTTTCTTAAAAAAATCTGTTTCTGGACTATTAATATATTTATAACTTTTATCTTCTCTATTATAATTTCTTGCAGAAAAACCAACACAGTCTCCATCTTCATCTTTAATAGCAAACATAATTCGATTTGAAAAGGTAGGAAGAAGTTGATCCTTATTATTAATTTTCATAAGTCCTAATTTTACAAATTCAATATTATCTTTATAACCTTGTGCATTAAGATAATCTATTAATTCATTATTAATAGGTGCATAACCAATATTAAAATATTTAATATTTTCAGTAGTAATATTACGATTTTGTAAATATTTCATTGCTTCTTGACCAATATCAGTTAGTAACTGATAACTAAAAAAATTCATTGCAATATTATTTAAAATTTTTAGTGGATTTTTTTTAGTTTCAACATTAAATTCAGATAAATTAATATCAAACTCTTTTAAATTTAAATTAACATTATCTGCTGCTTCTTTAAGAGCATTAATAAAATTAATATTTTTATATTTTTGTAAAAAAATAAAAACATTTCCTTGTTCACCACAAGAAAAACATTTATAAATTTGTTTTTCTTGTGAAATTGATAATGAAGGAGTAGAGTCTTCATGAAAAGGACAGATAGCTCAAAAATTATTGCCTTTACGGATCAAATTTAAATATTTACCCATAACTTCGACAATATTAATTTTTGCTTTAACTTCATTAATTTTTTTATTAAACTCGATATCCATATTTTTTCACACAATTCTAACAAATAATGTCTAATTTGTCATATAAATATTCTTTAAGTTGATCAACTTTAACTATAACTTGATTTGTAGTATCACGATCTCTAATTGTAACAGTACCTTTAGTTTTTGTGTCATAATCAATTGTTACACAATACATAGTACCAATACCATCTTGATAACGATAAGATTTACCAACACTTGATGATGCTTCATAAATTACTCTTAATTGTGTTTTATTTAACATTTCAAAAATTTCATATGCCTCTTTACCTAATTTTGTTTTATTTAAAGACATAACAGCTACTTGATAAGGGCAAATACTCTTATTTAATTTTAACACTAACCGTTCTTTATCGTCTTTTAAAACTTCTTTTGTAAATGCTTCACAAACTAAAGCTAATAAAAGCCTTTCAACACCAATTGAAGGTTCAATAACTGAAGGAATAACCATTCTTTTTACTGTAACATTAGGATCTTGAATCTCAAAATTTACACCAGAATTCTCACTATGTTTTGTTAAATCATAATTCCCACGATTAGCTATACCACATAATTCACTCATACCAAAAGGAAAATTATATTCAATATCAGTAGTTGCTAATGCATAATGTGCTAGTTGATTTTGTTCATGATTTTTAAATTTTATATTTTTTGAATTCAATAAACCTACTAGAGAGAGAAATTCTTTACATTGATCAACTCAATAATTAAATCAAGTATTATCATTTTTATCCTTTGGAATAAAGAAAAATTCTAATTCCATTTGTTCAAATTCTCTAGTACGAAAAATAAAATTACCAGGAGTTATCTCATTTCTAAAGCTTTTACCAATTTGACCAATACCAAATGGTACTTTTTTATTACAACTATTTCTTACATTATTAAAATTTATAAATATTCCTTGTGCGGTCTCAGGTCTTAAATAAATTTTATTTTTATCTTCTTTTAAAACACCTTGATATGTTTCAAACATTAATTGAAATTGTCTAACTTTAGTTCAATCTTCATTATTGCATTTAATACATTTAATATGATTTTGATTAATATATGTTTCTAATTTTTCATTACTTCAATTATCACAATTAATACTAGGAAAATAATGATTAATTAAATTATCAACTCGAAAGCGAGACTTACATTTTTTACAATCAATTAATGGATCACTAAAATTACTCAAATGCCCTGAAGCTTCTCAAACTTTAGATTTCATAATAATTGAACTATCTAGCCCAACATTGTATGGATTTTTTTCGACAAAAAAAACTCATCAACTTTTCTTAATATTATTTTTAAGTGCTACACCAAGCGGACCATAATCTCAACTATTAGCAAGACCTGAATAAATTTCTGATCCTTGAAAAATAAAACCATTTTCTTTTAAATGAGTAATTATTTCCTTCATTGACTTATCATTGATAATTTTATTAATCATTGCCCCTCCATTAATCATAAAAATTTTCTTAAATATCTTAAATAATACATAAAATCTCTAAAAAGAATAATCTTGTTAATAATATGTTCATAGATAGGTTTTGTCAACCTATTATAAGTGTTATATATTATTAAAAACAATATAACAACTAATTATTAAAATATTTATGTAATTATTAATTTATTATTATATTTTTGACAGTGGTTTTCTAAAATATTAAGAATTTTATTAAGTTCTTCTTTTTCAACTTTTCATTTATTAATATCTTGATAATTTAATAAATAAAGTTGATATATTTTTTTAAACAAAACAATGTCAAAATTAATTATAGCTAATTTTAAAGAACAATTTTTACAAAAAAACACCACCCAAATCATAATTAATTAAATACAAATTAGTTATTTGATTACAATTAATACAATTAGTAAAGTTAAACTGAATTCCTTGAAATATTAAACTATGAAATAAGAAAAAAACATAAACTTTCTTAAAATTACTATTTATCATTAACTGTTCATATAAATTAAATAAAAAAGAAAAGATATTTTTATTATTAATAATAATTTTTTCTAAATAATTAATAACTATCTTGTTAAAACTCTTAATCAATTGATAACTTTTTTCATTTATAAAACTATTAAAACTTTTTATTTTTTTATATGTTATACATAAGTTTGAACAATCATAATTTTGATTAAAAATAAAAATTCAACAATCTAAAAGACTATATTTATTTAAATTGATTTTTATTTCTGGTAAAGAAACTATTTTAACACCATAATTTGATGTTAAAATAGTAACATTATTTATTGATTTAATGTAGTTAATGTTTAAAATCAAACCAGTATCAATATTAAACATATTTTAACTATAACCTAACTCTTTTAATTTTCTAGGATTATTTCTTCAATCAGGTATTACTTTTACAAAAGTTTTTAATATAATATGAGAATCAAAAATACTTTCTAAATCTGTTCTAGCTCTTATTCCAATTTCTTTAATCATACTACCTCCTTTACCAATAATAATTCCTTTTTGTGAGTCTCGTTCAACAACAATAACAGCATTAATATCAGTAATATTAGTATTTGGATTATAATTAATACTTTCAATTAATACTGCTACACTATAAGGAATTTCTTCTTCTGTTAAATTTAAAATTTTTTCACGAATAATTTCCTTAATTAAAGTATTATCTGAAACATCATCGTTATTTTCGATTAAATGATTCTTTTCACCAATTGGTAAATACTCATATAGTTTTTTCAATAATATATCTAAATTCATTTCTTTTATAGCAGAAATTGGAATTATTTCTTTAAATGGTAATAAATCTTTTCACTCATTAATTTTATCCATTAATTTTTCTTTTGTTACTAAATCAACCTTAGTTAATAAAAGTAGAATAGTTGTATTTACCCTTTCTGATAATAATTTAATAATATGTTTATCGCTATTTCCAATGTATTCATTACATGGCGCTAATAAACAAATAATGTTAGTTTCTTTAGTGGCGCGATTAGCATCGCGATTCATCATTCGTCCAAGTTGGTTATTATGTTTATGAATGCCGGGAGTATCAAAAAATATGATTTGCATATCATCACTATTATAAATACCTTGAATTTGATTTCTGGTTGTTTGTGGTTTATTAGACACAATTGCCTTTTTTTCTTGAAGAATGGTATTTAATAAAGTTGATTTTCCAACATTACTTCTACCAATAAAACTAACAAAACCTGATTTAAAATTATTATTCATAAATTAATTCCCTTTCAATGAACTTGGTTTAAACGCTAAAGGTAATAAGTCTTTTACTAATATTTTACAAATTGTTTTAGTATCATTATTTTCATTTTTATTACTAATATAAATAGGACATGTTTCTGGCATAATTTCAATCATAAATTGACGACACATACCACAAGGAGAACCAACAGTTTCACTATCAGTAATTAAAAATAGACTAATAATATCTTCTTTTTTATAACCTTGAGCAATAACTTGTGACAAAGCCGCTCTTTCAGCACAAATGCCTACTGAGTATGCAGCATTTTCAACATTTACTCCTAACACTTCTTTACTATTTTTCAAAAGTACTATTGCAGCAACTCTAAATAAAGAATAAGGAGCATAAGCATTTTTTTGTATTGCTTTTGCTTTTTTCAATAATACTAATAAATCTATATCTTGTTCCATTATACCACCCCTTATTTTCTAGTAATACCAAGAATATTTAAAATTTCATCTTGTAAATCAAACATAACCTTTTCTTCTACGCTATTTTGATGATCATATCCTAATGTATGAAGTAATCCATGAATAAAAAGAAATGATAATTCTCTAATTAAACTATGGCCATATTCTTGTGCTTGCGCTACTGCCTTTGAATAACAAATATAAACATCACCTAAATCTCTAATATCAATATTAATATTTGGAAAATCATCATCATTATTTCCAAATGATAAAACATCAGGAACATAATCTTTATGACGATACATTTTATTTAATTCAATACTAGTCTGTTCGTCATTAAAAATAACAGCAATACACCATGTAATTTTCTGTTTTAACTTAATAGCTACTGCATTTAAAATTTTTTCTGATAAAATATTAAAATTTTTAATGTCATAGTTATGATCATTGTAAATATTTACAATATTAATTTTTGCTGGCATTTATCTACCTAACTTCTTTTTGATTAAATTATATCAATATTTACATTTATGTTGTAATATTATTTCAAATAAATGTTAACAAACTTTCTTCACCAATAATTATTAATACCATTTGATTTAAATATGTATTAGAATTAATATTTTCTTCAATTAAAAGTTGATTATTATCATTTCATTTTGGAAAAAAAATTGTTAAATAACATTTATTAATAGAGAAAAAAATAGTAATTTGATTAAAACTATTAAACTTTAAACATTCTTCTCTTTTAAAATCTAATAAATAAGCAAAGTGTCCCTTATTTTCATATCTTGTCTCACTTATAAAAATAGTTTGACCATTACCAGCATAAACATGAGGAATATTAATAATTTTTAAACCTAATAAGAGTCTTAAAAAAAAGAAAAATTGAACTACTCCCTAATAAATAAGTACTTTTTCTAAAAAAAATCATTATTCATTACCATCTATACTTTTATAATTATTTAAATCAATTACATTTTTAAATAATTTTACTAGTGTTAAATCATGACCTGCATAAATAATAATTATTTTTTTATAATGATTCAATAATAAAGTTATTAACTTTATTTTTAAATCATTATTGATGTTACTCAAAATTTCATCTAATAAAATTACTTTTCAATCATAAAAAAATAAACTTAAGAAAATAATTATTTGTTTTTGACCTTGACTAAGATTAGCCCCATATTCTTGACAATAATAAAATGTTGTTAAACCTAAACTGCCCAAGAGATCATTAAATCCTAATTTTTGAAAATTTATTAATTTTTCTTTTGTAATATTAAATGATAAAATATTTTCTAAAACTGTACCGTTATGAATAATAGAATTTGAATGTAAATAAATACATTTTTTTTGTCAAAATTCATATGAAATATTATCTAATCCAATTTCATTATTAATTAAAATTTTACCTTGAAAAGGCACATATTTCTGAATTAATAATGATAGTAAGGTTGTTTTACCAATCCCAGAAGGACCAATAATAATATTACTTTGTTTTAATATTAAATTTAAATTAATAAAAACTACTTTATTTCTTAAATTAAAATAACAATCTTTTAATACTATTTTATTAATTGATATTGAAAAAAATTTTTGTTATTCTTATATTGTAATCTACAATTAATAAAATTATTAAATCTTTGAAATGATTTAATAAAAACCGGAAAGAAAATAAGACTATTACCAATATTTTGAAAAAAAGAATTAATATAAATACTAATACTAGTAATAATATGGGCGGTTGTCAAATTTACGAAATAATTAATTATTATATTAGTAACTTATTTCCAAAAATGAATTATTTTAAAAAAAATGAAAATTAGACAAAATTACTCTCTTTAACCCTTAAATTTAATATTCGACGTATTTTAAAAAAAAATAAAAGATACATTTTGTAAGTTAAATTAAAATTATTATCAAGGAAAAAGACAAGAAATAATCTTGTCTTTTTTTGTAATTGTAAAATTTTAAAATTTTTAATAAACCTCTTTAACGCTATTATCAACACGTGTTAGGGAATTAAAATAGTGAACTACAACACAGTTGTTAAAAATAGTAGCTAGAACATGTGGACTTGCATGAATAAATAAAAAGTGGATGATGCCTAATAAAATATACTAACCAGTAATGGTAATTCTTGGGGTGGGAGCGAATTGGAAACTAGTATATATAGACCCGTGGGGGAACCAACTATTATTCTTTATTTAACCAACCTTGCCACTCCCCAGTGAGCAAGTGTTGGTTTTATTTTTTATTTTTTTGAAAAAATTTTTTTGGGCGAGAAAATAAATTTCAAACTTGTAAAAAAAATTGAGCGGGGCCGGTTCAATTAAAATATTAATTTGGAATGGCAACCCTTTTTAGGACTATTTTTTGGTAGACATTTATTTTTGATAATTAACTGGAGTTAAGTAGTTTAAAGTGCTGTGAATTCTTATGTTGTTATATCAGTTGATGTAATTAAATAATTCTAATTTTAATTGGATTAATGATGTAAAATTTTTATCATTAATAAATTGGACGTATTTCAAATGTGGATATAATTTAATTTTCTTTAAATAAAAGATAAAATAAATTATTAATTGTTATGAATATTATAACCCTATTTAGGGTAAATGTCAAGTTTTATAAAATAAAAATTCCTAACTATTTAGGTTTAGATTTATTAAATTTTATAAATTTAAACAAACACTTTTAATTTATTAATTCTTGCTTGTTTTAATTTTAATAAATTAAAAAATGCTTCTTTTGAATAAATTTTTGCATTATTATTAGATATAGATTTTATTAAATGATAAACATCACTTTCAGCACTACAACCAATATTTCAAATAGCATTTTGATTTCTAATTCCTTGTTTATTATTTTTAAAATATTCATATATTTTTTCATCAGCATTATTTTCTTTTAAATAATCTAATAATTTATAATAACAACCATTTAAAAATAATTTATAATAAGCATAATTTAATTTTTTATTATTTTCTTTTGTTCTTTTACCTTTTCCTACAATAAATACTTGTTTTAATTTTTGTAATGGATGTCATTTATCTACAGCATAATCAATTTTTAAATAATTAGCAGTAGATTTAAGATAAGTAGCACCATCACCAGTTAATTTTAAATTTTCATTAGTATAACCAATAAAAATATTATCTAAATTAGTTATTATAGATTTACCAAATTCTTTTTTAGTAATTCTTTGACCTTTTCTAGTTGATAAAACAAAAATATATTTATTTTCTAAAACATGTCTATTATCAGTAGATTTATTTAAATCATAACCAGTACTTATACTTACTGTTCTATGTCTAAATTTTCTTTTTTTATTATTATCAATTAAATTATTATATGATTCATCTGATTGAATATAAATATAATCAGTTGGTAATATTTTTATTTTTTCTTTTGGTAATTCTTGAACAAATATATTAGTTTTTTTTACTCTTCTACAAATTGTTGATAAAGATATATTTATTTTTAAATTATGTTTAATTATAGGATATGTAATATTATTTAAATCTGCATTCAATATTATTAATTTATTAACTCAATTTGTATAATTTTTATATTTATCAATATCAATATATGTTCTTGTTGGAGTTATAATTTCATTTGTTAATTTTGGATAGGTTACACTTTATTGGACACTAATTACGTAGACAAGTGAACAAATTAGTTAAAAGAAAGGAACTATAATTATGGCCAATATTAACTCATATACCGATGAATTTAAAAAACAAATAGTAGCTTTATATCAAAGCGGTAAGTCAGTGTCTTGTCTTGCTAAAGAGTACAATGTTACAAGAGCAGCTACTTATAATTGAATTAAGCAATTTACTAATTCAGGCAGTTTTAAAACTAAAGATAATCGTTCTATTGAAGAAAATGAATTAATTAAATTAAGAAAAGAATTAAAACAGTTACGAATGGAAAATGATATTTTAAAGCAAGCAGCACTAATAATAGGCAGAAAATAGAAATTATTGCTAAAAATAAAGTTAAATATAAAATTCGCACAATGTGTCGTTTTTTAAAACTTTCTAAATCAACATATTATTTTAATTTAAAGGAAAAAGAAAAAAAACAAAATAATATTTATGATGAAGCTGTTATTAGTGCTTTTAAAGAAAATAAAGAAGTTTATGGAACAAGAAGATTAAAAGTTGTTCTAAAAGAAAAGAATATTTATTTGTCATGCAGAAAAATTAAAGAAATTATGAATAAACATAATTTAATATCAAAATACACTAAATTATCATTCAAAAATCATCATAATAAAGTCAACGATAGTCAAATAACCAATATCGTTAATAGAAACTTTAATAATAGGCTTAAAAATGAAGTTATTGTTAGTGATTTAACTTATGTTCAAGTTAATGGTAAATGAAACTATATTTGCCTATTAATTGACCTATTTAACCGCGAAATTATTGGACATAGTGTAGGTACTAAAAAAGATGCATCATTAGTACATCAAGCATTTATGCACTCAAATCGTTGTTTAAAAGATATTCAAATATTTCATAGTGATCGCGGTAATGAATTTAATAATAAAATTATTGATAAACTTTTACTAGCATTCAATATTAATCGCTCTTTAAGCAAAAAAGGTTGTCCTTATGATAACGCTGTTGCTGAAGCAACTTTTAAAACTTTCAAAATTGAATTTATTAATGATAAAAATTTTACATCATTAATCCAATTAAAATTAGAATTATTTGATTACATCAACTGATATAACAACATAAGAATTCACAGCACTTTAAACTACTTAACTCCAGTTAATTATCAAAAATAAATGTCTACCAAAAAATAGTCCTAAAAAGGGTTGCCATTCCAGTAACAAATTATTATAGTCCTTATAATGGTGCATTTAGTATGCAAGTATTAACTTTTAGTAGTTTAAATGATAGAGTAATTAGTAGTGGTCAAAATACACTTGATTTTGTACAATATGCAAGCCCGGGTAGTGGTTATGCTTTCCCAACTATTCAACAAGGAAAAGTAACATTAAATCGTACTTTAATGCGTGATATTGGTGTACGTTATTCTCATAGACAAAGTTATGGATTAGAATTATTATCAAGTTGTTATTATTATGGAAGACCTATTATTCAAGGTCAAGAACCAATACAACAAAATAATGAAGAAATATTTGAAAGTAAAGTATTTGCTTCAAGAAGATTATTTATTGCTGGTAATAATGAAAAATCTACAACTAATATTAAAAATAATGGTGGTTTAATTGCTGGTATAAATGATAAAATAACAACAAGTAGTCATCCAGAAACTACATTTTATAATATTATGGATGCAAAACCAACTGGATTTACTAATTTTAAAAATTTTACAGAATGATTAAAAACTTCATTAAATTTTCAAGATAATTTATTTGTAACAAAAGATTTTAAAGGTATGCTTGCCTTTGATAAAGATAAAGCAAGATTAAGTAATGGTACATCAGTAGGAGAAGCAAAATTCTTTTGAGATAGTGAATGAAATATAAATAATTTAACTGGTAATTATAATGTTGATATGTCAAGTAATTTTAAATATAAAGACCCAGAAAGTGGATTAATTATAGGAAGTCCAACTGTTGATTATTCAAAAATATCACAAAAATATATGTCAGCAATATTAAATTTTAATAGTGTAGTATTTTCACCATTAATACAAATGCCTTATGATAGTCAACAATGATTACCATTTGCTTTAAGTGATATTCCTTTAATTGGTAAATTATTAAATGCTTTAACATTAGGTATATGAAGTAGTTGAGTTATTACTCAAAATGCTCAACAATATAAAAAAATGTTATATTTTAATGGTTTTATGAGTGCATTTTTTACAAGTAATTTAGAAAGTATTATTGGTAATGGTGGTTTAATTCCTTTAAATGCATTTACAAATGATAATGATTTTACTATTGGTAAATTATTAGGAGCAAATGTTTCAACAACTGCTATGACAATGAAATTAAGTGATAGAGTTAGTGTTTATCCATGAGACCCTACTACTGGTCAGAAATTAACTACAAAAGAACAAATAAGTACAGTTGATTTATCACAAAAGAAAAATAATAAAGTTTATATTTTAGCTGAAGATACTGAGTTTTTAGATATAGCAAGTCCTTTTACAAATGAAGATAAAAATTGTCAATGAAATCCAACAGGAAATGGAGTTATTGATGGTTCAAATTATGCTTATATTATTGATACAATTGTAACTCAATCATTACATCAAGGAGAAGAAAGACATACATTTTATAGTGATAATCCTTTTACTTATCAAGGTGATTATAATGAAATATCAGTTGCTCAATTTCGTTATAATAATATGGGTTATTTAACTGGTAATGCTTTTAATTGAACGACTTTGTATAAATTAAATCATGATGAATATGAAGAAAGTGAGGAAACTACATTTAGTTATCCAGCAAAAATATTACCACCAAGTCCACAAAATATTGCTAAAACCATAATTATTAATCCAGATAATTTTAATGTAATTAATAAAGGAACCGATATACCTTTAATTGGTTTTGATAGTTCGCATAATCCTTATGATAATACTAATGATTGATTTAATAATAACAAAATTAAAACTAATGATTTTGTATTAAATATAACATCAAAATTAGACCCTACATTATTGATTTATAGTTTTAATGATTTTAAGAGATATTATAAGTCCATAACTATTTATTATGAATATAATTTTGAAACAATTGAAAATAAACATAATGAACAAGGTATAAATTTTAACACAACAGAAAGTTTTAATCCGGCAAAAACAGAAAATACAAGTAAAACTATTGATTTAAAAGATTTAATATTTTTAAATCTACAAAATAAAAATGTTAAAGATTGAAAATTAGTTCCTAATGTTCAACCTTATTCTGCTTTTGGATATGCTTATAATTCCACAGTATTATCTAATTATAATCTTACTGGATATACATTTACATTAACTGAAAGTTATTATGGTATAAAAGAAGAATTTACTACGGATAGTGCATGTGGTATTAATATATTAGATGTAAGTAAAAATAATATATTAATTTGAAAATTTAATATTTACATAAATCTCGGAAAAATAGAATCAATTTATGGAGATGCAATTGGTGAAAAAATTGGATATGGTAAAAGATATATTTCAAATGTAACTTTAAAAATTACAAAATTAATATTTAACAATAGATAATTTAATATTCTTTGTTATAATTTTAATATTAATTTACAAAGGAGTTAAAATGGATTTACCTAGTACAATTGCTTTACTAATTGCTATAATGTTGCCAATAATAACTGCATTTATTTATTTTGGATTAAAATTATGTTTTAAAAATAACACTTATGGTATTTTATTGCTTTTTGTTGCATTAAATGTTTTTGGATTAATTTTTGGTTGTTGTATTATTTCTAATTTAAGATATAAAGAAAAAAAACATTATATGATAAATTAAATAATTATTTAGATAAACAAGAAAAAGATAAAACCCCACAATCTTAAATATTAATGTATAATATGAAAATACTTACCTAAGGGGTTAGAAAAGGTAAGTTGTATATATCAATTTATTTCATTTATATTTAAACTTAGGTTGGCACCTAATTAAAAAGTTACCTTAATTGGTAACTTTTTTTTAATATTAAATCTTTACAACCAAGTTGATTTATTTTTATTTGAATTTAGTTTTAATTTTTCCATTTCTTTAATTTGTTCTTCGATTTCTTTTTTAAATTTTCTATCTTCTTCTTTTTTTTGTAATTCCATTCTTTGTTGTTCTCTTCTTTCTCGTTCTTTTTGTTCACGTTCTCATGCTTTTTCATGAGCTTTTTGTTCTTCTACTTTTCTTCGTTCACGGTCTCTTCGTTCACGTTCTTCTTTGGCTCTTGCTTCTTTTTCTCTTCGTTCACGGTCTCTTCGTTCGCGTTCTTCCTTGGCTCTTGCTTCTTTTTCGGCTCTTTTTAGATTTTCTTTTATTTTTTCTTCTTCTTTTTTTCTTTCTTGTTGAAAATCATTATATCTCTTCATATCTTCTTTTTTTTGTTCTTTAGCTTTATCATTAAATTTTTTATATTTTTCATCTTTTTTTCACATAATTTAATCACCTTTCTTTTTTTTCTTTTTTTAAAAAAAACTCATTTACTTTAAAATAAAGTAATGAGTTATAAACTTATATTAAGTTTATATTTTTTATATCATAAATATTTACTAAATATGTATAATTTAATTAGTTATTTTTTCATAAATTAAATATCCAATACCAATAATTCCTAAAATTAAACCAATTACTCCAAATATTATTAAACTAGCAACTATTTCATATCATATTGGTACATTCATTAATTCTCATCTACTTAAATAAAATCAATGTGTAAATCAATATCAAAATGTCATTATTTATGTTTTTCCTTATGTTGCTTTGTTATTTGATTTAAAGTTTGACTTAAATTTATATAATTATTTATAATTTTACTTAATACTTCTTGTTCATTAGTATCTAATTTATTACTTATTTCATTAGTAAATTCTATAATTTTTTCTTCAATTTCTTTAGTCATTATTTACTCCTTATTTTTTTTTATATCATCATCTAATAATTAATTCACCTAAAATATTACCTATAATGGAACTAATAATAGTATTTACTATAAATATAATTCAATCATATCAAAACATTATTATTTACTCCTAATTATAATTTAATCTTTCTTCTTTTGTTTTTGGAAAATGATTATATGCACACATTTCTTGATTATCTAATTTAATAAATACTCTAATTTCATTTGGATATTGTTTATATGATAAAACTTTTCAATCTGCTAATTCATAACCTAATAAAGTACGGTCATCATCTAATTCACTACTTCCACCATTTCATGAAAAATATATTTCTGTATTTCTTGTATATATTTTAAAAACATTATATTTATCACTATATTTTAAAAAGTCTCATAAATTCATTATTTACTCCTTATTTAATTCTTTTTTTATTTTTAATCTTCATCTTCTACGATTTTCTTTATTAACACCTGCTCTTTTTGGATTACCATCTTCATTTTTACAACATCAATTTTTTGGCTTAAAAAACTTATGATTTTCTATCATACTTTTTACTCCTTATTTTTTATTTCTTTTACTTTATTTTTAAATTGTTTTTTATGAAAATAACACATATTAAAAAATTGAACAGCACTATCTTCAATATTTCCAATTTTTAAAGTAACTAATACTTTACTATTACAATCTTTAACAATACATTTAAGTAATACTTTTTCTTGTTTTTGCTTTTGCATTAATCAAATACTCCATTCTTTATTAATTGTAAAATTACATTAGTTTGTTCTATTGAACCTTTTATATGACTTTCATTATAAAGTTTAGTTTGTAATCTTTTATTATCCATTTCAATACATAAATTTAAATAATCAATTAATTTTTGTTTATATTCGTTTTTATATTCATTAATAATATCTTCAGTAGTAATTTCCATTATTTTTTCTCCTTATTTAAATAATATCAACCAATTAATAAACTATCTGCTTCATCATGATTCGTAATATTAAAATCTCATTCATTTTCTGAAATAATAATTTGTGCCATTGCTAATGATGTTTCTTTTGTTCATTTTTCATTTTTAATATCTCAATATGCTCCAAAAGGTCTATTTTTATATCATTTCTTTCATTCACTTGGACTTATTAACATATTTTTTGTTAATAATTTATTAAATTGTCCAGCAATAAAACCACGTAAATGTTCTTGTGTTTCATAACCAATACCATTTTTTGAATGAAAAGTACCACGTTCAATAATTAAATCTAATTCATTATCATTAACTTTTATATCTCAATAAAATTTTCTTTGTCCATCATATTTTTTTAAATTATAACTTTTAACAAATATTGGTTTTCATCTTATTATAAAATTATCACTTATATTTTCTTTTTCTCATAAAGTAAATCCAGTATTTTTAATACTTGGGTCAATTGAAAGTAAATAATTAGTCATAATTATTTCTCCTTAATTTAAACTTAGTCTTTTTAATATTTTCATTAATTGTTTATCTTTTTTTGCTACTTTAATTCCATGTTCAACTAATTTTTCATTATATTTAAATTGTTTTCTTTTATTCATTTTTAAATACTACTTTATCTAATTTATTTATATTTTGTTCTAAATTTTGAAAATTATTATTTAATAAATTACCATTTTGATAATTATTTTGATTATTTTTAAATATTTCATCTAAAAAAGATTTACCTTTTAAAATTATTAATTCTTTAAGTTTAAAATTATTATTATTTTGCATTTCTTTTTGTATTAAATTTTTAATAAAATTATTATTTTGCATTATATTTTGTAAATATAATAATTGTTTACCACTTGGTTCTCAATTATTATTTATATTTTGATTTTGTAAATTATGGTCACTATCCAATTCATCTTCACTTATTAAAAGTAAATTCATTAAAAAATATCTTAAACCATAAGTTTCAGCACTACCTTTTGCTTTTGCAATATCACTATTTTTTCCAGCAACAAAACAATTAAATAAAATACTATCTTCTAAATTATTACTAATTAATTTATATTCTTTTAAATATGAAACTTGTTTTTCTTTAATTAATTGACCTTGTTTATTATATGTTTCAATTTCACTAAAATTAAATGTATCTTTGATATCGCCATGAATAAACGTAACTTCATATTTTTTTAATAATTCTTTAAATTCAGTTAAAATATCACTTAATAATCAATATTTATATTTTCCATAATCATTAATCCCATTTTTAGATATTGCTTTAATTTCTGTTTGTATTTTATTTAATTTTTGATATATATTTAAATTTGTCATTTTATTTCAATTCCTTTCATGTTCAAATTGCTTTTTGTCATTCAATTAATAATTCATTTGTTATTTCAACTTTAATTAATTCAATGTCATTTTCTTTAACTCAACATATAAAATGAGTATTTGATAATTCATAATTATTATTTTTTAATAATCAATAATATGCTATTATTTGTAATTTTGATTTTTCTAATAATTCTTTAGTAAAAACTTTATAAGTTTTAAAATCTACTATTATATTTAAATTATTTTCTTTATAAATTAAATCTGGTGTTCCAGCAACAATATCATAATTAAATATTTTTTCACTAATATATTCATTATTATTAATAAATTTAATAGGTAAATAATCTAATAATGTATAACAATAATTTAAATAATTTTGTGAAAATAAATCTTTAATATAATTTTTAATTTGATTACTAATATTTTTAATATTTATATTTTTAAAATATAATTCTGCTACTTTATGAACTGCATTACCACGAATTTTTGCATTATAAATATTAAAACAATATTTACATTTATTACATTTACAATATGAATTACCTAAATAATAATCAAGTATTTTACTTACTGATATTAATTCTTTATTTTTAATAAAATATTGATGTGTTTCTTTTTTAAGAATTAAATTATTTTTTTGATTGTTTAATTGCATTTTTTATTAAATCCCTTACAAAATCATTCATAGTTATATTTCTTTCATAACAATATGTTTTTAATTCATAATGGTCATTTTTAGTAAGACGAATTTTTAAATTTTTAATTAATAATTTATCTTCATGTTTTTTAAGTGCTGCTGCTACCATATTTATTTATCTCCTTTAACCTTTAAAAATTCTTTTATAATCAATAATTGCTTGTTCTAATTGATTTACATTTTTATAATTAAAATAATCACAACTAATGTTTAAATCTCCATCATTGTCAATTCTAACGTCTAAACTACTTTCATATTTGTCATTAAATTCTTCTTGTAATTTTTCAAATTTTTCTATTAATTTCATTGCATTATGTAATTCTAATTGATTCATTATTTTTACACTCCTTTAAAATTTTCTAATTGTAATTCATTAATATAATATTCATATAAAGAATCTCAATTATTTGATGTTAAATACATATCTTCTTCAATAATGTCATTTATACATTTATTACAATAATAACTATTATCAATTTCACTAATTCATATATATTTTTCATTATGAGTATTACACTTCATAATCATCACTCATTAATTTATAAAAGCAGTTATTACAAGTTCTATTTGCAAATGATGAATTTTTATTACATATATCACATGAACCAAATATTTTTTCAATTTCTTCATATTTTAAATATATTCTTTTATCTTCTTTTAAATTCAACATAAATTAATTCTCTCTTTCTATAATTTTTAATATTTCTTGTATTTCAATATATTTTTTATTTTTAAGTAATTTTTCATTACATAAATTTTTAATTAATTCTATTTTTTCAACATTTAATAACATATTAATTTCCTTTAATACTTTAAATAAAATATTTTTTCATTATGAGTATTTATATCTTTCATTGGTGTAACAATATAATTTATTGCTAAATCATTATCATTATATGGATTATTTATTTTAAAACTTTTCATATCTTGTTCTCATGTAATGTTATATTTAAAACATTCTTGATTATTATTATTTTTAAAAATATAATAACCATTATATTCTTCATAAAATTCACATGATATTAATTCATTTTCATTTGTAGTAATATCTGAAATATTTTTAATATATTTTAAAATTTCACTACCTTTAATACTTTCAATATCTTTTGTAATTGATTTTTTACCTAATTTATAATTAAAATCTTCAATTATTTTTAATGTTATTTTTTTATTATTTTGATTAATAGTAGTATCTTTAATTGGAAATCATGTTTCATATTCACCAATTTCTAATAACATACCTTTAGTTGTTTCTCTAACTTTATTTTTAATATCTAAATTAACATTAATCATTACAAATCCTTTCTACGTATAAGCCTTATCACCTACAGTGATAAAAGGCTTATATACTACTAACTAAATACTTCTACTAATATACGTAAGGCTTATGCTACTGTAAGTAGCAAAGCCTTGGGGGTAGGAGGTCTGGAGGGAGGGGGAGAAAAAAATCTTAAATTTTTAAAGACCAGCAGAAAAATTACTATTTGCAAATTCCTATACAATAGCTTTTATAATTTTTATTAAATTTGGAATAATTAATTACTTTAATAAAGTATAGGTTTAATAAAATAATTAATTATAATTGTTCAACAATTAAAAATGAGAGTTTTATCTCTCATTTATATTTTTATTAAATCGTATCCAAGTTTGCAATGCGCCCAATAAATTCAATTTTGAAAGTTTTAAAAGTTGCTTCAGCAACAGCGTTATCATAAGGACAACCTTTTTTGCTTAAAGAGCGATTAATATTGAATGCTAGTAAAAGTTTATCAATAATTTTATTATTAAATTCATTACCGCGATCACTATGAAATATTTGAATATCTTTTAAACAACGATTTGAGTGCATAAATGCTTGATGTACTAATGATGCATCTTTTTTAGTACCTACACTATGTCCAATAATTTCGCGGTTAAATAGGTCAATTAATAGGCAAATATAGTTTCATTTACCATTAACTTGAACATAAGTTAAATCACTAACAATAACTTCATTTTTAAGCCTATTATTAAAGTTTCTATTAACGATATTGGTTATTTGACTATCGTTGACTTTATTATGATGATTTTTGAATGATAATTTAGTGTATTTTGATATTAAATTATGTTTATTCATAATTTCTTTAATTTTTCTGCGTGACAAATAAATATTCTTTTCTTTTAGAACAACTTTTAATCTTCTTGTTCCATAAACTTCTTTATTTTCTTTAAAAGCACTAATAACAGCTTCATCATAAATATTATTTTGTTTTTTTTCTTTTTCCTTTAAATTAAAATAATATGTTGATTTAGAAAGTTTTAAAAAACGACACATTGTGCGAATTTTATATTTAACTTTATTTTTAGCAATAATTTCTATTTTCTGCCTATTATTAGTGCTGCTTGCTTTAAAATATCATTTTCCATTCGTAACTGTTTTAATTCTTTTCTTAATTTAATTAATTCATTTTCTTCAATAGAACGATTATCTTTAGTTTTAAAACTGCCTGAATTAGTAAATTGCTTAATTCAATTATAAGTAGCTGCTCTTGTAACATTGTACTCTTTAGCAAGACAAGACACTGACTTACCGCTTTGATATAAAGCTACTATTTGTTTTTTAAATTCATCGGTATATGAGTTAATATTGGCCATAATTATAGTTCCTTTCTTTTAACTAATTTGTTCACTTGTCTACGTAATTAGTGTCCAATAAAGTGTAACCTATCCAAACTCCTTTTTATTTTTTCCCAATAACTTCTTATTTTTAAGAAGTGAATATATTTTATTTTTTTTCAAATAAATTTCAAATAAAAATAGAACAAATTTTAATTTAAACTAAAAATCATAAAAAAATATATTTTATATTTAAAAAAATATTTTGAATGTTATAATAGTAGTAAATATGGATTAATTTGCATATATTATATAAAGCAGGGGTGGCATTGCCTGAGAAATACCCTATAACCTGATCTAGTTAGTACTAGCGGAGGGAGACTTTATTTTTTATATTTTAAAAAATGATAACTCCTTTTTGTTATGTAAGATAAATTAAAGGAGTTATCATTTTATTATGTTTAAAGAACAACTATTAACAACTATCAATTATAATAAAATTAAAAGCAAACTGGGGGTAGGAATGTTAATTAAAGCATCAGCCATTTTTAGTTTAATTACTCTTTTAACATTAACAGTTATTATTAGTATTTTACCTGCTAGTAGTATTAATCACTTTTTTAAAGTTACTACTATTATTGGTTGACAATTTTATAGCAGTAAAATTTATTTAATATTAATTCTTTGTTTATTATTAATTTCAGCAATTTTATTATCTGTTATTACATGAACAGTTAAAATAGAAGATATGCATAAAAATATTGTTATTGTTACATTACTATCAATTTTTAGTATCAATCCCATTGCATTAATTTTTAATTGAATTAAACATTATCAATGACAAAAAGAAGAAACTTTTGCCATTTTAAAAACAAGATGATGAACTAATTTTAAATTTGCATTTGGTATTAAACGATGATTAGTTATTGATTATACAATTATTGGTTTATTTACTGGTGTAACTATTGCTTGTGCTTTTATTGAACAAAATTTATTACCAAAAATGCCATACGGCGGCGGTATTGCTATTAAATATATACCTTTAATGGTTATTAGTTATATTATTGGCTTTGCAGGTGGATGATTAACGGGTATGATTAGTGCTTTAATGTTATTATTATTTATTGGTGGTGGTTATGTTATTAATGCTTGAAGTTATTTATTAGATTATTTTTTGCCAATGACAACGCCCGCTATTATTTCATTATTACGTTTTAATTTAAAAGCTGATAAATCAATTTTTACTTATATTAATTATTTTTTACATTGTTTTTTAGTTTGTTTAATTATTTATTTTTGACAAACAATAGCAGGATATTTTATTTGATCACAAATTACTAATGCTGACGGAAGTAAAAATATTTGATCAGGATTTAATCCTCTTTTTTACTCATTAGTTTACAATTTTATTCATATTTTTTTGTTTACTTATCCAATTATGCAATTAACAATACCTTTTATTTATCGTGGTTTAGTTAGTCACTATGTAGAAAGATATCGTTAGAATAGTAATTGTAATTACTATTTCTTTTTTAAATAGCGTTATAATATTAATTGATAGAAAGGGTGATTATAATGAAAAATGATGAAATAATCAAAGAAGATATTATTATTATGGATGGTGATATTAAATTAATGAATAAAGCATTAAATGAGAAAAAGGTTGTATTAGCAGCAATTGAATTAGGAAAACATGCTCAACATACAATTGATATTGGTTGATCTGAACATTTTCAAGCATATGCTAAATTAAAAAGTACAACTACTACTGGTACTTGTTTTTGTAAAAAACCAGCAACTCATTTAGTTTATTTTTGGCGATAATAAGATAATATAATTTTTAAGTAATTTAATTAACTACTAGATGAGAATTAAAAATAAATTCTTTATCTAATTGATTTTGATATTCTGGATTTGTTATTAATCTTTGTTTTAGTTTTGGTTTATAATAAGTAAAATAAATAATAGTAGCAATTATAATAAATACTCAAAACATTAAAAACTTAATCGCAATTGCAATTAATATGATTCCTTTGTTGCTTACTAAATCATGAATCATATTATAATTAAAAATAATGAATTGACTAATTAAAAATAATAAACAGATAATAAACATAATTCATTCAATAACTTTTATTTTTATTTTTTTATAATAACCCATAACACAAGTTGCTGCTATAACAAAAAGATAAACAAAGATTGTTATATTAGTTGTAAATCCCAACATTTGGTTATAATTAAAACTAATTCCAATTAAATCCGGAATTATTAGCATAATAATACAAACTATAATTGTAATTATAAAATTAATAGTATTACCATACATTGCAATATTTTCTTTATTTAATTTGGCTATTTTTTCACTAATGTATCCTTCTTTGGCTAATGGTTGTAGCATAGCTCCAGAATATAGCGCTACTTGTATTACACCATTCAATTTAATTGATAAAGTACAAATAACTAGTAAAATGATACCCGTTGTACCAGCAATGCCAGCAATAACATTATTTGGGTTATAATTATTACCACCATTTGCTCATCCGTTATTACCATTAGGTCCCTGCGAACTGATGGCACCAATAATTAAAATTGTAATCATTAAATAAAAAATAGTTGTCAAAAATAAGACAATAATTGTTCCCCTACCTAAATTTTTATTAGGATTTTTAACATTTTTTCCAATAACAGTAAAGGTCTCAAAACCAAGGAAAAAGTAGAAAAAATTACTAAAAGCATTATTAAAAATATTAATTGTAAAATGAAGATGTTTAGTACCAACAAATGCTTGTTGATAAACTATAGTGCCGTTTTTGATTACCAGAATAATGGCACAAATAATCAAAAAACAAGTTGACAGTCATTTAATGATTCCTGAAATATTAACAAATCAACGAAAACCTCTTAATCCAAAATAGATACAACTTGTAACCAAACAATAAACTATAATTCCTAAACTATCAATAAATAAATTAGATCATCTATCAGGTAATCAAGAAAAAAATGATAATTGGTTTAAGTTAATTCTAAACATTGAAATAATACCACCAATAACAGTAGATGGTAAAATGATATATTGCATAAAGCCGGTTATTCATCCTCAAAAACGACCAAAAGTTGCTCTAACATAAATATATGCTCCAACCATTATTACCAGCATAAACTTTACTACATTTTAAAAAAGCACATGCACTAATACTAGCCATTATAGCGCCTAAAATCATAATTCAGATTAGATGTAATCCAACTCCGCCATTATTTCAATAATATATTCCTATAAAAGACATAGGAAAAGCTATTGTGCAAGTATAATTAAATCCAAAGTCACACTAGTTCTCCTAAGCCTATTTTTTGCTGCTTTGTTTTTTGTTTTAAAGACTTATTTAAAACTTTTTGTGTGTTCATAGAATCCTCCTTTGAATTTATTTAATATTAACGATAATTATATAGTATATTTTATTTGAAATACAATAAAAACTATTTCTTTTTTGTAGAAAATAAATATTAGCAAATGGTTTAATAACATTGATTGATAATTAACAAAATATTTAAAATATAATTTAATCAATAAGTAAACATTGCAACTTGTTAAATGATTATGATATTATGGTTTTATGATTACTTTACCTGAACATATTAAAGGAGAAAAACATGAGTTATAATCACCAACAAATAGAAAAAAAATGACAGCAGTATTGATTAAAAAATGAAACTTTTAAAACAAACATTGATGATAATAAAAAACCAAAATCATATATTCTTGATATGTTCCCTTATCCTTCAGGATCAGGTTTACATGTTGGCCATCCTAAAGGTTATTGTGCTACTGATGTTATTTCTCGAGTTAAAATAATGAATGGTTTTAATGTTTTGCATCCAATTGGTTGAGATGCTTTTGGTTTACCAGCTGAGCAATATGCCTTAAATACAGGTAATAATCCAGAGACATTTACTAAACAAAACATTAATAATTTTCGTAAACAATTACAAAGTATTGGTCTAAGTTTTGATTATAATAAAGAAGTTAATACTACAGACCCTCAATATTATAAGTGAACACAATGAATTTTCATTAAACTTTATGAACAAGGGTTAGCTGAAATTAAAGATGTTGAAGTTAATTTTTGTGAACAGTTAGGAACTGTTTTAGCTAATGAAGAAATAATTAACATTAATGGTCATATGGTTTCTGAACGTGGTAATTTCCCAGTTATTAAAAAACCAATGCGTCAGTGGGTTTTAAAAATTACTAAGTATGCTGAAAAATTATTAAAAGGATTAGATGATTTAGACTGACCAAATAGTGTTAAGGAATTACAACGTAATTGAATTGGTAAAAGTGTTGGAACATTAGTTGATTTTGTAGTTGAAAATAATAAATGTAAGGTTTCTATTTTTACTTCAAGGGTTGATACTATTTTTGGTGTTTCATTTTTAGTACTTGCTCCTGAACATCCATTAATTCATGATTTAACAACTAGTGAATATTCGCAAGCAGTTACTCAATACTGTTTAGATGCTAAAACTAAAACAGATTTAATGCGTCAAGGAGATGATACTTTAAAATCTGGTGTTTTTACTGGAAGTTATGCTATTCATCCTTTTACTAAAAGTAAATTACCAATTTGAGTTGGTGATTATGTTTTAAATCATTATGGGACAGGAGCAATTATGGGTGTTCCTGCACATGATAGTCGTGATTTTATTTTTGCTAAAAATAAAAATTTACCAATCAATTTTATTATGAAAACTAATAATAAAAATGAACCATTTTTGGGTACTAGTGAATATATTAACTCTGATTTTATTAATGGTAAGGATTTAGAAACAGCTACTAATTTAATTGTTAAAAAATTACTAACTTTAAAACAAGGAAAAGTACATACTGCATATAAGTTACGAGATTGACTTTTTTCTCGTCAACGTTATTGAGGTGAACCTTTTCCGATAATTTATTGAGAAGATGGTACAATCTCAACAGTAGATGAACAACAATTACCAGTATTATTACCAAAAATGACTAATATTAAGCCATCTAATTCGGGGAATGCACCTTTAACTAATGCACCAAATTCCTGATTACATGTAACTAGAAAAGATGGTGTAAAAGGAAAAAGAGAAATTAATACAATGCCACAATGAGCAGGTAGCTGTTGATATTATTTAGCATATATTTTAAAAAATGATGATGGTACTTATTGTGATTTTAATAGTGCTATTGCGCAAAAACGTTTTAACTATTGATTACCAGTTGATTTATATATTGGCGGTCAAGAACATGCTGTTTTACATTTATTGTATGCTCGTTTCTGACATTTAGTACTATATGATTTAAAATTAGTTAGTGTTAAAGAGCCATTTTTAAAATTGGTAAATCAAGGTATGATTCTTGGTGAAAATAATGAAAAAATGTCTAAATCACGCGGTAATGTTGTTAATCCAGATGATATTATTAATGAGTATGGTGCTGATACTTTACGAATATATGAAATGTTTATGGGACCATTAACAGCATCTTTACCGTGATTAAATAGTGGTTTAGTTGGTTGTTATAAGTTTTTAATGCGTATTTATCGTCTTGTTAATAAAGATGAGTATAAAATAAAAATTACTACTAAGAATGATAAATCATTAGATACAATTTATCATCAAACTGTAAAAAAAGTAACTAATGATATTAACGATTTAAATTTTAATACTGCTATTGCACAACTTATGATTTTTATCAATGCTTGTTATAAAGCACCAACTATTTATCAACAATATTTAGTTAATTTTTTAAAATTATTAAATCCATTTGCTCCACATATTGCTGAAGAATTATGATTTCAATTTGGTAATAAAGAAAGTATTAATAAAAGTCAGTTTCCAAGTTATGATGAAAAATTTTTGATTACTAGTGAAGTTACTATTGCTATTCAGATTAATGGTAAAACGAAAATAACTTTAGTAGTAAAAGAAAATTTAAATAATCAAGAACTTTTAAAAGTAGTTAATAATGAAGAAAAAGTAAAATATTGATTGCAAGATAAAACAATTATTAAGACAATTTGTATACCAAATAAGATTGTTAATTTTGTTGTTAAGTAAAGGAGGAATAATGAAAGTTGCTATTATTTTTGCAGCAGGAATTGGCAGTAGATTACAACCTATCTCAAATAATGTTCATAAATCGTTAATTAAATTTAAAGGTTTAACTTTAATTGAACATATAATTAATCATTTAATTGAAATACATGATTTAAAAAAAATTATTGTCATTACTGGTCATTTAAAAGATGAATTTAATTTTCTTACTCATAAATATTCAAAATTAATTTTAATAAATAATCAACATTTCCTTGATTATAATAGTGGTTATGCTTTGACATTAGTATCATCATATTTTAATGGTCAAGATGATATTTTTATTATTTCTGGTGATATGATTAGTACAAAAAATATTTTTTTAAATAATTTTTCAACTAATATGATGGCCGCTATTAATCGTGATCATGATAATATCAAAGAAGATTGAAGTTATAAATTAAACAAGAATGGTAATATTATTGATATTATTAAAAGTAAAAAAAAGGATAGTTTCTTGGCAGGAGAATGAAGTTATATTACTAAAAAATGAGCAAAAGTTCTTGGTGAAGATTTAATAAATCCACAACAAGAACTTGTATTGCAAACAACAATGGTTGGTAAATATTTAATTAGTAATAGTATTAAACATAATTTTGAATTAAAACCTTATGTTTTATCATTTGATTGTCATTGGGATGTTGATAATATTATTGATTTAGAACGAACTAATAAATATTTTAAATAATTTAAGTAGTTAATTTTTTTCCAGAAGTTGTTGTTGAAACTACTGGAATTTCTTCACGATTACAACTATGTGCAACATTTTGGAATGGATTAGTAGTATTACCGTTTAATTTTAGTGCTTCTGCTGTTGTTTCTGCTACTGATTCATTTTCTGGATCTAGTGCATCTACTTCTTTAAAACTAACTTGTCCATTACTACGAGCAATAACATTATTGTTTTGATTAACATTATCTTTATTTTTGATAATATTAACTGACTGATTTAGTTTAGGTTTTTTAGTTCGATTATTAAATAGTGAAACTAAAAGTTTTTTTAATCATATGTATGGAAAAAAAGAAATATAAGCGACATCTTTTGCAAATTTTACAATTCAATTTCTACTACTACCACCAGAAGAAGTATTTGCTTTTTCTTTTTTATCTTTTTCACCTTGTAATTTATCAAAAATTTCTTTATTTGGTTGTTGCTGTTGTTGTGCTGACATAATTTTTCACATCCTTTTTTATTTAAAAATAATTAGGTTCCACTTATCTAATAAAAAAGAATAAGTCGAACCTAATGGTCTTTAATAATTTAGTTTATTATGTTGTTAGTATAACATATTTTCAATTTTTAAGCACAATAATTAAAAAAATAACATCCTTACTTTTGAGTTAATAAATCATAATTTTATTTAAAAATTGGATAGGTTACACTTTATTGGACACTAATTACGTAGACAAGTGAACAAATTAGTTAAAAGAAAGGAACTATAATTATGGCCAATATTAACTCATATACCGATGAATTTAAAAAACAAATAGTAGCTTTATATCAAAGCGGTAAGTCAGTGTCTTGTCTTGCTAAAGAGTACAATGTTACAAGAGCAGCTACTTATAATTGAATTAAGCAATTTACTAATTCAGGCAGTTTTAAAACTAAAGATAATCGTTCTATTGAAGAAAATGAATTAATTAAATTAAGAAAAGAATTAAAACAGTTACGAATGGAAAATGATATTTTAAAGCAAGCAGCACTAATAATAGGCAGAAAATAGAAATTATTGCTAAAAATAAAGTTAAATATAAAATTCGCACAATGTGTCGTTTTTTAAAACTTTCTAAATCAACATATTATTTTAATTTAAAGGAAAAAGAAAAAAACAAAATAATATTTATGATGAAGCTGTTATTAGTGCTTTTAAAGAAAATAAAGAAGTTTTTGGAACAAGAAGATTAAAAGTTGTTCTAAAAGAAAAGAATATTTATTTGTCATGCAGAAAAATTAAAGAAATTATGAATAAACATAATTTAATATCAAAATACACTAAATTATCATTCAAAAATCATCATAATAAAGTCAACGATAGTCAAATAACCAATATCGTTAATAGAAACTTTAATAATAGGCTTAAAAATGAAGTTATTGTTAGTGATTTAACTTATGTTCAAGTTAATGGTAAATGAAACTATATTTGCCTATTAATTGACCTATTTAACCGCGAAATTATTGGACATAGTGTAGGTACTAAAAAAGATGCATCATTAGTACATCAAGCATTTATGCACTCAAATCGTTGTTTAAAAGATATTCAAATATTTCATAGTGATCGCGGTAATGAATTTAATAATAAAATTATTGATAAACTTTTACTAGCATTCAATATTAATCGCTCTTTAAGCAAAAAAGGTTGTCCTTATGATAACGCTGTTGCTGAAGCAACTTTTAAAACTTTCAAAATTGAATTTATTAATGATAAAAATTTTACATCATTAATCCAATTAAAATTAGAATTATTTGATTACATCAACTGATATAACAACATAAGAATTCACAGCACTTTAAACTACTTAACTCCAGTTAATTATCAAAAATAAATGTCTACCAAAAAATAGTCCTAAAAAGGGTTGCCATTCCAAAAAAGAATTAAGAAAAGGAAAGACAAAATCAAAACAATGATTTTTAAGTTTAACGCGTGAAGCAAAATTACAGGCATTTGCAAAAAGTTTTGGTAAAATTTGAGATAGTAATAAAAATAAAACATTTGAAAATATTCAAAAAGAATTAAGTAAAAAATTTGAAAAAAATAAACAAGATGTAAAAACTCAAGAATTTTCAAAAATTTATGCTCAAAAAGTTCAACAATGAAATGAAAATTGAAATGAAACAGTTGAATTTTCACAAAATTTAAAACCTAGAGATATCAGCAAAATAAAAGAAGTTTTTAATGAAAGTGATGCAACTAAAAAGCATATGTGTGATGGTTTTTTTATAAACCAAAACAAGTATGAGAAGAATTTCAAGAAGAAAAAAAATGGAAAATGTAAGAAATTTATTTGAAAATCCTGAAAAAAATGATAATCTTGAAAGAGAAGATATTAGAAAGAAATCACCAGTTAAAAATATGAGAAGAGCAAGTTTATAATTTAAAAAAGGAGACACATTATGGATGAAAAAGAAAAAGAAAAAGTAGATAAAATACTTACTAAATCAGCTATGCAAAGAGCTAAAGATATGAAAGAAAGACTAGCACAAAAAGCTGAGAAAGCAGCACGTGAAAAGGAAAAAGCAGATAGTACTAAAAAAGAACAGCAATCAAAAAAACATATTTCATTTTCAAAATAAATAGTTTTTTAAAAGTCTACTGATAAATAAAAAAAAGTTAGGTAATACTTATTTTAAAAATATTACCTAACTTTTTTTATGTTAAAGTTTTAATAAATTTTAGAACTTCATCATAGTTTGGTTCTAATGTTACTTCTTTAACAATTTGTAAATATATAACTTTGTTATTTTTATCAACAATGATAATAGTACGTGCTAATAATTGGATTTCATCAATTAATAAATTAGTAGTATTACTAAAATTATTTTCATTATTACGATAATCACTTAAAATATGAAAATTATTATTCATTTTTAGTTTTTCACAAAAGCGATTTTGAGCAAATGGTAAATCTTTGGAAATAGTAATAATAACTAAATCTTTTAATTTAGTGGCCTCTTTATTAAAGTGTATAGTTTGTAAAGCACAAGTTTTAGTATCAATGCTTGGTACACTAGAAATAATTTTAAATTTATTAGTGAATTTTTCCAAATTCATATTATCCATTGTTTTATTAACTGCAGAAAATGATAAAGTATCTCCAACTTTGATTATTTCATTTTTAATATGAACGGGTTTACCTTTAATTGTTAATTGTAACATAATATTTTTTCTCCCTTTTTATCAAATGTATTTATAATATTATTATAACTAAATTTATTAAAGATAATCTATTAAGGAGTAACAAAGTGTTAAAAATTTTAAATAAATTTAAAATTGTGATTCAAGAATTTAAAGTGGTTTTTAAAGCAGTGGGGACTAAATACATTTATAAAAATAAAAGAACAGTTATTAAAAGTATTGCACTATGTTTTATTCCATTTTTATATGCGTTTATTTCTTTATGAGCTTTTTTTAATCCATTGGGAAATATTAATCGTTTACCAATTGCTTTAGTTAATAATGATAGTTCTGCAGTAGGAATTAATCGTGTTATTAATAGACATAATTTAAATTTGGATGATGAAAATCCTAATAGTAGTGGTGCTTATGAATTTAAAATTAATGATTTACAAATTAACAATGAGAAAAAAACATTTACTGTTTATTATTATGATGATTGAAAAAGTTATTATCAACATCAAAATGACAAAACTTTTTTAACTGAAATTATTATTGATAGTTGTTTTACTAAGGATTTTAATGATTTTTTTAAAAAAGCTTTTAAAGTAGTTATTGAAAATATTAAAACTCCAGGAAGAATTTGGAATCTTATTAATCAAATTACTATTAGACCAAAAATTAGTTTACAAGCTTCATATAAAGTTAGTCCGATTTTAGGTGAAATTAATGATTTTGCTTTAAATGCATTAAAAGATAATATTTTAGTAAGTTTTTACCTGTTGTTATTAGTGATCAAGTATTTGATTATTGAGATAAAGATGCTTCTGATTCAGGTTATCAGCATTTACAACCAATTTTAAAAGAAATTTATGGTATTCTTTCAATTGCTGTTCCTGGTTTAGGTCTTCATGCTGAACAATTTAATGCTAATATTGATAGTGTAACAAGCAACAGAGATATTAAACATATTAAAGTTTTAGAACATGATTATTGAATGAATCATACTTTATTGGCACCTATTAACTTTATTAATTTTAATATTAATATTGAAGGTCAAGATAAATCTCCTTATGGATTTGGTTTAGGACCATATTTCATGTGTATTGGAATGTGAGTAGGTACTTTATTATTAACTTTTACTTTTATTAGAAATAAAGATATTCCAAAAACTAAATTTTGATCAAACTATTTAGCTAAATAAGCATGAATGATTATTTTTGGTTTAATTCAGTCAACAATTTTAGTAACTTCATTATTACTATTATTTAATAATATTGATTTATGACAACGTTTTTGACAAATGTTTTTATACATGTGATTAATAACAATTATTTTTGACTTGGTTGTTCAATCAATTGCTCACATGTTTCGTAATCATGATTTAGGTAGATTTTTAATTGTTATTCTTTTAATATTACAACTTTCTTCATCAAGTGGTACTTTTCCTGTTGAATTAGAACCCAAGTTTTTTCAAGTAATGTATAATTTTTTACCATTTAGTTATGCAATAAAAGGACTAAGAGAAATTCTTATTAATCCTAATCCAATGACTATTTTATGAAGTATTGGTTGTTTATTAATATTTATTATTATTTTAGTACCATTATCATTGTTACTTAATTGATGATATGATCATAAAGATGCAAAAAATCAAGTTGGAAATAAAAAAATTAAATTAGTTGTTAATAATTCTTCATCATTAAATAATAAAACTACTACTGATGAAAATTAAACATTATATTTTTAGGTGTCCTTTTTTATTAATATTTTCTAATAAAAATAGAGTACTTTAAAGAATGTTATATATTATTTTTTCAAAAAAACTTAATTTATAAAATAAAAAACATAAAAAAGTAAAAGAAGAAAATGACTTATGTATTAAAAAAATATTAATAATGTTACTATAACATATTTTGCTAGTTAAGGGACTATGCTTTCAATTAATACTCATGTTTCTAATAATAAATTGATTAAAATTTCTTTTGTAATAACCATGAAACATTTTCAAAATTGGAAGGAGTAAGTGGTGTAATTTAATTAATAACTAGCGAACAAAAAGGAATGTTTATTATGTGTAGAAATATATGATATATTCATATAGTTTAAAGATAATTTTATGATGTATTGTTAGCTGTTTAATAGTAATAATTAAAGTACTTTAATTATTAATCAAAGTGGAAAATTTTCTTAGCCCACACTTTATATATAATTTGATAAAATAGACTTAGAAAATATTAGAGTTAGGAGTAGAAAATGAAGAAAATTATTTTAAATCCAAATATTTGTGCTGATGAGATTGAACTTACTATTAAAAAACAAGGATGAGAAATTATTGATAAAAAATATGATTTTTATCAACCATACGTTAGTATTTTTGATAATTTAAATTATGAAGCAAAAGTAGATTTGTATATTGCTTTTAAAACTGCAGGTAACTTTGTTCATAAGGTATATTGCTATTTTTTAGAATTTGATACAAATAATATTTTTAAAATATCAGAAATTAAATCACCAGAACATCCTAAGGGACAAATGACAACACGAATTGCTGATTTTAAGTATTATAAAACTACTGGTAATCTAGGTTTTACTCCTTATAAAAGTCCAATATCTGGTCAACCATATAACTTAAGTCATAATTATCACAGTTTTTTTAATTCATTAATTGAATCAGAAGCAAGAAATGAATTAAACTATGTTTGTATTTTATTAAAATATGATAATCATGCTCGAAGCAAGAAAAGACTTCGATATTTTGTTAATTCGTATAAAAAGTTTATTAAATCATTTCTTTTTAAATTTGAAAAATTTGAAATTAGAAAAACACGTGCTTTATTAAGAGCAGAAATATTAAAAGGACAAAAAAAGAAAAAAGTTACCAATCCCGCAAAGCGAAACGTTATTAAACCTAATAATACTGAAACCGTTATTATTGAAGGTAATTTAAAAACTATTTTTGATCATAAAAATATGACTGTTAAAGTTATTAAAGAAACAGATAATATAGAAAAATCTACTTTAGAATCTAAAAATAAACTTAAAAATAGTAATCAAAAAAATAAAAAATAAATGTTGATAAACCTTCACTTAAAATTGTTAAAGAAGTGTTATAATTATTTATAAAAGGGAGGAAATATTTATTATGCTACTAACTTTTATTTTATATACAACTTCATTTGAATCCGAACACTTAGATTCTTTTTTAGCAAAGATTTTTGTAAATAAAAAAACTAATTTTGAAGTTGTTGTTGTTGATGATGGCATTAACAATGAAAATTTGGAGATATTTAGTAAATATTTTAAATTATATCCACAAAATTTAAAAATGATTACTAATTATCAAGTATCAGGTATTGCCATTAGTCGTAATCTTGGTCTTAAATATATTTCCGGACAATATGTAGTTATTTTAAATCCAACTGAAATTCTTAGCGTTAATTTTGTTGAAACAGTTAATAAAATTTTAGATAATAATAAAGATTTAGATTGTATTGAATATTGTGTTCGTTATGAATTTGATATAAATAATGTTTTTCATTCAACAATTAGAACTGAAGTTAATAAATTATATAATTTAAATACAACACAAGGAAAAATAGTCTTTGCTTTAACAACACCAGTTTTAACAACAAAAATCATGAAAGTTAGTATTATTAATGAATATAATTTACAATTTCGTAAAGAAATCCAATTTGATAGTTTATTTTTATACTCATTTTTAGCACATTGTAAAACATATTATGCAATTAATGAAACATTATTAACGTCTAAAAATAACACATTGGAAAATGATAATATTTTTGAACTAATGCATCAATGAATACATATTTTAAACTATTATAATAATTATAAAATTAAAAAAGTTTTATATGAAGAGTTGGAATATGCTTTTGTTAGATACTATCTATATACTCTTTTAAGATTTATTAGTATTTCTAAAAAACCTGCATTAATTGAAAAAACATATAATCGTGTCAAAGAAATTATTGAATTTAAATTTAAAAATTTTAAAAAAAATTCTTATTTTAATACTATTAATCCAAATGATAAATTTACCACTTATGCTCCTGATCTAAGTACTTATTTTAAGAAATATTTTAAAGATAATAATATTAGAGATGATTCAAAATATTGAGAGTAAAAAAATGAATATTAAAAAATTAGATACAACCGAAACATATATAATAGCTAAAACATGAAAACGTATTATTGCACGTATTTTTGACGTGATTTTTGTTAGTTTAATCCCATTAATAATTGGATTAGCAATCCATTATTTAGATAATAAAGGTAATCAAGAATCATGACAATTAATAATTATTTTTATTATTAATATAATTATTGTTATTATATATTTTGTTATTATTCCATGAAAATGTAAGGGTCAAACTTTAGGAAAATTAATTTTTCAAATAAGATTAGTAAATGAAAAAAATCAAGATTTAAAGTTAAAACATTTTTTTTATCGTGAACTATTTTTAGTTTTTATTCCTTTATTATTAACCACTTCAATAATTCTTTTTATGAAATTGACTTTTAATGAAAACATTGCTACTATTAATAGTAATAGTACTTTAAATTCTTGATTAAATATTCTTATTCGTTCTGTAGTTAGTTTTGATTTTGCTTGGTATTGTGGGATTATGATCGTCACTAAAATTGATAAATATCATCAGCTATTCTTTGATCGTAATCATAAAACTTTTGTCATTAACAAGAAACCGCTTGCAACTAATAAACGGAAGATATTAACTAACGTTAATGATCCACATATTCATTTAGTTTATTCTCAACCAGGAAATATTAATGATGACGAATTAGAAAATATAAATAGTCTTTAATAGTATATACTCTTACTAACTTAAGGATAAATAACATGGATAAAACAAAACTTTTAGAAAATCTAAATGAACAACAACTACAAGCAATTATTAATGTTGATGGCCCATGTCGTATTATTGCGGGGGCTGGAGTTGGAAAGACGCGGGTTATAACATATAAAATTGCTTACTTAATTAATGTAATTAAAATTGCTAGTGAAAAAATATTGGCATTAACTTTTACTAATAAAGCAGCACGCGAAATGAAAGAACGAATAATGCAACTTTTAAATGATATCAACATTAATGTTAATATTGTTACTTATCATGCATTATGTGCCAAAATATTAAGAAGAGATATTCATCATTTAAATATTAATAATAATTTTAATATTATTGATCAAGAAGATCAACGAAAAATATTAAAAGATATTTTTCAAAAAGAATTTTCACATAAAGCTGAATTGCAGGAGTTAAGATTATTAAGTTCTAATATTTCTAACTGAAAAAATAATTATCTTTCTCAAGATGAATTATTAGCTGATTATCAAAATCAAGATGAGTGAATTTTACGTATCAAAGTTTTTGAATCGTATAAAAAATATCAATTTATTAATTCATGTTTAGATTTTGATGATTTATTATTATTAGTTGAACGTCTATTTAAAGAATTTCCACATATTTTAACAAAATGAGAAAAGAAATTTGATTTTATTTTAGTTGATGAATTTCAAGACACTAATGATATTCAATATAATATTTTATTGTCACTTGCTAAAAATCATAAAAATATTACTCTAGTTGGTGATCCCGATCAAACTATTTATAGTTGAAGAGGAGCAAATATTAATTTAATATTGAATTTTACTAAACAATTTCCTAATACACAAACATTTATTTTAAATCAAAATTATCGTTCAACAACTAAGATTTTAAATACAGCTAATAGTTTAATTAAAAATAATGTTCAACGTATTGAAAAAGAACTGTTTACTAAAAATGATCTTGGTAATGATATTGTTATGTATCATGCTAGTAGTAGTGATCAAGAAGCACATTGAGTTGCAACAACTGTTAAAAAAATTCATTTAAAATATCATTTAGATTTGAATAAAATTGCTATTCTTTATCGTAATAATTATTTATCAAAAGATTTAGAACAAGCTTTGATTAATAATAATATAAATTATAAAATTTTTGGTGGTTATAAATTTTTTGAACGTAAAGAAATTAAAGACATTTTGGCATATTTAAAAATTATTGTTTGAAATGATAATATATCAATGATTAGAATTTTAAATGCAACACCTAAAATTGGACCAAAAGCTATTGATAACTTATTATTACTTGCTAATGAACAATCACTAACTTTAAATGAATACTTATTTAAATTTCAGTATGGATTACCAAAAAATTATCGTCAACATTTACAACCTTTAATTAATTTAATTAATGAGATGCAAACTAATATCAAAGATGTTACTTCTTTACATAAAATGGTTGAAAATTTATTAAATAAAACTAATTATTTAAAAAAACTAGAAGATAATCTTGAAAAAGAAAGAATTGAAAATGTTCAACAATTATTAGAACAATTGCTTGAATATGATAGTAGTAATAATGAATTACAAGGCGAAGAATTATTAACGTCATTTTTACAAGAAGTAAGTTTATATACTGATTTAGATGAAAATAGTACTAATAAAGCCGTTAATTTAATGACAATTCACAGTGCTAAAGGTTTAGAATTTGATGTTGTTTTTATAGTTGGCATTAATGAAGGTATTTTGCCTGGAATAGGTAAATCTAGTATAGAAAACTTAGATAAAATTGAAGAAGAACGACGACTTTTTTATGTTTCAATTACTAGGGCAAAAAAATGATTATTTTTATCTAGTGCCGGTGGATATTCATATATCTTGGATCGTATGAAACAACCATCTCGTTTCTTAAAAGATTTAGATCTTAAATATTTAAAAATCATTAATAACGAACATCAAGAAATGGCAGCAACTTATCAAAATCGTAATCATTCTAAATTTAATTACTATAAAGCTGATAATAAAGATAAGGTTGAAATAACTAATAATTGAAATGTTGGAGATATAATTATTCATGAAATTTTTGGCAAAGGTATTATTACTAAATTAATTGGTGATAAAATTCAAGTTGCTTTTCATAAAAATCATGGTGGTATTAGAATTATTAGTTCTAATCATAGTGCTATTAAAAAATTTGTATAAATTTATTTTTATTAAAAATGTCTATTTTTTGGACATTTTTAAGTATTTTTAATTAATTTCTTATAAAAAAGTACTTTTTTATAAGAAATTTTTTATTACATATTAATTTTTTCAAGTATAAAATTAGAATTAAGATTTATTTTAATTTAATTTTCCTAATAATATTTTAAAATTGGTGCTAAATTGCCAATTATTTTTTATTTTGAAATAATTTTAGAAAAATTAATATTTTAATAAATCTTATTATTTTAATGAAAGGAAAAAAAAGTAATTATGATAAAAATAAATTTAGAAACGTGAAAAGGTTTAATTCGTAATTGAATTGAAGTTAACCCTAATCGTGATGGTCAATCAGTTACTAATAAAGTTAAACAACATGCTAACTATTTATTCCAACCTTATTATGATGGAGGATTATGAATAGGAACAACTCCTAGAGACTTAATTAATGGTAAAGAAATTATATTACATGATGGTAAAAAAGTTTTTAATAAAATAAAAGATTTAAAATCTATTACTTTGGCTTTTGTTCAGCAAGCAATTGCAATTAAAGATAAGTTAGAATTAACTATTGCTGGACAGTCTTTGGGCGCCGGATATGATTATTGAGTAGAAAATAAATTGAAACCAGAAGTGCTTAAACCTTTAGTAAAGAATGATGGTTTTAATAATATTGTTGTTGCTTATGGTGGTGCTGCTTCAACTGTTGGTTATAATCCATGAGATGTTGCATATACGCTATCTAATAAAGATATTAATAAAGCAGTAGCAATGCTACAACCAGCTTTGATTGAGTATCAAGAACGCATTACTAAATTTGCAGGTTTTGAAACTAAAGATATGCCATTAAATTTAGACTTAGATATTGAAGGGATAAACTTTGATAGTGATCATATTAATGAAATGAAGGTTTTATTTACTACATTAACAAAAATGAAAAGAAATAATCAAAATTGAAACTTTAGTGTTACATTACCAGTAATGCCAACAGGGCTAGTTGGTAGAGATATTGAGAATGTTATTAAAATAGCTTTAGAAATATATCAAAAAGCAGATTTAAAAGTTGAAGATTTATTTACAATTAACATTATGGCTATGGATTATGGTGAAATTGTTGGACAAGAAGTAATTGATAAAGGTTTAACTTTTTTTGATATTGCTAAACAAGCAATTAAAAGTACTGCTAACCAATATTTTGAATTAATAAAACAATATTTTCCAAAATCTAATTTATTACTTACTGATGTTTATCAAAAACTAGGTATTACACCAATGATTGGTATTAATGATGTAAATAATAACTATTTTACTTTAGAAGATGCTAAAGATTTATATAATTGAGCACAAACAAATAAATTAGCAAACATTAGAATATGATTATTAAATCGTGATAGTAATGGTAAGATAGATGAAGTTTGAGGAACAAATAATCACGGATTAAAATATTTAAATGAAGGTGATTTTACAAATGTTTTTACTGGTAATTGAACTTATTGAGTAAAAAGTCCAGTTCGTAAAGTTTAATGTTTTTTTTGATAATTATTATAAAAAATATCAAAATTTAAATAAGAAGAAATTAAGATTTTTTTACTCATTATTTAAGGAAAATTAAGTAAAATAATTAGTAATTCTTTATATAACAAATTATAATAATATAATTTGTTATATTTTATTGTTTAATTTGCTAATCACTTTAAAACTACTTTTGTTCTAATATCATAAAATTTTGATAATTAAAAAATAAAAATATTTTTTTAAGTTATAATTAAAAATAATTTATTTTTTGAAAGGAATTACTAATTGAATGTTTAATTTAAAAAAATTAAAATTTTGAGCAAAATCATCTCGTGCTAATAATGAAAAAATTAGTCTTAATGAATTAATATGAATTGGTTTTAACTATACTTGTGGTATTGCATTTCCAATGGCATTAATTGGCATTTATTATTGAAATAATGGTGGCGTTGATTTACATATGCTATGAGTTATTTTATTATGTGCTTTAATTGCTGCGGGAACTGCACTTGCTTTTACTAAATGTAGTCGTGTTTATCATGACACTAATGGTGGCGCTTATGTTTATGTTCGTGGAGTTTTTGGTCGTTTTTGAGGTTGAATAATTGGTTTTATTCAATATATTACTTTACCTTCAACAATTATTGTAACTATTATTTCTATGTTTCGAGTGAATTTAGATCAATTATCAATTTTTGATTGAGCTCCTGAACGATGATCAAGTTTAATTATTGATAGTATTGGTATTTTTATTTATGCTGCTGTTGCTAGTTGCATGTATTTTGGAATGAAGGGATTTCGTTGATTTGTTAATTTTTCTGGTATTATTAAATGAGGTTCTGCTTTGTTTTTAATTGTTTGTGCTATTATTTTGGTAGTAACTAATAAAGGTTTAGCATTTTCAGAAGCGGCTGAAGGAACAAAAAACATTAATTTAACTTTACCAAAAATTAATAATGCATTTAGTGGATTCTTCTATTTCTTTATTGGTTTTGAAACTTTTATTGTTGTTGGAAAAAATGTTAAAAATCCAACTAAAAACTTTGGTAAAGGTATTTTAATAGTTTTATTATTATCAACTATTTTTTATTTAGCTGTATCAGTATTAATATTTGGTGCCATTACTATTGACGGTACAAATGGCCAAAATGGTTGATCTGGAGCTACTAATGAATATAATCCAAATAATGTTATATCAGGAATTGCTGGTATTACTGGTATGATTGTACTAGTTGTTTCTACTTTATCATTGAAATTAAATGGTGCTATGCAAAATTCTTTATATTCTGGTGGTATGATTCAACCATTAGCCAAAGAAGGATATATTACTGAAAAATTAGCCAAATTAAATAAAGAAAATATTGCAATGCGTGCTAGTACAGCTAATTTAATTATTACTATTATTGCTTGTATTATTATGTTAATAATCCCAGATTTAATTGGTGCACCTTTTGATTTTAATACAGTACTAGGATTTTCTACTAACATTACTATTGCTGTATATATTTTTGTATTAGCTGCCACATGTGTTATGGGTTATCGTAAACAAATTAAAATTAAAATTTGAGAATGAATTATTTTTGTTGCTTGTGGTTTATTTTTGCTTAGTCAGTTTGTTGTTTTTAATTATGGCATGGTTAATGACATGATTAATAAAAGAGGCGAAGTATTAATAGCTGTTATTATTGAGTTCTTAATGTTTTGAATGTTTATTGCAATTGCTGTTATTTGATATTTTATTTATTATCAACCAAAATTAAAAATACGCTTATCATCAAATTTAGATTATCAAAATCAATTAGATCAAGAATTCATACCAATGACTGAAGAAGAAGCAATAAAATATTTACTTAATGAACCCGAAACAGAATTAGAACGAATTAAAATTCATGAAAATGAAGCCAGATCAGTTACAACTTAATTTCTTTAAAATAATTATTAGTGTAATCTATTTTATTTTTTGTCAAAAAATGATTTAATTACTATTATATTTGGAGGAATAAAAATGATAAATACACAAGTATTGATTTTAGATTTTGGAAGTCAATATACACAATTATTAGCAAGAAGAGTAAGAGAAGCAAATGTTTATACTGAAGTTTTATCTTTTAATATTAGTTATCAAAAAATAAAAACATATCCCAATTTAAAAGCAATTATTTTATCTGGTGGACCATCAAGTGTTTATTTACAAAATGCTTATAAAATTGATCAAGCAATTTTTAATTTACCAGTTGCCATTTTAGGCGTTTGTTATGGCATGCAATTATTGACAAATCATTTTAAAGGGAAAGTAGAATTAGCAGATGAACAAGAATTTGGAAAATCAATTTTATATCTTGATCAACCAAATAATAAATTGTTTAAAAAAGTTGCTAATCAATCAAAAGTATGAATGAGTCATGCTGATCATGTAACAAAAATTCCAAAAGATTTTATACAAATAGCTCATTCTGATTCTTCAATTTCAGCAATTGCACATTTGACTAAACCAATTTATGGTATCCAATTTCATGCTGAAGTTACCCATTCAGAATTTGGTAAGCAAATAATTGAAAATTTTTTATTTACAATAGCAAGTTGCACGAAAGATTGAAGTTTAGATGATTTTATTAGTAATCAAATTTCAGAAATTAAAGATAAAGTCCAAGATAAACAAGTTATTTTAGGTTTAAGTGGTGGAGTTGATTCTTCAGTTGCCGCTGCCATTATTTCTAAGGCAATTGGTAAACAGTTAACTTGCATTTTTGTTGATACAGGTTTATTGAGAAAAAATGAAGCAATTGATGTGATGGAAATTTATAAACAAAATTTTAAACTTAATCTTGAAATGATTGATGCAAGTAAACATTTTTTTACTGCCTTAAAAGGTGTTAAAAATGCTGAAGAAAAAAGAAAAATTATTGGTAAACAATTTATTGATGTATTTACAACAGCAGCAAGAAAATTTAAAACGGCTGATTTTTTAGCACAAGGAACAATTTATCCAGATATTATTGAATCTTCAAGTAAACATGCAAGTTCAAAAACAATTAAAACTCATCATAATGTTGGTGGTTTACCTGATGATTTACAATTTAAATTGTTAGAACCATTAAAAACCTTATTTAAAGATGAAGTAAGAGAAATTGGTTTAAAACTTGGGTTACCTGAAACATTAATTAATCGTCATCCTTTCCCTGGTCCTGGATTAGGAGTTAGAGTTATAGAAGAAGTAACAAAAGAAAAATGTTTAATTTTACAAGAAGTTGATCATATTTTTATTACCAAATTGAAAGAAAAAAATATATATAATCAAGTATCACAAGCATTTGCCACTTTGCTACCAGTTAAAACTGTGGGCGTAATGGGTGATAATCGCACTTATGATTATGTTGTTAGTTTAAGAAGCGTTAATACAATTGACTTTATGACAGCAACAAGTTCACATTTACCATGAGAATTTCTAGATGAAGTTGCAAATGAGATTATTAATAAAGTAGATGGTGTTAATAGAGTAGTTTATGATATTACATCAAAGCCACCAGGTACTATAGAATGGGAGTAAACTATGAATAAAGATTTAAATCAAAAAATAATATGTGAAGGAATTACTTTTGATGATGTATTATTAGTTCCAGGATATTCAGAAGTTTTACCAAATCAAGTTTCTTTAAAAACTAAATTAACAAATAAAATTGAATTAAATATTCCAATTTTATCTGCTGCTATGGATACAGTTACTGAATCTGATCTAGCAATTGCCATGGCAAGAGTTGGTGGTATTGGCATTATTCATAAAAATTTATCAATTGCTGAACAAGCTTTAGAAGTACAAAAAGTGAAAAGAAATGAGTCAGGTTTTATTACTGATCCAATTACTATTGGTGTTCAAACTTTAATTAGTGAAGCAAAATCAATTATGAGTACTTATCGAATTTCTGGATTGCCTGTTGTAAATGAAGAAAATCAACTAATTGGAATTGTTACTAATCGTGATTTGAAATATCTTGATAATGATAATGCATTAGTTAAAAATATTATGACTACCAAAAATTTAATTGTTGGTGATAAAACAACAACAATCGAACAAGCAAAACAAGTTATGTTAAAAAATAAAATTGAAAAACTACCAATTGTTGGTTCAAATAATAAATTGATTGGTTTAATTACAACAAAAGATATTGATAAAGCTATTGATTATCCAAATGCTTGTAAAGATGATCAAGGACGATTAAGAGTTGGTGCTGGTGTTGGTGTTGGTGAAGACACTTTAGCAAGAGTTGAGGCATTAGTTAAAGCAAAAGTTGATGTATTAGTTGTTGATTCAGCACATGGTCATAGTTTAGGGATTTTAAAAACAGTTAAAATAATTCGTAAAACTTATCCAAAATTAGATATTATTGCTGGAAATATTTGTACTGCAGTTGGAGCACAAGCACTTTATGAAGCTGGCGCAAATTGTATTAAAGTTGGTGTTGGTCCTGGTAGCATTTGTACTACTAGAATAATAGCAGGAGTTGGTGTGCCACAAATTACTGCTATTAATGATGTTTATAATTGAGCAAAAAATAAAAACGTAACTGTCATTGCTGATGGTGGTATTAAATATTCTGGTGATATTGTAAAAGCAATTGCTGCTGGTAGCAATTGTGTAATGTTAGGTAGCATTTTAGCCGGAACAGAAGAATCACCAGGTGAGGAAATTATTGTCAATGGTAAAAAATATAAAAATTATGTTGGTATGGGTTCATTAGTTGCCATGAAACGTGGTAGTAGTGATCGTTATTTTCAAAAAGGAATTAAAAAATTAGTGCCAGAAGGAATTGAAGCACGCGTTCCTTTTAAAGGAAAAGTACAAGATGTTGTTTTTCAATTAGTTGGTGGTATTAGAAGTGGTATGGGTTATGTTGGTGCTAAAAATATTTTATCTTTAATCCAAGATTCTAAATTTGTAAAAATTTCAAGTGCTGGTTTAAGAGAATCACATCCTCATGATGTTGAACTAACAAAAGAAGCACCAAATTATAATAAATAAAAAATTTGTATATTTAAAAAAAGTAAGTTTTAATAAAACTTACTTTTTAATTTTAATTAATATTTAATTTTTTTATTAATAACAATTTCATCATTTTGTTGTACGTTATGACTTTTAATTGTAATTTCTTTGTTAGTTTTATTTATAGAAATTTCAGAATAACCACCAAAAAGTGCACTACCACTTAAAACATCATAAATTGTTTTTTTACCAACATTAACTGCAATTATTTTTTCATCATATTTGGTTGGCACAAAGTGTTGATGTCCAGTTAACATTAAAATAACATTGTATTTTGCTAAAATTGCATTTTCAAATTCAGTTCTTTGTTCTTTATTTCATCATTCTTGATCAATTGAAAAATCATCATATCCATAATGAAAAGCTAAAACAATTGGCATATTACTCAAACCAACATTTATTTCTAAATCTTTTTGTAATTCAGTTAATGCTGGCCCAAGATCACTTCTTCCAAAATTTCAACCTGAAGTATCTTTATTAATTGGCGCTAAACTGCATTGAACAAAATGTATACCTAATCAATTTCAAGAATATACAGGAACTTCATTTTTTGAAGTATAATAGAGTAAGTGAGTTGCTGTCATAGCATTTTGTTTAACAATATTTTGGTTAAGTCAAGTTTGGTTAACTTTACAAGTAGTATCAGAATCATTGGTTACCAAAACCTGCTAAAAGATGATTAGAGATTGATGCTAACATTAATTTATAAGAAAATAAATTCCCTATATATTTAACATAACCTGTTAAATCACCAGAAATAATAACACCTCTATTATTATTTTCTGGTAAATGTTTAGCAAGGGCACTAATTGTTTTGTCACTAACTGATTGAGGATATCCAGCATGAATATCTGCTGTTGCTAAAAAATTAATTTCATCATTACTTTTTATTATACTTGTTAAATTTGAATTAATATTATAAGAAAAATTACTATTGGTCATTGATAAAGTATTACTTATTGCAAGTAGTAATAATATTTTTTTCATATCTTTTCCACTCCATATTAATTATAAAATTGCACTTATTGCTGGATTTAATACTAATGGTGGTTCTACTTCATTATTATTTATTGAATTTATTTGTGTTTGTGATAGTAAAGGTGTTGTTTCATCAATTTCTCTACTATTTGTTTGTCTTCTATTTTCATAAAGTACTTTTACATATTCAATAGTTTTTACACTAACAGTTGAAGTTATTGCCATTGTTACTGCTGAAATTAAACCTCATATTAAAACACCCTTAACTGTAGAACGATATGGATTAAAATCATTGTTTATATAATTATCAATAAAATCATATTCCATAATATCTAATCATTCAGCAATCATTGTTGGGATTGAATATCATCCAGCAATATTTCCTATAACTTCACCGAAAATGGTTGAACTTAGTATAATTTTATTTTGTAGAGGCTTTTTAATAATCTGTGTATCTTTGTTTTACAAAGTTACTAATTTAGATTAATTCTGTCTTCAAATTTTATCATAAAATGAGCAATTGCTGTATTTCAATTTTGAATAGGCAATGTTCATTTTTTTGTTATATTTTCAATTGCCAAGTAAAATATTTTGAAAACTGCCATATCATTAGGAAAAACTTTTTTATTTCTGATGATTTTTCGTAATTGACTATTAACAGATTCAATAGCATTTGTAGTATAAATCACTCTTTTGATTTCTACTGGATAACTAATAAAAACCATTAAATTATCTCAATTTTTATATCAAGATTTAGTAATTTGAGGATATTGTTTATTTCATTTACTTTCAAACGATTCTAAAGCTTGCATTGCTTGTTCTTCACTACATGCACTATAAATTGGTTTTAAATCTGCAACTAGACCTTTTCGATGTTTGTATGAAACATATTTTAAACTATTTCTAATTTGATGAACAATGCATAATTGATGTTCTGTTTTAGGATAAACTGATTGTATTGCTTCTGACATGCCTGTTAAATTATCACTACAAGCAATAAGAATATCATTTAAGCCACGATTTTTCATTTCTGTGAAATTAGATAATCAAAACTTAGAACCTTCATTTTCACTAATTCATAATCCTAAAACATCTTTTTTGCCTTCTAAATCAACTCCTAATGCTATATAAACTGATTTGTTAATAATCCGTTTATCTTGTCGTACTTTAACTACTATACAATCAAAATAAACAATAGGATAAATACTTTCTAATGGTCGATTTTGTCATGCTTTAACATCATCAATAACATCATCAGTAATTTGACTAATAACACTTTCACTAATATCAGCACCATGATATAACTCTTGCAACTGCATTCTAATGTCAGATAATGTCATTCCTTTTGCATACAAGGAAAGAACTTGTTGATCAAAACCATCAAATCTTCTTTGCCTTTTAGGAACTATTACAGGAGTAAAATTACTATTGCGATCTCTTGGTACATCAATTTCAATTTTACCTTGTTGAGTTATTAATTTTTTTGAACTTGTACCATTACGAGCATTTTCAGTAGTACTATGTTGATTTTTTTCATATCCTAAATAATTTTGCATTTCAGAATTCAACATTTTTTCAACTAATCTTTTTGTTAATTCTTTATATAAACCGCCAGGTTTAAAAACTGTTGTTAAATCTTCAGTATTTTCTAGTAATAAATCTACTGCTTTTGATATTGGATCATTATTATTAAAGTTATCTTTTTTAGCCATCTGTAACTCACTCTTTCTAGTCATTTAATTATATTTACTAGAATTAATTAAACATAGTTATTTTTGTAAGTTACACAGATTACTAAACATTTCCATTCTGTCTTCAAATTTTATCATAAAATGAGCAATTTCTATATTTCAATTTTGAATAGGCAATGTTCATTTTTTTGTTATATTTTTAATTGCCAAGTAAAATATTTTGAAAACTGCCATATCATTAGGAAAAACTTTTTTATTTCTGATGATTTTTCGTAATTGACTATTAACAGATTCAATAGCATTTGTAGTATAAATCACTCTTTTGATTTCTACTGGATAACTAATAAAAACCATTAAATTATCTCAATTTTTATATCAAGATTTAGTAATTTGAGGATATTGTTTATTTCATTTACTTTCAAACGATTCTAAAGCTTGCATTGCTTGTTCTTCACTACATGCAATATAAATTGGTTTTAAATCTGCAACTAGACCTTTTCGATGTTTGTATGAAACATATTTTAAACTATTTCTAATTTGATGAACAATGCATAATTGATGTTCTGTTTTAGGATAAACTGATTGTATTGCTTCTGACATGCCTGTTAAATTATCACTACAAGCAATAAGAATATCATTTAAGCCACGATTTTTCATTTCTGTGAAATTAAATAATCAAAACTTAGAACCTTCATTTTCACTAATTCATAATCCTAAAACATCTTTTTTGCCTTCTAAATCAACTCCTAATGCTATATAAACTGATTTGTTAATAATCCGTTTATCTTGTCGTACTTTAACTACTATACAATCAAAATAAACAATAGGATAAATACTTTCTAATGGTCGATTTTGTCATGCTTTAACATCATCAATAACATCATCAGTAATTTGACTAATAACACTTTCACTAATATCAGCACCATGATATAACTCTTGCAACTGCATTCTAATGTCAGATAATGTCATTCCTTTTGCATACAAGGAAAGAACTTGTTGATCAAAACCATCAAATCTTCTTTGCCTTTTAGGAACTATTACAGGAGTAAAATTACTATTGCGATCTCTTGGTACATCAATTTCAATTTTACCTTGTTGAGTTATTAATTTTTTTGAACTTGTACCATTACGAGCATTTTCAGTAGTACTATGTTGATTTTTTTCATATCCTAAATAATTTTGCATTTCAGAATTCAACATTTTTTCAACTAATCTTTTTGTTAATTCTTTATATAAACCGCCAGGTTTAAAAACTGTTGTTAAATCTTCAGTATTTTCTAGTAATAAATCTACTGCTTTTGATATTGGATCATTATTATTAAAGTTATCTTTTTTAGCCATCTGTAACTCACTCTTTCTAGTCATTTAATTATATTTACTAGAATTAATTAAACATAGTTATTTTTGTAAGTTACACAGATTACTAAACATTTCCAAAAAAATAGATCATACAGATTATATAATTACAGGTGATACAATAACTATATTTTTTGAAAAAAATAATAAACAATTATCTGACAATTATTTATTAAATATTTTATCCAAACCAAATGATGGTCTTGTATTACCTAAATTACCAACCACATCTAACATATCATTAAATAACTTTAATGATATTCCAGAATTTAAAATTGGACAACCTAAATCAAAATTATTAGTTGATACAGATTTAACAAACTATCTAAAAAGTCCAATTTATTCTTTAGGAGAAAGAATTGCTGATCTTATGAAACAAGGTGACCACTTTAAAGTTAAAGTAAGTAAATCCGTAAATGATGGAACTTATTTTTCAAAAGGTGATGTTATTAAAGTAAAATTTTCAATTGGTGAAATTCAATTTAATAATGAATATAATAATTATTCATTTTTTTATTATTAATTAAATATTAAAAGTAACATTTCATGATATTAATTTATCTATATTACTGATGTTAATCTCTTTGTTTGAGATTTACTACCTTCAATAACACTATTATTTTCTGATTCATTTATTTTTTCTACTATATATGTCATAGCAGAAACCGTTCCCACCGCAATAATACTACCAGCTCCAATTATAATACCACTAATAGCAGCAGCAGAAAGAACAGTAGTTGCAATAACTGTTTCAGATGGTGTTGGATCGATTATATGATTTTTAATTACTTTTTTTAACTTAGATATTTTTTTAAAACTTTTTTAATTTTTTTATTCATAAAACCTTTTTCTCCTTATTTTAATTAAAAACCCTTTACCTTAAAACTTAAGTAAATGGGTATAAACTTATATTAATTTTATAAAATTATACCATATTGTCTATATTAGATATCAATAATTGATAATAAGTAAACTATTCTAAAACAGTTATTTTTTTATTTTTTAAATAATCAAATTCTTGATCATTTCAAAAACTATAATTTGATCTAATCTTATTTTTACTAAGAGCATAATAAAGTGGAATAGCAACAAAATAAGCAAAGATAGCTTGAATACTATCAGTAATTAATTCATTAACTGTAATAGCATAATCTTGATAAATTACTAAATAAGACAATGGGTAAATAAGTAATAAAATACCAGCAAAAAAGAAAGTATAAATAGTACTTCATCAAGATTTATTAATTAATAACTTAATAACAAAAAACATTAAAATTCTAATAAAAATTGTAATAGGAATAACCACAATTTTAACACCACTAATTAAATCAAAAATGCCACCCGCAATTGGTCCTGCAAATAACAGCATTGGCCCTTCAAAAAAAGCACAAAACGGAATAAAAACAGCATCAAATAATTGCAAAGTAGAATTTCCACCAAATAAACTAGTAATTGCTCAACCAAAAAGAAAAGTTGAACAATAACCAATTGTTACTAATAAACCAGTAATAATACCAGTCATTGCTAGATATTTAATTGAGCGAAAACGATACATCTTTTCCTCCTAGATTACCAAAAAATATTAGTTATTTTTTTATTACTATTTAAAGATAAAACCAATTGCAATTGGATTAATTTTAGAACCATAGTAACAAGCTGCTATAATTTCTTTTTTACCTGCTGGTTGAATAACCTTAATTACTATGTTATTAGTTTTAGTGGCAACAATAATACCTAATTTATTTATTGCAACAATTGTTCCTGGCAAAGCATTTGATAATTCATTAGTTACTGTTACTTGATGAATTTTGTATATATTATCATTCAATGTAGTATAAGCGATTGGTGTATTATACAATCCACGAACATGACATGAAATTAATTGTGCTGAAAGATTTCAATTAATTTTTTCATCACTTCTTTTAATATTTAAACCAAAAGTTACTTTATTTTCATCTTGTTCTTGCTCTTGTATTTCATTATTAATGATTTTTAATAAATATTTTATTAACATATTTTGTGCTAAAGTTATCAACTTATTAACTAAAGAAGTATATGTATCCTCAATACCAATTGAAACTTGTTCTTGAACATAAATTGCTCCTGCATCCATTTTACTTACCATTTTCATTAATGTAATACCAGTAGTTTGTAATCCATTAATAATTGCTCATTGAATAGGGGCACCACCACGCAATGATGGTAATAATGAAGCATGAATATTTAAACATTTATATTTTGGTAAATTTAAAATTGCTTTTGGTAAAAATTGACCATAAGCACAAGTAAGAATAACATCAATATTTAATAATTGTAAACTTTTTAAACTTTCAATAATATTTTCTGGTTGGAAAACAGGGATTTGATATTCTTCTGCCAATTGTTTAATTGCTAAAGGAACAACTTCTTGTTTACGACCAATTTTACGATCTGGCTGACAAACAACACCAACTATTTCAACTTCATTTTTCATTGTTATTAACAATGTTTTTAAAATATTTTCAGAAAAAAAAGAAGAACCCATAAATAAAATTTTAAATTTTTTCATAATTTTCGCCCTCAATTTTTGCTTTGTACATTTCAATAATATTTTTTACATGTCAGAATAATACTACCATACCTAAAGTATCTTGAGCACAATATTTTAACATATTTTCACGAAAATTATGAATTCAATTAGTTAAACTAATGTTATTTTCAACTCTTCTACGAAAAACTTCTGATGCCATATCTCCTTTTTTAATAACTAATCCTTCATAAGAAAAGGAAGGTTCAAATGCTGGTAAAGTTTTTTTAATTGAAAGAGAACCATAAAACTGTTCTTTATAAATTTTAAATTCTTTAAAAAAATCTTGTAAATCAATAGTACCATCATGGATTAATGATAATTTATTTTTATATTGAGGATAATAATAAGCTAATTTTTTAAGAACAGATTTCTCAAATGATTGATTATAAGCAACATACGTACCCTTACCATGAATATTAATTAAATCATGACATAATTTTTTTGTTAACATTTCTCTTGGATCATCATTTCCATCTGCTAAAAATTCATAATGTTTAATTGATTTATAAGTTTTAAAATCAAAATCTGGTGCCAATAATACATGGACAGAATATTGAAAAGGAATTTGTTGATATGGTTTACTATTTTTAAACTTAGGTATTGCAGATTTCATAGTCTCAAAATCATACATATAAATTGGATATTGGTACTTTTTGTATTCAATTTTTAAATCAACAAATTTATTGCCATCAATTAATTTTTCACCATTTTTAATTACATCATATTGTCTTAAATGTAAATTAGACTTTGTTAAAAATGGTAATAATCTTTCATCATTAATTTCTAACAAATCTTCTTCATAATATCACAATGCTTTCTTAGTTTTTCTTAAACGATATAATTCAAAAATAGTATTATGAATAGAAAAATATTTAAAAATATGAGGACAAAATTGATTACTATTTTCATGACAATAAGGTAAAGTTAATAATTTAACTATTTCATCAATATCACTAATTTTAATAATATTCTTAATATTTTCATATTGTAATTTCAAATTATTATTTAAAATTTCATCTTGAATTGATTCAAAAAGACTAAAACTTTTTTTAGTATTAGGACTTTTTTGCCAAGTTGATCCATTAACAATAAATAATTCATTTAAATCTATTTTTTCTTTCTTAACATAATTATTATTTAAATACATAATATAAGTATTAACTACTTTAATTCCACATTTGGTTAAAATATCATACTGATAAAGTAAATCTCACATATGTTCTTCTTTAACTCAAGTTACTGCTTTTACTTCAATTAAATCCCAACCATCATTATTTCGTTTTAAAATATCACACTTAGTAACACAGCCCTGATATTCAAATCTTGGTTCAAATAAAACATCATACTCTTTATTATTAATAATTTCTATGACATTATTACCCGGTTCAGACTCAAAATTAAAATAAGAATATTTTACTTTAAAATATTCTTGAGCATAGTGCCCAGTTTCAATACCATCTGCAATTGTTTCACCAAGATAAAATTCAGAATCATCTTCTTCATTATAATTATTTTCAAATGTATCATCATCTAAATCAGAAATAGTAATTAAATTAGATTTAAATTTACTACTTGTTTTAGTATGCGTTAGTTCAACAAAATTTATTATCTTTTTCTCTTCAATTAAATGCTTAGCTAAAGCATAATTTTTTGCATTTAAAAATCATGAAAGTTTTCGACAAATACGGAAATGCTTATAATCATCTTTATAAATTTTCATTACATATCACCCAATTGCCTACTTAAAAATAAAGATTTATTTATCTTTTCATCCAGAAAATTTATCATGAATTGCAATTTTAGGTTTTTCTAAATTTTTAGCACGTTTTTTATTTTCTTTATTTTGTAAACGTTCTTCTTCAATTGCAAGTTTAACGGCTTCATTTTCTTTTTTAATTGCTGTTTTTTCTTCTGCTGTCTTTCTTTTTATTTTAATTTTACCACTACGTTTTTTTGACATTTCAATTTTCTTAAGTGTTTCTTCTAAATCCAATTCACAATTTACTTTTCAAATTGTTTCAAATTCTTTCTTTGATAATTGCTTAGTAAATCCTTCTACCTCAAATGCTTTAGTTGCAAATAAATCATTTTTCTTAGAATCATATAATTTTACAATTACATCAAAAACATCACGATAGCGATATTCTTTACTACTACGTGAAACTACTTGTTCAAATTCTACTGTTTTATGTTGCAATTTTAATTCATCACGCATAAAGGATTTAATAATATTTTTTACTTCTTTTTGACGTTGTTTTTTCTCTTCTTTTTTCTTCTTTTTTGCTGAAATGGTTGTAAAAATAAAAATTATTAAAACTACTCCTATAAGCGCTAACATTCATCATTGACTAGATAAATTTCCCATTTTTTATTCCTCTTTTTTTGATTTATAAATTTTCCTCGATTACTGCTAATAGTTTAGTTGGACTCATCGGTGAAATTGTTAAAATTAAATTAACATCTTTTTTAATTACAAAATAAAGATGTGTTTTATTTACTCTAATATATTTAAAACTTTTTGTCTCTTCAATATCATAAGACTCATTAATCAATTTTAAACAATATTCACGTAATTGGATATCATTTAAGTCTTGCAATTTTAATCTTGTTCTAATCCTACCAATACTATGGTAAGAAAATTGATAAGGGTTACGAAAATAGTAACTCATTTATTTACCACACCTACATTTATCATTAAAGTTTTTAAACAAATCATTTACATTAAAAGTGTAAAAAAATTAAAATATACTATTAACAAAAAGCTAACACATTAATTATACTGAAAAAATAAAAAATATTATACAACATTTATGATTTTTGTTATAATTATTTTTGTTGTAATTAATCTATAAAACATGTTCAAAACAAAAAAGGAGAAAAAATGGCTAACATTGCATCACAAATTAAAAGAATTAAAACAAACCAAAAAAGAAATGAAATTAATAAAAGTTATAAATCTAAAGTTAAAACTGCTTTAAAAAAAGCTGAAATATCAATAAAAAACAAAGCAGAAAATGCTACAGTACTTGTTAATGAAGTATGTAGTTTAATTGATAAAGCTGTTGTTAAAGGCATTTATCACATTAATAAAGCTGCTCGTCAAAAATCTAAAATTATGACTAAATTAGCAAAAGCAAAATAACTATAATTTATTTTAAAAAGAGACACTATTAATAGTGTCTCTTTTTAAAATATAATTGATATTTTTAAACTAAATTTTTGTTTTAATAAAATACCAAATTCAAAAATTATTTAGCTAATAATGTAAAGTTAGAACTTGATGCTCTAATCTCAGCAAAAATTTTATTTTTTTGAAATTCATCTGATGTATCCATAACTATAAAAATACTAAAATTACTAATATCTAATTTATTACGATCAAATGTACTGTGAATTTTATAAATAGAAGCACCATTTTTAGTAATAATATTAATAATTTCGCTAATAGTACTATTATTAATTTTACCGTTAACTGAAAAAGGAACTCGTCGATGTGAACTAATTAAGGCACTATTAATAATTGTTCCTAATGTAGTAATATCAACATTGCCACCACTAATTACACAAACAACATTTTTATCTTTACCAATGATTTTATCTAATTTACCAGAAAGAATAGCAGCAACACTAACAGCACCACTACCTTCAGTTACAATTTTACATTTTTCTAATAAAAATAACATTGCTTGTGCAATTTCTTCTTCGCTAACAGTAATAACTTTATCAACATTTTTCTTTAAAATATTAAATGTTAATTCCCCTGTTTGTTTAACAGCAATTCCATCAGCAATTGAACTTTTACCTTGAATTTTAAATGGTTTTCCTTGTTTTAAAGCTTGATTATAAGAATCAACATTTTCTGCTTCAATACCAATAAATTTAATATTTGGATTTTTACTTTTTAAATAAATTGAAATACCACTTAAAAGTCCTCCTCCACCAATTGGAACTAAACAATAATCAATTTCTTTACCCATTGCATTCATTTGTTCATATATTTCCAAACCAATTGTACCTTGACCAGCAATAACAAAATTATCATCATATGGATGAACTAACGTTAACCCTTCTTCTTTTTCAAGTCTTAATGCTTCAGACATTGCATCATCAAACATATTACCACAAAGTTTAACAGTACATTTAGCACCACCAAATTCTTTAGTAGCAGCAATTTTGGCTAGTGGTGCTGTTACAGGCATAACTATCTTTGATACTAAATTTAAACTTGAAGCTGCTAAAGCGACTCCTTGTGCATGATTACCAGCACTAGCAGCAATTAAACCCTTTGCTTGCTGTTCCTTTGATAAATTAAGAATTTTATTTAAAGCGCCTCTAATTTTAAAACTACCTGTTTTTTGTAAATTTTCTAACTTTAAAAATATATTATTACCAGAAAATGAAGAAAGTTTATCTGCTTTTATCAAACTTGTCTTACTAATTTTATCTTTAATTTTTGAATACGTTTCTTCAATTATTTCTTCACTTACTAAATTTTCCACAATGGTTCCTCCTGAGTTTCTATCTAATTTCTCAAATATAATTAATTATACAATATAATAACTTTTATTTATAAAACAACAAAAGTAATCATTAATAGTGAAAGGGTCACCCCTAAGTTGCAATAATTATACTCTAGTGAAAAAGTAATTGAAATACTCTTTCTGGAGTATTTTTAATTATTGTGTGAAATCTTGTATTATTGTATTTTCAAATAGCATGATTCATATGTAATAAAAAGGTATTTTTATTTTTGAATTTTTGTCTTTTAAAATAAACAACTTTTAAAGTTTTAAATACAGTTTCAACAATTGCATTTTGATATGAAGCATAGCCATCTGTCATGCTTAATTGAATATTATTTTTTTTAGCATAATTTCAATAATCATGAGTTCGAAACTGTAGGAAATGTTTAGTAATCTGTGTAACTTACAAAAATAACTATGTTTAATTAATTCTAGTAAATATAATTAAATGACTAGAAAGAGTGAGTTACAGATGGCTAAAAAAGATAACTTTAATAATAATGATCCAATATCAAAAGCAGTAGATTTATTACTAGAAAATACTGAAGATTTAACAACAGTTTTTAAACCTGGCGGTTTATATAAAGAATTAACAAAAAGATTAGTTGAAAAAATGTTGAATTCTGAAATGCAAAATTATTTAGGGAGGCTTTTTCTTTCTTCTCTTTCGGCTTTTAATTTAGCTTGGTCTCTTTCAATTTTTCGTAGTTGTTCTGCTTGTTTTTCGGCTTCTTTTTGTCTTTCTTGTTCTTCTTTTTTATTTTTATTAAAACCTCACATTGTTTATGTCCCCTTTAAAATTAGAAAATAAAAACCCATTTTACTTTAAATGAAGCAACGGGTAAAACTTATATTAAGTTTACAATGATTATATAATATTATATAAATTAATTGTTAAATAAATATAAATAAGAAAAATGATTTATTTTAAATTTTTAAAATCTAGAAAATAATGAATATGAAATTTAAATAATACATTTTTTATGATAAAAGTATTAAAAAAATATTATTGTTCTTTTGCAATAATAAATCAAAAATCGATTATAGAAAGATATTACATATATCAATTATGTTATACTATTTTTATAAGTTATTTTGTGGAGACTGTTAAGAGGTGATATTCTTATGATTAAAAATGGCATTAAAATATCAAAATCTCAATCTCGTGGTGATGAAGTTGGGTTACTTTTTTTCTTATTAGTAATCTTCTTTTTCCTAATAGTTAGTTTAACTAGATTTTCAATAATTGGTAAAGTACTTGATGATTTTCTTTTTTCTTTTTTATTTGGATGAGTGAAATATGCTGTTTATTTCTTTCTTTTTTTAATGATTATTCCTTTAGCTTTTGGTTATCGCATGCAATTTAAATTGAAGTATATTTTTGTTACTTTTTTATTTTTAGTGATTAGTTGTTGGACAACACAAACTTTAACTTTAATAATTTTAGGAAAGAATAATTTATGAACTAGTTATTATAATTTAAACCTATTAAATATTAGTGAAATATACGTTAAAACATGATGAAATACAAATGCTATAAATAATTATCTAGGTTTTTTTGCTTCACCAATTTCTTTTAAAGACTTTAGTGTTGAAACCTTTTTTCCAGCATATGCTACTGGTGGCATTATTAGTAATGTTTTAATAGGTATTTTTAATTATGGTTTTTTTGTTACTAATTTAATTGCAAACTTTATTAGTATTTTTTCTTTAACTTGTTTATTTATTTTTAATAAACCTTTTATTTTCTTTAGCAAAATGAAACAAATTATTAAACAAATTATTATTAATAATAAAAATAAAAAGCAAAAAAATAAAATAAATGCTGATTTAAAACAAAAACATATTAAGTTAAAAAAAGAAAAATTATTAATTGATAAACAAGTTAAAAAATCTTTTAGAAAAGAAAATAATTTTAATAAGGAATCAAAGAAGGAACCATCTATATCACCAGTAAAAAAAGCAGAAATAAAACAAAATGATAATAGCGACATTATCAATAAACCTTCTTTACCTATTGTTTATTTTAATGAAAATAGTTATTTAACTCCTTTTGGTAAAATTGACCCTGAAAAACAAAAAGATGTAATGAGTAATAGCAAAGGTACTCTGGTAGTTAAAAAAAGTTTAGAAGATAGTATTTTAAATCGTGAAATTATTAATGATAACGAGACTATTATTAATAACGAATCATAAGTAATTAATAATGAATAAAATTAAGAGTTTACTTTAGGATAAAACATTATATTAATGTTAAAATCAAAGTATCTTTTAATTTGTTAATAAATTTAGGTGAACTAATGGCAGAAAAATCTTTACTACAAATGAAAATTAAACTTTTACCTAATATTGCTGGATGCTATTTATTTAAAGATATACATAATAATTTAATTTATGTTGGTAAAGCTAATTCATTAAAAAAACGAGTAACTTCATATTTAAATAAAGCCAGTAATTTTAAAACAATGTTATTAGTTAATGATATTCATGATGTTGAATACATTACGACATCTAATGAAAAAGAGGCTTTAATTTTAGAACAAACATTGATTAAAAAACATCATCCTAAATATAATATTTTGTTAGCAGATGATAAAAAATATCCTTATATTCAAATCACTAATAATCGTGATCCACAATATCGTTATGTACGTAGTGCTACTAAAAAAGAGGGACATTATTATGGACCATTTCCCGATGGTACTGGTGCGCGTGAAATTTTAAAGTTATTGGAACGAATTTTTCCATTACGAAAATGTGCTGGTAATCTTGGTAAACCTTGTTTATATTATCATTTACAGCAATGTTCTGGCGCTTGTTTTAAATCAGTACCTATTACTTATTATGAAGATATGATTAGTAAAATTGATCAATTTTTCAAAGGGAATGTTACTGCTGTTAAAAAAATATTAATTAATAATATGAATATTAGTGTTGAAAACTTACAATTTGAAAATGCTAATCGTATTAAAATTTTGTTATCAAAAATAGATCTATTTTTATCACAACAAGTTGTTGAGTTTCAAGATTATGGAAATCGCGATTTTATTAATTTTTTAATTGAAAATGAAATGGTTGTTTTAATTACTTTATTTTATCGTAATGGTAAATTGCAAGCTAAAGATGAACAAATAGTTCAAAATAATTACTTAGAAATTCAAGATTTAATTCGTAATTATTGTCAACAACTATATAGTAAAAATACATTGCCAAATGAAATATATTTACCATCAAATATTGATTTAAAACAATTAAAATTATTATTTCCACAAATAAAATTTATTAATCCAATTAAAGGAACAAAAGAACATATTTTAACATTGGCAAAAACCAATGCCATTTATGCATGAAATAATTATTTACAGACTAATCAGTTTAATGCGCCGTTAAATATGATGAAAGTATTATCACAATGATTAAAAATTCCTAATTTAAATCATTTAGAGGTTTTTGATGTTTCTAATCTTCAACAAAGTGCTAGTGTTGGTGGTATGATTGTTTATAAGAATGGTAATCCTAGTTTTAATGATTATCGCAAATTTTTATTAGATCCAAAAATTGTTGATGATTATCATCGTTTTTGTGAAATGATTTATCGTAGATATCATCACTTAGTTATTAATAAATTGCCACTTCCTGATTTAATTATTGTTGATGGTGGAAAACCACAAATTAGTGCTACATTAGAACAACTAACATTATTAAACTTAACAATTCCTATTATTGGATTAGTTAAAAATAAAAAACATCAAACTGATAAAATTATAAATGATAAAATGCAAATTATTAATATTCCTAAGACTGATGCTTGTTTTTTATTTTTGAGTAAATTACAAGATCAAGTTCATAATTATGCAATTAAATATCATAAAGCAAAGCGAAGTCAATCAATGATAAGTAGTGTTTTATCATCAGTACCAGGAATTGGTTTACAATTACAAAATAAAATATTACAGCAATTTCCAACTTGACAATTATTGCAAAATGCTACAAAAACAGAACTTTCATCATTAGTTAAATCAAAAGTAATTTTAGAAAAACTATGAAAAGAATTACATAGTTTTGAATAATATGTTATTAAGAAATAAATAATAACGTAAATAAGATATTTATCTAAGTTACTAATGTAAAAATATCAAAAGTTAGATAAAAAATATCTTAATGTTTTAAGATATTGAAAATTTTAACGTATTGCTTTCGTTTGTGAAAGAATTTTGCATTTGTAAATCGATACTACTAATATGTTCTCAACTCTCAATACTATTTTTATCTTTTGGCATATAATAGTCAATATTTTTTTTCTATTTTCACTAGCATTTTTATTAATTTCTTGTTTTTCAATTGGATTTCAATTTGGAGATGAAGGAATTAATTGTTTTATAAATACTTTATTTTTATAAGTTAATTGATGTTCTTTTTAATAGTCAAAGTATTTTTTGGTTGTAATAACATACAAGCATGATTTCATGCCGAATTTCCCGAATTATCTTGATAATCAATATCAACTGGTCATTCATTTATTAAATAAGTTACTAATTTTTGTCAATCATTTAATACTGCTATATGTAATAATGAATAATTTTCTTTTCCAAACTTTAGAATATTAATAAAATCTTTTTTTAGAGAATGATTATTAAGTTCTGAATTAATATTTTTAAGTTTTTGATTTAAATTATGTTTATAGTTATCAATGATTTCAATAATTTCTTCTTGATTATTTTTTCAAATTTCATTATCATTTTGATTATCTTTTATTTCATTAGTTTTTTTTAGTTGTTCATTTAAAACATTATTAATGTTTTGGAATGGCAACCCTTTTTAGGACTATTTTTTGGTAGACATTTATTTTTGATAATTAACTGGAGTTAAGTAGTTTAAAGTGCTGTGAATTCTTATGTTGTTATATCAGTTGATGTAATCAAATAATTCTAATTTTAATTGGATTAATGATGTAAAATTTTTATCATTAATAAATTCAATTTTGAAAGTTTTAAAAGTTGCTTCAGCAACAGCGTTATCATAAGGACAACCTTTTTTGCTTAAAGAGCGATTAATATTGAATGCTAGTAAAAGTTTATCAATAATTTTATTATTAAATTCATTACCGCGATCACTATGAAATATTTGAATATCTTTTAAACAACGATTTGAGTGCATAAATGCTTGATGTACTAATGATGCATCTTTTTTAGTACCTACACTATGTCCAATAATTTAGCGGTTAAATAGGTCAATTAATAGGCAAATATAGTTTCATTTACCATTAACTTGAACATAAGTTAAATCACTAACAATAACTTCATTTTTAAGCCTATTATTAAAGTTTCTATTAACGATATTGGTTATTTGACTATCGTTGACTTTATTATGATGATTTTTGAATGATAATTTAGTGTATTTTGATATTAAATTATGTTTATTCATAATTTCTTTAATTTTTCTGCGTGACAAATAAATATTCTTTTCTTTTAGAACAACTTTTAATCTTCTTGTTCCATAAACTTCTTTATTTTCTTTAAAAGCACTAATAACAGCTTCATCATAAATATTATTTTGTTTTCTTTCTTTTTCCTTTAAATTAAAATAATATGTTGATTTAGAAAGTTTTAAAAAACGACACATTGTGCGAATTTTATATTTAACTTTATTTTTAGCAATAATTTCTATTTTCTGCCTATTATTAGTGATGCTTGCTTTAAAATATCATTTTCCATTCGTAACTGTTTTAATTCTTTTCTTAATTTAATTAATTCATTTTCTTCAATAGAACGATTATCTTTAGTTTTAAAACTGCCTGAATTAGTAAATTGCTTAATTCAATTATAAGTAGCTGCTCTTGTAACATTGTACTCTTTAGCAAGACAAGACACTGACTTACCGCTTTGATATAAAGCTACTATTTGTTTTTTAAATTCATCGGTATATGAGTTAATATTGGCCATAATTATAGTTCCTTTCTTTTAACTAATTTGTTCACTTGTCTACGTAATTAGTGTCCAATAAAGTGTAACCTATCCAAACCTTTAACTTTAAATTATAAAATTGATTTAGTTCTTTTATCGACATTATCTTTAAATAAATAAATATATGATAAAATGAAAATGAAATAAATTGTAGTAAGGAGTTTTTTTTCATGGCAAATAAACCAAAAAACAGTGTTTATAATGAATCATCAATTCAAATTTTAGAAGGTCTAGAAGCAGTTAGAAAAAGACCTGGAATGTATATTGGTTCTACTGATAATCGTGGTCTTCATCATCTAGTTTGAGAAATTGTTGATAATGGTATTGATGAAGCATTAGCTGGTTTTTGTACTAGTATTGTTGTTACTATTAATGTTGATAAGTCAGTTACTGTTGAAGACAATGGTCGTGGTGTTCCAACTGGTATGCATGCTTCAAAAAAAAGTACTCCCGAAGTTATTTATACGGTTTTACATGCTGGTGGAAAATTTGACACTAATAGTTATAAAACCTCGGGTGGTTTACATGGCGTTGGTGCTTCAGTAGTAAATGCTTTAAGTAATTGAATGATTGTTACTATTCATCGTGATAAAAAAATTCATGAAATTAAATTTAAAAATGGTGGTAAGATTGATCAAAGTTTAAAAATGATTGGTAACACTTATAAAACAGGAACTAGGGTACAATTTTTACCTGATTTTCATCGTGTTTTTCTAGGTTGTGATTGAAATGTTCATTTATTTGAACAACATTTACGTGAAAGTGCTTTTTTAATTAATGATTTAAGTATTCAATTAATTGATAAGAGGATAGGTACTGAAGAAACTTTTCATTATGAAAATGGCTTAGTTGCTTTTATGCAATATTTAAATAAAGATAAAAAAAATTTATCACCAATTGTTAGTTTAAAAGGTAAACAAAATAATATTGACGTTGAAATTGTATTACAATATACGGAAGATTATAGCGAAACGTTAGTAGGGTTTGCCAATAACGTTAAAACTGTTGATGGTGGAAGTCATTTAGTTGGTTTTAAAAGTGGTTTAACAAAAGCTATTAATGAATATGCAAGAAAACAAGAATTATTAAAAGCAAAAGATAAAAATTTAGAAGGTAATGATTTGCGAGAAGGTTTGGTTGCTATTGTTTCGTTGCGTATTCCTGAAAATTTAATTCAATACGAAGGTCAAACAAAAGGTAAATTAGGAACGCCCGAAGCAAGAATTGTTGTTGATAATATTGTTAATGAAAGATTTTCATTTTGACTTCACGAAAATAGTGATGCTGCTAAAAAAATTATTGATAAAGCCATTAAGGCTCGTGATATTCGTAATGCTTTAAGAAAAGAACGTGAATCATTGCGTAATAAAAGTAAAGATACGCAAAAATTTTTAGTAGGTAAATTGGTGCCCGCACAAAGTAAAAATCCTAATATTAATGAATTATTTTTAGTGGAAGGAGATTCCGCTGGTGGCAGTGCCAAGTCAGGTCGTGATCGTAAGTTCCAAGCGATATTACCGTTAAAAGGAAAAGTAATTAATGCCGAAAAAACTAAAGTAATTGATCTTTTTAATAATGAGGAAATTAGTATGATTATTAATGCGATTGGTGCTGGTGTTGGTAACGAATTTAGTATTGAAAATTGTAATTATAATAAAGTCATTATTATGACTGATGCCGATACTGATGGTGCCCATATTCAAATTTTATTACTAACTTTTTTCTATCGTTATATGCGAGATTTAATTACTTCGGGTAATATTTATATTGCATTACCGCCTTTATTTAAAATTTCTTTTAAAGAAGAAGAGCAAGAGAAACATGTATATGTTTGAAATGAGTTAGAATTAAAAGATAAAGTTGAAACAATTAAAGGTAAATATGACCTGCAACGTTATAAAGGTTTAGGAGAAATGAATGCTGAACAATTATGAGAAACAACTATGGACCCAAACGTCCGTCAATTAATTAAAATTACTATTGAGGATGCTCTATCAGCAGAAACAGAAATTCAAATATTAATGGGTGATAAACCAGAAAAAAGACGAAAATGAATTGAAGAAAATATTTCTTTTGAAGCTAGTGATTATTAAGAAAAAAAGGAGTTTATAAGTTATGAATAGTAAAGAAGAGATTCAACAAAATAATGAACAAATTTTATCTTATCCTATTGATGATATTGTTGCAGAACGTTTTGGTCGATATGCCAAATATATTATTTTAGAACGAGCATTGCCCGATGTCCGTGATGGTTTGAAGCCAGTTCAACGTCGAATTTTGCATGCTATGAATGATTTGGGTTTAACCAATGATAAAGCATATAAAAAAGCAGCTCGTGTTGTTGGAGAAGTAATTGGTAAATATCATCCTCATGGTGATACAGCGGTTTATGCTGCGATGTGTAGAATGGCACAAGAGTGAAAGGTAGCATGACCATTAGTACAAATGCACGGTAATAAAGGTTCAATTGATGGTGATAATCCTGCTGCGATGCGATATACAGAAGCACGTTTATCATTAATTTCAGAATTATTATTGAAGGATATTAAGAAAAATACTATTAGTTTAATTAAAAATTTTGATGAATCAGAAACAGAACCAACAGTTTTACCTGCCTATTTTCCAAATTTATTAGTAAATGGTGCTTCTGGAATTGCCGTTGGAATGGCAACTAATATTCCACCTCATAATTTACAAGAAGTAATTAATGCAATTGTCATGAGAATTAATAATCCACAATGTAATTTAAGCGAATTAATGCGTGTTATTAAGGGTCCTGACTTTCCAACCGGAGGAATTATTCAAGGTATTAAAGGTATTAAAGAAGCTTATCGTTCTGGTAAGGGGCGAATTGCAATTCGTGCCAAAACTCATATTAATAATGAAGGTGAAATTCCACAAATAATTATTACCGAAATTCCATTTGAAGTTATTAAACAAGATTTAATTAAAAAAATTGATGATGTTAAAACATTAGCAAAAATTCATGGTATTAAAGAAGTACGTGATGAAACGGATCGTTTTGGTTTACGAATAGTTATTGATTTAGTAGAAGATAGTAAACCACAAGAAATTTTAAATTATTTATTTAAAAATACCAATTTACAAATTTATTATAACTTTAATTTAGTAGCAATTGCTAACAAAAAACCAGTACAAATGAGTTTAATTAATATGTTAGATTTTTATATTAATCATCAAATTGATGTTGTTACTAAGCGTTCACAATATGACTTAGCACAATTAGAACGAAGATTAGAGATTGTTAATGGTTTAGTTATTGCATTAAGTGAAGTTGATAAAGTAATTAAAATTATTAGAACATCAACTGACCGTATGCAAGCAAAATTAAATTTAATATCAGCTTTTAATTTTACTGATATTCAAGCAGAAGCAATTGTACAATTGCGTTTATATCGTTTAACTGCTACTGATATTCAATCATTAGTTTTAGAAAAAGCAGATATTGAAAGTAAAATTATTGTTTTACAAGAAATTCTTAATAATGAAAATTCACTACGTCAAGTTATTATTACTGAGTTAGAACAAATTAATTCTCATTTTTCTGGATTAAGAAAATCACAAATTCAAGGTGAAATTTCTGAAATTACAATTGATGAAAAAGCAACATTGCGACAAGAAAATGTATTTGTTAGTATTAGTTATGATGGTTGAATTAAGGTAATAAGTAGTAAAGTATTTTTACAAAATCTTGATTATCAAGATTTTGGGCGTAAGCCAAATGATGTTATTATTGGTGGAGCAATGTTCAATAATTTTAATAATTTATTATTTTTTACAAATAAAGGTAATTATTTTTTAATACCAATTTTTAAATTAGAAGAAAATAAATGGAAAGATAATGGTATTCATGTTAATACGTTATGTAAACTTGAAGGAAATGAAAAAATTATTAGTGTTGCGCAAGTTAATAGTTTTGAACAGCCAAATGTAAATATAGTAGTCGCTACTAGATATGGTTTAATTAAAAGAATGCCACTTTTAGAGTTAGCAACTACCAGATTTAATAAAACCGCCAAATATGTTAAGTTAAAAGAGAACGATAGTGTTATTAGTGTTAATAGTACTACCGGTCATGATTTTATTGTTATTAGTACTCGCAAGGGTATGACTTTAAAATATTTAGAAACGAAAGTTCCATTATTAACTAAAACTGCAACAGGTGTTAAAGCTTTGAAAATTAATTCTGAAGAAGATGAAGTGGTAGGAATGGCTTGTGGTAATAGTAATGATATTTATGCAATGTTAACATCAGTTGGAACAATTAAACGAATGTTATTCAATACTATTGAACAAACTTCACGAACAACAAAAGGTAATAAAGTAATAAAAGTTCCTAAAAGTAAAAGTATTAGTATTATTAAAACTTTCTTATCACCAGCAACATCTTTTATTAATATATTAACGAAAAAAGAAAAATGATTAGTGATTAAAGCAAGTGACATTAATCTTAGCAAGGTAAATGAAGGAACTGGCAAAGTAGTTGCTGATGATATTATTGCTGGCGGTAGTAATTTAGTGATTGATTTAAAAACTGATGTTATTGATGCTGATATATCATCAATATCAGAAAATTTTGATGGAAAAGAAAGCAACAATGGTATTTAAAATAAACTTTTTTGTTGAAAATTATGGACTTTTTAAAGAATTAGTTTTTTTGATTTTCATAATATAAATTTAAATAATAATTTTAGTTAAGAGTGAATAGGATATGACTTATATCAATGCTATAATTATTATGGTAGTGATTTAAGGAGGAAGTATAGATGACAAATAATATTATTAAATATCAATCTCTAATTAATGGTGAGTTGTATGAAAATGGTAATTGAATATCAGTTATCAATCCCACCACTAATAAAATAGCAGGCCAAGTTCCTGCCTTAACTAAAGTTGAAATTAAAAAAGTATATGAATCTGCAAAATTTGCTCAAAAAAATTGAGAACAAATGCCTATTTTAAAAAGAATTTCTTTTTTAAATTCTTGAAAACAATTAATTATTCGCGATAAATTAATACTTGCTGAATTAATGACTAATGAAATTGCTAAAGGCACAAAAGCAGCTTGCAGTGAAATTGATAGAACAGTTGAATATATTGAATATACTTTACAAGAAGCATTACGTCTTCATCCTGAATCTTATACAGGTGATAGTTGAGGAAGTATGAACAAATTAGCTGTTTTTGAATACGTACCAAAAGGAATTGTTCTTGCTATTTCCCCTTTTAATTATCCGATAAATTTATCAGTCTCTAAAATATTTCCAGCACTTGTGACTGGTAATAGTGTTGTTTTTAAACCCGCAACACAAGGATCATTGGTGGGATTACACTTAGCTAAATTAGCTAAAGAAGCTAACATTCCTAATGGTGTTTTTAATTCTATAAGTGGTAAAGGTAGTGAAATTGGTGATAGTTTAGTTGAAAATGAAGCAATTAATGTTATTTCTTTTACTGGTAGTGCTGTTGTTGGTAATCGTATTTCACAGAAATCTTTAAAAGCTGATTTGATTTTAGAATTAGGAGGTAAAGATCCAGCAATAGTGCTTAATGATGCTGATCTTGAAGATACAGCAACCAAAATCATTAAAGGTGCATTTAGTTATTCAGGACAACGCTGTACTGCTATTAAAAGAGTGTTAGTACAAAGAACAATTAGTAGCAAATTAATTCCAATTTTAAAAGAAAAAGTTGAAAAGTTAACTGTTGGTTTGCCCACAGATGATTGTGATATTACTCCTGTTATTGATCAACCAACAGTTGATAATGCTAAAAAATTAATTAAAGATGCTTTAGATAAAGGAGCCAATTGTTTAGTTGGTAATAAATTTAAAGAAAATTTAATGTGACCAACTATTATTACTGACGTAACAACAAAAATGAATTTAGCATGAGAAGAACCTTTTGCACCATTGTTGCCGATTATTATTTTTGATGAAGTAAAAGAAGCAATTAATATTGCAAATGATTCACAATATGGTTTACAAGCTTCTGTTTTTACTACTAATATTAATAGTGCAATGAGTATTGCTAAATTATTAGAAGTTGGAAGTGTTAATATTAACGATCAGTCACAACGTGGTCCCGATCACTTTTCTTTTGTTGGTGTTAAGGATTCGGGTCTTGGCGTACAAGGTATTCGTCCTTCGTTACTTGCTTTTACTAGACCAAAAGGGATTGTTATTAATTGAAAAACAAAAATTTAAAAGAAAAAATAAGTTTTATTTTTTTAACATTCTTATATAAAAAGCATAATAAAAATATTACATATCATTGTAACTTTTATTTTAAAAAGTAAGTTATTAAAATAGTGCCGAGGATAAAGTACTGTTACATGAAATGCAAAAAATATGGAGGTAAATATGGCAAAACGAAAAATTGTCCTTGTTGGATGTGGAGCTGTTGGTAGTAGTTTTATTTACAGTGCCATTAATCAAGGTTTAGCCCAAGAATATGTATTAATTGATGCTTTTGAAGGTATAGCTGAAGGTAATGCGATTGATTTTGCTGATTGTCAAGCAGCTTTAGATCATCCTTTTATTTCAATTAAGGCGGGAAATTACAGCGATTGTAAAGATGCTGATATTATTGTTATTACTGCTGGAAGACCACAAAAAGATGGTGAAACAAGATTAAATATGGTAGCAGATAATGCCAAAATTATGAAGAGCATTGCTTTAGAAATTAAAAAATCAGGATTTAAAGGTGTTACTATTATTGCATCTAATCCTGTTGATATTATGACAACTGTTTATCAAAAAATTACACAATTTGATTATCATCAAGTATTAGGTTCTGGTACAATTTTAGATACCTTACGTTTACAATATTTAATTGGAGAAAAAATTGCAGTTAATCCAAAGTCAGTTGCTGCTTATGTAATTGGTGAACATGGTGATTCTTCAATGATTCCTTGAAGTTCGGTTTCGGTAGGTAATAAAACTATTTATCAACAAATTACTGAAGGTAGAATTAAAGAAAAAGATTTAGAAGAATTAAGAAAAGAAGTAGCACAAAGAGCTTATAAAATTATTAAATTAAAGCGTGCAACTTTTTATGGTATTGGTACAGCATTGGCATTATTAGTAAGAAATATCCTTGAAGGACAAAATCACGTTTTAGTAGCAGGTGCTTATTTACAGGGAGAATATGGACAGCAAGGTTTTTATATTGGTGTACCAACAATACTTTACGAAAAAGGTTGAAAAAGAGTAGTTCAGTTACCATTAACGAAAGAAGAGCAAACGGCATTTGATAAATCTTGTGCAATTATTAAAGAAACTTTAGAAACAGCTTTTGCTGCTATTAAATAAAAGATAGGAGTAGTTTATTCGTGAATACAAGTGTAGAAAATATCAATAATGAAGAAACATTAACAAGTATTGAAACTTATATTGCTGTTTATAAGTATGCATTAAAGAAAGCAGAAAGTCCGTTATTAAAAACTTTTTTAATGGGTATTGCGGCTGGACTTTTTGTTGGTATTGCTTATATTGCGGCTATTTTTGGTAGTAGAGGATTAAGTGATAATGGTATTAAAAATTTAAAATTTGGTTTTATTTTTACTTTAGCAATTACTATGATTGTCTTTATGGGTGGTGAACTTTTTACTTCTAATTCCATGATATTTATGCCATTAATAAAAAAACAAGTTAAGTTAACAAGAATGTTAATTAACTTACTAGTAGTATTAATTGGTAATTTTATAGGTTGTTTTATTCTTTCATTATTTACATGATGAGCAGGATTTTTTGATAATCAAGCTTTTTTGGATAATGCTGTTAGTATTTTTAATCATAAATTAGTAATGTCTTGATGAAAAGCCTTTTTAGTGGTATATTATGTAATTTTTTAGTAGCAGGAAGTGTTTATATTTCTCATGCCACTCGTTCATCTACTGCTAAATTTTTATTAATAGGATTAGTAATTATGGTTTTTGCCTTATCTGGTTTTTCTCACGTTGTAGCAAATTCTTATGTTTGAGGATTAGGGCCTTTATTTAATATTTATGGAATTCATAGTGGATTTAATGACTTTTTACAATTTGGTTATCAAGTACAACTTCCAACCTTATTTGGTAATTTTATTGGTGGTGGTATTTTATTACCTGGTATGTATTATTTAATCTTTAGAAAAGAATTACCAAAAATAACATTATAAATATATTATTAATTTTATGAAAATAAATTAATTGTAAATAGAAGTTATTTGATAAGTATATTTTAAAATTTGTCAAATTAAAGATTTTAAAAAGTGGATAGGTTACACTTTATTGGACACTAATTACGTAGACAAGTGAACAAATTAGTTAAAAGAAAGGAACTATAATTATGGCCAATATTAACTCATATACCGATGAATTTAAAAAACAAATAGTAGCTTTATATCAAAGCGGTAAGTCAGTGTCTTGTCTTGCTAAAGAGTACAATGTTACAAGAGCAGCTACTTATAATTGAATTAAGCAATTTACTAATTCAGGCAGTTTTAAAACTAAAGATAATCGTTCTATTGAAGAAAATGAATTAATTAAATTAAGAAAAGAATTAAAACAGTTACGAATGGAAAATGATATTTTAAAGCAAGCAGCACTAATAATAGGCAGAAAATAGAAATTATTGCTAAAAATAAAGTTAAATATAAAATTCGCACAATGTGTCGTTTTTTAAAACTTTCTAAATCAACATATTATTTTAATTTAAAGGAAAAAGAAAAAAACAAAATAATATTTATGATGAAGCTGTTATTAGTGCTTTTAAAGAAAATAAAGAAGTTTATGGAACAAGAAGATTAAAAGTTGTTCTAAAAGAAAAGAATATTTATTTGTCACGCAGAAAAATTAAAGAAATTATGAATAAACATAATTTAATATCAAAATACACTAAATTATCATTCAAAAATCATCATAATAAAGTCAACGATAGTCAAATAACCAATATCGTTAATAGAAACTTTAATAATAGGCTTAAAAATGAAGTTATTGTTAGTGATTTAACTTATGTTCAAGTTAATGGTAAATGAAACTATATTTGCCTATTAATTGACCTATTTAACCGCGAAATTATTGGACATAGTGTAGGTACTAAAAAAGATGCATCATTAGTACATCAAGCATTTATGCACTCAAATCGTTGTTTAAAAGATATTCAAATATTTCATAGTGATCGCGGTAATGAATTTAATAATAAAATTATTGATAAACTTTTACTAGCATTCAATATTAATCGCTCTTTAAGCAAAAAAGGTTGTCCTTATGATAACGCTGTTGCTGAAGCAACTTTTAAAACTTTCAAAATTGAATTTATTAATGATAAAAATTTTACATCATTAATCCAATTAAAATTAGAATTATTTGATTACATCAACTGATATAACAACATAAGAATTCACAGCACTTTAAACTACTTAACTCCAGTTAATTATCAAAAATAAATGTCTACCAAAAAATAGTCCTAAAAAGGGTTGCCATTCCATATTCAAATTATTGATTCATCAGGTCAAGTTATTAAAGGAAAATATAATTTTGAAATTTCTGATGATTATGATTTATTGAATATTAATAGTCAATTATTACTTTTATTTGATCGACAACAAAAAATGACAGTTAGAATAATTGAGAGAAATCTTAATTCTGAAAATGAATTAGTTGTATTAAAAACAATAAATTTAACTAATGAAATAAGTGAAATAAAATTATTAAATAATCAAGAAAATAAGGGTAAATCTTCAACTAATTTTTTCGTTAAAACATTAAATAATCCAAATTATGTTCTTAATATTGATGCAAATATAAACAAAATTGAGAATTTAGAAGTTAATACTAAAAGTATTCCTGATGGAATGAATGGCGAAATTAATAGATATAATAAAACAGTTAGTATTTTTACACAGTATAAAACTGATGACTTATATTGATATCAAGTATTTTAAATAATATTATTTAAATAATTACCTAGTTACTGATATTTTGTATTTTTAATATTAGTAACATTTTTTCATATAAGGAAGTTTAAAAATAATTCCTTTATTTAATTGAACTAACTATTTAATTATGCAATAATATTGTATTGTATATAACTCAATTATTATTAAGGAGGCGCACAATGCGTGATGGATTAACTTTAAGATGTGAAGTTTGCAAAGAAGAAAATTATATTGCTGATCGTAATAAAAAAACTAAGCCTGAAAAATTAGAAACAAAAAAACATTGTTCTCGTTGTAATCAACATACACTACATAAAGAAAAGAAATAAGTAAAACTTATTTCTTTTCTTTAATTTGCAGTACAATATACTTAGTTATTAATTAATGATTTATTAAAAGGATTGAATTTAAAATGAAAAATTTAAATAAAAAAGAAATTATTGAAACAATATTAACCAAAAATAAAATAGATGCTATGTTATTTTACTCTCCCGAAAATCGCTTTTGATATAGTGATTTTATTTCAACGTTAGGTTATTTATTGATTAGCAAAAATGATGCAAATTTATTATTAGATGGAAGATATATTACTGAGGGAAAAGAAAATGCCAAAAATGTTAAATGCATTCAATTTAGTAATATTTTTTCTTCGTTGAAAGATTTATTAAAATCACAAAAAATTAAAAAAATTGGTTTTGAAGCAGAATATATTACTATTGCTCAATTAGAAAGTTGAAAGCAAGAAATTAAAGATATTGAATTTGTTCCAATTTATGTTAGTTCATTAAGAATGATTAAAGATGAAATCGAAATTGCACGAATTGCAAAAGCTTGTGCTATTGGTGATTTGGCTTTTAATGAAGTTTTAAGCTTTATCCGACCTGGTGTTAGTGAAAAAGATGTTGAAGATATAATATTACGTTCATTTGTTAAAAATGGTGCAACAAAAGCATCATTTGATACTATTGTTGCTTCTGGAGAAAGAGGAGCAATGCCTCATGGTAAAGCTAGTAATAAAAAAATTGGCAATAATGAGTTAATTACTTGTGACTTTGGTTGTGTATATGAAGGTTTTTGTTCAGATATGACTAGAACTTTTGCGATTGGTAAAGTTAATCCAAAATTAATTGAAATTCATGAAATAGTTAAATCAGCACAAATGGCAGGAATTAAGGCTGTAAAACCAGGTATAGCTATTGGTGAAATTGATAAGATTTGTAGAGAATATATTAAAGAAAAGGGTTATGAACAATATTTTACTCATGGTACTGGTCATGGACTTGGTATTGAAATTCATGAATCGCCTTGAGTTATTAAAAATGAATCTACTATTTTAGTTCCGGGAATGGTTATTACTGTTGAACCAGGTATTTATATTCCTAATTTAGGTGGTGTTAGAATTGAAGATGATATTTTAGTTACCAAAGATGGTTATCAAATTTTAACAAAATCATCTCGTGAAATTGACATTTGAAAGGAGAAAAAATAAAAATGATTAACGTTAATGATTTTAAACCAGGAATTACTTTTTTACATAATAAAACTGATATTTTAATAGTTATTGAATCAACACATTCTAAAAGTGGACGTGGACAAGCGCATGTGAAGGTAAAAGCAAAAAATTTAAGGACACAAGCTATTATTAGTATTACTTTTACCGGTGGTGATACAGTTTATCCAGCTATTATTGATAAACGACCAGCAATTTATAGTTATGATGATGGTATGTATTCAGTTTTTATGGATAATGAAGATTATAATGAAATTAGGATTGATCAATCACGCTTATCATGAGAAAAAAAATTTTTAGTTCCTGGTAATGAAGTATCATTAAGGGTTTATAAAAATTTAGAAATATTAGGTATTGATTTACCTCCTTCGGTAGTATTAGCGGTTGTTGATGCTCCACCAGGAGTCAAGGGAAATAGTGTTTCTAATACGACAAAAACAGCTATTTTAGAAAATGGTTTACAATTACAAGTACCAATGTTTATTAATAATGGTGATAAAATTGTAGTAAGTACAGATGAAGGGAAATACAAAAATCGCGCTTAAGAAAGGTGAATATTATGGAAATACTTATTGAAGAAAGTAAAGTTGGAACATTAAAATTATCTTCGTTAGTTATTAAAAAATTTATTTATATGTTATTAATTAATGATAACTATCAATTAACATTAGAAGATGTTGAAGTTCTAATGTTAGAAACAAATGATATTACTGCTATTAATAATAATATTGTTGTGCGAATAAAATTAATTGTTAATCCAAATGAAGATTTAGTAAATTTAAAAAATAAAATTAATAATTTAATTTTAAGACGTACTGAATCAGCTTTAAATTTATTTTTATTAAATATTCATATAATATTTATTGCTAAAACTAAGGAAGTAGAAATCAACAATGCAAGAACAAAAGAAGATAACCCAGCATCATAAAAGAATTGGCATGATGGAAGTATTATATCAATATTTCCTTGAAGGCCAATCACAACAAGCATTTAAACAATTTCTTTTTGAAGAAGAAGGTAAGAGTTTAATTACTGAACAATGTGAGATATTAAATAAAATAATTGATTATGAATATGATTTAATAGATTTAATTAATAAAAATTTAAAACAAGGATGAGATTTTGAAAATTTAAAACCAATTGAACAAGCAATTTTAATTTTAGCAGTGTATGAAATTGTCCATACTAAAACAGATAAAAAAATTATTATTAATGAAGCTATTATTATAACTAAAGCTTATTGTCCAAATGATGCTTATAAATACATTAATGGTGTTTTAGATAAAATAAATAAGTAATTATAACTAGTATATGATTGAATTTAGTTGATAACTATATTTCTAATATAAATATATTATCTTATTTTAAAGATATTTTTTATGTTATAATGTAATATTTTTGTTCAATGTAACTATTTTTTAAAAATTAATAGTTAAAAAACAAAAAAATAAAGTATAATATACTTTAATAAACTTAATATAAGTTTTTACCCATTGTTTTTTTAAAGCAAATGGGTTCTTTTGTTTTTAAAAAGGAGAAGTATATATGCCATTAACTAAAGAAGAATCTTTTTTACTATTAAATAAAGAAATTAATAAATTAGATGAAAAAATATCTTATATTGATAAAAAAAATACAGAATTAAAATTAAATATTTCATTAATCGAAGAGGAGGAATTTTTTACATTAGATGAAGAAATCAATGAATTAACTGGACAAATATTTGATGAAGAAGATAAAAATATAAAATTAATAGGAGAAATTAAAGTATTAGAAAAAAATATTAAAGTTCTAGAAAAACAAAAAAACCAAAAAAATTGAAAACTAACTTTTTTAAATGTATTTACTTTTGGTATTTTTAAATATTATAAAAACAAAAATATTGATAAGCAAATTAAAGAAATAAAAATTAAGAGAGAATGTTTGAAACAAACGATAAATAATAATAAAAATATTATTAAATTGTTAAAAATTCAAAAATTAAAAATTATTAAAAAAACTAATATTCTTTTAAAAAACTTATTTTTTGCTAACAATCGATTAATTAAAATTAATAAAGAATTTTTTCAACAGTTAGATAATTTAAAAAATCAAATAGCAAAAATAGTAGATCCTATTAATAATGATTCTTCATTAGAACAAAATTCTTCTGGATATAATAGTGATGATGATAGTCATATTGAAGTACTTTCTGAATCTGAGAAAAAAGATGATATTTTAAAAATATCTTTAAATAAAAAAAGTATCTTTAGTGAAGAAATAGAAGTAGATGTTACTGTTAATAAATTAAATTTTAATGATGATGATAGTGATATTGAAGTACTTTCTGAATCCGAGCAAGAAGATGATATATTTTTAAGTAAAGATAGTGGTTTTAATGAAGATGATGATAGTGATATTGAAGTACTTTCTGAGTTAGAACAAGAAAATGATAATGTAAAAATATATTCAAAGTCAAGCACTATCAATTTTGAAAGACAATTATCAGATATACCAGAAGAAGAAATTACAATAACATCTTCAAGTAAGGATAGTAGTTTTAATGAAGATGATGACGGCAGTGATATTGAAGTACTTTCTAAATCAGTGGAAGAAGAAGATGCTAAAATATTTGGAAATTGTTGTTTTAGTCAAAATTTAATAAACAATTTCGCGAAAAGTTTTTCTACAGTACCTCCTATTTTACAAAAAAGTATTTTAACTAGTTAAAATACTTTTTTTAAAACATATTAGTGAAAAAAATAAAAATAATAATTAAAAATAAAAAAGTAAGTATAATTTAATTTATAAACTAAATATAGTTTTTAACCTATTGCTTTATTTATAAGTAAATGGGTTTTTTTAATTTTTAAAGGAGAAAAAATGTTAATCGAAAAAATTAATATATTAAAAAAAGCAAAAGAAGAATTGGATAAAGAAATATTTTTTATTGAGAAAAAAAGTGAAGAAATAGTTGAGCAAATTGAATCTTTAGAAAATAAAATTAAACGTTTAAAAAAATTAAAAAAATCAAAAAAAATACAACTATTTTCAAATATTAATAAACAAATTAAAAAAACAGAATTAAATATAAAAACTTTAATAGAAGAAATTGATAAAAATGAAAAAAATGCACAACCATTTAAAAATTCAAAATTAAATATTTTAAAAGAAATTATTGATTTACAAGGTCAGTTATATGAAAATAAAGTTAAGAGATATAAAGAAATATTTGAACAATTAGATTTTATTTTAAAAAATAAAAACTTTGAAGAATTAGAACATTCTATATATCCATCTAAGAAAAATCCTTTTGAAGAAGATGGTGATACAGAATTATTTGATAGTATTAGTTTCTCAGCAATTCAAATTAAGGATTTAGAACAAAAAATATTTGATTTTCAAGAAAAAAATAAAGAAATATTAGATAAAATTGATTTACTTGAATGTGATATTCAAGATTTAAGAGAAAAAAAAGCAGAAAAAAATTGACAAATAACTTTTGTAAATACTATTAGTTTTGGTATTTTTAAATATGTTAGAAACAAAAAAGTTAATAAAGAAATTAAAGAAATAAAATTGAAAACAAGAAATTTAAGAGAAGAAATAAATGAAAATGAAAAAAATATTAAACCACTTAAAGTTTTAAAATTAAATATTTTTGAAAATATTATTAATTTACAAGTCAGTTTGATTAATAAAATTACAAATGAAAAAAATGAAGAAATTTTTGATAAATTAAATTTAATTTCAGAAAATGAAATATCAAAGCAATTTGATGAAAAGAATCCTTTTTCTAGTAAAAAAGAATTAATTTCAAGAGTTAATAGTCAATATAGTGATCTTGGTTTTGAAACAGATATTGAAAAAAATCAATCTTGTTTTATTTTGCCAAATGAAGATAAAGCAGAAGAAAAATTAAGTTCTTCTTTGAGATTAATAAATTCTTTATAAGAAAAAAAGATTTTAGTTAAGAATGGATTTAAAAAGTTATTATTTAAAATAACTTTTTAAATTTATATATTAAATATAATTAATTATCAATGATATTATTGGCAATTAAATATAATAAATAAGTAACATTATGTACTTATTTATTTCAATGTTATAATTATTTTAAGATTAAATTTAAAAATATATAATTAGATTGGAAGTAAAAAATGATTCCCGAATATCGATTATTTAAACATCTTTTGCTTTTAAAAAGTAATTATTTTTTTAAGCGCGAAATTAAAAAAAAAATAGGTCATTTAAAAGCAAAAGATTATCGTAATACTTATAACTTAATATTTAATAGTAATCAAAATTTAATGTTTATGAAAATAATAAGTGTTTATTTATATTTCAATAAAATTTCTTATAAAGAATATTTAAGATTAGTTGCAAATTTTATATTAACTATTTCTGCTTTAATTCCTACTTTTAAGAGTCAAGAAAAACAGTTAGATGATTATCAAAATGCCAAGGAACTTTTATTATTACTTGGATGTAAAGATCAAATAAAAGTTTGGTTTGATGATACTTCAAAAGTAGTATTACCTGATTTTTTGATAAATAATTCTAATTTGAAAAAAGAAAGTTTGCTAATAATTAAAAGATTGGTAAATATTAGTGGTAATATTTTTATTAATTTAACTAAGAATGAAACAAACATAAAAAATAATTATGAGTTTGGAAGTTTATTAATGTTATTTTATTTGTTGGATTTAGAAACCAGAAAAACATTGCTGACAAAAGATAGTACTGATTTAAATTTAAAAGCTTTTTTTTCATATGAAACTTTATTTACTAATAAGTTGATAATTTTAGATGAATTGGTTAAATGCGCTATGCGCTTAGAACAAACTAATTTTAATTTTTATATTAGAATAATGAATTATTCTTTGTTAGGAAATTATCAATAAATTAAGGATAAAAAATATGAATAATTATGATGTAAAAGTTGATAATATTAAAAGTAAATTTTTAAATATTAATAAAGATATTATTATTGCTTTACCTTCTATTTATGATCAAAATATTGCTTATGAAGTTTATTTAGTTTTTGATGGTAAAGATATGTTACTTAATAGTAATAGTAATATTTTATTTGAAAATAATAGTAATTGTATTTTTATTGGTATTGGTAGTACCAATAATATGACTCGTTTTAATGATTTAGCAACTTATACCAATGATGATGTAAAAATATTAATGACAAAATATTTTCTTGAATTAAAAAAAGTAACATTGATTTTCTTGGTGGTAATGGTAAAAATTACTTAGAATTTATTATTAATGAGGTTATACCATTTGTTATTAAAAAGTTTAATTTTTAAATTAAAAATTTAAATGCCATTGGTTGTTCTTTGGGGGCATATTTTTGTTTACAAATGTTATATTTATCAAAATTACAATTTACAAAATTATTATTATTTTCGCCAGCAATTTGATTTAATTCACAAATTATTGAAGATTTAAAAACTAAAGTTTTAAATAATAATCAACCTTTAATAGTTGAACTATGGGTAGGAAAAAAAGAACCAAAGTTTTTTGAAGGCAAATTAGTAACAAATTATGAAAGTAATACTATTGAATTAAAAAAAATATTAACTAATAGAAAAATTACTACTAATCTAGTAATTGATGAAAATGGTGCTCATGGTTTTAAATGATGAATTAAATATATTAATGAAAATCCTTTAATTCTTATTAGCTAATTGAAACTATGGTTTTTCTTTTTTTCTAAAAATATTATTAATTTTTAGAATTAAAATAATACTTGCAAAAAATAATACAATAGTATTAGTTGTAATAATAGCAGGTTGATTAGACAATATTGCAAAAATAATTAATGTTATTGCTGATAGTACAAAAATAATATACATATATAATGATAATAATTTTGTATCTCTGGTGCGAATTATTTTAAAACTTTGGGGAATTAAAACAATACTAGTTAAAATTGCTCCAATTCAAGATAAAATATTAATTGTAAGTTCCATATCTTTCTCTCCTAAATTCTTACTATATTTTAGTATTCTAAATTTTATTATAAGATATTAATGGTTAAGTTGATAGTAAAAATAATAATTTTAAGTATAATTATTTTAATAAATTAATATATGGGAGGAAAAATGAGCAGAAATAATAGTATTATAAAGTTTAATGAGAATGAATTAAAAATTATTAAAGAAAATATACATTCAATTTATAACAAGATTTTAAATACTTCCTTTAAGCGAATGTTTATAAGCAATGTATATAAAATTATTGCTTATATTATTTTGGCATTAGGTTTTTTACTATTATGTTAGGGATAATTTTTCTGAGTAGTTTATTACCTGAAAAAGTGTCTAGCACATTTTATTTAGTAATAGTTATTATTGGTATTATTTTTATTTTAGTTGGAACATTGTTAGTAACAGTTGGACAAACTTTTTCCAAAAAAATAAAACGAGAATTTTTAGAATATAATATTAATTATTTAAAAATGGCAGTTAATTCTGCTTTTAAAGCAGTTGAAATTACTAATGTTACTAAAAATTTTACCATTGTACCACAAAAATTCTTAGTTATTGGTAGTGATTTTAATCATCGTGTTTGAACTGAAAAAGTTATTATTAGTAGTATTAATGATAAAAATTTTAATTGTGGAACAACGTTAGAAAAGATTACTAGAACTTACAAGACAGGAAAAACTACAACTACTAGTACTACATATAATCGATATCTTTATTTTACGTGTTTAATTGATATGCAAGATGTAATAACAACGATTGTTCCTGAAACATTAGGTTCAAGAATTATGGGTTCAAATCGTGGTGATCAACTTGAATCAGCAGCATTTGAGAAGTTATTTGCTCTTGATTATAGTGATCCAATTAAGTTAAGAAAGTTATTAGTGCCAAAAGTAATGAGCAAAATGGTTGATTTAGCAAATATACAAGAAAAAATACCAAGTATTTATGTTAATAAAAATCAAGTCACTCTAATGCTTCCTTATATGAATATTGGTTCTGATAATAGTTCTACTGCTAATTTATTAAATTTAGTTATTGCTAATAGTGAAGAAAAATTATTAGAAAATATTGTTGAAATGTTAAATTTTACATTAGATATTATAATAAACTCTTATCAATGAGTAGTAAGTTTAGATTTAAGTAAGGAATTATTATTTAAATAATTAAAAAATTTTAAAAGTGATTGGGAATTCCAATCACTTTTAAAATTAGATTATTAATCTTGTCATTTTAATTTGCGAGCAGCAATTCCCATAAAAATTGCTAGTATTATTAAACTAATACCTCCATATAAATACATTTCTCATGTCATTTTAAATGTTCCATTTCAACATTCAAAGTAAGGCAAAGTAGAGTATTTAAATGGTGAGAAATAACTAATAATATTTAATACTTTACTACTTGTAATTCAATCAATAGGCATAATTGAGCCACTTAAGTAAGCAACAGGTAAATATAATACGTTGGCAACAGCAATAAATGAAGTAATAGTCTTAAATAATGATGCTAACATTATTCCCAAACCAATAGTAGTAATAAAAATAATAATAATTCATGGAATCGAAGCACCAATTTGAGTAGGAAGAGGAGGCTTTTTAATAATCTGTGTATCTTTGTTTTACAAAGTTACTAATTTAGATTAATTCTGTCTTCAAATTTTATCATAAAATGAGCAATTGCTGTATTTCAATTTTGAATAGGCAATGTTCATTTTTTTGTTATATTTTCAATTGCCAAGTAAAATATTTTGAAAACTGCCATATCATTAGGAAAAACTTTTTTATTTCTGATGATTTTTCGTAATTGACTATTAACAGATTCAATAGCATTTGTAGTATAAATCACTCTTTTGATTTCTACTGGATAACTAATAAAAACCATTAAATTATCTCAATTTTTATATCAAGATTTAGTAATTTGAGGATATTGTTTATTTCATTTACTTTCAAACGATTCTAAAGCTTGCATTGCTTGTTCTTCACTACATGCACTATAAATTGGTTTTAAATCTGCAACTAGACCTTTTCGATGTTTGTATGAAACATATTTTAAACTATTTCTAATTTGATGAACAATGCATAATTGATGTTCTGTTTTAGGATAAACTGATTGTATTGCTTCTGACATGCCTGTTAAATTATCACTACAAGCAATAAGAATATCATTTAAGCCACGATTTTTCATTTCTGTGAAATTAGATAATCAAAACTTAGAACCTTCATTTTCACTAATTCATAATCCTAAAACATCTTTTTTGCCTTCTAAATCAACTCCTAATGCTATATAAACTGATTTGTTAATAATCCGTTTATCTTGTCGTACTTTAACTACTATACAATCAAAATAAACAATAGGATAAATACTTTCTAATGGTCGATTTTGTCATGCTTTAACATCATCAATAACATCATCAGTAATTTGACTAATAACACTTTCACTAATATCAGCACCATGATATAACTCTTGCAACTGCATTCTAATGTCAGATAATGTCATTCCTTTTGCATACAAGGAAAGAACTTGTTGATCAAAACCATCAAATCTTCTTTGCCTTTTAGGAACTATTACAGGAGTAAAATTACTATTGCGATCTCTTGGTACATCAATTTCAATTTTACCTTGTTGAGTTATTAATTTTTTTGAACTTGTACCATTACGAGCATTGGATAGGTTACACTTTATTGGACACTAATTACGTAGACAAGTGAACAAATTAGTTAAAAGAAAGGAACTATAATTATGGCCAATATTAACTCATATACCGATGAATTTAAAAAACAAATAGTAGCTTTATATCAAAGCGGTAAGTCAGTGTCTTGTCTTGCTAAAGAGTACAATGTTACAAGAGCAGCTACTTATAATTGAATTAAGCAATTTACTAATTCAGGCAGTTTTAAAACTAAAGATAATCGTTCTATTGAAGAAAATGAATTAATTAAATTAAGAAAAGAATTAAAACAGTTACGAATGGAAAATGATATTTTAAAGCAAGCAGCACTAATAATAGGCAGAAAATAGAAATTATTGCTAAAAATAAAGTTAAATATAAAATTCGCACAATGTGTCGTTTTTTAAAACTTTCTAAATCAACATATTATTTTAATTTAAAGGAAAAAGAAAAAAACAAAATAATATTTATGATGAAGCTGTTATTAGTGCTTTTAAAGAAAATAAAGAAGTTTATGGAACAAGAAGATTAAAAGTTGTTCTAAAAGAAAAGAATATTTATTTGTCACGCAGAAAAATTAAAGAAATTATGAATAAACATAATTTAATATCAAAATACACTAAATTATCATTCAAAAATCATCATAATAAAGTCAACGATAGTCAAATAACCAATATCGTTAATAGAAACTTTAATAATAGGCTTAAAAATGAAGTTATTGTTAGTGATTTAACTTATGTTCAAGTTAATGGTAAATGAAACTATATTTGCCTATTAATTGACCTATTTAACCGCGAAATTATTGGACATAGTGTAGGTACTAAAAAAGATGCATCATTAGTACATCAAGCATTTATGCACTCAAATCGTTGTTTAAAAGATATTCAAATATTTCATAGTGATCGCGGTAATGAATTTAATAATAAAATTATTGATAAACTTTTACTAGCATTCAATATTAATCGCTCTTTAAGCAAAAAAGGTTGTCCTTATGATAACGCTGTTGCTGAAGCAACTTTTAAAACTTTCAAAATTGAATTTATTAATGATAAAAATTTTACATCATTAATCCAATTAAAATTAGAATTATTTGATTACATCAACTGATATAACAACATAAGAATTCACAGCACTTTAAACTACTTAACTCCAGTTAATTATCAAAAATAAATGTCTACCAAAAAATAGTCCTAAAAAGGGTTGCCATTCCACAAAAATAAATTATTAATTATAATAATTAATGAATAATATAAATAATTTGGAATCAAAAATGGTGAAAAATTTTTAATTTTATTCATCTTTTTTTTATTAGTAATAAAGAATTTATTTATTATATTAGTTGAAATAACAACATTTGTAAAAATTTTTGCAAAATCTTCAATATTTTTTCAACTAAGTTCAATATCTTCTGGATTTGCCACCAGTCATTTATTTTTTTTCTTTTTGTAAATAACTACAAAATGAAATCCAACATTAGCATTATATATTTGAATAATTAACGGTTTAACAATTATTAGTGATTTTAATTTATCAAAATTAATATTATAAGATTTTAATAATAAATTATAATTACTAGCCAATTGTTTTAATTCTAAAAGATTAATTCCCAATTTTGTTAAAAATATATCTTTTTTTATGTCATTAATTAATAACTTCTTCTTAAAATAAAACCTATATATCATAGCAAGACATGCCAAACCACAATCATTTTCTATTTCTTGTTGAACAAAAGGATATTTCATATAAAAAATCCGCCAGGAAATGTTTAGTAATCTGTGTAACTTACAAAAATAACTATGTTTAATTAATTCTAGTAAATATAATTAAATGACTAGAAAGAGTGAGTTATAGATGGCTAAAAAAGATAACTTTAATAATAATGATCCAATATCAAAAGCAGTAGATTTATTACTAGAAAATACTGAAGATTTAACAACAGTTTTTAAACCTGGCGGTTTATATAAAGAATTAACAAAAAGATTAGTTGAAAAAATGTTGAATTCTGAAATGCAAAATTATTTAGGATATGAAAAAAATCAACATAGTACTACTGAAAATGCTCGTAATGGTACAAGTTCAAAAAAATTAATAACTCAACAAGGTAAAATTGAAATTGATGTACCAAGAGATCGCAATAGTAATTTTACTCCTGTAATAGTTCCTAAAAGGCAAAGAAGATTTGATGGTTTTGATCAACAAGTTCTTTCCTTGTATGCAAAAGGAATGACATTATCTGACATTAGAATGCAGTTGCAAGAGTTATATCATGGTGCTGATATTAGTGAAAGTGTTATTAGTCAAATTACTGATGATGTTATTGATGATGTTAAAGCATGACAAAATCGACCATTAGAAAGTATTTATCCTATTGTTTATTTTGATTGTATAGTAGTTAAAGTACGACAAGATAAACGGATTATTAACAAATCAGTTTATATAGCATTAGGAGTTGATTTAGAAGGCAAAAAAGATGTTTTAGGATTATGAATTAGTGAAAATGAAGGTTCTAAGTTTTGATTATCTAATTTCACAGAAATGAAAAATCGTGGCTTAAATGATATTCTTATTGCTTGTAGTGATAATTTAACAGGCATGTCAGAAGCAATACAATCAGTTTATCCTAAAACAGAACATCAATTATGCATTGTTCATCAAATTAGAAATAGTTTAAAATATGTTTCATACAAACATCGAAAAGGTCTAGTTGCAGATTTAAAACCAATTTATAGTGCATGTAGTGAAGAACAAGCAATGCAAGCTTTAGAATCGTTTGAAAGTAAATGAAATAAACAATATCCTCAAATTACTAAATCTTGATATAAAAATTGAGATAATTTAATGGTTTTTATTAGTTATCCAGTAGAAATCAAAAGAGTGATTTATACTACAAATGCTATTGAATCTGTTAATAGTCAATTACGAAAAATCATCAGAAATAAAAAAGTTTTTCCTAATGATATGGCAGTTTTCAAAATATTTTACTTGGCAATTGAAAATATAACAAAAAAATGAACATTGCCTATTCAAAATTGAAATACAGCAATTGCTCATTTTATGATAAAATTTGAAGACAGAATTAATCTAAATTAGTAACTTTGTAAAACAAAGATACACAGATTATTAAAAAGCCTCCACCGCCAATAATAATTAACAGTGATTACCATTTTTTCCTTTTTATTACTTACGATGTTTTTTCTTTTTAGCAGCAGCGCTTTGTTTTTCGCGTTTTTCATCACGCGCAGAAAGAAAATGTTTATGTCTTTTTTCTGCTCTTTTAGTCTCTTGGGTCTTTTTACTAAATCCTTTTAAAAGACGTTGAAACTCTTGTTCACTACTTGTTCGTTCTTCGTTTTCTTTGTTGTCTGATGATGGTGATTTTTTCACTGAATGCATTCATGTCAGCTCCTATTTTTTATTTTACTTTAACAATTATATTAGTAAAATAAAAAATTATCAATATTTTTATACAATATTAAACTTTTAATTTTTTTTAAAAATAAAAAGTAAGATTATCTTTTAAAATTTCACACTTACTAACTATTATTTAATAATACTTAATGATTTTATCATATTTTAAATGTTTATGTTTTTAATAAATAAAATAAAAATTTATTTATAAAATAAATCTAAATGAACGATTTGACACTAAAAATGGAATAAAATTTAAATCTTCTTTAGAAAGTTTACCAACAACGTTACGAATACCATCATTTTTAATTTTATTTGTAATAATATGTAATTCACCGCGATAATTTTGTGCTTTATTATTAAGAATAACAACATCACCTTTTTCTAATCATTGATTAGTATTGTTAGCAGGGATATCTAATTCTTGATATATAACTCGAGAAATAACACTACGAATTATATCTCGTGCTAAATCAGATCTAACTTTATGAATATTTTTGTCAAAAAGAATCTGTTGTTCACTATCAGTAATATTAGAATTTAACTCAATTTTTAACGATAAATTTTTATAATCAATTTCATTTATCATTTTCAAATCATATTCTGTTAAAAACTGGTTAGCAATAATTATCATATCAATGCATAAAGCAATATAATGACGAATTTGTGTTACCAATGGTCAATCACGATGCAGTTCTAATGTTGGTAAATTATCATTATATTTTCAAGGTCCAATTTTATCTTTTCCTAATAATGTAACAAAGCTGGCAAATGGAATTTTATTAACAACGCTTTCAGATTGATTTAAACAAAAAAAGTCAATATCAGCACCGGTATATCTTTGTGGATAAAAATTATAACAACTAATAAGGTTATTAACATTAGCTTTATAAAATAATATTAAGTAGTTGATATCATTAACAACATATGAACCATTAATAAATATTTTAAAATTTAAACGATTTTGACTTAATTTTGCTTGATGTTTAATATCAATTCCTTCGTTGCAACGAATACCCGATAAACCATACATTTTAAAAAACTTTATGAAATCAAGTCGTTTATTAAGATTCAGATTAAATTCATTAATAAATTCAATATTAATATCTGTAAAAACATGCATATTATACTTTTTAGCAATTTGTGTTAATACTACTAATTTTTTTAAATTTTCATAATCTGTTTTTTTAAAAATAATTAAAGTTGTAAAAATAGTTTTAATATTATTCTTGGCTAATAATTCGGTATAATTTTTAATTTCTTCTAAATTTGCTAAATGTAAATAAACTGCAGCACCAATTTTTTCCATTTACTTCCTCCTTTACTTTTTATATATTAATTTTATCATTTTGTAACTTAATAATTTTTAATTTTTACAATAAATAATGTAAAGGATTCCTAGTTTGATAAAATAACTACTTCTACATAAAAATAAGAAAATTGACTACGCTAATCTTAATTTTAATACACCTTATACATTAATAAATCTATAATTTACATTTATTCATGTTAAGTATTAACTTTATAAATATAATTATTTTTTATGCTAATATTTATTTATAATTTAATAAAAGTTGATTCCTAATATAGAAATTTATTTATATTAGGTTTTTTATTAAATTAAAATTAAAGAAAGGAAAAAGATTAAAAGATATGCCTTTAACTTATATAGAAAAAGAAAAACTATTACAAAATGAATGAGAAAAAAGAAAAAAAGAAGCAATAAAAAATATTAACAAAAAAATACCAGGTGAATATTTATTAAAAATATTTGAAACTATAATCTTAGATAATGATACAAAAGTTAATGAGGAAAATCTTCAACAATCTCAAGAATTCGAAACATTTGAAGAAAAACCATTACAAGATAATGAAAATAAACAAGAATCAAAAAACTGAACACAATTTAAAACAGATTTTCCAAATATTGCACAAATAATAAAAAATAGCAAAAATACTGGCATCAAAATATTAACATCTTTAATTACATTTTTTGAAATTAATGATGACCAACTTGGAATTACAGAATATATACTAAATTTAAATGAAGAACGTAAAAAAGAAATAATGAACATTAAAGAAATTGAAGAAAAAATTAAAAATATTTGAAAAGAAATCAAAGAATTAGAAAGCAAGCTATTTTCAGATGAACCATTATCATTATTATCTTGTTCTTCTGAATTAAAAGAAGAAAAAATTAGTAAAAAATTGAACTTGAACTAATAAGAATAGGGAGGTTCGAAGTATCACAAGCACAAATGGAACAATATTCACCAGAAATAAAACAAATTATAAACGATTCAAAACAACTTTTAAAAGAATATGATGATAAATTAAATAAATCAATTACATTATAAATAATTTGTGTAATTACTTAATAAAAGGTAAATTTTTAGTGTTTATTAAACAAAAACAAACATTTATACTTTTTTATCTTATTTAATTATTATTTTTGATATACTATAAGTGTTTATTACTATATAAATTAAAAAAAGAGGATAAAATGAAACAAAAGCAGATTCAAAAAACAAATGATAAAAATAATCAAAAATTAAAAAAACTATCGAAACAATTGATATTCAAACTAAAAATAATTTGAATTCAAAAGAAAATGATGAACAAACTGAAAATGATAAATACGAATTAAAAAAACTTAAATTTTATTTTATAATTAAATTATTAACAATAATATTTGCATTTTTATTGACAGTAGTTTTATATTTAGGTTTTTTATTAACAAATAAATTAGACTTAGATACATTATTAGAATTTGAATGACCTTTATTACTACTAATGGGAATTACAACCACAACATTACTTCCAAGTAAAATATCTAAAACTACTAAAATTTAAAATAATTTTATAATTATTATTTCTTATTGCTTAAATTATATCCTTTTAACAAAAAATATTATTAATCTCTTTAAAAATAAAATTTTAAAGAGATTAATTTTTATTTTAAATTAAAAAAATAAATTATCACCAAATAATAACGTCTTATAATAAATTTTGATATGAAAAACTCTTTTCTACAATATTATGTTCATCTAAATCATTTATTGATTTTCATTTTTTACCATAATTTAAACTACTACTTCCTAATATTTTAGTTTTCTTTTCTAATTTATTAACTTTAGTTTTTAAAATTTCAATATCACTTTCTAACTTATTAATTTTAGTATTTAATCCATTATGTTCGCAAATTAATTTATCAAAACTATCCTTACTATATTTATTATTAATTGCTTTAATTTTATTACTTTCTCACATTCCACAAGTCAAAAATTTAAGTGGTCAATGTCACCATCTTCTTGCTAATTGTTTTTCATTTTTGAAATTCAAATTAAAATTATTAATTTGTCCACATATTTTATTTTTAGCTTCTTTTAGTATTTTTAAATCATGTATTTTTTCTTGCATTTCTTTAAAAATTTCACTAATGTCTGAACTATCATATAGTGTTAAATTATCTAAACTTTTAGAACTATCTCTATGCTTTATTTCAACTTCTAAATCAGTTTGTAAACCTAATACAAATAACTTATCTTCTGAAGTAGTTAAAACATTACTTAAATCATATTTATATATATTTTTAAAATCTATTGCCAATGTTCCCTTATTTGCTTGTGCTTCTAAAAAACTAATAGTTACAGTAAACAAAGATAAAATTGGCATTATTGCTTTATCAGAATATTTTTTTGTACTTTTTCCACAATTATATTGAAGATATTTAAGATTTTTAATAACATTAGGAATATCTGCAACCAAAAATATTCCTTTTAATTCTTCAATAATTCTTTTAAAATAAGGAATTTGAGTATTATGTTGTTTTTGATATCTTAACTTTATACTTTCAAGTTTTTTTATTAACTTTGTTGCAGATAACATTTTTTCTTTTACCATTTTTTAATTTCTCCTCTTTTAAAAAATAAAAAAAACCCATTTATTTTTAATAAAAATAAGGGTTATAAAACTTATATTAAGTTTATGATTTTTATTATACTATCTTTTTTTTAAGATTTTATTAATATACTTTTGGCATAAAATAATAATTAGTTTTTCTAAATTTTAAAAAATTATTTATGTAAAAAAACTAAACATTTTCCTTTTTTAATAATTAGTTTTGGTCTTTCTTTTTTGTTAAATTCATTACTAATAGTTTGTGTACTATTATTAGTAACAGTAATATCCTGATTTGGATAAAACTTACAACCACTAAAATTATAAATTACTTCTTCATTGTCTAAACTAAAAAAAGAAATATATTTATATGTTAATTGTCAATTGTAAAAAATATATTCTGATTTTGCTTTTAATAAAAAACAATAATTATTTTCACCTAATAAAATTGGGTTAAAACATTCATATTTTTTTATTATATTAATACTAGCAAGTAACATATCCCAACGTATTCCATCACTTACTATCACTATTTGTTGAAAATTAATTTTTTTGGAAATTGCAGTAACTATCGCAAGTTCACTATCAATAAAATCTTTTTCTTTATTAAAAGTAATAATTTCAAAATTATGTATTTTACTTTGATCATTTAAAATCTTTAACTGTTGTTTATTAATGGTATCATTATCACAACAAATAAACTTAATTGGTTTTTTATATTTTAATAATGATAAAACACCAGTTTCAACACCAATAAAAATTGGATTAATAAATTGTTCTCAATTTAAATTATAATCACGACAAACAATTACTAATTGTTTAATATCACTATTTTTCATAATTTGTTAACATCGCAACTTGTTTTTTTACTGAATTATCACTATTTAATAAATAACTACCCGCTACTAGGTAATTAGCACCAGCAGTAATACAATCATTTGCTGTTAAATTATTAATGCCGCCATCAACAGCAATTGTAATATTTGGAAAATTATTATCGATATGTTTTACTAACATTTTAATTTTATTAATAGTTAAATCTAAAAAACGTTGTCCACCCGCACCTGGTTGCACACTCATAATTAAAATTGTATCAAGATCTTTCAAATAATCATAAATTTTTGAAATTGGTGTATCAGGATTAATGGCAATTCCTTTTTTAAAACCAGGGTTTTTTCACTGCAGAAATTCTTTTAATTGTTCTTCTGTTAATGCTTCATAATGCAAAGTAATATTTTTAACTTGCGGTAAAATTATAAATGGTTTTAAATAATCACATACTTTTAATGTTGTTATCTTTACCATCATATGACAATCAATATTGATATTAGAACTAAATTTACATACATCACTTAATATTTTTGCACCAAAACTTAAATTTTCAACAAAATGATGATCCATAACATCAAAATGAATTCAATTAATTCCTGCATTTTGTAAATTTAATAAATCATCTTTTAAAGATAGAAAGTTAGCAGTTAAAATGCTAGCGGCAATTGTTACTTCTTTTTTCATATATTACCATCCTTTATTTTAAATTATTAATTTTATTGAATTCTATTAAAATTTTACAATAATCTTCATAAAAAAAACCAGAAATTATTTTATTTGCAACTGCTTTTTTAATTGCACATTCTGGTTCTTGCTGATGTAAGCAAGTACGAAACTTACAATTTTGTCAAATATTAGTAAAACTAGGAAAATTAGTAGCAATATCAATACTACTTAAACCTTGCAATTGAAAGACCGAAAAACCAGGTGTATCTGCAATAATACCATCATGTAAAAAATAAAGGCGAGTTTTAGTTGTGGTATGTTTACCACGATTTAAACTTGTAGAAATATCCTGTGTTCATAGTTTTAAATTATTATCCAAACTATTTAAAGTTGAACTCTTTCCCACTCCTGAAGTACCTGTTAATATTGATAACTTGTTTGTAAAAACTTTTTTTAAATCTTCAATACCATTTTTTTTAACATTTGAAATAAAAATTACTGGTAAATTTAAATTCTGATATGCTTTAACTTTTGTTCAAACTTCATTATCTTTAGTTACCAAATCAATTTTTGTAAATATTAAAATTATTTTTAAATGATAATAATTAAAAATAGTTAATAATTTATTTAATAGAAAACTACTAAGAAAAGGATTAACAAGAGAACTAACAATTAATACTTGATCAACATTAGCAATGCTTGGTCGATATAGTTCATTAAATCGAGGTAAAATTGATTCAACCAAAGGATTTTTATCATCTTTAAAATTAACTTTAACATAATCACCAACTAAAATTTTTGCTGTTTGAAATTTTAAATTTCCTTTGATTAAACAAGAATAAATTTGATTTTCAATTCTTACTTCAACAAAGTTATTTGCAACTCCAATAACTATTCCTTGTTTAAAGTTCATAGTGTCCTCCAATTAATATAAAATTAATATGCTTATAATAACACCAATAAGTAATAATATAATTAAAATTAAAGATGATAAAAATTCTTTTTTTAAATAAAATGGTTTTTTTAATTTTTGTGAATTTAAGTAATTTTTCTTAAATAACATATTATTTTTATTTTCCATTTTTAAACAACAATCTAAATCATTACTCAATTCACTAATTGTCCGATAGCGATCATTAATATCCTTAGCAGTTGCCTTCAAAATAATATTTTCTAAACTTTGTGGAATATTTTTATTAATTTCATGAATTAATGGCATTGGTTCTTTAATATGTTTGGCCGCTAATATTTGTGGATTTTTATGAAAAAAAGGTGGTTTACCAACTAATAATTCATATAATATAATACCTAAAGCATAAATATCACTTTGAATTGTTGGTTTTTGAAATTTTACTACTTCTGGAGCAATATATTTCATTGTTCCTACAACTTGATTAGCGTGTTTTTTAACTTCATAATCATCAATAACAGCAATACCAAAGTCTAAAACTTTAATTGCTCCACTACTAGTTAAAATAATATTTTCGGGTTTTAAATCACGATGAATAATATTGACTGCATGACACGCATTAACCCCTTTTAAAATTTCTTTCATAATAACTATAACTTCATTAACTGATAAAACTGAATAATTACTTAAATATTCTTTTAATGTTTTACCTTCTAATAATTCAAAAACTAAGCATCAATCTTTCTTATCAATAAAAACATCATATACCAAAATAACATTGGGATGTCTAACTCTAGATACTGCTCTAATTTCTTGCAAAAATCGTTCTTTTATTAAGTCATCTAGTGGTGAAATTGGATTAATTACTTTTAAAGCAACTTGCCGATTTAAATATTTATCTTGTGCTTCATAAACTTTAGCCATACCACCCGAACCAATAATTTTTAAAATATGATAACGATTATTCAATAATTTATTTATTTCCATTAGTTTCACCATTACTTTTAAATTTATTTTTTAAAAATTACTAACTTATTTATAATTTATATTTTACACAAAAATGTCAAAAGACTAAAATTTTATTTCCATTAATAATACAGTAACATTATCAGTTGAAACATTAAGTAATGCTTGCTTAATTAATAACTTAACTTTGTTATTAATATTTCCATTTTTTTCTAAAATATTAACTATTTCATATTCTTCTAAAAAATCATGAACACCATCACTAGTTAAAAGAAAATATGATGGAATTATTAAGGGTAAATGAAAAATATCGGTTTTTAATGGCTTACGTGGACCAAGAGCACTAGTTAATGCCTTTCAATAAGTGTGATTTAAATCAACACTTGATTCTTTAGTTGTGTTTTTTTGTAAATATAGATTTAAAATATTATGATCAACTGTTAACTGTTTTAATCCTTGTTCACTATATTGATAAATACGTGAATCACCAATATTTACTAAATAAGCTTTGTTATTAGTAATTAAAATTATTACCATAGTTGTTCCCATATCAAGCGCTTGTTCATTACTTAAACTAAAATTATTCATTTCAATTTGAATAATATCTATCTTTTCTTGTAATCATGCATGAATTTGTTTATCATGTTTTAATTTAGTAAAATCTGTTGTTTCAAAAAATTTTTTTAACATACTAACAGCCATATTACTGGCCACTTCACCACATTTATGACCACCCAAACCATCACAAACAACACCAATAACTTGTCCCGTATTATTTGTTAAATATAAAACGGCATCTTGATTATTTGTACGATAATTACCAACATCTGTTTTATAACTAGCATTTATTTTCATAAACTGACCCCCTATATTCCTTTTTTTAATTTACAAATATAAAATCCATCAGTATTGTTATTAAAACCAAAAAATTGTTTTTCTGCAATGATTGTCATATCTGCGTGATTTTTAACAAACTTCTCAATTTGATTTTGATTTTCTTTAATATTGAAAGTACAAGTAACATACACAATTATCGCTTCGGGTTTTAAAAGTTGATAAGCCTTATTTAATAATTTTGATTGAACAATAATTAAGTGATTAATTTCTTCTTTACTTCAATTGATAAGTTTAACTTCTGGTTTTCTTTTAATTAAACCTCAAGCAGTACTAGGAGCATCAATTAAAATTTTGTCAAACTTATTATTAAAATCCAATATTGTAGAATCACCATATTTAAGTTCAGTATTTGTTACGCCTAATTTTTTTAAATAAGTAGCACCAATTTTTAATCGTTCTTCATTGATATCACAAGCAACTATCTTACCGTGATTAGACATTAAAGCTGCCATATGAGCTGTTTTACTAGCAATTCCTGCACACATATCTAATACTTCATCATATGGTTGTGGATCTAAAAAATGACTAACTAACATACTTGCTTGGTCTTGTTTAATAATTTCACCATTTTCATATAATTTTGTGTTAAAAATTGACTTTGAACTAATAATACCATCAGATACTATCTCGCTTAAACAAAAGTTAAAAGATTTATAATTTTCATTGTTTAACACTTTATTAACAGTAGTTTTTAATGTATTAACTCTAAAACTAATTAATGGCATTCTTAAGTTATCTTTTATCAATTGATTTGCAATATTAATACTAAATTGTGATTTTATTAAAGAATATAATCAACTAGGATAACTATATTTAATTAATTTAATATTTTGTTTACTTTCTTTTTGTAAGTTAAATTCTGATCTAAATTCAGTAAAACATAAATCTAATACTTTAGAAATAATAAATGTTAGTTTATTATCAATGGTGCTTACTTTTTTTAAAGTATTTTCAATGAAAATTTCTTTATTAGTAATTTCTAAAAAATAGATTTCATATAAAACTATTCATAATAAAATAGTTATGTGAAAAGGAATAGTAATTACTGATTTCAAAACATTTCATATTTGATTTAATATATAATCTAAATAAATTTGATTTTTTAAAGTTCCTAGTACTATCTTTTCAATTGCTTCTTTTTCTGATAATGTTAGATTTTTATCTCGCATCATTTGTGCTAATAAAACATTACAATGACCTTTTTCTAGGATTACTTGTACTAGAATTTTATAAACATCATTTTGAATTATCATTATTTAACCCCACAAAACTTTTAATTATACATATATTATAACTTAAATTATTATTTTTAATTTTGATAAGTATTTTACTATTATAACTATTAAAAAATGCATCATTACAATGCATTTTTAGTAATAAATTATTATTTTTAATAAAAAATAAACTATTAAAAGTTGCTCTTTATATTTACTTTACCTTTTTATTTTTTACAAACTTCACAATATTTATACATATTATTAATTTTAATACCAAGAATAATTCCTGATCATATTGCACAAGGTGTATTAGCACAAATTATAACTAAATCTTTCATTAAAATTGTTGATTCAGATCCGCCATGATATGATAAATGAATAATGCCCCACAATACTCATAAACTGTTAGCTGTTGTATAAAGAATAAATGTAAGTAAAGAAATACCATCTGTTTTTTTAGTTTTTATTGTTTTTAAAGATTGTGGACAAAATGCTATAACAGCAATAAGTGCTCCAATAATCCCTATTATAGTAATAATTCATCATTCAGTATTTGCCATTATTTTTATTCCTCCAAAGTTCTAGCATTTTCGCCCAACGTTTTCATATTTTTTACTTTAACATAAATAATACAATTAGTTGCAGTCATTGTTACTGTATACGGTATTATTAAGGTAGAACCTCAAATTGCAATTTCAAGAGTATCAGCACCTTCTGGTCACATTACTGGTAATGTTACTGAAAGTATTCCAAATATCAAGAAAAAAAGATTAGCAATATTATAAATTATATAAGTTGATAAGATTATATTTTTAGTTTCCTTAGTTTTTATTGTTTTTATTGCTTGTGGAATAAATGTTATAATAGATAATATTCCGGCTAAATAACCTATAATTCCAATAAAAGTTTGCATTTTCATCCTCCATTAAATTTTAAAAATATTTTAGTAGTTTTTTTAAAACTATTAATATATTTATTTCTTGTTTTATTAAAAACAACATTATTTTACTTTTAATCATTTAAAATAGAAAGTGTTTAATTAATATTTTTTCAAATAAATCTAAAAAAATTAAAAATAATTTATAATAAAAAAATAAAAAACCACTAAAATAGTAAAAATTTATTTAAAATAAAATAATAAATTTAAAAAATATTAGTTAAAAATTAAATAAAATTTTAATTTTACAATAAATATAAAATTATGAAATAAATTCGCCTTTTTATAAAAAAGTGATTTTTTTATTGTATATTCATTTTTTCAATTATAGACTTAAATTAAGATTTACTTAGAATTCAAAAATAAACAATAAATAATAATTTTTCAATTAAAACTATATTCTATAAAAAAATAATTTGTTATCAATTTATGTTATTAACAATATTTTTAATATTGTCATAAATTTAACTTATCATTTTATTTTTTATAAATTTACAAACTAATTTAATGTTCTTACACCATTTCGTATTTTTTTAAAATCCTAAATATTATAAATATAATCTATGTTCTAAGTAAATCTTAAATTATGGGAATATATAAAAAAGTATTGGAGTTAAAAATGAAAAAAAATAATTTTATTTATGCGAGATATGATAAAGAAGATAACTGTTTAGGTGTTTATGACACTATGGAAGAAGCAATATTAAAAGTTTACCACATTGATAAAACTAATAAAAAACGCTATTATCAAGCCTATAATAATATTTGTCGTTCTTATCAAAAATATAAAAATAATTTTGGAAATGTTGTTTGTTATGAAGGTTTTTGATTTAAAATACCACTAAATGAAAATCGCTATTAAAATTAAAAAAATAAAATAGTTATACTATGAAATGGTTAAGGATACTTAATAAAAACATTTTTTAATTTTATAGTTAAAGCTCAATAAATTAAAAAACCATTACTTTGATTTATAGATATTTATTTTATTAAATTTTTTCAATTATTTCTTTAGTTTAAAACTTTAACTATTAATAAGAATTTAAATCATAATATTTAATATTTTATTATTTATAATTTATAAGTTGAAAAAAATCTGAATGTTAGTAAACTAAATTAACCTTTACTAACATTCTTTTTTAGATTTAAATTTTTTTATATATTTTTCTAAAAAAACAGCATACTTAATCAATCTTTTATAAAACTACTTTTTTATTAGACTTCTTTTACTCATTGATTAGGTACTACTGAAAAACCAATAGTATTATTACCAGTATGTGTTTTTAAAATATTACATAATGGTTCAACTTTATATTTGGTAAATCCTCTATTTTTTACTTTTTTAATTGCTTCATCAATAATATCTTTTCTACATCAACCATCAATAATATATATTGTTTCTTTAGTAACATCTTTAATTTTAGTAATAATATCTAACATTTCTTCCATAGCTTTACTTAAAGTTCTAACTCTACCAATATTATCAATTGTTTCTTTACATCTTAAAATTGGTTTAAAACGTAAAAAATTACCAATTCTTGCTTTACTCATTGGTAATCTACCACCACGAGCTAAAAATTTTAAATCATTAGGAGCAATATAAGATTCATAAGTTTTGCGGAATTTATTTAAAATTTCTAAAATTTCAGGAATTTTTTTTCCATTTTTAACAAGAGTAAAAGCAATTAAAACCATAAATTTTAAAGGTATTGAAGCAGCACCTGTTTCTAAAATATGGACTTTATTTTTATATTTTTCTTCTTTTTGTAAAACTTGCGAACTTGCATATTGTCCTGAAGCATTATTAGCAATTGGTAAAAATAAAATTTGATCATATTTACTCAAAGCATTATCTCAATATTGTTCAAGTTTACCACGACTAGTTTGACTAGTTTTTAAAATATAGTGTTCATCAATCATCTTTTTACGAATTGTTTCACTATCAATATCAATATTATTATCATCATAAGCATTTTCTCCTTCAATAATATTTAAAGGAATAATTATTATTTCAGGATATTTTTTCATATCTTCAAGGGTAAAACCAGTAGCTGAATCACTTACAATTCCAATTTTCATTTTGTTTGCTCCTAACCTTTTATACTAATAAATTATAGTAAAATTATAACAAATTTATTTTACTATATATCGTTTTAATTTGAAAAAATATAAAGTGACTATAAACTTATTAGTAGTAAAAATAAAAATAGTCTTAATTATTGAGTAATTAAGACTATTTTTTAATTAGTTTTAAGTTAAATAAATAATACGATCAGCAATAATTTCTGTATAGTAAAAATCATTAGATTTATTAGCAAATGTTTGAATTCTACCTTTAATACCAATAATTGCATTCTTTTTTAATAGTGTTTTTAATTCCTCTGTATTAGCTATTCAAGTTTTAATAGTGATAAAATCAATTTCAAATTGATTTTGACGATTTTTAAAAGGTCTTTCAACTGCCATTATAAACTTGGTTCATTTTGTTGGAATTTGTTCTCTGGTTGGTATTATTTCTGGTTCATTCATTAATTTACCTACTAATACAACATTATTTATCATTTTAACACCCCCTCTTATTTGATAATTATAAATTTAGTTCATAAATAAAATATCAAATTATTTTATTTATGAATAAAAGAAAAAATAAATTAATTCAACAAACTCAAATATTAAAATAAGATTAGATAAAATAATTTATTAATTAACACAAAAAGAGCATTGTCAACTGCTCTTTTTGTAAAATATAATTGTGTTAATATAGTTTTAATCTAAAACTGGTAATGATCCAATTCTTGAATCTTTTAGTGCATTTATTTTCCCAAAATCTACTTGTAATCACACTCTCTGAACATTAATAAATCTAGTAATTTTATTACCATTTTTAGCGGCATCATAAAAAAATGTATAAACTTTTGTATTTAATAAACCAATTAAATCTTCTCATTGCTTTTGTTTATATGGTGAAAATTCTAATTTAAAACCAGAGGCTAAACTTCCTTTTTTAACTCCCAGATTATTATAAAGTTTCAAATCAGGTAAAATTTTTCGAAATTCTTCACTAACATCTAAATCCTTATTGTCGGCTGTATTAATAATATAAGATTTTAAAATTTCATTATTTTTGATAATATCAATTTGACATTTACCTGCTTCTAATTCAAAACCATCTTCGGTATATTTTTCTTTAATTTCTCCTGGAAAAGTATTTTTAATACTAACAGTTAAACTAACAATTTCAGCATATTCTTCATATGAATAAACACCAATTTCATCACCAGTTTTGAAACCTAAATCTTTTAAAAATGTGCTGCATTAGCATTTTCTGCCCTATATTTATGAGGTTGTACACCTGTTCTTAACAATTTATTTTTAAAAAGATCATTAATTTTCATTAAGTGATCATCTGCAATAACAGAATATTTTTCACTATCAGATGTATTATCATAGTTTAATTTTTGTAAAATTAAACTTTTACCATCAGTATCATATCAACCTAATAATTGTGCATATTTACTGTCTAATTGTGGTAATGAATAATTATCACATGCAACTGTACTAAGGGTTGCTGTTGTTGATATTCCCACAGTAGCTGTCGTTGCTAATTGGATAGGTTACACTTTATTGGACACTAATTACGTAGACAAGTGAACAAATTAGTTAAAAGAAAGGAACTATAATTATGGCCAATATTAACTCATATACCGATGAATTTAAAAAACAAATAGTAGCTTTATATCAAAGCGGTAAGTCAGTGTCTTGTCTTGCTAAAGAGTACAATGTTACAAGAGCAGCTACTTATAATTGAATTAAGCAATTTACTAATTCAGGCAGTTTTAAAACTAAAGATAATCGTTCTATTGAAGAAAATGAATTAATTAAATTAAGAAAAGAATTAAAACAGTTACGAATGGAAAATGATATTTTAAAGCAAGCAGCACTAATAATAGGCAGAAAATAGAAATTATTGCTAAAAATAAAGTTAAATATAAAATTCGCACAATGTGTCGTTTTTTAAAACTTTCTAAATCAACATATTATTTTAATTTAAAGGAAAAAGAAAAAAACAAAATAATATTTATGATGAAGCTGTTATTAGTGCTTTTAAAGAAAATAAAGAAGTTTATGGAACAAGAAGATTAAAAGTTGTTCTAAAAGAAAAGAATATTTATTTGTCACGCAGAAAAATTAAAGAAATTATGAATAAACATAATTTAATATCAAAATACACTAAATTATCATTCAAAAATCATCATAATAAAGTCAACGATAGTCAAATAACCAATATCGTTAATAGAAACTTTAATAATAGGCTTAAAAATGAAGTTATTGTTAGTGATTTAACTTATGTTCAAGTTAATGGTAAATGAAACTATATTTGCCTATTAATTGACCTATTTAACCGCTAAATTATTGGACATAGTGTAGGTACTAAAAAAGATGCATCATTAGTACATCAAGCATTTATGCACTCAAATCGTTGTTTAAAAGATATTCAAATATTTCATAGTGATCGCGGTAATGAATTTAATAATAAAATTATTGATAAACTTTTACTAGCATTCAATATTAATCGCTCTTTAAGCAAAAAAGGTTGTCCTTATGATAACGCTGTTGCTGAAGCAACTTTTAAAACTTTCAAAATTGAATTTATTAATGATAAAAATTTTACATCATTAATCCAATTAAAATTAGAATTATTTGATTACATCAACTGATATAACAACATAAGAATTCACAGCACTTTAAACTACTTAACTCCAGTTAATTATCAAAAATAAATGTCTACCAAAAAATAGTCCTAAAAAGGGTTGCCAGGAAATGTTTAGTAATCTGTGTAACTTACAAAAATAACTATGTTTAATTAATTCTAGTAAATATAATTAAATGACTAGAAAGAGTGAGTTACAGATGGCTAAAAAAGATAACTTTAATAATAATGATCCAATATCAAAAGCAGTAGATTTATTACTAGAAAATACTGAAGATTTAACAACAGTTTTTAAACCTGGCGGTTTATATAAAGAATTAACAAAAAGATTAGTTGAAAAAATGTTGAATTCTGAAATGCAAAATTATTTAGGATATGAAAAAAATCAACATAGTACTACTGAAAATGCTCGTAATGGTACAAGTTCAAAAAAATTAATAACTCAACAAGGTAAAATTGAAATTGATGTACCAAGAGATCGCAATAGTAATTTTACTCCTGTAATAGTTCCTAAAAGGCAAAGAAGATTTGATGGTTTTGATCAACAAGTTCTTTCCTTGTATGCAAAAGGAATGACATTATCTGACATTAGAATGCAGTTGCAAGAGTTATATCATGGTGCTGATATTAGTGAAAGTGTTATTAGTCAAACTACTGATGATGTTATTGATGATGTTAAAGCATGACAAAATCGACCATTAGAAAGTATTTATCCTATTGTTTATTTTGATTGTATAGTAGTTAAAGTACGACAAGATAAACGGATTATTAACAAATCAGTTTATATAGCATTAGGAGTTGATTTAGAAGGCAAAAAAGATGTTTTAGGATTATGAATTAGTGAAAATGAAGGTTCTAAGTTTTGATTATCTAATTTCACAGAAATGAAAAATCGTGGCTTAAATGATATTCTTATTGCTTGTAGTGATAATTTAACAGGCATGTCAGAAGCAATACAATCAGTTTATCCTAAAACAGAACATCAATTATGCATTGTTCATCAAATTAGAAATAGTTTAAAATATGTTTCATACAAACATCGAAAAGGTCTAGTTGCAGATTTAAAACCAATTTATAGTGCATGTAGTGAAGAACAAGCAATGCAAGCTTTAGAATCGTTTGAAAGTAAATGAAATAAACAATATCCTCAAATTACTAAATCTTGATATAAAAATTGAGATAATTTAATGGTTTTTATTAGTTATCCAGTAGAAATCAAAAGAGTGATTTATACTACAAATGCTATTGAATCTGTTAATAGTCAATTACGAAAAATCATCAGAAATAAAAAAGTTTTTCCTAATGATATGGCAGTTTTCAAAATATTTTACTTGGCAATTGAAAATATAACAAAAAAATGAACATTGCCTATTCAAAATTGAAATACAGCAATTGCTCATTTTATGATAAAATTTGAAGACAGAATTAATCTAAATTAGTAACTTTGTAAAACAAAGATACACAGATTATTAAAAAGCCTCGAAATATTTGAAACACTTTTATTTGAAGAAGACCATCAAAAATTAATGAAATATTTTTCAAATATTTCCATACTTAATGATTTAATACAGAAATTTAATCAAATTGAAAATTGTGTAGAAACAGAATTTGAATATCATCCAAATTTTAAAAAAGAAATTGAACGAATTAAAAAACTAATTATTAATTCACAAATAGAAAATAATAATGCTAATAATGATATTGAAATTAAACAAGTAATATCTTTAGCAAATAAAACAATTAAAACTATGGAACAACAAAATAATAAACCAATAGCATTAGTAACTAATTGAGGACGTAATCTTTTAGTTAATTTAACTTTAGAAACACTAACATGGGCAGGTAGTCATATTATTCTAACTGGTTCATCAGAAAATACTTCTAAAGAAGATTTTAATTTACATGATTGAATCACGAAAGACATTTTTACTACAGGTGCTTTAGCAGCAAATATAAGTCGTTATTTCGTTATGAGACCAATTAATAATATTTTTAAATCGGGTTTAACAAACTTAGGAATTCCAACTAATCTTTGTCCTGAAAAACTTTCAAAATGAGTTGAAAAACAAACTAGATATAAAAAAATATTAATGGCAATCCCTTTATTTTTATCAGTCACTTGTACTGTTAATGCTGTTAAAACAGAAGCTGCATTAGTTACTGAATATGGATTTCAAAAAGCCACAAAATTATTTTATGAAAAATTTGTTAGATGAACAACATTAGGATTTTCAATTGGTGTAACAGCAATTGATATGATTGCTTTTGCTATTTCTGATTTTTATAAAGATGTATTTAATCAACCAATAACTATAAAAAAAATCACAGAAATATTAACTAGTTGTTGTGGATTTACTAAAAAAGAAGCAGTTTTTCTTGAAAAACATTTAGAAAAATTAGAAAACAATGGGAAATTCACAACTCTTGATGAATTGTTTAAAAAATATCAGGAAGAAGAATTTGAAGATTCTGGTATTGAAGAAGTTTTATCACAACAAATAGAATCAGAAAAATCATCAAATGAAAAAGAAACTGATGACGAAACATCAATAGAAGAATTTCCTATTGACAATCCATATCAATTTGCAAATGATATAAATAACCAACCATCAACAAGTACAGGAATATACCATCCAATGTCATTCAATTAAAAGCACTATTTAAATTTAATTTTTAGTCACTCTTTTAAAAAGAGTGACTTTTTTAATATTTTATATTTATTTTTTTTCTAAAAAATGTACACTGATTTTGCGTATTTTAGATGTATAAGAATAAATATGCCAAAAAAAATAGTGAGAAAGGGATTTTTATGGATGAAAAAAATAAAAGAGAAAAAGAAATAGCAAGAATAAAAGAAAAAATTGCAGATAATAAATTAAAAAAAGAATCCGAAAAAGCTGAAAAAGAAAGACAACAACAAGAAATCGAAAATAAGAAAAAAAATGAAAATAAAAAAACTTTATAAAAATAATATTTAAAGAAAAAATCACTTAATAATTAAGTGATTTTTTTATAAAAATGAATAATTTTAATATTTTGGTTTTCTTTTTCATTTTGAATTATTATCAACATTACGTTTAAAATCATTTCTATTGTTATGAGATGAAAAATTTAATTTAGTCGGTACTTTAACAACATTTTTAGGTAAATCTCAACCTGTAGTATCTAGTAAAGTAATTTCGTGATTTTGATAATATTGAATTTCTTGAATTTCATTATATTGAACTCTATTACTTACTAAAGTAATAGCAGTGCCTTGTGCTCCAGCACGAGCTGTTCTACCAATACGATGAGTATAGTACTCATATTCGTGTGGAATATCATAATTAAAAACATAATCAATACCATTAATGTCAATTCCTCTAGCAACAACATCAGTAGCAATTAGTACTTTAACCTTACCATTTTTAAATTGTCTCATTGCTTCCATACGTTCTCTTTGACTTTTATCACCGTTAATAACAGCACATTTAATATTATTTTGTTCTAATAATTGTGCGATTTTGTTAGTAAAATCTTTTGTATTTGAAAAAACAATACTTAATTGTGGTTGTAATTTTTGATATAAAGCAACTAATGCAGTTTCTTTTGTTATATTACGACAATCAAAATAATATTGTTTAATATTTGCTTGTTGTAATTTTTGACTTTCATCTTCAACACTAATACTAACTGGATTATTTTGATAATCATCAGCAATTTTTAAAACTGGTTTTGACATTGTCGCTGAAAAAAGAACAGTTTGAATATTTTGAGGTGAATTTTCAAATAAGAAATCAATATCTTTTTTAAATCCCATTTTTAACATTTCATCTGCTTCATCTAAAACTAATGTTTTAATTGAATTTAATCTTAAACTGCCACGATTAATATGATCAGTAATTCTTCCTGGTGTTCCAACAACTATGTTACTAGTTCTTAAATCATATAATTGATTTCTAATATTAACACCACCGCATAATAAAGCAACATTAACGCCATTTAAAAAATAAGCATATTTTTTTACTTGTTTAGCAACTTGGATTGCCAATTCTCTAGTTGGACAAACAATAATGGCTTGATTACGATATAATTTTATATCTAAATTATGTAATATAGGTAAGACAAAGGCAGCAGTTTTTCCGGTTCCGGTATGACTTTTTCCAATAATATCTTTTTTTTGTAAAGAAACTGGAATTGTCTTCTTTTGAATTGGTGTTGGGGTAGTATAACCCCATTTAGCAATAGCAGCAGTTAATTCTTGTTTTAATTTTAGTTCTGTAAAACTCATATATTTCTCCTTAAAAATAAATTTTGAATAAATTTAGAAAAAATGATAATTATAACCTGAAAAATAACCTCTAAAAGAGGATTATTTTAAAAAAGGATTAGTTTTATTTATTATTTATATATAATATACTTACTTACATTTTAAAGTATTAATTCATCTAATTTTTCTAAAATTAAAAGTTGTCAAATAATTTCATGATATTATTTATTTCTTTGACATCATTAACAACTTTTTTTGATATTTTTTTATCAATCATATCTTAAAAGAAAATTGCGAATTAATCAACAACTTAAATATAATACACTATTTTTAATTAAATGTAAATATAAATTTATAGAAATGAAAATATAAAAATAATAATTAAAATACTATACAAATTTTTAAATTTATTAAAATTAAAAATTTAAATTATATTAGAAATTTTTTATCATAACAAAAAATTTTGAAAAATAATATAAATTATCAAACATCAGTATCTGCTTTTTTAATAATTCAATTATCAAATAAAATATGATTATTTTTATGATTCTTAATCATTCCAGTTAAAAAATTAGTGTTTGCATAACGAATAGTTAAATAATTATAACCATGCATACCACCCGCATTTCTTTTAACTTTAAATGTATTATCATCTACTTTTTCCACACTAGTTCTATCACTTAAAGTTGGATTTTTTGCTCCTTTTCAAAGACCATTTAAAGTAACTGAAATATTACCTTTAATAAGATTTTCGGTTGTAGCTTTAGAACTTATTTTTGAACTAATATAGTCACTAATATCACTCATTGTTTTATTATTTTGAACAAAATTATCAAAATCTCCGGGATTCATATATATTGTTAAATTATTATCAGTAGTGATATCAATACGCCCTTTAGCAAATTCACTTTTTGTATAAAATATTTTACCTAATGCTGTTGCTGTTTGCTTTGCTCATTCACCTTGCGTTTGATTAGGGCTAATATTAATAAAATCTAAAGTCATTGGCGTTAATCTTAATCCTGAAATGCTTCAATCACTAATAGTGATTTTTCCAAAAGCATTAATTTTATTTTTACTTTCTTCAGGCACTCCTTGTTTTCCAACAAGTCACTTAGTAATCTCATCTGAAAAAGTTGTTGCTGTTGGTGATAAATAATTTTTCAAAGAATCAATTGCTTCATCAATTGTAGATTTAGTAAGCGCTTCATACATATGATCACCACTAGCATAAACATCATTTTTTTGAAGAACTTCTGATTGAGCATTAATATCAACTTTAGTAATATTAACTTTATTGTTATTAAGTTTTCTAGTAATTAATTCTTTTGCTTTTTGTAATAAACTTTCACTATCAGTAGTGGTGCTTTCTATTTGTATCATAAAATCTTTTAATACTTTTGTTACATTACCAGTTGAAGCTTCAATTAAAGACTTTAAATTAGCTCCAGTATTAGCGTAATTAAAATCAAAAATATTAGATACTTCAATTTCTGTCTTTTTGTTACTTTCATCTTTATAAGATAATTTTAATTTTAAGTCTGCAGCAAGTTTATATCACATTGTTATGTTATACGTTGCTGGATCATAATTTTCAATACCAAAATCAGCTTTTTCCTTAGTTCAATTGAATTGTTTATTTGTCATTTTTGTTCCATTAAAATCAATTTTTAAAATTTCACTAGTAGTTATATTATTAAATAATGGTTTTAAATCAGATGGTTGTAATAAATAATCCTCAATAATAAGATTTGTAATATCTTTTTGAAGCCTAGTTAAAAATATATCCTTTATTTTACTATCAACCAGAGTGTCACTATCTTTAGGTAAACTATTTAAATTATTAGTAATATCTTTTCCAGATTCACCAAATTCATCTTCAAAAGTTAAATTCTTATATTCACTAATTAAATTTGCAAGTCCTAAACTAATTTGCTCTTTAGCTTTTTTTAATAATTCTTGTACATCAGCATTTTCCGATACTTCATCATCAGTATCAGAACTATTACCATTTCCACATGCCACTACATTTACTGCTAATGGTGCTGTTAATCCAAAAATTGATAATAATTTTAATATTCCCTTCACTCTAGTACCCTCCTAAAATTTCTTTTAATATATTTTATTAAAGTTTTAGTATATTCTATAATATTTATAATTAAAATGTTGTGAATATATTAACTTTAATATTTCAGTAAACTAATAAGTTTATAAAAAATCAAGTTTAATTTAATAATTAAAAAATAAGCATTGTAATCATAATTATTAGATTATCTTTTATATCAAAATTTGTTAAATGGAATGGCAACCCTTTTTAGGACTATTTTTTGGTAGACATTTATTTTTGATAATTAACTGGAGTTAAGTAGTTTAAAGTGCTGTGAATTCTTATGTTGTTATATCAGTTGATGTAATCAAATAATTCTAATTTTAATTGGATTAATGATGTAAAATTTTTATCATTAATAAATTCAATTTTGAAAGTTTTAAAAGTTGCTTCAGCAACAGCGTTATCATAAGGACAACCTTTTTTGCTTAAAGAGCGATTAATATTGAATGCTAGTAAAAGTTTATCAATAATTTTATTATTAAATTCATTACCGCGATCACTATGAAATATTTGAATATCTTTTAAACAACGATTTGAGTGCATAAATGCTTGATGTACTAATGATGCATCTTTTTTAGTACCTACACTATGTCCAATAATTTCGCGGTTAAATAGGTCAATTAATAGGCAAATATAGTTTCATTTACCATTAACTTGAACATAAGTTAAATCACTAACAATAACTTCATTTTTAAGCCTATTATTAAAGTTATCTTTTTTAGCCATCTGTAACTCACTCTTTCTAGTCATTTAATTATATTTACTAGAATTAATTAAACATAGTTATTTTTGTAAGTTACACAGATTACTAAACATTTCCACAAAAATTTCTACACAATTTTTTAGTGATATTAATAATTGAACACCAGTAACAGGAAATTTTCCAAACTCAAAAGTTTTTTTAGAAATTCATTTTGGTAATGTAAGTATCCATAGAATTGATTGTGGAATAGCTCCTACAGAATAAATTAAATTCGATTTTCATTACTTTCAAAATTTTAAAAATCAACTTTCAATAGCCTTACTTAAATAAAATTCTTCAATAATATAAATAAACATACAAAAAGTTATCAGAAATGATAACTTTTTGTAAATAAATTAAATATAAATCTTATATAATTACTTCAATTATGTTAATTTACTATAACTTGTATTGGGTTTATTACTATCATTATACTTTTTTTCATGATTAACAATACTCTTAATGTTATTGAAATTATTTTTTTGTTGTTCTAAAATTCTAATTTTTTTATCTTTTTCTATCCTTAATAAATTCATTTCGGATTTTAAATTATTTTTTTCTTGTTCTTGATTTTTATTTAAAAATTCTAAGTTAATAATTTTTCCTTCAATATATTTAATATGTCTTCAATGAAATGTAATTCTTTCTCTCATTGCTCTATTTTCTTGACAATTTCCACTTTTTTCTAAACATGGTGAAGATAATAATTTTTTATGTTCTGAATCTTCTCTTTTAAGTTCTTCTAAAAAATTAGATACTTGTCTTTGATTATCACTTATATTTTTGATACAAGTTTCTAAATTACTTTTAATAATAGCCATTTTTTGTTCAATTAAATTTATTTCTACATTTAATATATTTATTTCTTGCTCTCTATTCATCTTTTTTTCCTTTCAATCTAAACTCATTTATTTTAAAATAAAAACTATATTAAGTTTATAATAATTATAAATTAATAATTTTTAATTTTAATTTTTTAACTTACTTTGTATATCCTTTTTTAATTATTTACTTAATTTATATAAAAAAATATTAAAAATGAGAGTATTATCTCTCATTTATCTTTTTAATAAAATTAATATTTCAAAATTATATGATTAACAGTAAAACTAAATAAATATAATCTGTTAAATTCTAACTAAAGGTTACACCTTGCAAGTTAATATTCCATACTCGATCACGGAAACATTTAACTGTATCAACGCTTCAATTAATGCTTACATAAACATTTTCTTCATCATGTCAAATATGAATATAACCATGTAATTCAAGAAAGGCTCCTCAAAATCCACCATCATAATAGTAACTAAGCTCAAATATATTTTTGTTTCTATCATTACTAATATCATTAGTACTAATACTTAATTGCGAACCTTTTAATTTTTGATCAGTATAAGTATTACAATAAAGACTAAAATACGAATTATCACCAAAACTTAATTTACTAAACTTATTAGAAAAACTATCTCAATCTGGTGCATAATTTGTTCAATTAGATAATAGAGGAATATCAGAGCTGGTTCAAGTACTTTTTAACGAACCAACACTATTAGTTTCATTATAATTATAATTTAGTTGATCATTATTAATACTACTACTATCAATAGTAAAATCAGCAACTATCTTTCCTTTATAAATAGTTTCATCACCACTAATAGTTACTTGTTGATTAGTAATATCATCTTCACTAAATTTAATTGCATCTAGCTTTACATTTGGATTACTTTTGCTAATCGCAGTTTTAATTTCTTCAATATTTGGTTTTGATAATCCATTAGTTTTAATTGTTCCTAAATTTAAATTTTTAAAAACATCACTTAAAAGCTCTGTTTTATCACAATCATAAGTAACAACAATACTATCATTGCTATAAAATTTACCATCACCATTAATAACTGCACTATTATCAGTAATTTTATCAACTATAATTTTGCTTACATCAAGATTATAGTTAGCGGTTTTAAGTGCTAAAATTAATTGCTCTTTACTTGGTGTATTTTGTCCAGGAATATTCAAAGTTGGTAATTTATTATTTAAAATACTATTTAAATCAATAAGTAAATTATTAATTACTACATCAGCACCAGAACTATAATTATGGCCAATATTAACTCATATACCGATGAATTTAAAAAACAAATAGTAGCTTTATATCAAAGCGGTAAGTCAGTGTCTTGTCTTGCTAAAGAGTACAATGTTACAAGAGCAGCTACTTATAATTGAATTAAGCAATTTACTAATTCAGGCAGTTTTAAAACTAAAGATAATCGTTCTATTGAAGAAAATGAATTAATTAAATTAAGAAAAGAATTAAAACAGTTACCAATGGAAAATGATATTTTAAAGCAAGCAGCACTAATAATAGGAAGAAAATAGAAATTATTGCTAAAAATAAAGTTAAATATAAAATTCGCACAATGTGTCGTTTTTTAAAACTTTCTAAATCAACATATTATTTTAATTTAAAGGAAAAAGAAAAAAAACAAAATAATATTTATGATGAAGCTGTTATTAGTGCTTTTAAAGAAAATAAAGAAGTTTATGGAACAAGAAGATTAAAAGTTGTTCTAAAAGAAAAGAATATTTATTTGTCACGCAGAAAAATTAAAGAAATTATGAATAAACATAATTTAATATCAAAATACACTAAATTATCATTCAAAAATCATCATAATAAAGTCAACGATAGTCAAATAACCAATATCGTTAATAGAAACTTTAATAATAGGCTTAAAAATGAAGTTATTGTTAGTGATTTAACTTATGTTCAAGTTAATGGTAAATGAAACTATATTTGCCTATTAATTGACCTATTTAACCGCGAAATTATTGGACATAGTGTAGGTACTAAAAAAGATGCATCATTAGTACATCAAGCATTTATGCACTCAAATCGTTGTTTAAAAGATATTCAAATATTTCATAGTGATCGCGGTAATGAATTTAATAATAAAATTATTGATAAACTTTTACTAGCATTCAATATTAATCGCTCTTTAAGCAAAAAAGGTTGTCCTTATGATAACGCTGTTGCTGAAGCAACTTTTAAAAATTTCAAAATTGAATTTATTAATGATAAAAATTTTACATCATTAATCCAATTAAAATTAGAATTATTTGATTACATCAACTGATATAACAACATAAGAATTCACAGCACTTTAAACTACTTAACTCCAGTTAATTATCAAAAATAAATGTCTACCAAAAAATAGTCCTAAAAAGGGTTGCCATTCCACTAATAGCAATATTTGTTTTTAAAATTTTTTGTGTATTTAAAGCCATTTCTATAGCACATTGTTTACTTATTACACCATATTTTTCAATGGTTGTTTTTTTAATTTTAATAATATTGATTTTTGATTCATTAGTATACGTTATAAAACCACCACTAAAATATTTAGAAGCACCAGCAATACTAGTAATCTCTTGAGCAAAAAGTCCACCAGTAATACTTTCACAACAACTAATTCTTTAATTAAATTTATCTAATAAAACTAAAAGTTCAGTCATTTTCAAACCTTCAATCAAATAATTTACAATACAAAAAAAGAATAAAAAAATCATAAGCCACGTTCTGTTCTTGCTTCTTGCAAGTGCTAACCATTTATCTACTATTGTAAACAATAGTTCGGTTTATTATTCATTTCTAATAAACCAATGCCCCTACCTAAATTTGGGTTTCTCGCTTGTGGGGTTTATCTCGTTCCAGCTTTTAAGTTTCCTTAAAACTCGTCTCTATGACACTTTTATAGACTAGAACCTTATTTAATAAAAAACTTAGGTTTTTGTCAGCCGTCAGAATTACTGCTTAGAGTTATCGTTTTCTCTAACACAAACATTACTTTCATCACAGAAAGTGCGAGCGTGGACTTTCCTCTACATACTAATGCAGCGATTAGCTCATTTTTTATTCTTTTAGAAGAAAATTATAACATATTTATTCTTCATGTACAATACTTTCTAATTTGCTTAATCTCGTAATAATATCAACATTTTCTACACCTTTTTCTTCTAATTTTTGTTTTTCTTGTTTTAAAACTAAAATTTGTGTTTTTAAAATATCAATTTCTTTAAGTAACTTGTAATTATTATTTTCTAAAATTGCATTTTGCTTTTTTAGTTTATTTACAAATTCTTCTAGTATTTCATAATTAGTAGCTACTAAATCAAGAAATAAATCTACTTCTTTAGAATCATAGCCTTTATAATCAACAGTAAATTCTTTATCTATAATATCCTTTTTACAAATATTCATATTTATACCTCCTTTAATTAAAAGGAAAACTATTCCAAAGTTAGTAATATTCTATATGTAAGGGGGAATTAAAATAATGTTTTATGCTAACCGCGGAATGTTTCTTGAAACTATAATTAATTATACTATTGAAATTATAAATAATGAAAAACAAGCACTAATTTTTAAACAAAATCCACCAAGTTTATATCAAAACAATAAAATTTTTAAAGAAAAAAGTAATGTTGATTATCATGGAGTTTATCATGGTAAATATTTGTGTTTTGAAGCAAAAAGTACTAAGTCTTTAACATTACCATGAAATAATTTTAAAAAATATCAACTTGAATACTTAGAAAATGCTTTTTATCTTAATGCTATTAGTTTTGTTATTATTTATTTTTCACAACATAATGCCTTTTTCTTAGTTTTTTGAGAAAAATTAAAATTTTTAAAAGTTCAAAAAAAAGCACTGACATATAAAAAAATAGAACAAAATGGATATAAATTAGAAATTATATATCCATTTTATCTTGATTTTTTAAAATTTTTAATTTAAGAAACTAAAGTTTCTGTTTGTTGATTAGTATGTTTTTTAAATTCAGAACTAGCTTTAAATTTAGGTGCTTTAGAAGCACTAATTACAATAGATTCACCAGTTTGGGGATTACGACCTGTTCTTGCTTCACGAATAATAGTTTCAAATATTCCAAATTTTGGTATATTAATTTTACCACCATTTGCAACTTCAACTTTTATCTCTTCAAAAAATAAATCAATAATATTAGTCGCTAAGGCAATTGTGACGTCAGACTTTTGCGCCACTATCTTAATAATTTCTGTCTTTGTTTTAGAATTACTTTTTGCCATAAAAGATTTCCTCCTAATGTTTTAAGAATTATAATTATAATGTCTATTATAGATATTATTATAACTACGTTATCTTCAAACCAATTTAAAAATGTTACTGGTCTGTAATCAAATTATATAGTAACATTTTATAAAGTGAACCATAAAATGTATTTTTTTTCTAAAAAAATGATAAAATTACTTTAATAATATTTTTTTACACTTATAAAGGTTAAAAAATAAAAATAAAATTTAATTTTCAATACTGATAATAAAATATTAAATAAATATTTTATTAAAATTAAAATGAAAAAAATTATTAAAGTGAAAAATAATTAATTAAAAAAAGAAAAGAAAATCATGTAAAATATATTTATAGTTGTTCAAGTTTTAATAATTAATGATGCTAATTTTATATTACTATTAATTATTTAATATCACCTAAATAACTTAAAAATAACGCTACATTTTACTAATATATTCAATGATGCAAAACATAATAATTTTAGAAAGAGTGATAAACTATGAAAAATATTATTCATACTCCTAATGTTCCTGCTGCCATTGGGCCATATAGTCAAGCAATAATTGCAGGTGACTTTTTATATATTTCTGGGCAATTACCAATTAATAGTAAAACAGGTGAATTTATTGGCACTGACATTTCTTCACAAACTAAACAAAGTTTATTAAATATTAAAGCAATTTGTGAAGCTGCTAATATTACTTTAAATAATATTGTAAAAGTTAATATTTTCTTAAAAGACTTAAATCACTTTGTTGAAATGAATAAAGTTTATGGAGAAATATTTGGTGCACACGCTCCAGCAAGAGCAGCAGTTCAAGTTGCTAGAATTCCCAAAGATGCATTAATTGAAATTGAAGCAATTGCTTATTTAAAATAATTTTTCTAATTTTATTTTTTTATTGCATATATAAATTTTTAACTATAAAATTAAATCAAGATTTATTTAGAAAAAGTACTTTAAAATTTAAAAAGTTTTATTCATATAATAATGATATTAGTAAAATGAACTAATATCATTTTTAATGATACATTACTACACTTTCCAATTTAATATTCTTACTACAATTTCACACTTTTCTCAAAATTCTAAATATTTTATACTTAAAACAATAATAAAATACATTCTAAATAAATCTTAACTTTAAAAATAAATTATAAATTAACAAAAAATAATATTCAACATTACTTAAAGTATAAATAAAATAATAATTGAATTTAAAATATAAATTTAAAGATTACTAGTAAAAGTAACCTTTTTTATATTCCAATTGATAATTAAATTTTAATACATATAATATAGGTTTTAATTATAATAAATTGGAATGGCAACCCTTTTTAGGACTATTTTTTGGTAGACATTTATTTTTGATAATTAACTGGAGTTAAGTAGTTTAAAGTGCTGTGAATTCTTATGTTGTTATATCAGTTGATGTAATCAAATAATTCTAATTTTAATTGGATTAATGATGTAAAATTTTTATCATTAATAAATTCAATTTTGAAAGTTTTAAAAGTTGCTTCAGCAACAGCGTTATCATAAGGACAACCTTTTTTGCTTAAAGAGCGATTAATATTGAATGCTAGTAAAAGTTTATCAATAATTTTATTATTAAATTCATTACCGCGATCACTATGAAATATTTGAATATCTTTTAAACAACGATTTGAGTGCATAAATGCTTGATGTACTAATGATGCATCTTTTTTAGTACCTACACTATGTCCAATAATTTCGCGGTTAAATAGGTCAATTAATAGGCAAATATAGTTTCATTTACCATTAACTTGAACATAAGTTAAATCACTAACAATAACTTCATTTTTAAGCCTATTATTAAAGTTTCTATTAACGATATTGGTTATTTGACTATCGTTGACTTTATTATGATGATTTTTGAATGATAATTTAGTGTATTTTGATATTAAATTATGTTTATTCATAATTTCTTTAATTTTTCTGCGTGACAAATAAATATTCTTTTCTTTTAGAACAACTTTTAATCTTCTTGTTCCATAAACTTCTTTATTTTCTTTAAAAGCACTAATAACAGCTTCATCATAAATATTATTTTGTTTTTTTTCTTTTTCCTTTAAATTAAAATAATATGTTGATTTAGAAAGTTTTAAAAAACGACACATTGTGCGAATTTTATATTTAACTTTATTTTTAGCAATAATTTCTATTTTCTGCCTATTATTAGTGCTGCTTGCTTTAAAATATCATTTTCCATTCGTAACTGTTTTAATTCTTTTCTTAATTTAATTAATTCATTTTCTTCAATAGAACGATTATCTTTAGTTTTAAAACTGCCTGAATTAGTAAATTGCTTAATTCAATTATAAGTAGCTGCTCTTGTAACATTGTACTCTTTAGCAAGACAGGGTGAGTAAAGTTAATAGTTATAATTTAATTTTCTTTAAATAAAAGACAACATTAAATTATTTAATTGTATTTACATTATATACTATTTTATATTATTTTACAAGTTTTTTAGTGTATAGATTTTAATTATTTTAAAACTAAAATTCCTAACTATTTAGGTTTAAGATTTATTAAATTTTTAACAATTTAAAGTAAAAGATTTAATTTATTAATTCTTGCTGAATTAATGATAAGCATATTATCAAGTACTTTATCATTATAAATTTTAGCACCATATCCTTTTAAAGATTTAACTAAATGTGAAACATCACTTTCAGCACAAACACCTTGATTTCAATTTTCTTTTTGATTTATAACTCCTTCTTTATTATTTTTAAAATATTTATATATTTGTTCATCAACTTTATTTTCTTTTAAAAAATCTAATAATTGATAATATTCACCATTAACAAATAAATCATATGCATTTGTTAATTTTTTATTATCTATTTTTCTATTAAAAATAAATCCTTTTTTAAGTGCTTTAAATGCATGATGTCTATCAATTACATAAGGAATATTTTCATTTTTAGCAGAAGTTTTAATTCAAGGCGCACCATCACCAATAAATACTAAACTACTTTTATTATAAATATATTGTAAATCAAGAAATTCATAAATTTTATTAATAAATTCTTGTTTTTTAATTCTTTGACCATTTTTAGTTTTCATATAAGTAATTTTTTTATCTTTTAAAACATTTCTACTTTTAGTAGATTTTTCTAAATCTTTTCCTTTATTTGCACTAATTGTACGAATACGATTTTTTTGTTTTTTATTATTAAATAATGAACTAATAAAACAATCATCCATATTTACAAATAATTTTTCAGTTGGTAATACTATCTTTTTTTCTGTTACTTTTTCAACATTTATTACTGCATTTTTCATTACATTAGTCATATATGTTTTAGAAAAATTAGTATTTTTTATTATATCTTGTACATCAGATTGTCTTTTACCATTACCTGAATTTTTTATTATTGTATGTTCTAAACTAGTAAGTGTTCTTTTTCTTTTTTTAAGTTTTATATAATCATCTAAAGGATAATAATATTTATTAGTTTCTAATATTAAATAACCTCTACGATAAAAATTATTTATTTTACCATATTGAGTATTTGGACTTCTTTTTGCTGTTTTAACATATTTATATTTAGTTTTATCATATATATTTTGATGTCAAAAATCATCATATGCTTTTAATAAATTTGTGAAATAATTTAAACCATTATTTTTAATTTGATTATCAAGTTCATCATAATTAAGTTCATTATTAAGAAAATTCATAATATTATTTCCTTTCTTAATTTATGATTTTTATTATAGTAATTTTAGAAAAAAAGTTTGGAAATATGATAATTGTAAAATGATATAATTAAATATATATGTTTTAAAATAAGGTGATAATATGCCAGAAAAAGAGAAAAAATATGGTGAAAAATTAAGTGTTAATTATAAAACTCAAATTGATAATTATTTAAGAACCAAGAAAGTTATATTAACACCACAAGGATTAAATAATGCACTTGGAATTGATAGAAAATTTGTTTATGATTGCCGACGTAGAAGCAATCCATGACGTAAAAATTTTATTAAAGATTATGATAATGCAAGAGCAATAATTTCAACTCATATGTTAGAAAAATCATTAGTAAAACCAGAATTAATTTATAAACATTGACAAGTTAGTTATCCAAATGAAATTGATATTAATGAAGAAGATAATAACACACAAAGTAATATAATTATTAATATTTCTGAACCTAGAAAAATAGAAAATAATGATTAGAAACCTATAATAAATATAGGTTTTTTTCTTTATTTTAAAGGGTAAAAATGATATAATTTAATAAAGCGATTATGTTATTTTTAACATAAGTTACAAGGGATTATCAAAAAAGCGATTATTAAACAAGGGAGTATTTTTATGTCTAATTTTGAAGTTAAAGAAAAAAAAGAAACTTATTCTTTTGAAGAATTACAAGAAACTTTAAAACAACAAAGAAATGTTGTATATGCTCAAGCAAAAGATGAATTTCTTAAAAAAGAATTAGAACCTAAATTAACTGAATATGAAACTAAAATAAAAGAATATGAAAATAAAATTAATAGTTTTGAAGAGCAACAATTATTTTCAAATATTAAAGATACTAAAAAAGTAAATTTAATTAAAAATTTAATGAGTACTGATAATTATAAATCTTTATCAAAAAAAGAAGCATTTAATAAAATAAATGAAGATTATAAAGATTTTTTAATTGATAAAACAGAACCTATTAAACAAGAAAATAAACTTAATTCAAATGATTTTAATCCTAAAACTCTTTTAGATTTACATACAAATAGTATTAATCCAGAAGAATTAGAAAGAAAATTAAATGAAAAAGCAAAAACTACAGGTATTACTGATGTTAATGAATTAGAAAAACTTGTAAATTTAGCAAGAGGAAATGCACTTCAATCTATTAAATAGAAAGAGGATAAAATGGCAATTCCACAAATACCTAAAGCATTTATTATTGGTGGTAATTCTCCTACTGAAAATGCTGTTTTAAGTGTACTTGAAGCACAAGTACGTGGTGAATTAACTGCTGAATTAAGTACTTTATTTATGAGAAATACTGTTACTGCTGACCAAATAGCAAATATTAGTGGTGTAGCAATGGCAATTTATAGAGCAACTGTTCGTGTATTATGAGGTTCAACATGAGATGAATTTACTGGTACAAAAAGACAAAAAGGAACAGTTAAAACAACAACATTAATTATTGATAAAGAATTAACAATTGATTTCAATATTCCAGAATTTGATATTGAAAGATTTATGACTTCACCAGCAAATATAGCAACACAAATTGTATCAAATTGAACAAGTTCATTTATGAGAAATTTAAGAGAAAATTTTGAATTAATATTTTTACAAGGTACAAAAGATTATGCAATTGCTAAATCATTAGTATTACCTTTAAATTTAAATAATATGACTAAAGAACAAGCATTAAATGCTTATTATACAATTGGAGAAAAAAATAATAAATTAATTAAAAAAGTAGATGATATTACAGTTGGTATTAATAAAGTAGATTTAACTGGTGCTTGTGGTATTGATAGTAGTTTTAATCTTGCAAAAGCATTTACATTATTAAATTATGGACAAATTTCAGCAAATACTTTAGCAACTGGAAAAAGATATACAAATCAAATTATGGGAATGGAATTTTATGAAAGTTTTTATTTAGAACAAAATTTTATACATGATACTGTTTCTGGTATGCATTTAGAAAAGGATTATAAATTATTAGATTTATTTGGAGTAGTTTATAACAGATATATGTGAGGTATGCCTATTTCATTTACTAAAGTAAGAAATAAATTAGATAATGCTACAGATAATATTCGTATTATTGGTAAAGCATTATATGCATTACCAAGTGCTATTAGACCTAATTTAATGTATATTATTCAAGAAAAAATGCCAACAGTAGATGAAATTAAAGAAGCAAGAACAAAAAATTATAAAGTTGATGCAACTAATATTAATGCTACTTATCAAAGTACTGATTATGATAATATGAATATTTTAGATTTACAAGATGTAATTTATTATAAAGATTTAGGAAAAATTACTATTGCTGGTGATAATCCTACTAGTGATGAATTAGATACTGCAGTAGTAAAAATTGGTAATGTTGGATTTACACCTAAGAAAGCCACATATAGTGCTATAACATCTACTTCTGCTACTATGACTGGTAATAAAACTGATTATTATGGAACAGTTAAATTAACATTTACTAAGGCTTAAATTATGGAATTTATATATAAGTATTTTAATGATAAATCACATATTATTATAAATTCACCAAAGCCAGAAGATTTAAATAGTTCACAAGATATATTAGCAATATTACTTTATGAATTTTCAACATTAAATCCTAATTATATAAGAGTAAGTAATGTACATGATAATTTTGCTGTTTGTGTTGGAGATAATATTAATTTAAAAGGTAAAATAGTTATTAAAATTGAAAAATCTACTAATTTATTAAAAGGAGTAAATAAATATGCCACAACATGCTGAGACTACACAATTGAATAATTATACTTTATTAAAAATAATACGCTCTTCAATAAGTCCATTATCTGCAATGATAGGTATATCTGCTTATTATGGTCAATTAATAGGTAATCCAGTGTTAGGTTCAATTAATAGTTTATTATTTGGTAAAAAATTAGGTTTAGATATATGAAATTTAAATCAAATGCCAAGTGCAAAAACTAAATTATTAAATAGTTCTAAAAAAATATTACTAGGTTTAGGAACAATTGGATTAGCCAATTATAGTAAATTTATAAACACTATAATTGAACCAATAGAACCAACTACAACACCTATGCCTATAACTAGTACTACTATAATCCCTATACATACAACAACATTAAGTACTACAACTACTAGTACAACAACTGTTAATCCATTTCCAGATAATTTATTTAGTATTTTATTTAATAATAATTCTAATAATTTAATGGATTGAGATACTTATATTTCATTAAATGCTTATGGTATAGCAAATGTTATTAGTGGTTTAACTGAGTTAATACCAAATAAATTTGAAGCAATAAAAAAGATTTGTAATATGGCTACTGGTGGATGTTTAATATCAAGTGGTGTTGCAATGGGTATTAATAATGATTTTAATAATGCTTATGCTATTCCTACAATAGTTGCTGGTGCAAGTGAAATTATTCATAATTTATTACCAATGGAAACTAATCATAATAATACAGAAATGCAAGAAACTTCATTTACAAATGAAATAGCACATTTAATTAATAATGATAATAGATTTTCAATTAATAGTGAAACAAATAGTCAATATGGTAGTGATAATATGAGTGAAGTACCATTAACATGAGATTATAATCACATGAGATTATAATGTTACCTTTAATTATTGAATGAATATATTATGCTTTAGCTAGTAATGATATTAAATTAGCATTAATAAATGCTTTAAAACAATATTATAAAAATCAATCATTAAAAGCAGTATTTGAAAATGAAAATATTAGTGAAAAAGAAATACATCAACCATATAGTGTTTTTAATCCAAATATACTTAAAAAATTAATAAGTATATTAAAACCTAGTGAATTATCTATATTACAAAATGAAATTAATAAATTTAAAAATCCAGTAAATAGTTTTAAAAAATCTATTATGTCAACAGAAATTAGAACTGTTAAAAATTATGTAAATAAAGTAAATAATTTATTTAAAGATAATGAAGAAGAAATACCAGATAATGCATGAGAAGTATTATCAAGTTCATGATTTAAAAAAGGAAGATTTATTATTGATAATAAAAATTTAAAAATTGGAACTTTAACAACATTATTTCAAAGTGATAATGATAAAAGACAAATATGATATGGTCCTTATACTTATCCAGCATTTCCACAAGAAATATGAATATTAATGACACAAGCTAAAGGTAAAAATGGTACTGGTGCTGGAACTATATTTTGAAAATTTTGAAATAGAAAATGATTACCAAGTCAATTAAGAAAATATGTTAAAAGTGAATTAGCAAAAAAAGGTAAATATTATGGTTCACAAGATACTAGTGTAATTTATCCAAATAATATTAATGTACAAAAAACTATGCATTTTATTAATAGATTAGAAAAAGGTTTTTTTAAATTAAAAGAATATAAAACTTTATCTAAAAATGAAATAGGAAGTAATCAATGAAGATATGAAAGAAAACAATTATTAAAAAATTCTTTACATACAAATAAATATATAAAAATTAAAAGAAATTCTAATTTTTATAAAACATGAAAGTAGGTGATAATTATTATTGAATTAGATAAACCAATTAAACCAATTGGTATATGAAATACTATTAATCCATTAAGTAAAGATAATAAAGAATATAAAAGATTAAATAAAATTTGATTTAATAAAAATAGTACTCATATAGATAAAATTAAAATTTTAATATCAAATATTTTAAAAATAACTAGTCATAGTCTTGGTATGTTTATAACATTATTTTTTACAATAACACCTTGATTAATACCTAAAATACCAATATCAATGGGAATAGGAAATTATACAAATCAATATAATTTTACTTGACCTGACCATTTAATATTAACTTTATTTCCTATGTTTGGTCATATTAGTTTAAATATTATTACTAAATTAGGTAATTATGGAAAATTAATTAAATATATATTAATAACTATACCAATTATTATTACAAGTCCTTATTTAATATATCAATATAAAGAAATTAAAAAACATAAAAAAGAATGTCAATTATGTAAACAACATTCAAATAAAATACAATTGGAGGAATAAAAAATGAATTTTTCAATAGAATGAATTTCAGTAATATGTGGAGCAGTAGCTACTGGAATAACTATATCAGGAGGATTAGCTTTATCTAGTAAATTAATTAAAAAATCAAAACAAAATAAAATATCAAAAGAATTAAAAAGAGATAAAGAAATTGAATTTATTAAATCAAATATTAAACAAATAAATTCTCAATTACAATTAGAAACTACATCAATTGCTAAATCTTTAGATAGTTTTAATAATGATAATGAAAAAGATGAAGTATTTAAAAATACTATTATTAGTCAAAGAGCTTCTAAAAAAGAATTATCAGAAAAAGATAAGAAAAAAGCAACTAAAGTTGGAATTTAAAGGGTTTAAATACCCTTTATTTTACATTAAGGAGTAAATTATTATGGCTATTAAAGACCCAATTTTATTTATAACAGTTGAAGAATTTAAATCATCTAAATATTTTAATGAATTATTATTTGATAAAGTTACTACTCCAGATAATGAAATTTGATTTGCAATATCTGTAGCAAGTAGTAATATTGATTACTTAAGTGGTTTTACTATTTCAAAAAAATGACCAGAAATAACACCAACTGATTTTACTGATAATATTCAAACAGCAACTACTCATTATGTTAGATTTTTATTAACTAAAGATGTAGATTATTTACGTGGTCAAGGTTCAATTAGTCAAGGTGGATTAACTTATAGTGAAACTAATCCAGATGACCCTTATTTTATACCACCAGAAGTATTTAATTGTTTAAGAAAAATTAAAGAATATCCAAATATTAAAGGTTTTAATTTAAAAGGTATAGAACCACAAAAAAATAATTGATTTAATAAATTTATTTCAAATTGTGGTGAAGATAGTCCTTTAAATGCATACATACCTTATAATAATATAAAATCATTAGATTCTAGAACTAAAATTACTATTATTCATCCACAAAATATGTTAAGACCAATTGTTAATATTGATACTACTGGTATTAATACAAGTACTACTATACCAGATTTTAAAAGTCCCAAAGAAACTATAGATATTAAATATTATGAATCTAATCATACTGTAAATGCAGATATTAGTAATAAAATACAAAATGAAATAGATAAAAAACAAAATAAAAGTGAAACAGTTTTTATTTGAAAAAATAGTATTGGTTCTAGTGGTAAATATGATGGTGGTGGCTATTTAAGTATGTCTAATAAGCAAATTACTAGTCTTGGAACTCCTACATCACCAAGCGATGCAACTACAAAACAATATGTTGATGATAAAGTAAATATTAAACAAGATAAATTAACTGCTGGTGAAAATATTACTATTGATGAAAATAATAAAATTAGTGCTACTGGTGGTGGTAGTGAATCATTATGAGAAATAGACCAAAATAGTCCAAATATAATACAACCTAAAGAAAAAAGAATTATTACTTTAAATAATACTAGAATGGTTGATATAGCAGACCCTATACAAGCACAAGATGCTGTAAATAAAAGATATGTTGATAATAAGATACAACCAATTCCAAGTATTCCACAATGAAAAGAAGTAGGAACAAAAGTTAATATAAATCATATTAAATATGATTTTAAATCAAATACTAAATATAAAATTTATTATAATTTTGAAAGTCAATCAAGTAGTAAAAAATTTGCTTTTATTTGTAAAGAATTTTTATATGGTGAGTTAAATACTGATGTTCAAACTTTGGATTGAGATAAAGTTAATGATAGAATAATGATTTCTTTACAAATGCAAAATGATACTATTGCTATTGTTAGTGACCCTACAAGATATGGTCAACTTTTAAAATTAGAAGAATTACAGGAATAATATTATGAATAAAGAATTTACTTATTTACATGAAATTAGTTATTGATTATTAAATAAAAGTGATTTTACTCATAGTGAATATAATTTAAGTGGAAGTAGATATTCAAGTAAAACATATAGTATTGCAGAAGAATTAGCAATATTAATTGCAATTTCAATTAAAGTTAATAAATCAATTGCTGTATATTGTTTTAGAAAATTAAATAAAGATATTAATGATTTAGTTAAAGAAATTTATAATGCTTTAATAACAATTGGATTAAATGATTATAAAGATTTTACTTTAAAATATCCAAATAAACAAGCAGATTTTCGTTTTAAAGGTAGTAAATCATTTATTAGAGTTATGGGTGTATATAGTAATAGTAATGATAGAATCCCTTTAAAAGGCCTTTCTCGTAGTGAAATAAAAGGTTTTGATTTAGCCATTGAATGATGTGAAGAAGCCAATGAATTTAGTCAACAAGAATTTCAAGCAATAACATTTGCATTAGGTAATGCTAAAAAAAGAATAAAAATAAAAAGTTGTAATCCAGATAATATTTATCAATATTTTATTGAATATATGAATAAAATTGTACCTTTTAATTTAGAAATAATGAAGTCTAAAAATGAACAAATTAAATCAATTTTTGATAATAATATATTTAAATTATTTCATTATTCAAATTGAAAAGTAAATTCTCATAATTTGACATTAGATATGATTAATGATTTAGAAGAATTAAAAATATTAGACCCTATTAAAGCACAAAGTTGATATTATGGGGTACCTAGTATTCTTACTGGTGCTATATTTGCAAGATATTTAGATAAAGTAAATACTACATTAGATTTTCAAGTTTCTAAAATAACTGGTGGTTTAGATATAGGTATGGCAACAAGTTCAAGTGGTCATCCAACTGCTGCTTCATTATGATTTATTGGTAAAAATAATATTGGTAGAAGAGCACATAAAGAAAGTGAATTTTATCATTCAAATGTAACAATGCAATATAAAGATACTGATACTTTAGCAAATGATATTATTAATTATTATTTAAATGAAAGTAAACGTTATATAGCAATGTTATTTGGTTTTACTTGTTATGTTGATTATGGTAATGGTGGATTAGTATTTATTGATGTTTTAAAAAGTTGAGTTAAAAAACGTAATATAACATGATTAAAATTTATAGCAGTAGATAAATCAACATTATATTTAAATGATAGAATTGATTTTACAACAATTTGTATGCTTAAAAATATTATTAGTTTTAATTGAGAAAGATGTCCAGAAACTAAAAGACAATATAGTTTAATGCAATGATTAGATAAAAAGAAATTAGATAGTAATAATAATACTCCAAAAATGTTAGATTTACATGATGATACTTGAGATAGTGATATGTATGCTTTAATGCATGAAATGAAATGATTAATTAATGGTATTAATAATAAATTATTAATTAATAAAAATAAATTTAATGGTGATGAATTATGATAAATACAATGGAATATTTAAGTTGTGATAAAAGTAATTGATATATTGATATACCTATGATTATTGCTCAAAAATCAACTAAATTATGATTAGGTAAAGGTTTTTTATTTAATTCAAGTAAAAAAGAAATATTAGATTATCTTAATGAAATGAATTTAAAAGATAAATGATTAGAAAAATTTTATAAATTTGGTTTACAAAATAGTTTAATGGGTAAAGTATTTATTATGATTATAGTTAATGAAGATAATAGTAAATCACTTAAAATATTACCTAATAGTTTTTGTGGTAGAGTTGCTAAATATAATGAACAAGAACAATCAGCAGAATTTTATTTTATTAATGAACAAGCAGATAGTGCAACTTTAACATGAGTAACAATACAAAATGGAAAAGTTAAATATGAAACATATAAAGATAATAATAAAGATATTATTTTAGGTTCTACAAGAACAAAATTAAAACCAAATATTACTCCTTTAAAAATTTATGAAATTAAAAATCCATTTAATTATATACCTATTTTTGAAATAACTAATTTACCAATTATTAATTTATATGGTAATGCTACAACTTTAAATGCTTATCCAGATTGTACACCAGTATGAGATTTAATTTGAGATTTAAATCGTGTAATTAGACAAAAAAGATTAGAAAGAGAATTAAATGTTACTACTTTATTTGCTGCTTTAGATAATGAAACAGTTAAAGAAATGCAAGAAAATGGTAATATTGTAGAAAATCCTAAAAAAGATATGTTTGTGAATGTTGGTAGTGCTGGTTATGATAAAAATGGTAATGGTGGTATGCAAATTATTCAAGGTGACCCAAAATTTAATGAATATTGATTAGATTATAATGGTACTGCTAAAGCCATATTTAATGGTGCTGGTTATGATTATGATGAACATGGTAATGATGTTTATACTAATAAAACACAATCAATGTTTAATAATAAATTTGATATGGAAACAACAGAAATAAAAATAGCATTTTATAGTGCTTATTTTTATCGTATATTTGATTTATTACTTATTAGTGAAAATTTATGAAATGGTATTGGTGAAAAACCTTATAGTTTTAAATTTATTCCTATAGCAATGACTGACCAAATAATACAAGACCAAATTATTAATTCAAGATTAAATAATGGCACAATGACAATAACTGAAGCAATTGGTGAATATGATAATATTGACCAACTTATGGCTGAAAATAAATTAGAAAATATTATTAATGAAAATCAAAAATTAAATAAAGATTTAGGAGGTAATAATAATGAGCAGACACCAACAAATACAATTAATGAAACACGCTCACATGAGATTAAAAATGCAACAAATATTAATTAAAAGACAATCACATTGAAAAATATTTCCATTTATTATAAATAATGGTGCAATACCTTTAACTGAAACTGGTTATAAACCAATTAATAGTAAAATAAGTGATTTTGGTCAATATGAATTAATATTAACTGGTAATACTCCAGTTGTATGTATTTGAAAAAATAGTACAAAAATATATCAAAAAAATAAAGGTAAAATTGACCCAAATACTCATAAAGCGAAAGGTCAAGATGAATTTTATACAAAACAATATAAAATTGGTGATTATTGAAATGCTTATTTAATTGATGATACAAGTGGAGTTGATTTTAGTAATTTACCAAATAATCAAATATTTAAAACTGTACAAACTAAAAGACAATATACTTTAGTTATGTTTGAAGAACATATTACAATTGATGATTATTTACAATTCTTTTGTGTATTTAATGATGAAAATGAAAATATTGGTGGTAATACAGGTAAAAATCAAGATAGACAATTATTATATATTTCAAATGTAACAAATTATTATAGTCCTTATAATGGTGCATTTAGTATGCAAGTATTAACTTTTAGTAGTTTAAATGATAGAGTAATAAGTAGTGGTCAAAATACACTTGATTTTGTACAATATGCAAGCTCGGGTAGTGGTTATGCTTTTCCTACTATTCAACAAGGAAAAGTAACATTAAATCGTACTTTAATGCGTGATATAGGAGTAAGATATTCTCATAGACAAAGTTATGGATTAGAATTATTATCAAGTTGTTATTATTATGGAAGACCTATTATTCAAGGTCAAGAACCTATTCAACAAAATAATGAAGAAATATTTGAAAGTAAAGTATTTTCTTCAAGAAGATTATTTATTGCTGGTAATAATGAAAAATCTACAACTAATATTAAAAATAATGGTGGTTTACTTGCTGGTATAAATGATAAAATAACAACAAGTAGTCATCCAGAAACTACATTTTATAATATTATGGATGCAAAACCTACTGGATTTACTAATTTTAAAAATTTTACAGAATGATTAAAAACTTCATTAAATTTTCAAGATAATTTATTTGTAACAAAAGATTTTAAAGGTATGTTATCTTTTGATAAAGATAAAGCAAGATTAAGTAATGCTGAAGATATTGGTAATGCTAAGTTTTTTTGAGATAGTGAATGAAATATAAATAATATTTCTGGTAATTATAATGTAGATATGAGTAGTAATTTTAAATATAAAGACCCAGAATCTGGATTAATTATTGGTTCACCAACTGTAGATTATTCAAAAATAAGTCAAAAATATATGTCAGCAATATTAAATTTTAATTCAGTTGTATTTAGTCCTTTAATACAAATGCCTTATGATTCAAATCAATGATTACCTTTTGCTTTAAGTGATATTCCTTTAATTGGTAAATTATTAAATGCTTTAACATTAGGTATTTGAAGTAGTTGAGTTATTACTCAAAATTTTCAACAATATAAAAAAATGTTATATTTTAATGGTTTTATGAGTGCATTTTTTACAAGTAATTTAGAAAGTATTATTGGTAATGGTGGTTTAATTCCTTTAAATGTATTTACAAATGATAATGATTTTACTATTGGTAAATTATTAGGTGCAAATGTTTCAACAACTGCTATGACAATGAAATTAAGTGATAGAGTAAGTGTTTATCCATGAGACCCTAGTTCTGGTAAGAAATTAGAAACTAAAGAACAAATAAGTACAGTTGATTTATCACAAAAGAAAAATAATAAAGTTTATATTTTAGCAGAAGATACTGAATTTTTAGATATTGCTTCACCATTTACAAATGAAGATAAAGATTGTCAATGAAATCCTACATCAAATGGAGTAATTGACGGTTCAAATTATGCTTATATTATTGATACAATTGTTACACAAAGTTTACATCAAGGAGAAGAAAGACATACATTTTATAGTGATAATCCATTTACTTATCAAGGTGATTATAATGAAATATCAGTTGCTCAATTTCGTTATAATAATATGGGTTATTTAACTGGTAATGCTTTTAATTGAACTACTTTATATAAATTAAATCATGATGAATATGAAGAAAGTGAAGAAACAACATTTAGTTATCCAGCAAAAATATTACCACCAAGTCCACAAAATATAGCAAAATCAATCGTTATTATTCCGGATTTAAAAATTGATATGACAGCAAATAATTTACCTTTAACAGATACAAGTTCAATACCAGTAAAAGATAATACTGAAAATTGATGACAAGTAAATAAAAGTAAACAAGTTAATTATGAAGTTGATTTAAAATCATTATTAGACCCAACATTATTAATTAATACTTTTAATGATTTAAAACGTTATTATAAGAGTATAACTATATATTATGATTATGATATTAAAACCGAAAAAGCAATCCATAATAATTCAATTCCAACTATAACATCAACTTTGTATACTGATTTTTACATAGAAGAAAAATTTTTAAATCCAAAAAAAGATGTTGGTTTTAAAGAAATTCAATTAAAAGATTTAATTTTTAGAGATATACCACCACGTAATGGAAATCATATTTATCATTGAAATCATAATAAACAAGGTACTACGGTACAACTTGAAAGAGAAAGCGGGATATCATATATGTATGGAAGAACTGATACTGATTACCATTTAAATGGTTATAATTTTACTATAAATGATAATGGTAATGTTGGTGGTTGAAACATAAAATATGAAAATAATCAATTATTAGGTTTTTGTATAGTTAATAACTATCTTAAATGAAATTTTTATTTACAAACAACCATAGGTAAAATCGAAGATATGTGATATATTACAGGTAAAATTGGTGAAAATGATAAAGCATACGCTAGCATATATATTAATAGTATTAAAGCAAATATATATAAAATAGTACTAAATTCAAGATAATTATGATAATATAATATTATTAAATAATAAAGGAGTAAATGATGGATACAAAAAAAAATGTTACAATTCATGAAATAGAAAAAGACAAATTTACTACTAAACTTTTTAATAATAATTTTTTTCTAATTTCTGTTACTATAATATCTATAGTAGTTTTAATGATAATAGTTGCTTCTCTATTTTTTGCATTCTTTTGAAAATAATATTCCCCCACAATCTTAAATAATGTATAATAAGATTACTTACTTATGTAAGTATATGAAATAAAAGTTCTCAAACTTATATTGTTGTTAGGTTGGCACCTAATTAAAAAGTTACCTTAATTGGTAACTTTTTGTTTATAATTAATAGATTTAGTAAATTATACAGCAGCAATGGAACATACTCCTCTACCAATTGTTGCTACTCCATTAATAATATTGCCAATTACAGGAACAGAAGTTCCAACAGTACCAGCAACACTAATAACAGTACCAACACCACTGGTAGCAAGTCCTATACCATTACATTTTGATATATTTTGTAAGTCTTTAACTCTTTTATCTAATTCATTAATTTCATTTTTTAAATTTTCAAAACTATCTTTTAATCCTTGTACATTTTTGTTTAATTCTTCTAATTTTCAGTCGTGTTCTATTAAGTTTGAAATATAATTTCAATCTCTAATATAACCTTTAATTATTTCTTTTTCTGTATTTTTAGCATTTCATTTTTGACTTTCAGTATATGTTTTCAAAATTTCAATTTTTGTTGGTAAATTTTGATTATAATCATTAATGTGTTCTAGTCATTGTATAACTTTTGAATCGTTTGCTATAAAATTATTTAATTCATTAATTTTAGTTTGAGTTATATAATTAAATATTGGTTTTAACTCACCATAAGAATAATCTTTAGTGATAATACTAAACAGTTTCATTGAATAAGTTGAACTAAAATGCGAATAATCAGTTTTTTTTACAATAGAAATATTATTGGCATTAAAATTAGGGTATTTCTGTTTAAGTGCTCCAATAATGTTATTGTTATTATTATCCATAATCACTCCTAAATAAATATTTATATCTTTATTTCAATCAGGAAAATCTCTTTGTAAATTATCAAGATATTTATTTGGATAAGAATTTTGATCATTACTATCTACTTCAGAACCTATATATGTATATATTTCTCATACCTCTTGATTATCCTTATCGAAATTAATTTTTATTCGATTTTTTTTACTACTATCCTTAAAATTATTATTAATTGATGAAAAAGACAAATGAGTTTGAAATCCAATTTTTTCAATATCATTTCAACTAACTCTTCAATCTAATTCAAAATTATTATTATTATACATAAAATATATTTTATCCTTAAACCTATCTGAAAAATGATTAGCTATATAATAATCATTACTACATTCAGAATTAATATAATAATCTTTTATAATTTCTTCTCAAAATTCTGGTGTAAATTCACAATAAAATTTTCCACCTGCTCAAAAACTGTAATCAATTTCATTTTTCTTATTATTTAGACTTCTTTTAACTATATTTCTGCTTTTTTCATTGCGATGTTTGTGTGGAATTGCTTCAAATTCAACTGGGTTTAAATTACTACTTCATGGTTTGATATCTAAATGTGTTTGATGATTTTTTGTAGAATTTAATTCTACACTAGTAATATTTTTGCTAGCTCAATCTTTAATCTTTTGATTATTATCAATTGACTTAGCATATATACCTTGATTTTCAGAATTAAATAATGGTGCACTTAATACTCATAATTTAAATCAATAACTTGGATTAAAATATTTCATTATAAATATTTCCTTTCATTAATAAATATGTGTTAAAAACAAAAAAAGAAAAAACTACTCTAATTTCAACGAATTAGAAAGGCTCTTCTTTTTATTTTATCTATTTAAATAAAAATATTTTCATTAAGTTTTTAACAATTTAATTATATACATAAAAATTTTAAAATGTGAAAATATAATTTTTTTAAAATTTAATTTAATTATTTTTATAATATTCTTTAATTTCTTTTATTTTATTATTAAAATCTAATTTATGTTTTTTACACATTTTAAAAAATTGAATTGTAGTATCTTCTAAATCTAAATTTTTTAAAGTAACTAATACTTTATTATTACAATCTTTAACAATACATTTTAGTAATACTTTTTCTTGTTTTTGCATTAATTATCTTCCTTTTTACAATTACATAAATTAATTGATATATTTAATTGTTTTAATTTTTTTAAATTTTCTGATGATTCGATAATTGCATTTTTTGTAAAAATATCCATTTCAAATTCTATTTTCATTATTTACTCCTTATTTAAATAATATCAACCAATTAATAAACTATCTGCTTCATCATGATTTGATATTTTTATATTTCATTCATATTTTTCATTTAAATAAAAACATATATCTTCACTTATTTTTTTATTTCAATTTTTTAAAGAAATATTAGTAATATTATTATCTATATATCATTTCTTTCATGAAGAAGGACTTATTAACATATTTTTTGTTAATAATTTATTAAATTGTCCAGCAATAAAACCACGTAAATGTTCTTGTGTTTCATAACCAATTCCATTTTTTGAATTAAAAGTACCGCGTTCAATAATTAAATCTAATTCATTATAAGTTATTATTTCTGTTTTCCTAATCATATTAATTATAAAAATTTGCATACCACTATGTACATCTATATTTTTAAAACTATAACTATTAACAAATATTGGTTTTCATTTGTATATGTATTCTATTTCATTATAATTAACTTCACATTCACTAATTCTTTTTGTTTTTTCTCATAAAGTAAATCCAGTATTTTTAATACTTGGGTCAATTGAAAGTAAATAATTATTCATAATTTCTATACTCATTTTTATTATTATTTTTTAAATTTTTAAATCTTTCACGAATTTCTTTAAATTTATCAAATAAAATTTTTAAATAATTTTCACCCATTAATATTAAAAAATCTTTATTATTATTTGGATTTAATCTTTCCATATCTTCTCTTATACATTCATCAAATAAAACTGTATTTGTAATCATATATTTTTCAAAATAATCTAATTGTTTTTCACTTGGTTCTCATTTTTCATTAGATGCTTTTATATTATTAACGTAATTATTTTGATATTTATTATTATTTTGTATTAAATTAACATTATCATTATCTGGGTCAAGTTCATCTTCACTTAATAAAAGTAAATTCATTAAGAAATATCTATAAGCATAAGTTTCTGCACTACCTTTTGCTTTTGCTATATCTGTATTTTTAGCACAAGCAAGTATATCAAAATATTTAATTTCTTTATCATTATCTAAATCAATAATTGTATATCTTTTAAAATAAGTTATTTCTACTTCTTTAGTATCTAAATAATTTATTTTTCTATCTGTTGTTAATATATCTTCATGTGTAATAACAATATTTAATTCTTTACATAATAATTTAAATTTATTAAAAATATCACTTAATAATCAATATTTATAATTTCCAAATTTATTAAAACCATTTTTAGGTGTACTACCAATTTCTAATTGTAATTTAAGTATTTTTTTATATAAATTATTCATTATAATCACTCTTTCTATTTTTTATTTTTTTTAATTGCATTTTTAATTAAATTTCTTACAAATTCAGATACAGTTATATCTTTTTCTTTACAAAAATCTTTTAAGTTTTGAAATTCTAATTCTCTAAATCTAATTATTAATATTTTATTTAATAATTCTTTTTTAGATATATTTTTAGGTGACATTATTATTCACTACTTTCTTTTTTAAAAGCATTTTTAATACTTTCACCATATATACCATTTTCAATATCTTGAAAAAATTGTTGTAAATTATTTGTTATTTCTTGAAAACTTTTATTTTTCATTATTTATTACACTCCTTTAAAATTTTCTAATTGTAATTCATTAATATAATATTCATATAAGTAATCTCAATTATTTGATGTTAAATACATATCTTCTTCAATCATGTCATTAATACATTTATTACAATAATAATTATTATCAATTCCATGTAATTCAGAAAATCAAATATATTTTTCATTATGTATATTACATTTCATTTTTAAATTCCAATTTATCTTTTATTATTTGATTTTTTCTAATTATTTCTTGTTCTAATGAATAAATATATTCTGACATTCTATTTATTATTAAATTTATATAGTGTAATTCTTCGTCAATATTATTAAATGCAATAGTTCCTATTTTATTTTTTAAGTTTTCTAATAACTTTTCCATATCTTTTTTCATTACTATATCACTCATTTGTTTTTGATTTTGATTAAAATTCATTATATTTTTTCTCCTTTTTGTAAAATATCTTTTATTATTTCTAATTCAGTCATTGTAATTTCATTTACTTTAATAAAATTTTGTAATTTTTCAATTTCTTCTTTATACTCTTTAATATTTTCTTTATGTTGATTAATTCTGTCATTAATATATTCTAATGGTGTATTTTTAATCATTATTATCACTCATTAATTTATAAAAACATTTATTACAAGTTCTATTCCCATATGATGAATTTTTATGACAAATATCACATGAACCTTTAATTCTATATTCTCTACATTCCATAATTATTTATCCCTTTCTATAATTTTTAATATTTCTTGTATTTCAATATATTTTTTATTTTTTAATAATTTTTCATTACATATTTTTTTTATTAATTCTATTTTTTCAACATTTAATAACATATTTAATTTCCTTTAATACTTTAAATAAAATATTTTTTCATTATGAGTTTCTATATTTTTCATTGGTGTAATAATATAATTTATTGCTAAATCATTATGTTTATATGGATTATTGATTTTAAAACTTTTCATATCTTGTTCTCATGTAATGTTATATTTAAAACATTCTTGATTTTTATCATTTTTAAAAATATAATAACCATTATATTGTTCATAAAATTCACAAGATATTAATTCATTTTCATTTCTAGTAATATTTGGAATATTTTTAATATATTTTAAAATATCACTACCTTTAACACTTTCAATATCTTTTGTTATTGATTTTTTACCTAATTTATAATAAAAATCTTCAATTATTTTTAATGCTATTTTTTTATTTTTTTCATCAATAATAGTATCTTTAATAGGAAATCATGTTTCATATTCACCAATTTCTAATAACATACCTTTAGTTGTTTCTTTAATTTTATTTTTAATATCTAAATTAACATTAATCATTACGTTATCCTTTCTATGTATAAGCCTTATCACCTACAGTGATAAAAGGCTTATATACTAATAACTACTTATTACTATACGTAAGGCTTATGCTACTGTAGGTAGCAAAGCCTTGGAGGGTAGGGGTTCTAGGGGAAGGGAACCAAAATTTTTGAAATTTTCAAAGAGCAACACAAAAATTACTATTGGAATATTCCAGCACAATAGCCTAAATAATTTTTTTATTTAGTTATGTAATAATTAATTACTTTAATAAAGTGCTGGTTTAATAAAATAATTAATTATAATTTTTTAACAATTAAAAAATGAGAGTATTATCTCTCATTTAAGTTTTTATTAAACATAACCATTAACTTTATACGCCCAGACAGGGTGAGTAAAGTTAATAGTTATAATTTAATTTTCTTTAAATAAAAGACAACATTAAATTATTTAATTGTATTTACATTATATACTATTTTATATTATTTTACAAGTTTTTTAGTGTATAGATTTTAATTATTTTAAAACTAAAATTCCTAACTATTTAGGTTTAAGATTTATTAAATTTTTAACAATTTAAAGTAAAAGATTTAATTTATTAATTCTTGCTGAATTAATGATAAGCATATTATCAAGTACTTTATCATTATAAATTTTAGCACCATATCCTTTTAAAGATTTAACTAAATGTGAAACATCACTTTCAGCACAAACACCTTGATTTCAATTTTCTTTTTGATTTATAACTCCTTCTTTATTATTTTTAAAATATTTATATATTTGTTCATCAACTTTATTTTCTTTTAAAAAATCTAATAATTGATAATATTCACCATTAACAAATAAATCATATGCATTTGTTAATTTTTTATTATCTATTTTTCTATTAAAAATAAATCCTTTTTTAAGTGCTTTAAATGCATGATGTCTATCAATTACATAAGGAATATTTTCATTTTTAGCAGAAGTTTTAATTCAAGGCGCACCATCACCAATAAATACTAAACTACTTTTATTATAAATATATTGTAAATCAAGAAATTCATAAATTTTATTAATAAATTCTTGTTTTTTAATTCTTTGACCATTTTTAGTTTTCATATAAGTAATTTTTTTATCTTTTAAAACATTTCTACTTTTAGTAGATTTTTCTAAATCTTTTCCTTTATTTGCACTAATTGTACGAATACGATTTTTTTGTTTTTTATTATTAAATAATGAACTAATAAAACAATCATCCATATTTACAAATAATTTTTCAGTTGGTAATACTATCTTTTTTTCTGTTACTTTTTCAACATTTATTACTGCATTTTTCATTACATTAGTCATATATGTTTTAGAAAAATTAGTATTTTTTATTATATCTTGTACATCAGATTGTCTTTTACCATTACCTGAATTTTTTATTATTGTATGTTCTAAACTAGTAAGTGTTCTTTTTCTTTTTTTAAGTTTTATATAATCATCTAAAGGATAATAATATTTATTAGTTTCTAATATTAAATAACCTCTACGATAAAAATTATTTATTTTACCATATTGAGTATTTGGACTTCTTTTTGCTGTTTTAACATATTTATATTTAGTTTTATCATATATATTTTGATGTCAAAAATCATCATATGCTTTTAATAAATTTGTGAAATAATTTAAACCATTATTTTTAATTTGATTATCAAGTTCATCATAATTAAGTTCATTATTAAGAAAATTCATAATATTATTTCCTTTCTTAATTTATGATTTTTATTATAGTAATTTTAGAAAAAAAGTTTGGAAATATGATAATTGTAAAATGATATAATTAAATATATATGTTTTAAAATAAGGTGATAATATGCCAGAAAAAGAGAAAAAATATGGTGAAAAATTAAGTGTTAATTATAAAACTCAAATTGATAATTATTTAAGAACCAAGAAAGTTATATTAACACCACAAGGATTAAATAATGCACTTGGAATTGATAGAAAATTTGTTTATGATTGCCGACGTAGAAGCAATCCATGACGTAAAAATTTTATTAAAGATTATGATAATGCAAGAGCAATAATTTCAACTCATATGTTAGAAAAATCATTAGTAAAACCAGAATTAATTTATAAACATTGACAAGTTAGTTATCCAAATGAAATTGATATTAATGAAGAAGATAATAACACACAAAGTAATATAATTATTAATATTTCTGAACCTAGAAAAATAGAAAATAATGATTAGAAACCTATAATAAATATAGGTTTTTTTCTTTATTTTAAAGGGTAAAAATGATATAATTTAATAAAGCGATTATGTTATTTTTAACATAAGTTACAAGGGATTATCAAAAAAGCGATTATTAAACAAGGGAGTATTTTTATGTCTAATTTTGAAGTTAAAGAAAAAAAAGAAACTTATTCTTTTGAAGAATTACAAGAAACTTTAAAACAACAAAGAAATGTTGTATATGCTCAAGCAAAAGATGAATTTCTTAAAAAAGAATTAGAACCTAAATTAACTGAATATGAAACTAAAATAAAAGAATATGAAAATAAAATTAATAGTTTTGAAGAGCAACAATTATTTTCAAATATTAAAGATACTAAAAAAGTAAATTTAATTAAAAATTTAATGAGTACTGATAATTATAAATCTTTATCAAAAAAAGAAGCATTTAATAAAATAAATGAAGATTATAAAGATTTTTTAATTGATAAAACAGAACCTATTAAACAAGAAAATAAACTTAATTCAAATGATTTTAATCCTAAAACTCTTTTAGATTTACATACAAATAGTATTAATCCAGAAGAATTAGAAAGAAAATTAAATGAAAAAGCAAAAACTACAGGTATTACTGATGTTAATGAATTAGAAAAACTTGTAAATTTAGCAAGAGGAAATGCACTTCAATCTATTAAATAGAAAGAGGATAAAATGGCAATTCCACAAATACCTAAAGCATTTATTATTGGTGGTAATTCTCCTACTGAAAATGCTGTTTTAAGTGTACTTGAAGCACAAGTACGTGGTGAATTAACTGCTGAATTAAGTACTTTATTTATGAGAAATACTGTTACTGCTGACCAAATAGCAAATATTAGTGGTGTAGCAATGGCAATTTATAGAGCAACTGTTCGTGTATTATGAGGTTCAACATGAGATGAATTTACTGGTACAAAAAGACAAAAAGGAACAGTTAAAACAACAACATTAATTATTGATAAAGAATTAACAATTGATTTCAATATTCCAGAATTTGATATTGAAAGATTTATGACTTCACCAGCAAATATAGCAACACAAATTGTATCAAATTGAACAAGTTCATTTATGAGAAATTTAAGAGAAAATTTTGAATTAATATTTTTACAAGGTACAAAAGATTATGCAATTGCTAAATCATTAGTATTACCTTTAAATTTAAATAATATGACTAAAGAACAAGCATTAAATGCTTATTATACAATTGGAGAAAAAAATAATAAATTAATTAAAAAAGTAGATGATATTACAGTTGGTATTAATAAAGTAGATTTAACTGGTGCTTGTGGTATTGATAGTAGTTTTAATCTTGCAAAAGCATTTACATTATTAAATTATGGACAAATTTCAGCAAATACTTTAGCAACTGGAAAAAGATATACAAATCAAATTATGGGAATGGAATTTTATGAAAGTTTTTATTTAGAACAAAATTTTATACATGATACTGTTTCTGGTATGCATTTAGAAAAGGATTATAAATTATTAGATTTATTTGGAGTAGTTTATAACAGATATATGTGAGGTATGCCTATTTCATTTACTAAAGTAAGAAATAAATTAGATAATGCTACAGATAATATTCGTATTATTGGTAAAGCATTATATGCATTACCAAGTGCTATTAGACCTAATTTAATGTATATTATTCAAGAAAAAATGCCAACAGTAGATGAAATTAAAGAAGCAAGAACAAAAAATTATAAAGTTGATGCAACTAATATTAATGCTACTTATCAAAGTACTGATTATGATAATATGAATATTTTAGATTTACAAGATGTAATTTATTATAAAGATTTAGGAAAAATTACTATTGCTGGTGATAATCCTACTAGTGATGAATTAGATACTGCAGTAGTAAAAATTGGTAATGTTGGATTTACACCTAAGAAAGCCACATATAGTGCTATAACATCTACTTCTGCTACTATGACTGGTAATAAAACTGATTATTATGGAACAGTTAAATTAACATTTACTAAGGCTTAAATTATGGAATTTATATATAAGTATTTTAATGATAAATCACATATTATTATAAATTCACCAAAGCCAGAAGATTTAAATAGTTCACAAGATATATTAGCAATATTACTTTATGAATTTTCAACATTAAATCCTAATTATATAAGAGTAAGTAATGTACATGATAATTTTGCTGTTTGTGTTGGAGATAATATTAATTTAAAAGGTAAAATAGTTATTAAAATTGAAAAATCTACTAATTTATTAAAAGGAGTAAATAAATATGCCACAACATGCTGAGACTACACAATTGAATAATTATACTTTATTAAAAATAATACGCTCTTCAATAAGTCCATTATCTGCAATGATAGGTATATCTGCTTATTATGGTCAATTAATAGGTAATCCAGTGTTAGGTTCAATTAATAGTTTATTATTTGGTAAAAAATTAGGTTTAGATATATGAAATTTAAATCAAATGCCAAGTGCAAAAACTAAATTATTAAATAGTTCTAAAAAAATATTACTAGGTTTAGGAACAATTGGATTAGCCAATTATAGTAAATTTATAAACACTATAATTGAACCAATAGAACCAACTACAACACCTATGCCTATAACTAGTACTACTATAATCCCTATACATACAACAACATTAAGTACTACAACTACTAGTACAACAACTGTTAATCCATTTCCAGATAATTTATTTAGTATTTTATTTAATAATAATTCTAATAATTTAATGGATTGAGATACTTATATTTCATTAAATGCTTATGGTATAGCAAATGTTATTAGTGGTTTAACTGAGTTAATACCAAATAAATTTGAAGCAATAAAAAAGATTTGTAATATGGCTACTGGTGGATGTTTAATATCAAGTGGTGTTGCAATGGGTATTAATAATGATTTTAATAATGCTTATGCTATTCCTACAATAGTTGCTGGTGCAAGTGAAATTATTCATAATTTATTACCAATGGAAACTAATCATAATAATACAGAAATGCAAGAAACTTCATTTACAAATGAAATAGCACATTTAATTAATAATGATAATAGATTTTCAATTAATAGTGAAACAAATAGTCAATATGGTAGTGATAATATGAGTGAAGTACCATTAACATGAGATTATAATCACATGAGATTATAATGTTACCTTTAATTATTGAATGAATATATTATGCTTTAGCTAGTAATGATATTAAATTAGCATTAATAAATGCTTTAAAACAATATTATAAAAATCAATCATTAAAAGCAGTATTTGAAAATGAAAATATTAGTGAAAAAGAAATACATCAACCATATAGTGTTTTTAATCCAAATATACTTAAAAAATTAATAAGTATATTAAAACCTAGTGAATTATCTATATTACAAAATGAAATTAATAAATTTAAAAATCCAGTAAATAGTTTTAAAAAATCTATTATGTCAACAGAAATTAGAACTGTTAAAAATTATGTAAATAAAGTAAATAATTTATTTAAAGATAATGAAGAAGAAATACCAGATAATGCATGAGAAGTATTATCAAGTTCATGATTTAAAAAAGGAAGATTTATTATTGATAATAAAAATTTAAAAATTGGAACTTTAACAACATTATTTCAAAGTGATAATGATAAAAGACAAATATGATATGGTCCTTATACTTATCCAGCATTTCCACAAGAAATATGAATATTAATGACACAAGCTAAAGGTAAAAATGGTACTGGTGCTGGAACTATATTTTGAAAATTTTGAAATAGAAAATGATTACCAAGTCAATTAAGAAAATATGTTAAAAGTGAATTAGCAAAAAAAGGTAAATATTATGGTTCACAAGATACTAGTGTAATTTATCCAAATAATATTAATGTACAAAAAACTATGCATTTTATTAATAGATTAGAAAAAGGTTTTTTTAAATTAAAAGAATATAAAACTTTATCTAAAAATGAAATAGGAAGTAATCAATGAAGATATGAAAGAAAACAATTATTAAAAAATTCTTTACATACAAATAAATATATAAAAATTAAAAGAAATTCTAATTTTTATAAAACATGAAAGTAGGTGATAATTATTATTGAATTAGATAAACCAATTAAACCAATTGGTATATGAAATACTATTAATCCATTAAGTAAAGATAATAAAGAATATAAAAGATTAAATAAAATTTGATTTAATAAAAATAGTACTCATATAGATAAAATTAAAATTTTAATATCAAATATTTTAAAAATAACTAGTCATAGTCTTGGTATGTTTATAACATTATTTTTTACAATAACACCTTGATTAATACCTAAAATACCAATATCAATGGGAATAGGAAATTATACAAATCAATATAATTTTACTTGACCTGACCATTTAATATTAACTTTATTTCCTATGTTTGGTCATATTAGTTTAAATATTATTACTAAATTAGGTAATTATGGAAAATTAATTAAATATATATTAATAACTATACCAATTATTATTACAAGTCCTTATTTAATATATCAATATAAAGAAATTAAAAAACATAAAAAAGAATGTCAATTATGTAAACAACATTCAAATAAAATACAATTGGAGGAATAAAAAATGAATTTTTCAATAGAATGAATTTCAGTAATATGTGGAGCAGTAGCTACTGGAATAACTATATCAGGAGGATTAGCTTTATCTAGTAAATTAATTAAAAAATCAAAACAAAATAAAATATCAAAAGAATTAAAAAGAGATAAAGAAATTGAATTTATTAAATCAAATATTAAACAAATAAATTCTCAATTACAATTAGAAACTACATCAATTGCTAAATCTTTAGATAGTTTTAATAATGATAATGAAAAAGATGAAGTATTTAAAAATACTATTATTAGTCAAAGAGCTTCTAAAAAAGAATTATCAGAAAAAGATAAGAAAAAAGCAACTAAAGTTGGAATTTAAAGGGTTTAAATACCCTTTATTTTACATTAAGGAGTAAATTATTATGGCTATTAAAGACCCAATTTTATTTATAACAGTTGAAGAATTTAAATCATCTAAATATTTTAATGAATTATTATTTGATAAAGTTACTACTCCAGATAATGAAATTTGATTTGCAATATCTGTAGCAAGTAGTAATATTGATTACTTAAGTGGTTTTACTATTTCAAAAAAATGACCAGAAATAACACCAACTGATTTTACTGATAATATTCAAACAGCAACTACTCATTATGTTAGATTTTTATTAACTAAAGATGTAGATTATTTACGTGGTCAAGGTTCAATTAGTCAAGGTGGATTAACTTATAGTGAAACTAATCCAGATGACCCTTATTTTATACCACCAGAAGTATTTAATTGTTTAAGAAAAATTAAAGAATATCCAAATATTAAAGGTTTTAATTTAAAAGGTATAGAACCACAAAAAAATAATTGATTTAATAAATTTATTTCAAATTGTGGTGAAGATAGTCCTTTAAATGCATACATACCTTATAATAATATAAAATCATTAGATTCTAGAACTAAAATTACTATTATTCATCCACAAAATATGTTAAGACCAATTGTTAATATTGATACTACTGGTATTAATACAAGTACTACTATACCAGATTTTAAAAGTCCCAAAGAAACTATAGATATTAAATATTATGAATCTAATCATACTGTAAATGCAGATATTAGTAATAAAATACAAAATGAAATAGATAAAAAACAAAATAAAAGTGAAACAGTTTTTATTTGAAAAAATAGTATTGGTTCTAGTGGTAAATATGATGGTGGTGGCTATTTAAGTATGTCTAATAAGCAAATTACTAGTCTTGGAACTCCTACATCACCAAGCGATGCAACTACAAAACAATATGTTGATGATAAAGTAAATATTAAACAAGATAAATTAACTGCTGGTGAAAATATTACTATTGATGAAAATAATAAAATTAGTGCTACTGGTGGTGGTAGTGAATCATTATGAGAAATAGACCAAAATAGTCCAAATATAATACAACCTAAAGAAAAAAGAATTATTACTTTAAATAATACTAGAATGGTTGATATAGCAGACCCTATACAAGCACAAGATGCTGTAAATAAAAGATATGTTGATAATAAGATACAACCAATTCCAAGTATTCCACAATGAAAAGAAGTAGGAACAAAAGTTAATATAAATCATATTAAATATGATTTTAAATCAAATACTAAATATAAAATTTATTATAATTTTGAAAGTCAATCAAGTAGTAAAAAATTTGCTTTTATTTGTAAAGAATTTTTATATGGTGAGTTAAATACTGATGTTCAAACTTTGGATTGAGATAAAGTTAATGATAGAATAATGATTTCTTTACAAATGCAAAATGATACTATTGCTATTGTTAGTGACCCTACAAGATATGGTCAACTTTTAAAATTAGAAGAATTACAGGAATAATATTATGAATAAAGAATTTACTTATTTACATGAAATTAGTTATTGATTATTAAATAAAAGTGATTTTACTCATAGTGAATATAATTTAAGTGGAAGTAGATATTCAAGTAAAACATATAGTATTGCAGAAGAATTAGCAATATTAATTGCAATTTCAATTAAAGTTAATAAATCAATTGCTGTATATTGTTTTAGAAAATTAAATAAAGATATTAATGATTTAGTTAAAGAAATTTATAATGCTTTAATAACAATTGGATTAAATGATTATAAAGATTTTACTTTAAAATATCCAAATAAACAAGCAGATTTTCGTTTTAAAGGTAGTAAATCATTTATTAGAGTTATGGGTGTATATAGTAATAGTAATGATAGAATCCCTTTAAAAGGCCTTTCTCGTAGTGAAATAAAAGGTTTTGATTTAGCCATTGAATGATGTGAAGAAGCCAATGAATTTAGTCAACAAGAATTTCAAGCAATAACATTTGCATTAGGTAATGCTAAAAAAAGAATAAAAATAAAAAGTTGTAATCCAGATAATATTTATCAATATTTTATTGAATATATGAATAAAATTGTACCTTTTAATTTAGAAATAATGAAGTCTAAAAATGAACAAATTAAATCAATTTTTGATAATAATATATTTAAATTATTTCATTATTCAAATTGAAAAGTAAATTCTCATAATTTGACATTAGATATGATTAATGATTTAGAAGAATTAAAAATATTAGACCCTATTAAAGCACAAAGTTGATATTATGGGGTACCTAGTATTCTTACTGGTGCTATATTTGCAAGATATTTAGATAAAGTAAATACTACATTAGATTTTCAAGTTTCTAAAATAACTGGTGGTTTAGATATAGGTATGGCAACAAGTTCAAGTGGTCATCCAACTGCTGCTTCATTATGATTTATTGGTAAAAATAATATTGGTAGAAGAGCACATAAAGAAAGTGAATTTTATCATTCAAATGTAACAATGCAATATAAAGATACTGATACTTTAGCAAATGATATTATTAATTATTATTTAAATGAAAGTAAACGTTATATAGCAATGTTATTTGGTTTTACTTGTTATGTTGATTATGGTAATGGTGGATTAGTATTTATTGATGTTTTAAAAAGTTGAGTTAAAAAACGTAATATAACATGATTAAAATTTATAGCAGTAGATAAATCAACATTATATTTAAATGATAGAATTGATTTTACAACAATTTGTATGCTTAAAAATATTATTAGTTTTAATTGAGAAAGATGTCCAGAAACTAAAAGACAATATAGTTTAATGCAATGATTAGATAAAAAGAAATTAGATAGTAATAATAATACTCCAAAAATGTTAGATTTACATGATGATACTTGAGATAGTGATATGTATGCTTTAATGCATGAAATGAAATGATTAATTAATGGTATTAATAATAAATTATTAATTAATAAAAATAAATTTAATGGTGATGAATTATGATAAATACAATGGAATATTTAAGTTGTGATAAAAGTAATTGATATATTGATATACCTATGATTATTGCTCAAAAATCAACTAAATTATGATTAGGTAAAGGTTTTTTATTTAATTCAAGTAAAAAAGAAATATTAGATTATCTTAATGAAATGAATTTAAAAGATAAATGATTAGAAAAATTTTATAAATTTGGTTTACAAAATAGTTTAATGGGTAAAGTATTTATTATGATTATAGTTAATGAAGATAATAGTAAATCACTTAAAATATTACCTAATAGTTTTTGTGGTAGAGTTGCTAAATATAATGAACAAGAACAATCAGCAGAATTTTATTTTATTAATGAACAAGCAGATAGTGCAACTTTAACATGAGTAACAATACAAAATGGAAAAGTTAAATATGAAACATATAAAGATAATAATAAAGATATTATTTTAGGTTCTACAAGAACAAAATTAAAACCAAATATTACTCCTTTAAAAATTTATGAAATTAAAAATCCATTTAATTATATACCTATTTTTGAAATAACTAATTTACCAATTATTAATTTATATGGTAATGCTACAACTTTAAATGCTTATCCAGATTGTACACCAGTATGAGATTTAATTTGAGATTTAAATCGTGTAATTAGACAAAAAAGATTAGAAAGAGAATTAAATGTTACTACTTTATTTGCTGCTTTAGATAATGAAACAGTTAAAGAAATGCAAGAAAATGGTAATATTGTAGAAAATCCTAAAAAAGATATGTTTGTGAATGTTGGTAGTGCTGGTTATGATAAAAATGGTAATGGTGGTATGCAAATTATTCAAGGTGACCCAAAATTTAATGAATATTGATTAGATTATAATGGTACTGCTAAAGCCATATTTAATGGTGCTGGTTATGATTATGATGAACATGGTAATGATGTTTATACTAATAAAACACAATCAATGTTTAATAATAAATTTGATATGGAAACAACAGAAATAAAAATAGCATTTTATAGTGCTTATTTTTATCGTATATTTGATTTATTACTTATTAGTGAAAATTTATGAAATGGTATTGGTGAAAAACCTTATAGTTTTAAATTTATTCCTATAGCAATGACTGACCAAATAATACAAGACCAAATTATTAATTCAAGATTAAATAATGGCACAATGACAATAACTGAAGCAATTGGTGAATATGATAATATTGACCAACTTATGGCTGAAAATAAATTAGAAAATATTATTAATGAAAATCAAAAATTAAATAAAGATTTAGGAGGTAATAATAATGAGCAGACACCAACAAATACAATTAATGAAACACGCTCACATGAGATTAAAAATGCAACAAATATTAATTAAAAGACAATCACATTGAAAAATATTTCCATTTATTATAAATAATGGTGCAATACCTTTAACTGAAACTGGTTATAAACCAATTAATAGTAAAATAAGTGATTTTGGTCAATATGAATTAATATTAACTGGTAATACTCCAGTTGTATGTATTTGAAAAAATAGTACAAAAATATATCAAAAAAATAAAGGTAAAATTGACCCAAATACTCATAAAGCGAAAGGTCAAGATGAATTTTATACAAAACAATATAAAATTGGTGATTATTGAAATGCTTATTTAATTGATGATACAAGTGGAGTTGATTTTAGTAATTTACCAAATAATCAAATATTTAAAACTGTACAAACTAAAAGACAATATACTTTAGTTATGTTTGAAGAACATATTACAATTGATGATTATTTACAATTCTTTTGTGTATTTAATGATGAAAATGAAAATATTGGTGGTAATACAGGTAAAAATCAAGATAGACAATTATTATATATTTCAAATGTAACAAATTATTATAGTCCTTATAATGGTGCATTTAGTATGCAAGTATTAACTTTTAGTAGTTTAAATGATAGAGTAATAAGTAGTGGTCAAAATACACTTGATTTTGTACAATATGCAAGCTCGGGTAGTGGTTATGCTTTTCCTACTATTCAACAAGGAAAAGTAACATTAAATCGTACTTTAATGCGTGATATAGGAGTAAGATATTCTCATAGACAAAGTTATGGATTAGAATTATTATCAAGTTGTTATTATTATGGAAGACCTATTATTCAAGGTCAAGAACCTATTCAACAAAATAATGAAGAAATATTTGAAAGTAAAGTATTTTCTTCAAGAAGATTATTTATTGCTGGTAATAATGAAAAATCTACAACTAATATTAAAAATAATGGTGGTTTACTTGCTGGTATAAATGATAAAATAACAACAAGTAGTCATCCAGAAACTACATTTTATAATATTATGGATGCAAAACCTACTGGATTTACTAATTTTAAAAATTTTACAGAATGATTAAAAACTTCATTAAATTTTCAAGATAATTTATTTGTAACAAAAGATTTTAAAGGTATGTTATCTTTTGATAAAGATAAAGCAAGATTAAGTAATGCTGAAGATATTGGTAATGCTAAGTTTTTTTGAGATAGTGAATGAAATATAAATAATATTTCTGGTAATTATAATGTAGATATGAGTAGTAATTTTAAATATAAAGACCCAGAATCTGGATTAATTATTGGTTCACCAACTGTAGATTATTCAAAAATAAGTCAAAAATATATGTCAGCAATATTAAATTTTAATTCAGTTGTATTTAGTCCTTTAATACAAATGCCTTATGATTCAAATCAATGATTACCTTTTGCTTTAAGTGATATTCCTTTAATTGGTAAATTATTAAATGCTTTAACATTAGGTATTTGAAGTAGTTGAGTTATTACTCAAAATTTTCAACAATATAAAAAAATGTTATATTTTAATGGTTTTATGAGTGCATTTTTTACAAGTAATTTAGAAAGTATTATTGGTAATGGTGGTTTAATTCCTTTAAATGTATTTACAAATGATAATGATTTTACTATTGGTAAATTATTAGGTGCAAATGTTTCAACAACTGCTATGACAATGAAATTAAGTGATAGAGTAAGTGTTTATCCATGAGACCCTAGTTCTGGTAAGAAATTAGAAACTAAAGAACAAATAAGTACAGTTGATTTATCACAAAAGAAAAATAATAAAGTTTATATTTTAGCAGAAGATACTGAATTTTTAGATATTGCTTCACCATTTACAAATGAAGATAAAGATTGTCAATGAAATCCTACATCAAATGGAGTAATTGACGGTTCAAATTATGCTTATATTATTGATACAATTGTTACACAAAGTTTACATCAAGGAGAAGAAAGACATACATTTTATAGTGATAATCCATTTACTTATCAAGGTGATTATAATGAAATATCAGTTGCTCAATTTCGTTATAATAATATGGGTTATTTAACTGGTAATGCTTTTAATTGAACTACTTTATATAAATTAAATCATGATGAATATGAAGAAAGTGAAGAAACAACATTTAGTTATCCAGCAAAAATATTACCACCAAGTCCACAAAATATAGCAAAATCAATCGTTATTATTCCGGATTTAAAAATTGATATGACAGCAAATAATTTACCTTTAACAGATACAAGTTCAATACCAGTAAAAGATAATACTGAAAATTGATGACAAGTAAATAAAAGTAAACAAGTTAATTATGAAGTTGATTTAAAATCATTATTAGACCCAACATTATTAATTAATACTTTTAATGATTTAAAACGTTATTATAAGAGTATAACTATATATTATGATTATGATATTAAAACCGAAAAAGCAATCCATAATAATTCAATTCCAACTATAACATCAACTTTGTATACTGATTTTTACATAGAAGAAAAATTTTTAAATCCAAAAAAAGATGTTGGTTTTAAAGAAATTCAATTAAAAGATTTAATTTTTAGAGATATACCACCACGTAATGGAAATCATATTTATCATTGAAATCATAATAAACAAGGTACTACGGTACAACTTGAAAGAGAAAGCGGGATATCATATATGTATGGAAGAACTGATACTGATTACCATTTAAATGGTTATAATTTTACTATAAATGATAATGGTAATGTTGGTGGTTGAAACATAAAATATGAAAATAATCAATTATTAGGTTTTTGTATAGTTAATAACTATCTTAAATGAAATTTTTATTTACAAACAACCATAGGTAAAATCGAAGATATGTGATATATTACAGGTAAAATTGGTGAAAATGATAAAGCATACGCTAGCATATATATTAATAGTATTAAAGCAAATATATATAAAATAGTACTAAATTCAAGATAATTATGATAATATAATATTATTAAATAATAAAGGAGTAAATGATGGATACAAAAAAAAATGTTACAATTCATGAAATAGAAAAAGACAAATTTACTACTAAACTTTTTAATAATAATTTTTTTCTAATTTCTGTTACTATAATATCTATAGTAGTTTTAATGATAATAGTTGCTTCTCTATTTTTTGCATTCTTTTGAAAATAATATTCCCCCACAATCTTAAATAATGTATAATAAGATTACTTACTTATGTAAGTATATGAAATAAAAGTTCTCAAACTTATATTGTTGTTAGGTTGGCACCTAATTAAAAAGTTACCTTAATTGGTAACTTTTTGTTTATAATTAATAGATTTAGTAAATTATACAGCAGCAATGGAACATACTCCTCTACCAATTGTTGCTACTCCATTAATAATATTGCCAATTACAGGAACAGAAGTTCCAACAGTACCAGCAACACTAATAACAGTACCAACACCACTGGTAGCAAGTCCTATACCATTACATTTTGATATATTTTGTAAGTCTTTAACTCTTTTATCTAATTCATTAATTTCATTTTTTAAATTTTCAAAACTATCTTTTAATCCTTGTACATTTTTGTTTAATTCTTCTAATTTTCAGTCGTGTTCTATTAAGTTTGAAATATAATTTCAATCTCTAATATAACCTTTAATTATTTCTTTTTCTGTATTTTTAGCATTTCATTTTTGACTTTCAGTATATGTTTTCAAAATTTCAATTTTTGTTGGTAAATTTTGATTATAATCATTAATGTGTTCTAGTCATTGTATAACTTTTGAATCGTTTGCTATAAAATTATTTAATTCATTAATTTTAGTTTGAGTTATATAATTAAATATTGGTTTTAACTCACCATAAGAATAATCTTTAGTGATAATACTAAACAGTTTCATTGAATAAGTTGAACTAAAATGCGAATAATCAGTTTTTTTTACAATAGAAATATTATTGGCATTAAAATTAGGGTATTTCTGTTTAAGTGCTCCAATAATGTTATTGTTATTATTATCCATAATCACTCCTAAATAAATATTTATATCTTTATTTCAATCAGGAAAATCTCTTTGTAAATTATCAAGATATTTATTTGGATAAGAATTTTGATCATTACTATCTACTTCAGAACCTATATATGTATATATTTCTCATACCTCTTGATTATCCTTATCGAAATTAATTTTTATTCGATTTTTTTTACTACTATCCTTAAAATTATTATTAATTGATGAAAAAGACAAATGAGTTTGAAATCCAATTTTTTCAATATCATTTCAACTAACTCTTCAATCTAATTCAAAATTATTATTATTATACATAAAATATATTTTATCCTTAAACCTATCTGAAAAATGATTAGCTATATAATAATCATTACTACATTCAGAATTAATATAATAATCTTTTATAATTTCTTCTCAAAATTCTGGTGTAAATTCACAATAAAATTTTCCACCTGCTCAAAAACTGTAATCAATTTCATTTTTCTTATTATTTAGACTTCTTTTAACTATATTTCTGCTTTTTTCATTGCGATGTTTGTGTGGAATTGCTTCAAATTCAACTGGGTTTAAATTACTACTTCATGGTTTGATATCTAAATGTGTTTGATGATTTTTTGTAGAATTTAATTCTACACTAGTAATATTTTTGCTAGCTCAATCTTTAATCTTTTGATTATTATCAATTGACTTAGCATATATACCTTGATTTTCAGAATTAAATAATGGTGCACTTAATACTCATAATTTAAATCAATAACTTGGATTAAAATATTTCATTATAAATATTTCCTTTCATTAATAAATATGTGTTAAAAACAAAAAAAGAAAAAACTACTCTAATTTCAACGAATTAGAAAGGCTCTTCTTTTTATTTTATCTATTTAAATAAAAATATTTTCATTAAGTTTTTAACAATTTAATTATATACATAAAAATTTTAAAATGTGAAAATATAATTTTTTTAAAATTTAATTTAATTATTTTTATAATATTCTTTAATTTCTTTTATTTTATTATTAAAATCTAATTTATGTTTTTTACACATTTTAAAAAATTGAATTGTAGTATCTTCTAAATCTAAATTTTTTAAAGTAACTAATACTTTATTATTACAATCTTTAACAATACATTTTAGTAATACTTTTTCTTGTTTTTGCATTAATTATCTTCCTTTTTACAATTACATAAATTAATTGATATATTTAATTGTTTTAATTTTTTTAAATTTTCTGATGATTCGATAATTGCATTTTTTGTAAAAATATCCATTTCAAATTCTATTTTCATTATTTACTCCTTATTTAAATAATATCAACCAATTAATAAACTATCTGCTTCATCATGATTTGATATTTTTATATTTCATTCATATTTTTCATTTAAATAAAAACATATATCTTCACTTATTTTTTTATTTCAATTTTTTAAAGAAATATTAGTAATATTATTATCTATATATCATTTCTTTCATGAAGAAGGACTTATTAACATATTTTTTGTTAATAATTTATTAAATTGTCCAGCAATAAAACCACGTAAATGTTCTTGTGTTTCATAACCAATTCCATTTTTTGAATTAAAAGTACCGCGTTCAATAATTAAATCTAATTCATTATAAGTTATTATTTCTGTTTTCCTAATCATATTAATTATAAAAATTTGCATACCACTATGTACATCTATATTTTTAAAACTATAACTATTAACAAATATTGGTTTTCATTTGTATATGTATTCTATTTCATTATAATTAACTTCACATTCACTAATTCTTTTTGTTTTTTCTCATAAAGTAAATCCAGTATTTTTAATACTTGGGTCAATTGAAAGTAAATAATTATTCATAATTTCTATACTCATTTTTATTATTATTTTTTAAATTTTTAAATCTTTCACGAATTTCTTTAAATTTATCAAATAAAATTTTTAAATAATTTTCACCCATTAATATTAAAAAATCTTTATTATTATTTGGATTTAATCTTTCCATATCTTCTCTTATACATTCATCAAATAAAACTGTATTTGTAATCATATATTTTTCAAAATAATCTAATTGTTTTTCACTTGGTTCTCATTTTTCATTAGATGCTTTTATATTATTAACGTAATTATTTTGATATTTATTATTATTTTGTATTAAATTAACATTATCATTATCTGGGTCAAGTTCATCTTCACTTAATAAAAGTAAATTCATTAAGAAATATCTATAAGCATAAGTTTCTGCACTACCTTTTGCTTTTGCTATATCTGTATTTTTAGCACAAGCAAGTATATCAAAATATTTAATTTCTTTATCATTATCTAAATCAATAATTGTATATCTTTTAAAATAAGTTATTTCTACTTCTTTAGTATCTAAATAATTTATTTTTCTATCTGTTGTTAATATATCTTCATGTGTAATAACAATATTTAATTCTTTACATAATAATTTAAATTTATTAAAAATATCACTTAATAATCAATATTTATAATTTCCAAATTTATTAAAACCATTTTTAGGTGTACTACCAATTTCTAATTGTAATTTAAGTATTTTTTTATATAAATTATTCATTATAATCACTCTTTCTATTTTTTATTTTTTTTAATTGCATTTTTAATTAAATTTCTTACAAATTCAGATACAGTTATATCTTTTTCTTTACAAAAATCTTTTAAGTTTTGAAATTCTAATTCTCTAAATCTAATTATTAATATTTTATTTAATAATTCTTTTTTAGATATATTTTTAGGTGACATTATTATTCACTACTTTCTTTTTTAAAAGCATTTTTAATACTTTCACCATATATACCATTTTCAATATCTTGAAAAAATTGTTGTAAATTATTTGTTATTTCTTGAAAACTTTTATTTTTCATTATTTATTACACTCCTTTAAAATTTTCTAATTGTAATTCATTAATATAATATTCATATAAGTAATCTCAATTATTTGATGTTAAATACATATCTTCTTCAATCATGTCATTAATACATTTATTACAATAATAATTATTATCAATTCCATGTAATTCAGAAAATCAAATATATTTTTCATTATGTATATTACATTTCATTTTTAAATTCCAATTTATCTTTTATTATTTGATTTTTTCTAATTATTTCTTGTTCTAATGAATAAATATATTCTGACATTCTATTTATTATTAAATTTATATAGTGTAATTCTTCGTCAATATTATTAAATGCAATAGTTCCTATTTTATTTTTTAAGTTTTCTAATAACTTTTCCATATCTTTTTTCATTACTATATCACTCATTTGTTTTTGATTTTGATTAAAATTCATTATATTTTTTCTCCTTTTTGTAAAATATCTTTTATTATTTCTAATTCAGTCATTGTAATTTCATTTACTTTAATAAAATTTTGTAATTTTTCAATTTCTTCTTTATACTCTTTAATATTTTCTTTATGTTGATTAATTCTGTCATTAATATATTCTAATGGTGTATTTTTAATCATTATTATCACTCATTAATTTATAAAAACATTTATTACAAGTTCTATTCCCATATGATGAATTTTTATGACAAATATCACATGAACCTTTAATTCTATATTCTCTACATTCCATAATTATTTATCCCTTTCTATAATTTTTAATATTTCTTGTATTTCAATATATTTTTTATTTTTTAATAATTTTTCATTACATATTTTTTTTATTAATTCTATTTTTTCAACATTTAATAACATATTTAATTTCCTTTAATACTTTAAATAAAATATTTTTTCATTATGAGTTTCTATATTTTTCATTGGTGTAATAATATAATTTATTGCTAAATCATTATGTTTATATGGATTATTGATTTTAAAACTTTTCATATCTTGTTCTCATGTAATGTTATATTTAAAACATTCTTGATTTTTATCATTTTTAAAAATATAATAACCATTATATTGTTCATAAAATTCACAAGATATTAATTCATTTTCATTTCTAGTAATATTTGGAATATTTTTAATATATTTTAAAATATCACTACCTTTAACACTTTCAATATCTTTTGTTATTGATTTTTTACCTAATTTATAATAAAAATCTTCAATTATTTTTAATGCTATTTTTTTATTTTTTTCATCAATAATAGTATCTTTAATAGGAAATCATGTTTCATATTCACCAATTTCTAATAACATACCTTTAGTTGTTTCTTTAATTTTATTTTTAATATCTAAATTAACATTAATCATTACGTTATCCTTTCTATGTATAAGCCTTATCACCTACAGTGATAAAAGGCTTATATACTAATAACTACTTATTACTATACGTAAGGCTTATGCTACTGTAGGTAGCAAAGCCTTGGAGGGTAGGGGTTCTAGGGGAAGGGAACCAAAATTTTTGAAATTTTCAAAGAGCAACACAAAAATTACTATTGGAATATTCCAGCACAATAGCCTAAATAATTTTTTTATTTAGTTATGTAATAATTAATTACTTTAATAAAGTGCTGGTTTAATAAAATAATTAATTATAATTTTTTAACAATTAAAAAATGAGAGTATTATCTCTCATTTAAGTTTTTATTAAACATAACCATTAACTTTATACGCCCAGCAAGACAAGACACTGACTTACCGCTTTGATATAAAGCTACTATTTGTTTTTTAAATTCATCGGTATATGAGTTAATATTGGCCATAATTATAGTTCCTTTCTTTTAACTAATTTGTTCACTTGTCTACGTAATTAGTGTCCAATAAAGTGTAACCTATCCACTTTTACTAGCATTCAATATTAATCGCTCTTTAAGCAAAAAAGGTTGTCCTTATGATAACGCTGTTGCTGAAGCAACTTTTAAAACTTTCAAAATTGAATTTATTAATGATAAAAATTTTACATCATTAATCCAATTAAAATTAGAATTATTTGATTACATCAACTGATATAACAACATAAGAATTCACAGCACTTTAAACTACTTAACTCCAGTTAATTATCAAAAATAAATGTCTACCAAAAAATAGTCCTAAAAAGGGTTGCCATTCCAGAGTAGTAGGATTAGATAAGTTGGATAATATATTACAAACTGAAAAGAAAGAAACTGAAAATACTGTATGCCGTGCTTGTTATTATAGAAATAAATATTCTAAGAAAAATAAGAAAGATGTTAAAATAGAGTAAACCTATATTATTGGTCGAAGCCAACCAGAACCTTGGTTGGTTGGCCGTGGCGTTTACGCCACTGGGGTAAGTTGCGAAGCAACTAGGGGCAACGCCCCTATATACTTGTTCTTTTTTAGTATTTGATATTTTTATTTTTTGTTGTTTATAAAGATTATTTAATTCATTAAATTTGTCGATAAGAATTCATATTGATTCATGATATTTTTTTATTTCTAAATTTAGTTGATTAATTTCTATTTTCTGTTTTTCAGTGGACGTATAAGATTAATGGATAGAAAGGAACATCAAGAGCGATAAACTGATGTATTTCTATTTTTTGTTAATTTAATTATATCATAAATTTTAAAAATATTAAAAAATATAATTACAAAATTACATTTAAATAACACAAAAATTCTAATCTTAAAATTAGATTTAAAAAATATTAAATTGTATTATTTTAAGTACTATTCATATAACTTCTAGAATTTAAATAATTTGCTTTTGCTATTAACATATTATTTAATGTTTGATAATTATATATTTTAGCACCATTAGTTAAAGATTTTAAAAAATGATAAACATCACTTTCAGCACTACAACCAATATTTCAGCTAGCATTTTGATTTACAATACCATGAGCATTATTTTTAAAATAATTATAAGTTTTTTCATTAACATTAGGTTTTAAAATATTAATTAATTCATTATAATTACCACTTGAAAAAGTAGTTGAAGAATCTAAAAATTTTTTTCAGTCATGAGATTCTTTTTTCTTACCACGAACTCCAACAAAAGATTTTCATAAATAACTATAAGCGTGATATTTATCTAAAATATAATAACATCCTAATCAAGTAGCCATTGCTTTAATTCATAATGCACCATCACCAGCAATTACTAAATTATAATTATGATATTCTCATTGAACACCTAATATATTTAAATTAATATCATAATGATTAAGAATAGTTTGTGTTGTAAATTGATATAATTCATGTTGATTTAAACAATTACCAGATTTAAATAATAAAAATGCAGTTATTTTCTTGTCTAATTTATTTCTATATGAATAAATTTCTTTTTTTCCTAAATTAAAAGTTAAAATTCTACAACAATATTGCTGTTTTAAACCATTTTCATCTCAACAAGTTACAAAAGCATCATCTGCACATATATTTAATTTTTGATTATCTAATACTTTAAATTTTTGTTCTGGTATTAATTTTTCAATTTTTGCATTTTTAAAAATTCTTGAAATAAAATTTTTAGAAAAATAAGTATATTCATATTCTGCTTGAATATGTGTATAAGTTTTTTATTAAATTACTAAGTATTTTTAATTTTAAATCTTTCATAACTCTTGCACGTTTTTCAATATTAAATTCTTCATCAGTAAAATAACGAGTTCTTTTTTCTATAATATCTCAATATATTCTTCTATTAAAAGTTACAAATCCAATTTCAGTATTTACTGTTCTATTACGTTTTTTTGAAACTTTATATCTTTCTTTTTCTTCTTTAGTTCTATTTTGAAAAAAATTTTCATCTCAATACTCGACTTCTTTGACAAAATATGATTTAATATCATTGATTTTATTGTTCAAATAATTTTGAAAATTAAACATCTTTCAACACCTTTCTATTGATTTTTTAACTCCAAGCATTGTATCAAATTTATTAATTTAATGTTGAAAAATATTTATTTTAATAGTATAATATTAAAGAACGATAAAATTGATAGTGATGTATTTCTAATTTAACCGTTTAAAGATAACTTTTATTAGTTATCTTTTCTTTTTTAATAAAATAATGTACAATAAAGAAAAATGTAAATAGAAAAGGAAAAAAATAATAAATGATAGCACTATGAATATTATTAGGAATAATAGGGGCAATTACGTGAATTTTATTAATAAAGTATGGAATTAAATATTGTAATAAAAATAATGCCATAGGAGTGGTAATGTTATTTATTTCTTTAAATATATTAGGATTAGTTATTGGGTTAGCCATTTTATGAAATATTAAAAATAATAATAATGAAATATTAAGATGAAAATTAATTGATTATTTAGATAAACAACTAGAAGAGAAAATAAAAAAATAGCAATATAATGCTATTTTTTGTTATAATTATATTATAAAAATTCAATAAAAAAATATATGAACTATTTAATAAAGTTTTATAAGTTATTGTTGCTACACCTAACTTAAAAGTTATATTAAGTATATCATAAATTTTTGTGTTTTTAAAGCATATGAAAGGAGATTTTTATGTGCAAGAAGAAAAAATAAAAATAAGAACAATTTTTAATGATGCAAAAGCATTAAGAGAAAAATTAGAAGAATATTTTAATCATTGTAAACAAACTGAAGAAGTACCAACTAAAATTGGTATGCTAGTTTATTTAGATATTACAGAAAATACTCTTTATAGTTGAAAACAAAAAAAGAGAAATACTTTTTTACAACAAATTAATTGAGCATATTTACAAATACGCCATATTAATACACAAAGATATTTAAAAGCAAATGCAAATAATACTGCATGATATTTAGAAAGAGCATTTGTGAAAGAATATCATTTATCTACAAAAATTGATATAAAAAGTAGTGATAATACAGCCCCTATAGCAATTAGTTTAGAAAATAAAGGTAAGAATAAATGTTAAGTAATTTTGGTTATTTATTAGATATTGCTAAAAGAATGTATTTAAAACAACCTTTAAATATTACTAAAATTAAACAATTAGGTAGTCGTAAATCTGGTAAAACATTTAGTGATATTGAATTTCTTGGTATTTTATTAATGTTAGAGAATATTAATATTCATGCTTATTTAATTCGTAATATGTCAAAACAATTAAATGATAGTTGACAAGAATTAAAACAAATTATTAGAGCAACTTATCCTAGTATTAATTTTATTATTAGTGAAACTAAAAAAACTATTGAATTTAATGGAAGTAAAATAACTTGTAAATATTTACATGCACAAGATAATAGTAATGTTAAATTAACTGGATTAGCAAGTAATTATTTATATGATTATGTAATTATATGAAGTGATGAAAGATATGAAATTACTGAAAATGATTATCAAGATTTAAAAGATGCTATTCGTGGAGCAAAACAATTATTAGAAATTGAAAGTTGTAATCCTTGGTCAATTCTTAATGAATTTATTAAAAAAACTATAAATGCTTGTCCACAAAATGAAAAGCAAATTATTAATGAATATGAACAATTTACTATTATTGATAATACTATTTATCATTATCAAAATTGAAAATTAAATACTCATTTAAAAGATAGTGATAAACAACAATTATTAGAAATAGAAACTCTTGACCCAATATCTGCAAGAGTAAGAAGTCATGGTTTAGTAGGTTATGAATCTGGTGGTATATATTCACATTTACTTCCAAAGATTAGTAGAGTAATACAAAAAAGTTATAGATTTAGTGCTGGATTAGATTATGGGTTTAAAGATGATGCATTAGCATGTGTATTAATAGGTTTTGATTATGATTTTAATTTTGTTAATGTTATTGATTGTTTAAAAATAGAAAATAAATTAGTACGTTATGATAATAAACAATTAGCAAAATTAGTAGTTGAATTTTATATTAAATTAGCAAAAGAAAATGTTTATTTAGATGAATATGGGTTAACTGTATATTGTGATTTTAGTAATTATACATTTATAGAAATGTTAAATGATACAGCAATTAAATATAGGGTCAGTTCATGGCTATATTTTAAAGATTGTGTGAAATTAAGGTTAGAGTTTAGAATAGGTAAGAATGTGGCTTTAATGGCATCAGAACGCTTAAATATAAACATAAAAAATAATGCTCAGTTATTATTAGATGAATTTAGATTGGCTGTATGAGACCCTAAAAGTATTAAACAAATACCATTACCAGGTAATGACCATTTACGTGATGCATTTGATTATGCAATTGAGCCATATATTAGAAATTTAAGTGCAAATATAAATCCTTATTTTGAAAGGAAGTAAGATATGAGTAATACTGAAATATTAACTCCTAAATGATGTATGATAAATCTTCAAGAAATTATAGCAAATCATGCTTCTAAATTATTATGGGGTAATGGTTATACTTTAACAAGTGAAGATGAAGAATATAAAAAGGCAATTGAAAAATTAAAAGAATGAAATAATTTTGATTCATTATTTTATCAAGATTGTCATATTAAATCTGGTTATGGTTATAGTATTGTTCAAATTGATAAAAGTAAAACTGGTAGAATAGCATTAAATTTTGCTCAACCTTATGCTCAATCAAGAGTTGCAAGAGTATTAGAAACTGAATATAGTGCATCAACATGGTCAAGAGTACAATATGATGACCAAAGTATTTATGTTAAAACAACATATACTCCAAATCAAATAATTAGATATTTTACTAGTGATTTTGTTATTTTAGATGGTTTACAAAAACAAATAAGTGATGATTTAAAATTACCTTTAATAGAAAATCATAATTTAGGTATTATTCCAGTTAAATTTATGCAAAATTTACCTAAAAAGAATTTCTTTGGTGGAGTTATTGGTGATTATTATCCAGATATGACACCAATTAAAAAATTACAAGAATTATTAAATAAAACATTTGAATCAATTAACCATGAACTTGAATGTAATGTTACTCGTGTATTTTTAGATATTACTGAACAAGAAATAAATCAATCTAAAACTGCTTTTGATTTAAAAAAATTAATAGGTAAATTTATTTTACAAGCAAATTTAAGAAGTATGGGAAGTACTAGTGGAACACCACCAATTGCAATATTACAAGGTAATCCAATATTAGATAAATATGCAGATTTTATACAATTTATTATTGATAAAGCATTTGAGGGTAGTGGATATAGTCCAGTAAATGATACTACAAGTCAAAAAACAGAAGCAGAAGTATTAATTACTAATTCAAGAGATATGGAAACTACAAGAATTAAAAGAACTTTAAATCAAAGTGATTGAAATGAAATATTTCAAAGATGTTTTATATTAATGGGATTAGATGGTGATAAATCTAAATGAACATTTGAAATTAAAGAAAATACTATTATAGATAGATTAAAATCATTAGAAATTAATGAGAGAAAATTAGCATTAGATTTAACTAACAGAAAACGTATTCTTGTGCAAGAAGAAGGTGTTAGTGAAGAAGAAGCAATGAACATTCTTGAAGAAAATAGAAGAATGAGAAAAGAAGAAATTGATTTTGATAATAAGTTAGTAAAAGATATTGATGGAGAAACTAAAAATGATACCGAAAATAAATCATCAATTAATTAAAACAGTTTGAAAATCAACTGGTGAAATTGAAAAAGATTTTACACAAAATAAAGATTTACAATTTCGTGTATGTCCTTTTACTATTATTTTAGGTGCTATAAATTCAACAGAAACTGGTTATAAACCACCAACTAGTATTCCTAATGATTATACTTCATTTAGTAAAATCTTTACAGGACGTGAAGCAATACAAGCAATTTGAGACCATTCTTATTTTCCTATTCAAAATAAAGATAATCCAGATGAAGCATATAAACAATTACAAATTGGTGATGTGTTTTATGGAAATATATTATCAGACCAATTAGGTATTACTTATAGTGCTACACCAGCAAATAATGCTTTTATTCAAGAACAAGCAATTAAAAATGTGGTTATTAATATTCCAAATGAAAAAAAGAATTTTGATTTTATTAATAATATTGTTTCAAATTTATATAAGTTATATATGATTCCAGAAATTAATAAAGTTATAAATACTGATAAATCTATTAAAGTTGATAGACAATGATATATTCTTGAAGTTGCTAGTAAAACTTATAATAATGAAAATAAAGAACTTGCTTATATTCAATGTACTTTTAGTTCGTTAAATGATAAATTAGCACATAGTGGATTAGCAATTAATCAATATGTGCAATTAGGGGCACCTGCTGACCCCGTAGCATTACCAGCATTAGATGAAAATAATAATATTGTTTTGGATGGTAATTATTTAACTCCATTACCAGTTACTCATTGTCAAATATCTTTTTATGGTTCAGTAAAACCTATTTCAATAGCATTATGGGGTAGAGATATTGATAATAATCCTATTAATACTAAACAACATAAATATCGACAATATCCAAGTAAATTATTATTTCCATGACAATATCAATGTTCAACTTATGACCCAGTAAGTTTTCAGGCATTACCAGAAACTAATTATGTTTTAACTGTACGTGGTGAAAGTACAATGGATAGTTATCAAGATTGACAAAAAGTAATTTCTCCAAATTATGATGATGGTGCAACTAAACATTATGAAGGTCATTTAAGAACTAATGTTGAAAAAACTAAAAATACTAATAAAGTTGATGTTTCAAATAGATTAGTAAATTATTGAGATAATAATTTTTTAAATGGTGCTGAAATTGAAGATTATAATTATGCAACTGCTGGTAATCCATATTTTCAATATTATAATAAAAATAATAAAAAATTTATTGGTAATACTCATTATAATATGAATAATAATAAATTTAAGCAATTAAATACTATTAATGCTTTACATTATTTTATTTATAATCCTATTAGTGAAATACCTTTAACAGTACGAGAAACTATTAAAATTAATCTTAATACTATTCCAGTATTTGGTTCATTTATGAATTTCTTTGTTGGTGGTTTAGATATTGGAGCAAAGTTAAGTAGTAACTTGTTAATTCCACAATTTAATTATATAAATGGCTTAATATCTGCTGAATTATATAATTTTTATACAACATTATTATATAGTTCACAAAGTACTAATCCAGCATTAATTCCATTAGATGTATTTAGAAATGAAACACCAGATACTATTCAATCTGTATTAGGTACAGCAAGTCATATGACATCATTTACATTTAATTTAACTGATAAATTATCAATGGCAAGTTTTGATATTAATAGTCAAGAATTTAATGATAATACTATACAAGAAACAGTTAATTTAGGTCAATTAGATATTAAAAATAAAAATTTAGTTAATTTATTAGCAAAAGATGATATTGATAAATCATTATTACAAGTACCAGATTTTACTAATACTAATATTGTTAAATGAGCAATTGATATGATTGATATTAAAGTTATTGGAAAAAGTAATTTTAAAATAACATTTTATAGTATGCCTGATAATAGAAGTGGTGCTGTTAATGATAATTTTAGTATTTGAAGTGGTACTTATCAAACAGTAGGTAAAGCAAGTAATAATAGTAGATTAATTCAAAATACATTTATTTTAGCAAATAATACTTTTAAATTTGACCAACCATTTAATTATCCACAAGCAATACAACCACCACCATTAATGCCAAGAGCACATCCTATATTTATTGATTTAAGTAATCAAAGCCAATATGGAATTAATAATAATATTAATTTGATAGGCGGTGCTACTTTAAATTATAAAATGAGACCAAATTGAAAAGAAAATCAAGAGAAAGGTAAATTTTTAAACTATATAGATATTAATGTTAAAGATTATGGATATGAAAATATTGATAAATTTATGAATGATTATGAAAGTATAACATTTAATTTTAATTTTATTATGAATGCAATATACAAAGAAACAAGTAGTGATATTTATAAAAATAGTAAAAATTGAATTACACCTATTAAAATCAATTTAAGTGATATTGGTAATATAACTGATGGTCAAGGTTTAAATGCAAGTTTTCAAGATAATGATATTATTTATAATAACAATTCTGGTAACCATACAGATATGAATAATAATTGAATATTTAATGTAAATAATGAAATTAATTTTAATATTCCTAAACAAACTGCTTCTTTAACGCATGCAGAAAGATTAAATAAAATATATATTAATAATTTATTATGAACAAATGATAATCCATCTAGTGGCCACACAATACCAAGTTCTACTTGATTTAAAATAATGGCATTTAAAGGTGATAGTGATGATTGAATATCAATTCAATATCAATTTATAACAACATTAATTCCAAGAAATGATGATTTTTCATCTGCTAATTGAAATCTTCAAACCACATCCTTAGTAATTAATCCAAAAAATTCAATATAGAAAGGTGGTGGTAATTATGTTAAATGAAAATGAAATGAAAGAAGGTAATACTATGGAAGAAAAAGAAAAAGATGAACAAGAAGAAACTAAGGAAGAAGAAGTAAAATCAGAAGAAAATACTGAAAAAGAATCTGAATCTGAAGATAAAAAAGAATCAGAAACTGAAGAATCTAAAGAACCAACTTTAGAAGATAAATATAAAGAATTAGAAGAAAAATATAATGCTTTATATAAAGAAAAAACTGATAAAGATAGAGAAATTAGACATAGTGAAAGTTATAAAAAATATGATTTATCACAAGAAAATATTAATTTATTAAAAAGATATCTTGGAGATAAAGAAGATATTGATGAAGAATTATCAAATTTAAATAAAGATTTTCCACATTTATTTAATAATAAAAAAGATACAAATATTAGTTCTTCTTTAGATGTTAAAGATAAATTTAAAGAAAATAAAAAACAAGATATAGATACTAGTAAATTAGGAATGGTAGATGGTTAATATGACAAAAATTGAATTTAATGAAAAATATAGAAAACAAGATATCAGAATTGTTAGTGATTTTGAATTACATATTGATAATTGTTTTAAATTTACTGATATTAATGCATTAGAAAATGCAGTTAATGATTATAAAACATTAATAGATGAAATGCCACAATTAGTTAAAGATTGACTATTAGGCTAATATAGAAGGAGATAAATAAAATGGCAATTATTACAACACAATCAACGACAATTAATGACCCTAGTAATCCTAGTGGTAAAGCAGATTTATCTGTAAAATATATTAAAAATTTAAAAGTTTTATTATCAAAAAGAGTAGCATTAATTAATGCAACAGTAGAAAATAGAGAGCAATTAGATTCTGGTACTGCTGTTTATGATATTACTAAAAGAAATATAACACAAAATTATACAAGAGGAGCAGGTGCTAATAATGGTACTGCAATTAGAACAAAAAAGATTCTTTTAGATAAAGAAAAAGAAATTAATTATGAAATTGAAACATTAGATTTAAAAAGATTAGGTGCTAAATTTGAAGATGGTGGTATTATTATTGCTGATAGTTATGCTAGTGGTTGAATTGATGGAAAAGCAAAATCAGTAGAAATATATTTAGTTGCTAAATTAATGCAATTAGCAGTTAAAACAGCCAAAGATAATGGAATTGTTAATATTACATTACCAAGTAATCCAAAAATAGATGATTATAGAATGTTATTATGATTAAAATTAGCAAATACATTAGCAACATTAAAAGCAAGAATTAATGATGAATATATTGGTACAGATGAAGAAGATTATACTTTATGAGTATCTAGTTTTTTTAAACCATTAGTATTATTAGCAACTACAACATTGGGTAGTGATAGTGCTTCACAAGCATTAAAAGATGGTAATATTGTAGAAATTGGTGGAATTAAAATTGTAGAATGTCCATGATTAGGAAGAAAATATCCAGTTGGAGTTATTGATAAAGAAGAAGAATTTGATTTTTTAAGTTGTGATGCTGTATTAGTTCATAAAGAAGCATTGGCATTCCCATTTAATCGTGGTTTAGATAATACATTTATTTTACAAACTAATGCTAATATTAAAAATTTTCATAAGTTTTTAGTAAGTGATGGTGAAGCATTAAGACCAGATTTAGTTAAAGGATTTAAATTAACTAGTAATGTAGATATTGCTTCAGCAATTGAATTTGCTAATTTAGGTGATATTAAAATGGCTGGTGATACTCCAACTGCAGATGAAGTAGAAAAAGCAGTTAGTGCTAAAAATCCTAATTATGTTAAAGGTAATGCTAATTATTCTAATTTAACAGCAACAAGTGCTAATGTTGAAGGTAAAAATTTATATGATGGTTCAATTCAAGTAATTTTTAAAAAGAAAGCATAATTAAATGCCTATTATTTTACTTTTAAGAATAATATTAGAAACTGCTGTTAGTGATATACAAACTGCTGAATTAATAGAAAAATTTAAAAAAAATAATAATTTATTTAATAGTTTTTTAAAAAATCCAGCAGGAATATTAAAAAATCAATTAATGTCAAAAGTATTAGGACAAGATAAATCTCAAAAAGAATTATCTGAATTTCAACAAGTTTTACAAAAATTAACTAATTTACCAGTAATTCATAAAAAAATCATGACACATATTACTAATAATAATATTGCTAAATTACAACATATTCAAAAAACATATTTAAATGGTAAGTCATTAATGGATAAAGGTAAAGAAATTATTATGAATTCTTTAACTGAACAAGATTATGATTCTATGATTGGAGTTTATGTAAATCTTTCTAGTAGTGCATTAGCGGGTGGTATATGAACTCCAGTAGTGCAACAACAATCTAGTACTTATGGTATTGCTACACTTACATATAGAACTAATTTAAGTAAATCATATGATTACTTTATGATATCAAAAGAAATGTGAATTGATATGTGTAAAGCCACTGGTGCTTATGGTACTGGTGCTAATTCAATACTTATAAGACAGTATTATCATGGTGGATTAGATAAAGAAGATAAAGAATATTTAGCACGTAGAAATGCTAAAAATATAGGTAAAAAAGTTATTCATCAAAAGAAATATAAATCAGTTATTGGTGTAGTTAATAAATCACAAGCAGTACATGGATATGAAAGGTATAAAGATTATGGAAAACAAAAATAATATTGATTGAAATGTAAATTTAAATTATATTACAAAAGATGATTTAAAAACTATATATGGTTTTATACCAGATGCTGACCAAACTACTACTGATAATACTAAAACTGATTTTACTATTATGGCAATTGCTATTAGTAGTGAACGTATTAATACTATTACTGGTAATTTAATTGAACAAACTGGATTTAATAATTTAAATGATACTCAAAAACAATTAGTTAAAAGAGCAACAGCAAGAATGACTATATATTATTTAACTGATGGAATGGCTTTTATAAGAAGTAGTGTTTCAATTAGTGGTAATGGTTTATCAAGTAGTATTAGTCCTCCAAGTGAACCAGATTATGTATTAATGGAAGTATATAATTTATTACAACAAGCAAATTTACATACTCCAAGAAAAGCAATTAATAATTCTATTTCATGTAATACAGATAATTTTAATACACCTAATATTTTTGATGAAAGTGATAGAAGAGTAATAACATGAGATTCTGGTAATAAAACATTTTTACAAAAAATGAGTTTAATTGAAGGTACTGGTATAAAAATAGATGATGTTAGTGATACTATACCTAAATTAAAAATTCATGCTGATAGTAATATTGATTCATTATGAGAAGTTGATAAAGAAAATTCTAATTTTATTAAACCAAAAGATTTTAAAGGTATTGATGTTAATGGTAAAAGAATAATTGATGTAGGTACACCAACATTTTTAAGTGATGCTACAACTAAAGTATATGTTGATAATTTATTAGATAAAAAACAAGATAAATTAACTGCTGGTGAAAATATTAAAATTGAAAATAATGTTATTAGTGCTAATGGTGGTAGTGGTGACAGTTTATGAAATAATTCAAGTAAAGATGTAAATTTAAAATTAGCAAAAAATATTAATTTACAAGGATATAATATTACAAAAATTGCTGACCCAATTGATAAAGATGATGGTACTAATAAAAAATATGTTGATGATAAGATAAAAAATTTTAATTTAACTATTGATAAATTAGAACCATTATTTGATAATAATGTTTTTGATATACAAGAAAATAAATTTGTTGTAAAAGCTAATTTTATTACTAATATTTTAAAAAGTGCTTATATTAAAGAATTAGAAACTACAAATAAAGGTATAGTTGATGCTATTAATGAATTACATAAACGTGTTTGAAAACTTGAAGGTGATTTTGTAAAAATACAAAAAGAATTAATTGATGATGAAAAGAAAATAATAAATAATGGTAATTGAAAAGAAGTAGGAATTATTTCCGGTAAAAATCAATTTATTACTTATGATTTTAAACCTAATAAAGAGTATAGACTATCATTTACTTGACTTCCTCATGATATTAATAATTCAGTTATTCAATTTTTAAATTTTTATATTTTAAAAGAAAAAACTCCTTTTTCAGTTTTACAAACTTTTTATCAAGAAAAAAATGCTGATTTAAAATTATGTATAAGCAATAATTTAATAGCGGTTTTAAACTATAATAATGAAAAAATTGACAATTGTTTATATAAATTAGAAGAATTACAGGAATAATATTATGTTTTTTAAAATTATAAAAATTATTTTAGGTTTAATTGGAGTTTTATTATCTTCTGCAACTGCTGGTTTAATTATATTTATTATTGTAAAAATTGTATTAAAAATTAATCAAATATTTTAGAAAGGTGGTGATTAATATGGATACTACAACAATTATTATAGTTGCTAATTTATGTATTAATGGGGGTTATGTTTTAATTAAATTAGGAAAAGCATTTATTGCTTTTGGTAAATCTTTAACAGACCCTAATAAAAAAGAACTAAAAAAACAAAATAAAATTAATAAATTACAAACTAAATTAAATTCTATTAATAAACAACCAGAAATAAAAAGTATTTATTAATAATAAAAAAATGCCTATTAAAGGCATTTTTACTTATTTATAAACTCATGTGATTATAATCTCAATTTAATGAAGCATTATCGTGATTTAATGGTACTTCGCTCATATTATCACTACCATAATATTGACTTGCAGTTTCACTATTAATAGTAAATCTATTATCATTAATTAATCTTGCAGTTTCATTATTAAATGGTGTTTCTTGCATTTCTTCAATATGATGAGAAGTTTCAATAGGTAATAAATTATGTATAATTTCACTTGCACCAGCAACTATGGTAGGTACTGCATAAGCATTATTAAAATCATTATTAATACCCATAGCAACACCACTTGAAATCAAACATCCACCAGTAGCCATATTACAAATCTTTCTTATTGCTTCAAATTTATTAGGTATTAATTCTAGAATTCCATTAATAAGATTTGAAATACCATAAGCATTTAATGAAATATAAGTATCTCAATCCATTAAATGATTATCAGTAGTATTAGTAGTACTTAATAATAAATCTGGTGGAAATGGGTCAACAGTAGTAGTTGTTATTGGATTTTCTGTTGGATTAGGATTAATGGAAGAATTAGTAAACTTACTATAATTTGCTAAACCAATTGTTCCTAAACCTAATAAGATTTTTTTAGAACTATTAATTAATTTAGTTTTAGTATTTGGTCTTTGATTTAAATTTCATATATCTAAACCTAATTTTTTACCAAATAATAAACTATTAATTGAACCTAATAATGGATTACTTATTACTTGACCATAATAAGCACTTGTACCAATCATTGCACAAATTGGACTTATACCAGTTCTTATTAATTTAATTAAAGTATAATTATTCAATTGTGTAGTCTCAGCATATTGTGGCATTTTCTATTCTCCTTTATTTTTACTTATTAGTAGTTGATAGTATGTTATTAAAAGTTCTATTAGTTGTTCTTTTTTCATTTTTAATGCCCTTTTTCTTAATTCTTCTGAAGTCATTTTTTATTCTCCTTTTATAAATTTAAATTGCATATTTCCAATAGTATCTCTATTATTACCACAAATAATTAAATATCCAGTTTGATTATTTTCTAATATTCATGAATAATAAATATCTTGTGGATATAATTTTGGATATAAATTTAATGCTAATAAATAACATAAAGCATCTTCTTTATTTTTTAATAATCCAACTGTTGGACATGTTATTATTTTTGGACTTTTTTCATTATAAAATCATTCAGTTCTAATGTTTCTCATTATTTCACATCCTTTTATGAACTCATCAGCACCGTAATAAACGGTGGACTATAGAATTATAATGTTATCCAAATTTTAATAATTCTATAGTTTCGTTCTGTATAAAATAAAATTTAGGACTTACATTGACATATTTAAATAAAAATAGGAGTTAAATAGTTTATATGTCAAATGCCTATCATTTAATCTTTTATTATTGCTATTGCTCCTAAAATAAGAGCAACTAAACAAAATAATAATATGATTACTACTGGTGTAGTTGCTATCACTATTAATAATATTCCTCATCAAGGCATTATTCACTTTCCTCTTTTCATGTCATTTCAAATTCAATTTTAAATTTACCAAATAAAATAAATGTTAATAAATTATAAGGAATAGAGATTAAAGATAATAATAAAAATAATGGTAGAATTAATATTCTTAATAAGATATAAAATAATTTCATTAGTCAAATTCTCCGTTTTTTATTTTTTGTACTATCATTCATAAATTACCAGCTTCACATTCTTCACATCAGTCATTCATATTTTCAATTAAATATTTAAGTAATTTTTCTTTATTCATAATTTAACCTTTCTTTCCTAACTCTTTTATTTTGTTTTTGTTTACAAAAGTTATTACATTTATGAGCATAAACTCTACCATAGCCACATTTATTATTCTTTTTAATTTTTATTATCATTATTTAATTCTTCATTTTCATATGCTATAAAGCAGATTTGGTGCATATATCATTTTATTTTTTTAAATCAAAAAATTTTTCGATAATTTCTTATTCAATTACCATCAATTATTGATTTTTGACAATAATCACATTTATAAATTATCATTATCAAATTCTCCATTTTCTATAAATTCAAGTACTTTATAATAAGCAGTAAGTTTACCTACTTCTTTTAAAGAATCACATAAACAAATACTAATTTGTTTATTTAATCAAATAATTAATTTTTGTTTATATTCGTTTTTATATTCATCAATAATATCTTCAGTAGTAATTTCCATTATTTATTCTCCTTATTAAACTTCAAACTTTTCTATTATTTCTTCTTCTTTTTCTAATTCTTTTAATTTAGATAAAGTAGAATTTATATCAGTATTATCAATATTATTATTTGAATTAATAATTTTAACTTCATCACCAGTATTATCTTTATAAGCAATTGTTTCTTCATCAATTACTACACTTTGGTCTAATTGAAGTGCTAAATTAATATCATCTTGATTATTTAATACTATAATTGGTGTTTTATTAATTTCACGAATTAATGCTTTTACAACTGTTTTTAATGCCATTTGGTCAAAACTAGTATTTCAAGGACTATCTTCACGCTTAGTTTTACTAAATTTTTTTCTTCATTCTTGACATTCTTCAACAGTCATTCCTTTATAAAAATTATTAATTTTTCCATTTTTATCTAAAAGTGAAATATAACAATAATAACCAATTGTATTAATAGTTTTTCTTTCAAAAATTAATGCTGGATTTATTTCTCATTTATTATTTTCTTGATTAAATTTATGTGCAGTTGTTATTTTTTCTCTTTGAAAATCAACTACTAATCCAGTTCTTTGTAATAATGTTAATCAACCATCTTCTTGAATTTGCACTTGTAATTCATCACCATAAGGTATTAATGCTAATTCTTTTTTAATAGGATTAATTGAAAGATTTAATTTATATAAATTAAATAAAGCATTAAATAAACTTTGTTGATTCATATTTCTTAAATCTTTACTAGAATTTTTAATCATTTCATAATAATTTCTAAATTTTAATAATTCTTCTTTATTACTTTTAATAAAATTAGGAATTTTTAATTCATTTTTACTATTATTACTCATTATTTTCTTCTCCTTTTTTATTTAATAATTCTAAAATTTCATCTAATTTTTTATTAATTTTTCCTATATGTTTTAATAAAATTAAAATTGATTTATCCATACCAGAACTTTTCTTATCCATAATTTTCTCCTATCATTTTTTAATTGTTTTAAATCTATTATCTAAATGTATTTCAATATTTTTACTAGGATTAACTATTAAATGACTATTAATCTCAATTCAATTATTTAGATTACTATCTAATTTTTTAGGTAACTTATCAAATTCAATTGAATTACAAGAATAAATAGTTTTTTCTTTAATTGTTTTTTCATTAATCATTTTATTTCTCCTTAATTAGTTCATTAACTATTTTTTCTAAACATTTCAGACATCAATATTTACTTAATAAAATTCTTTTATTACAATATTTACATTTATTCATTATTTTCTTCTTTTTGCATTTCTTTGAATTTAAGTCAATTTAAATCTTCACAATCATTATTAAAGTCTATAAATATTCTTTCTCTATAAAGGTTTATTTGACTTTTAATAAACTTAATATCTTCTTGTAAATCTTTAATCATATTTCAAATAAATATATTTTGTTCTGGTTCATTATCTTGAAAAGTAAATAAAAAATATTTATGTAAACACATTTCTTTATATTTTAAATCTTGTTTTAAAATTCTCATTTTTTCTTTATTCTCAGGTATTTTTTTAATCATTTTTATTTTCTCCTTTAAAATATTTTGTTTTTACCTTAAATCATTCAAGTAATAATTCATTAGTTATTTCAATTTCTATTTCTTTTTGAATATTTTTATTAGTTAAATAAACATAGGTTTTATAAGATGGAAGTATGCCATTATCAAGTAACATACAATAATAAGCAGTTAATTGTAATTTAATTCTTTTTAATTTATCTTCATCAATACAAGCATAAGTTTTATAATCTACTAAATAATATTTATTTTCTTTTTTATTTAAATAAACTAAATCGGGTGTTCCAGCAATTACATTATCATTAATAGGTTTTTCAATAATAAATTCATAATTATTTTTATCTTTAAATTTTTCTTTTAAAAACATAAGTGATTTTTTACAATAAGAATAATTTATATTATTAGTTACTGGTTTTAATTTTTTTAATAAATTATTAATAATATTTTCTTGATTAATATTTTGTAAATATAATTCATTAAGTTTATGAACTCATTTACCACGAACTGAAGCATTTTTTAATACTTCTGGTGCTATATGACTATATCCAAAACCTAAATAATTATCAATAATTCTAGAAACTGATATTAATTCTTTATCATCTAAAAAATATTGATGTGTTTCTTTTTTAAAAATTAATTTATTCATATTTATTTCTACCAATTAATATTCAAAAACATTTATTACATAATCTATTACCAAAAGAAGATTGTTTTCTACATCTATCACAAGAACCAACCATTCTATATTCTCTATATTCCATAAATATTTTTTCCTTTCATTAATTAAGTTTTTCTTGATTTGTTTGATTTGTATATTGCATATCTAATTCGAATGCTAATATTTCATAATGGATAATATATGCATCTTCTAATAAATGATGTTTATAATTTTTATGAAAATTATTTGCTTCCTTAAATGTATAAAAAACTTTATACTTTGTTTCAAATGTATAATTAACTTTATATTTTATTAAATAAACGTATGCCATATTTATTTTTCTCCTTTTAAATTTTTATTGTGTTATGATATTGTTAATGAGGTATGTATTTATATATAAAACCCCCTATTTTTTTAAATAATACAAATGTAATTATTAATTAGATTAATGGGGTATTTACTGAGCCATAATAAGGCTATTCAAATTAATCTATAATTACATTAAGCGATACAGTGTAACATTTTAACTTGCTTAACATTAAATGCTCTTTTATTCTGATATAGAAGTATTTACATAAAGTACTCACTATTAGACTTCTACGACAGTTTTATTAAGTTTTAATCTTTTAACAAAAAAAGAACGATAGTTATATCGTTCTTTGTTATCCGTTTTATTTTATGAATCTATCCATTAAAGTTATGCGCCCTTTTCAGTCATTTTAACTACCTTTTATAAATTAATTATTTAAAAAATAATTAATTTATATTTCCTTTCATTTTTCTAAATAAAAAACTATTATTCTTATTTAAAAATAATAGCTTAAAAACTCATATCAAGTTTAACTAAATACTATCATATTTGATTAATAAATATAGAAAATTGATTAGAAGATTTATAATTATATTTCAACTCCTTTTAAATCATTGATGTTTACTCCTATTTTTGATATAAATAATTTGTATTTAAAATAATACAAATTTTTATTGAAAATAGAAGAATATTATTCTTAAATATTTGGTAGTTTTAAGAACTTTATTCACTAAAATAAAGTTCTTTTGATTTTAGTATACAATTAAATTATACGTTTGAAGAAAGGTTGGTTGATAATGCAATTTTTTAAAAAGAAGCATATAGAACAAAAAACAACAACCATGTTTAAACAATTTTCGCAACTATCGAAAGAAGAAGTTATCCAACAATTAGATGGTAGTATGTACGGATTAAAAAAGGAAGAAGTAGAAGACAGACTTAAAAAATATGGTAAAAATGTTTTTTCTCATAAACGATTTGTTTGATACAAAAAATTAATGCACAATATTTTTAATCCTTTTATTATTGTTTTAATGATAATAGTTATCTATAATTTTATTAGTTACAGTATTATTGATACTAATACTGATAAAAATGTTGATTTGTACAGTGCTATTATTGTTTTAGTAATGATTATTTTGAGTGTTTTTATATCTTACTTTCAAGATTATCGTTCCTATAAATCTTCAGAAAAATTACGACAATTAATTGAAACAACAGCCAGTGTTTTTAGATTTAGTAATAAAAATAAAAAAATTGATTTTAATGCTTTAAATAGTGTTGCCAATTTTACAAAAGAAGTATTAATTGAAAATTTAGTACCAGGTGATATTATTTTCTTATCTTCTGGTGATATGATTCCTGCTGACGTTCGAATTTTAGTTTCAACCGATCTATTTATTAATCAATCGGCACTAACTGGTGAAACATTTCCTGTTGAAAAACACGCTATTCATACTAAAGATGATAATAAAAAAAGTAGTATCCTAGAATTAGAAAACATATGTTTTATGGGTACTAGTATTGTTTCAGGTGGTGCTATTGCTATTGTTATTGCATCAGGTGTTAATACTTATTTTGGATCAATTGCTAGTGCAGTAACTAGTAAACGTCCTGTTACTAGTTTTAGTAAAGGTATTAAAAAAGTTACTTACATTCTTATTGGTTTTATGTGTGTAATGGTACCATTAATATTTATTGTTAATGTAATTACTAAAAATAATATTTTAACAGCGTTAATATTTTCAATATCAGTTGCTGTTGGTATTACCCCCGAAATGCTACCAATGATTGTTAGTGCTAACTTAGCAAAAGGTGCAATTAGATTATCACATAAAAAAGTAATTGTTAAAAATTTAACTAGTATTCAAAGTTTTGGTGCAATGGATGTTTTATGCACTGATAAAACTGGTACTTTAACTGAGGATAGAATTGAGTTGGTTAAACACTTAGATCCAGAAGGTGTTGAATCAAACAAAGTTTTAGAAATGGCATATTTAAATAGTTCTTTACAAACTGGATTAAAAAATAATATTGATAAAACAATTGTCCAACACATTAAAGCTCATCATAATAAAATAGTTGAAATGCCCTATCGTAAAATTGATGAAATACCTTTTGATTTTATAAGAAGACGAATGTCAATAGTAGTTTCAAAAGATAAAATTAATAATACTTTAATTTGCAAAGGAGCAGTAGAAGAAATATTAAAAATTTGTACTAAAGTTGAAATTGGAGGGAAAGTAATTGCCTTAACTGATAAAATTAAAGAAAATGTTTTAAAATTAAGTACGGAATTAAATAATGATGGTTTACGAGTAATTGCAATTGGTTATCAAGACTTTGCTAGTGACAAAACAATTTTTAAAATAGAAGATGAATCTAATTTAGTTTTATTAGGATATATAGGTTTTTTAGATGTACCTAAACCTAGTGCTATTAAAGCAATAACAACTCTTAATCAACACGGAATTGATGTTAAAATTTTGACTGGTGATAATGAAATTGTTACTAAAGCAATTTGTAAAAAGGTGGGGTTAGAACCAGGAATTCCTTTATTAGGTAGTGACATTGAAGATATGGATGATCAACATTTACAAGCATTAGTAAATAAAACTACTATTTTTGTGAAAATGGACCCATTACAAAAATCAAGAATTATTGATATTTTAAAGTTAAATGGTCACACTGTTGGCTTTTTAGGTGATGGTATTAATGATGCTGTTGCTTTGCATCACGCTGATGTTGGAATATCTGTTAATAGTGCTACTGATATTGCCAAAGAAGCATCTGATATTATTTTATTAGAAAAAGATTTAGATGTTTTAGAGCAAGGAGTGATCAGTGGTAGAAATACTTTTGGTAATATTTTAAAATATATTAAAATTACTATTTCCTCTAATTTTGGTAATTCATTAAGTATTTTAATTGCTTCAATTTGATTACCTTTTTTACCAATGATGGCAATTCAAATTTTACTACAAAATTTATTATATGATATTTCTCAATTAGCAATTCCTTGAGATAGGGTTGATGAAGACTTTATTAAAAAACCACAAAAATGAAATGCAAAAAGCATTTTACCTTTTGCATTCTGGAATGGACCGCTAAGTTCAATATTTGATATAACCACCTTTTTATTTTTAGGATACGGTTTACATATATTTGCCAACTTTGCTAATGTAGATCCTAATAGTGCTGCTGGCATATATCAACAATCATTATTTCATACTGGATGATTTATTTTAGGAGTTACTTCACAAACATTAATTGTACAATTATTACGAACTTCTAAGGTACCTTTTATTCAAAGTATGCCATCTCATCAGCTATTTTTAACAACAATTATAATTACTATTATTGGCATTAGTATTCCATATACACAATTAGGAGCTACTATTGGTTTAACACCAATTCCTTTAATTTTTTATGCTTATTTAGCTGGCGTTGTCATTGTTTATTTCATTGCTAGTCAATTATTAAAAATGATATATATAAAGGTTAATAAACGCTGATTGTAAACTAAATTTTAATTTTAAGATAAATATATTCGATTTTTTTAAAAATTATGATATAAATAAGTGTAAAACTAAAGAAAGTTTTTGTATTCCTGTTACTTTTAATAAAGTAACAGGAATTTCATATTATAGATAGGAACAGATAAAAGTATGCTAACATTAAATTGCCTTATTGATCAATTTCAAAATAAAAAAATTCAATTTTCTATTATTGAAGATTTTATGAATAATCCAAACATTAGTGATGAGGAAGTTATTGGTTTAGATAATAATAATAGAAATGCCCTTCATAATAGTTTTTTATTAGATTTAGATGAAGGAGCAGAAATAGAAGATGAATATAACTATGATCCACACGAGGAAGGTTGAGAAACTTCAAGTGAATTAATAGAATTTACAACTAATAAAATAAAACTTATTAATTGATTAATAAATTTTAAAAAAAAATGATAAAAATTTTTTAAATCAACAAGATATTGAAGGAAATTCACCTTTACATTTAGCAATTATGAAACAATATATTGTAGACTGAAAACTTGGAGGAGAGTTTAAAAATATAGCAAAGCAACTAATTAATAATTCACAAGTTAATCCCAATTTAGTAAATTTGCAAAATGAAACTCCATTTTGCAAATTATTAATACAAGAAATTAATAAAGCTGATGCATATCCGACAAATAAAGAAATTCGTGAATTAGTTAATGATTTTCAAAATAATTCTCATTTTAATATTAATAGTGTTAATATTAAAAATCAAAATCTTTTACATATTATTGCTAAAGAAGGTAATAAAACTGATTTTAGAATTAATTTTGCCATCACTAAAAAAACTAATTTTTATCAAATAGATGATAATGGTAATATACCTTATGAAATAGCAATCCTAAACAACAATTTTGATATGTTAGAAATAATAGAAAATTGCAAATATTTTGATATTAATACACCTATTGATGAGTTTAATAACACTATATTACATAGAGCAATTAGAAGTAATAATAAAAAAAATTATAAGAACACTATTATTAAAAAATGAAAATGGTGATTTACAAATTAATTTTGATATTAAAAATAAAAATAATGAAAAACCTTTTAAATTTGAAGATATGATAATTGATTGATTACATCAATTACCAAGAAATCAAAATCAAATTGAAATGATGATTATTGATTTTTTAATAACAAATGAATGTAATTATAATAATTATATAACTAGAGAAGGATTAACTTGATGAACTTTAGCTATTAAATATAACTTAAAAGAAGTTACTAATTATTTGGTTAATAGTGTATTAACTGATATTAACAAAATAGATAGTAATCCTTTTAAAAATAAAAATTATCTTCTTGATAATGAGATAAAAGAAGAAGTAGATAGTATGTTAGATGATTTATCATATGTTGATTCAAAAATTATAACATTTATTAAAAAACTTCCAAATTGTCCTAATTTTAATGAATTACAAAAAGATGTTTTAGAACAACGAGTAACTGCTTTTCATAATTTCAAAAAATATCAAACTGATCAAAATTTATCTGATAATGAAAAAGCAATTTTTAAGATATACCTAGATGCAATATTAGATGAAGATGATACAAATTGATCAGAAGAAAAGAAAACAGATTTTAATAAAGTAAAAGAATGATTAACAAAAGAAGAAGTTAACAAAGAAAAGCGTAAATTAGAAAATACAGAAAAAAATGATAGCGAAAAAAGAAGAAAGTTATCAATTGGATAACTACTACTAAAACTTTTCTTAAAAATTAATATTTTAATAAAAAAAACTGTAAAATAATAATAAATAGTTTCCATATTATTTATAAAAATAGATAAACATTATTGTAAAGTTAATTAAATTTGTTAATATTGTTACGTTGTATAAATAAAAATATTTTTATTTTTCAAAATATATATTAATTTTCTTTATTATATTAGATTTAAGGGAGCAAAAATAAATGAAAAAAATACAAATAATAACAATATTATTATTTATTTTAACTATTTTATTTATAATTTCTGGTTTAATTCTCATAGATTTTTGTGATTATCATTTTCATATTCGTAATCAAACAACGTTAAAGTTTGAAAATATAGAAAGAAATGGATTTCAAATATTAGCTATAACTAGCATATATCATATTTTAGAATATTCACCAAAATACGTATGTTATATAAGTCAAAATATTGGAAATTATTATAATTGAATAGAATTACAAATTGGAGTTATTTTTTGTATAATTTTAACTCCAATTTTTGGATTTTTTACTATTGCATTAACTTTTTTAATTATTGGTTTAAAAGTAAAAATAAAAAATAATAATTTTTGAGATGCAATCGAAAATTGTGAAATAATTAACAATTACTATATTCATTAAAATTTAATAATTTATATTTATTATTAATATTTCAATACTAACAATAATATATTATTTTTTACTATTATTATTTTTCTACATTTTAATAATGTTAAATGTTATTATATTTATATAGTTTAAAATGATATATAGGTGATATAAATGAAATTAAAAATAAAAAATATTGGTCCTTTTAATGATACTTCTTTAAATATTGGTGATATTACTATTATTGCTGGTGTTAATGATACTGGTAAAAGTTACTTAAGTAGGTTAGTTTTTGCAATGGTGAAAATTGCTACTAGTGATATTAAGTCAGAAATAATGGGCGCATCACTTTAACCCTTGGATTAATAATTGGATAACAAAGAACGATATAACTATCGTTCTTTTTTTGTTAAAAGATTAAAACTTAATACCCTGTCGGAAGAAAAATAAATTACTGTTGGTTATAGACCTATTCTTCTATCAGTATAAAAGGATTCTAATGTTAAGCAAATTAGAAAGTAACAGTATATCGCTTAATGTAATTATAGATTAATTTGAATAGCCTTATTATGGCTCAGTAAATACCCCATTAATCTAATTAACAATTACATTTGTATTATTTAAAAAAATAGGGGGTTTATATATAAATACATACCTTATTAACAATATCATAACACAATAAAAAATTAAAAGGAGAAAAATAAATATGACATACGTTTATTTAATAAAATATAAAGTTAATTATACATTTGAAACAAAATATAAAGTTTTTTATACATTTAAGGAAGCAAATAATTTTCATAAAAATTATAAACATCATTTATTAGAAGATGCATATATTATACATTATGAAATATTAGCATTTGAATTAGATATGCAATATCCAAATCAAGAAAAACTTAATTAATGAAAGGGAAAAATATTTATGGAATATAGAGAATATAGAATGAATGGTTCTTGTGATAATTGTAGAAAACAATCTTCTTTTGGTAATAGATTATGTAATAAATGTTTTTGAATATTAATAGGTAGAAAAAAATATGAGTAAATTAATTTTTAAAAAAGAAACTCATCAGTATTTTTTAGAAAATAAAGAATTAATATCAGTTTCTAGAATTATTGATAATTATTTAGGTTTTGGTTATAGTCATATAGCACCAGAAGTATTAAAAAATGCTTCAAATCGTGGTAAATGAGTTCATAAACTTAATGAATTATATTTACAAAATATTAATGAAGAAAATATTATTAATAATTTATTAAAAAAATTAAAACCAGTAACAAATTCAATAAATTATTCTTATTGTAAAAAATCACTTATGTTTTTAAAAGAAAAATTTAAAGATAAAAATAATTATGAATTTATTATTGAAAAACCTATTAGTGATACTTTAATTGCTGGAACACCAGATTTAGTTTATTTAGATAAAAAAGAAAATAAATATTATTTAGTTGATTATAAAACTTATGCTTGTATTGATGAAGATAAATTAAAAAGAATTAAATTACAATTAACTGCTTATTATTGTATGTTACTTGATAATGGCATAATTCCATCTTATAAAACTTATGTTTATTTAACTAATAAAAATAATCAAGAAGCAATTGAAATTGAAATAACAAGTGAGTTATTAATTGAATGATTTAATGCAAAAACAAAATATTTTAAAGGAGAAAATAAAAATGAAAATGAATAAAGAAAACATAGAGCAAATTAAAGAAAATATTAAATATTTAAATGAATTATTAGAATATTCGCATGATGAAGTAATTGAATTTGAAATTAGAAAACAAATTAAATATGAATTGAGTTTATTAAAAACAAGGATAAATAAGTATGAATAAATGTAAGTATTGTAATAAAAGAATTTGATTAAGTAAATATTGATGTTTGAAATGTTTAGAAAAAATAGTTGATGAAATAATTAAGGAAAATAAATAATGATTACTGAAAAATCAATTAAAGAAAAAACTATTTATTCTTGTAATTCAATTGAATTTGATAAATTACCTAAAAAATTAGATAGTAATCTAAATAATTGAATTGAGATTAATAGTCATTTAATAGTTAATCCTAGTAAAAATATTGAAGTACATTTAGATAATAGATTTAAAGGAGTTAAAAAATGAAGGTAGTTAATACTAAAAAATTACCAATATGAGCAAAGATATTATTGTCACCAATAGCAATATTGTTTATTCCAATTTGAATAATTGGTTTTATATTAACTTATATTGGTGGAATTATAACAATAATAGGGATGATGATAACATGTTCCATATTTGGAAAAATTAAAATTACAAAGGAAGAAACTTATGGATAAATCAATTTTAATTTTATTAAAACACTTAGGCAAAATTAATAAAAAATTAGATGAAATTTTAAAAATTTTAAATGCTGAAAAAATAATTTGAGATGAAGGAGAAGAAAATAATGAGTAATGATTTAATTAAAAATAAAAATTCATTAACTATTGAACAATGATTTACTAATAAAAATCAAGGTAATAATATGAGTGAAAAAGAAGTACAAAGATTTAAAAGTAATGCTTTAGCAATTAAAAATCAATTAGGTTTAGCAAAAACTAGTTTAACTACAATATTAGAAGCATGTTATCAAGCAACATTATTACAATTACCTTTAGAAAAGAATTTTGGTTATTGTTGAGTTGTACCATTTAATCGTAAATATAAAGATGAAAACGGTGATTGAATAACTGTTAAAGAAGCACAGTTTCAAATGGGATATAAAGGTTATATTCAATTAGCGCAAAGAAGTCAACAATATAAAAAAATTAATGTTATTGAAGTTAGAGAAGGAGAATTAAAAAAGATTGATTATTTAAAAGATGAAATAAAATTTAAATTTATTGAAAATCCTATTGAAAGATTAAAATCAAAAATAGTAGGTTATTGTGCCTATTTTAAATTAAAAAATGGTTTTGAAAAAAATTTATATTGAACAAGCGAACAGATAATAGAACATTTTAATAAATATAGTGAAACGTATAAAAAAAATAAAAAATTTATTGTTAGTGATTTTGATAGTATGGCATTAAAGACTGTATTAACTCAATTATTAAGAAAATGAGGAATTATGTCAGTTGATATGCAAATTGCTTATGAAAATGACCAAGCAATTATTACTGAAAATGAAAAAATATATATTGATAATCCAAATAATCATATTATTGATATTATTGATTCAAATCCTAAGTTTAAAGAATATCAAGATACTATTGATACTATTACTAATTCAACTTCAACTGATAATACTGATTTAAATTCTACTTTATCTAAATTAAAAGAATTAGAAAAAGAAGAAGAAATTATAGAAAATTTTGAAGTTTAATAAGGAGAATAAGTAATGAATAGATGTACATGAACTGAAACAATAACATTTGAAAAATTTATTCATGAACCACATTATGATGAAATTAAAAATGAACAAAGACAAAGACAATGTGAAAATATGACAGAAGAGCAATTTGATGAATATTGTAGAGCATATTGTAAAGAACATAGAATTAAAGTTGATGAAATTAATAAATCAAGGCATAAAAATTGTATTAATAAAGAAAAATTAATTATTTGATTAAAAAAGCAAATTAGTATTTGCTTATGTGATTCTTTAAAAGAAGCGGGTAAACTTACTGCTTATTATAAAGTACTTGAATTTATAGAAAAAGGTGAATTTGATAATGACTAAACAAGATATTTTAGAAATAATAGATAAATTAAAAGAATTAAAAAATTTAGATGGAATAACTATCAATATAAATATTGATGATATTAATATTGAAAATAATTAAGGAGGATACTTAATGCCTTGATGAGGGATTTTATTAATAGTAATAGTTAGTACACCAGTTGCAATAATATCATTATTTTGATTAGTTGTTCTTATTTTAGGAGCAATAGCAATAATCAAAGATTAAATAAAATGATAGGCATTTGACATATACTGTTCTTAATTTAACTCCTATTCCCTATTTTTTATTCTTGCTTAAAATATGTCAATGTAAGTCCTAAATTTTATTTTATACAGAACGAAACTAGGTAAGTGTGAAATTATGTCGCGAGAGCGGAATTCTAGAATAATAAGTTATATATTTAATATATACGTACCGTTGGACACTTATAAAGAAACAGGTCTACCTAGTCCACCGTTTATTACGGTGCTGATGAGTTCATAAAAGGATGTGAAATAATGAGAAATATTAGAACTGAATGATTTTATAATGAAAAAAGTCCTAAAGAAATAAAATGTCTAACAGTAGGATTATTAAAAAATAAAGAAGATGCTTTATGTTATTTATTAGCATTAAATTTATATCCAAAATTATATCCACAAGATATTTATTATTCATGAATAATAGAAAATAATCAAACTGGATATTTAATTATAGTTGGTAATAATAGAGATACTATTGGAAATATGCAATTTAAATTTATAAAAGGAGAATAAAAATGGAAACAAATAATTATACATTAACAAAAATAATACGCTCTTCAATAAGTCCTTTATCAGCAATGATTGGCACAAGTGCTTATTATGGTCAAGTAATAGGTAATCCTATTTTAGGTTCAATTAATAGTTTATTATTTGGTAAAAAATTAGGTTTAGATATTTGAAATTTAAATCAAATACCAAGTACTAAAACTAAATTAATTAATAGTTCTAAAAAAATATTATTAGGATTAGGAACAATTGGTTTAGTAAATTATAGTAAATTTATAAATAATGAAATTAACCCTATACAACCTACTACAACACCATTTCCTATTACAAGTACTACACCATTAATAACTACTACAAGTACTACTACAGTAGACCCATTTCCACCAGATTTATTATTTAGTAATTCTAATACTACTCATAAGAATTTAATGGACTGAGATACTTATATTTCATTAAATGTTTATGGTATAGCAAATTTAATTGCTGGTATTACAGAATTAATACCTAATAAATTTGAAGCAATAAGAAAGATTTGTAATATGGCAACTGGTGGATGTTTGATATCAAGTGGTGTTGCTATGGGTATTAATAATGATTTTAATAATGCTTATGCAATACCTACCATAATTGCTGGTGCAAGTGAAATAATCCATAATTTAATACCTATGGAAACTACAAATCATATTCAAGAAATGCAAGAAACACCATTTAATAATGAAACTGCAAGATTAATTAATGATAATAGATTCACAATTAATAGTGAAACAACTAGTCAATATGGTAGTGATAATATGAGTGAAGTACCATTAAATCATGATAATGCTTCATTAAATTGAGATTATAATCACATGAGTTTATAAATAAAAATGCCTATTAAAGGCATTTTTTAATATTAATAAATACTTTTTACTTCTGTTTGTTTATTAATAGAATTTAATTTACTTTGTAATTTATTAATTTTATTTTGTTTTTTAAGTGCTTTTTTATTAGGGTCTGTTAAAGATTTTCCAAAAGCAATAAATGCTTTTCCTAATTTAATTAAAACATAACCCCCATTAATACATAAATTAGCAACTATAATAATTGTTGTAGTATCCATATTAAATCACCACCTTTCTTTAAAATATTTGATTAATTTTAAATATAATTTTTACAATAATAAATATAATTAAACCAGCAGTTGCAGATGATAGAATTACTCCAATTAAACCTAAAATAATTTTTATAATTTTAAAAAACATAATATTATTCCTGTAATTCTTCTAATTTATATAAACAGTTATCAACTTTTTCATTATTATAATTTAAAACTGCTATTAAATTATTACTAATACACAATTTTAAATCAGCATTATTTTCTTGATAAAAAGTTTGTAAAACTGAAAAAGGAGTTTTTTCTTTTAAAATATAAAAATTTAAAAATTGAATAACTGAATTATTAATATCATTAGGCAGTCAAGTAAAAGATAATCTATACTCTTTATTAGGTTTAAAATCATAAGTAATAAATTGATTTTTACCAGAAATAATTCCTACTTCTTTTCAATTTGAACCACTTGGTGGAATTGGAGTTGGTTGTTGTTGTTTTTTATTTAATTCATTAATAGCACCGGCAATAGTTTTATCAGTAGTTTCTAAATTAGGGATTTCAGTACCAATAGTATTAATAGAAAAATAATATTTAAATTGGTCTTTATCAATTTTATCTTCTATTTTTTTATCTACTTCTTCTTTTTTATAATAATCAGATAAATCTACTTTACCACCACTTGCACTAATTTTATTATTTTCATCAATATTAATATTTTCACCAGCAATTAATTTATCTTGTTTTTTATCTAATAAATTATCAACATATACTTTAGTTGTAGCATCACTTAAAAAAGTAGGTGTACCTACATCAATGATTCTTTTTCCATTAACATCAATACCTTTATCATCTTTTGAATTAATAAAATTAGGATTATCTTTATTAACTTCTCATAATGAATCAATATTACTATCAACATGAATTTTTAATTTAGGTATAGTATCACTAACATCCTCTATTTTAATACCGGTACCAGCAATTAATCCTTCTTTTCGTAAAAATGTTTTATTTCCAGAATCTCAAGTAATTATTCTTCTATCACTTTCATCAAAAATATTAGGTGTATTAAAATTATCTGTATTACATGAAATAGGATTATTAATTGCTTTTCTTGGAGTATGTAAATTTGCTTGTTGTAATAAATTATATACTTCCATTAATACATAATCTGGTTCACTTGGTGGACTAATACTACTTGATAAACCATTACCACTAATAGATACTGAACTTCTTATAAATGCCATTCCATCAGTTAAATAATATATAGTCATTCTTGCTGTTGCTCTTTTAACTAATTGTTGTTGAGTTTCATTAAGATTTTTAAATCCTATTACTTCAATTTGATTACCAGTAATAGTATTAATGCGTTCACTTGAAATAGCAATAGCCATAATAGTAAAATCAGTCTTATTATTATCATTAGTAGTTTGGTCAGCATCTGGTATAAAACCATATATAGTTTTTAAATCATCTTTTGTAATATAATTTAAATTTACATTTCAATCAATATTATTTTTGTTTTCCATAATCTTTATACCTTCCATATCCTTGTACTACTTGTGATTTATTAACTGTACTAATAACTGATTTATTAGGTTTAGTTACTGCTCTATTTAATTGACTAACATTTTTTCTAACAGTAGCATCCATTTCTTTTCTAGTTTTATCAACTCCACCTAAATATTGATTAACAAAAATTTTATTAGCACCACTACCATGAGAACCTGTGGCTTTACACATATCAATTCAAGTTTCTCTTGAAACATTAAAATAATCATAACTTTTATTAGATGTCCGATACGTTAATGAAGCAATACCATATGTACCAGATTGTGCTTGTACTATTGGAGTTCATATACCACCTGCTAATGCACTACTAGAAAGATTTATATAAATTCCAATCATATTGTCATAATCTTGTTCTGTTAAAGAATTCATAATAATTTCTTTACCTTTATCCATTAATGACTTACCATTTAAATATTGTTTTTGAATATGTTGTAATTTAGCAATATTATTATTAGTAATATGTGTCATTATTTTTTTATGAATTACTGGTAAATTAGTTAATTTTTGTAAAACTTGTTGAAATTCAGATAATTCTTTTTGTGATTTACCTTGTCCTAATACTTTTGACATTAATTGATTTTTTAATATTCCTGCTGGATTTTTTAAAAAACTATTAAATAATGAATTACTTTTTTTAAATTTTTCTATTAATTCAGCAGTTTGAATATCACTAACAGCAGTTTCTAATATCATTCTTAACAATAATATAATAGGCATTTAAATTACTTCTTTTTTGTAAAAGTTACTTGTAAAGAACCATCATATAAAGTTTTACCTTCAACATTAGCACTTGTTGCTGTTAAATTTGAAAAATTAGCATTACCTTTTCGATAATTAGGATTTTTAGCAATAACTGCTTTTTCTACTTCATCTGCTGTTGGAGTATCACCAGCCATAGTAATAGCACCTAAATTAGTAAATTCAATTGCTGTTGCAATATCAATACTTGAAGTAACTGTAAATCCTTTAACTAAATCTGGACGTAATGCTTTACCTTCTGATACTAAAAACTTATGAAAATTCTTAACATTACCATTAGTTTGTAAAACAAAAATATTATCTTGACCACGATTAAAAGGAAATGCTAATGCTTCTTTATGAACTAATACAGCATCACATCCTAAAAAATTAAATCCTTCTTTTTTATCAATAGTTCCAATTGGATAATTTCTACCTAATCAAGGACATTCTACAATTTTAATGCCACCAATTTCTACAATTTTACCATCTTTTAATGATTGATTTGCACTATCACTACCTAATGTAGTTGTTGATAATAATACTAATGGTTTAAAGAAACTAGATACTCATAATGTATAATCTTCTTCATCTGTACCAATATATTCATCAGTAATTCTTGCTTTTAATGTTGCTAATGTATTTGATATTTTTAATCATAAAAGCATACGATAATCATCTATTTTTGGTGTACTTGGTAATGCAATTTTAATAATGTCATTATCTTTTGCTGTTTTAACTGCTAATGATAATAATTTTGCTACTAAATAAGTCTCTACTGATTTTGCTTTAGCATCAATTCAACTTGATGCTAAACTATCTGATACTAGAACATTACCATCTTCATATTTTGCACCTAAACGTTTTAAATCAAGTGTTTCTTCTTCAAAAACAATTTGTTTCTTTTTATCTAATAAAATTTGTTCAACTCTTGTGGCTGTTAAATCATTAGCACCAGCACCTGCTGTATAATCATCTGTAAGATTTCTTTTAGTAATATTATAAATAGCAGTACCAGCATCTAATTGCTCTCTATTTTCTATTGTAGCATTAATTAATGCAACTCTTTTTGATAATAAAACTTTTAAATTTTTAATATATTTAACTGATAAATCTAATTTCCCAGTTGGATTACTTGGGTCATTAATTGTTGTTGATTGTGTTGTAATAATTGCCATTTTATTATTCTCCTTCTATATTATCCTAATAGTCAATCTTTAACTAATTGTGGCATTTCATTTATTAATGTTTTATAATCATTAATTGCATTTTGTAACATATCAACATCAGTAAATTTAAAATAATTATCAATATGTAATTCAAAATCACTATCAATTCTAATATCTTGTTTTCTATATTTTTCATTAAATTCAATTTTTGTCATATTTTTAACCTACCATTCCTATTTTTCTAGTATCTACTTCATCTTCTTTTTCTTCTTTAAATTTATCTTTTACATCTAAAGAATTACTAATATTTGTATCTTTATTTTTATTAAATAAATGTGGAAAATCTTTATTTAAATTTGATAATTCTTCATCAATATCTTCTTTATCTCCAAGATATCTTTTTAATAAATTAATATTTTCTTGTGATAAATCATATTTTTTATAACTTTCTGAATGTCTAATTTCTCTATCTTTATCAGTTTTTTCTTTATATAAAGCATTATATTTTTCTTCTAATTCTTTATATTTATCTTCTAAAGTTGGTTCTTTAACTTCTTCATTTTCTGGTTCTTTTTTTTCTTCAAATTCAGATTCTTTTTCAGTATTTTCTTCTGATTTTACTTCTTCTTCCTTAGTTTCTTCTTGTTCATCTTTTTCTTTTTCTTCCATATTATTACCTTCTTTCATTTCATTTTCATTTAACATAATTACCACCACCTTTCTATGTCGCACTTTTAGGATTAATTACCAATGATACAGTTTGAAGATTTCAATTTTCTTCAAATTTTTCATAAAACGGAGCAACTGCTTGATTAGTTAATGGAGTTGTAATAATAAATTGATATTGAATTGATATTCAATCATCACTATCACCTTTAAATGCCATTATTTTAAATCAAATTGAATTTAATATTTTAACACCACTACTTGGATTGTCATTTGTTGATATTAAATTATTGATATATATATTTTTTAATCTTTCAGTATTAGTTAAAGAAGCAATTTGGTCAAATTTATTATCTTTAAAAATATTATTAATATTAAATGTTCAATTATTATTCATATCTATGTGATTACCAGAATTATTATTATAAATCGTATCATTATCTTGAAAACTTGCATTTAAACCTTGACTATCAGCAATATTACCAATATCATTTAATTTAATAATAATAGGTGTAAATCAGTTTTTAGAATTAGTATAATTTAATCCTAAATATTTATTTGAATATATTGCATTCATATTAAAATTAAAATTAAATGTGATACTTTCATAATCATCTTTAAATTTATCAATATTTTCATATCCATAATCTTTAACATTAATATCTATATAGTTTAAAAATTTACCTTTTTCTTGATTTTCTCTTCAATTTGGTTTCATTCTATAGTAATGTATATCTTTACTTGATAATGGTTCAGAAATATTATTATTAATTCCATATTGACTTTGATTACTTAAATCAATAAATATAGGATGCGCTCTCTCTATTATTGGAGGTGGTTGTATTGCTTGTGGATAATTAAATGGTCGGTCAAATTTAAAAGTATTATTGGCTAAAATAAATGTATTTTGAATTAATCTACTATTATTACTTGCTTTACCCACTGTTTGATAAGTACCACTTCAAATACTAAAATTATCATTAACAGCACCATTTCTATTATCTGGCATACTATAAAATGTTATTTTAAAATTGCTTTTACCAACAACTTTAATATCAATCATATCAATTGCTCATTTTATTATATTTGTATTAGTAAAATCTGATGGTTGTAATAATGATGTATCATTATCATCTTTTGCTAATAAATTAACTAAATTTTTATTTTTAATATCTAATTGGCCTAAATTTACTGTTTCTTGTACAGTATTATCATTAAATGATTGATTATTAATATCAAACCTTGCCATTGATAATTTATCAGTTAAATTAAATGTAAATGATGTCATATGACTTGCCGAACCTAATCCTGCTTGAATTGAATCTGGTGTATCATTTCTAAACATATCAAGTGGTATAGGATTACCACTAGGTGGTGTTGAATATAATAATTTTGTATAAAAAGTATATAATTCAGCAGATATTAAACCATTTATGTAATTAAATTGTGGAATTAACAAATTACTACTTAACTTTGCTCCAATATCTAATCCACCAACAAAAGCATTCATAAATGAGCCAAATATAGGTATAGTATTAAGATTAATTTTAATAGTTTCTCTAATTGTTAAAGGTATTTCACTAATAGGATTATAAATAAAATAATGTAAAGCATTTATAGTATTTAATTGCTTAAATTTATTATTATTCATATTATAATGAGTATTACCAATAAATTTTTTATTATTTTTATTATAATATTGAAAATATGGATTACCAGCAGTTGCATAATTATAATCTTCAATTTCAGCACCATTTAAAAAATTATTATCTCAATAATTAACTAATCTATTTGATACATCAACCTTATTAGTATTTTTAGTTTTTTCTAAATTAGTAAGTAAATGACCTTCATAATGTTGAGTTGCACCATCATCATATAATGGTAGTACTTCTTTTCTTCATTCTGTATAACCATCCATAGTTGATTGCCCTTGCACAGTTAATACATAATTAGTTTCTGGTAATGCTTGAAAACTTACTGGGTCATAAGTTGAACATTGATATTGTCATGGAAATAATAATTTACTTGGATATTGTCTATATTTATGTTGTTTAGTATTTTCAGGATTATTATCAATATCTCTTCCTCATAATGCTATTGAAATAGGTTTTACTGAACCATAAAAAGATATTTGACAATGAGTAACTGGTAATGGTGTTAAATAATTATCATCTAAAATAATATTATTATTTTCATCTAATGCTGGTAATGCTACTGGGTCAGCAGGTGCACCTAATTGCACATATTGATTAATTGCTAATCCACTATGGGCTAATTTATCATTTAATGAACTAAAAGTACATTGAATATAAGCCAATTCTTTATTTTCGTTATTATAAGTTTTACTTGCAACTTCCAGAATATATCACTGTCTATCAACTTTAATTGATTTATCAGTATTTATAACTTTATTAATTTCTGGAATCATATATAATTTATATAAATTTGAAACAATATTATTAATAAAATTAAAATTCTTTTTTTCATTTGGAATATTAATAACTACATTTTTAATTGCTTGTTCTTGAATAAAAGCATTATTTGCTGGAGTTGCTGAATAAGTAATACCTAATTGATCACTTAAAATATTTCCATAAAATACATCACCAATTTGCAATTGTTTATATGCTTCATCTGGATTATCTTTATTTTGAATAGGATAATAAGAATGGTCTCATACTGCTTGTATTGCTTCTCTACCAGTAAAGATTTTACTAAATGAAGTATAATCATTAGGTATTGAAGTTGGTGGTTTATAGCCCGTTTCTGTTGAATTTATCGCACCTAAAATAATAGTAAAAGGACATACACGAAATTGTAAATCTTTATTTTGTGTAAAATCTTTTTCAATTTCACCAGTTGATTTTCAAACTGTTTTAATTAATTGATGATTTATTTTCGGTATCATTTTTAGTTTCTCCATCAATATCTTTTACTAATCCATTATCAAAATCAATTTCTTCTTTTCTCATTCTTCTATTTTCTTTAAGAATGTTCATTGCTTCTTCTTCACTAACACCATATCTTTTAACAATAATACGTTTTCTGTTAGTTAAATCTAATGCTAATTCTGCTTCATCAATTTCAAGTGATTTTAATCTATCTGTAATAGTATTTTCTTTAATTTCAAATGTTCATTTAGATTTATCACCATCTAATCCCATTAATATAAAACATCTTTGAAATATTTCATTTCAATCACTTTGATTTAATGTTCTTTTAATTCTTGTAGTTTCCATATCTCTTGAATTAGTAATTAATACTTCTGCTTCAGTTTTTTGACTTGTAGTATCATTTACTGGACTATATCCACTACCTTCAAATGCTTTATCAATAATAAATTGAATAAATTCAGCATATTTATCTAATATTGGACTACCTTGTAAAATAGCAATTGGTGGTGTTCCACTAGTACTTCCTAAACTTCTTAAATTTGCTTGTAAAATAAATTTACCTATTAATTTTTTTAAATCAAAAGCAGTTTTAGATTGATTTATTTCTTGTTCAGTAATATCTAAAAATACACGAGTAACATTATATTCAAGTTCATGTTCAATTGATTCAAATGTTTTATTTAACAATTTTTGTAATTTTTTAATTGGTGTCATATCTGGATAATAATCACCAATAACTCCACCAAAGAAATTCTTTTTAGGTAAATTTTGCATAAATTTAACTGGAATAATACCTAAATTATGATTTTCTATTAAAGGTAATTGTAAATCTTTACTTATCTTTTCTTGTAAACCATCTAATGTAATAAAATCACTAGTAAAATATCTAATTATTTGATTTGGAGTATATGTTGTTTTAACATAAATACTTTGGTCATCATATTGTAATCTTGACCATGTACTAGCACTATATTCAGTTTCTAATACTCTTGCAACTCTTGATTGAGCATATGGCTGAGCAAAATTTAATGAAATTCTACCAGTTTTACTTTTATCAATTTGAACAATACTATAACCATAACCAGATTTAATATGACAATCTTGATAAAACAAACTATCAAAATTATTTCATTCTTTTAATTTTTCAATAGCATCTTTATATTCTTTATGTTCACTTGTTAAAGTATAACCATTACCTCATAGTAATTTTGAAGCATGATTTGCTATAATTTCTTGAAGATTTATCATACATCAATTAGGAGTTAATATTTCAGTATTATGATTATTCATATGTTACTTCCTTTCAAAATAAGGATTTATATTTGCACTTAAATTTCTAATATATGGTTCTATAGCATAATCAAATGCATCACGTAAATGGTCATTACCTGCTAATGGTATTTGTTTAATACTTTTAGGGTCTCATACAGCCAATCTAAATTCATCTAATAATGGTTGTGCATTCATACTAATATTTAAGCGTTCTGAAGCCATTAAAGCAACATTCTTACCTATTCTAAACTCAAGTCTTAATTTCACACAATCTTTAAAATATAATCATGAATTAACTTGATATTTAATTGCTGTATCATTAAGCATTTCAATAAATGTATAATTACTAAAATCACAATATACAGTTAAACCATATTCATATAACAAATTATTTTCTTTTGCTAATTTAATATAAAACTCAACTACTAATCTTGCTAATTGTTTATTATCATAACGAATTAATTTATTTTCTATTTTTAAACAATCAATAACATTAACAAATTTAAAATTATAATCAAAACCTATTAATAAACATGCTAAAGCATCATCTTTAAACCCATAATCTAATCCAGCACTAAATCTATAACTTGGTTGTAATAAGCGAGATATCTTATGGATAAGATGTGAATATATACCACCAGATTCATAACCTACTAAACCATGACTTCTTACTCTTGCAGATATTGGGTCTAGAACTTCTATTTCTAATAATTGTTGTTTATCACTATCTTTTAAATAAGTATTTAATTTTCAATTTTGATAATGATAAATAGTATTATCAATAATAGTAAATTGTTCATATTCATTAATAATTTGTTTTTCATTTTGTGGACAAGCATTTATAGTTTTTTTAATAAATTCATTTAAAATACTTCAAGGATTACAACTTTCAATTTCTAATAATTGATTTGCTCCTCTTATTGCATCTTTTAAATCTTGATAATCATTTTCAGTAATTTCATATCTTTCATCACTTCATATAATTACATAATCATATAAATAATTACTTGCTAATCCAGTTAATTTAACATTACTATTATCTTGTGAATGTAAATATTTACAAGTTATTTTACTACCATTAAATTCAATAGTTTTTTTAGTTTCACTAATAATAAAATTAATACTAGGATATGTTGCTCTAATAATTTGTTTTAATTCTTGTCAACTATCATTTAATTGTTTTGACATATTACGAATTAAATAAGCATGAATATTAATATTATCTAACATTAATAAAATACCAAGAAATTCAATATCACTAAATGTTTTACCAGATTTACGACTACCTAATTGTTTAATTTTAGTAATATTTAAAGGTTGTTTTAAATACATTCTTTTAGCAATATCTAATAAATAACCAAAATTACTTAACATTTATTTTTACCTTTATTTTCTAAACTAATTGCTATAGGGGCTGTATTATCACTACTTTTTATATCAATTTTTGTAGATAAATGATATTCTTTCACAAATGCTCTTTCTAAATATCATGCAGTATTATTTGCATTTGCTTTTAAATATCTTTGTGTATTAATATGGCGTATTTGTAAATATGCTCAATTAATTTGTTGTAAAAAAGTATTTCTCTTTTTTTGTTTTCAACTATAAAGAGTATTTTCTGTAATATCTAAATAAACTAACATACCAATTTTAGTAGGTACTTCTTCAGTTTGTTTACAATAATTAAAATATTCTTCTAATTTTTCTCTTAATGCTTTTGCATCATTAAAAATTGTTCTTATTTTTATTTTTTCTTCTTGCACATAAAAATCTCCTTTCATATGCTTTAAAAAACAAAAATTTATGCTATAATTAATATAATCTTTAAGTTAAACATCTCAAACTAACTTATTAACTTTATTAATTACTTCATATATTCTTTTATTTAATTTTTATAATATAATTATAACAAAAAATAGCATTTATAGTGCTATTTTTCAAATTTTTTTAAACAATTAGTACATATAGTTTCAGGATTATCTTTAACTTTAAAACAAATTCCACAAACTTTTTTTTTCTGTTCATCATTTAAAATATTAAAAATGCCTAATTCTTTTATTTTTTCTTCTTCTTTTTTATTACTAAAATTTTTATTATTTCATAAAATAGCTCATCCTAAAACTAAACCAAATATGTTTAATGTAACGAATAAAATAAACACTCCCATAGCATTATTTTTAAAACAATATTTAATACCATAGCGTATTAATAAAATTCAAATTACTGTTCCTATTATTCCAAAAGATATTCATAATCCTAAATCCATTTTTACTTTTATTTTCCTTTTCTATTTATATTTTCTTTTATTGTACATTATTTTATTAAAAAAGAAAAGATAACTAATAAAAGTTATCTTTTAAACGTAAATAGAATTTGCAGTTTATTTTATCGTTCTTTAATATTATACTCTAAAACAAAAAATTTTCAACAATATTTTAACAAATTTGTTAGAATAGTTAGGACAAAAAAATAAATAGAAAGGTGTTAAAAAATGTTTAGTTTTAAAGAATTTCTAAAATCTGAAATCACTAATATTTTAGCAAAATATTTTCAAAAAATCCATGATTTTGATGAATATTTTTTTCTAAATAGAGATAAAAATCAATATAAAGTTGCTTGAACATGTAATAGAACAGTAAATACTCCCATTGGAATAGGAACTTTTAGACAAAGAGTTTATTTAGATAAAATTAATAAAAAAACTTATTATCCAATTTATGAAGAATTTGGTATTAAAAAAAGAGCAAGAATTACTAATGATTTATATTTTGATATATTAGATAATTTAATTGAAAATTTAATATCAAAAAAAGGTTATTTTAATATTCAATCAGAATTTAAATATACTTCTTTTTCTAAAAATCTTATTTCAAGAATTTTTAAAGAAGCAAAAATTGAAAAATGAATACCAGAAGAAAAATTTAAAGTATTAGATAATCAAAAATTAAATATATGTGCAGATGATGCTTTTGTTACTTGTTGAGATGAAAATGGTTTAAAACAACAATATTGTTGTAGACTTTTAACTTTTAATTTAGGAAGAAAAGAGATTTATTCATATAGAAATAAATTACAAAATAAAACAACTGCATTTTTATTATTTAAAGTTAATCATCGTTTAAATCAACATGAATTATATCAATTTACCACACAAACTATTCTTAATCATTATGATATTAAATTAAATATATTAGGTGTTCAATGAGAATATCATAATTATAATTTAGTTGTTGCTGGTGATGGTGCATTATGAATTAAAGCCATGGCTAGTTGATTAAGATGTTATTATATTTTAGATAAATATCATGCTTTTAGTTATTTATGAAAATCTTTTGTTGGAGTTCGTGGTAAGAAAAAAGAATCTCATGACTGAAAAAAATTTTTAGATTCTTCAACTACTTTTTCAAGTGGTAATTGTAATAAATTACTTGATTTTTTAAAACTTAATGTTAATACTAAAACTTATAATTATTTTAAAAATAATGCTCATGGTATTGTCAATCAAAATGCTAGTTGAAATATTGGCTGTTCTGCTGAAAGTGATGTTTATCATTTTTTAAAATCTTTAACTAATGGAGCAAAAATATATAATTATCAAACATTAAATAATATGTTAATAGCAAAAGCCAATTATTTAAATAGTAGAAGTTATCTTAATAGTGGTTAATAATTTGAAATTTCATATTTTTAAAAACTAATTTTAAGATTAGGATTTTTGTGTTATTTAAATGTAATTTTGTAATTATATTTTTTAACATTTTTAAAATTTATGGTATAATTTAGTTAACAAATCATAGAATTTGCAGTTATATTGTTAATGTTACTCATAATTCTAAGGGTTAATCTCATACGTCCGAAATAATTAAGAATTTTTTTAACTTTGCTGAAGATACTTTTACACAAATTGAAAATACTGGTAGTAATTTTCTTGAAACAAATTTTAATAGTAGTGAAAAAGAAAGTACTTTATTTAAAGAAATTGAATCTATTTATAATAATATTAATCTAAATAATAAAACATTTATGCAAAAATGAATAACAAATTTCAACTATAAAATTGAAAAATTTAATAATTTTTGAATTAATTTATTAACAGACTATCATCAATTGCTAAAAATAAATGATGATTTAATTACCAAAACATTACAAAGAATTGAATTAGATACTAATAAAGATAGTTACAAAATTAAAATTATTAAATATACAATTAATATTATTAATAATGATATTTTACAAACCTTAGAATTATTTAATAATAAAGATACTGATATCATTTCATATTTAATGGCTAATATTCTTCGTGAAAACTTTCATGGTGAAAACTTAAGAAATAAAAAATATAATAATAAAGATAGTTATTTAAAACTTAGTTTAGACAATAACAAAACTTTAACGATCAATATTAATGAAAATAATAAATTTTCTTTAGAACATGAGTTTAATTATTTAGAAAATATTATTGAAAATCCAATAATTGATGCTACTTATATTAGTGATACTGACTAAATTTTAAATTTAATGATTGAAGAAAGTCTTAGTAAAAAACAATCATCATATATGTTAGAGAGTGAAAAATTAAAATTATCATTAAATAACATTTTCAAATTTAAAAAGTGTCACTACTTAGATGATTTTAAAAATAAAATTAATATTCAAAAAAATATTGAACAGTATAGTAATTTGAAATTAGTATTAATTAAACAAAAAATTAATCAAGAACTTGAAAACTATTTTGGTAATGAAAATAAAATTAACTTTGAAAATGGTAGTTTAACTAAAAATGGTATTACCATTAAACTTGCTAACTCCTCACGTGGATTAAAAATTATTGAATCATTTAAAGAAATGGTTAAAAGTGACTTTTTTAAAGAAGGTAACTTAGTAATTATTGATGAACCCGAAGCCTATATTCATCCAGAATGACAATATTTATTTACTAAACTATTATTAAATATTTCTAAAATAATTAATTTTAAATTAATTATTTCAACACATAGTCGATATATTCTTGAAAAAATAACTTCACTAGCAAGTCGTGACTTTAAAAACTTAAATTTTAAATATAATTTTATTAATAAAGATAAAAATTTTGATTCTTGTATAATTGAAGAGAATAGTTTAGATCACATTAATGAAGCTTTAAGTTATCCATATAGGGAGTTAGACGAATATGAATTTAAATGAGACATTAAAAAATAATTTAATATTTATTTATAAAAAAAATAAAAAAACATTTCGTTTGTTATCTTATAGTACTGCTTCTAAAACATATTCTTCAGAATCTGAAGAATATGCAATTGATGGTGATAATCTTAAACTTTTATGTTGTAGTCATTCACGTGGTATTAAGTCAATTGATGCTATCACTTATAATAAAAGAAATGAATTTTTATTCATTGAATTTAAAATTCAAAAAAATTTTCATGAAGACATTATTAATGATTTATCAAAAAAATTTACTGATAGCTTTATTTGTTTTCAACATAATATTGATAAAAAACATGAAATTTCTTTTGACAAAATTAAATGTTTTTTTGTATTTAATATTAGAAGAGAAACTGATCGTAATATTAGAAATATCAAAAGAATTAAAAAGAAATTAAATAATAAAGTTGATGAATTAAATAAAGAACATCGCATTTCTTTAAATTTTAAAATCATTTATTCGTCAACTTTTGATCATAGTATTGATTATTTTAAAATGGATGACTACTTTAGTGAAGTTAAGTAAAATTTATATTTTAAAATGAAAAATGCACCGTAATTAGATTATAAAATCATTATGGTGCATTTTATTTTTATTTTACTAAAATTTTTTTAGTAAACTTTTTTGATTTACTTGTTGTAAGTTTTGTATTATTTACTACTGGTTTTAATTTGTCAAAATTAACATTTTTAATATCATTATTTAGTTCTTGATTTTTACAAATTTTATATATTTTTTTTATTCTTTCATTTTTTAACATTGACTTTCTTGCTTTATAAATCTTAAATGCTATAACTGATCCAATTACTCCACCAATTGCATATGGCATAATTTTAATTAAAGTTTCAATTCCTGAAAAAAATGAAGTAATACCATTATAAAATGATTCAATATTATTACCAATATTATTAAAGAAAGTTTTTACATTATTACCAAAATCTTTAAAGGCAGTTTCAAAATTATGAACAAATGTTTAAAAACCTTCACTAATTTCATTACTCAGAGATTGAAACTCCTTACCTAAATCATTAAAAAAAATTCTACATCATTACTAACAATTTGAAAACCTTCACTAATTTCATTACCAAGAGATTGAAACTCCTTACCTAAATCATTAAAGACATTACTTGCATCATTGCTAAAAGATTGAAAATTAGTATTTAAATCTTTTGTAAATACTTCAAATTCTGAACTTATATTATCACTAAAATTATTAAAGAAAGTTTCAGTATTATTTCCAAAAGACTGAAACTGTGAACCTAAATCATTAAACAAGTCTTCGATAGGATCAAAATGCATAAGTAATCCTCCTTTAAACTATATCTGATTTTATTATTTGTTTCATTAACGTATATGATATTACATAGAAATAAGAGATTTTTGGTTTTCTTGTTTATCAGCAACAGGTTTTGAAGATAAACTTATAGACATTAAATTAGCAGCATTTATTACATCTTGAGAAATAGGATTATCCTTATTTAAAGTAGCAAAAGTCATAGGAGCAGTAGATAATGTGTTTGCTAATTCTTTTGTAAGAATATCATCGACTGAATTATTTTGAATACTCAATTCTTTTAATTGTTGTTCTTGCTTTTGAAATTTTGCATCTAATTTCATGTTTCGTAATAAAAGTTCTCTCTTTTTTATTGCTTCTTCTTTTAATGCTAATTTTTTTTCAAAATCAGTATACAAACTATTTTCTTTGTTTTGTTCAAATTCTTCTTCGGATTCTGAATCTGATGAATTATTTATATTTTCTAATAGCATGTTTTGTAATTTTTCTTGTCGTTTTGCTTTTTTTTCAGCAATATTAGCTTTGTAATTTTGTTTTACAACAGATCCTATTATTGCTCCACCAACAGCTGATGAAATTCCAATAGGCACATCAAAAATAGTATTAGGATTATTATCAGTAAGTCCTGCACCAAATCCACCTGCTAAAAACCCTATCGCACCACCTAATGTTGGTGCATGATTAGTAGCAATTTTTCCCGCTTTTTTTGCTGTACTTTTTGTTTTGGATATCATTTCTTCTTGTATTGCTTTTTGTTTTTTATAATTTTGAAAATTTTTATATTCTTTTTCTGTCATTTGTATATTTTGTATATTTTTAGGCATATCTTTTTATCTTCCTTTCAAATATTTTAATTTAATAAAAAACCTAATATAAAGAAATATCTATATTAGGATTGGACATCTATTAAATTATAATTAGAATTGTAATTTATTTTTTTAATATGTCAATTAAAATGCTTTTTTAGTTTAAATAATTAAATTATCAATAATACTCTTAATTTCTTCTGCTTCCTTAAATTCATTTTTTCGTTTGAAGGCTATACATAAATTAGATAATAAAATTTCTTGATTATTAGTTTTTTCAATTTCATTTTTTAAAACAAAATAAAGGTACCCACACTGTCAAAAAGTTGGCTTTCTAAGAACTAAATAATTAATATTATTAATCATAATAGTATTTTTAGTTTGTTTTTTTAAACTAAAAGTTGTTAATCCTTTATGATAAATAGTTATTTTTTTATCATCAATAGTTATTGTACTTCGACTATATTGATTTTCAAATCATCAATTTTTTTTATTATTCATATATTAATATTATTTTCTTTTTTTATTTTTAGTTTTAATTCCAATTTTATTTAATAACGTTAAAATTGAAGATCTATATAATCCTTGCTTTTGCAATAAAAGTGAAGTATAAATAATAGATTGTACTACCGTACCAATAATAATATCTACTGCATATCATAAAATACCAATATAACTACCATCAATATTAGTAACACCACCAAATAAAGCAATAATAAAAGAACCTCAAGCCCCAACATGACCAAGTACACCAAAACCAAATGCTAAAGCACCCGCAACAGCACTACCAATAACATTAGCAACTATTGTTCTTCATGTATCTCTCACTGCAAATGGAATAGCAGATTCAGAAATTCCCATAAACCCTAATAATCAGGCATTTCACCCTAATGATTGTTCTTGTTTTGTAAATAATTTACGACTAAATACTGTTGATGTTAATGCACAACCCAATGGTGCAATCGGAATCGCTGCTGCTACTGGTCCCATTAATCGACCACCATCTTGTACCATTAATGATGTTGCAACAAGAACAGCTGTTTTATTAATTGGACCACCCATATCAAATCCAACCATTGCTCCTAATAATAATCCAACTAAAAACCCTATATTTGGATGTAACCCCATTCAACTTAAACCATAATCCAATGCACCCATTACATATCCAAACGGTGCTGCTAAAAAGAAAGCTGTTGGAATTGCAATAATTGCTGTACAAAAAACAGGAATAATAATAATTGGCATAATTGGTAATAATCATTTTGGCACTTTTCATGAATTTACAAATCTAACTAAATAACCAGCCATTAGTCCTCCATAAAGAGCACCAAATAATGTTCATGAAACATTAGCATTACCCTGAAAAGGTTGACTTGCATCAATTTTAGAACTAGCAGTAAGATTAAACACTCCTCATCCAAATCACATTCCCGTACCAGGTGATACTAATAAAAATGTAATAATCATTAATACATGCATTAGCGTTGTACCACCAATTAATCCAGAATTAACTCCCGGTGGATTTGTTTTTAATCAAGCAAGTTGTTCTTCTCATGAATTTTTAAATTCAAATCCATTACCAAAAGTGCCTTTTGCGATACCACCAACAATAGCAAAAATTAAACCAGCAAAAACAACAAATGGTATCATATATGATACTCCACTTAATAAATGTTTTAAAATTGCTGGTTTACCTTTCGAAGCATTTAAAATGAAATCACCACTATTTCCATTGGTTTCACCGTATATTTTTGCTTTTGTTAAACTTTCTTTAATAGTTTGTTTAGCATCTTTAACTACTGGTTTTGTACCACAAGTATATGTTTTTTTACCAATAAAACGTTCTAAGTCAATTGCAACATCTGTTGCTAAAATAACGACATCCGCTTCTTTAATTTCTTGTTCTGTTAGTACATATTCTGGTCCTTTTTGACCTTGACATTCAATATGTACTTGATAGCCTAGTTCTTTTCCTGCGGTTTCTAATAATTCTTTACAAATGTAAGTATGAACTACTCCAGTTGTACAAGAAGAAACTCCAACAATTTTTTTTGTTTCCTTATTTTTCATTGTTTTTATTTCTTTTTTAGTACTATTTTTAACTGTTTCATCATTAATAAGCAATATTATTTCTTGTGAATTTGTTGCATTTTTTAATTTTTTACGAAAATCTTCATTTACAAGTTTGATTGCAAGTGTACTTAAAATATCTAAATGTAAATTTTCTGATTGTGTTTTAGGAATTATTAAAGCAATAATAAAAGTTGTTAATTGTCCATCTATTGCTTTTCAGTCAATACCATTATTATTACATAATATTAGAATTGCAGGTTTTTTTAATTGATTTAATTCTAGCGTGTGGAATTGCAATTCCACCTTCAAAACCCGTTGATGATTCTTGCTCACGAGCAAGAAATGCTTTTAGTAATTCATCACGATTAGTAATATAACCTAATGAAAATGCCAAATCAGTAATTTTAGTTAGTGCTTCTATTTGATTTTTAATATTAGATTCAAAAATAATATGTGAGTTGTTTAATAAATCATTAGTTATTTTCAATTTTACCTTCCTTTCCAATGATTATTTTATCTCCTTTTTTTAATAAAAACCAGAGATTTTTTCAGATAATTAAAATATATTTTTAACTATTTATTCAATTAAATTTAATATTTATAAAATTAGATATATTAAATACTTCAAAGTTTTTGCTGTTTTTTAAACAAAATATAATAAATAAAAATTATCAACATTAATCCCATATTTCCTTATAAATTAATATAAATAACTTATTTATAAAATCATGTAAAATTAATTTAGATAAAATTTAAGTATTTAAAGAAAGGGAAAATTAGAGAAATGTTTAAAACAAGAAAAGAAAATTTAAATCAGAAAAATAACAAACTTAAATCAATAACTGATTATCAATGATTAGCTTTAGATATCGGAACAGAAAACTTTAAAGCTAGACATATTAATATAGGTCTTAGATATGATGCTCCAACCTATTTAGCTGAAGACTATGAAAAAAATAGAATTCTTTACGGTGAAGAGGCTAAGGCTTTAACTGACAAAACAAATGAAAACGTTATTATTAAACGTCCAGTTCGTGATGGTAATATTGCTGATCCAGATGCTTTACAACGTATTCTTACTAAAATTTTTCAAGATTTTAGACTTGAAATTAAAGATTTAAAACAAAGTAAAAACAATTCTATAAAAAAAGATGAAAAATTAGATAAAAATCGTAACTTGATTGTGTTGATGGCAACACCAAGTGAAATTAATTCAGTACAAAAAGAAGCTTTAGAAAATATTGTATATCGTTTAGGAGCACTCCGTGGATTTGTACAAGAAGAAGTAAAAATGGCATCCTTAGGTTCAGGGCAAGATATTTTTGGAAGTGCAATTATGTGCATTGATATTGGTGGTGGCAGTACTGATGTTGCTATTATTAGTAATAATTCAATATTATATTCATATACAACACATTGTGCTGGTGACTATTTAATACAAAAAGTTCAAGAATATATTATAAAAAAACATGCCTTAAAAGTTGGAATAAAAGAAGCTGAAGATGTTATTAAAAATATTGGTTCACTTATGAAATATCAAGATGAAAAACCATACACAATTTCGGGTTTTTCATTACCTAGATTAAATTCTCAGCCATGAGAAACAATGTCAATTTCTAAAACTATTGAAATTACACCAGAAGAAATTCGTGCAAATGTTATGCAAGTTCAATTCAAAGAACATATTATTCCAGCCATTCGTAGAGTACTAAGAACTGCTGGTGACAAGGCTGCTGGAAGTATTAGTGATTTAAAGAAAAAAGGTAAGGGAATCACAATTTGTGGTGGTGGAGCTTATATTAAAAAAGTTGATAAATTTATTGAAGAAGAATTAGCTAAAGAATATTATATTGAAGTTAAAACTGAAAAAGGTACAAAACCAATGCGTCAAAAATATGAAGGAGATCTTTTTGAAGTGCGGACTGCTCCAAATCCTTTAGATAATGTTATTGATGGTTGTGTAAAATATCGTGATACAATTTACAAACAATTAATAATTGAACAAAATCCTAGTCGTGAAATTCTAATAAAGGACGAAGATTTAGGATAAAAAACTATAAAAATCTTAAATCAATTTAAAAATAGTATTTTAAATTATTAAAAATTTTTTAAACTTTGGTAATTTTTTTGAGTTATCAATTCCTGATTCAAAAGAAAAACATTCGTATTTCATAACATTAGATACATCTCAATTTGATATATTTTGATTAAAAGATATAGCACCATGAAACATTCAATTCATATTCGTAACATTTGAAGTATCTCAAGATGATAAATCTTGATTAAATGTTTCACAAAATATAAACATAAATTGTAAAGATGTAATTTCTGATGGTAATTGATTAGGTACTTTTTCAATTGTTCTTGGCATATTAACAACTTGAATTTCTCCCTGATCATTTTTATAAAAACCAATTTGAACAATTTCTTTACTATTTATATTTGATAAATCTCTTTCATTAGTTGTTATTTGTTTGCCATTTTTATCAATGTAAATTGTACCTTGTTGAGTTTTATTATTTAAAACATCATTTTTTTGTGAATTTGTGTTTAAAACAGTTACAGTTAAATTTCCTGCAACCGATGCAAGTGTTAAAACACTTAATGCTGTCAATATTTTTTTCATTTTTTCATCCTTCTATGAAGTTAATTTTACTTTACTACTTTTTGAAGGTAAATTCACAAAAATTATATTTTTTGACTAAAAATTTTTATTTTTTAAAGTTAAAACTTTTTTGCTGCTTCTTTAATATACTGTTCAAATTTATCTATCGTTTTTTCTGGTCCTAATGCTGGTAAACCTCCACCTTTTGCTAATATTTTAGAACCAATAAGCAAATTAGCGTCATTTTGATGAAGTTCTTGAACCTTAGTACCACAAATAAGAATTGGTTCTACTACTTTAGCACCTACAAATTCTCATGTTCCTTTTAAATAAGTTGCATGATTACCTCATAAATATCAGCCATATGGTGCTCCTTGTGTCGCCAAAATTTGAACTTTTAAATGTGGTAATAATCCTCTAGCTTCACCTTGTTTGGTATATTTATAATCAAAAGTTTTACCAGCAACTAAGATGTGATCTAAATAATTTTTTGTCATGCTAGTAACATTAAAATTTGTCATTGGTGTTGTATATATAACTTTATTAACATTTTTTAGTTGATTAATATAATAATCAGAATCTTTTTCATTAAAATATGAAGTAAAGTTTTTTTGCGTAATAGTAATACTTGCCATTGGTATTTGATTTAAATCTAATTCAATTATTGAATCTTCTGGATGAAATTCACGATAATATTTAACAAAACGAGATACTAAACTTTCAGAATAAGATAGTTCTTTTTTAATCATAGAAGAACGAATTACTAATACTTTATTTGCCATTATTTTTGCCTCCGAAATATCTAAAATAACTTTGTAATTTGATTTTATCAGTTTTTATTTATTATTTTTTAAAAAATATTAAAAAATAATAAATAAAAATATAGTTTTAGAAAAAAATGAAATATTTATTATAATTTTATCAATTTCTATAAAGTGTTATTATTAAAGTGTGTAAAAATTTTAAAAAAGTTTATAGAAAAATTTTAAATTAAATAGATATTAAATCTAAAAAATAGATATAAGTTAGTTATTATAGAGATTTTAGTACTTGTACACAAATTATAATTATTAAGAAATTTGAGATCAGACTATCAAAAAAATGGAAAGAGGTAAAAATATGAATGAAAGAAAACAAAAATTACTTGAATTGATGAATAGAAATTTAAAAATTAGTACTTTAATTAATTACAGATTTAAAATTTCTGAAATAACTAATGCAATTGCAAGTATCAATAATGATTTATATAAACAAAAAAAATATTTTTTAGAATTAGAAAATAATAGAAAATATAGAAATAAAATTCAAAGAAAATTCAATAAAAACAAAAAGATAAAAAAGAAATTAAATAAAATTTTAAACAAATATTTAGCACAAATAAAAAAATTTAGTTTTTTTATTAATAAATATAAAAAAGAACCTCAACAATTATTTGAAATATTAAGTGAATTAAATTTATTTGTAGGTTAATTAATAAATCAAGAAAACATAACAGATGAAAAATTACAATATTTATTTACAATATCTCATCAATTTTCAGAACAATTAAAAAATGAAAAACCATTAGATTTATCACTATCAAGTAAAAAACAAAGACTACAACAAGAACCATTAGATTTATCATTACCAAATAAAAATCAAATATGAAAATTAACAACAAAAATTAACACATCTTTAATTAATAAAAAACATTATACTAATACATTAGAAACACACACTAAAGACAGTTTATTTATTGAAATAAAAATATCAAAACCTAGTAGCAGTTTTATATATACAAATAATTTTAATGATATACAAACATATTTATTAACCCAACAAATGCAACAAAATAATTTTTTAAATAATAATGATAAAAGTAAATATAGAAACAAAACTGATGAAAATGAAAAAAAATCACAAATCATAAGATTTAGATAATTATTATATGTCAAAAAATCATTTTAAATAAATTATTTTTTTAATTATTTTACTAAATTTAAAAATATTGCGTATAATTTATATAATGTCAAAATTTAAGAATAACGGAGAATGAATAATGTCTGAACAAGAAAAAGTTTCTGCTGAACAAAAAATTATTAATATTGCAGTGATAGCACACGTCGATGTTGGAAAGTCAACATTAGTTGATGCTTTATTAAAGCAATCAAATATTTTTCATCAAAACCAAGTTATTGTTGAACAAATAATGGATAGTAATGTTCAAGAACGTCAACGAGGAATTACTATTTATTCTAAAAATTGTTCAATCATGCATGGTAATACAAAAATTAATATTATTGATACACCTGGTCATGCTGACTTTTCCTCTGAAGTTGAAAGAATTATGAAAACAGTAGACTGTGTTATTTTACTAGTTGATAGTGTTGAAGGACCAATGCCACAAACTCGTTTTGTATTGCAAAAAGCACTAGAACATAACTTAAATCCAATTTTAATGATTAACAAAATTGATAAAAAGGACCAAAGAATTGAAGAAGTAAAAGATGAAGTATTAGAACTTTTTATGGAATTAAATGCTAATGATGAACAGTTAGACTTTCCAACACTTTATGGAATTACTAAACAAGGTATTGCCCAATATGAATTGAATCAACCAAGCGAAAATTTAGAACCATTATTTGAAACAATTATTAAACATGCTAAAATTTCTAAATTAGTAAAATATAATGAGCCTTTACAAATGCAAATTAGTTCATTAGATTATGATAGTTTTATTGGCAGAATTGGAATTGGTAGATTATTTCAAGGTACTATTTCTGAAGGACAAGAAATAATTGTTGTTGATGATTATGATTTAAAAAGAAAAGCAAAAGTAAAATATTTATTTGTTTATCAAGGATTAAAACGAGTAGCTGTTAAAAACGCTGTTGCTGGTGATATTGTTTGCATAGCGGGTATTGAAAATATAACAATTGGTAATACTATTTGTGATAAAGATAATGTTGTGCCAATGGAACCAATTACAATACAGGCTCCAACAATGTCAATGAATTTCCTTGTCAATAATTCACCATTTTCTGGAACTGAAGGTAAACTAGTAACTAGTAATAAAATTAAAGAACGTTTAACAAGAGAATTAGAAACTAATGTTGGTTTAAAAATAGAACAATTATCCGGAAGTAATGCTGATGGTTTTAAAGTTTTTGGTCGTGGTGAATTACATTTATCTGTTTTAATTGAAAATATGCGTCGCGAAGGCTTTGAATTAGGTATTTCTAAACCGGAAGTAGTATTTAAAAAAGATGAAAAAGGACACACCACTGAACCAGTCGAAGAAATTATTTTAAATCATCCTACTGAATATAGTAGTACTGTTATTAATAATTTAAATCTAAGAAAAGGTATTATGACTAATATGGATTCTGATAATGTTCGTGATAAAATTATTTTTCATATTCCAACAAGAGGATTAATTGGATTTGGTCGTCAATACGTTAATATTACTCGTGGAACGGGTGTTATGGTTCGTAGTTTCCTTACATATGAACCATTAAAAGGCGAAATTAATAATAATAGAAATGGCGTTCTAGTAAGTATGATTACAGGGACAACATTACCTTATGCTTTAAATTCTTTAGAAGAACGTGGTACTTTATTTGTTAAACCACAAACTAAAGTGTATGAAGGAATGATTATTGGTTTAAGTAATCGTGATAAAGATTTAGATGTTAATCCTTGCAAAGCAAAACAATTAACAAATACTAGAAGTTCAGGTAATGATGAAGCTGTTAGATTAACACCACCAACTATTTTTAGTTTAGAAGAATCTTTAGAATTTATTGCTAGCGATGAATTAGTTGAAGTAACACCACAAAATATTCGTATGCGTAAAAAATTCTTGACTGAAAATGAACGTAAACAAAATAGAAATCGTAAGTAATACTTACGATTTTTTGTTTAAAGATTAAAAGGATTATAATTTACACAGTTAACTGTAGATACTCAATATTCTGATTAAATATCAATAATATCATTTAAAGACAGAATTTTTTGATTTTCTTGCAATATATCTTCTATCTGTATTGTTTCATAATTAGCAAAGTTATTAACTTCATTAATCATTAATTGAATTTGCTTATCAAGCAGTTCTTTATTTTTTTTCTTTTCAATATATTTTTTTCTGCGTCTTTTTTCTCCTTCTCTTTTTTTTCTAATAAATTCAGGATTTGATTTATTTTTTTCTAAATATTGTTTTTGTCTTTCTGCATGTTTTTGTTTTTTAGTTTTAATGTTTTCAAATGAAATTTCTACAAAAATAGCGGGAGAAGGCACAAAAATAGATTCATCTTTTGTTTTTTCGTTATTGTTATTCTCTAACATTATATCCATCCTTTTTAAAATAAATAGTGTATTAAACTTATTTTATTTATTTCATCAATAAAATTATTATCTTTTTCTATATCTCAACCATTTTTTTGATCAATTTCTTTTGTTATTTTTTCCAATTCTATTTTGATTTCTTTTAAACTAGTTTTATTAATATTATTATTTAATCTTTTTTCAATATTTTGAATTTTTATATCAATTTCATAATATCAAGTGGTATCTACAACATTGCAAAGTGGTTCTTGTATTCAAGCATGGTACATTTTTCTTTCTTCAAATCCTTCTGGAAGTTTTATTTCTTCTTTAATTTCAGCAATTAATTTATATATACTTTTTATTTTTTTAACTTTACTATACATATCTTTTTATCTTCCTTTCAAAAAAATAAAAAACCCATATACTTTAAAAATTAAAATAATGAGTTGAAAACTTAAATTAAGTTTAAAAAATTATATCATAATATCTAGAATATTTGGTGTTAAATTTTTATACATATTTTTAAAATATAAAAAAATAGTTATAGATAAATAAAACTACTCAATTGAGTAGTTTTATTTATCTTCTTCAATTTTTACTGTCATTTCTTGATCATCAAAAACAAATTTAACTTTTTTATCATCTTTTTTTATTAACAGCATCACTGGGTTTATCATTTTTTTTATTTTCAAATAAAGGTTGGATGGGTTACACTTTATTGGACACTAATTACGTAGACAAGTGAACAAATTAGTGAAAAGAAAGGAACTATAATTATGGCCAATATTAACTCATATTCAGATGAATTTAAAAAACAAATAGTAGCTTTATATCAAAGTGGTAAGTCAGTGTCTTGTCTTGCTAAAGAGTACAATGTTACAAGAGCAGCTACTTACAATTGAATTAAGCAATTTACTAATTCAGGCAGTTTTAAAACTAAAGATAATCGTTCTGTTGAAGAAAATGAATTAATTAAATTAAGAAAAGAATTAAAACAGTTACGAATGGAAAATGACATTTTAAAGCAAGCAGCACTAATAATAGGCAGAAAATAGAAATTATTGCTAAAAATAAAGTTAAATATAAAATTCGTAAAATGTGTCGTTTTTTAAAAATTTCTAAATCAACATATTATTTTAATTTAAATAAAAAAGAAGATAAAATTAAAAATAATATGTATGATGAAGCTGTTATTAGTGCTTTTAAAGAAAATAAAGAAGTTTATGGAACAAGAAGATTAAAAGTTGTTCTAGAAAATAAAGGAATTTATTTATCAAGACGAAAAATTAAAAAAATTATGAATAAACATAATTTAATATCAAAATACACTAAATTATCATTCAAAAATCATAATAACAGAGTTAATAATAGTCAAGTAACAAATCTTGTTAATAGAAATTTTAATAATAGGGTTAAAAATGAAGTTATTGTCAGTGATTTAACTTATGTTCAAGTTAATGGCAAATGAAACTATATTTGCCTATTAATAGACTTATTTAACCGCGAAATTATTGGACATAGTGTTGGATTTAAAAAAGATGCATTATTAGTATATCAAGCATTTATGCAATCAAATCGCTGTTTAAAAAATATACAAATATTTCATAGTGATCGCGGTAATGAATTTAATAATAAAATTATTAATAATCTTTTATTAGCATTCAACATTAATCGTTCTTTAAGCAAAAAAGGTTGTCCTTATGACAATGCTGTTGCTGAAGCAACTTTCAAAACTTTTAAGACCGAATTTATCAATGATAAAAATTTTACATCATTAATCCAATTAAAATTAGAATTATTTGATTATATCAATTGATACAACAACATAAGAATCCACAGCACTTTAAACTACTTAACCCCCATTAAATATCAAACACAAATGTCCACCAAAAAATAGTCCTAAAAAGGGTTGCCATTCCAGGTTTTGGTTTTTTCTTTAATTCTTTTTCATTTTTTAAATAATATTTTTGAACTATATCAAAAAGTTCATTATTTAAACTACCATCTTTATATCTCTTTTTAAATTTATAAAAATACTTATAACGCTTATCTAAAATTATTGATTTAATTTCATTAAAGAGTATAAAAGCATTTCTACTTGAAAATTTATAATTATTTTTACCTATTTTTACTAAATTATCACTTATAATATTATTTATTTTAAACTTAAATCTTTTTCTTTTAAAAAGAAAAATAACTAAAATAAAAATAAAAGTTAGCATTAATAATAATATTGATAATCCTATGATTATTCAGTCCTTTATTGAAAAATCTGATCAATTAACTAAAAACATTATATTTAAATTATTTTGCATATAAATAACCCCCTAAATTTTCTTAATATATAAATTTGCGTCATTTTATAAACAAGTTCTTCTTATCTTTTATTTTGGATAAATTACATTTAAAATTACACTTCCAATAACTAAAGGGTCATCATAAGTCATTTCAACTGTTAAAGTAGTTGGTTTAATGTTCATATTATTATATTTTAAATTACCTAAAATAATTTTTTCTTTTATTAAATTTGATTGTGGATTACTTTCAATTAGTCTCTCTTTAATAACCTCCTTTACAGTTTCTGGACTTGTCATTTTCAATTTGTCTTCAGGTTTTAATTGCAGATTTGTTTTGTTTTTGAAAATTACTGCTAAAGTTTGTTTATTATCACTAATTGATGATTGTTTAGAGATCGAATCATTTGATTTTTTTTTATTTTTTTCTTCCTCTTCTTCTTCTTTTTCTCCTTCTGTTTCGGCAATAGCTGTCATACCACCAGCAATGGTGGCTCCAATTAAAGCTGCAGAGCCGATAAGACCAGCAATAATTTTTGTTGATTTCTTCTTCTTTTTCTTTTCTTCTTCTTCTGACATAAATTACAAACCTCTTTTCTAAGCCCTTAATTTTTTTCTAAGTTAATTTTACATGATTAAAAATAATCTATTGACATTTTACTTTTATTAGAGTAGAAATTTAAATAAACAATTAGTTGTATAAATTACTGATGTATTTTTTTATTTTTTGAAAATTAATAATCTTAAACATTAAAATAGTAATTATTATTACTTTTAATAAAGTTTTTTATCTTATTTTTTAAAGAACTTAGTAAAAATAAGATAAAATATTAATATTGCATTAAAGAAAAAGGTGAACGCATGTCATTTCAACAATTTAATTTACAACCATGACTAATTGAAAATTTAAAAAAAGAAAAACTAATTAATCCAACACCAGTCCAAACCGAAATTATTCCTTTAGCATTAACTAATAAAAACTTAATTATTAAAAGTGCTACTGGTAGTGGTAAAACTCATACTTATTTAATTCCAATTTTAAATAATTGTAATGTTACTTTAAAAGTAACACAAGCAGTTATTATTACACCTACTCGTGAACTTGCTCAACAAACGTTCAATTTTTTAAAAGCTTTAATCAAAGATCAAAATATTAGCATTGCTTGTTTAGTGGGTGGCAAAGATATTATTCGTCAAAATAATAATTTAAGTAATAATCAACCACAAATTGTAATTGGAACTCCAACTAGATTAAAACGTTTATATGAACTTAATATGTTAGCAATTACTACTACTAACACTTTAGTTATTGATGAATGTGATATGTTATTTGATATGGGATTCATGGAAGATTTAGATTTTTTAATTACTAAAATGAATAAAAATACTCAAATTATGACTTTTTCAGCAACAATATTAGCCCAACTAGTTACTTGATTAAAAAAATATATTACTAACGCTACTACAATTAGTATTGATAATAAATCTCAAAAAATTCAACATATTTTTATTAATCGTCATCATCAAGATAGTAAAAAACAACTACAATCATTATTAACAATGTTTGATCCTTATTTATGCTTAATTTTTGTTAATAACAAAGAAAATATTGAAGAAATTGCAAACGTCTTAATTGAAGAAAATAAAAAAGTAGCAATCTTACATGGTGGATTACCAGCACGAGAACGTTCTCAAACTTTTAAACGTATTAAAAATTTTGAATATCAATATGTTGTTTGTTCAGATATCGCAGCACGTGGTATTGATATTGAAGGGGTATCTCATGTTATCTCTTTACAATTACCGACAAATAATCTAGAATATTATTTTCATCGAGCAGGGCGAACAGGACGAGCTAACTATTCAGGTATTTCTTATGTATTTTATGATAAGAGTGATAATTCTACTATTCATAAGTTAAAAAATTTAAATGTTCCAATAGAATACTATAAAATTAAAGATAATAAGTTACTACCAGAAATTAGTAATGACAACATCGTTGCTCATAAACGAAAAATAGAAAGAAATAAAGAAGAGCAATATGTTATTAATCGCTTTAAAAAAAATAAAAATGTAACTCCTGGTTATAAGAAAAAATTTAATAAAGATTTAGAAGCAATAAAAAAAGAAACAAGAAAACAACACATTAAAGCATCAATTAAGAAAATTAAAAAAACACAAGCAATTGCAAGAAGAAAAAAACTTTTTGATGAAAATTAATAATGAAAGAGGAAGCAAGATGGAAAATGACAAATTAATTATTGGATCTCATGTTTCAATGAAAGCACCAAAATATTTATTGGGTGCTCTTGAAGAGGCTCTAAGTTATAATGCCAATACGTTTATGTTTTATACAGGTGCTCCACAAAATACAATTCGTAAACCAACCAAAGCATTATTTATTAAAGAATTTACAGAAAAACTAATTGAAAAAAATATTGATATTAATAATCTTATTGTTCATGCTCCTTACATTATTAATCTGGCTAATAGTATTAACAAAAGTACTTACCAATTAGCAGTAGATTTCTTACGACAAGAAATAATTCGCTGTCAAGATATTGGCATTAAAACTTTGGTTTTACATCCAGGTAGCGCTGTTGGTGCTTTACCACAAACTGCTTTAGAACAAATTGTTAAAGGACTAAATGCAGCATGTTTAGAAAAACAAACTGTAAAAATTGCTTTGGAAACAATGTCAGGAAAAGGTAGTGAAGTAGGAACTACTTTTGAACAACTTCAATATATTATTAATAATGTAAAAAGACCCGAACTAATTGGTGTTTGTTGAGATACTTGTCACTTATCTGATGCTGGTTATGATCTTAATAATAATTTAGAACAAATAATACAAAAATTTGATCAACTTATTGGATTAGATAAATTATTAGTTATTCATGTTAATGATTCTAAAAACCCAATCAATGCTCATAAAGATCGTCATGCTAACTTAGGAATGGGTTATCTTGGTTTTCAAACTTTAATTAACATTATTTATCATCCATTGTTGCTTACTAAAATAAAAATTTTAGAAACGCCATGAATTAATGGTCATCCACCTTATTTAAATGAAATTAAAATGATAAGAACAAAAAAATATAATAAAGAAATTTTAGAATCATTAGGAACTAGCAAATAATGAAAAGAATTGGCATTTTTGGTGGAACTTTTGATCCATTTCATAATCAACATTTAAACATTGCAAATACAGCTTATCATAAACTTTCACTTGATGAAGTTTGAATTTTACCAACAAAACAAAATCCGTTAAAAGATAGTGTCAGTGCCAGCGATCAACAAAGAGTCGATATGATTAATTTAGTTATTAAAAACTATTCTTGAATAAAATTAAATGATTATGAACTAACAAGTAAGCAACCTAGTTATACTATTAATACTATTAACTACTTTATTGAAAACTATCCAAATCACAAATTCTTTTTTATTATTGGTTCTGATAATTTATATACCTTAAATAAATGACAAGGAATTGAACAGTTAATTAATTTAGTTAAAATTATTGTTGTTAATCGCCCTCATTATCGTAAAACATTAGAACTAATGTCAAAATACAAATGTCAAAATTTAGTAGTTCGACCAAGCAGTGATATTAGCTCTGCCAAAATTAGAAATGGTGAAATTATTAATCAAATCGATATTAAAATTAATGATTATATTAACAATAATTTAATATATAGTTATGAGCGTTTAAAAGCAAATTTGGATAACAATAGAACTGAACATTGTATTAATGTTGGTAAAATGGCTGCTAAATTAGCAATCCATTATAACGAAGATGCTAATAAAGCCCTAATTGCTGGAACTTATCATGACCTTTGCAAACAATGAAGTAAAAATAAAATGACTAAATTTTTAACAAAATATAATAAAGAAATTTTACAAGAACCATTTCCAGTTTGACATGGTTATGTAGCAGCATTGTATTTAAAAAATCATTATCAGTACCATGATGATTTAGTTCTTCATGCAATTGCTAAACACACTACTGGTGCAAACGAAATGAAAACTTTAGAATTAATAGTATTATTAGCAGATAAAATATCAATTGAACGTAACCATTATTATGTTGAAGAATTAAGAAAACTTGCCTTTCAAGATTTAACTGTTGCTTTTAAATACTATCTAGAAATTTTAAAAAAGCATTTACTAGAGCAAAAAAAACCATTAAATAATAAGTTTTTAACAATATATGAAGCGTGAAGTAATAAAAATTAACAAATAGTATCTATAGTAAAATACTTATTTATTAATTATTTAATATATAATATTAAAGAAAAGGGAAGTATAACTTAAAACAGAAGATGTATTTGTTCAGTAATGATTCCAAAATTGAATACTGATATTTATTAAGTGATTGATTTAAAAAACCAGAATATAAAGATACTTTAAATTATATAATAGATAGTAATTGTCGTTATTTTTTTAATTATATTCCATTAAAAGAATTGGGTTTACCACTATAACAAATAAAAATAAATTATTAATAAGGAGAACAAATATTATGTCCAAAAAAAATAAAACAAAAATTACTGCTTCGCCGACAAAAGAAAATACAACAGCAAAAATAAAAAAAAGCGTGACTGATAAGGAAATGTTTAGTAATCTGTGTAACTTACAAAAATAACTATGTTTAATTAATTCTAGTAAATATAATTAAATGACTAGAAAGAGTGAGTTACAGATGGCTAAAAAAGATAACTTTAATAATAATGATTCAATATCAAAAGCAGTAGATTTATTACTAGAAAATACTGAAGATTTAACAACAGTTTTTAAACCTGGCGGTTTATATAAAGAATTAACAAAAAGATTAGTTGAAAAAATGTTGAATTCTGAAATGCAAAATTATTTAGGATATGAAAAAAATCAACATAGTACTACTGAAAATGCTCGTAATGGTACAAGTTCAAAAAAATTAATAACTCAACAAGGTAAAATTGAAATTGATGTACCAAGAGATCGCAATAGTAATTTTACTCCTGTAATAGTTCCTAAAAGGCAAAGAAGATTTGATGGTTTTGATCAACAAGTTCTTTCCTTGTATGCAAAAGGAATGACATTATCTGACATTAGAATGCAGTTGCAAGAGTTATATCATGGTGCTGATATTAGTGAAAGTGTTATTAGTCAAATTACTGATGATGTTATTGATGATGTTAAAGCATGACAAAATCGACCATTAGAAAGTATTTATCCTATTGTTTATTTTGATTGTATAGTAGTTAAAGTACGACAAGATAAACGGATTATTAACAAATCAGTTTATATAGCATTAGGAGTTGATTTAGAAGGCAAAAAAGATGTTTTAGGATTATGAATTAGTGAAAATGAAGGTTCTAAGTTTTGATTATCTAATTTCACAGAAATGAAAAATCGTGGCTTAAATGATATTCTTATTGCTTGTAGTGATAATTTAACAGGCATGTCAGAAGCAATACAATCAGTTTATCCTAAAACAGAACATCAATTATGCATTGTTCATCAAATTAGAAATAGTTTAAAATATGTTTCATACAAACATCGAAAAGGTCTAGTTGCAGATTTAAAACCAATTTATAGTGCATGTAGTGAAGAACAAGCAATGCAAGCTTTAGAATCGTTTGAAAGTAAATGAAATAAACAATATCCTCAAATTACTAAATCTTGATATAAAAATTGAGATAATTTAATGGTTTTTATTAGTTATCCAGATTTATACTACAAATGCTATTGAATCTGTTAATAGTCAATTACGAAAAATCATCAGAAATAAAAAAGTTTTTCCTAATGATATGGCAGTTTTCAAAATATTTTACTTGGCAATTGAAAATATAACAAAAAAATGAACATTGCCTATTCAAAATTGAAATACAGCAATTGCTCATTTTATGATAAAATTTGAAGACAGAATTAATCTAAATTAGTAACTTTGTAAAACAAAGATACACAGATTATTAAAAAGCCTCTTGAAATTAATAATTATTAATTTAACATTATTGAAAAATTGATTTCAATTAAATTACATAATTAATCTCTAATGAAAAATAATTAAATTATTTTTCATTAGAGATTTTTAATATTTATATTTTCTAATTTTATTAAACTTCTAATCACTTTAAAATTAAAATTTTACTTCTTAAATTCCAAATTTAATATTGATAACTGATCAGATGAAATTTCACTAGGACTATTTGTTAATAAACAAATACCACGATTATTTTTAGGAAAAGCAATAGTATCACGAATTGATTCATTCTTAATTAAAAGCATTAATAAACGATCAATGCCAAAAGCAATACCACCATGTGGAGGAACTCCGTAATTAAAAGCTGATAAGAAAAAACCAAATTTATTTTCAATTTCTGTTTTACTTAAATCTAATAATTCAAAAATCTTTTTCTGTAATTTATAATCATGAATTCTAATGCTCCCACCAGCAATTTCAAAACCATTTAAAACCAAATCATAAGCATCTGCAGTTAAAGTTCCTAAATCTTTATTTTTTATATCTAATAATTTTTCAGGATTTTTTGGACTTGTAAAAGGATGATGACAAGCTTGTCATTTATTTTCTTCCTGTTCAAACATTGGTCAATCAATAATTCAAATAAATTCAAAGTTTTCAATATTATTCATAAAATCTTTATGATTAATTCGTTTTGACAAATCATTAATATAAAAACTTCTAATAGCACCCATAACTTTATTAGCAATATCTTGTTGTTCATATACGAAAATTAAAAAATTATTATTATATTTTATTTTTGATATTTCTTCTGATAAAACTAAATCATCAAACTTTACTTTAGAATTATTATGAATAATTTTTTTCTTAATTAAGTCATAAATTATTAATGTTTTTCCTCCATGCTGATTGCTAATTTCTGTTAATTTTTTTATAGTTGTTTCGTTCATTTTATCATTAACTATAAAACCCTTATAAATAAATCCATCACTATTATTGTTAATATTAATATTTATTAACTTACATGTACAACGTAAATCGGGTTTATCACTACCATATAAATCCATTGCTTGATCATAGGTAATTGATGAAAATGTTGAAGGAATATTACCAATTTTTAAAGTATTAAAAAGACTTATTAGCATATTTTCTACTATTAATTTAATTTCTTTACTAGTAGTAAATGCCATTTCTAAGTCTAATTGTTGAAATTCGGGTTGTCTATCAGCACGAAAATCTTCATCACGAAAACATTTAGCGATTTGATAATATTTGTCAATACCTGATATCATTAATAATTGCTTATAAATTTGTGGTGATTGTGGTAAAGCATAAAAATTTTTTTTTTGAATACGAGCAGGAACTAAAAAATCACGAGCACCTTCTGGTGTTGATTTTGTTAAGCAAGGAGTATCAATTTCTAAAAAATTATTTTGATTCAAAAATGTTCGTAAACAACTAAGAACTTGGTGTTTAAATTTAATATTATAATTCATTGCTGGTCTTCTTAAATCTAAATAGCGATATTGTAAACGTAATTCTTCACTAGCAAGCGTATTATCATTTTTAATAACAAATGGTAAATTAATAGAATTGCTTAATATTTCAATATCTTTTGCTACTACTTCAATCATATCATTAGCAGTTTTTGCATCTTTATTTTTTCGTAAGACAACTGTTCCAATTACTTTTAAAACAGATTCAACTTTAACATTTTTTATTTCTTGATAATATCCGTTATCTGGTTTAACAATGACTTGTGTTGTTCCGTACATATCACGTAAATCAATAAAAATACCAAATTTATTAATACGAATATCTTTAACTCAACCACTAATAATAATTTCTTTTGTAATATCACCCTGCGTTAAATTACCACATGTATGAGTTCTAAAGAGTTTTTCCATATTCTTCATTCTCCTCTAATAATAGATTTTTAACCTTACTAAGCAATTGCTGTTCAGTATCAAAAATTAATTTTATCATTTCTTTTTTAACAAAAGAATAAAAACTAACCTGATTTTTTTCTTTTAAAAATAGTATATTTTTGGCTAAACTACGATCAATAATCTGTGACTTATTTTTATCTTGATATAAATTATATTCCATATCAATATGATAATTTTCTTTACGTAATTGTAATAATAAATCGGAAGCCATTATTAATCCTAATTCGCTTAAAGCAATAATTTGTAAATCAATAATTGGTGGTTTATTAATATTTTTATTTTCTACCAATAATAACATTAATCTTTCAATACCAATTGCAAAACCAATAGCAGGAATTTTTAATGGTGAGCCCAATTCATTAAATAAATTATCATATCTACCACCACCAAGTAAAGTATTTTGACTTTCACCAATTCGTGAATCAATAGTAGTTATTTCAAAAATAATACCATTATAATAATCTAAACCACGAACTAAATGCTCATCAATAATAAAATTAACTTTATTATTTTTTAAACTATTAATAATAGTTGTAAAATATGTTTTTTCTTCATTAGTTAAAAAATCATTTAAATATGGTATTTCTAAATTTAATTTAGTACAAATTTTACAATCAAGAACTCTTAGTGGTGATACATTAACTCTAATTTGACAATTTTCACACAATTGCTTACTTTGATTTAATAATTGTTCTTTAAGTGCTATTTGATATTTATTTTTTGTTTCATTAGATCCAAAATAATTAATATTTAAAGTTAAATTTGGTATTGAAAAACTTTTTATCATTTCTAAGGCCATCATCATTACTTCAACATCAACTAAAGGATGTTTAACACCAACAGTTTCGATACCAAATTGATTAAATTGACGTTGACGCCCTTTTTGAGGTCTTTCATATCGAAACATCGAACCATAATAAAAATACTTTAACGTTTGCTTAGATTTATATAATTTATTTTCAATTATAGCACGAACAATACCTGCTGTTCCTTCAGGACGAAGAGCTAATAATCTATCATTTTTATCATTAAATTGATAAATTTCTTTCTGAATAATATCAGTTGTATCTCCCACAGCTCGTAAAAATAGTTGAGCATTTTCAAAAATAGGAGTAATAAATTCTTGATAATTATATTTAATTGCAGACTGTGTTAAAGATTTAATAATATTACGATATATAATAACCTCTTCATTATACATATCACGTGTTCCTCTTGGCTTTTGAAATTGCATACTTTTTTTTACTCCTTTTAATAAAAAATAAATCTTCTAAAAAAACGTTCCTTTATTTTAGGAACGTTTCTTAACGCGGTACCATCCTAATTCATTTACAAAATAAATGCACTTAATTATAATTTATCATATTTAATTAATTAATAATACAAGCTATTTAATGTCATAAAATTAGTTAACCAGTGTTTGCACCAACCACACCGTCTCTTAATGTTTACCCTAAATTTACTTTTAAATGCTGAAAATATTATACTAAAATATTACATAATTATTCTGTTTATTGCAATAATATCAGGAATTTTTTTAATTGATGAAATAATTTGATGTAAACGTTCAATATTAGAAACTTTAATTAAAATTTTTAAACTTCCATGATTTTCCTTAAGTTTATTATTAGCATCAATACTTTGAATTTGTGCCTTTAAATAGCCCAAAATATTTAAAACATCAGTCATCAATGCTGGTCGATCTAAATATTGAATTTGAATTTTTGAATTATAAAGATGATGACTGGTTGCTAATAAATTTCATTTAGTATCAATAATACGTTCTTTCCGCTCTGGCAAACTAACATTACGACAAATTAAACGATGAACTTTAATACCTTGCCCTTTAGTAATATAACCCGCAATTGGTTCATCAGGAATAGGTAAGCAACAATGAGCCAATGATGTTTTAGTATTGGGGGCATTTTCAATAATAATTTCATTATTACTACTTAAATTCATTGTTGTTTGTTGTTTAGTTTTTAATTCTTGAAATGTTGCTGAATCACTATATAAAATAGTAGTAACCGCCTGTTCAATTGTATAAGTTCCATTAGCAACATCTAAGCAAAAATCTTCATACGTTTTATATTTTAATGATCTAATTCTTGACATAATAACATTACGTTTTGCAATTTTTCAACGAATGTGATTTTCAATAATATATTCTTCTATTTTTTCCTTTGTTTTTTTTATTTTCTCTTTGTTTTCTGTATCTTTAATTTTATTTTCTTGATTAAATTTTTCTTGCTGATTATTTAAATATTTTTTTATTTTATGTTGAGCAAAATTGGTCTTAACAATATTTAATCAATCACGAGAAGGACGTGCAGTTTTAGCAGTTTTAATTTCAACAATATCCCCTGATTTTAAAACAGTATTAATAGGAGAATAAATACCATTTATTCTTGCACCCACTGTTGTTTCACCAATTTCAGTATGAACTTTAAAAGCAAAATCTAAAACAGTTGAACCAAATGGTAATGTTATAACATTACCATTTGGAGTTAATACATAAATTAAATCACTAAAAATATCTTGTCGAATTTCTTTTTCTAAATTATTATCTTTGGCAATATTATCTGCTAATATGTTTTCATCAACATTTGGATTTAAGTCATTTAAATTTAATATTTCTTGAAAAATATTTAATTTTTCATCAATTTCTGCTTGACGTTTCTTAGGATTTTTATTTTCCCCTTCTTTATATCTTCAATGCGAAGCTGCACCTGCTTCAGCAAAATCTTCCATTTCTTCAGTTCTAATTTGTAATTCATAAATTTCATTATCAAAAACAACAGATGTATGTAATGATTGATACATATTATTTTTTGGTGTTGCAATATAATCTTTAAATCTACCCGGAACAGGAGTAAAACTTTGATGAATATAACCCAAAATGGCATAACAACTATCAATAGAATTAGTAACAACTCTAATTGCTAAAATATCATGTATATCATCAAAATCTTTTCCAAAATAATACATTTTACGATAAATAGAATATAAGTGTTTACTACGACCATAAATTTTAAAAATTAAATTTTTATGTTGTGATAATGTTTTACTTAATTCTTTAATAATTTCATTAACTAATTTTTCACGTTTTTCACGATCTAAATTAATAAGGTTATCAATTTTTTTATACTCTTTAGGATGTAATACTGCAAAAGAACGATCTTCTAGTTCTGATTGTAATTTACGCATACCTAAACGATGAGCAATAGAAGCATAAACTTCTAAAGTTTCTTTAGCAATAATTATTTGTTTTTCAGGATTTAAAAAATTAATAGTTCTAATATTATGTAAACGATCTGCCATTTTAATAATAATGACACGAATATCATGAGCTAAACTTAAATATAATTTACGTAAATAATTAGCTTTAATTTCATTTCTTTTTTCTTTTGCAAAATGGCTAACTTTAGTTACAGCTAAAACTAAATTAGCAACTTCCAAACCAAATTCTGCTACTAACTCATCAAAAGTTGTTGGTGTATCTTCTAAAATATCATGTAAAAATCCTGCTTGTATTGAAGAGACATCTAAATGCCATAATACTAAATTGTATGCTGTTGATAAAACATGATAAACATAAGGATCACCATTCTTTCGATATTGATCTTTATGTTTTAATAATGCATATTCATAAGCTACTTTAATTTTTGTAATTTGCTTAGGATCTTTGATAAATGTTTTTGCTTCCGCTAATAATTGATTAAAATCTTTACAAGTTAAATTATTCATTATTTACTACTTATTAAAACTTAATTATTTCTAACAGCGGAATATTATCAAAATGATGTTTATTAGCAAATTCAGAAAGCGAAATTAAAGCAGCAATACCAACTGATTGAGCGTTACTTTGCTTTATTAAATTAAGACAAGCATTAATTGTCCCTGAAGTTGCAATCAAATCATCAATTATTACTACTTTATCTTTTGTTGAAAGTACATTTTGCTGCATTTCTAATATAGCAGTACCGTACTCTAAATCATAAGTTACTTTATAGGTTTTACCTGGTAATTTACCTTTTTTACGTGCAAGAACTAATTTAATACCCAACTTATATGCTATAGCAGCACCAAAAATAAATCCTCTTGCTTCAGGTGCTAAAATTGCTGTTGCTCCACATTTTTTAATAAAATCTACAAAAATATTAACAACACTTTGAAATGCTTCTGGATTACTTAATATTGGGTTAATATCTTTAAATTGGATACCTTTAATTGGAAAATCAGGAATATTAATAATAATTTTTTTTAATGATTCTTTTGTCATTGCAACCACCTATTCATTAATACCTTTAATAACATATTCATCTGCACCAATGAAATGTTTTTTAATTTTATTAATACGTTTTTTATATCTATAAACTCTTCATTTCTCAAAATAAGTTCAAATAAAAGGAGCAATAAAGTAAGATGATACTAAACTTACTATACAACCTATTAATAATGATAAACTAACTATTCAGAAACTAGGAATAATAAACATAACAATTACTGATGTTATTAATACTACACCATTAATAACTAATGTTCTTGGTAAAGCCTTTTGAACACTTTTATTTGAAATTTGAATTATTTCTTCTGTGCTAATAACTTGTGTTTGATTATTATTAATCTTAATTTCACGAATATTATCAAAAATTGACATAATACTAATTATTGTTAAAATCATTACTCCCAATAATATTCCAACAATTGAAGTAGAAATTACAATTTGGAAAATACTAATAATAGCAAGTGTCATTAGTAAACTAAAAATAATAGCTAAAATTAAAGGAATAACATAAGTCAATTGAAATCTAATAATAATATAAATTAAAATAACAATAAAAGATAAAGCAATTGAAATAATCATATTAACTAATAAATCTACACCTGACTTAGCAACAACTAGATCAATTTCTCCTCATTGTAAAATAGATTCTTGTTTTCAATTTCTAGTAATCTCTCCTAAAAAATTCTTAAACCTTTGCTGCATACTTTGAGAATTTACTGTTGTTTGAACAATAATCTTAAACTGATATGGTTTTCCTTCACCACCAGCAATTAAGGAAAAATTAATATTTTTAAAATATTTACTAAATTGACTATTATTTTGAATTTCTTTATTAATAAAATCTTTTGCTAATTCTGCTTCTTTAATAATATTGTAACTAGGATCACTTGGATCTTGAGTAATTGTACCCATTCCAACAAAATCAGTTCGTTGATCAAAACCAGAACCAAAATTAGAACCAATTACACCATAAGTAATACCTGAAGCAAGAACAATAACAGCAGAACCTGAAAGAATTCATTTTGTTAATTTATGAAAATAATTTCAGTTACTTATTTTAAGTTTTGAAAAAACATTTTTAAAATTAACTAATATTTTTTTGTCTTTTGCTTTAACTATTTGAATTTTTAACGGTTTTAATGCATTAATTAATTCTTGTTTCAATTTATTAATTTCTTGTGAAAGATTTAATTTTAAATCTTTTACTTTTGACTTATAAACTGATCTTGATTTACTATGTTCTTTTTTTAATTGCTGCTTATCAACTTTAAATTTTTTAATTAATGGTTTAACTTTATTTTTATAATTAATTTTAAACTGACATTTTTCTGAAATTAATTGTTTTTTTATTTTTTTATCATCAGTTTTAATATTATTTGTATCTATTGAATTATTTAAAACTATAGTGCTTTTTCTACTAATATTATTAGTTCCTAAAAGTTGAGGTTTATTTTCTAACCAGTTATTTCGTAATAATGTTCATAACATTAATCTTAATAAGATAATTCCAAAAATAATTACACCAAAAGTAGCAATAGAAGTCATAATAATAAAATCTTTGATAGCACGAGTTCCAAATCAGAAAATAGTTAAATTAACAATTAAAATAATAGCGCTACAATCTAATGAAGAAGATAATGTTTTCTTATTTGCTGATTTAAAAGCACTAATCAAAGTTTTACCTTGCATATATTCATTTTTAAAACGTTCCAACAAATTAATAATCGTATCTAATAATAGTGCAAAACCAATAATTAAAGCAATTACGCTTTCAGGAGCAATTATGCCATTAATGAAAACAAAACTAACAATAGTAAATAATAAAAATAATGATATTATAATTAGAACAATAACTCCTAACATACGATAATAAAACAGAACAATAGTCATAAGAACAAAGGTAACTAATATAATAATAACAACTGCAATTTTTAAAGATGTTGCACCTAGCGTTGGACTAACATTAGCATAAGATAACATAGTAAAATTATTTTTTGACAATCCTGATGTTAAAACACTTTTCATTTGTTCAACTGTTTCAAGATTAAAAGTATCTGAATTAATTGAAATACTATTGTTAGTTACTTTAACTTCACCAACTCAATATGGAATATAACGATAATCAATAACATCTTCATGTAAAATATCTGAAACATCTGGTAAACGTAATAAATCTTTAATATAAGGCAATCATGCATTCATAGGTGAACCAACAATAGGGGAAGCAAAAGGATCAAAGCGATTAGCAGGATCATATGTATTTTTTTCATCATTAGTATCAACAGAAAGACTATGAACTGAACCTAAATTATCAGAATAAATTCAATTAATACCAAATTGACCATTTTGATTAGGATTTAATAGTCGTGCTAAAGTAGGGTCTTGTGCTTTAGCTCTAGCTAAAATATCAGTACCTTTACCAAGACCTGGTGTATTATTATCTAATAATGATGTTAATGATGCTTTAATCTTACCATCAGTATCATTTTTAAGATTATCAATTATAAAAGCAAGGGAGCGAATACCCTCCATACTACTTCGAATATAATCTAATAACTGACCAATATCTGAATAAATGTAAAATGTATTTTCTTTGGCAGAAGTAAGTTCTTTTAAAACTGAATCATTTTTAACATCAAAAACAAGTTCTGGGCGATGAGTAACAGAATTATTAACAGCTTTAATAGCAGAAAACACATCACTAGTTAATAATCTTTTATCTCTTTTTGTTCAAGTAGTATCTTTGTCATCTTTCTTTTCGGTTACTAATAAGTCATTACCATCTTTATCAACAATATAAGAATAACCACGTCGTGATACACTATGAACAAAAGTAGAAATATCAACTCCCGCATCTTTACTCAACGCTAAATTATACTTATTATTATTACTGCTAGTAATGCTTTCAATGTCAACGTTACTAGTACCTAAAGGGTCAACTCTGTCTTTTAATAAATTAATAACATCTTTTTGTTTACCTTTACCATCATATTGAACTTGTGTTTGATAACCACCAGCAAACTCAATACTTAATTTACTATTATTTTCAACATATTTAGCACTAAACACTACTGAAATTATTATTGTAGAAACAATAATTATTAAACTAAAAATTCTTAAAAAAAATCCAAGATTTTTAGTTTTTCTTGTCTTAGAAGAAGTGTTCATATTTCTTCACTCCTAAATCAATTTATTTGTATAAACATAGATTGTATATTATTTAAGCACTATATAAGAATACCAACATTCGTTATAAATAACAATTGTTTTACAGTAATATCAAAAATAATTATTTTCTAAATAAAATTATATTATTATTAATATACTCTTTACCAATAATTGTTATTTTACGACCCTTAGTTGTCTTAGTAATTAAACCACAATGAATAAGTCAAGGTTCATAATGAATTTCAAGATTTTTTCTTTCTTCATTCAAAAGTTGACAAATAGTTTCAATACTCAAACTTTTATCTAAATTTACATTATTAAACAATGCTAAATATGCCAATTGTAAACTATCTAACCCTAAAGGATAAATTTGCAAAAAAAATAAAATTTGCAAAATATTAGTTTCATTTAAATCTACATTCATAACAACGCAATAATTATACAATTGTTTAATGATGTTAATAATGAGTCGCGGAATATTACAACAATGATTAGCAATAATATTTATTATATTATTTTCTAATTTTCAATTTAAACTCAAAGAAACTTGTGAAATAATACTTTTAATATCCTGATAATTATAATCAGATAATTTTAAAATATTAGGAATACGACTTATCAACGCTTTAGTTAAGATTCCTACTTTATTAGTAGCACCAATAAATGTAAAAGTGGGTAAATTAATTTTAACAATTTTATTATTATAATCTTTACCAATCATAATATTAATAAAATTACCTTCTAATGCAGAATATAATACTTCTAATATTTCATAGTTAACAACATGAATTTCATCAATAAAAACTATATCAGATTGTTTGATATTTGCTAAAATACTAATAATATCACTAGTTTTATTAATGCTTGTTCCTTCTAAACTATGAAAATTTACTTGCAATTCTTCTGCTATTAATCGTGCAATAGTTGTTTTTCCAATACCAAGAGGACCAATCAATAAAATATGACTTAAAGCAATATTTTGAATTTTACTACCTTTGATTAAAATTAGAATACGTTCAATAACATTATTTTGTCCAACAAAATTATTAAAACTACTAATACCCATATTTTATTTCCTTAATAGCTAATGCAATAATTTCTTCAACTTCCAAATCTCAATTAATATTTCTTAATAAAAAATTATTAATTACTATTGAACTAAAACCTAATTTTAATAATGTATCAAATACTAAATCTGATTTTTCATTTTGACTAGTTGTTAAATTACTTACTACTTTAATATGATTACTAAAATAATTAATAATATTATTAGCAATTTTATGAGTTATACCTTTACACTTTTGCAATATCTTATAATCTTGTTTGCTTATAGCCAACTTAATACTATCAAGTGATAGTTGATTTAATAATCTTAAAGCAGTTTTTGGTCCAATATTACTAATATTAAGTAAGTGAATAAAAAAGGTTTTTATTGGTTTTGATACAAACCCAAAAAATTGTTCATAAGTTGGTTTTTGATGAAAATAAACATAAATTTTTACTTTAATATTTAATGGTAATGTTTGTAAATTAACACCTTCAATAATATATCCATGATCATTACATTCAAAAATAATTTTATTTTCATAAAATTCTTTAATAATACCTAAAAATATTCATCCATAACTTATTCCTCTTTTTCTATTCTTACTATTAATTAGATGAAAAAGAAAAATAAACCTTTTTATTTTTTAAAATTATGTTCAATTGAAAGCACATCATCATCATTTTCAATTGTTTCTAACAATATATCAATTAATTTAATTTGTTGTTGATCAGTAATGGTAATCAATTCATGGGGAATATTAACAATTTCATTACTAATAAAATCATTAATATTATTTTTTTCTAATAAATTAGTTACAGCATTTAACTGTTTAGGATTAACTTCAATATCAATAATATCTTCATTTTTTTCAATATTAAAAATTTCAAAATCAATTATTAACTCCAATATTTCTTCAACTGATAATAAACTTGAAAATTGAATTACCCCCGTTGTTTGAAATAAATATTGAACAGAATTAGTAGCAGCTAAATGACCACCCAATTTATTAAAATAACTTCGAATATTACTTCCAGTTCGATTTTTATTATCAGTTAAACAATGAATAATTATGGCAATATTACTTGGTCCATATCCTTCATAAGTGACTGCTTCATAATTAGTTGTTTCATTTTTATTACTAGCTTTATTAATAGCACGATTAATATTATCCTTTGGCATATTTATACGTCGTGCTTTTTCTAACATTAATTTTAATCGTGGATTATTTTCAACATTTGCACCACCTAATTTAACAGCAACATAAATTTCTCTTGATAATTTTTGAAAAATTTTACCACGTTTGTTATCTTGGGCATCTTTACGATGTTTAATATTTGCATATTGTGAATGTCCAGCCATATTCTCATTCCTTTATTTTTTTCTTGTTCATTTTGGAGCTTGCGGTACAGGTATTCTTTTGTGTGCACTATTCTGATGCATAAATTCAATTTTATTAATTACTGATGATGGTATTAATGATTTATTTCCTAGTAAATATTGATCTAATTGTTCATACTTAAATTGCATTTCCATTTCATCGGTTTGTCCATCTCATAAACCAGCAGTTGGCTTACGAATAATGATCTCTTCATTAACTTTTAATATCTTTGCTGCAGCAAAAACATCTTTTTTTAACAAATGAATAATTGGTAATAAATCAACACCACCATCACCATATTTAGTAAAATAACCAATGTGTCATTCGTCACTATTATCTGTTCCTACAACTAAATAATTATGATTTTGTGCATATGCATAAAGAGTATTCATTCTTAATCTAGCTTTTAAATTTCCTAAAATTAATTTTGATTTTTCTATATTAATTTCAGTTTCTAATGTTTTTTTAAAACTTAAAAAAACATTATTTAAATTAACTACTTTGGCATTTAATTTATGAATATTAACTAAATTATTTGCATATTCTAAATCAATATCTGGTGAAAAACAAGGCATAATTAATGCTAAATGATCATTAGGAAAAGCTTTTTTAATCAATAATGCTACTACTGCCGAGTCAACACCACCACTTAAACCAACAATTAAACCTTTGGCATTTGCTTTTTTTACTTCACTTTGTAAAAATTTAATAATTTCATCTAAATATTGTTCTAAATTCATAATTATTCACTCTCTTTTATTTCTTCAGACATTTCAAAAATATTGTTATAATGTCCAGCAATTTTATTATGGGTTTTATCTAAAGTTTCAATGGCTTTATTAGTTGTATCAAAACCAGACTTAACTTTTTCTCATCTATCAACCCAACGATCAAAATCATCTTTGAATAAACGTAATTTTTTTGCCATTTTTTCTAAATTTTTATTGAAATCAATGTCTTTACGATTTTTATCAACTGTAAATAAAACAGCAGATAAAGTAGTAGGAGAGGTAATTCAAACACGTTTCTTAAAAGCATATTCAACAATATCATCAGCAAATTGTGCGTAAATAAAAGCAAATATTTCTTCAGAAGGAATAAACATTACTGCGCTAGAAATCTTATTTTTAATATTAATATATTTTCCAACTTCATCAATTCGTTTACGAATATCATTACGAAAATCTTTTAAATAATTTTCTTTAACTTTAATATCTTCACTTACTAAATACCTTTGATAGTTATCAATTGAAAACTTTGAATCAATAGCAATTCCTTCTTTTTCAGAATCTGTTTTTACATAGGCATCAACAACTTTGCCATCAATTGTTTTATATTGTCGTTCTCATAATTTTTGATTTGAACCCAACATATTAGTCAAAATTTTTTCTAAAACAAATTCACCAACATTACCACGTTTTTTAGTATTAATAAAAACTTCTTGTAAACTTTGAATATTATCATTAATTTTTCCTAAAACAGTTGATGATTCTTGTAACTTTGCTAAATCTTTAATAACATCTACTACTTGTCTTTGAATGACATCAGCATTGCGTTTATAATCATCTTCTTTTTTATCTAAATTTTTTTGAAAATTATCAATATTACTCATTAAATTAATTAATTTTTCGGTTTTATCACGATCTGAACCATTTCATGATATTTTAAAATCATTTAATTGTTCTTTTAAAGTTTCTACTTGCATTTTTAAAAAATCTTGTGCAATTGGGTCACTAGTAACATTCTGACTTTTTTTAATTTGCATATAAATTATTAAGCCACCAATACTACTAATAATTAAAATAACTACCAATAAACTAATTACTATTTCCATTTCCTATTTTCCTTTGCCCTTTTTTATTCTTCTTCTCAAATCATATCATAATTAAAAATCTTAACATGATCACCTTTTTTTATTCCTTGCTTTCTTAATTCATCATAAATTCCTAAATCTTGTAATTTAATTTTAAATAATAAAATATTATGATAATTATTTAAAGGATTTTTTTGATATATTACTTCAACGGTTTTACCAGAAATAGTTCATTGATTACTTGCAATTTTAGTAATAAAAACTTGTGGAACTTCTTCTTTATTAATATATTCATAAAGAATATGTTCTTCATTATTTTCATCATTATTAACTTGATGCAGTTGTTCTTTTTCAACAGCTTTAGCAATATCTTTAATTAATATATCCAAACTAATATGTTTCATAGCAGAAATTGCAATTATTGGTAATTTAACTTGTTCTTTTAATTTCTCTAAATTAGTTTCTGCATCTGGTAAATCAATTTTATTTGCAACAATTAAATGCGGTTTTTTTGTCAAATCTTTATTATAACTTTCTAATTCACTCATAATTAATTGATAATTTAAAAAATGATCTTGAGTCTTATCACTAATATCAATCATATGTACTAAAACTTGACAACGTTCAATATGACGCAAAAATTGTAAACCTAATCCTTTTCCTAAACTAGCTCCCGCTATTAATCCAGGCAAATCCGCCATAACAAAATTATTATTTTTATCAACTCTAACAACACCTAAATGCGGATTAAGAGTAGTAAAAGGATAATCAGCAACTGCTGGAGTTGAAGCAGAAATAGCTCCTAATAATGTTGATTTACCGGCGTTAGGCAACCCAACTAATCCGGCATTAGCCAATAATTTCAACTCACAAATTATTTCAAAATGTTGTCCAGGCATTCCTTTTTCATATATTTTAGGTACTCGATTTATTGCCGAAGCAAAACGAGCATTTCCTCGTCCACCAAGACCACCGGCAGCAATTATTATTTCTTGTTTATCTTTAATAATATCACCAAGAATATTTTGAGTTTTGTTATCTCTAATAATGGTACCCAATGGAACTTTTACATAAGTATTGGTTCCTTTACGTCCATGCATATTTTTGGGTGCACCATTTTTACCATCTTCAGCAGTTATCTCTTTATTTTTACGTAAGTCTAATAGAGTATTCATACCCGAATCACCAATAAAGATAATATTACCGCCTCTTCCTCCATCTCCACCAGATGGACCACCTTTGGCTACATAAAGTTCACGACGAAAAGCAACAACACCATCACCACCTTTGCCAGCAGTAACTTTTAATTTTGTTACATCTATAAAACGCATTTCTTACTCCTTTTTTATATTAAAAATAACTCTTATTATATAGTGTTAACATTTTTGTGTAAAATACTATTTTATTTTTCATATAATTTTAGTATACAGATATTATTGTTAAAAAAATAATAATTTACTATATCTAGTTAATATTTTTTGTAAACCATTTTTGCTTTATGAAAATTAAAAAAACATTTTTTTAATGTTAAATATCATTTAAGTTATTTTCATATATGAAAAATTATATATTAAAATAAAACTTATAGGTGTTTTTATTAATTTGCTTAAAATCAAATAAATAGTTTTTTTATTTAGTTTTATCTTTGAAAAAATATATTGTATATTGTTTTTTTTCACATATAAACTTTATTTGAGATTTATTTAAAGTAATGGGAGCGTACCGAAGATGTCGATAACTAAAAAGTTTTAAATAGCTCCTTTCTTTTTTAAATCCTTAAATTAAAAATAAATGACAAAAGATGAGAATAAAAATCTTGTCTTTTTTTGTAATTGTAAAATTTTAAAATTTTTAAGAACCCTCTTTAACGCTATTATCAACACGTGTTAGGGAACTAAAAAAGTGAACTACAACACAGTTGTTAAAAATAGTAGCTAGCATGTGGACTTGCATGGATAAATAAAAAGTGGAGTGATACCTAATAAAATATACTAACCATTTAATGGTAATTCTTGGGGTGGGAGCGGATTGGAAACTAGTATATATAGACCTGCTTAGGGAACCTACTATATTAATTCTATTCTTTATTTAACCAACCTTGCCACTCACCAGTGAGCAAGTGTTGGTTTTATTTTTTATTTTTTTTGAAAAATTTTTGGGCGAGAAAATAAATTTCAAACTTGTAAAAAAAATTGAGCGGTGCCGGTTCAATTAAAATATTAATTTGCTAAATGCAAATTAAATAAATATTGAATCGAATGCCTCAATGTTTTTTAAAATTTCACAATTTATTTTTGAGCCCAGTTTTCATGGAATGAATAAAACGAATAGTAGTATTATTAATAATCTAAAAATCAAAATATATGTTCTTTATGCTAGAAGCAACAGAACATATTAGGAAAGGATTATTATGCAAATAGAATTTAAAAAAGAACAAATTGTTAAAGATAAACCACAATCTATTCTTATTGATTATGGTGAATATAAATTATCACTTCCAAAATGAATGGTTAAAAATAATAGTTTTATTGCTGATGATAAATATACATATTGAGTTTTTAATTTAGAAAATATTAAAAGAGAATTAAGTGGTAATGAATTAATAAAATTATTAGAACCATATATTAAAGACCAAAAAATAACTGTTAATAAACCAACTGCTCCAAAAGAATATTATCTTAATGATATAAAACTTGAACCATTAAAATTTTATGAACAGCATAATAGTTGATTTATGGGTGAAATAACAGATAACAAAACTAAAATTACTAATCCTTGTTTTAAATATAACATTACGTGAGAAGAAAACAGAAAAGGTTTTAAAATAAATAATCCATATAAACATGATGATTTACCAATTAATTATATAGTTACTTCTTATAAGGAAATTTCAACTCATAATGAAAAAGTATTTTTGTTGAACATGTAAACAAAATAAATTAGATTATTTATTCTTTAATACTAATGATATAAAAACAAGAAAATATTTTTTAAGAGATAAAAATAGTAAAGCAATTTGTTATGACTGTATTTTAAATATTAGGTTAAGTAGGAGGTATAAATATGGATAAAGAATATTTAACTAAAAGAGAAACGATTTGTATACCAGACAGTGATGATATTGAATTTAAAATAGGATTAATTAAACTGATTGATGATTTAAAAAAAGATAATTTAGTTTGTGGTCATAAAGAATTTATTGAAGAATGTAAATATTGTTGATGTAATTGTGATTTAGAAATTTTTAAAACAGTTATTAGAGGTTAACTTAATTAATGCAATATGACTTAATTATTGGAATTGACCCCGCTGGAATTGGTAATAATGGAATTGTTATATATTCACCTGAAACTAATAATATTGTTTTTAATGAAACATTTAATACATTAACTGTTTTATGAACTAAAAATATGTATAAAGAAAAATTTCAATTAATTAAAGAAAAATTTATTGATAAAAAAATATTAGTTATTGTAGAAAATTTCTTTTTAAGTTCAAAACAATTATTAACTAATCCATTAGCAACACCTAAAATTATTGGTGCATTAATGGTATTAGTACAAGATGTTTTCAACTGAGATTATCTAGAAAACCACCCAAAAAATAAAACTAAAATAAAAAATTATAAAGGAAATATAAAATTAACAAAACATGAACAAGATGCTTATAAGCATATTCAATATTATTTAAAAAATCATAAAAAAATATTAATTTTTAATAATTATTTAAGGAAATTATAAAAATGAAAGATAAAACAAATTATGTCAAATTAACAGTAAAACTAAGTAACACTATTGAAGCAAAATATTACGAAAAAGGTAATAAAGAATTATATTATAGTGTTAGAGGTCAATGAAATGGATTAAACTATGTTACTTTAATTTTTAACAACCCAAAATTTTATAGACGCTGTATTTTATTAAACAAAAATGATGAAATTATAGTAACTGGTCAAATCTTTAATACTTTAAATATTCCTAAAAATCGTGCATTTTGTTCAATTAATGTCAAATGATTTAAAAAATGAAAAGAGTAAAAAATGATATTATGAAAAATTTTATTAATAGTACCAATATTAATAACAAGCATAACACTAATAATATTTTTAATATTTATTATTAAAGAATTAAAAAATGAATATAAAGTATTAAAAATATTAAGTGAAATTGCTAATCAAATTAAAAATAAGGAGAATAATTAATGATAATATTACCTACTTTGTTTGAAAATAAAGATGAAATTGAAATATTATCACCATTTCCAAAAGCAATTCATACAAGTAATGATATTAGAGCAATTATTTTAAGACAATACCCAAATGTTAAATCCAAACACATAATTGTTTCTGACCCAGAAAGTAATGTTGCATTAATAGTTGGTGATAATGATGTTTATCAAGGTTGAATTAAAGTAACAATTAAAAAATTAGAAAATTAAAGGAAAATAAAATGATTAATGATTATGAATGACTATGATATTGTGATATTTATGGTTGTAAAAATAACAATAGTAAACAAGAAATATATGTTTGCTCAATTAAAAAAGATACAAAATTAGGATTTTGTAAAACTCATTTAAATAATTATAAAAATATAACAATCGATTATGTTATTGAAATTAAAGGAGAATAAACAAATGAAAAAGGAAAAAATTAAAATTAGAAATTATGAATTTGAATTAAATTCTTATGTAGTAGATTCTTTACTAGATGTTATAAGAGAACTAATAAAAACGAATAAAGGAGATTAAAATGCCAAACGAAAATACACAATCAAATTATACTTTAACTAAATTAATTAGAACTGGAATAAGCCCAATTTGTGCAATGATTGGTACAAGTGCTTATTATGGTCAAGTAATTGCAAATCCAGTATTAGGTTCAATTAATAGTTTATTTTTTGGTAAAAAATTAGGTTTAGATATATGAAATTTAAATCAAAGACCAAATACTAAAACTAAATTAATTAATAGTTCTAAAAAAATCTTATTAGGTTTAGGAACAATTGGATTAGCAAATTATAGTAAATGAAGTGAAAATAATATTACTCCTATTATTCCTACAACACCAATTCCAATAACTACTACAACCACAACTGAGGGTCCTCCATGATTATTATTAGATAAACAAGAACATCAGTCATTAATGGATTGAGATACTTATATTTCATTAAATGCTTATGGTATATCAAATCTTATTAGTGGATTAACTGAGTTAATACCTAATAAATTTGAAGCAATAAGAAAAATAGCGAATATGGGTACTGATGGATGTTTAATATCAAGTGGTGTTGCAATGGGTATTAATAATGATTTTAATAATGCTTATGCAGTACCTACCATAATTGCTGGTGCAAGTGAAATTATACATAATTTACTACCTATGGAAACTACAAATAATATTGAAGAAATGCAAGAAACACCATTTAATAATGAAACTGCAAGATTAGTAAATGATAATGTAAGTCATTATGGTAGTGATATAAGTGAAATATTATTTGATAGAGATAATGCTTCATTAAATTGAGATTATAGTCATCATCATTTATAAAAAAGGAGAATTAAGTAATGAAAAAATACATATGATGAATTTTAAAATTTATGGTAATTACTGGATGTATCATATTTAGTACAACATTAGGTTTAATTCCAACTATTATAATTTTAGGAATTAGTTCTATTAAACCAATAGTAGTAGGTGTTTCTATTGCTTTAGGTTATATTAGTATTCCATGAAATAATTTAAGAATGGATAGGTTACACTTTATTGGACACTAATTACGTAGACAAGTGAACAAATTAGTTAAAAGAAAGGAACTATAATTATGGCCAATATTAACTCATATACCGATGAATTTAAAAAACAAATAGTAGCTTTATATCAAAGCGGTAAGTCAGTGTCTTGTCTTGCTAAAGAGTACAATGTTACAAGAGCAGCTACTTATAATTGAATTAAGCAATTTACTAATTCAGGCAGTTTTAAAACTAAAGATAATCGTTCTATTGAAGAAAATGAATTAATTAAATTAAGAAAAGAATTAAAACAGTTACGAATGGAAAATGATATTTTAAAGCAAGCAGCACTAATAATAGGCAGAAAATAGAAATTATTGCTAAAAATAAAGTTAAATATAAAATTCGCACAATGTGTCGTTTTTTAAAACTTTCTAAATCAACATATTATTTTAATTTAAAGGAAAAAGAAAAAAACAAAATAATATTTATGATGAAGCTGTTATTAGTGCTTTTAAAGAAAATAAAGAAGTTTATGGAACAAGAAGATTAAAAGTTGTTCTAAAAGAAAAGAATATTTATTTGTCACGCAGAAAAATTAAAGAAATTATGAATAAACATAATTTAATATCAAAATACACTAAATTATCATTCAAAAATCATCATAATAAAGTCAACGATAGTCAAATAACCAATATCGTTAATAGAAACTTTAATAATAGGCTTAAAAATGAAGTTATTGTTAGTGATTTAACTTATGTTCAAGTTAATCGTAAATGAAACTATATTTGCCTATTAATTGACCTATTTAACCGCGAAATTATTGGACATAGTGTAGGTACTAAAAAAGATGCATCATTAGTACATCAAGCATTTATGCACTCAAATCGTTGTTTAAAAGATATTCAAATATTTCATAGTGATCGCGGTAATGAATTTAATAATAAAATTATTGATAAACTTTTACTAGCATTCAATATTAATCGCTCTTTAAGCAAAAAAGGTTGTCCTTATGATAACGCTGTTGCTGAAGCAACTTTTAAAACTTTCAAAATTGAATTTATTAATGATAAAAATTTTACATCATTAATCCAATTAAAATTAGAATTATTTGATTACATCAACTGATATAACAACATAAGAATTCACAGCACTTTAAACTACTTAACTCCAGTTAATTATCAAAAATAAATGTCTACCAAAAAATAGTCCTAAAAAGGGTTGCCATTCCACAACAATTAAATTTGTTTTAATCGCTAAATTAGTATGAGTAATTAAATCTCCTTTAACATATGATTCTTGTTCAAACATTTCAGAATAATAAGAAAATGTTTTATCTTCTAGAAAATGTAAAGAACTTTTAGTACAAATAATATCAACTAAAAATTCTTTTTTTAATTGTTTTAATAAAATTAAGGCTTTGTTTGCTGCAATACTACCAGTAATTATTAAAGTAATATGTTTCATTATTTTCTCCTATCATATTATTAAACATAAAATAAACAAACAAAACCTATCTTCAAAATATGATAGCATTGAAAATAGGTTTTTATTATTAAAAATTTATTTTTACTTTTTATCAAGTATAACTGAAACTCGTGTTTTATTTTTTTTAAAAATAGTATACTTAACAATTCCTGATTTTAAAGCAAATAAGGTATCATCACCACCACGTCCTACATTTTCACCAGAGTGAATTTTAGTTCCACGTTGACGATAAATAATTGTTCCCTCTTTTAAACTTTGTCCATCACCAATTTTAGCACCTAAACGTTTAGAATGTGAATCACGACCATTACGAGTTGAACCCACTCCTTTTTTTGAAGCAAATAATTGTAAATTTAATTTATAAAACATAATTACACCTCCTTTATGTTAATATATTTTGGATATTGTTCTTTAATAGTTTTTAATTGTCAAAGCATTGTTTTTAAAATGATTTGACTATTATTAGTGAAACTAGCAACTTTAAGTTTAACTAATCCAGCAGTATTATTAATTACTTGAACTTGATTATTATCAAGTTCATGAAGTGCATTTAATGTACCAATAACAATGGCTGAAATCCCTGCACAAACAATATCATTTCCAATTTTTGAAAAATTAGCATGACCAGTAATTATAACTTCTACAATGTTACTATTTTGGTAATTATAAGTAACTTTAACCATAATTTAATATTACCTTAAATTATTTTTTATTATTTTCATCATCTTCTTTAACAACTTTAACAGTCATATTTTTATGATCAAAAATAGTTTTTAAATTACCTTCACTAACAACAGTTTTAGTGTTATCTGGTTCTGTAATATTATCCTTAACAACTGATTTAGTTTTAACAACTTTTTCTTTTGTAAGTTCTTTTTTTACTTTACTAACTACTGATTTTGGCTCTTTAATAATAGGAGTTACTACTTCAGAAATTACTTCTTTTTTTACTTCATCTTTAATTACTGGTTTTGATTGTTCAGTCTTCTTATCAACAAGACTTTTACCACCAAGTAAGATATCAGTAATTAATACCTTTGTATATGGCTGACGGTGTCCATACATTGTTTTTGAATTTTTCTTAGGTTTATATTTAAACACTCGAATCTTTTTTGATTTATCTTGTTTAATAATCTCACCATGAACTTCAGCACCTTTTAGGAAAGGTTTACCGAATTGTTGATCAATCATCAATATTTTGTCAAAAATAATCTTATCTTTAGCTTTGCCAACAAGTTTTTCAACAAAAATCTCTTGACCATAGGAAACGTTAATTTGTTTTCCTCCTGTTTGAATAACTACAAACATTTTTCTTATTACCTCCAGTTTAGACTCGCCTTATAGGTGGAATAAATCACTTGTTAACCTAAAGTAGAGCGGTTGAAACTGCATAAACAGTCTTAAATATTATAAAGTATTTTTTATTAAAAGCAATACAAAATTTAGTAATTATACATATAATTTAAATATAAAAATTACTAAAAAAGAAAAATAAAAAAATATATCTTTAATATTTAATATTTAATGTAACTATAATTATATCTACACTAAATTATGTAATTAATATTTTTTTATAATTATTATTAAAATTATGATATTATTTTTCTAAACTTAATATAAGTTTTTAACTCATTACTTGTTAAAAAGTAAATGAGTTTTTTTATTTTTAGAAAGGAAGATTAAAAGAGATGGCTAAAGATAAAAATATCATTAATGAAACAATTGATTATTTACCGTTGTTTGGTGCTGGATTAGGAGCAATTGACGGTCTTTCATGAACAAATCCAGTGCCTGTTACCAACATTGCGATTGGTGCTGCAGCCGGAGGAATAGCAGGTTATCAAATTAAAAAAGCTGTAAAAAATAAAGATAAAAATAAAACTAAAGTTGGAACATCATTAATTTGTGGTGCTGGTGCTGGTGTATTAAATGCAGTATTAAATCCAGAAGCATCATTAATGAATACATTAAAAGCAACTGCTGGTGGTATTGTAATTGCTAAAGGTGGTAAATATATTGTTGATAAAGGCAGTAGTTATGTAAAATCTAGACCAGAATATCAAATATTGAAACAAGGATATAAAATTAATAAAAAAGTAAATAAGATTCAAGATTTTTCTTCAATAAAAAAAGAAGCAAATTCACTAAATTCACAAAAAAAATCTTCAACAAATCAATATAAATTAAAACTAATGTAAACTGATCAATAGTAAATTAAAACATTAAAAAATTATTTAGGAATGAAAATAAAATTGATATTCAATTTAACTCATTCCTTTTTAAGTATTGAAATTCAAACAAAAAAAACAATATAATAACACTTTGGAGTGGTGAAAGATGAAAAGAAAATTAAGTTATAAAAAAATGCTAGCAACAGTTGGTGTATTAACTGTTGTATTACCAATGTCTTTAAGTATTGCATCATGTGCAATAAAAGAAAAACAAAAAAATAATGATCAAAAAATAGTAAATGCAATTAATCAAACTAATTATTCACTTGATAATATTATAATTAATAGTACTATAGATGAATTAAAAACAAACATTAGTTCAGACTTTATTAAAAATTCATTAGATGAAATTAATCAAAAAAATTTTGATAATAATTTATTTTCATTAAATAAAATTATAAATGAAAAAAATGAAGAAATTAATAATAATGACTTTAAAAAAATAGGACTTATTAATGCAAAAATTAATTATAATTATGGAAAAATTAAAAATCAATTTGTTGATTTAAAAATCAGTGTAAAATATTCAGATAAACAAATTGTTGATGCTATTAGTGAAACTACATATACAGTTAATATAACAATGAAAGATAGTTTAGAATCTATCAATAAAAAAATTAATAAATCTGAATTTATTAAAAATGAAATAAAAAATAATGATATTAAAAATGTTTTTAAATTCGAAGATTTTAAATTTAATAAAATTACTAATAATGAAGAAGATTTAAAACAAGAAGATTTAGATAAATGAGGTATAATTAATGCTAAAATCATTTTTAATTATGGAGAAATTAAAAATAAAGAAACTTTATTAATAATTAATATTAATGCTTCTTCTGAAAAAATTGTTGATGCTATTAATGAAACAAAATATACAAAAAAAGTTAATTTTCAAAGTTCAGTAATGGAATTAAATGATTCAATTAATGCTGAATTTATTAAAAATTCATTAATTTCTGAAATTAAAAATTCTTTTAAAAATAATTTATTTTCATTAAACAAAATTACTAATAATAAAGAAATTGATTTAAAAGATGAAGACTTCACAGTTAGTGGTTCTATTAATGCAAAAATTAATTATAATTATGGAGAAATTAAAAATAAAGAAACTTTATTAATAATTAATATTAATGCTTCTTCTGAAAAAATTGTTGATGCTATTAATGAAACAAAATATACAAAAAAAGTTAATTTTCAAAGTTCAGTAATGGAATTAAATGATTCAATTAATGCTGAATTTATTAAAAATTCATTAATTTCTGAAATTAAAAATTCTTTTAAAAATAATTTATTTTCATTAAACAAAATTACTAATAATAAAGAAATTGATTTAAAAGATGAAGACTTCACAGTTAGTGGTTCTATTAATGCAAAAATTAATTATAATTATGATTCATTTAAAAATTTAACTACTAATCTAACAATTATCATAGGTGAAGGTCAAATTTCTAATAAATATGAATTAAATGATGGAAAAATAAATAAATTTCTTCAAATCTCAGATAGTATAATATTTGCTGCAACAGAGAACGGAAATATTTGAGAGATTGATTTTACTAATAATACAAAAATCAATAAATATCAATTAAATGAAGAACGTATAAATAGTTTAATTAAAGCATCAAATGGTAAAGTATATGTTGGTACAATAACAAATACAATTTGAGAAATTGATTTAGAAACTGAAACTGCAGAAAAGAAATTCATTGGATTTGGTGATAAGTATGATTCTAAAACTTTAATTGAAGGTTCAAAAGATAAGTTATATGTTGGTACTGGTATTGGTAATGTTTATGAATTAGATATTAATACTGGTAATACTAAAAAATATCGTTTTGACGATTGAGGTGATGTAAATGCCCTAGTTAAAATTGCAGAAAATAAAATATACGCTGGCACTAGTGAAGGGAAATTATGAGAAATTGATTTAGAAACTAAAACCCATAAATTAAAATATGATTTTAAAAATAAAAGTAATATTATTTTTGATATTAAAGCACTATCTGATACTGAATTAATATTAGCAACAAAAGACAAAATTTATCAGTATGATTTAATCAAAAATGAAATAACAGAAAAAATTAATTTGAAAGATGGTAAAATTTTTTCTTTATCAATAGAAGATTTAAATAACAAAATATATGCTACTACTGATAATAATAATGTTTATGAACTTGATTCAAGCTTTAGTCAAGTAAAAAACAAATATGAATTAAATACTTCAGTATATTCATCATTAATAGTTGATAAAAAACTATTTGCTGGAACAATTACAAATGAGAGGAAATGTTTAGTAATCTGTGTAACTTACAAAAATAACTATGTTTAATTAATTCTAGTAAATATAATTAAATGACTAGAAAGAGTGAGTTACACATGGCTAAAAAGATAACTTTAATAATAATGTTCCAATATCAAAAGCAGTAGATTTATTACTAGAAAATACTGAAGATTTAACAACAGTTTTTAAACCTGGCGGTTTATATAAAGAATTAACAAAAAGATTAGTTGAAAAAATGTTGAATTCTGAAATGCAAAATTATTTAGGATATGAAAAAAATCAACATAGTACTACTGAAAATGCTCGTAATGGTACAAGTTCAAAAAAATTAATAACTCAACAAGGTAAAATTGAAATTGATGTACCAAGAGATCGCAATAGTAATTTTACTCCTGTAATAGTTCCTAAAAGGCAAAGAAGATTTGATGGTGGATGGGTTACACTTTATTGGACACTAATTACGTAGACAAGTGAACAAATTAGTTAAAAGAAAGGAACTATAATTATGGCCAATATTAACTCATATTCAGATGAATTTAAAAAACAAATAGTAGCTTTATATCAAAGTGGTAAGTCAGTGTCTTGTCTTGCTAAAGAGTACAATGTTACAAGAGCAGCTACTTACAATTGAATTAAGCAATTTACTAATTCAGGCAGTTTTAAAACTAAAGATAATCGTTCTGTTGAAGAAAATGAATTAATTAAATTAAGAAAAGAATTAAAACAGTTACGAATGGAAAATGACATTTTAAAGCAAGCAGCACTAATAATAGGCAGAAAATAGAAATTATTGCTAAAAATAAAGTTAAATATAAAATTCGTAAAATGTGTCGTTTTTTAAAACTTTGGAAATCAACATATTATTTTAATTTAAATAAAAAAGAAGATAAAATTAAAAATAATATGTATGATGAAGCTGTTATTAGTGCTTTTAAAGAAAATAAAGAAGTTTATGGAACAAGAAGATTAAAAGTTGTTCTAGAAAATAAAGGAATTTATTTATCAAGACGAAAAATTAAAAAAATTATGAATAAACATAATTTAATATCAAAATACACTAAATTATCATTCAAAAATCATAATAACAGAGTTAATAATAGTCAAGTAACAAATCTTGTTAATAGAAATTTTAATAATAGGGTTAAAAATGAAGTTATTGTCAGTGATTTAACTTATGTTCAAGTTAATGGCAAATGAAACTATATTTGCCTATTAATAGACTTATTTAACCGCGAAATTATTGGACATAGTGTTGGATTTAAAAAAGATGCATCATTAGTATATCAAGCATTTATGCAATCAAATCGCTGTTTAAAAAATATACAAATATTTCATAGTGATCGCGGTAATGAATTTAATAATAAAATTATTAATAATCTTTTATTAGCATTCAACATTAATCGTTCTTTAAGCAAAAAAGGTTGTCCTTATGACAATGCTGTTGCTGAAGCAACTTTCAAAACTTTTAAGACCGAATTTATCAATGATAAAAATTTTACATCATTAATCCAATTAAAATTAGAATTATTTGATTATATCAATTGATACAACAACATAAGAATCCACAGCACTTTAAACTACTTAACCCCCATTAAATATCAAACACAAATGTCCACCAAAAAATAGTCCTAAAAAGGGTTGCCATTCCACAACAAAGTAATTTAGATACTAAAGAAAACAAAACTTATAATTATCATTCTGTTTAATTATTTATAATTGATTTTTTACTTCTATAATTTTTACCCTATATGTTTCTTTAATACCTTTAATATCAACAATATCACCAACAACACAATTCATAATTGATACTGCTAATGGGCACTCATTAGAAATTAATCCTTCAAATGGATTACTTTCAATACTTCCAACAATTTTAAATTTTTCTTCTGATTCAGAAACAATTTTACCATCTTTAATTTTTACAATTGTTACTCAACTACCAACACGAACTGCTTTGATATTACTATTTTTACGTTGTTTTTGTTCTTCAAGAATAACAGCACTAGTAATAATCGTTTCAAGTTCTTGAATGCGTGCTTCATTTTTGCCTTGCTCTTCACGCGCACTAGTATAATCAGCATTTTCTGATAAATCGCCATCAGCCCTAGCTGCTTTTAATCGTTCTTTTATTGATTCACGTTCAACATTAATTCGTTTATATAATTCAGTTTTTAACTTTTCTAAACCTTGTTCTGAAATTATTATTTCTTTATTTTTGTTAATTTCGCTCATTAAATGCCTCCATTTATATAATTTAATATTTTAAGAACGTAAATAATTATATCATAAGGATAAATGGTTTTAAAAAAAGTATTCTTTTGAATACTTTTTTTAAAACCATTTACTTTATTAATTTTTCTTCTTTTAATAAAGAAATAATTTCTGATTTAACTTCTTCAAGTTTTTTATCTTCTACTTTTTCATCCATTTTTGTAATAATAAAAGCAATTTTACTAAAATTTTTTGCTTGTAAACCTAGAAAATTAAGAACTGACTTAGCTTTAACTTTAGTTTCATTACCAGTAAGTTTTACTGACTTCGTAATATCTGCATTATCAGGTAATTTAATGACTTCTACCTCAATATTTTTATACTTACTAATAGCAGCTGCAATTTCTGCTATTGGTCGTGCATGTAAACCAATCTTTTTTTCATCATCAATTTGCACAGCATAAATAATACAATTCATTTTTTTCCTCCAAGATTTCTTAAAAATTTGTATAATATAGTTTATTTATAACATATTTTTTATTTTTTTAAAAAAAATATATAATTTAAATTTTTCTTATTAAAATAATGACCTAGTAAATATTCAATTTTTTACAAATAAATTTTAATTTTTTTTAAAATAAATAAATAAATATGGTATTATTTATTAGTTAAAACATTAATAAGGAGAAAATAACTATGGCAAGAAAATGTGCTTTAAGTGGTATTGGTCCACTAGCTGGTAACAACCGTTCGCATGCGATGAACTCTTCTAGAAGAAAATGAAATCCAAACTTACAACCAGTAAAAATTGGTGGAAAAACTTTAATGATTAGTGCTCGTACTTTAAAAACTTTAAAGAAAAATAATGCTTTAGATAATAAAAAATAAAGTTATTTTATCTTTTGAAATATATAAATAAAGAATACTAATAAAAGAAAGAAATACTTTTCTTTTATTTTTTATATTAAATTAAAAATATTTAATAAAAAATATTAATAATATAGTCTAGAACCTACATTTTTTATAAAAATGAAATAATTTTTCTACTTTTTATCAATTATATTGTTATAATACGTGTATGATAAAGAAAACTCTCAGTTGGGTGGATTTATATGCTAAAAAAAAGAATTTTGTCATTATTTTGATTAATCACAATGATTAGTATTTTTATTGTAACTTTAGTTAGTCATAAACCCTATTTTATTATGGGGGGTTCAACTTCAGTAGCACCTTTAATGCATACATTAATGGAAGACTATCCCGATAATCATAAAGAAGCAGACTTTACTTATAACAGTTTAGGTTCAGATGCAGCAGTAATTCCAGTTAATAAAAATATGTTTGGTATTGGCTGACTTTCGAAAGAATATACAACTCCTAATAATAATTTAATTTCTTTTGTTTTATCAAAAGATGGCATGATTTTAGTTTATAATTTGCCACAAGATTGCTTAGGTAATAATAAACCTCTAAATTTTACACAAGATAAAGTAAAAAAAATGTATTTATCGAAATCACCTATTTTCTGAATAGATTTATTTCCACAAAATACTTCAGAACCAAATCAAGGTTGAATCAAACCAACTTGTGACCTCAAAATTTTAGCTTATACTAGAGAAAATGGTTCAGGAACACGAGATGTTTTTAATGAAAAAGTTCTGGGTGATTCAAAAGCATATTATCCACAAGCAATAACTGTTAATTCAAGTACACAAATGTTTAATATGTCTAGTGGTGGTGTTGGCTATAGTTCATATTCAGATAAAAAACAATTAGATTCGAATAAACAATTCACTAATATTCATATTGCTAATTGAGAAAATATTGCTCCAAGTTTAGACACCATTAAAAATGGTACTTATCAGTTATCACGACCATTTACAGGTTTAATAAATAAAAATTTTAAACAAATTAATACTTTAGTTAAATTTCTAAAATTCTTGTTTATTCCTGACTATCAAGGTCATAACGAATACGTAGTTCCTGCTTTTTCAGAAACTCAGTACGCACAATCAGCAGTAGCATTAACTGACAAATTAAATTATGATTTAAATCAGTGATTAAACAATTTTCCATAAAGGAGTATTAATAAATGAAATCCAAATCTTTTAAAAAGTTTTGACATAAAATAACTTTTAATCATTTTAATAAAAATCATGATCCAAAAAATGTTTTTATTAGTGAACAAAAAAAACATACTTATGATCTGATTGCTAAAATTTGTGTATTGTCTATATCTTCATTAGCACTAATTGCCGCTTCATTATTAATTGGTTTTATTATCGGTCAAACATTTAGTAATATGAGTTTTCTAAATTGATTTAAAATGTTAGGAAATAGTAAATGATTACCTAGTGCTAATAGTTTTGGTATTATTGCCTTTATCGTTGCCACTTTTTGAGTTGCACTATTTTCAATGATACTTGCTGTTCCTTTAAGTTTACTAACATCATTATTTATATGTGAATTTTTACCACCAAAATTAACAAAAACAACATTAACTTTAGTAGAATTATTATCTGGTATTCCTTCAGTTGTTTTTGGTGCTTTTGGTTTAATGACCATTGGCCCTATTTTTGTAAAAATGGAAGCACCAACCAAAGAAAATATGATGACAGCAAGTTTTATTTTATCAATGATGGCATTACCAACAATTATTTCATTATCTGTTAATGCTATTACTCGAGTACCAAAATCTTATCTATATGCATCATTAGCACTAGGTATTAGCAGGACTGACACTAGTTTTAAAGTCATTTTTAAAGCGGCAAAAACCAAAATCATTGGTGCAATAATTTTTGGATTTGGAAGAGTCATCGGTGAAACAATGGCCGTTGTTATGATTGCTGGTAATAGTACTCTAACCCCAAATTTTGCACATGGTCCACTTGCATTTTTATTTAGTTCAATTTCTACTTTAGCGGGAGTAATTGGACTAGAAATTGGAGAAGCAGTTAGTTCTCAACAAATATCAGCATTATATGGAATTGGTTTATTTTTATTTATTATAGTTTCAATAATTAACTTTATTGTTTTAATAATTTATAAACGTAGTGATAAAAAAGCAAAAGGTCATAAAAAACCACGAAATTATAATTTAAAAAAAATAAATCTATCTGATAATCAACTAATGTTAACTATTAGTGAAAAAACTATTAAAAATCAAGGCTGAAAACACTTTAAAGACTATTTTCGATTATTCTTTATGGGGCTAGCTTGTTTTATTACTATGGGATTAATTATTTGAATTATTGGTGATATTATTATTAATGGTATCTTCAACATTAGTGGTAATGCTGGTAGTAGCATTTTCAATTTTAATTTTGCAGCTTTAATTTCAACAACTGGTGATGAAGGTTACTTATCAATTATCACAATGACATGTTTATTGGTATTAACAACAATTACTATTGCTATGCCATTAGGTATTATTGGTGCAATTTATCTTCACGAATATGCCAAAAATGGTTGATTTGCTTCAATATTACGTTTTGTGCTAAATACCTTAGCTTCTACGCCATCAATTATCTTTGGTATGTTTGGATTTACTTTTTTTATTACTTTCTTACAAATAAGTTTCTCAGCAATTGCTGCTAGTTTAACATTAACAATTGTTATTTTACCACTTATTATTAGAGCAGTAGAAGATACATTAAAATCAGTACCTATTGAATATAGCGAAGCATCATTAGCACTAGGTGCTAGTAAATTTGAAACAATAAGAAAAGTAGTTATTCCAGCTGCCATTGGTGGCATTATTACTAGTATGATTTTATCAATGGGTAGAATTATTGGTGAATCAGCACCAGTTTATCTAACATTAGGAAGCACTGTTGCTTTTCCCAATAAAGGTTTCTTAAGTTCAGGACAAACTTTAACAACCCATATTTTATTAGTTAATAAAGAATCAAATGACCCTAATAAATTAGGAATGATGTACCAAACAGCACTAATAACAGTTATACTAATATTTATTTTAAACTTTATAGCAAAACATTTTGAAAAAAGTTTAACAACAGGAATCGGGGTGAAAACAAAATGCTCAATTGAATTATTAAAAGAAAAAATGAAAGCAAGAAAGAATCAACGAATAGCAATAAAAAAAGAAAAGTAAATGTAATTAAACCTTACTTTTTAAAAGTGAAAGATAAATTTAAGAAAAAACCAAATAACAAATCAAATAATTTATCAAATATAGAAAATATTCCAAAAAGTAATTATGTTTTTACTATTAAAAATTTAAATTTCTTCTATAATCATGGCAAAAAACAGGCTTTATTTAATATAAATTTAGAAATAAGTCGTAATCAAGTAACCGCTTTTATTGGACCAAGTGGTTGTGGCAAATCAACATTACTACGAACTTTAAATAGAATGAATGATTTAATTGATGGTGTTAAAATTAATGGACAAATATTATTTAATAATGAAGATATTTATGAAAATAAAAAAAATATTATTTCATTACGAACTAAAGTTGGAATGGTATTTCAAAAACCTAATCCCTTTCCAATGTCAATTTATGAAAATGTGGCATATGGCCCAAAAAATCAAGGCATTAAAAATAAAAAGATTCTAAATCAAATTGTCGAAGATGCTTTAAAAAAAGCGGCTTTATGAGATGAAGTTGCTCAACACTTATTCGATTCAGCATTATCATTATCAGGTGGACAACAACAACGTTTATGTATTGCTCGTGCTATTGCCCTAAAACCAGAAGTACTATTAATGGATGAACCAACTTCAGCTCTAGATCCGATTGCCGCATCTAAAATTGAAGACTTAATGAATGATTTAAAATCAGACTTTACAATTATTGTTGTTACACATTCAATGCAACAAGCAGCACGAATTTCTGATAAAACTGCCTTTTTCTTAAATGGAGAAGTCATTGAATATAATAATACTAAAAAAATATTTTCACGACCAAAAGATAAAAGAACAGAAGATTATATTACCGGCAGATTTGGTTAAAAATATATATAATTAATTATAGAGAAAGGAGGAAAAAATGAAAATAATTAACCGTAGATTTGATTTAGATATCATAAATTTAAAACAAAACTTATTAACTTTATTAAAAGAAGTAAAAAAAGAACATAAAGACGCTTTAATAGCAATGGAAACCCAAGATTTTGACATGTCAAAAAGAATTGTTGAAACCGATAAAGAAATTAGAACAGTCGCTGAAAGTTTAACAATTACTGCAATTTGAAGTATTGCTCAACAAAATCCTTTTGCTACTGACTTACGTACTATTATTGGCTATATGAATATTATTCGTGATTTAGAACGTATTTCAAATTATGCTAAAAATTTATCCAAATTTAATGTCAAATATAAACCAGAAATTAAATTAACATCTCAATTATCAGGATTAATGAAAAAAGTATTTAAAATGATGGATTTAATTGGTGAATCTATAAATGAAAATGATATTAATAAAGCTTATCAAGCAGCAGAATATGATATTGATATTGATAATCGTTTTCGTGAATCAATGAAAAACATTGTCAATATGTTAAAAGTAAACAAAAATAATGATCAACTCTCTCAATATACATCAACAATGCAACAGTTGAAATATATTGAAAGACTAGGTGATCACTTAGTTAACATTTGTGAAACAATAGTATATATTATTAAAGGTAAATTTTATGATTTATCTTCAACAAAAATATCTGAATAATTTATCAATCAGTGTTAAAATAATTACTTTTTTGCAAGTTTCATTTAAATATTTTTAAGTCATACTTTAATATGATAATATTTATTATTATTTTATTTTTAATTGTATTAAATTAAGGTATGATTTTTTAATTTAATATTAAAATTTCTAAAAAGGAATATTTAACTTAGTTCTTCTATTTTAATATTACTATTAATATTTTTTTTGTTATCTACATTTTGCTTATTTTTATTATATAATAAAGAAATTCCTATTATTAAACCAATTAAATTTAATGTTAAAAATAATAATATGATGCCTAATGCATTATTACTATTACATAAAATTATACCTCAAATTAAAAATACTATTCAAATTACTAAACATATTCATATAATAAATGTAATTAAACCAATACTCATTGCCTTGCACCTTTTTCTTTCTAAAAAATAATTAAACTAAATAAAATATAGTATTTTCTATTAGATTCTTATAATTTAATATTTTTTTCTTTATACAAGTATTTACTCTATATAAATATAAGAAAAATGCATGAAAATATGCATTTTTCTTATATTTATTAAATCAACCCCCATCTATACCATTTTCTTATGATCAATTTATTTCATTTGGTTTCATTGGTTTTTCATTATTCTTTACACTAATAATTTTACCATTTTTAACGTTAATAACAGTATTTGCAACATATTGGAAGTTAGGATTATGAGTAACCATAATAATTGATGTTTTATATTCTCGATTAACATCCAATAAAATCTCTAATACCTTACGCCCCATTTCCTCATCAAGTGCTCCTGTTGGCTCATCACAAAATAAAATTGTCGGATTTTTTGCTAGTGCTCTACCAATCGATACTCTTTGTTGTTGTCCACCTGATAATTGACTTGGAAATTTATTCATATGTTCATCCATTTCAATAACTTGAAAAATATCATCAATACTCATATTTTTATTTTTATTTTTAGCAAGATTTTCACCAACTTCAGCATTTTCACGAGCAGTTAAGTTAGTTAATAAATTGTATTGTTGAAAAATAAAACCAACATTATCTCGTCTAAATTTAGTTAAATGACTATCTTTTAATAAAGATAAATTGTATCCCGCCACAAAAACATCACCAGTATTAGGTTTATCCAATCCCGAAATAATATTTAATAATGTTGTCTTACCACTTCCCGATGGTCCTAAGATAACAACAAAATCACCTAATTTAATTTTTAAATTAACTCCTTTTAATACTTCATATTCTAAGTCTCCAGTTAAGTAAGATTTTTTAACATCAAATAATTCAATAACATTAGTTTGAGTATCAGGAGTATTATTAGTCATTGATATAATTTTACCTGCTAAAATTTCTTTTGAATGAGTTTTTGTTAATTTTTTAATTGCTTTTTGATTATCTTTAAAAGCTTGCAATTTGGCTTTATTAGCTTCTATTTCTTCCTTTGATTCTGGTTTATCATGAGATTTATGGGTTACTGGTGGTATTGCACCTTCATTTTTAGATACTGACTTCTTTGTAAAACTAGATTCTAACTTATTTTTAGTTACTTGTTCACTTGAATTTTTAGTGTTTTTTTTATCATTTTTCATGTTTTTATTCCCTTCTGCTTTTAATCAATTTCATTTAAAGTTTTAATTGGATTAATCTTCTTCATGGCATATCAATCAATAATAAAGGTTGTTGCATAAATACCAAAGACAATTAAACCAACCACAAGCGGTAATCATCAAACAAAGAATAATGGTAAAACCCATGTTGTATTAGCAGCTAAATAGTTAAGAATAAACTTAACAATTATTCATCCTACGGGAAAACCAATAACAAACATAACAGCAATCACTGGTAAATACATACCAATAACAATATTAGTTATTTTTGCATCACTATAACCAAGTGTTTTCATTGTTGCTATTGTTTTACGATTTTCATAAATTACTAAATTACTTGTTAATAAAATAATAAAGAACGAAATGATTAATGAAAAGATAATAAATGCAACCAATACTGTATCAACTAAAGCAGTAATTTGATTTAACAACTGATGATGGATATCTTGTGGCGTAATATTAACAGCACTACCTGCACCATAACCTTGATAAGTACCAGAACCATCAGTACCACCATTTAAACCAAAAGCACTGTAATCTCCATACATTTGCGAAGTTGAAAATGAATTAGTTATATCTGGTAATGATTGCGAATTTGAAAATTTAAAATTAAAAATTGGATTTTCATTTTCAAATATTTGATTAAGTTTATAAATAACGGGATCATTTAATTGATTAAGAAAATTTTGATATTCATTAAATGATTTTAATTTACCAAAATCAACATCACAAGTTGTTTTTTTATCTTCTCATTCTTTTTTAAATAATAAAAATAAAAATTCTTTTGTTTTATTAAATGATAAAACTTTATCAGCATTAGTTTTACTAATATAAGCATTAGGTTGACCATAACCATTATATATACCAACTACTTTATACGTTGGTGTTTTAGAACTTATCTTATCATTATAAGAATTAACAACCTTACCAGCAGTAACTTCTTTTAACATATTTGTAGCATTAATACCCATATTATCATAAGCCCCATCCTTTAACTCATCAACTTGTGTATAACCAGTTTGTTGTCTTAATAATGTTACATTATTAACATTTTTACTATCACCAACAATGTTATCAATATTAATTTTATCCAAATCAAAAGGTTTCAATTTATTATTATCTTTAAATTTCATAGTATTACCATTACTACTCATTTTAAATTCATCATTTATTTTCAAATTTAATTGTTTAGCAATCGTTTGATTAATAACAAGACTAATACTATCATCACTATTTTCTTGTTCTAAAAGTGGATTTAATGAAGAACCTCCAGCATCATATAATTGCATCATTGAAGGTTTGCCTAACTGTTGTTGATTTTGTAAACCATAAACTTTCATTAAATATTTGTTCTGTTTAAATAATTTTTCAGGAGTACCAATAAAGTAAGTTCCTAATTCATCAGTTTCTTTATCAAAAGGCACAACATTAAAAGCAACATTAAAAGGAGCATTGGGATCACTATAAGCTTTGGCAATATTTTGACGAATAAAATATGGGCTTTTAGTATAAGCACCTTGCACTACAGTTTGTCCCATTCTATTATAAAATAAAGCACCAAATCAAATTCCAACTTTATTAATTCAACTATCACGCTCTTTGTCACTAATTTCAGATGCATTATTATTCAATAATTGTGTTTCATTAGTTAAATGTCACGGATATAATTTATCGCTAGTATCAAAACTTAAATTATCAATATCATTAATAAAAGTAGGACCCTTACTTGAGGCATTTTTGTAAGCAGGAATATTACTATTTGCTCAATCTTTGAATTTTGTAATATCTAAATCATTAGGATTAGTACTAATCTTACCAGTCTTTGAAATCGTACCACTAATATTCATTGCCACTGTTGTTCGATAGTTTTGATAAAATTTTCTAATAATATTATAAGTATTCTCACTATAAAAACTGTTAATATTAGTATTTTTTAAAACTGTGTCATACATTGGTAATGCATTTGGTCAAGCCATTTGTACCATAATTCCAACAATCACAGAAGCATCTTTAATATCACTAGAATCTAATCCATTTAAAAAGTTTTTAGTAAGCATTTTACCATTTAAATACGTTAAACCAGTATATCCTAAATCACTAATAGCACCACCGGGATTAGATTCATCTGACATTGGAGCATATGCTTCAGCATTAATATTATTTTCTAATAATTCTTTAACAAAAGTATCATTTAATGGTCCAGAATTATCAAAACGTGGTGGATGTCAATATGTATCACCAGTAGTACTATCAACAGTAGAAGTATAAGTTCAATCATCTTTATTATTTGGATTATAAGTTTTATAAAAACTATATGGAGAATTATAAGTCGGAATGTCATATTCAACTAAGGAGTGATAATTCATACCAGTAAAAGAAAGTAATTTATTATCAGCCATAATTTTTGGACCAATAATAGATGTTGTCATTAACGTTGTTCCTAAAAACATAGTTAATGATGCTGCTGCCATTTTTCCAATTGATGATGTAAATAGTGATAAACGGAATCTTGTTAAAAATCCACGATTAATACTTTTTGTTTTAATAATTCGACTAAAGCGAGAATTAACAGTAGCTGATTCGTTTTTAATTAAATCTATTAGTTTTTTAATAACTGTTAAAGCGCTAATAACTCATGCAATAATTGATAAAAAACCAAATATTAAAATTAAACAATATATAAATCCTAAACCATCAAAAATAAAACGACCAAAATCTAGATTAAAATAGTTGGCAAATGTTTGAACTATAATTACTTGTAAACCACTTGCTGGTAAAAACACTAAAATAGTACCAATAAGTGCTGCTACCATTGGATAAGCTAAAGATGTAATTAAAATTTTAATATTACTATAACCTAATGATTTTAAAATTCCAATTTGTGTTCGTGAATTATCAATATTTTTATAAGTAATTAATATTACTGTAATTCCTGTAATAATTAAAACAATTAACAATAAACCAATTAATAAACTTTTAAATCCAATAATAGTTGCATTCAAAGTAGCAGTACGATTATTAAATGTATACTTATTATTTCCTAACTTATATACTAAAGCAGCATCAGAATCAATAGTATTAATATATTTACTTCTTAAACTTTGTGAAATTAATTTAATATCATTAATTTTACCTATTGTTGATTTTCCAACAAAATAAATTTCGCGATCATTATCAGAAGAAATTGTGATTTTTTCATTAGCTTTATTATATGATCAAATATAATTATTTTTTTCTAACCTTTTACTTAAACCAAATTGCATTGGATCAACGTATAATAAACCTTCACGAGTTTTATTTGGAATTGGTGTAGTTTGATCAATAATTGGGGTTGTGAAATCAGCAGATACACCATATCCAACAATTTTTAATCAATTATAACTACTATAAGCAGCATCATTTAAATCATATCCTGAAACTTTTAAACTACTTCCTAATTGATCTGATTGCACACGAATTGTATCATTAATATGCAAATTATTTTTTTGAGCAAATTCTTTATTAATAACTACCTGTTTTCAACTTGGAGTTTTATCTGGATTTTTACTATCTCCTATTTGATAACCATCACTAATGATTAATTTATCAATACGAGCATCTTGATTATAAGTTAATATTTTTAAAATTCTAGGATTACTATTATTATCTAATTGCATAGTTCTGCCTTCAACACGATCTCATATAAATTCATTACCAGCATCATTTGCAATATTGTTAATATCAAAATCATTCTTTTCATCAACAGCAGTTGTTGATGTTGAGATTTTATTAGAAACAGTTTTTGGAGTAGTATTAGATAAATCAATAACAAAATCATGTAAATTAGATTTTGCAACTAATGTTGAATATTCATCAGAAATTCTTGCTAAACTTGTTTGCATTAATGAAAAAATAGTTGATGATAATAATACTAAAACAATTAAACCAACTAATTGAATTTTATTACGAAATGCTTGTTTAAACGCATTTTTAAAAAGCAAAAATGATTGTTTTTTCATATTCGTTCTTCCTTTCTTTTAAATTTTAAAACAAAAAAAGTTATTGAATTAAAGCCATTTTTCAACCATTAATTAAAGTTTTTAAATCTTGAATAGTTTTAGTAATAAGTAGTGTTAATTGGGCACTTAAAAAATAAGTTAAATTCTTCTTAAAAATAGCAATTAAAAGTTTTTTATTATTATCAGTAATAAAAACTTGGTGGTCAAAATTAGTAAACATTTGTTTTTTAAATTGCCATGTTAAAATGATAATTTTAGTTTTAGTATATGCTTTTACTGGAAATTGTTTATTAATAATATTAGGTAATGAAGAATTACTAAATAATGTCACTCAAGTTTTTTTCATTAAATTAAAAATTGTAAATAAATTATCACTAAACATTTTTCATGAAAAAAAACCTAATCAATAGTAAAAGAACACTAAAATTAGTATTGAAACAAAGTTATTTATTGATGGTAATGATATTTTAATCATAGTAAAATTAAATTGTAAAATAATGGCAATTATAATAATTGACAAAATAGTAAAACGCATCACTTTCATAATCTGATTATTATTACGGCTTAAAAAACTAAAACAAATAAATAAATGTAAAATTGAAATCAATGATAGCATTGGTAAACTTTCTAAATCTAAAAAATTAATATTAATTACCATTTCTTGAACTGGTAATAAAAATAAACAAAATTGTGCTAAAAATCATAAACTAAATTGAAGAATAATGATTTTTGTTTTATTAAATATTTTTTTATTATTAATACTATTTTTATGAAAATTAATAGTAATTAAAAAAGTTAATTTCATAATTAAAAGTAAAAAAAGAACTGGTAAACCAAAAAAAATAAATAATTGTTCAAAATTATTAATACTATTAATTTTTAAAATATTACTACTACGTAACATTATATTCACCTTTAAATAAACTTTGCTATTATTATAATTATAAACTATTAAAATTAAATAATGCAATTATTTAGTTTTAGATAGTGTTCAAATATTCAAAAAAAAGGAAAAAAAGAAAATGTTATGAAACTGCTGTATTAAATTCTTTAGTAATAATTTTGATAATGAATATCAATATTTACAACCTATGGATTCAAACTATATGTACTACCCCACTACTAATTATCAAACTACTACATCTACTACTAAAACAATAATTGTTGAACAACCAACTAAAAATACATCAACAGTTTTTTCAAATAGAAAAATTATTTCAAAACCATTGAAAAAAAGATACAAGAAATTAATATTAATAATATTACTATTTTTGAAGAAGAAAGTGAAAATCAAACTAAACATATATCTTTATAAATAAAAAAGAGTTAATAAATATTTATTAACTCTTTGTTTTTAATTTATAACTATCTTTAACTTTTTTAAAAACCATTGTTTTGTAATCTTTATTACGATAATCATCAAAAACAAATATACCTATAAAATGATAACCAATGCCTTTTGATTTTTCTTTTATTTTTACAAAAGTAACAAATTCTACTTTATCTTTAATATATTTTTCACCCAATTGTTTTCTTTTTTCACTTGTACTAGTACTATTAAATTGATAAATAACATTTCAATCTTCTGACAAAAAATTTGCATATCCTGTTTTAATTACTTTTTCTTTTTCGCTATTTGGAGTAATCGTTAAAAATCAAACTTGTTGATAATCATTTATTTTATAACCACTTTTTAATATTGATACACCATCTTCATTAGTAAAAAGAGTACTTAAAACCTCAAAAATTGTTTTAAATAATATTCTATCTTTGATAGTTATTTCTTTCTTGAATAAAATTGTTTTTAGTACCTCATTGTTCACTATATGGTCACCTCTATATAAACTATAACATAATTTTAATGATTCTTATTTATACGAAATAATAATACTAATTACATTGTAAATAATTTTGGTTGTAAACAAAATCCTGGTGTTAATTCATCAGCAATATGAACGTCTTCTCAATTTTCAGTCTCAATTGAAAATTGTTGACCTGTAGGTACTAAAACCGATAGTGGTGCAACTACTTCCATCATTTCACTAACTACTAATGTTTTTGATACTATTTTTTTTCAATAATTGGGTTAATATAAATACAAGATTTTATATCATAACTATCAGTAAATGCCACTAAATTTTGATTGTACTGTGATAACATTTGTATTTTTTTATTTAAAGTTGTCAACTTCTGACTACCTTTTTTATTTAAAGTTTCTAACTTTTCTTTTTCTAAAAGTAATCGTTTTTTTCTTTAAGTAGTTTTTGAACTTCTTCAGTTGCTTGATTACCAATTTTTGTTAATTTACCTTCTAGTAAAGAAATATTTTTTTCTTTCTCTTTTATTTGCATGCCATTTTCTTGTTGAATAGTTTCTAGTTTTATTTTTTCTTCCTTTAATTGATTAACTTCCATAACTAATTTTTGATTTTTATCTTCTACTGTTATTAATGTTTGTTGTGTTTTTGATAATTCTTGATTTAATTTTTCTAAAGCTTGGTTATTTTTATAATTTCTACTTTCTAATCTTTCTTTTTCTAAAGCTAACGCGAACTCTTTTTTTATTAATCTTTCAATACTTTTATTTTTTTGATCACGAATATTTCTCACTTTTTTTTGTACTTTTTCTAAATTATTACTTATTTGATTTATTTTTACACTATTTTGTTGCTTAATTTTTTCTAACTTTGTTTTTTCTCTTTCTAAGGTAGCAACTTTAGAAACTAAAAATTTAGTTTCATCAATTAATAGTTGTACTTTTTGCTTTTCTGCTATTAATTGTTGTTCTAATATTGCTGTTTCTTCTGCAGATTTAACTTTTGTTTTATCCAATTCTTCTTGTGTTTGCTTTAATTGTGCTTCTAATTCATTAATTTTTGCTTGTAAAATTTGATCTTGACTTAAAATTTCTGTTTTTTCTTCTTTTGCATCATTTTCTTGTTTTATACTTTGTTCTTTAATGTAATTTTCTTCTAAAATAAGATCAATTTTAGTAATATCTTTTTCAAGTAAAGTCGTTAAACTACTTGTTGTAGATGATTCTGAATTATCTGTTTCATTAGTATTAATAAATTTTAAATGTTCATTTTTTTTGTTGTCTTTTTTCTTATTTTTTCTTTTTTTAACATTTGTTTTCTTTGTTTCTATTTTATGAGAATTATTAAAACTTTCTACTTGCATTAACGTTTCCTTTTTTGAAACATCATTATCATTTAAAACTTCTTGCAATTTTTGCTTTAACTTTTTAATCATTTCAATATTACTATCAATATTTTTTTCAATCTCGCTTAAATATTGCATTGAATCATTTTCATCAAAAATTTGATTTACAATTTTCGTTAAAGGCAATGGAGAAGTAACTGGTTTTTGAAACATTTCAAAAATAATTTTTGACAAATCAAAAATATTTTGAATTTTTAATTTAATTCCCTTAATTTTCAATTCATTCTTTTTAGATTTATTATTTTTAAAATCATAAATTTTATTTTCATATTCATCGAATAAATTTACAATTTCCTTTTTAAAAATTTTATCAAGTTCTTCAATATTTAATTTATATGGAATTTCAGAATTACTATCTTTAACTAAAATATCCTTAAATTTATTTTCTCTTGACATTATGTCCTTAATTTTTTCATATTCATTGCTTGTTAAACTAATTTTATTATCGCAATCTTCATCAGTAACAAAATATTTTGATTGATTAGCAATAAAGTTATAAATATTTAATACACCTAATTGATGATTTTCACAAATTGATTTAAAATGTTTTAATATTTCAAAATTATTATTTAATTGCTCTCTTAGTTTATTTAGCTTATTTAAGTCCTTACACGAACTAATTTTTTTAATAAAAAAAATATTATCATTTTTCAGGATTTCTATTTTCGTTTTCATAAATTCAATATTAGTAATATCTTTTTTAATAAAATCACTAAATAATAAAGGATGATTAAAAACATTAATTATTAAAATAATTGAAATCAAACTTTTCAAACTGTTGGATAGGTTACACTTTATTGGACACTAATTACGTAGACAAGTGAACAAATTAGTTAAAAGAAAGGAACTATAATTATGGCCAATATTAACTCATATACCGATGAATTTAAAAAACAAATAGTAGCTTTATATCAAAGCGGTAAGTCAGTGTCTTGTCTTGCTAAAGAGTAGAATGTTACAAGAGCAGCTACTTATAATTGAATTAAGCAATTTACTAATTCAGGCAGTTTTAAAACTAAAGATAATCGTTCTATTGAAGAAAATGAATTAATTAAATTAAGAAAAGAATTAAAACAGTTACGAATGGAAAATGATATTTTAAAGCAAGCAGCACTAATAATAGGCAGAAAATAGAAATTATTGCTAAAAATAAAGTTAAATATAAAATTCGCACAATGTGTCGTTTTTTAAAACTTTCTAAATCAACATATTATTTTAATTTAAAGGAAAAAGAAAAAAAACAAAATAATATTTATGATGAAGCTGTTATTAGTGCTTTTAAAGAAAATAAAGAAGTTTATGGAACAAGAAGATTAAAAGTTGTTCTAAAAGAAAAGAATATTTATTTGTCACGCAGAAAAATTAAAGAAATTATGAATAAACATAATTTAATATCAAAATACACTAAATTATCATTCAAAAATCATCATAATAAAGTCAACGATAGTCAAATAACCAATATCGTTAATAGAAACTTTAATAATAGGCTTAAAAATGAAGTTATTGTTAGTGATTTAACTTATGTTCAAGTTAATGGTAAATGAAACTATATTTGCCTATTAATTGACCTATTTAACCGCGAAATTATTGGACATAGTGTAGGTACTAAAAAAGATGCATCATTAGTACATCAAGCATTTATGCACTCAAATCGTTGTTTAAAAGATATTCAAATATTTCATAGTGATCGCGGTAATGAATTTAATAATAAAATTATTGATAAACTTTTACTAGCATTCAATATTAATCGCTCTTTAAGCAAAAAAGGTTGTCCTTATGATAACGCTGTTGCTGAAGCAACTTTTAAAACTTTCAAAATTGAATTTATTAATGATAAAAATTTTACATCATTAATCCAATTAAAATTAGAATTATTTGATTACATCAACTGATATAACAACATAAGAATTCACAGCACTTTAAACTACTTAACTCCAGTTAATTATCAAAAATAAATGTCTACCAAAAAATAGTCCTAAAAAGGGTAAATTGGCTTGATCAATATATTGCAAAGAACTATGCAAATTTTTTCTAAACAATTGACTATCAAATTTTTCATCTTCCTGTTGATAATATTTGGCAATATTACTAATAGAACTATCAATAGCATTATATTCTGCACAAGTTATATAAATAATATTAAGTGCAGTAATAATATCTTCTTTAGTTAATGTTGGTACTTGTGATTTTATTTTTTGTAAAATGTTAGTAATTAAATGTTTACCTACTGACATTATTTTTACTCCTATCTTTTTTAATCAATTAAAAGCTCATATAGCTATTAAATAGTTATATGAGCTCTAGTAGCTTTAATATTATATTGTAATAATCACTTTCAATTATAGATTAACTTTAGCTTTAATATTCAAAGTTGCTGAATTTTGTAACTGTGCCTTTATTGCATTGGCTACATGTTCAACATCGGTACCAATAACAATTTGCAAAGCTTCTTTACTCAAAATTTTAGTACCAAATGCTCCTGCGGCCTTAACTTTTGCCAAATTAACACGTGATGTATCTTTAACAATCAAACGTAACCTAGTAGCACAATTATCAATTTCAACAAAATTATCTGCACCAATTGCTTCAATTAATTTTGTTGCCATTAGTGTATATTTATCACTTTTAAGATTTTTATTGCTTAACTCTGATTTTGTTGTTACTTTACTTTCTTCAACACCAAAATCTTCTTCTCTTCCTGGTGTTTCAATATTCATTTTAGTAATTAATGTATAAAATACAATAAAATAAACTCCACCAGCAGCCACAATTAATAATAATACTCATAGTGGATTTGAAGTAATATGATAAGCACCAGTAGCATGATTAGCAAATCCTCATGATTGAGCAAAAGAAATGCAATAGTCAATAATTCCAGCACTAAAACCAAAACCAACTTGGATATGCAATGCTGTCGTTATTGCAATAAATATCCCTGTTAATAAGGCATGAATTACCAATAATAATGGGGCAATAAATACAAATGAAAATTCAATGGGTTCAGTGATTCCACTAATAAAAGAAACTAAAGCAACTCCTCCTAAAAATCCTGATACCATTTTTCTATTTTCTTTTTTAGCTGCCATAATCATAGCTAAGGCAGCAGCGGGAATACCACCCATCATAATAGGAAAGAAACCTGATTGAAAAAATCCAGATCCTTCAATACCTCTAGTAAAAGCATTAATGTCTCCATTTACTCATTCTGTTGTTCCAGATGCAGCACCTGTAATTGGAGATATTATCTGACCATTAATTGGTAATTGAAATCAAAAAAAAGTATTTAAGATTTGATGTAATCCAAAAGGTAATAATAAACGATTTAATATTCCATAAACAGCTGTTCCTGGAATAGCAACTGCTGGATTATTTGGATTAGCAACTAATTGACCAAATTTCATTAATACTAATTGAATTCATGGTCAAACAATAGCAAATGCCAAAGCAGTGGGAATAGTTATTGCTAAAGCCACCATTGGTGCAAATCTTCTACCACCAAAGAATGATAACGCTTGAGGAAGTTTGATTTCTTTATATTTATTATATAAAACTGCAGATAAACACCCCGCTACAATTCCACCAAAAACACCAATGTTTAATACATAAATACCACCGATAATAGTTTTACCATCTGTTCCAAATTCTTCTACATAAAATAATGACGAAAATTTTTCACCTTTACTTGATGTAAAAGTTAAAACATTTTTATATAACATTTCTGGTAATGAGTGTTCAATTGACGTCATTGCAGCTATTGCTAAATAAAATACTGCTCCAACTAATGCAGCTTCACCACGATGATCTTTAGCTAAACCAAATGCTAAACCCAAAGCAAATAATAATGGTAAATTATCAAATACTATTTTTCCTGGTTGTTGAATAATATATGAAATTCAATAACCCACTTCATTAGTAACATGCATAACACCAGCATCAGTTGTAGTAGTAAATGTAAGTCCTAATGCTCCAAATCTGTTTAAAATAGCAGCGAATGGTAATACTGCGATTGGAAACTGTAATGCTTTACCTAAGTCTTGTAAAAATTTTAAAACATTATTTCAAGGACTTTTTTCTTTTGAGGTTTTTAATTCAATATTACTATTTTTTGTTTGATTTTTTTCTTTATGTTTTTTTCAGAAAACTAAACCCATATTTTAACCCCTTCCTAAAACTTTTTCTTAATTTTTCAAAATTAAAACATTGAACTTATTGAAACTGATAATAGCACAATGGCACCAACTGTTGCACAAAACATTAAAAATATATAAAGAGCTTTATTTCAAAAATGAAAAACTTGATATGTAACTTTTTTTGGTTTAAATAAAAATTGCTCGTTAATCAGGCTCCTTTCTTTACGTAATTTTCTTTTAAATAAAAAAAACACAAGAAAAATAATACCAACACAAATCAAACCAATGATAAACATTATTCACATTGCCGATGTTGATAAACTTTTATTGTGCGATTCTAATGTTAAAAAATTTAGCATAATCATTTACACTTTCTAATCATTAGTTTTTTATCTTAACAAGTATATAGGGGCTTTGCCCCTAGTTGCTTCGCAACTCACCCCAGTGGCGTAAACGCCACGGCCAACCAACCAAGGTTCTGGTTGGCTTCGACCAATAATATAGGTTTACTCTATTTTAACATTTTTCTTATTTTTCTTAGAATATTTATTTCTATAATAACAAGTACGGCATACAGCATTTTCAGTTTCTTTCTTTTCAGTTTGTAATATATTATCCAACTTATCTAATCCTACTGCTCTAATATCATCAACAGTAAAATCTAATGCTTGTGATTGTTCAAATTCATTTTCTTCAATAGAACGATTATCTTTAGTTTTAAAACTGCCTGAATTAGTAAATTGCTTAATTCAATTATAAGTAGCTGCTCTTGTAACATTGTACTCTTTAGCAAGACAAGACACTGACTTACCGCTTTGATATAAAGCTACTATTTGTTTTTTAAATTCATCGGTATATGAGTTAATATTGGCCATAATTATAGTTCCTTTCTTTTAACTAATTTGTTCACTTGTCTACGTAATTAGTGTCCAATAAAGTGTAACCTATCCATTTTCATATTACTAACACCCTCCCTCCTTTATTTTTTGTTATTATAATTTTACATGATTTTAAAAACTAGTTATTTATGTATATATCTTTTCATATATTGTTAAGTGATAGTTTAATTATATTTATAAGATTATCTGCAACTTTCGATTTAATTTTATTTAAACTTTGATATACTAAAACATAGTAAATAGTTTATAAGCAAAAGATAGGTGAATAAATAATATTATGAGTATCGATAAAAAATACATTAGAAATTTTTCAATTATTGCCCATATTGATCATGGTAAATCAACTTTGGCTGATCGTATTTTAGAATTAACTAATGCCGTTTCAAAAAGGGAAATGAAAAATCAATTGTTAGATTCACTGGATTTAGAACGTGAACGTGGCATTACAATTAAACTAAATAGTGTACAGCTTAAATATCAATCATTAGATGGTCATACTTATTTGCTTCACTTAATTGATACTCCAGGTCATGTTGACTTTACTTATGAAGTATCGCGTAGTTTAGCAGCATGTGAGGGTGCCATTTTAGTAGTTGATGCTGCTCAGGGTATTGAAGCACAAACTTTAGCAAATGTATATTTAGCATTAGATAATGACTTAGAAATTATTCCTGTTATTAATAAAATAGATTTACCAAGTGCTGAACCAGAAAAAGTTAAAGAAGAAATTGAAAAAGTATTGGGTTTACCTGCTGATTATGCGCCTTTAATTTCTGCAAAAACAGGTATTAATATTCGCGATGTTTTAGAAGCAGTTATTAAATATATTCCTTATCCAATTGATGCTGACGATAATGAACCATTACGTGCTTTAATTTTTGATTCATTATATGATAAATATCGTGGAGTGATGGCATTTATTAGAATCAAAACTGGTGTAATTAAAGTTGGTGATAAAGTAAGAATGATGTCAACTGGTGCTGAATATGAAATTACTGAATTAGGAGTACGCACACCAAAAGAAGAAAAGAGAGAAATGTTAACAGCTGGTGAAGTTGGTTGAATTAGTGGTGCAATTAAAATAATTAGTGATATTCATGTTGGTGATACGATTACTAGTGTTATTAATCCTGCTGATGCACCATTACCAGGTTATAAAACTTTAAAACCAATGGTTTATTGTGGTTTATATCCAATTGATACTAATAAATATCAAGAATTAAAGGATGCATTATATAAAATTCAATTATCGGATGCCTCATTAATTTTTACTGCTGAAACATCACAAGCATTAGGTTTTGGTTTTCGTTGTGGTTTTTTAGGGTTATTACATATGGATGTTATTCAAGAGCGTTTAGAGCGTGAATATAATTTAGTTTTAATTTCAACAGCTCCTTCTGTAATTTATGAAGTAAATTTAACTAATGGTGAAAAGTTAATAATTGATAATCCAGCAAAATGACCAACTGTGCAAACAATTAAAAGTGTAGAAGAACCATTTGTACAAGTAACAATAATGACACCAGAACAATATGTTGGTGCATTGATGCAATTATGTCAGGATAAACGCGGAACTTATTTAGATCTAAAATATGCTGATAATTTACGAAGAACTCTTATTTATAATATGCCACTGAATGAAATTGTCATTGATTTTTTTGATAAATTAAAATCAATATCAAAAGGTTATGCTTCATTAGATTATGAGTTAATTGGTTATCAGGAAAGTAAATTAGTGAAAATGGATATTTTATTAGCAGGTAATATTGTTGATGCATTATCTGTTATTGTTCATAAGGATTTTGCTTATGATCGTGGGCGTGTTTTATGTGAAAAATTAAAAAAATTAATTCCGAAACAAAATTTTGAAGTTGCTATTCAGGCTGCTATTAATAATAAAATTATTGCTCGTCAAACTGTGCAAGCAGTTAGAAAAGATGTTATTGCTAAATGTTATGGTGGTGATATTACAAGAAAAAGAAAACTTTTAGAAAAACAAAAAGAAGGAAAGAAAAAAATGAAATCGATTGGTAATGTTGAATTACCACCAGAAGCATTTCGTGCTGTTTTAAAAATAGATGAAGAAAATTAAAAAAAATGTATATATATATTTGATTTGTATTTTTATAAATCATATTTTTAGATTAAAATCAGATTTCTCACAATTTTATGTTAAATATATAGTATTTTTTTTAATTCTGCAATTATTTCCATTTTAATTTTGATGTAATTTTTTTGCATTTCAATATTAATTAAATTTTCTTGAGTTTTTGACTGATTATTTTCTAAATTATTTTTAATTATTGCGTGACACTCAATTTCTCTAGAGTAATTTTTAATCATATTTTTTATGTTATTAATCATTTTATATTCCCCATTTCAAAGTTTTATAAATAATTTATTTATATTTTTGATTATATCATTTTATTTATAAAAATTATAAATAAAATGATATAATAAAAAAACAATTCCCTAAGAAATTGATAAAATTTTAATTTATAATAAGTATATTAATAATAATTTGGAATGGCAACCCTTTTTAGGACTATTTTTTGGTGGACATTTGTGTTTGATATTTAATGGGGGTTAAGTAGTTTAAAGTGCTGTGGATTCTTATGTTGTTGTATCAATTGATATAATCAAATAATTCTAATTTTAATTGGATTAATGATGTAAAATTTTTATCATTGATAAATTCGGTCTTAAAAGTTTTGAAAGTTGCTTCAGCAACAGCATTGTCATAAGGACAACCTTTTTTGCTTAAAGAACGATTAATGTTGAATGCTAATAAAAGATTATTAATAATTTTATTATTAAATTCATTACCGCGATCACTATGAAATATTTGTATATTTTTTAAACAGCGATTTGATTGCATAAATGCTTGATATACTAATGATGCATCTTTTTTAAATCCAACACTATGTCCAATAATTTCGCGGTTAAATAAGTCTATTAATAGGCAAATATAGTTTCATTTGCCATTAACTTGAACATAAGTTAAATCACTGACAATAACTTCATTTTTAACCCTATTATTAAAATTTCTATTAACAAGATTTGTTACTTGACTATTATTAACTCTGTTATTATGATTTTTGAATGATAATTTAGTGTATTTTGATATTAAATTATGTTTATTCATAATTTTTTTAATTTTTCGTCTTGATAAATAAATTCCTTTATTTTCTAGAACAACTTTTAATCTTCTTGTTCCATAAACTTCTTTATTTTCTTTAAAAGCACTAATAACAGCTTCATCATACATATTATTTTTAATTTTATCTTCTTTTTTATTTAAATTAAAATAATATGTTGATTTAGAAATTTTTAAAAAACGACACATTTTACGAATTTTATATTTAACTTTATTTTTAGCAATAATTTCTATTTTCTGCCTATTATTAGTGCTGCTTGCTTTAAAATGTCATTTTCCATTCGTAACTGTTTTAATTCTTTTCTTAATTTAATTAATTCATTTTCTTCAACAGAACGATTATCTTTAGTTTTAAAACTGCCTGAATTAGTAAATTGCTTAATTCAATTGTAAGTAGCTGCTCTTGTAACATTGTACTCTTTAGCAAGACAAGACACTGACTTACCACTTTGATATAAAGCTACTATTTGTTTTTTAAATTCATCTGAATATGAGTTAATATTGGCCATAATTATAGTTCCTTTCTTTTCACTAATTTGTTCACTTGTCTACGTAATTAGTGTCCAATAAAGTGTAACCCATCCAAATTACTTAAATGGGGAGTAGGGGGTTATGTGAAAATTTTATTAAAAATAATTGATTGTTTGAACCCAATTTCTATTTTTAAAAGTATTAAAAAGTATATAGAAAATAGAGCTAAGATTGAAGCAAAATTAATTGATAAAGAAAAGCAAAGACAACATGAAAAAGATTTACAAGATTCTAGATTTAAACATGAATCACTTGAAAATGAAAAAGACAGAAAATTACAAAAAGAATTAGCTGAAGAAAAAACTAAAAGATTAGGGTTAATATTAGAAAATAAATTAATTATAAATAGACAAAATTATTATTTAAAACATGATAATAATCCTAAATTAGAATTAGAACTTAAAAGAAAACGAATTAAAGGTAAAAAAATAAAGTAATATTGTATTTACAAAAATATGAGGTTAAAATTGATATAATCACTCTATTGAAGGTGATTTTAAGGAGTTTTGATAATGGATTTAAATATCAATAAAAATTTAAAAACAAAAGTTTTAAATAATTTTTTAAATTTATTAGCAATTAATTTAGCAGATACTTATTTAGAAACCTTAAAAAAATATAAATCAAAAGATGTAGATGAATTAGTATTAAATTTTTTAGATCAAGTAGTTTATTTAGTGGATGAAGAAATTGATATAACAAACGTTAAAAATAGTTCTAAAATATCCAAAATGAATACTAAACAAAAAGAAAAATTTAATAATGCTTTAAGAAAAGATAATAAATATCGAAAAATGTGTTCAGTTCTTAATTTTATATATCGAGTAATAAAAGAAGAAGAAACACAAGAGCAAGTATTCAATAATATATATCATTTTTATGAAAAATCTGATGCTGAAACTTTAGAAATATTTTCTAATGATTATAAAGAAAAAGAAAAATTTGATTTTTTTAATGAAATAAAATTAAAGTTAAAAAATAGTAATAGTTTTTTATATAAATCAAATTTACAAGCAAATATATAAGTTTTAATATATGTAAAAATATAATAAATTAAAGTATTTTTAAAAACATCTCTAATAAAATATTAGAGATGTTTTATGAATAAACAAAATTATAAAAAGGAAATGTTTAGTAATCTGTGTAACTTACAAAAATAACTATGTTTAATTAATTCTAGTAAATATAATTAAATGACTAGAAAGAGTGAGTTACAGATGGCTAAAAAAGATAACTTTAATAATAATGATCCAATATCAAAAGCAGTAGATTTATTACTAGAAAATACTGAAGATTTAACAACAGTTTTTAAACCTGGCGGTTTATATAAAGAATTAACAAAAAGATTAGTTGAAAAAATGTTGAATTCTGAAATGCAAAATTATTTAGGATATGAAAAAAATCAACATAGTACTACTGAAAATGCTCGTAATGGTACAAGTTCAAAAAAATTAATAACTCAACAAGGTAAAATTGAAATTGATGTACCAAGAGATCGCAATAGTAATTTTACTCCTGTAATAGTTCCTAAAAGGCAAAGAAGATTTGATGGTTTTGATCAACAAGTTCTTTCCTTGTATGCAAAAGGAATGACATTATCTGACATTAGAATGCAGTTGCAAGAGTTATATCATGGTGCTGATATTAGTGAAAGTGTTATTAGTCAAATTACTGATGATGTTATTGATGATGTTAAAGCATGACAAAATCGACCATTAGAAAGTATTTATCCTATTGTTTATTTTGATTGTATAGTAGTTAAAGTACGACAAGATAAACGGATTATTAACAAATCAGTTTATATAGCATTAGGAGTTGATTTAGAAGGCAAAAAAGATGTTTTAGGATTATGAATTAGTGAAAATGAAGGTTCTAAGTTTTGATTATCTAATTTCACAGAAATGAAAAATCGTGGCTTAAATGATATTCTTATTGCTTGTAGTGATAATTTAACAGGCATGTCAGAAGCAATACAATCAGTTTATCCTAAAACAGAACATCAATTATGCATTGTTCATCAAATTAGAAATAGTTTAAAATATGTTTCATACAAACATCGAAAAGGTCTAGTTGCAGATTTAAAACCAATTTATAGTGCATGTAGTGAAGAACAAGCAATGCAAGCTTTAGAATCGTTTGAAAGTAAATGAAATAAACAATATCCTCAAATTACTAAATCTTGATATAAAAATTGAGATAATTTAATGGTTTTTATTAGTTATCCAGTAGAAATCAAAAGAGTGATTTATACTACAAATGCTATTGAATCTGTTAATAGTCAATTACGAAAAATCATCAGAAATAAAAAAGTTTTTCCTAATGATATGGCAGTTTTCAAAATATTTTACTTGGCAATTGAAAATATAACAAAAAAATGAACATTGCCTATTCAAAATTGAAATACAGCAATTGCTCATTTTATGATAAAATTTGAAGACAGAATTAATCTAAATTAGTAACTTTGTAAAACAAAGATACACAGATTATTAAAAAGCCTCAATTTTTCTGCGTGACAAATAAATATTCTTTTCTTTTAGAACAACTTTTAATCTTCTTGTTCCATAAACTTCTTTATTTTCTTTAAAAGCACTAATAACAGCTTCATCATAAATATTATTTTGTTTTTTTTCTTTTTCCTTTAAATTAAAATAATATGTTGATTTAGAAAGTTTTAAAAAACGACACATTGTGCGAATTTTATATTTAACTTTATTTTTAGCAATAATTTCTATTTTCTGCCTATTATTAGTGCTGCTTGCTTTAAAATATCATTTTCCATTCGTAACTGTTTTAATTCTTTTCTTAATTTAATTAATTCATTTTCTTCAATAGAACGATTATCTTTAGTTTTAAAACTGCCTGAATTAGTAAATTGCTTAATTCAATTATAAGTAGCTGCTCTTGTAACATTGTACTCTTTAGCAAGACAAGACACTGACTTACCGCTTTGATATAAAGCTACTATTTGTTTTTTAAATTCATCGGTATATGAGTTAATATTGGCCATAATTATAGTTCCTTTCTTTTAACTAATTTGTTCACTTGTCTACGTAATTAGTGTCCAATAAAGTGTAACCTATCCAATTTTTATGAATGTATTTTTATCATTAGTATATTTATAAATACCATCATTAGTTATTGAATATATTTCGCCTTTATTATTTTTATATAAATCAGAAAAAATAAAATCATTATTGCTTTGATGAACATTTTTTTTAAAACAATCATTTTGTAATGTGATTGTCCTTAAGTTAAAATTACTAATACAATTTTCAATAGTTATTGTAGATGCTAAGGTAGTTAATATTGTTAATATTTTTTTCATTAAAACTCTCCTTTTTGTTTTTTTCTATAACTTTTATAATAATAGGTTATTTTATATTTTAAGAACGTAAAAAAGAAAATGCAATAAAAGTATCTAAAAACTAAAAAAATAGTTTAATAGTAATTTTTGAATCTTGAAAATTATAAAAAAATATGTAATTAAAATTTTATTATTTATATTAGTTTTTTAATAATTGATTAGCGAAATATTTGGTCAATAACTCCACCACCAAGACAAATATCACCATCATAAAAAACAGCGGTTTGACCAGGCGTAATAGCGCGTATCTTTTCTGAAAATTCAACCTTAATTTCATCATTATTAATAAAATTAATAATAACAGCAACATCAGATTGACGATAGCGAAATTTTGCATTACATTTTAAAGAGTTTTTTAATGTACTATTATTAATTCAATTCAATGATTTAACAGTACAACCGCTATTCATTAGTCATTTATTTTCATTATCATTAGCAACATAAAGGATATTATTAGTAACATCTTTTTCAACAACAAAATACGGAACTTTCATTCCTGAAAGATTAATACCTTTTCTTTGGCCAAGTGTATAGTAGTAAACACCATTGTGATTACCAATAGTAGTTTTGGTATTAATATCAACAATTTTGCCCGGATTAGCTGGTAAATAATTTGTTAAAAATGTTTGAAAATTACGATTACCAATAAAACATATGCCAGTAGAATCTTTTTTTGTTGCTGTTGGTAAATTATATATTTTTGCTAATTCCCTAACTTCAGTTTTAGTTTTATTACCTAAAGGAAATAAACTATATTTTAATTGTTTTTGTGTTAATTGACATAAAAAATAACTTTGATCCTTATTATCATCAATTCCTTTTAATAACTGATATTGTTTAGTAATTGGGTTGTAGTTAATTCGTGCATAGTGCCCCATTGCAATATAATCTGTTTGTAAATTTTTTTGTGTATATTTTAAAAAAGCATCGAATTTAATATATTTGTTACATAAAATATCGGGATTGGGAGTACGGCTTTTTTTAAATTCTTCAAGAAAATAAGTAAAAACATTATCTCAATATTCCTTGACAAAATCAATTCTTTCTAATTTAATATTTAATTTTTGGCAAACAGCTAAAGCATCAAGATAATCTTGTTCTTGTGGACAAATATCTTGATTATTGTTACCTTGTAAATCATTATTTAAAAGTGAATCTCAATTACGCATAAAAAGACCAATAACTTCATGGCCTTCTGCTTGTAAAAGTGCTGCTGTTACTGATGAATCAACTCCACCACTCATACCAACAACAATGCGTTTTTTTTCTGTCATTTTATTACTCCTTAGTACTTTTCATAAATGCTTAATAATTGTAACAAATACATAATAAATACCCAAATAAATATTTTTAAATTATTGAATTTACATATTGATTATTAAGTGATAATCCTTTATACTAATGTTAAAACACATAAAAGCAATTTAACAAAATATGGTTTATAACCACTTTTGTAAAGTTTGTTACTAATGTGTTTTTTATGTTTTAATAAAGAAATAGAGAGAAGAGAAAAAATGCCACAAGAAGAAGAGTTATTAATAAATAATGATATAGATAGTAATATAGAAGCAAATACTATTAATAATAGTTGAAGTAGTTTAATATGATCAGATACTAAAAAAATAATTGGAACAGCTGGTTTATTAACAGCAGCAGTTGGTTTGAAAACTGTACAACGAGTATTTCAGGTAGCAGTTACTAGTATTGGATCATTTGATTGAAATAAAGTAAATCCTTTAAATAATTTAGTTGATTTTGGAGTAACTCCAGTACAATTGGTAATTAGTACACAAGCAATGAATTTATGAAAATGGGGAGCAGAAAAAATTTGACAAGAAGGAAGAACAGTATTTAATAGAACTGCTGATCAAGAAATGAGTCCACTTTTATCTTTATATTCCGAAATTGGTGTTGAAGAAGGTTATTCATGTCTTTCAAAAACATCTATTTTTGGAAAAATGCTAATAGCAAAAGTTGGATATTGAATTTCGAATCATTTTATGATTACTGCTTCTAGTATGTATTCAGTTGGTTCTTTAACTAGTTTAGCTGAATATTGAAGTAAAATTATTTATGGACCAAATATTTTATCAACAATTATACGAGCAGAAGTTTTATGTTATACTTCTATCTTAATAGATAAGGGTATAGAATATTTAACAAAAACACATATGTGGTTTGCTTTCAAAAGATATTTTAATTGTTTAAATAATAATATTAATGAAAATGATGAGTTAGAATCATTATTTTCTCAACAATCAAAATGTATGAGTCTTTTAAAAAGTGGTGGTTATTTAACAGCAATGGTAATAGCAACTATAATAGATAATGCAATTAAAACTGCAGCTGTTATGTATACTGCTGATAGATTACCAGAATTTGAATCTACATTTTTTCAAGTTCCAATGTTTGCTATTATGTTTGGTTTAATTATCAATGATACTATTGGTAATAAAGTATTAAATAAATATGCTAAAAAACAATGACAGAAATTTTTTAAGTCTACTCCAAATAATGAATTAGAGGAAATAGTAACTAATAGTAATTATATGAGTATTAATAGTAGTGATGAACGACAATTAACTAATAACTTTAATGATGAATTGGTGAGTGTTATTAATAGTATTAATGGTCCTGCATTTGGTGGTTGTCCTAGAAATCCTTCAATTGCATAAAATTTATTTGAATGAAAATAAAAAAAGTTAGAATAAACTATTCTAACTTTTTTTATAATTTACCAATTTCTAAACTTCCCAGTGTACTAATAGCACGTACATAAATTAACATTGATTTTCATAATTCGTCAACTTTAATACATTCATTATATTGATGTTCAGTTGAGTTAGTATGATCAAATATTGCACCAAATGCTACACAATTTGGCATTGCTCTAGCATAAGTTCCACCACCAATTGCAAATGGTTTTGCTTTTTTATCACCAGTAACTTCTTGATAAATTTCCATTAATTTAATAACAATTGTTGATTCTTGTGGCATATATAATGGTTTATCATAATGTTGTTGTTTTATTGTTAAATTATAAGGTTTTAATATTTTTGTTAATCTATTTAAAATTTCTTGTAAATCAGTTTTAACTGGAATACGGATATTACATCCTAATTTTGAATTTTTGCTATTAATTTCAACGATGCCAACATTAATAGTAAAACTTCCAGATTCATCATCTAAATCACCAAAATATTTTGTTAAAGCAGTATCTTCTTGTAAAATATCACCAACAAATTTAATTAGATTGTGTTCAACTTTAAGTTCATTTAAAATTAATAAACTTCTTAATCCTGCATTAATTCCTTCATCTGGTCGTGACCCATGTGCTGGTTTACCATGAATGGTAATTTGTTGATTATTATTTTCAATTCGATAGTTCTTATTTTTCCCAATTTTAACAAATGATTCAATATCAACACCATTAATATTACTAGTAGAACAAGTGACATTGTAAGCATCACCTGCATTAATAACAATGGATTTATGACCTATACCAATAATATCTAAGTTAATAATTCCTTTTTCAGCATATACTAGCGGAAACATACCATCAGGAGTAAAACCAAAAGTTGGAGTACCTTCTTGCTTCATATATGTGTTAATTGAATCTCATGTTGTTTCTTCAGTTAAACCAAAGATAACTCTAATTCGACGATTTGGTTGATAACCATGATCTTTTAAATATTTTAAACAGTATAGAATAATAATTGTTGGACCTTTATCATCTAATACACCTCGTCCATATAAAATATCATTAATAATTTCTGGCGAAAAAGGTGAAATTTTTCATTCTTCTAAATTACCTGGTGGTACAATATCAAGATGACCTAATATGGCAAATATTTCTTTACCCTCACCATATTCTAAATATCCATATTTATTGTTTTTGTCACGATAAGTTTTAAAACCTAATTCTTGCCCTAAATTAATAGCATAATCTAATACTTCTTTAACACCAGGCCCATAAGGTGCTGTTGTTGTGGGTGGTTGAGCATATGATTGAATTTTAACAATTTCTTTTATTTTTGTTAGTGCTTGAGGAAAATATTTTTCTTTTAACAATTTTTCATTGAATTTCATATTTATTCACTCCTTGATATATAAATTTAAATAGTAGTATTAGTTATAATATCAACTATTAAATCATTTAACAATAATCAGGAACTATTTGTGCAAGATAAATGATTATTTTTTATTTTTATTTGTTTATTTTTGATTAATTTACTAATCAGTGGCTGCTCTAGAATGTTATCACTTTTGTTAAATTTTATTCCCTTTTTTAGTAATAAACCTTGTATTAATTTTTGGATTAAAATTTCATTTGTTGATAAGATACTATTTTTTTGATTGTTATTATTAATGTTATTGCTATTAGTAATTATTATTGCTTTATCTTCTGTTTTAATATATGAAACAGCATTTGGACCAATTCCATAATAGTTTTCTAATAAACAATATGCAATAATATATTTTGATTGATTATTAGTATTTTTACTATAACTATAGTATTCATAGTTATCATATTTGTGTTTTTTTAAGAAATTATTAATGTATCTTTTAATAGTAAGATTTTGTTTGTGATTATAACTATCATAGCTAATATGAGGTGTTTTTAATTGCATACATATTTGTAAATCATTATTAACATCAATTACTGTTTGATGAGGAAGATTATATTTTAAATTAATTGAGAAATTATTAATTTTTAAGTTAATAGCATCATTAATAATTTTTATACTTTGTTGATAATTAAATTTGTTATTTAATTGATTTTGAAAACTAATTATTTTTCAAATTAAACGATTAATTTGAAATTTGGAAAATAATTGTAGAGTTGTGAAATTAGTATTATTAATAGTACATTCAAAGTTGTATTCTTTGATAGTGGTTGTCAATGGTTTAAGTAGTATTAATAATTGTTCTAAAAAAATAATTGGTAAAACTGACTTATTTTTGTTAGCAAGATAAATTGTTTTTAAGTTTAATTGGTATTTATTTATTATATTTGTTAATTCTTTTTTAATACTTTCTATAAAATAAGAATAGTTAGTATTTACTTCATGTTTAAAATTAGGTATTTCTATATATAAATGTTCAATAGTAGTTTGTGTATTCATAAATAAATGATACTATATTTATTTTAAATTACTATTATATTTATTATGTTCTTGCTTTTCAATGTTGTTCTTTCGCAATATTTTTATTTCCTTTTGAAGAAATTTTAGTTTTTCAAGAAGGGTAATTTTCACCTTTACTTTTTGCATTAACAATATTCATTGGATCTAGATTATATAATTCAGTTGTTCCTTGTTGACTAGTAGGACGATGTAGAACAATAGTTCAAGAGTAAGTTTCTAAGTTATCTGCTGCGCTATAATCAGTGGTAAATGAATCACGAAACATTCAAGCACCACTATAATCTTTACGATATAATTTATCACTAACACCATCAATTATTTCCGCTTTTTCTCAAACAGCTTCAATTTGTTCTAATGTTCAATGGTGAGTAGTAACTTTTTGCACTTCGATTGTTTCTTTTTTTGTTTTTGTGTTTGTTTTCTCTATTATTGGTTGTGTTTCTTCAACAGTTATTGTTGTTGCTTGTTCATTAAAATTAGATGTTTCAGATTCAGAATAACTACTGTCTTTAACATCAAAACCACCTTGATTTTTTGGTTGGTAATTAGTTTCGGTATTAATATTACTTTCTGTTGTTGGTGATTTTGAATATATTGTTGTATCTTCTACACTTGTTTTTTCAACTGTTGGTTCTGAATATATTGTTATATTTTCAATATTATCATTTATTTCTTCTTCATTTGTAATAGATTCGGATTTAAGATTAGTAAGAGTACCTGGTGTTGGTGAAACAGTTTCGGCATGATAGGCACCTTGCGTTGGTGTTTGTGATAGTTCATGATTAGTATAATGGACAGTTGCTGTTGAAGGGTTAGTGATTATTTTTTCTTGTGTTAGATCTTGCTTAAGAACAGTATTGTTAGTTTCTTGGTTTGCTATTTGTTGTTCTTCATTATTTTGAGTTACTGGTATTGGTACGACGTTAGGAAGCGTTATCGTATCATCAACTTCTTGTTTTGCTATTACTGTTTCTTGTTTTGCTTTTGGTTTAGCAATAGGCATTAATAGTGTATTTGATTTGTATTTAGAGGTAATATTAATAATTAATCAAAGACTGTGGATTAATAAAAGTATTGCAAATAGCTCAGCCAACATTCATGGTAAAAAAGTTATTAGAAAGTTACCAGTTGTATTTATTATTTCGCCGTCTTTTTTATTAGCTAAGAAAGTAAAAGTTTTAAATCTAAAAATAAAAAATACAATAAGAAAGATAACAAATATTGCTGAAAAAATAAAACTTATTAAACAAAAAAGTGCTGATACACTATTTTTAGTTTTTAAAAAAATAAAAGGTACGACTACTAATGCTAAAGATAAACCAGAAACTATGAAAACAATAATACTTATTATATTGAAACTAATTTGTAAATTAGAATTAGGCTGTTGTGGATTATTGAATCATTTAATATAGTTATCAACTGCATCTCGACCAATAGTTGCTCATAAAGCCCAACCTATCATTAAACTTGTAGTAATTAGAAGACCATTAATAAGAATTGTTAATTTGCTATATAGACCAATACGATAAATTTTTGGTTCTTTCATTGAACTAGAATTTATTTCCTCTATCATAAAAATACCCCAATCTATTTTTAATATACTTACTCTTTTTATAATTATATCAAATTAAAAATTAAGATAATGTCGTGTAATTAATTGGACTGGAAAAATGAATAATATTAATATATTATTCTAATTAATATTGGTTTTTTAAATAAAATGAAAGTCTTTTTATTAAGATTATAATATTTACTTACATTTTATAGTGTTAATAAAATTAGTAACAAGCATATTTATTGATAGACTAAAAAAATAAACTATAATTTTAATTACTAATTTAATAAAGTTAATTCCTAATATAGAAATTTATCTATATTAGGAATTTTTATTAAATTAAAGTTTTAGAGAAAAGGAAGATAAAAAGATATGTTAAATAAAACAGTAAAATAAATAAAAATAATAATTTTCGAATAACTATGTTATTTAAATAATGAATTTATTAATAGTTAAAATATTAGGCATTAATGGAGAACTTGGTCATATAATAAAATTAAATAAGATTATTAATTTGAATGGAGAAAATTTATGAATAAAGAAAAAAGTCAAACAAAGATTAGTCATTTAGATAGATTAAAGTTAAAAACATCACCTAATAAAAAAGCGGCTGCGTTAAAAATACTTTGAGTAGCAGCAACACAAGTATTTCGTAAAGAATTAACAACAGAAATAACTATTTCAAAGCAATTATTAGGATTAGAAAAAGAATGTTTACAATCAGTAGTATTGAACTGTATTAATAAAGATTCTAAGCAAATAATTTGAACTAAAAATATTTCTTTACCCCTTGATGAACTATGTTTATCATTTGGCATGTATAAATTAAGTGTTACTTTGAAAAATCCAAATAAAGAGGAATCTAATTATTCTGGTTTATTAAATACAAATGATAAATCTGAAGAAACAATAGTATATGAATTACTATTTGATGGAAAATGATTTAAAATAAATGATATTGAAAGTTCCAATATGAATTTGGCAGAAAGATTAAAATACAAAATTAATGAATTAGAAAGTAATTTAGAATGTGATAGTGATTTTGATGACATTGAAAAAAAAGATATCAACGCAATTGATTTACAAACTCAATCATCAACAGTTAAATCTAAATTAAATTTACCAAACTTGTAAAAAATATTAAAAAGTTTATTGCATAATTTTAAAACTTTAGCAAAAATAAGTGTAAACTAAATAAACCTATTGTTTTTTATTTTTAAAATAATGGGTTTTTATTTAAATAAGGGGGAATCAAAATGAGTTTACAAACAAAAACTATTATTGAAGAAGAATTAAGAAATGTAGCAGATTTAACATGATTTACTAAAAATTTTATTAGGTGTCATCAAAATTGACATCATGGTGAAACATGTAAATTTGAAAATCATTTTGATGAAAAATATAAAAAATGTTTTCAATTTAGAACAATTATTAAGAAACAAAATGAAGATTATTTTATTTATGATGAAATAATAAAAAGAGAAGATAAAACTTTTTTTTATTAAGATTATATGATGATAAAAGAAAAAAAGTTTGAGAATTATTAATTTATTTTGAAAAAAATGAAATTGTTCAACAAATTAGACATTTACGTTATAAGCAATTTTTAAATGAAATTAAAAATAATGCAAAGCTTATAAAAAAAGAATCTAAACATACAACTATCATTAGAACACCATTTTTAGAATTTGTAAGAACTATTACAAATCAAAAACAAGATAATATTACAGAAGAAGTACAAGATAAATATTGAATTTTTAAAAGGTTTATATGAAAGATTTTTCATGATTTAATATTTTTTATTGCGTGGGGTGCCACATCTCCTATTGCTAAAATAATTATCACACCAATAATTAGTACATTTGTTGTGTCAAGTGCTATTATGGGTTGATTACCTTTTACTATTGCTGGTATTTGTTACAAAATTTTATGTGAATGTGCTAAAAAATTAAGACCAGTAATGTCTTCAATTGTAAAAGACAAGTATCAACTTGAATTAGAACAAAAAATAAAAGAACTAGAAAATAGATCAAATAATTTAGAAGAAGAAGTTCAATATTTAAAAGACATATCTTTAAATTCAAAAGAAGTAATAGAAGAAAGAATTTTAAACTGTTTGCTACAAACTAGAGAAAAAAATGAATCAAAAACTTTTGAAACTTGCAAAAAAGAATTAAATCGAAAATTTAAAAGAAATAAATTTTCAAAAAAATATTACCAATCAATCAATAAATGAAACGAAAAATGACAAGAAAATATTGCATTTTCAAAATATTTAGAACCTAAACATATAAAAAAAATAAAAGATGTTTTTACTGAAAATAAAAAAGAAAAGTATCAAATTGAATCCGAAGAAAAAACAAAAGAAATATGATCAGAATTTCAAGAATGAAAAAATAAACTAAAAGAGTTAGAAAAAGAAACTAGTGAAACTAGAGTAAATGGATTTATTCCAGAAGAAGATAATAGACAAAAATCACCAGCTAGAACTATGAAAAGAATGGGTCTGTAACTTTAAAAAAATATTACAACTTTAATTTACCAAATTTATTACTCTATACACAATATTGAAAATTTGGTAAATTAGTTTTATTTTTTATTTGAAAGTTATATAATAACACATAAGTAGTTACAAAATACCTAGATTTTAGAGAAAGGAGAAAGTATTAAAGAAGGGAGAAATAGAAAGAAATATGCAATTTTATTTACAAGCTGATGTTGGTCAAGCTGTTATAAATACATTAAAAGCTTGAGGATTTTGAAGTGCAATTTTAGCAACGATATTTGTAATTTTTTTAGGTTGATTTTTAACGAAGAGAGGGACATTTAAAAAAGACTGAGAAGCGGTTTTAATTAAAATTGTTATGGTTGTTGGTTTACCATCTTTAGCTTTTGATGGTTTTATGACAAATACAACAACAGAGCAAGTTAAAACGCAAGTTGCAATTTTACTAGTTGGTTTTTTATTCTATATGATACTGGGAATAGTTGCTAAATATTTTTATATTAAATATGATAAGGATATTCAAGATACATTAGCAATGTGTACTGTATTTGCTTCAACAACATTTTTTGGAATTCCTGTAGTAACAGCACTATTTGATAATGGAGCTGCCACCTTACCGGCTAATATTTTTAATATTCCATATCGAATATTTTTATATTCATTAGGGTTTATTGTAATGAGCAAACCTATTAAAGCAGCAGTAGTAACAAAAGGACAAACTGGTGCTGATTTTATTGTTGATACAAAACTAAATACTGATGGATATGCACAAATTAAATCAGAAATGAAAGTAATAAAAAGAGAAAATTTAATAAAGAATGTAAAGCAGATTTTTTTAAATCCAATTTTAATTGCAACTATGGTTGGATTTATTTTTTGAGTTACACAATTAATTCCTGGAATTGCTATTGTTCCTGATCAAAATGATATTACTAGTGGTCAATATTTTTCACCATTACGATTAGATAATACATTTCCACCATTGTTTAAAGTAACAAAAACTTTAGAGGCATTATGTACGCCATTAGCATGATTGGCAATTGGAATTACTTTAGCAAAAGGTAATTTTAAAGATGCTGCACAAGATAAAAAAGTATGATTTGGAATGGTAATGAAAATTATTTTTGCACCATTATTTGGATTAGCATTAGTTTGTGCAGTTGCGGCAATTGGAAAAGAAACTGGAGCATGAAAATTAGATACTGTTGGATTAGGCGTTATTGTAATCATGTTAGCAGCCCCCCAACATCAGTTATTGTTGCCTATTCAATTGCTTATAAAAAACAGCCATTGTTAACAAGTAATTTAACATTAATTGCTACATTATTTTCAATTATTTCATTACCATTTTGAGTAATTATTACTACAGCGATTGGCGCAACACCGTTATTTAGTTAAAATATAAACAAAAGAAAGGGAATAAAAATATGGCAAAAAAAATTAAAATGGTTTGTTATGGTGTTCGTAAAACAGAAAAGCTTTTTTTTGAAACATTAAATAAAAATTATGGATATGATTTAACGTTAATTGAAGAGTATTTAACAAAGGATAATATTGAAACGGCAAAGGGACATGAAGCAGTAATGGTTCGTGCTAATTGTGACTGTTATGAGCAAAATTTATTAAAAATGAAAGAATATGGCGTTAAATATTTATTAACTAGAACTGTTGGTTATAATCATATTGATTTAAAAAAAGCTCATGAATTAGGTTTTGAAATGGCATATGTACCTGGTTATTCGCCCAATGCTGTTAGTGAATTAGCAGTAAGTATGGGAAACGGCTTACTTCGAAATTTATTTTATAGTGCTAATCATCAACAAAATCATAATTTTAAAATTGATGATTTTATGTTTGCCAAAGAAATTCGTAATTCAACAATAGGTATTATTGGAACTGGCCGTATTGGTTATCAAGCAGCTAAGGCATGACATGGAATGGGAGCAAAGGTATTGGGATATGATATTTATGAAAGTGATCAAGCAAAAAGTATTCTAACTTATTGTGATTTAAAAACTTTACTTAAAGAATCGGATTTAATTTCATTACATTGTCCATATATTAAAGAAGAAAATTATCATTTAGTTGACAAGAGTTTTTTAGCAAAAATGAAGCCTGGATCAGTTTTAATTAATGTAGCTCGTGGTGAATTAATGGATTTACAAGCAGTTTATGATGCAGTTAAAAGTGGTCATTTAAAAGGTGTTGGTTTGGATGTTTTAGAAAATGAAAGCAAAGTTTTTTTCAAAGATTTTGCTGGAAAACCAACTCCCGATAATATTACAAATAAATTATTATCATTATATCCGCGTATTATTGTGACACCACATATTGGATCGTATACTGATGAAGCTATTAAAAATATGATTGAAATTACTTATGAAAATTTAAAAGTAATTTTATCTGGTCAAGAATGTAAAAATAAAATTTAATTTAATAATTGATTATAGTTATTTTACATACTGTATATGAAAAAGGTAATATAAATTTTAAAATATACTGATCTATTATGTTATAATAACATCAAACTTAATATAAGTTTTTTACCTATTTACTTTAAAATAAAGTAAATAGGTTTTTTATTCTAAATTTCAAATAAGAAAGATTAAAAGATATGTTCATTATAGAAAAAAGAGAAAAATTAAATAATAAAGTAAAAAATAATGTTACTCCCATTGAACTTATTGCAGTGGGTGCTTCAGCGGGTAGCACTATTGGAGTTATTACTGGTGCTGCAAAAGTTGTTGGTATTGGTGTTGCGTCTGTTAATTTAGTTGCTTCTACGGTTGCTAATGTTGCTACTAATGTGGCCTCTATTACTTGTGCAGCCGGAGGAGTTGCTATTCTTGGTGCTCCTACTATTATTGGTTTAGTTGCTGGGGGAGTTGCTGTTGGTGCCATTAGTGGTGCTATCGGTGGTGGTTTTGAAATAACTCAAATGTTAGCAAAAAAAGATGATGAAAAACAAGAAGAGCAAAAATTAGATTTTGAAGATTCAAAAAAATTATAAATTCAAATTTAGAAAATTTATATTCTTCAACAAGTGTATACAATTCTAATACATCAACAATGTAAAAGGTAATTTATTAAAACATATCAATTTCTTCTTTACTAAAAAATAAAATATATTAGACTTGGTGCAAAACCTTTAATTTTAACGATTTAACGATTATTATTAATATTAAAGGTGATAGTTATTATGTTGGAAAAATATAAAGATGATAAGGAATTTTATAATTTAGTGGGCATAAAACCACAAACATTTCATAAAATGGTTGAAATTTTAAAAATTACTGAATCTAAACAAAAATATTATGGTGGTAGAAAAAATAAACTTGTAATTGAAGAGCGTTTATTAATGACTTTAGAATATTGAAAAGAGTATAGTAGTTATAGACTTATTGCAAAAAGATATAATATTAGTCATACTAGTTGCATTCGTAATATTTTTTGAATTGAAAATATTTTAATAAAAAGTGGAGTTTTTAATTTATCTGGCAAAAAAGATTTAACCAAAAATAAAGCAACTAATAATAGTTTATTAGCTATTGATGCTACTGAAACTCCAATTGAAAGAATTAAAAAAAACTAAAATTACTTTTTTCAGGTAAAAAGAAACATCATTCTCTAAAATCTCAAATCATTATTGATATTTCCAATGGAAAAATTATTTCAACTGCTTTTTGTCTTGGAAGCATTCATGATTTTAAATTATTTTTAAAATCTAAAACTTTTATTCATTCAGAAAAACAAGTTTTTGTTGATTCAGGATATCAAGGTTTACAAAATATTCATAAAAATACATTTTTGCCATTTAAAAAAAGTAAATATTATCCATTAATACCCATTCAAAAAGAATACAATAAAACTTTAAGTAAAATTAGAATTAAAATTGAACACGTATTTGCTAAACTAAAACGTTTTAAAATTTTAACTTTAAAATATCGAAATAAAATACGAAGATTTACTTTAAGATTTAATTTAATAGCAGGAATATATAATTTTGAATTAAGTTAGTTTTGCACCAAGTCTATTTTTTAAATTTATTACTTTAAAATAAAGTAATAAATTTTATTTTAATTTTATAGTAGAAAAATGAAAAAATTATTCTTTTTATTACACATTTTTACACTAATAATTTTATATTTATTTTATTTATTAAAAATAAAATAAATAATTGTTTTTTTAAAAAAATATTATATAATTTTATTTGTATTATTTAACTTAAAGTTTAGTATAAATAAACAAAAGGAGAAAATAATCAATATGAAAATTGGAAGAAAGTTAAAAACTTTAAGATTGAAACACAATTTAACTATGGAAGAGTTAGGGAAACGTTGTGATTTATCAAAGGGATTTATTAGTCAGTTAGAGCATGATGTTTCTTCACCCAGTATTGAAACACTAAAAAGTATTTTAGACATTTTTGATTGTCCATTATCAACCTTTTTTGCTGGTGAAGTAAAAGAAAAAATAGTTTTTAAATCACAAGATGTTACTGTTAGTGACGAAGAAGATTATCAAATAAAATGAATTATTCCTAATGCTCAAAAATTAACATTAGAACCAGTAATTTTAGCTTTAAAACCATTTGGTAATTCAAATAAAATTCCGCCATTTCAAGGTCAGATCTTTGGATATGTATTAAGTGGAACAGTATTTGTTCATTATGGTGCAACGAGAGTAAAAGCAGTAGCTAATGAAGCATTTTATATTAAAGGTAATGAAAAACATTATTTAGAAAATCCCAATAATTCAATTGCAACTATTTTATGAGTTTCAAATCCACCAATTTTTTAAACCATTTAAAGGAGGAAATTATGAGTGTAAATATTTTAGAATTACGTAATATTACCAAAGAATATGATGGTAAAGTTGTTTTAAAAGGAATTAGTTTAAATATTCATGAAGGTGAATTTCTTACCATTCTTGGTCCTAGTGGTTGTGGAAAAACAACATTATTAAGGATTATTGCTGGTTTTGAACAACCAAACAATGGTCAATTATTGTTTAAAGGTAAGGATTTAACTAAAATTCCAATTCATAAAAGAGAAATAAATACTATTTTTCAAAATTATGCTTTATTTCCACATTTAAATGTTTTTGATAATATTGCTTATGGTTTAAAGTTAAGAAAAATTGATCGTGAAAAAATCAAAAAAGAAGTTAAAAAAGCTTTAGATTTGGTTAAATTAAATGGTATGGAAGATAAAGATGTTAATGATTTATCTGGTGGTCAAAAACAAAGAGTAGCAGTAGCTAGAGCATTAGTTCTTAATCCTAAAATTTTATTATTAGATGAACCTTTTGCTGCTTTGGATTTGAAATTACGTCAACAAATGCAAGTAGAATTAAAAAAAATTCAAGAAGAAATTAATATTACTTTTATCTTTATTACTCATGATCAAGAAGAAGCATTTATTATGTCAGATCGGGTAGTTGTTTTAAATCAAGGTCAAATTCAACAAATTGGGACACCACAAGATATTTACAATGAGCCTGAAAATAAATGAACATCACAGTTTGTTGGTAGCTCGAATGTTATTGAAAATGGTGTATTTGTTAATGATTATTGTGTTCGTTTTGACGATAAAAAATTTGCATGCTCTGATACTGGTTTTGGTGAACAAGAACGTAATATTGATATTGTTATTCGACCAGAAGATATTGATTTAGTTAATGCAGGTAGTGGTTTTTTTGATGGAACTATTAAAACTATTGCTTTTAAAGGATTATTATGAGAAATTGAAATTATTGCTAATAAACGCAAATGGATAGTTCATACTACTGATAATTTTGAAGTAGGTAACCGTGTTGGTTTAAAATGAAATGTTGAAGATATTCATGTTATGTGAAAGGAAATTGAAGAGTAAAATGAAAAATTTGTTTAAACGTAATATTAAAACACAAATTTTAAAATCACAAGATATGTTAGTTAATAATTCAAATCCAGAAAAAATTATTGATAATCAAAATAAAAAAAAGTATAGATTTAAAAAATGGTTTAAACTTAAAAAAAATAATGTTTCTTTACAAGAGGTAGCAAAAAATAAATCGAAAATGAAACGAGTAAAAAAGAAAAAAGCATTGTTATGTTGAAAAAAAACAAACCAAAAAATAAGTTTTATTAAAAATAAAATCAAAGATAAATCAGTAAATTTTGGTTTTAAATCATGAGTTACGCTTGCTTATCCATATTTATTGGTGATGGTAATTTTAATTGTATTGCCATTATTAATTGTAATTTTATATTCAATTATTAAAGCAACTAATAATGCTTGAATATTTCGTTTTACATTTAGTAATTTTAATGATTTTTTTAAAGAAAATAGTTATGTTATGGTTTTATTACGTTCAATTGGTTATTCATTTGTTGCCACTTTAATTGCTGTTATTTTTGGTTATCCCATTGCTTATATTATGGCTTTTATGTCCACAAAAATTGCTTCAAAAAATATTTGGGTTTTAGTTACTTTACCAATTTGAATTAACATTTTATTACGTACAATTGGATTACAAATTATTTTTAGTATTTTAGGTCCTAATGTTTTATTAGGAACTCCAATTGGTATTATTTTAGCAATGGTTTATATGTTTATGCCTTTCGTTATTTTACCAATTTATAATTCTTTAGAAAAAACAGATCGCAATTTATTAGAAGCAAGTCAAGATTTAGGAGCTTCTAAGATGAAAACATTTTGAAAAGTTACCTTTCGTTTTTCAGTGCCTGGTATTGTTTCTGGTTTTACTTTAATGATGTTAAGTGCTATGACTTCACTAGTAGTAGTTAAATATATTGGTGAAGGAAAAACTATTTTAATTGCAAATATTATTGAATCATATTTTTATCGTGGTGCTAATTTTGCTTATGGTGCTGCTATTTCTGTTATTTTAGGTATTATTGTTTTAATTATTATTTTTACTTTAAAAGCGATTGGTAGTTGAGCTACTGGTAAAAAAATAGGAGGTATTAATTAATGAGATCTTTTTTTAAAAATAGTTATTTAGCTATTATCTTTTTATTATTTTATACTCCAATTTTAGTTTTAATGATATTCTCTTTTAATGGTGGCGATTCAGTTCGCAGTTGAAATTCTTGATCATTGCAACCTTATTACGATTTATTTCAACAAAGTGAACTTTGAGAATCGGTTAGTGTAACATTAATTGTTGCTTTTATTTCTACTTTTGTTGCTGTTATTATTGGTACGTTTGCTGCTTTGGGTTTAAGTAAAACAAAAAAAATAACACGTAATATTACTTTAGGGATTACTAATATTCCTTTAGTTAATGCTGATATTGTTACTGCTGTTTCTTTAATGTTATTATTTATGGCATTTGGTTTTAGTTTTGGTCTTGGAACATTAATTTTCGCTCATATTTCTTTTAATATTCCTTATGTTATTATTACTGTTTTACCAAAAATTAGATCAATAAATATGTCACAATTAGAAGCAAGTCAAGATTTAGGAGCGACCCCTTGATATACGCTACGTAAAATTGTATTACCAACAATTAAACCGGCAATAATTGCCGGTGCAGCTATTGCGTTTGCTATGAGTTTTGATGATTTTTTAATTTCTTATTTTACTGGCGGTAATACTTCTAACGTTTCAACTTTTATTTATTCTTTAAAACGAATTAAGCCTTATATTAATGCTTTTTCAACAATAATTATTTTATTAATTGCAGTACTTATTATTTCTTGAAATACTTATATTCTTTGCAAAAAACAAATTAAACAACGTAATGAAAAAATTGATAAAGGTATTTATCATGATAAAAAAATTATTAAAACTGAGAAGTTGTTAACTAAATATTATTTACAATTAAATGGTTTTAACTATAAAAAGGTTAAGAGTAAAGGTAGAAAGCGTAAATCATTATATAGTGATGGTAATTTTGAAATTGTAACTGAGCAAGATATTATTAAAATTCAAGATTATATTAAAAATCACCCGAAACTTATTAATCAAATTTCTAAACTTGAAGCAAAACTTGAGATGGAATCAATTTGAATTGAACATATAAAGAATAAGATTAAAAAAAAGAAAGAGTTAAAAGAAGAACGCTCAAAATTAAGAAGAGAGAAGTATCGTTTTTTACTATGACCGTGAAAATTAATTATGATTAGTATCATCTTATTATCAAGTTTTATTAGTTTGGGTGCTTTCTACATTTATACTAATGTTTATGATTTATCAATTGCTAATTGAGGCGAATATATCAATCCCAATATTTTAAAAGAATTTGAAAATAAATATCAAGTTAAAATAAAATATTCAACTTTTGATGATAATGAATCATTGTATGCTAAATTGTATACTACTAGTTATGATGTAATGGTTCCTAGTGATTATATGGTGGCTAAATTAGCAAGTGAAGATAGACTTTTTCCAATTGCATCAAAAAATTCTGCAGGTGATATTGAATATGATAGTAGAATTGATTTTAATCCCAAAGAAGATATAAATCATAATTTATATGAATTAATGAATAATTATCGAGTTGAAAATAGTGATGGAATTTTAAATAAATTTGGTTTAAATAGTTATAGTATTCCTTATTTTTGAGGTGATGTTGTATTAGTAATTAATACTACTAATACAAATAATCTTAGTGATCTTGGTATTAAAGCTGATGGTTCAAATGTTCAATGAAGTGTTTTAACAGATGCTGCAAAATTGGGTAAACGTATCGTTTTAAATGATGATATGCATAACTTATTTATGACTGCGCTTACTGATTTACACTATAAAAATAAATGAGGAGAAAATACTGGTTCAGGTCAATATAATCAAGTAGGAAATGAATTTTCTGATAATATTAATGCTCATAGTCCAATTGAAATTAAAGATGCAAGTGATTGGTTAGAACCAGTTATCAAAAATAAAAATACAAAATTATTAAATGATGATATTGTTGATGAAATTAGTAATGAAAATAAGTGGGATGTAGCAATGATGTATAACGGTGATTTATTATCTGCAATTGCTGATGATCCTGCTTCTTATAATGGTAAGTACCTTGTTGTTAGACCATATATGGGGACTAATGTTTGAAATGATGATATGGTAATTAGTAAAGATTCTCCTCATAAAGATTTAGCTTTTAAATTTATTAATTATATAATGCAAAAACAAACACAAGTTGATTTAAGTAGTGAATTTGGTTATACCTCACCTTTACAAGCAGCTATGGATGAAGTTAGTACTAATTTTTCAGCAGAAATTTGAAAGCATGTATATATTCCAAAAAATGGTCAATTACTTGATCCATTAGATCCAAGTAAGCATCATGAAGGATATTTTAACGGTTTATATACTCGTAGTTTTGACCCACAAATGCAAACTGCTTATAATAGATTATTAGCACGTTAATAAAATAAATTGTAATATTAAGTTTAAAAAAATATAAAAAAATATTGTAACTTATAGTATAATTTAATACGAAAGGGGTTAATTCATTGTGGCACGTCGTAAAAAGTGAGAAAAAGAAGACAAAGAAAAAATATGAAACTATTCTATTCAAAAAATGGAGAAATATTTTAAAGGATTATCTGAATTTTGAACATTGAATGTGCAAGCTCCTTGTCCGTGATGTTGTTTGCCAATGATAAAAGGTGCTTATCAAGGTGAACAACCAACTTCAGCATTTGCTTGAAATATTGATCACATTGATGGTGATCCAAATAATAATAGTTTAGAAAATTTACAACCAATGCATGTTGAATGTAATATTAAAAAAAATTAATCATAAATTAAAAATTCAATGACTATTTAATTCAATCATTGAATTTTTAATTTAATTTTTATCTTAATTAAGAAAAATTATTTTGAAAATTATTTTACTATTAGTGTTCTTTTTAATTAAAAATATTCAATCTTTTTTTAAAAAGAATATTGTCTTTTTTTATAATAAGTGTAATATTATTTTTAAGGACAGAGTATTTCTTTCCTTATAATTTTAATAGGTGTATAGCAAAGTTTATATAATTATTAAAATTATTAATATTAAAATATAAAAACTAAATTTAATTGGTTTACTTTAAACCTTAGTTTTATTTTATTAAAACTAAGGTTTAAACTATTTTAATATTTTTTCCTATTTTAATATTTTAGTTAAAAATAGCAAGTTAAAGCGTTAAGCTATATTTTTCACTTTAGATTATTTAAAAAATAATGCTAGGAAAGGATTGTTAAAATGAAATATAAAATAAATAGTAATAGCCCGAGTAAAGATATGGTTAATCAGGATAAACATAAAAAAATAAAAACAGGATCTAATTCAATATATACAATTAATGTTAAAAAAAATAAGAAGAAAAGAATCTTATTATTTTCGTTGTATTTATTAGCATTTGGTTCTACAACAGTTACTACAATATTACTCTTACATACTACTGCTGCTTTCAATAATTCTGAATTTAATCCTAATTCTAATAATAAATTATGAGATGATTATTATCAAAAACATCATCGTAACTCTAAACCTATTAGTTTAAATTCTACTATTGCTTATTTTAGTAAATCAACAAATATTGTTAATTTTAATGTTATTGAAAATGCTGCTGATAATGGTAATATTGATTTTACAAATGTTTTAAGTAGTATTGATAATAATTTACAAAAAACTGATCCTAAAATTGAAAGTGATATTGATAATGATAATTCAAATTTATTACCAATTAATTTTTTCTTAAATGCTAATTATAATCCAGCAGTTAAGTTTACTGTTGGTAAGGATAAAAAACCGATAACTAATACTTCTTTTATTTTGCCAAAGAACTTTAATGAGTCTAAAAGTTATGTTTTAAATTTAACAACTAATGATCAAGCATCAATTTTTGGTATTGAAAATACTAACATTAATATCGAAATTAATATTAATATTATAAATCAAGTTGCAATTAATATTGCTAGTTTACCAGTTAACTTTCCTGATAAAATTATTAATATTACTAATCCTGAAAATGCTACTATTGATTCAATAAAAGATAAATGATTAATTCCAACAATTCAAGATCAATTTGCAACAACTTTAAGTAAAGCATTAAATGTACCCAAAAAAGAAATTAAACCTAGTTATTACAAAATTGAATTTCAAAATGGTTCAGAATCACAAAACTTTACTAAAAGTGTTCCTGTTCAATTTTCAATTACATCTTTAGATAATAATCCTTGAAACTTTACAGGAAAAAAAGATGATTGCACTATAAATGTTAAAAATGATATTGCTGATTTAAGTAGTATGAAAGAATTAACTAATGAAATTGAAGCACAATATAATAATGATAAAGATAATAAAAACTTTCAAATTACTTTAGATAATCAAAAAGATAAAAATGGTAACTATATTAATGCTGATGTTAGTTTATCAGAAGATAATCTTAAATTTATTAATGATCAAATTATTAAAGGTGTTCAAACAATTTGTCAAAATTATTTCCAAAAAAATTATTCAGATCTTAATATTGAAGATAGTGATTATACAATATCAACAAATTTAAAAGTTGGTGATAATATCTTTAATAATAAGTTAGGTAAAAATATTGAAATAAAAATAACTGCTAGTCCTAATGATCATAAATTAACAAAAAGTTTAGATAGCATTAAGGCAATTGTTCATGGTCATAATAAAAATAATATTACTGGTAATTATTCTTCACCAAAAGATTTTGCATTAAAAGGTATTTGATTAAAAGATGGTCAAGATGCAAATATTTTACAAGAAGGTCAACATTTTTATGAACAAGATAATTTATTAGGTAATTGAATTACTAATAAAGATAGTTTATTAAATACAATTAATAACAATTCTTATCGTCCAGTTGAGAATGCATTTACTGGACAGTTCACTATGAATTATTTATTAGATGGTGACACAAAACCAAGTGGTATGTCAGTTGATATTAGTAAAGATATTAAAGTTGGTAAGGTAAATAATTTCTGAGATTTAATTACTCAAACAAAAAGTATTTTTCTAGAAACCGATGTTGCAGTAACAACAAAATCGGGTTGAGAGTTAAATAATGTAAAACTAGTATTTACTGACAGCGAAACACAACCAACTAAAGATAATACACTTTATACTCTTGATTTATCAGAAAGATTTGCTGGCAAAACTATTAGTGATCGTGCTACTTTAACATTCCCTGATTTTAATTTTAATTTTAATTACCAGTTAGTAAGTTAAAAAAAGGAAAAACTAATATGAAACAATTACTAATCATTTTAAATACATTAACAACATTAACTTTAACAAGTGGTAGTATTATTAATACTATTGATGATACTAGTACTACCATTAATAAATTATTAGCAAATAAATCATCAATAAGTGATTCTGTAACTTCATTATTTAATAATCAATATGGTTATTTAAATGATAGTGATATAATAACTAATCAATCAATAACTGATCATAAATATTATAGTTATGATACTAGTCATGCTAATTATTTATTAAGTGATGGTAAGACATCAGCACGAACATTATTTACTGTTGATAATAAAGGTGAATTAGTTTATAAAAAAGATGCTATAATACCAGCAAAAGATAAAGTTGATGTTAATAATACTAAACAAGAAATGCTTAGTCATAAAAAAATTGATAGTGTTAATAATATTTATAATCCATATAGTAAAAGTGAATATTTTAACAAATATTTTAGTGGTGATAATACTGATTGACAATATATTCAATTTGGTGGAGTTGAAAAACATATTGATATTTCACAACAAGTAGGTGCTGATAAAGTTGAACATAGCAATAGTTTAAGTGAAACATTAGGTTTATATTATATTGCAAAAGCAGCACGTGAAAATAAAATTACTAAAGTAGTAGCTGTTAATTTAGGAACATATTTTATGAGTCAAACAAGTATTAAAGATAGTTTTAATAAAGATTTAACTAGTAAAATTATTAATTTAATTAGTACTAATAATAATATTTTTAATTTTATATATGATTCACCAATGAACGTAAATGATAAAAATTATTCAATCAATTATATTTGTGATAGTAATAATAATATAATTTCTATTTATTATACAAAATGAAATAATGATAATCTTGTTTCAAATATCAATGTTAAAACTTATGAAAGTTATAGTGGAAATAATGATTATGGTATGTGATATTATGGACCTACAACTGTTATTAGTAATTTTACGCAAGATGGTAAGATTGCTAGCTGAAAAGATTTTATTACTATATATCCAACATTAACTTTTGATGATAATTCATTTTTTTCTTTTTATTGTCAATATGGTAAGGAACAATATAGTGGTTCAAAATTAAGCATTGATACTTCTAAAATTGATACTAGTTACAATTTTAATCATAACTTTTGATCAGTAAGTGTTAATCATGATGGAGGAATATTTGGGGCTCATGTTGAAATAAAAGCTGATGCACAAATTTGACATGATGATCATAATATTTATATTAGTTATAGATGATATGAATATTCTAAATTTGCAACGGAAGGTGCTTTTTTCTCAACTACACTAAATCAATCATCTTTTATTAACATTATGAAATAAAATTTATAAAATGTTATATCTATTATTATAGATTAATAAGATATTTTAATTTATAAAAAATATTATTTTAGGATACTAAAAATAGAAAGGAAAAATACAATGAAACAATTATTAATTACTTTAAGTACATTAACAACATTAACTTTAACAAGTAATAGTATTATTAATACTATTGATGCTACTAATACTACCATTAATAAATTATTAGCAAATAAATCATCAATAAGTGATTCTGTAACTTCATTATTTAATAATCAATATGGTTATTTAAATGATAGTGATATAATAACTAATCAATCAATAACTGATCATAAGTTTTATAGTTATGACACATCAGCTTTAAAAAGTTATACTTTTGCTAATGCAAGAGATGTTTTTTTAGTAAATAATGAAGGAACTTTAATTTATAATCCTGATGTTATTATTCCTGCTGATCAAAATTAAATATTGAAAATACGATGCAAGAAATGATTAGTCATAAAAAAATAACTACAGTTAAAGCAAATTACAATTCTTATAGTAATAGTCAGTATTCATCTACCGATTTTAGTCGTGATAATACTGATTGACAATATATTCAATTTGGTGGTGTTAATAAACATATTGATATTTCCCAACAAGCAGGTGCTGATAAAGTTGAACATAGCAATAGTTTAAGTGAAACATCAGGTTTATATTATATTGCAAAAGCAGTAATTGAAAATAAGATTAGTCAGTCAGTTGCTATTAATTTGGGAATATATTTTATAGCACAAAGTAGTTTAAAAGGAAAAATTAATAATGACTTAATTACTAAAATTATTGATTTAATTATTAATAATAAATATGTTTATAATTTTATGTTAAATATGCCATTTTCAAATGATGATACGAGTTATGCCATTAGTTATATTTTTGATCATAATAATAATATTATTGAGTTAAATTATAATCATTATAGTTACGAAAAAAGTAATACAAGTAATTTTGAAACTCATGTTAGTCCTGGTCCTTTTGCTTCAGTTGATTATACAGCTGATATTTATATTAATTATCAAGATTTATATTATTTAATTAATAATCAAAATAATTGAGATGTAATTTATAAGTATTTTACTAATGGAAACTTATTTGATTATAGTAATATGGAGCATGAAATTGGTGATAATTGAACTTTTAAAAATTTTTGAAATTCTATATTTAAAGATAATTTAACAAAATTTTTAAATAATGTGGGTGTTAATGGAATAATAATTCATATTGACTGTTATGGTACAGATATATGACATCCTTCATTAGTTGATAAATTTTATATTAAAAGTATTTCTCAATGAAATTAAATACTTACATACTAAATTTACTTTTTAAAATGAGCATTTTATTAATCTTCTTAAATAAAATTAATAAAGTGTTATATTTAGTATAGATTAGCCAGATATTTTTTATAAAATAATTTTTAGTAAACTTAAAACGAAAGGAGAATGTAACATGAAACAATTACTAATGACATTAAGTACATTAACAATATTAACTTTAACAAGTAATAGTATTAATAATACTATTGATGTTGCTAACACTACTGTTAATAAACTATTAACAAATAAATTATCAATAAGTGATTCTGTAACTTCATTATTTAATAATCAATATGGTTATTTAAGTAGTAGTGATTGAATTACTAATCAAATAGATAATAACTATTATAGTTATGATACTAGTCATGCTAATTATTTATTAAGTGATGGTAAGACATCAGCACGAACATTATTTACTGTTGATAATAAAGGTGAATTAGTTTATAAAAAGGATGCTGTAATACCACCAAAAGATAAAGTCGAAGTTGATGCTACTAAACAAGAAATGATTACTCATAAAAAAATTACCACAGTTAAAGATAAATATAATCTATATAGTAAAAGTGAATATTCTCATACATATTTTAGTGGTGATAATACTGATTGACAATATATTCAATTTGGTGGAGTTGAAAAACATATTGATATTTCACAACAAGCAGGTGCTGATAAAGTTGAACATAGCAATAGTTTAAGTGAAGCATTAGGTTTATATTATATTGCAAAAGCAGCAAAAAATAATTTAATTGATAATGCTATTGCTAATAAAATAGGTCAATATTTTATGACGCAAAGTAGTTTAAAAGGACAAATTAATGATAATTTAATTAATATTATTATTAATTTAATTAGTAACAATAATAATATTTTTAATTTTATATATAGTGCACCAATGAATGTAAATGATAAAAATTATTCAATTAATTATATTTTTGATAAAGATAATAATTTAATTGAAGTTTATTATACTGAATTTGATAAATCAAATATAGAAAATAACTTAAATTATAAATGAAATGATTCATATAATTGATTTAGTTCAAATTATAGTGATTATTCTAATACATATACAATAGTAAAATGAACTGACTATGCAAGTGATTGAAATACTTTTACTAATAAATATCCAACTTTTAATTTTGATGCTAATTCATATTTAAAAGTTTCAACGGGAAGTGGTAAAGAAGACTATAAATCTTTAAATTCTCAAGTCGCAACAACAAATATAAAAACTAATCAACAAAAAGATATTGATAATTCAATTTTTCAAGTCAATATTAGTACGTGACCACCATATGATCCAAATTACCCAGGAGGTGTAGGAACTGCTATTGATATTTATTTAGAACTTTGACGTGATGATAATAATATTTATTGAAAATGACATATAATGACAGCTACTTTTTTAGGTTCAACTTCATATTCTGATGTTAAATTAAATAATATAACATTTAATAATATTATGAATTAAATAAATATGTTTTTTCAAAGTAATTATTTATTATTAAATTTAATTACGATTTTAAAAATGGTAAAAAGTAAAAGAAGGTATTGTAAATGAAACAGTTTTTATTAACTCTAAGTACAGTAACAACATTAACAATAGCAAGTAATACAATGTTTAATAGTATGATGATAGTGGATCAAAAAAACAATAGTGCTAGTAAAAAGAAAATACTACCTGTCATTCCAATAAATCAAAATAAATCATTATTTAATAATCAATATGGTTATTTAAATAATAATGATTGAATTACTAATCAATCAATAATAGACAATAAGTATTATAGTTATGATACTAGTCATGCTGATTATCCATTAAGTGATGGTAAGACATTAGCACGAACATTATTTACTGTTGATAATAAAGGTGAATTAATTTATAAAAAAGATGCTATGATAACAGACAAAGATAAAGTTGACGTTAATAATACTAAACAAGAAATGATATTTCATCGTAAAGTTGCTACTATTAATAATCCAACTAACAGTTATAGTGGTAGCCAATATGATATTAATTATTTTGCTGGTGACGGTATTAATTGAAAATATGTTCAACAAAGTGAAGTGGAAACTCATATTGATATTTCCCAACAAGAAAATGCTAATAATGTTGAAAATAATAATAGTTTAAGTGAAGGTTTAGGACTATATTATATTGCTAAGGCAGTAAGAGAATCAGATGGCTCTTTTAAAGAACAAGATGCTGATATTTTAGCACACTATTTTATTACTCAAAGTAGTCTAAACGGTAGTTTAAGTGATGTTTTAATTGACAAAATTGTTCATTTATTGATTACTAATGATAATGCTTATGATTATATGACTAATGTTCCGTTTTTAACTAATGATAATAGTAAGTATACAATTAATTACATTTTTGATGAGTTTAACAATATCATTCAAATTTATTACAGTTATTATGATAAAGCTTTTGATCTTTCAACTTTGTCATTAATAATTCTACAACAAGTAATATCAGTAAAAACACCAGAAGCAACTCCAATTACTGATATAAAAGTTAATTTAGTTAGTAAAATTCAAACAGAATTTAAACAAAAATTAAGTCAGCAATTAAAAATTAATTCAGAAGATATTAATGATAAATATTACAATATTTTTATTAAAGATAATAAACAAAATCAAGATTTTACTAAGGCAGTAAATATTGATTATAAAATAACTAGTTCTTGAAAAAATGCTAATCAATTAAATTTTGCAGGTACTTATCAAGGACAAGTTAGTGTAATTAATAAGTGTGTTGATTTAAGTAATGAAACAGATTTAAAAAATATTATTGAAAATGCTTACTATCATCAAAATGATAAATCTAAATGATTAAATGTTGATGTTGATAATACTATTGATAATAAAAATGTTGACACTAAATTAACACAAACTACTTTAGATTTAATTAATACTAATATTAGTACTACTATTAAAGTTATTGTTCAAAATTATTTTAAAACTCATGATACTGAACTTATTATTGATGAAACAGATTATGATGTAACAACTACTTTAGCGGTGGGTGATAATATTTTTAATAATAAATTAGGTAAAGATTTTACAATTAGTATTAAAGATAACGGTTCTACTTATAAATTAAAAAATAGTTTAGATAATATTAACGTTACTATTCATGGTCATAATAAAAAAAGTATTGCTGGTAATTTTTCAAGAACACCTTTTGATTTAGATGGTATTTGGTTAAAAGATGGTAAAGATGCAAACGTTTTAGAGGAAGGTCAACATTTTTATGAACAAAACAAATTATTAGATAAATGAATTTCTAATAAAGATAGTTTATTAAATACAATTGTTAATAATTCTTATTATCCAATTGCTGATAGTTTTGGTGGAAACTTTATTATTAATTATATATTAGATGGCAAAAATAAAGGTAGTATGACAGCTGATATTAGTAAAGATATTACTAGCGATAAGGTAACTAATTTTTGAGATTTAATTACTAAAACTAAAAGTATTTTTTTAGAAACTGATGTTTCAGTAAGTTCAGATTGAGCTTTAAATAATGTAAAATTGATATTTACTAATGATGAAATACAACCAGCCAAAGATAATACGCTTTATATTTTTGATTTATCAGACAGATTTAAAGGTGAAACTGTTAGTGAACGTGCTACTTTAACATTTCCTGATTTTAATTTTAATTTTAATTACCAATTAATGAGTTAATAAAGAAAAGAGAATATAAAATGAAACAATTATTAATAATTTTAAGTACATTAACAACATTAACTTTAACAAGTAATACTATTATTAATAATATTAATGATAATACTGTTATTAACAGTAGATTAATAAACAAATCATCAATAAATAATATTTCAACTTCATTATTTAATAATCAATATGGTTACTTAAGTGATGATGATTGAATTACTAATCAATCAATAATAGACCATAAGTATTATAGTTATGATACTAGTCATGCTAATTATTTATTAAGTGATGGTAAGACATTAGCACGAACATTATTTACTGTTGATGATAAAGGTGAATTAATTTATAAAAAAGATATTATAATACCAGAAAAAGATAAAGTTGATGTTAATAATACTAAACAAGAAATGATAACTAATTGTCAAGTAACAATAAATAATAATGATAATTTTTATAGTAATAGTCAATATTCAACAAATTATTTTACTGGTTTTAATAGTAATAAGTGAATGTTTTTTTCAAGAAGGTGGAATTGAAAATCATATTGATATTTCACAACAAGCCGGTGGTCACAAAGTTGAACATAGTGATAATTTAAGTGAAACATTGGGATTATATTATATTGCTAAAGCAGTGCGACAAACAGGAGGAATTGATGAAAAAATTGCTGATTTATTAGCAAGTTATTTTATGGAACATAGTAGTTTAAAAAAAACATATGGAATAGTAAATAATATTATTAATTTAATTATCAATAATAATGATTTATATAATTTGGGAGCGTACCGATGTTGTCAATAATATTCAAATTTGTCTTTAAATTATAAGATTAGACGAGAATAATTTAGACTTCAATATGCAATTGTATGTTAATCTTAACACTTGTAAAATATTAGTCAACAATAATACTTACTTTTATAACTCAAAAATTCTTATTAAATTTTACTTTAATAAGTTTTATTTTATTTTTAGTTATCTTTAAATTGAAATGGTTAATTTATAATAATTGTATTGCTGTATTTATTTGATAACATTTAAAATTAACCATTTTGGTATACATATCAATGTTATAAGTTCTATCACCAATCATATGCTTTAAAATTTGTTTAATATTAGTTTCAGTAAAGCAACCAATATTTTCAACTAATGCTTGATTTAATACGCCATCTTTTGCATTAACAAAATAACCAACTTTTAATTTTTTATATTGTAAAGTCAATGATTGTAAAAAATCAATTAATTCATAATATTGACCTTTGGAAAATAAATTTATTGCATTTTTATAGTGTAATTTAGCAATTTTATTTTTTCTTCTTCCAGCCATTATGCCAAGAAATAAAACATGAAAAGCATGGAATTTATCTAAAATAAATTTAGCATTTAAAATTGTAGCAGTTTTTCTAATTCATTTTGCACTATCTCCACAAACTATTAAATTTGCTTGGTCAAAATTTTCAAAAAATAAATTACCATATTTTTCAATTAATTTGGCAGTTTTTTCAGCACCAATTTCTGTTTTTGATACTCTAATTTTACATACAGCTCTTTTATTAATTAATTTTCCATTCTTCTTTTTACCAGTACAAAATACTAATAATCTCATTGAACATTTTTTACAATTTTTAGTATTATGTTTTTCATTAAACTTAAATTTTCTATGTCCATCATCAATATTTACATATAAATTTTGATATGGTTGTAATGGTATTTTGAGGATATTGGCTTTTGGTAATTGAAACTTTTTATATGTTCTACAAACTGTACTATTACTTATTAAACCTTCAATAAAAGTATCACAAACATCATGATACTTTTTACCATCTGCAAAATATTTCAAAATTTGTTTAATAACATTAGGTGCAAGTTTACTATATTTTTTAACACCAAGATAATTATCTAACAATGAAAGAAATTCCATTTTTTGTGTTTTTGGGTTATAATATGTACAAATACGTCGTTTATAAGTTAATAAACCTTTTTTTGTTTTTAATTTTCTTTTTCTAAATCTATATGACTTATATAAAGATTTATCACATGCATTTCATAAATAATCATCTATTTTTTTAAATAATTCTTCTGTTTGTTGTAAATTTAATTCATCTTGATTAAAATTGTGTTTGTCTCAATCAAAATGATTTACAAATGGTAATATAAACATTTTTAATGTTCCTTTCAAAATTTTATTTGTTAATAATTTAAGTTTAATTTTTTTTAAAAATAAGGAGTAAATATGGCTTTTATCACTAGTTATGTACAATTAAATAAAAAATATAATCTTAATTTTAGTGATAATAATTATGGTTTTAGTTGGGATATTTTTAAAGAATTTGTTGGTGATGAATGAGCAGAATATTTTACTACCAATTGTTTTTATCGTTTTGTACCAACAGCACGTGGAACAAGAAAAACTTGAAATTGTTTAGCATTTGATTTATTTATATGTTGTAATTTTAGTGATAGTAGTGTTCAAGAAGTAAGAAGATATGAAAATACTCATAGTGAAACTACAATTGGTGCTTTAATGAATGTTTGTCAAGTTTTATTAGATACATATAATATTAATTTATTACCTAATAATCCACATGGTATTAAATGAAAAATAACTAAGGATGGTGGATGTATTATTTTTCCTAATAATCAACAAATTGACTTTATTGGTTATGCTAATGGTAATAAGATTTTTGGAAAAGAAGCCGGTGGTTCAAGTTTTTTAGGTTCAAGAACAGATGAAATTATTATGGCAGAAGAAAAAGAAACACTAACAGAAAAGCAATTAACATATCGATATGAACGTTTACAAAACTCTATGTTTAGAAGTAATCGTATTAAAGTATCAAAAGAACCTATTAAAGAATGAAGTTGAACGTTTATTGATAAAAATATATATAGTCCTAATTTTGGAAAAAAAATTACTCGCTATTTTTATAAAAGTTTCTTTATTACTTTTACATGTAATCCTTATGATAAATATCATCCATTTTATTTAAAATACTGTATGCCATTTTTACCATTAAATGATAAAGTGATGGAAAATCTTAAAAAAAATGGCAAAATTTATTATGAAAATCAAGATATGTTTAGTGGTTTAGGTTTATTTGTTTTAAGATTTACTATTCAACCATTTTGAAATAAATTACCAGATATTCAAAAAAGAACATTATTAGAAATGAAAAAAAGTAATCCTGATGAATTTAATACTATTTTTTATGGTTTTGAATTTTTAGATAGTGATGCAACAATTTTCCCATTTCAAAAAACTGTAAAGTGCTGACAACCATATGATTTAAAAGAATTTTATAATTCAAAAAAAGATATGTATAAATTTGATTTTTATTCAGTTGGTGTGGATTGAGCAACTGGTCATAAAGACCATACTGTATTTATAGTAGTGGGTTTTAAAGAATATAATAATACTGGTTATTATGATGCTTATATTATTTGTGAATTAGTAGTTACTCCAAATGATTTTATAAATGAAAATGAAAAAATTAATGCTTATGTTAATGAAATTTTAGGATTAATTGATAATTTTGAAAATTTTGAACAAGCAATTTATTTTTATGATGATAAAGCACGAACTGCCATTGATTGATTAAATCAAAAATTAATAGATGAACATAATACTATTTTAATCACACAAACTGCTATTAAACATGCTTCAAATTTAAATCAAGAAGCAGGATTAACTAATAGAGTAGTTTGAATGAGAAACATTATGAGTTATGGAAACTTTTATGCAAATAAAGATGATTTACCAAAGACTACTCAATGTTTAGAAGAATTACGTTATGACCAAACCAAAACTAACATTCCTGATAAAAATATGTATCAAGACCCGTATGATGGATTATTTTATGCATTGTATCCATATAAAAATGTAATTAGGGGTAAAAATAATGCTACTGTGAAAAAAAGCATCTTCACATTTGCCATATAATAAACAACTACAATATCATTAATAGTATAGGTATCACAAAATAAACGCCTTTTATTTAGGCGTTATTTTGCGTTTAAAAACGTACTTGTAAAAATAATCAAAAATAGTACAATTTATAAGTAAAATCAAGGAAAAAAGGAGTAATTTAATATGAAAACATGAATAAAAGCAAATTTAAGTAAAATAACATTAGCATTAGCACTAACTAGTGCTACAACTGGAACAATAGGATTAATCATGGGGGGTGCTTACCCATAATCTTAGTGGACTTAAATATTATTTAAATTCATATAAAGAACCTATAATGGGTGTTCAGAAAATATGAATGTTTGACATTCATGGTATTTCAGTTTCTATAAAAAGTGAATTTAAAATATACTTTGCTGATAATCCTAAAAAAACAAAATTTTATAATGGTGGAGATACTATTGAAAGAATAGATATACCATGAGATGGCAATTATCCATATGGTTATTTTAATAAATAACATTTAAATTTCTAAATTAATATAAGAAATATTTTCATTATATTTGTCAAATAAATTAATATTAGTTAAGTTTATTTCTTGTTTGTCAGTTATTAAAATTAAATAATAATTACCAGCACCAAATATTCCACTAATTTCAATCCGATTTAAATTATTAATTGGATTTTTAATTTGCAATTCAAATTCATTTTTATTATCAATTTGTAATATCTCTTCATAAAATTCTAATTTAGAAAATAATTGAGATTTATTTGAACCATATAAATTTAAAGCATTCTCAATTTTATTGTTACTAATAATTACTCTTGTAAAGTATTTTCCATATTCGCCATTTCCTAATGTTCAATCTGCTGGAATTAATGACGGAATATTATTGCTTTCTAATTCATTTGTAATAGATAATCAATTAAATTGATTATCATCAAGTTTAAATAATTCATTTTGACTAATATCATTATTTTTTAATTTAATATTATTCATATCTGTAAAATCAAAATATTCAGATTTTAGTATTACTTTTACATCTTTATATTTTCAACTATCATCCTTATTAGAATGTATAGGATTTGATTTTAATTCAAAATAATAAGGTAATAAAATTTTATTATCATCATTTAGACCTTTATTTATTGATAATGTTGAATAAATATACTTTGATAACATAATAAATACTTGTTTAAATATTTTAACTTGTTGCAAATTTATGTAATTTGGATAATCAAGTTCTCATTTTCTAAATAAATTAGTAATAACTTCATCAGGTTTTTGACCTGAGAATTTATCACGTAATTTTGCTATTTCATTTGTTGGTTTACCTTTATCATCATAATCTGCGCCATCAAAATTACGATTATAATTATAGGTATAACTTAGCATATCTAATAATAATTGTTGTAAGCTATCAATAGTTGGTGCATCTTTAATTTCAATTTCAATATCATTAAATTTATTATTAGTTGCAATATAACTATAAAATTGACTTTCACCTACAAAATCTCAAACTTCTTTATCCTTTAATTCTTTTTGACTTTTTAATGGTCATTTACCACCTAAAACATTACTAAACTCATATCCTAATCAAGCATGAGTTATTCTTGCATTATTAATAACTTCTCTTCTTGTTACAGAACCACTACTAATTTTAATTAAATCTAAAACTGATTTTTCTTGTCCGATAAATTGTTTTGCTAAATTTCAAGGTAATATTTGCTCACTAAATCATTGTTGTAAAATTCTAACTTTTGGTTGAGTTTCAATAGGCATTGATAACAGCGGAAATGCTATCTTATTTTTAACAAATAACTTTGGGTATACTTCCATATTGTCAACTTCACCAAGTACCTTTATATTGCCAAAAATCATGCTTCTAGGGGCTTTAATTTTTAAACCAGTAACTTTTTTATCTTTATCTAATGGTTTTTGTAATTTAATAATGATTGGATAACCATCTCTTGTTTTAAAATCTTTAATTTTAATAATAGTTATACTTTTAGTACTTCTAGTTTTTGGATTTTGATAAGGTTGTGAATAATTATTAATTATATATAAATTATCAATATTATTTTCAGTTAAAGGTTCATTTATACTAACTGCATATAACTTAAATTGATTTAATAAATTTATTTCTTGAAATATTAAATTTTTAATATCAGTCATACTATATTCAATTGTATTATCATTAATATTAGTACTTGCTCTTTGATTTAATTGCATAGTAAAATCAGATGTTTCAACAGCAGTAGTTTTTAATACTTTATCAATATCAATAAAACCTATTTTAATAGTATTTGCTGAAAATTTTAAACTATTATTTTCATTATTTTTAAATAAACGTTCAATTTCATAAATATATATCGTTCTTTTTTTAAATTCATCATATGCTCTATTAATATCTGGGTCACTAGTAGCACGCATCATATTAGTAAAGTCATAAGGAATGTTATCAATTAAATAATCATTTTCTACTTCTGCTTGATTAAGTTTAGTTTGTTTCTGTGGAAATTTCGTTTGTGGTTTGTTGTTGTTTTCCATTGTTCTCTCCTATTAATTGGTTATTTTCGGGATTAAATAATTTTAATTTAACTATTAAATTATTAATTTCTTGATCATCATTAATATTAAATGTTTTACTATTTAATAAATCTTTATCTACACTTACTAATATTTGAATAAATTTAAGAATATCAATATTAAATTGTCATAATTTTTGTTCAATATAATTAATAGTTGAAATATTTACTGCTGTACTTTCGGGAACTGATTGTTGTGCTGATTTCTTTTGACTTGGTATATGAATACCACAACGTTTAAATATTTCATTAACATTTCAATCATATATATCAGTTAAATTTTTACCTTTAAAATTACTATTTGTCATATTGATATTTTCGTTTTGTTCATTATTATCTCCACCGCTTTTAAATATGTAATTTTTAGTAACTAATGTTCTTACTGCGTCTTCTATTAAAGATTGAACATTGCCATAAGTTTGACTAAATATAAATTTAGGTGAGTTTAAAATAGTATCTAAAACAATTTGTTCATAAATAACATCTAATGCTTTAATTTTATCCATTACTTTATTACAATCTGCTAGCTCATTTGCTTTATTTCTCATAATTGCTATTGGTATATAGTTAATATTTAGTGTTTGTTCTTGTGCTAAATTAGGGTTATTAATGAATGATTTAAAATCTAATGGAAATTGTTTTTTATTATCATTAATACTATAAATTGCACGATTAATAGTTATTTGTTCATTATTTAATGTATAAACTTCAAATAATCTTACCATTTGTGCATTTTGTTCATAACTATCATAAAAAATAGTACATTCAATTAATTTACCAGTAATATCATAAACTCTTTGTTGTATATCTACTACTTGAAAATATAAGTCATCATTAGCAATATAAATTAAATAAGCACTAATTCCTAATTTACTTAATTTAAAAATTGAATTTCAATTTTTTCTGTAAAATTCTTGTTGAATTAAATATTGTTTAATAGTTTCATTATTAATATCTAATGGAGCATTATATAAATTAGCATTATTTTCTGCTACAAAATCAGTGAAATAAGTTTCATGGTTAAAATCATTAAAACCAAAATAATTTAAAATTGAAGCATGAGTACTTTTATTTTTATTAGTTAAAAATTTTACTTTTTCATTTTGATTATTACTAATATTACTTTTTTCTTTTCTTTTAAATAGACTTAACATAATATTCACCACCTTTTTTTAAAATATTTGATTAATTTTTAATACAATTTTTATAATAATAAATATAATTAAACCTGCTGTTGCTGATGATAAAATTACTCCTATTAAACCTAAAATAATTTTTATAATTTTAAAAAACATAATATTATTCCTGTAATTCTTCTAATTTTTTAAAAATATAATCTCTACCCATACCCCACATTATTCTATTATTATAAATATTAATTTCAGTATCCGCATTAACATTATTATTTGATATTCATAAACTATTTTTTAAAACATTTGTATCTAATTGATAATAAAAATTAATTATTTGTCAACTATAATTTTTATTATTTTCTTTACTAGTATAATCACCAAAACTATAATATATTCTATAATGTGTTTTATCTTTAAATATATATTCTATATGTGTAATATTATTTTTATCTACTACGACTTTACCTACTTCTTTTCAATTTGAACCACTTGGACTGGGTTGTGGTTGTTTTTCTAATATTTCATTAATTGCTTGTAATAATTTTTTATTTTGATTTTTTAATAATTTATATTCATTATTTTCTAATAAATCTTTACAAAGTAATGAATTTTCTTCATCATTTAATGCAATTTCATTTGTTTCAGTATTATATTTAAAATAATCATTTGAAAATTTTTTATCTTTTATTTTTTCTTTTAATTCATTAATAGCACCGGCAATAGTTTTATCAGTAGTTTCTAAATTAGGAATTTCTGCACTAATAGCATTTATTTGAAATGCAATAGGAAATTGTGATTTTACATCTTCTAATTTTTTATCTACTTCTTCTTTTTTATAATAATCAGATAAATTAGGAATTTTATTATTGATTTCATTAATTGCAGGAACGATTTGTTTAGAAACTGTTTGTAAAGCATCATCATTGATATTTTGCTTTTTATCTAATAAATTATTAGTTTCTAGTTTTGTGTAATAATCATGTTCAGTACTTTCTTCTGTTATAAATTCAGTTGGTGTATCTATTCCTTGATATTGATATATTTCTTGTATATCACCAATTAAATTAATTTTTCCACGTTCAGGATAGGAATTACCTCCACCACTAAATTTTTTATTTCTATTGTCATAGTAAATAGTTCCAATATTTAAAATATTTTTATTTTGTATTTGTTCTTTATAAGTCATGGAATCAACATTTAACAATTCAAATTCATGAAAAATATTATTTAAATAAATTTTAATTATTTTATAAAATTTCATAAAGTTATTTTCTGTTGAATATTGATAACTGATTTTAATAAAATATCATTTCAACATTTCTATATTATTATTTTCAACTTTTTTTCATAAAGGACTAGTTTCAATATTAAATCAATTATTTTTGATATCATCAATGTTTTCATTTGTTTTAGTTAATTCACTATTTAATTTGGTAATTTCATTTTCATTAGTAGTAATTCGTTTTTGTTGTTTAGCAGAAAAATCACAAGTTGGTGCATGAGTAAAATCACCAATTTGCGGATTATTTTGTAATGCTTCTGGTGGTAATGTTCCAATTTCATCTGGTCAATCTAAAATCATTGTTTCAGTTTCTTTATCATAACCAGTTGCAACATAACCTTTATTAACAAATTTACTAACAGGACCTCTATATATTTCATTTTCATTATCATCAACTAAATCATCATATAATTTAATTTGTTTTAATAATGTAAATTCTTTTTGTTCTTTAATTAATTCATCAACTTGATTTCTAGTATAAAATGCTTTTAAGTCAATTTTTTCAACATCTATTTCATCATTATTATAACTTGAAAATATTTGTTTTAATTCTGTTAATCTTGCTCATATTTTCATTCTACTAGGTGCTAAATCTCAAACATTAATTGTAGGAGTACTATTTGCACTAAATTGATTACCATTATTAAATTGAATAGTAGCATCAACATTAAATTCAATTGGTGTACGATTAAATACTCAATGTTCAACCATAACATAAACCATATCTCTTAATGTTTCTTTAATTAATTCATCTTTAAAACTATCAAAAGGAAATTTAGATAAAATAAAATCAAGATAAGCATTAATATCATTTTGCGCGCGAATAGCAAAAGTTATAAATCAATCATTAATATTTGGTCATGTTTGTATATATTGTTGTGGAGTTTCTGTAATTTTTCCAGTTAATGGATATCAGTTATTATAATTTTCAAGACTGACATCAGTTCAAAGTTTATTAATCATAATTTATCATTCCTTAAAAAATGCTTGTTTATAATGATGAGTATGTTTTTTTGTTTTTTTATGTGTTATATGTTCAATTTCTTTTTGTATTTTATTTTTACCTTTTTTTATTTTTTTCTTACTTTTTGTTACAACTTGACTATATGCAAACTTTTCTAAATGATGTAATAATCCAGTACCAAATAAAGTATTAACACTAAATTTTAAACCAACATTTTTAAATGATTTGTTAATATTTTCAATAGGATTATTAATAACATTTACTACTTTATGATAAGTTCTAATAGTTCTAAATATTTCTCTATATACTTTAAAACTATCTCTAATTACTTGTTGCACCACTGGTGGAGCAAATGCTATTGCTTTTAATCATTTATTTTGATTAACTCCATAACCAATGTATCAACCACTATATCAACGATATCAATGGAATGGATGTATTTGAGTAACAAAAGTTTTTGCTTTAAGAATACTATCAACAACTGTAATTGGTTTATATTTAGGATTGCGATGATAAATAGTAATTGCACATTTATCTAATGACAAAGGTTGAATTTTACAACCCATAAATACTGGTGAATTTAATGGAATTAATTGTGCGTGTTTAATTGCTCTTTTTTCTGCACTAGTAAATAAATCAGTTGCTTTTTCTTTTAATTTCTGAATTTTTTCAAATACTTGTTTTTCTAACTTTTCAAATTTTTCTTGTAATTTATATATACTTTCTCGTATTTTTTCAAAATATGGTGTATCTTTTCAAAATTTATTTAAACCTTTTTTTAAATAAAATCTAATATCAAAATATTTAAAAGTTTGATTTGCTTTTAAAACAAGTTGATGAATAACATTATTTTTAAAATTAAATTTAATAGCATTAGCACGAATTTTTTGTAAATCTAAAATTAAAGTTTTTCCATATCTATTTTCTGTATGTATTGTATGAACTAAATTTAATCAATCATGTTGATTCATTTTTAATACTTCTTTTAAATCAGTATTAAATTTTTTTAAAAAGTTATTTGCTTTTTCAATATCTTTAATTTTAAATTTAGGAGTTAATTGTGGACTTAATTTTATTAATGTATTTTGTAATAATAAGTGTTCCATTAATTTTTCTGTTTCTAGTTTTTGAAAATTATTCTTATATTGTCTTTCAGCAACATATCCTAAATCTCGTAATACTGTTTCACGATTAGGAGTAAAACTATACTTCATTAAATAACGTTTATTACCAATAATTTTATCTGTTAAAATTTCTTTTCCACTTACTTGACTAATAATTTCTTGTAAGTTTTTTGCTTCTTTAATACCAACTTGTTCTAATGTTTTAGTTTTTTGTGCTAACTTAATAAATTTAGTTGTACGATAACCACGACTAATTTTATTAAGTCCAGCAAATGCTGGTAATATATTAAAAAAAGTATTTAATGGTGTTACATTTCCTTTTAAATAATCATAAACTTGATTAATAGTAAAATCAGTTAAAAATTCTACACCAACAGCACTAATACTAGCAATTAAATCACTTGCACCTAATCCAAGTGCAAAACTTTCACTTAAACCACCAGTAAAAGGAGCAAGTGCTACTGCTATAACTTGTACACCAATCATTTCTAAAATTTCTCATCATAAACTTTTATGTTCTTGTTGTTGACTAATTCTAGTATGTTTGGGTTTATTTATTTTTAAGAGTGTGGCTGTATTTGCTGTACCAATAGGCATAATTAATGTCCTTATTGGAATGGCAACCCTTTTTAGGACTATTTTTTGGTAGACATTTATTTTTGATAATTAACTGGAGTTAAGTAGTTTAAAGTGCTGTGAATTCTTATGTTGTTATATCAGTTGATGTAATCAAATAATTCTAATTTTAATTGGATTAATGATGTAAAATTTTTATCATTAATAAATTCAATTTTGAAAGTTTTAAAAGTTGCTTCAGCAACAGCGTTATCATAAGGACAACCTTTTTTGCTTAAAGAGCGATTAATATTGAATGCTAGTAAAAGTTTATCAATAATTTTATTATTAAATTCATTACCGCGATCACTATGAAATATTTGAATATCTTTTAAACAACGATTTGAGTGCATAAATGCTTGATGTACTAATGATGCATCTTTTTTAGTACCTACACTATGTCCAATAATTTCGCGGTTAAATAGGTCAATTAATAGGCAAATATAGTTTCATTTACCATTAACTTGAACATAAGTTAAATCACTAACAATAACTTCATTTTTAAGCCTATTATTAAAGTTTCTATTAACGATATTGGTTATTTGACTATCGTTGACTTTATTATGATGATTTTTGAATGATAATTTAGTGTATTTTGATATTAAATTATGTTTATTCATAATTTCTTTAATTTTTCTGCGTGACAAATAAATATTCTTTTCTTTTAGAACAACTTTTAATCTTCTTGTTCCATAAACTTCTTTATTTTCTTTAAAAGCACTAATAACAGCTTCATCATAAATATTATTTTGTTTTTTTTTCTTTTTCCTTTAAATTAAAATAATATGTTGATTTAGAAAGTTTTAAAAAACGACACATTGTGCGAATTTTATATTTAACTTTATTTTTAGCAATAATTTCTATTTTCTGCCTATTATTAGTGCTGCTTGCTTTAAAATATCATTTTCCATTCGTAACTGTTTTAATTCTTTTCTTAATTTAATTAATTCATTTTCTTCAATAGAACGATTATCTTTAGTTTTAAAACTGCCTGAATTAGTAAATTGCTTAATTCAATTATAAGTAGCTGCTCTTGTAACATTGTACTCTTTAGCAAGACAAGACACTGACTTACCGCTTTGATATAAAGCTACTATTTGTTTTTTAAATTCATCGGTATATGAGTTAATATTGGCCATAATTATAGTTCCTTTCTTTTAACTAATTTGTTCACTTGTCTACGTAATTAGTGTCCAATAAAGTGTAACCTATCCAACTTCACTTTCAACTGCAACTAATGAACAAATCAAAAAATTATTAAACTACACAGATCAGTATAAAATACATAAAAAAGAAACATTATAAAAATAATTTTTTTAAAAAAATTCTTATATTATGTTGCTTTTTAATAGATTTTTTAAATTATATATGTATATAATTAAAATGGAAAATTATTATTAATATCATAATAATTTTCAATAAATATTAATAAGAAACTAAAATAAAATTAATAACTAACACAAAACAAGTAACTATTTAATTAAAAAATTATAATACTAAATTTTTTTATTTTTTTTAAACTAATACCCTAAATTATAAATATAAAAGTTATATATTTTTTTGTCGTATTATGTTTAACATTTTATGGATAAAACTAAGGAAAAGCAGATTGACTACAACTAAAATATTTAATTGAATAGCTTATATTTCAAGTATTGCTTTACTTATTTTTTTCATATTACTTTTAATGTTTTTACTAATAAAATTTTTATTAAATTATAAACAAAAAAACAAAGTTAAAAGGATACTTTCTTCAAATGATTTTAATCAAATCATAGGAACGAAAAAAGAATTAAAAATAAAATTAAGAAAATATTTTAAAGAAATATTTATTAGAGATGTTGATATAAATTTATTTAAAAAATTCCTAAAATCAGAAAGTGGAGTTAATAAAAAACCAACAAAAATTGCCTGAAATTTTTTTATAATTTTGACAAGTTCAATATTAGTAAATAAATCCGAAGGAAGAGTTTCTGAAGCAATCAAAAGTATTAAAAATACTTTTGATGAAAGTAAACAAATATTATTAACTTCCGATAACAATAACTTAGTAACAGATGTAATTTTAAAAATTATGAATTTAAAAATCAGACCAATCTTAATTGCTAGTAGATCACTAACAAAAATAGATACTAATGGTAATTTCATCATTAATGATAAAAATTTAAGCAAATAAGAAATCGAAGATTTTTGAAAACAAATTGATAAAGTTAGAAAAGATTTAATAGAAAACAAATACTTATATTTTATTTCAATACTTTCACTTTCAACTGCAATTAATGAACAAATCAAAAAATTATTAAACTACACAGATTAAAATATTAAATGTTTAAATAAAATATAAGTAAAAAACAAATTTAAATTTTTAAAACAATATCTTTAAAATTACCTATTAAGACTTATGTTTTATAATCAAAAAAATTATAAAACATAATTTTTAATAATATTAAAAAAGGAGTTAAACAGTGAGAAAAATTTTTATTTCATATCATCATCTAAGAGAACAAGAAGAAAAAGACCAATTAGCAGAGTTAATTAAAAAGTATGCTAATTATTTAAATATAAAAGACATGTCTGTAGAAATAGGGGATATTGATACCACATGATCAAATAATGAAATCGCTAAAACTATTAGACAAAATCATTTAAAAGATACAACTATTACTATTCTTATTCTAGGAATACATACAAAATGTAGACAACATATTGACTGAGAAATTGAAGCTTCATTAAATAAATATGGAAGTTTAAATAGAAGAAAGAAGATAAATAGTTTTATAATACTTTTAACTGCTGATTTTATTAAAAAAGCAAAAATAAATTGTAATTTTAATAACACTTGTGATTATTCTTCTTTAATCACCCAAGAAAATGCTGGTCAAAGAATATATGAAACCGTAATAAATAAACATGCAATTATTGCTACTTATGATGAAATCTTTTCAGATATAATAATTCTTAAAAATTTACTTGATAAAGTTCAATCTAATCATAAAAAAGAAGAAATGTTTTATCAAAATGTTATCAGCCCTAGTTTTTTAAAACCAACTGTTTTAAAAGATAATACTAAAGATACTGTTTTTAATGAAAAAAAAGAAATAGATAATGCAATATTATCTTCAAATAAAGATAATGGTGTTAACAAAGAAAATGATGATAATGATAGTGTAGTACCTTCTAAATCAGAGGAAAAAATAAATGATGCAATATTAACTTTGAGTAAAGATAATGATTTTAACAAAGATGATGATAGTAATATTGTAGTACCTTTTAAATTAGAGGAAAAAATAGATAATGTAATATTAACTTCAATTCAAGATAGTGAAATTAATAATCAATTACTACAAGAAACTACAACCAACTTTACTAAAGATGATAATAAAAGTAATCTTTTAAGAAAATTATCTTTAAAACATAATAGTAAAGATAGTGGAATTGGTAGTGAACTACAAAAAATAAGTATAATGAAAGATGAAAATTTTAAAAGAATACATCTCCATAAAAAAGGTAATTCAGAAGAATGTGAAGCAAAAGAAAAAGAAGAAAAAACAATGCAAGAGTTTACTAAAAAAACAAAAAAATTTATAAATTCTGGTAAAACTAATTATACACAAGAATGTCCAGAAATATATTTATCCTATCTTTAAAACATACAACTTGGAATGGCAACCCTTTTTAGGACTATTTTTTGGTAGACATTTATTTTTGATAATTAACTGGAGTTAAGTAGTTTAAAGTGCTGTGAATTCTTATGTTGTTATATCAGTTGATGTAATCAAATATGGATAGGTTACACTTTATTGGACACTAATTACGTAGACAAGTGAACAAATTAGTTAAAAGAAAGGAACTATAATTATGGCCAATATTAACTCATATACCGATGAATTTAAAAAACAAATAGTAGCTTTATATCAAAGCGGTAAGTCAGTGTCTTGTCTTGCTAAAGAGTACAATGTTACAAGAGCAGCTACTTACAATTGAATTAAGCAATTTACTAATTCAGGCAGTTTTAAAACTAAAGATAATCGTTCTATTGAAGAAAATGAATTAATTAAATTAAGAAAAGAATTAAAACAGTTACGAATGGAAAATGATATTTTAAAGCAAGCAGCACTAATAATAGGCAGAAAATAGAAATTATTGCTAAAAATAAAGTTAAATATAAAATTCGCACAATGTGTCGTTTTTTAAAACTTTCTAAATCAACATATTATTTTAATTTAAAGGAAAAAGAAAAAAAACAAAATAATATTTATGATGAAGCTGTTATTAGTGCTTTTAAAGAAAATAAAGAAGTTTATGGAACAAGAAGATTAAAAGTTGTTCTAAAAGAAAAGAATATTTATTTGTCACGCAGAAAAATTAAAGAAATTATGAATAAACATAATTTAATATCAAAATACACTAAATTATCATTCAAAAATCATCATAATAAAGTCAACGATAGTCAAATAACCAATATCGTTAATAGAAACTTTAATAATAGGCTTAAAAATGAAGTTATTGTTAGTGATTTAACTTATGTTCAAGTTAATGGTAAATGAAACTATATTTGCCTATTAATTGACCTATTTAACCGCGAAATTATTGGACATAGTGTAGGTACTAAAAAAGATGCATCATTAGTACATCAAGCATTTATGCACTCAAATCGTTGTTTAAAAGATATTCAAATATTTCATAGTGATCGCGGTAATGAATTTAATAATAAAATTATTGATAAACTTTTACTAGCATTCAATATTAATCGCTCTTTAAGCAAAAAAGGTTGTCCTTATGATAACGCTGTTGCTGAAGCAACTTTTAAAACTTTCAAAATTGAATTTATTAATGATAAAAATTTTACATCATTAATCCAATTAAAATTAGAATTATTTGATTACATCAACTGATATAACAACATAAGAATTCACAGCACTTTAAACTACTTAACTCCAGTTAATTATCAAAAATAAATGTCTACCAAAAAATAGTCCTAAAAAGGGTTGCCATTCCATCCAATAAAATTAATAAACTGAAAACAGTATACTAATAGTTGAGAACAATTTAAATCAGTATATTCTAAATTATCATTTGATTCAAATTCTTATTTAAAAGCTAAAAATGGTATCACAGGCAACTGAGATACAAATAATAATTTAAATGCTAATATAAGTGATATTAAAGATAAAGTTGTTTCATTAAATAGTATTGATGATGTAGTAAATTCATTTAATTCTTCTGATTATTATAAAATTTATGCACAAGCAGGTGCTTTTTCTGATGACGGTTGAACAAACACAGCATTATATTTATGACATGATGATAATTATATTTATTGTAGACTTGATTGTATAGCGGCTATTTGTATTCACTATAGTGTTGGCCCTGGTTATGATATTTCTTTAAATAATGTAACACTGACTAATACAATGAGTTAATAATTAAAATTTGTTATGAATATAAATTTTAATTGATAAATATGTGAAATTATGTTTCTTTTATAAAGAATATTAACATTAAATATTTTTTTGAATTTGTTACTTTTTTAAAAGTAAAGTTTCAATAAAAATAAGTAAAAAAGAATAATATTTTTTCTTATTTTAGTATATAATTAATTCGAAAACTGAATATAAGTTTTTAACTTATCTATTTTATTTAAAAGTAGATAAGTTATTTTTTTAAAAGGAAGTATTAATAATGAAAACTTATTATGAAATATTAGAAATAGCAGTAAATGCCACACACAATGATATTCGTAATGCTTATAAGAAAAAATCAAGAGAATGTCACCCAGATAAACATTCTCCTGATGAAGTAAAATTGTGAACTGAAAGATTTAAAGAAGTTGATTCTGCATATAAGACACTTATAGATGAAGAATTAAGAAAAAAAATGATCAACAAATTTATAAAAATTTTTATAATACCAGTCAAACCACAACAAATAGAAAATCTGATGTTAAAAATTTTACTAATCAAACTACTAATAAACTTAATAATTTAATTTCTGAAATTTTTAATCTTTTAAATAGTATTAAAAATTTTGAAATTAAAGAAAATAATTTAGAATATTTAAAACAATTAAAAAAAGATATTGATCAAAAGATGGAAAGTTTTAATTCTTTATTTAAAAGATTAGATTGAGTTGTTGTTAATTGTTCATCAAAATGTCAAGAAGAAGTATATTTTTTAAAAAAAATAGTATCTGAAGTCAAATTAAGAGATAAAATAGAAGATGCTTATTTATTTTTATTTTTTCAAGAGCTAAAATTTAATTTAGTTCAAGATAATGAACTTTTAGAAATGATAAATAATAATCATGATTTACTTGCAACAAAAAAATGAAAATTTAATGATATTTCTTTCGACTTTTTAAAAAGTATGAGTAAATATAATGCTGCAAAGAAAGATTGGAATGGCAACCCTTTTTAGGACTATTTTTTGGTAGACATTTATTTTTGATAATTAACTGGAGTTAAGTAGTTTAAAGTGCTGTGAATTCTTATGTTGTTATATCAGTTGATGTAATCAAATAATTCTAATTTTAATTGGATTAATGATGTAAAATTTTTATCATTAATAAATTCAATTTTGAAAGTTTTAAAAGTTGCTTCAGCAACAGCGTTATCATAAGGACAACCTTTTTTTGCTTAAAGAGCGATTAATATTGAATGCTAGTAAAAGTTTATCAATAATTTTATTATTAAATTCATTACCGCGATCACTATGAAATATTTGAATATCTTTTAAACAACGATTTGAGTGCATAAATGCTTGATGTACTAATGATGCATCTTTTTTAGTACCTACACTATGTCCAATAATTTCGCGGTTAAATAGGTCAATTAATAGGCAAATATAGTTTCATTTACCATTAACTTGAACATAAGTTAAATCACTAACAATAACTTCATTTTTAAGCCTATTATTAAAGTTTCTATTAACGATATTGGTTATTTGACTATCGTTGACTTTATTATGATGATTTTTGAATGATAATTTAGTGTATTTTGATATTAAATTATGTTTATTCATAATTTCTTTAATTTTTCTGCGTGACAAATAAATATTCTTTTCTTTTAGAACAACTTTTAATCTTCTTGTTCCATAAACTTCTTTATTTTCTTTAAAAGCACTAATAACAGCTTCATCATAAATATTATTTTGTTTTTTTCTTTTTCCTTTAAATTAAAATAATATGTTGATTTAGAAAGTTTTAAAAAACGACACATTGTGCGAATTTTATATTTAACTTTATTTTTAGCAATAATTTCTATTTTCTGCCTATTATTAGTGCTGCTTGCTTTAAAATATCATTTTCCATTCGTAACTGTTTTAATTCTTTTCTTAATTTAATTAATTCATTTTCTTCAATAGAACGATTATCTTTAGTTTTAAAACTGCCTGAATTAGTAAATTGCTTAATTCAATTATAAGTAGCTGCTCTTGTAACATTGTACTCTTTAGCAAGACAAGACACTGACTTACCGCTTTGATATAAAGCTACTATTTGTTTTTTAAATTCATCGGTATATGAGTTAATATTGGCCATAATTATAGTTCCTTTCTTTTAACTAATTTGTTCACTTGTCTACGTAATTAGTGTCCAATAAAGTGTAACCTATCCAATTTTAATAAAACACAAATTTAGAGTAGAAATTAAATTATTTTTTTGTTTTTTGAAATAATAAATAAATTCAGTTGTTTAAAATTTCATTTTAAAAAAATGAATAGTAATTTAATAGTTATTGTTCTTACAAGGATTAATTTTAATAAATTAATAAAATTTTTAATGCTAGATTTGATTGTAAAACTTCAATTAATTATCATTTTTATTTTTTATATTTAAGATTTAATTAAAATATTTTTTTATTTAAAATTATAGATTTAAAAATATAAAAAATGCATTAATATATTAAATTAGTTACTATATTAAATAGTAAGTAATATTGAATTAAATGAATTAATTTTATATAATTTAATGATAAATTTTTATTTTTTAAAAGTTATTCTAAGCAAATCTTAACTAAAGTTTATATCTGAAAAAATGAATATACAATAAAAAAAATACCAGTTAAATTATATTTTTAATTAAATAGAAAAAATCTTTCTTGTAATTTTTATTATATAAAGTTAATAATTAATATTTTTTTCTTTTTAATTTATAAAAATATTTCATAATTTTATCTTTTTGCTTGTAATAACTAATATTTATGGTTAATATTAAAATTGAAATTAATATTTATATTAATCTAAATTAGATAAGTATAATTAATAATAATTAGTTTTCAGCGAGAGTGAATAGTGTAAGCACTTAACCATTATTAATTAGAAGCTCCTAATTTAACAATTTTAATCATTAATTAAGCGCATTTACTTTGTAAGTGAATTAGGATGGTACAGCGTTAAAAAACGTTCCTATTTTGATAGGAATTTTTATTATTTTGAGGAGAAATTATTATGTCAATAAAATGAACAACAGATAAAGTTAGAACAACTTGATTAAATTTTTTTAAAAGTTATGATCATCACATTTTAGAAAGTGCATCACTTGTTCCAAATGATGATCCTTCATTATTGTGGATTAATTCTGGAGTTGCTACATTAAAACCATATTTTGATGGACGACAAACCCCAATTGCTAAAAGATTAGCAAATTCACAAAAAGCAATTAGAACTAATGATATTGAAAATATTGGTATTACAGCAAGACATCAAACTTTTTTTGAAATGTTAGGTAATTTTTCAATTGGTGATTATTTTAAAAAAGAAGCTATTATTTGAGGATGAGAATTTTTAACTAGTAAAAAATGATTAAATTTAGATGCTAATTTATTATATGTAACAGTTTTTAATGAAGATGAAGAAACATATAATTTATGATTAAATATTATTAAATTACCAAAAGAACGTATTATTAAAGGTACAAGATCTACTAACTTTTGAGATATGGGTCAAGGTCCTTGTGGTCCTAATACTGAAATTTATTATGATCGTGGTATTAAATATGATCCTAAAAATATTGGTATTAAATTATTAAAAGATGATATTGAAAATGATCGTTATATTGAAATTTGAAATATTGTTTTTTCACAATTTAATAATGATGGCAAAAATAATTATACTGATTTACCAAGAAAAAATATTGATACTGGTGCAGGATTAGAAAGACTAGTAGCAATTTTACAAGATGTGCCAACTAACTTTGATACTGATTTATTTCAAAATATTATTCATGAATGTGAAAAATTGACAAATTTTCGTTATGATATTAATAATTATTTTACACAAGAGATTAAGCAAAAAACTATTAATACTGCATTTAAAATTATTGCTGATCATATTCGTTGCTTAGTTTTTGCAATTAGTGATGGTGTTTTTCCTAGTAATAAAGATCGTGGTTATGTATTACGAAGATTGATTAGAAGAGCTGTTGTATATGGACAAAAACTTAATATTAATGAACCATTTTTGTTTAAGTTAGTTTCAATTATTATAAAAGTTATGGGTCAACATTATCAAGAATTACATGAAAAAGTCGATTTAGTAACTAATATTATTAAAAGCGAAGAATTAAAATTTTGAACAACATTAATAACAGGAAAACAATTATTATTACAAGTTATTAGTGATAATAAAAAAGTAGATGCAACTGCGGCTTTTAAATTATTTGATACCTATGGTTATCCTATTGAATTAACATTAGAGATTGCAAATGAAGAAAATGCTACTGTTGATTTAAAAGGTTTTCAAAAGTTATTGGATAACAGTAAAGATAATACAAGAAAAGTAAGAATTAATCATCAAGCATTAACAATTCAATCTTCATTACTAACTAATTTAAAAGTTCCTTCAACCTTTGTTGGTTATGATAAAGAACAAATAAATACAAATATTGTTTTTATGTTTAAATCAGAGCATGAGGTAAAATTTTTAAAAAATGAAAAAGGTTATTTAATTTTAAATGAAACACCTTTTTATGCAGAAAAGGGGGGACAAGCATCTGATGATGGCATTATCACAGGAGAAAATGGAACGGCCTCTGTTATTGATGTACAACAAGGACCACAAAAACAGCATATTCATCAAGTGGAAGTAAAAGGTGAATTAACACAAACAGAAATTGTTGAAGCACAAATTAATAGTTCACATCGTTTTTATACAAGAAAAAATCATTCAGGAACTCATTTATTACATGCTGCTTTAAGAAAATTATTAGGTTTACATGTTATACAATCTGGAAGTTTTAATAATTATCAATATTTACGATTAGATTTTAGTCATTATCAAATGTTAACTTTAGAACAAATTATAAGTATAGAACAACAAGTAAGTAAATGAATTAAAGGTAAATATCCTTGTGAAATTATTTATTGTACATATGAAGAAGCAATCAAAATTGGAGCTTTAGCTTTTTTTGGTGAAAAATATGAAGAAAAAGTTCGAGTAATTAAGTTTGGTAATTTTTCAATTGAACTTTGTGGGGGTACTCATTGTTATAATTCACAAGAAGTAGAACAATTATTAATAACTAATGTTGAGTCAAAAGGATCTGGTTCTTATCGAATTCATGCTTTAACATCATTAAAAACTATTAATGAATACTTAACACAACAAATAATGATGATTAAAGAACAAAGCAATAGTTTATTTATTCAATATCAAAAAAATAAAGATAATTGTATGCAAGAAGAAGAAATTGAAAAAATATATGATACTATTAATAATTTAAAAGTGGTAGCTGCTGATTGAAGAAAAGGAAAAATGTTATTACTAGAATTACATGGTTTATTTAAAAAATGACAAATTAATTTTGAAGAATTAAATCGTCAGAAGATAGTGAAAAAATATTTAACTTTAGTTCCAAAAAATGAAAATAATTATAAATTATTAATTGCAAATTTTGAAAATTTAGATATTAAAACATTAAGAGAAATAATTGAACATTATCGTAATCAATATCAAAATATTATTATTATTTTTATTAATAAAATTAATAATCAAGAATATTTAGTATTAGTTGCTTCAAGTAAAGAATTGCATAATAATAAACAGTATCAAAGTAATAATATTTTACAAAAAATATTAAAAACATATAATGGTAAGGGTGGTGGTAGCCCAATCTTAGCGCAAGGGAAGATTGATAAGTTTATTACAGAAAAAGAAATTAATAAAATTATATATTAAACTTAATACTTATATGTATTAATTTATATAAATATTATGATATACAATAATATATGTTCAACGTCAATAATTTTTTACAATCATATATAACATTATTATAGTAATTGCAGAATCTTTTATAATTTCTTATTGATGAAATATAGGAAAATAGTAGTGATAATAATTTTGAAAAAAATATATTTTTTTAATTAATAACTTGTATTTTTTCTAAAATTTAATAAAATGATTAAGTGTAAACTAAATATTGGTTTTTTAACTCATTATTTTAATTTAAAAAATAAATGAGTTTTTATTATATTTAATAAATAAAAAACATAAAAAATACAATAGGTGTATTGGAAATACTCTATTGTTTAGACCAATAAAATAGATTTCAAATGTCCATCTTAAGTATAGAGGAGATAAATATTATGGCATATAACAAACAATCTGATTTATCACATATTAATGGTGGTTTGCCTTCAACTTCATCAAATAATTCAAAAGATGAAGAAAGATTAAAAAAAGAGATTTATGGTCAATTGTTTAGAAGTGAAATTTTACATCAAATTTATGAACTATGCGAATCCTCTCAACAAGAAGATTATGAATCTGCTTTAAAAATATTATCTAAAAAATGCAAGATGAGTCAAGAAAATGCAAAAGATTTATTAGAAAAGATTACTAAAATATTACAATCATCAAGGTTAACAATTAATTTTGATTTTTCAAAAATATACGATATTAATAATAAATGACCAGAGGTTTTAAATTGTTTTGCTTATAAGGAAAAACCAAATGAAATTTCTAACTATAATGTAGGTCGAGCAAGTGTAGAGGAAGTTGCATTTTATCTAAATCAATTATTTGATAATAGTAAATATGAAAAATTTGGACGTTTTTCAACCCCTACTGGTGATCAAACAAAAAGAAGTGCTAATTTTCAGTGAACAAGTAGACCTTGCTATGCGGCATTAGATTTTTTGGAAAATCCTATGGGTGGAGCTCCTATGTATGGAAAATCTTTTATTATACTAAAAGATTATATAAAACATAATTGTACATATAGTCCTTATGATACGTATTCACCACCTACGTTCACTCGTGGGAAATTAAAAGATAAAATATCTACTTTTTTACACTTCCCAAGATTGATAAGATATTGTCAAAATGATTTATTTGGATATAATTGTTTAGAAAGTTTAATTAATAAAGCTAATGGAAAAAATTTTGTTCCTCATAGTAATTATGGTAAAAGTGAAGGAAATTATATAGAGGCTCATGTTTATTCTAGAATCTTATTTGCACGTGATATAAAACAAATTTGTTTATCAAAATTGGAATTTGATAGTCATCCACCTAATAAACAAAAACAAATATTAGAAAAAATAAATGAAATAAATTCACGTCTAGGAACTTCATTTATTATATTCATAACTGAAGAAGAATATAAAATAAAACAAGAAGAAAGACATTTAGAAGATAAATTATCATTAAAACAAGAAAAAATAACAAAATTAAAAAGTGATATTGTCAAGCTAGAGAAAAAAAAGATAAATCCAATTTTAAATTTTATTATTAAAATTTTTAGTTTTGGATGTATTAATAAAAATAAAGAAATAAAAGAAATAATAAATGCTAAAAATATTGAAATTAAAAATTTGTTATTAGAGATAAAAAATAATGAAACACCAAATTCACAATTAATTTCAAGGGAAACTATTCCATTATTACAAGATCAAAGAGTAACTGATGAAAAAAAATTTGATAAACAATCAGCAAATGATGAAGAATTAAATAATCCCTTTTTAAACAGTTGTTCAAATTCACAACAAAATCTTCTTTAATAAAATATATATTGAACCATTTTAATAACTATACTGATATTATTATTTTTCTATTTTTTTTAATTAAATATGGTAAAGTTAAATCATAAAAATTATATATCATAGTTAGTATTAGTTACTATTAAAATTTCTAATTTTTATTTACACTCTTTTATTGTAAAACAATAAAAATAATTTAGTAACAATCTAGTTTATTAATTATAATTTTTATTTATAATGGAATGGCAACCCTTTTTAGGACTATTTTTTGGTAGACATTTATTTTTGATAACTAACTGGAGTTAAGTAGTTTAAAATGCTGTGAATTCTTATGTTGTTATATCAGTTGATGTAATCAAATAATTCTAATTTTAATTGGATTAATGATGTAAAATTTTTATCATTAATAAATTCAATTTTGAAAGTTTTAAAAGTTGCTTCAGCAACAGCGTTATCATAAGGACAACCTTTTTTGCTTAAAGAGCGATTAATATTGAATGCTAGTAAAAGTTTATCAATAATTTTATTATTAAATTCATTACCGCGATCACTATGAAATATTTGAATATCTTTTAAACAACGATTTGAGTGCATAAATGCTTGATGTACTAATGATGCATCTTTTTTAGTACCTACACTATGTCCAATAATTTCGCGGTTAAATAGGTCAATTAATAGGCAAATATAGTTTCATTTACCATTAACTTGAACATAAGTTAAATCACTAACAATAACTTCATTTTTAAGCCTATTATTAAAGTTTCTATTAACGATATTGGTTATTTGACTATCGTTGACTTTATTATGATGATTTTTGAATGATAATTTAGTGTATTTTGATATTAAATTATGTTTATTCATAATTTCTTTAATTTTTCTGCGTGACAAATAAATATTCTTTTCTTTTAGAACAACTTTTAATCTTCTTGTTCCATAAACTTCTTTATTTTCTTTAAAAGCACTAATAACAGCTTCATCATAAATATTATTTTGTTTTTTTTCTTTTTCCTTTAAATTAAAATAATATGTTGATTTAGAAAGTTTTAAAAAACGACACATTGTGCGAATTTTATATTTAACTTTATTTTTAGCAATAATTTCTATTTTCTGCCTATTATTAGTGCTGCTTGCTTTAAAATATCATTTTCCATTCGTAACTGTTTTAATTCTTTTCTTAATTTAATTAATTCATTTTCTTCAATAGAACGATTATCTTTAGTTTTAAAACTGCCTGAATTAGTAAATTGCTTAATTCAATTATAAGTAGCTGCTCTTGTAACATTGTACTCTTTAGCAAGACAAGACACTGACTTACCGCTTTGATATAAAGCTACTATTTGTTTTTTAAATTCATCGGTATATGAGTTAATATTGGCCATAATTATAGTTCCTTTCTTTTAACTAATTTGTTCACTTGTCTACGTAATTAGTGTCCAATAAAGTGTAACCTATCCAATTTTCACTTTAAACACCACCACCTAATGTATAAGCATAAGAATAATCCCAATTTAAACTTGCTCTATCCAAATTAATCTCAGACATACTATCATCATTTAAATCAACATCAACCATATCATCATCTATACTTTGATAATCATTAACACTACTATTAATTAATCTTGCTCTTTCATCAGTAAATATTTCTTGTAACTCTGTATTATTATGTGTATTTCCTAATGGCAACAATAAAGTATTTATAATCTCACTTGCTCCGGCAATTATCGTAGGAATAGCAAAATAATTATTAAAATTATTATTAATTCCCATAGCAACACCACTACTAATCAAACAACCACCAGTACCCATATTTGCTATCTTTCTTATATTTTGAAATTTATTAGGTATTAATTCAGTTAATCCACTAATAACATTCGCTATACCAAAACTATTTAAAGATATATAAGTATCTCAATCTACAAAAGGCTTATCAACTACTGGCTTAGGTGTTGGTATTGGAGTAGGAATTGGTGGTTCAGTTGGACAAGGTCGTCAAAAACAAGGTTCATCTCTTAATAAAGAAATTGACTTATCTATATACTGAACAAACTTAGCATAATTTATTAAACCGATTGTTCCTAAACCTAAAAATATCTTTTTATAACTATTAATGACTTTATTTCTAGTAGTAGGTCTTTGATTAATATTCCATATATCAATTCCTAATTTTTTACTAAATAACAAAGAATTAATAGAACCTAATACTGGGTCTTTTAAATATTGACCATAATAAACACTAATTCCTACCATAGCACTTAATGAACTTAATCCAGTTCTTAATATTTTAGTTAAAGTATAATTACTAGTTTGTTCTAACTCATTAGGCATAAATAAAACTCCTTATTTTTTTTATATACTAATAAGGAGCTTGTATATGAATTATAATCTAATCCATTGGGGCTTAATGAAAAATATATAATCCATATATAAGCCCCTTATTTAATTTTTACTTTTTTCTTTTATTCTCTTTTCTTATTCGTTCCATTTCATTAGCAACTCTGTAACACATTTCACAACCATATACTCTTTCATAAGTCCAATCGCTACATTTATGTCTCATAATTTAACTTACTTTCTTGCTGTTTCATTGCCTTATTTAAAGCAATATCTAATATACAATTTGGACAATAATATTTTTTATTATATAAGTTTTGTAAAACTCTTTTAGGACAAATAACTTGGTCACAAAGTTTACACATATAAATTGCTAAATGAAATGCTTGTTCACATGAACAATTATCATTTTTAGCCATAACTTAAACTTAACTCCTAACATATTAATAATTATTTAAAATTACCCTTTTAATAAATAACTATTTTCAATTTTGAAAGTTTTTTAATATTACCGCTTAAATCAAGTTCAAGTGAATAAAAATTACCAACTTTTAAATCAACAGTAGATAAACAATTATTAAAATCACTAGCAAATTCTGGATTATATCATTTATCACGTGTTTGGCCAGTTGGCACGCTTGTTTGCTTATTTATTTCTACAAACTTCAAAACATCAAACTTTAATCTTTGACCTTTATTATTTTTATCGGGAATAATACGCCCTTTTTCAATATTAACTAACTGTACTTTAAACATAAAAAAAACTTAACCTTCGCAATTCATTAAAATTTAATTTAATAAGTTAAGCATAGTAGGGTAATCTACGCTTAATAATAATATATCATAAAAAAATAAAAATACAATAAAAATAAAAACTTTGTATCATTATTTAGTGATAATGGTACTTTAATATTAATTTCTAAATTTTTGGTAATTTTAATTCATTAATATATGCATTTGTTGATGATTGATTTAACAAGTCAATATAATCTATATCATTACTTTGTAAATTTTTATTTATGTTAATAATTTCTTTTTTTCAATGAATGGAATGGCAACCCTTTTTAGGACTATTTTTTGGTAGACATTTATTTTTGATAATTAACTGGAGTTAAGTAGTTTAAAGTGCTGTGAATTCTTATGTTGTTATATCAGTTGATGTAATCAAATAATTCTAATTTTAATTGGATTAATGATGTAAAATTTTTATCATTAATAAATTCAATTTTGAAAGTTTTAAAAGTTGCTTCAGCAACAGCGTTATCATAAGGACAACCTTTTTTGCTTAAAGAGCGATTAATATTGAATGCTAGTAAAAGTTTATCAATAATTTTATTATTAAATTCATTACCGCGATCACTATGAAATATTTGAATATCTTTTAAACAACGATTTGAGTGCATAAATGCTTGATGTACTAATGATGCATCTTTTTTAGTACCTACACTATGTCCAATAATTTCGCGGTTAAATAGGTCAATTAATAGGGAAATATAGTTTCATTTACCATTAACTTGAACATAAGTTAAATCACTAACAATAACTTCATTTTTAAGCCTATTATTAAAGTTTCTATTAACGATATTGGTTATTTGACTATCGTTGACTTTATTATGATGATTTTTGAATGATAATTTAGTGTATTTTGATATTAAATTATGTTTATTCATAATTTCTTTAATTTTTCTGCGTGACAAATAAATATTCTTTTCTTTTAGAACAACTTTTAATCTTCTTGTTCCATAAACTTCTTTATTTTCTTTAAAAGCACTAATAACAGCTTCATCATAAATATTATTTTGTTTTTTTCTTTTTCCTTTAAATTAAAATAATATGTTGATTTAGAAAGTTTTAAAAAACGACACATTGTGCGAATTTTATATTTAACTTTATTTTTAGCAATAATTTCTATTTTCTGCCTATTATTAGTGATGCTTGCTTTAAAATATCATTTTCCATTCGTAACTGTTTTAATTCTTTTCTTAATTTAATTAATTCATTTTCTTCAATAGAACGATTATCTTTAGTTTTAAAACTGCCTGAATTAGTAAATTGCTTAATTCAATTATAAGTAGCTGCTCTTGTAACATTGTACTCTTTAGCAAGACAAGACACTGACTTACCGCTTTGATATAAAGCTACTATTTGTTTTTTAAATTCATCGGTATATGAGTTAATATTGGCCATAATTATAGTTCCTTTCTTTTAACTAATTTGTTCACTTGTCTACGTAATTAGTGTCCAATAAAGTGTAACCTATCCAGAATTTCTTTTCATTTTTCAATTTTTATTTTTTTCTGTTGACATGCAATATCTGCTAATAGTTCTAAATTTTCTAAATTTTCTTGTTTATTTAATCATTTTTTTACTTTTTCAAAAGAATTTAATTTTGCTTGTTCTTTTTCAATAGAATCAATTAATTTATTAAATTTTTTATTAATAATTCTTTTTCAAATTATATTTTTCTTTTTATCTTTCATACAAACTATCCTTTCAAAATAAAAACCCATTTACTTTTAAAATAAAGTAATGGGTTAAAAACTATAATAAAAATGAACATTAATAAGAATTGCGATAATTACTAATGTTCATTAACCATTATATATATATATATATATATATACAAGTAAAATTATAGAAAAAATGGATAGGTTACACTTTATTGGACACTAATTACGTAGACAAGTGAACAAATTAGTTAAAAGAAAGGAACTATAATTATGGCCAATATTAACTCATATACCGATGAATTTAAAAAACAAATAGTAGCTTTATATCAAAGCGGTAAGTCAGTGTCTTGTCTTGCTAAAGAGTACAATGTTACAAGAGCAGCTACTTATAATTGAATTAAGCAATTTACTAATTCAGGCAGTTTTAAAACTAAAGATAATCGTTCTATTGAAGAAAATGAATTAATTAAATTAAGAAAAGAATTAAAACAGTTACGAATGGAAAATGATATTTTAAAGCAAGCATCACTAATAATAGGCAGAAAATAGAAATTATTGCTAAAAATAAAGTTAAATATAAAATTCGCACAATGTGTCGTTTTTTAAAACTTTCTAAATCAACATATTATTTTAATTTAAAGGAAAAAGAAAAAAAACAAAATAATATTTATGATGAAGCTGTTATTAGTGCTTTTAAAGAAAATAAAGAAGTTTATGGAACAAGAAGATTAAAAGTTGTTCTAAAAGAAAAGAATATTTATTTGTCACGCAGAAAAATTAAAGAAATTATGAATAAACATAATTTAATATCAAAATACACTAAATTATCATTCAAAAATCATCATAATAAAGTCAACGATAGTCAAATAACCAATATCGTTAATAGAAACTTTAATAATAGGCTTAAAAATGAAGTTATTGTTAGTGATTTAACTTATGTTCAAGTTAATGGTAAATGAAACTATATTTCCCTATTAATTGACCTATTTAACCGCGAAATTATTGGACATAGTGTAGGTACTAAAAAAGATGCATCATTAGTACATCAAGCATTTATGCACTCAAATCGTTGTTTAAAAGATATTCAAATATTTCATAGTGATCGCGGTAATGAATTTAATAATAAAATTATTGATAAACTTTTACTAGCATTCAATATTAATCGCTCTTTAAGCAAAAAAGGTTGTCCTTATGATAACGCTGTTGCTGAAGCAACTTTTAAAACTTTCAAAATTGAATTTATTAATGATAAAAATTTTACATCATTAATCCAATTAAAATTAGAATTATTTGATTACATCAACTGATATAACAACATAAGAATTCACAGCACTTTAAACTACTTAACTCCAGTTAATTATCAAAAATAAATGTCTACCAAAAAATAGTCCTAAAAAGGGTTGCCATTCCAAAATTAAATTTTTCTTCTAATGTAAAACTTTTTTCTTAAAATCTATTTTTTCAACTTTATTACCAAAAATTTTATCTACCCAAGTCAAAACATCTTTATCTCTTTGAATTAAATAACCAATTTCACTAGTCCGTAAATAATGCTTATGCGATAAAGCACTTAAATATACATAGCGTTAATAATCTTCATACTCTTTAAAATAATCATTTACAACAATACTTTCAATAATACCACCAATCATAACAGTATTACCATTACTATCTCTTTGAGTTTTAAAATAAAATAAATTTGTAGCATTAAAACTTGCTTTAATTATATCTCCAATTGTTAATTTCTTAATACCACGAACTACAATAGGATTTTTACAATTACGACTAAAAGCATAAGCCTTTACACCTACATCTGTTTGATTTAAAGACTTAACATCATCTATTGCTTTTGTAACATACTTTCCTAAATATTTAATAACAAATTCATTAGTACCTTTTTTAACTAGTCTTAAATCATTAAAACCATGAATTCATCATTCTGCTAACATACTTTTATGTATCTTTCTATTGAAAATTATATGAAAATGTATAGCACCACGAGACTGATACTCATAAACATAAAAATATTTTAATTCTCCTAAATGCGAAAAACGTTTAGGGTCATTTCATCACTTTTGTAATTTAATAAAAAATAAACCAATATGTTTTTTTGCTTTTTTAACATCTTGCATATTATCTTTATAAGTTAAAGTAACAAAACTTAACATTTTACTATTATAAAAATTATGTAATGCTTTTTGAATTAAATTAGTTTTAGTACGAACAGTACTATTTCTTAATTTTTGCTTATTACCAACATAACATTTACCTTTTTTATTTCCAATATTAGTCAAAAATGAAATAGGTAATACTATATTTTTTACATAACAAGCATAAAAAACTTTTTTAATATAAAAATCCTGTTGAATATCCATATAAAATTTCGCAATTCTAGGTTTTAAAAAACCAATTTTATATATTTTAATAACAAACAAATCTTAACATAAAAAAATATAAAAACAAACAATAAAAGAAAAACGTTACTTAATAATTATTTAATACTAAATTAATTATATATTATGTTGGATTTTAATGTGGTAATAGGATTTTTAAATAACATTATAAGTTTAATTTAAAAAGATATTATTAAAATATTATTATTTTAGAATAATAAGTTATTTGGTGTACGAGGAAAAGGAATAACATCTCTAATATTATTAATACCAGTAATAAACATTAAAAATCTTTCTAGACCTAAACCAAAACCAGCACTTGGTGCATATCCATATTTTCTTAAATCAAAATATCATTGTAGATCATTACCTTCAATTTTGAATTGAGTTTTATTTTTTAGTAATTGTTCATAATTATCTTCACGAACAGAACCACCAATTAATTCACCAATCCCTGGCACTAATAAATCCATAGCTGCCACTGTTTTTTGTTGTGGATGATTACTATCAATTGGATTAAGTTTCATGTAAAAAGCTTTGATGGTTTGTGGATAGTTAATAACAAAAGTTGGTTGTTTAGTTATTTCTTCACATAAATATCTTTCATGTTCTGATTGTAAATCAATTCCTCATTTAATTTCATTAAATTCAAATTTTTTTCCTTTTTTTTGTGCATTTAAAAGTAATTCAATGACTTCTGTATAAGTAATAACTTTAAAATCAGATTTAAAATCGGCAATTTTTTCTAATTTTTCAATTAGTGATTGTTCATTTTTAGTTTCTTGTTTTTGTTCTAAGAATTTTAATTCAGAATTACAATTATTTAGAACATCTCTAATAACAGTTTTTATTAGTTTTTGGGCTAGTATAATATTATCTTGTAGATTACTAAAGGTAAATTCTGGTTCTACCATTCAAAATTCTGCTGCGTGACGTGTAGTATTAGATTTTTCAGCACGAAATGTTGGTCCAAATGTGTAAACTTTTTGTAAAGATTGAGCGTAGGCTTCAGCATTTAACTGACCACTAACAGTTAATGAGGCTTTTTTCCCAAAAAAATCCTTTTCATATTTATCATTAGTTATAGTAGTAACAATAAAATTTTCACCAGCACCTTCAGCATCATTAGCTGTAATAAGAGGACTATGTAGGTAAATAAATTGATTATCATGGAAAAATTTATGAATAGATCATGATACTTGATCACGAATTCTAAATAATGACAAGAAAGTATTAGTACGAACACGTAAGTGTGCGTGTTCACGAAGAAATTCATTTGTATGTTCTTTTTTTTGGATTGGATAATCATTAGCGCATATGTTGTAGACAGTAGCAGTAATTACTTTTAGTTCAAATGGTTGTTTTGCATTTGGTGTTAAAATTAAATTACCAATAATAGTAACAGCACTACCAGTAGTAACATTAGTTAAATTGTTATTATTTTCTAAATTTGGATCATATACTACTTGTAAGTTATTAATTGAAGAACCATCGTTTAAATCTAAAAACCCAACTTTTTTACTATTTCGATTAGAACGAACCCAACCGTTAACAGTTACTTGTGTTGGTATTTTTTTAGTTTTATCGTTACTATTAATAAATAAATTATTAATTGTGTAAATCATTATTGTTCCTCCTATTTATATATAATAAATAAATTATATATTAACTATTATCTTAGTAGGGAATTATTTATGATTTTTTTCATTAATATTTGGGATAAATTTTATTTTTAATTAGTATAAAATTTGAAATTCAATTTTAAGTTAATGTTATAATATTACTTATAGTAAAGGGGGTTTATTATGGGCAAATTTTTAAAGTTAATTACTAATGGCTTTATGATAGATGTTAGTGAACCATGATGTAATAATGAAGGAGTTGCAGTTTTACCTTTTGTATATAAATATAATCAATATTGATTTTTATTAATGAAAGAAAATAATCCTTTATTTGAAAATAAAAAGATATCATTTTTTAGTACTCTAACAGGTGGTTGTAAATTAGGTAAATCATCACTAGAAACTGTTAAGAATGAAATTTTAGAAGAGACAGGAATTAATATTAGCAGTTTAAAACTTGATTGTATTTATAGACTTGGTAGTTATTATGCTAATAAAACTTCAATAAAAATATGACATTTTTATGCTGTTGATTTATCTAGTTTGAATTTAGATTTAAAGTTAAGTTATTTTGGTAAAGGTGATGGTAGTATTGGTGAAAATGGTATTAATGGTATTTTTATTAATGAGAGTGAACTAGATAAAGTTAATGATTAACTTACATTGGCAATTTATGGAAAATTACGATTGAATAATACAATAGTGAACATAAATAAATAAATTTAAAAGGAAGAAAATATGTTTAAAGATATAAAATTTAAATTTATAAAAAGAAAGAAAAATATAAAAGAATTTTTATTATCAATACCCAAAGATCTTAATAAAATTCCATTTTCTGCTAAAGTAGCTATTATTTGTTTGGGGATTTTTATGTTATGAAATACATTTTTTGATTTGAATCATTTTATTAATCCTAATTTATATCCTTCGGTCTGAACTATTGTAAATCGTCAAGCTTATCATCCTTGACAGCAAGTATTATTATTCTTAAATGGTATTGCTGCTTTTACTAATGTTATTTGTATAATTTTAATTTCGTTTGGTAAAATTTCTAATTTTTTTTGAGGTTTTTTTGTTGTTAGTATTTATGGTTGTATTGCTTTAGTTTGAGATTATGTTGGTGATATGCAGTTGAATTTATTTTTCTTTTTGCCTTTTCAATTTATTGGCTATAGTTTATGGAAATTTCATTTAGATTCACAACAAGAAATAATTTCTAAACGTTTAAATTTAAAAACAAGTATTGCTACTATTTACTTTGCAATTGTTTTATCAGTATTTTTTTATTTTGAAATTCCTGAATTTTCACCTGTAATTTTAGGGAAATATGATTTTGATGGTAATACTTTTCAACAAGTTTTACCACATATTCTAGATTCATTAACTAATTCTTTAAGTATTGTTGCGCAAATACTAATGTTATTACGTTTTCGTGAACAATGAATTTTTTGAATAATCGTTAATATTTTTCAAATAGCTATGTATTCGGGAGCTGCTCATAATCGTTTGGATGTAAATCTTTTATTAATGTGAATTGTTGCTCTTGGTAATTCATGCTTTGGTTTTTATCAATGATTTTTTGTAAGAAGTAAAGAAAAAGTGGTAGTTAAAAAAGAAACATATGAGCAGTAATAACTTTTAAATAAGAAAAATAATAATTTAGAAAATAAGTTATTATTTTGTATAATAGTTTGTAAAGTATAAAATAATTATCAAAGAAGGTTATTATGAAAAAAAATGTATATATATTAAAAAAATTAGATGACACTAATACTCTTGCCAAAATAATTGCTAAAATTGCTAAACCAAATTTAATTTTATTATTAAATGGTCCGCTTGGTAGTGGTAAAACGCAAATTACTAAATTAATTGGTAATTTACTTGGAGTTAAAAATATTATTAATTCACCAACTTTTATTATTTGAAATAAGTGTCAAACTAAATATGAATGAAATTTAATTCATATGGATGCTTATCGTTTAATTAATCCTCATTTAGAAGAATATTATGAAATAATGATGAATAATTTTATGATAATTGAATGATCAGAAAGATTAAAAATTAATTTTAATAATTATTCATATATTGCTATAGATTTTAAAATTATTGATATTAATAGTAGACAAATAGTTATTAATACTAATCTTCTTACAAAAGAGGAAGAAAAGTATTTATTTGACGCATTAAAAAAAATATAGAATTTTATTTATAAAAAAAGTAGGAAAAATCCTACTTTTTTTATACTTGTATATGAAAGTAATTAAGCATAATGCTATTAATAGTACTTTGACTAATTAAACCAAGTTTTTGATATTGTTTTAATACTTCTAAAGTATAGTTATTATCATCAACAGGATAATAATTATTTAAACCTCAAAGCAAACCAGCAAATAATATTAATGAACCAATAGCAATTGGACTAAAAGCATAATACACAGTTATTTTACGATTATGATATCCGATTAAAGAAGCAAATAATCATCCTGTGACAAAAGCAATCATTCAATATAATAATGTCACTACTTGTTGATCAGTTATAAATCAAAATATTAACATTAATAAAATAGTTGTAAAGAAACGACTCATAATTGGAGTTTTAAATAATTTATAATTTCAAATGAAAGGTAACATTGCTCCTAATGAAATTACAGGAAAAACTCAAAATCCTGACATGATATTAATATTATCAACAACACTTTGTAAAATACCAGTTAGAATCATTGCACCAATTCAAATGAAAATTGCTTTTCATCATCCATAAAATCCTTCAACAAATCTGCCAACACGATAAAACATTCAAAGTGAAAATATTAAATTAATAGGAGCTGAAGGATTTATATCATTACCAGCAAATGGATAAATTAATCACCTTCAATATTGATAAGCACCAAATATTAAGTTATGATAATTGGCACCAAAAAGCAAATGTTGTTTTTTATAATCTAATGCTAATCAATCATCTTGACTAAGATTTATAATTACTAGAAAAACAACAAGTGTAATAATAGGAATTATAAAAAGAAATCAGGTAACTGCCAAATTAGCATTAGTACATTTTTTTAATGTTTCGCTTAAGTAACGACGATTTTGAAAATTAACTTTTTTTCAATTATCACTTAAAGTTCCAGTACTATTATCTTCATTATTTTCAGTTTCAGTTTCAAGTTGGGGTAAGTCTACCTTAATAAATTTAGTAATACTAGGATAAAATTTAGATAATTCTTGAACAATTTTATCACTAGTAGCAATAATAACATCAACTGCTGGTGACATTCGATTTTCGTTTTGGTTATCATCATTTAAGATAACCATTAAATAACGAATATCTTTAACACCTTCATCTGCTAATTGTTTATGTAAAATTTCATAAACTTCATCTTTGTTTTTTAAATGGTGAGGATTAAAATTATTTTCTTTAATAATTTTAATGATATGATAAGTATTACTATCTTTATTAGTTAGATATACTTCACCTTTAACATGTAGTTTTAATTCTTTAGGAACATTAAATGGTCGATAATCTTGATGACTAATAAAATAATCAACTAATTGTAAACCTAAAATATCTAGAATATTATCATCCATTATTTAACACTTTCCTTTCGTAATAATTGTAATTTATTTTCAAAAAAATCAGGTAAATTACATTCAAAAGTCATAACTTTTTTAGTTGTGGGATGAGTAAAAGTAATGACTTTAGCATGTAAGTATTGTCCAATATTAGCATTTTCCAATTTAAACTTGCTGTATAAAGGGTCATTTACAATTGGATGTTCAATTCACTCAAAATGAACACGAATTTGGTGTGTTCGACCAGTTTCTAATTGACATTGAACTAAAGTATAGTCTTTAAATCGCTCAATAACTGTAAAATGAGTAGTTGCTTTCTTACTATTTTGTTCATTGACCATCATTTTTAGACGATTATTATTGCTTCTAGCAATAGGTGCTTTAATGGTTCCTGATCTACCTTTAATTGTACCATGAACTAATGCAATATAAATTCGTTTAATTTCATGTTTTTGTAATTGTTCTGCTAAAATATGATGACTAATTTTATTTTTAGCTACTAATAATAATCCTGTCGTTTGTTTGTCAATACGATGAACAATGCCTGGACGTAAATTATTTTCTTCAATATTTTCAATTTTAGACTGGAATAATAATCCGTTAACTAAAGTATTATCTCAATTACCTGCTCCTGGGTGGACAACCAAATTATTAGGTTTGTTAATAACAAGAATTTCATTATCCTCATAAACTATTTCAAAATCAATTGCAGTTGTTTTTAAAGTGTTATCTTTGTCATTTTTAATAATAATATTTATTTCATCATTATTTTTTAATAATAAGTTAGCTGATGAAATAGTTTTATTATTAACTATTACTTGCCCATTAGTGATTAAATTTTGGATAAAATTTCGTGAATAATGATGTTCTGTTAATACCATTGCTAAATATTTGTCGATGCGGATATTTTTGTTTTCATGATATTTTAGTTTTATCATCTTTTGATTTTCTGTCATTGATGATTGTTGTAAATGTTCCATTGTTGACTTCATTATTGTGTTCTCCAAACTTTTCTTGATAGGCATTAATTATGGTTCCAATAATTATTTGTAGAATAATAATTGTGATACCAATGGTAATGAATATATCCGCAGTATTAAAAATAGTATATGGTGGGAATAGTTGTCATAATAAAAAGTCAATAACACCAGCTTTGTGTAAAAATCTATCTGTTAAATTACCGATTGTTCCTGCAATAACAAAACTGAGACCTAGTGCTCTGTTAATAGATTTAGTAAATAATAGTCAGGTGCTACTAGCAATTGCTACTAGAAAAGCAAAAGTTATTAGAAAGATTCTTTGATTTTGAAAAAAACTAAAAGCAGAACCATAATTAATAATAAATTTTAAATTAATAAATCCGGGTATGAATTTATATTCTTCACCAGCTTTTATTCCATTTTGTACTGCTAATTTTATCATTTGATCAGTGATAATTAGAATAATAATTACGCAAAAACAAATTATTTTAGTTAATCATTTTCAATCACGTGTTTTTAAATGATTTTTAATTGCTAATCAAGAAAATTCCATAATTACTTCTTTCTAAACTAATATTAGTTATTTACATTATTAAGGATAACACTTCAAAACAACGATTACAAACATCTTCTTTTGTTTCATTAACAATTAATCAACAGCGAGGACATTTAGTACCATCTTTTGTTTTAACATTAATAGTTCAATCATTAACGTTGCTATTATTATAATTAATATTAACTTCACTAACAATTAATAATTGTGCTAATTCTTTTTCATCAATTGTTGATAAGATATTATGATTATCTTTAAAAATAATAGTTACTATTGTTTCTAGGGCTGTTTTAACAATTTTGTCTTTTTTAGCTTGTTCAATAACTTTATTAACTTCATTTTTAAAGTTAATAAAATATTCTCATTTTTCCATTAGTTTTGTTGGTTTGTTTAAATTTCATGGTTGTGGAAATTTTTTTAAATGAATAGAATCACTGCTTGTGTTTAAATCTTTTTTAGTTAAACTTTGGAATGCTTCTTCAGTAGTGTGTGGTAAAATAGGGGCTAATAAACCAATTAAAGTTTTTACTATTAAAAACATTGTTATTTGTACTTGTTTTCTTCTAATGTCTTTTTTGCTATTAACATATAAAATATCTTTAGTAAAATCACAATAAAAAGCAGACAAATCATTAGTAACAAAATTTAAAATTAAATGATAGATAGTATTAAATTGGTAAGTTTGATAATTTTCATTAATTTTAATCACTAATCCGTTTAATTTATTTAAAATATATTGATCAACTTCTGATAAACTATTAATAATTTCTTCTTCTGTTTTATTTTCAATAGTTTTGATATCTAAATCAAATAAATTACCTAGTAAGAAACGAAAAATATTTCTGATTTTACGATAGTTTTCACTAACTTGTTTTAAAATTTCAGTACCAATTCTTGTATCATCAGTAAAATCAACACTGGCTACTCATAATCGTAAAATATCAGCACCATTAGTATCACAAATTGATTTAACACTAATAACATTACTAATTGATTTTGACATTTTATTGCCTTTAGCATCAGTTACAAAACCATGTGCTAACAAGTTTTTATATGGACTACTATTATTAGTAATAGTTCCTGTTGTTAAACTTGAATTAAATCAACCACGAAATTGATCATTACCCTCCAAATATAAATCTGCTGGTCAAGGTAAATTATTATTTTTAATAACTGCTAAGTGGGAAACACCACTATCATATCAAACATCCATGATATCTTGTTCTTTATAAAAAATACCATTTGGGCTATCTTTATGTTGATATTTAGGTGGTAATAAATCTTTTGCTTCTTTTTCAAATCAAATATTTGAACCATGTTTAGCAAATAAATCAGCCACATGATTAATAAGGTTTATATCCATGATTGGTTCTTTTTTTTCAGTGTAAAAAATTGGAATTGGTAATCCTCAAGCACGTTGACGAGAAATGCATCAATCATAGCGATTATTTGTCATTAATAACATTCTTTTTTTTGCTCATTCAGGAACAAAATTTACTTTATTAATATTTTTAGTAAGTAATGGTTTGATTTTTTCAATAGCGATAAATCATTGTAAAGTAGCACGATAAATAACGGGTTTTTTAGTTCGTCAATCATGTGGATATTGATGTTTAAATCATTTCATACCAATTAATGTACCATTATTTTTTAAGCGCTCAACAATAATTTTATTAGTATCATCATAAAACTTATTGACTAATTGTTCATCATTGATTTCTGCTGTAAATTGACCTTGATCATTAATTGGACAAAGAATTTTGATATTATGTTTTAATCCTAAATCAAAATCTTCTTCACCAAACGCTGGAGCAGTATGAACAATTCCAGTTCCATCATTTATAGTAACATGAGAACCATGAACGATTGGGGTTTTTCTTTGATATAATGGATGTAATGCTGTTAATCCAATTAAATCTTTACCAGAAATTGTTTTAACAATTGTAAAATCGGTGATGTTGTTTGCTTTAGTAAAAGAATCAATCAATGGTTGTGCAATAATATATTGTTGTTCATTAGTCTTAATAATACTATATGTAAATTCTTCATTTACTGCTAACATTTGATTGCTAGGAATGGTTCATGGTGTTGTTGTTCAAATTACTAGTGAGGTAGGTAAGTTAAATATTTTTTTTTCATCATTTAGTAAAAAGGCAACATAAATAGCAGCACTAGTTTTTGTTAAATATTCAACTTCAGCTTCAGCTAAGGCACTTTCACTTGATGGTGATCAATATACAGGATATAAATTACGATATACTAGTTTTTTTTCTACCATTTTAGCAAAAACTTTAATTTGTTCAGATTCATATTTTTTATCATAAGTAACATAATGATCTTCAAAATCTGTTAGTAATCCTAATGTTTTAAATTGATTAATTTGATTAGCAACTTGCAGTTCTGCATATTTTTGACATTGTTTTCTAAAATCTGATACTGCTATTGTTTTACGATTAATTCCTGAGTTAGTAACTGCTGTTTCAATAGGTAAACCATGCGTATCTCAACCTGCAATATAGGGTGCATAATAATTGCTACTATTATAATAGCGAACAATAATATCTTTTAAAATTTTATTTAATGCATGTCCTAAATGTAGATCACCGTTAGCATATGGAGGTCCATCATGAAGGATAAAAGTTTTCGTAGATTTTTTATTTTTGTTAATTAGTTGTTGATATATTTTTTGGTCTTGTCAATATTTTTGTAGTTGTGGTTCTTTTATAGTTAAATTAGCACGCATTTCAAAGTTAGTTTGAGGCATTAATAATGTATCTTTATAGTTTTTATTCATGTATATTATTCTCCTTTAAAATAACAAGTTTTATTTGTACTAATTATTCTTTTTTATTCTTAAATCATTATACTAGTAATTACTTGAAATTTGTATAATATTTACTTTATTTTAATAATAAGATTTTATAAAACTTAAAAGTTAAAAATATTACTTTTAGTGAGTATTATTTTATAATAAAGTATAAACTTATTAAAGTTTATAAAAAATATTTTTAAAATTTTAAAAAAGAGGTTAATGAATAATGTTAAAAATTTTTATTTCATATCATCATTTAAGAGAACAAAAAGCAAAGGATGAATTATCAGAATTAATTTTGCAGTGTTATGGAGAATATTTTGAAGTGAAAGACGTATCTGTAAAACTAGGTGATATTGATCCGCAATTGCCTCCTAAAAAGATATTTAAAACTATTAGAGAAGAGTATTTAAAAGATTCAGATATTACTGTAGTTATTTTAGGAAAACATACAAAATGTAGAAAACATATTGATTGAGAAATTGCATCTTCATTATCAATATATGGTAGTCTTCATCGAAGGGGAAAAAATGGTTTATTAATACTTTTAACTGATGATTTTATTAAAAAAGCAAAAAAAAATTGTGATTTTAATGATAATGATTACAAAACTTTAATTAATGAACAAAATTCTAGTCCAAGAATTTATGAAAATGTAATAAATAACTATGCAATCGTTGAAAGTTTTTCAAATGTAGTTTCAAATCCTTTAAAGTTTAAAAAATTACTTGATAAATGTCAAGATAAAGTTAAAACTGAAAAATTGAAAAAAAACTTTGATCTTTTCAAAGAAATAAATTTGTTTGAAGAAAATATAGAAGATTGTCCAAAAAAATCTAAAAATAAACTAAATTGTTATTTCTCTTCACAAAAACAGAAATCACAAAAAAATTTATTTGAAGACATTAAAACAAAAGTGAATAATATAGACTCTATTTCTGCAACTATTTAATATTTATTTGTTGATTTCTTTTTTTAAATCAAATTATTATCAAAAATATATAAAATTAAAAAGGTTTTATTTTTTTTAGTAAATAAAACTAAAAAAACTTTATTTTAGTAGTATAATAAAAATACTTACTTAGTTAAGGGTAAGTAAATATTCATTGCGGTTGGCACCTAACAGTGAATAGGAATTACCATTATTGGTAACTCTTTTATTTTAAATAATTATTATATACCTCAAAATTTAATAATATTTAAATTATTTATATAATATGAAAATAAAAAATATTGTAAAAATTTCTAAAATTTGGTAAAAGATAAGTGTAAAACTAAATATAGTTTTTAACCCATTGCTTTGTTTGTAAGTAAATGGGTTTTATTTTACTAAGAAGGTGTATAAAATGCGTGATAATGATAAAAGAAAATCAACAACATTTCAGCGAATAATGGAAAATAATCCAGAAAATATTTTTGCTCAAACCGATGGTTCTATAAAAAAAAGACATGGAGGTTTAGCAATAAAATCTTCTAGAAGTGAAAATAGTTTAAATGAAGCAAATAATGATAGTAATGTTTTAAATAAATATAAATATAATTGTCTTACAATTATAGAAGATCAAAAGATAAGTAAACTTAGAGAAGAAATTTTTAATTTTACAAAACAATTAGAAGATGTCAAAAGAACAAATGATGATTTAAATAAAAAATTAACTATTATTAGAGAAAATCTTTTTGAATTAGAAATTATTCAACTTAAACCTTTACTTGATGATTTAAAACGTAAAGAAAGAAAAATGGAAATAAATAAAACTAAGAAACAAAATACAACCGATAGTGAATTTAGAGAATATTTTGCGCTTAAAGAAACAATATCAGATAAAGAATTAGAAATTGAAGAACAAAGAAATATAAAAAAAGAATTGAATAATAATATTGAAAAAAATAATTCTAAAATTGAAGAATTAGAAAATACTATAAGCAATTTAAATAGTGAACTAGATAGTTATAGTGATGATTGGATGCCGTTATCATTAAAAGAAAATATTAATAGAAGAATAGAACTACAAAGAAAAATTGATGAAGAAAATTTAACTGAAGAGCAAAAACTAGAAATATTAGAAAATATTTCTAAGTTAAAAAAAGAAATAAAAAAAGAATGAAATATTAAAAGTCAAAATGTTCAAAAAATTTATGAAGAAATTTTTCCAATTGAAGATAAGATATTTTATATAACAACTTTAGTTTATAATGATGAATCAATTTTTGAAGAAATAATATATTTTGATAATAATGAAAAAAATGAGGTTGAAGTTTGAAAACAGACTAAAAAGTACCAGAGTATTGAAGAATATAAAAAAAGCACTTGTTTAATTGATAAAGAAAATGCAAATAATATTAGTACAATGCCAGTTAAAGAATTATTAAAAGAACAAATGGAATTAAAATCAAAGCCATCTAAAACGGAGTGAAAAGTTTGGGTTATTATTTTAGTCATTACTATTGTTATTGCTGTTCTTCCAAATTTGCTTCCTGTGATTTTAGCTCCTTATTTGGCTGCTGCAGTAGTGGCAACAATTAAGATTGATATTGCTATTGCTTCAGTTTTTATTAGTGGAGGTTTTAAAGCAATTACATCAGTTTTTTCAACTGCATCAAAAAAAGTTGAATCATGAATTTATAATAAAATATTTAAAAATAATAAAGATAAAAAAGAAAAAGAAAAAAAAGAAGTTAAATCAGTATCTAAGGATTTAACAAGTGATAAATTAGAAACTAAGTTAGAAACACAATTTAATATATTAAAACAAGAACTGGATGGTAGAAAACTTAAAACTATAAATGAACTAATGAATGATAAAACAATAATAAATGTTGAAAATAATATAATTCCAGTTGAAAATCAGTTTGATGTAGATAAAGCAAATTCTATGAACAATATGCAACCTCCTACAAATGTAAGACAACGACGTTACTCATTTTAAAATATAACGATAATTAGTTTAATTATTCTTACTTAATTAAGTAAGAATAATTTTTTATATATTTTTATATATATTTTTAATAAAAAATATATAATTTTATTGAGTATTTAAAGGTAGAAAAAATATTCAAAAAGTGAAAGGAATAATAAATTATGCCATGAAAATCTATTGAGAATAATAAATTAAAACAAGAAGCACATGCTAAAAATGCTGATAAAATAAATAAAGCTTGAGGAGAAAAAAATGAATCTGAAAGAAGAGAAAGAGTTTGTAAAAATCTTGAGTTAGATAAATCAAAAATAAATAGTGAATCTTCTTCAAGTGAAAGCAAAAACTCTAGTAGTAAAAATAGTAACCAGTTATAAAAAAAAACAATTTTTTTAATTAAAATAAACTTCAATATGAAGTTTATTTTAATTTATTTTTTTAATCTTAATTAAGATATTGATGAAATTAGCATTTATGTTATTAAAAATAGTGTTTATAACTTAAAAGATATATAATAAAAAATTATTTATTTAATCTTTTGTAAATTTTTCTTGATTTTAATATATATATATCATATAATATACAAGCTAGAATAAGCCAAAGACAGCAACGGACTTTTGTCTTAATTATGTTGCTCAGGTAATTTCCATCATTATATATGCATGTGATTTACTCGGTTTTGCTCCGAGTTTTATTTACTACTTATTGCTAGTTATTTCAGAATAATAAGGAGGTGTACTTATGCGCCCAGCAATGGTTGAAAAACAAAAAACTATTGATTTAATTGCTAAGCAAATTAATGATTCAAAAACAACAATTGTTGTACAATATCAAGGTATGGATGTTGAAGAAATTAGTTCTTTACGTAAGGAATTAAGAGCTAAAGGTGCAACATTCACTATTTATAAGAATAATTTAGTTGCTCGTGCTTTAAAAAAAGAATATTCATCGCTTGAAAGTAGTTTAGTTGGTCCAAATGGTTTTATCTTTGGATTTGAAAACGACTTAGAAACAGCTAAAATAGTTTCTAATTATGCTAAAATTAATAAATTATTAGTATTAAGAGGTGGCATTTTTGAAGGGAAAGTTATTGACCAAAGTGAGTTACAAAAAATAGCTTCATTACCATCAAAATTAGAATTAATTTCAATGTTAGCTTCTTGTTTACAAGCACCAGTTCGCAATTTGGCTTTAGCAATTAAAGCAGTAGCCCAACAAAAAGAAAACGCATAATTAACACTTATTAAATAAAAAAATATATGGAGGAAAAAATAATGGAAAATATTACAAATAAACAAATTATTGAACATGTTAAAACAATGACAGCAGTTCAATTAAAAGAATTAGTTGAATTAATTGAAACAACTTTTGGAGTAACTGCAGCAGTTGCTTCTGCACCAGCAGCAGCTAAAGAAGAAGCAACAAAACCATCAACAGTTTCTGTAATCTTAAAAGAAGTAGGAGACAAAAAAGTTGATGTTATTAAAGCAGTTAAGGCAATTGTTGGTGGAACAATGTCTTTAATGGATGCTAAAAAAATGGTTGATGCAGTAGCAACAGGACCACAAAAGATTTTAGAAAATATTGATACAGCAAAAGCAACAGAACACGAAGCAACGTTAAAAGCCGTTGGTGCTATTGTTGAAGTTAAGTAATTCAAATATTAAAAATTTATATGAAAACCAGTTTTAATTAATACTGGTTTTCTGTTTGTTATTTAACTAAAAATTATCAACTTAAAACTTAATATTTTATCAAACTAATTAGTAATTTAATACTAATTAACTGAAATCAAATTATTTGATTTTAATAAATTTTTAAAATTGGAGATGAACCAATGTCATATACTACAAAACAATTTGGTCATTATGCTAAAAGACGTGACTATACTAAAGTATCAGGAAATTTAGATCTTCCTGATTTAATTTCAATTCAACGTGATACTTATAAATGATTTATTGATACAGGAATACAAGAAGTATTTAATGAAATATTTCCGGTAACTGATAATGATAATCGTATTATTTTATCATTGATTGATTGAGAATTTCGTAAACCAAGAAGAACATTAAAAGAAGCAAAAGATGAGTCAAAAACTTATGAAGCACCAATCTATACAAAATTATCTCTATCAATTCATGAAAATAATCGTCATTTAACTATTGCTGCTAAAGATAATATTTTAGATTATTTAATGCGTTGAATTAAAGACCAATTTGGTATTAAAAACATTAATGAACCAAAAGTTAGCGATAATATATATTATTTTGAAGAAAAAAATGTTCATGCTAATAGTGAATTTTCAACTATTGAAGTTACTATTAAAAGTAGAGAAGAAGATGTTTTAATTGTTGATTATACATTAACTCGTGAAGGAGATGTATTTTTAGGTGATTTTCCATTAATGACACAAAAAGGAACATTTATTATTAATGGAAGTGAAAAGGTTGTTGTTTCACAATTAGTTCGTTCACCAAGTGCATATTTTAAAATTGAAATTGATCCAAAAACCGGATTATATAAATTTTTAGGTGATTTAATTCCATCACGTGGAACTTGACTAGAATTTGAAACTGATTCTAAACGTAATAAATTAGTTCGTAATAAAAATGCAATTAAAGATATTATTCAAGTTAAAATTGAAAAATCACGTAAAATTGCAGTAACCACTTTACTTACTGCCTTAGGATTAACTAAAGATGATGTTATTAATATCATTGGTAAAGATGATGTTTTATTAAATACTTATGAATATGATGAACATCAAAATTGACCAGCAGCAGTACAAGAAATTTATAAAAAAATTAAAGCCGGAGAAACTGCCAGTGTTGATGGTGCTGCAAAATTTTTAACTGGATTATTATTTGATTCAAAAAAATATGATTTAACAAAAGCAGGAAGATATAAGCTAATTCAAAAATTAGCTATTACAGATCGTGTTTTAAATTACACTCTAGCTGAAGATATTAAAGATATTAGAGGTAATGTTGTTTTATCCAAAAAAACAGTAATTGGTAAATCACAATTAGAAATTCTAAAAACAGTATTAGAAGAAGGAGCATGTTTAGTACCTTTAAAAACATCAATCAGTGATAGTGAACCAAAACATTATGTGCAGTTAATTAAAGTTTATAATGATAAAGAAAGATTAAATGAAGTTATTAATGTTGTTGGAATTAATCCTAAATGTAAAGAAGTAATTATTACTATTGCTGATATTTTAGCAACTCTTTCTTATATTTTAAATTTTGTTCATGGTATTGGTAATGCTGATGATATTGATCACTTAGCAAATCGTCGTATTCGTACAATTGGTGAATTACTACAAAACCAATTTCGTATTGGAATGGGACGTATTGAAAAAAACGTTAAAGAAAAAATGTCAACTACTGATAGTGATAAAATGAAACCAGCAAATATTACAAATAATAAACCATTAACAGCTGTTATTGGTGAGTTTTTTAACTTATCACAATTATCACAATTTATGGATCAAACTAATCCATTAGCAGAATTGGCTAATAAAAGACGTTTAACTGCTTTAGGACCTGGTGGATTATCACGTGATCGTGCTAGTTTAGAAGTTCGTGATGTTCACTATTCTCACTATGGAAGAATTTGTCCGATTGAAACTCCTGAAGGACCTAATATTGGTTTAATCAATAATTTAGCCACTTATGCTCGTATTAATGAATACGGTTTTATTGAAACACCTTACCGTCAAGTAATTGCAGGTAAAATTACTAATGAAATTAAATATTTAACTGCTGGTGAAGAAAAGAATTATATCATTGCACAAGCTAATATTGAATTAGATACTAATAATGTTATTAAAAATAATAATGTTATTGCTCGTAGTAATGGTCAAAATATTATTGTTGGACCAAACGAAGTTGAATATATTGATGTTTCACCAAAACAAATTGTGTCAATAGCTACAAGTTGTATTCCCTTTTTAGAAAATGATGATGCTAACCGTGCTTTAATGGGAGCTAATATGCAACGTCAAGCAATTCCATTATTAAAACCCCAAACACCAATTGTTGGTACGGGTGTTGAGTATGCTGTTGCTCGTGACTCAGGATTAGCTATTGTTGCTAATTTACCGGGAGTTGTACAATATGTTGATTCTCATGAAATTATTATTAAATCAGAAGATGAAATAACAACTTATGAGTTAAGTCGTTTTGAACGTAGTAATCAAGGAACAGCAGTAACTCATGTGCCATTAGTAAAAGTTGGTGATAAAGTTGAAGTTAATCAAATTTTAGCAGATGGACCTTCGATGAAAGATGGCGAACTTGCATTAGGACAAAATGTAATTATTGCTTTCATGACTTGACATGGTTATAACTATGAAGATGCTATTATTATTAGTGAACGTTTAGTAAAAGATGATGTTTATACTTCAATGCATATTGAAGAATATAATTTAGAATGTCGAAAAACAAAACAAGGTAAAGAAGAAATTACACGTGAAATCCCTAATACTTCTGAACAATCAAGACGTTATCTTGATGATGAAGGAATTGTTTTAATTGGAACTGAAGTTAAAGAAGGAGATATTCTTGTTGGTAAAGTTACACCAAAAGGTCAAACACAATCAACTGCTGAAGAAAAATTATTAGCAGCTATTTTTGGTGAAAAATCACGTAATGTTAAAGATAATTCATTACGAGTACCTAATGGTGGTGCTGGAATTGTTCAAGGTATTAAACGTTATAAACGTGAAGATGGTTTTGACTTACTTTCAGAAGTAGAAGAAGTAGTTAAAGTATTTATTGTCCAAAAACGTAAAATCCGAGAAGGAGATAAAATGGCTGGAAGACACGGAAATAAAGGTGTTATTTCTAAAGTCTTACCAATTGAAGATATGCCTTTCCTAGAAGATGGAACACCGGTTGATATTATGTTAAATCCATTAGGAGTACCATCGCGGATGAATATTGGACAAATTCTTGAATTACACTTAGGAATGGCTGCTAAAACTTTAGGAATTAAAGTAGCAACCCCTGTTTTTGATGGTGCAAAAAATCAAGACTTGTTAGATATTATGAAAGAAGCAAAATATAATGATTTTGATAAATTAACATTATATGATGGTTTAACTGGTGAAAAGTTTGCCAAGAAAATTTCTGTTGGTGTTATGTATATGCTAAAACTATCACATATGGTAGATGATAAATTACATGCTCGTAATGTGGGTCCATATTCATTAATTACTCAACAACCATTAGGTGGTAAGGCACAAAATGGTGGACAAAGATTTGGAGAAATGGAAGTTTGAGCATTAGAAGCTTATGGTGCTGCTCATACTTTACAAGAAATCCTAACTATTAAATCTGATGATATTAAAGGTAGAATTAAAACTTATGAAGCGATTATACGTAATAAACAGATTCCAACGCCAGGTATCCCTGAATCATTTAATGTTTTAACAAAAGAACTACAAGGTTTAGGAATAAATATTGTGTTAATTGACGAAAAAGGTCAAGAACAAAAAGTGGTAACTTACGATGAAGAAGTCGAAAGTTATCTTGAGGATTAGAAAAGGAGTAATAAATATATGCAAATGCAAAAAAATTCAAAACATTATACTGCCATTAAAATTTCTCTTGCTTCTCCCGATCAAATTCGCTCATGATCACATGGAGAAATTACAAAGCCAGAAACAATTAATTATAAGTCATTAAAACCTGAAAAAGATGGATTATTTGATGCACGAATATTTGGACCAACTAAAAATTATGAATGTACTTGTGGTAAATATAAGAAAATAAAAAATAAAGGTAAAGTTTGTGAACGTTGTTTAGTAGAAATTACTGAAGCAATTGTTCGACGTGAACGTTTAGGACACATTGAGTTAGAAGAGCCAGTAACTCATATTTGAATGTTAAAGGCTTCTCCTTCAAGAATTGCGTTAGCATTAGATATGAAAGCTAAAGACTTAGAAGAAGTAGCATATTTTGTTTCTTATATTGTTTTAGACCCAGGGACCGCTAAAGGTTTAAAACAAAAAATGATTATGGATTTAGGTAATGCTAAATCTTCAACTGATACTCGTAATCGTTTACGTAAAGTATTTGCACAAATTTTAGAACAATTAGAACCTTCTTCTTTTGCTTATACTCGTGCTCAAATGTTAACTGATACTTTAGCAGATACTTCACGTCCATTTTCAATGGATGAATGTGCTCAATTTATTACTAAACATACTGGAACAAAATTTGGAATTGGTGCTTCAGCTATTGAGTATTTATTAAAAAATATTAATTTAGAAAAAGAATTTCTTGCCATTAAAAAACAATTGACAAACAAGAAATCACAAACTGATCGTAGAAAACTAGAACGTCGTTTAGATGTTATTGATTCATTTGCTAAATCAGGAAATAAACCAGAATGAATGGTATTACACGCTATTCCGGTGATTCCACCTGATATTCGTCCAATTATTCAGTTAGATGGTGGTCGTTTTACAACATCAGAAATTAATGATTTATATCGAAGAATTATTATTCGTAATGAACGCTTAAAAAAAGTAAAACAAATGGGAGCACCAATCTTAATTATTAATAATGAAAAAAGAATGTTGCAAGAATCAGTTGATGCTTTATTTGATAATGAACGTAAAGCACGTCCAGTAACAGGAAGAGATAAACGTCCATTAAAATCTTTAACTTCAACATTAAAAGGAAAACAAGGACGTTTCCGTCAAAACTTATTAGGTAAGCGTGTTGATTATTCAGGTCGAAGTGTTATTGCTGTTGGTCCGGAATTAAAAATGTATCAATGTGGTATTCCTCGTGATATGGCAATTATTTTGTTCAAACCTTTTGTTGTGCAAAGATTAGTTCATCAAGAATTAGCTTTAAATATTAAAATTGCTGAAAAATTAATTGAAATCCAAGATGAACGAATTTGAGATGTTTTAGAAGAAGTAATTAAAGATCGTCCTGTTTTATTAAACCGTGCCCCAACTTTACACCGTTTAGGAATTCAAGCATTTGAACCAATTCTAGTTAAAGGGAAAGCTATTCGTTTACATCCACTAGTAACTCCTGCTTTTAATGCTGACTTTGATGGTGATCAAATGGCTGTTCACGTGCCAATTACCCAAGAAGCAGTAGCTGAAGCAAGAAGTTTAATGTTAGGTTCAAAAAATATTTTAAGTCCTAAAGATGGTAAACCAATTGTTACGCCAACTCAAGATATGGTTCTTGGTAATTATTATTTAACTATTGAAAAATTAGATGAATTAGGTCAAGGTTCAATTTTTAAAGATGTTAATGAAGCAATTAAAGCTTATGATACAAAACAAGTTTCATTACATGCTATTATTGGAATTCGTGTTGCTAGTTTAGGTGCAAGTAAATTTGCTGCTACCGATCAAAACAAATTTTTAATTACTACTATTGGTAAGATTATTTTTAATCAAATGTTTTCAGAAAGAATGCCATTTATTAATCGCCCAAATATTATTAATTTAACTGAAACCCATAATGAAGATTTAGTTACAACTGATGTTGATTTTCGTGAATTTATTAAAAAAAGAGTTATTGTTGAACCATTTAAGAAAAAAGATTTAGCAGATATTATTCATAAATATTTTAAAACTTTTGGAACTCAATTAACTGCACAAATGTTAGATAAAATGAAAAATCTTGGTTTTAAATTTTCAACAATTTCAGGAACAACAATTTCTGCAGGCGATGTTGTATCTTATTCAGGTAAAACAAGATTATTTAAAGAAGCAGATGAATATGTTAAAACAATTAACAAGTTTTATAAACAAGGTATGTTAACTAATCGTGAGCGTCATTACCATATTATTAATAAATGAAGTGGTATTAAAAATAATATTCAAGTTGAACTAGAAACAGTTTTAAGAAAAGATATTGAAAATCCAATCTTTATGATGTGAGATTCAGGTGCTAGAACTAATATTAGTAACTTTACTCAATTAGTAGGGATGCGTGGTTTAATGAATAATCCAAAAGGAGAAGTTATTGAATTACCAATTAAATCTTCATTCCGTGAAGGATTAAATGTTTCAGAGTTCTTTATTTCTACCCATGGTGCTCGTAAAGGAATGGCAGATATGGCGCTTAAAACTTCTGACTCAGGTTATTTAACAAGAAGACTAGTTGACGTTTCACAAGATATTATTGTTACTGAAGAAGATTGTAATACCGGTAATGGCTTTATAATTAGTGACGTTGTTGACCAAAAACGTAATAATATTATTGTGCCCTTACGTGACCGTTTATTTGGACGTTTTGTTCAAGGTGATGTTGTTGATAGTAACAATAATGTAATTGTTGCAAATAATGAATTAATTACTGAAAAATTAGTAGAAACAATATTAGAGGCAAAAATTACAAAAATAAATATTCGTTCAGTTTTAACTTGTGAAGCAACTTATGGTGTTTGTCAAAAATGTTATGGTATTAATTTAACAACAGGTTCTATTGTTGCTATTGGTGAAGCAGTTGGAATTATTGCAGCGCAATCAATTGGTGAACCAGGAACTCAACTAACGATGAGAACTTTCCATACTGGAGGAGTTGCTGGTGGTAGTGATATTACCCAAGGATTACCAAGAATTAAAGAATTATTAGATATTACTAATCCCAAAGGTGCTGTTGCTATTATTAGTGAGTTTGATGGTAAAGTAACAGATATTCGTGAAGAGCAAGGAATTTATACAATTACTGTAAAGTCAAAACTTGACTATAAAGAATATAAAACTCAATATAATGCGCAGGTAAGAATTAAAATTGGTGATAATGTTAAGATTGGCCAAAAACTAACTGAAGGTGCAATTAATATTACACAATTACTAGAAGTAGCAGGAATCATTGAAGTTCAACAATATATTTTAAAAGAAGTACAACGTGTTTATCGTTTACAAGGAATTGAAATTTCTGATAAGTATATTGAAATTATTGTAAAACAAATGTTGAATCGTATTTTTGTAGTTGAAGGTAATGATTCACCATTATTGCCTGGAGCGATTGTTGATATCAAAGAATTTAAGAATGTTAATGCCAAAATTATTGTTGCTGGTAAAAAACCCGCTTTTGGTCATCCAATTATTTTAGGGATTAAAAAAGCACCATTAGAATCAGAATCATTCTTGGCTGCTGCTTCTTTCCAAGATACAACAAGAGTATTAACTAATGCTGTTATTAAGTCAAAACAAGATAATTTACGTGGTTTAAAGGAAAATGTTATTTTAGGAAACTTGATACCGGCCGGTACTGGTTTAATGCCAACTGAGAAGTTAATAGGTATGGGTAATTCTTCACTTGAAGAAGAATACTAAATTAAAATAAAAATAAAAAGTGAAAATTTTATTCTCACTTTTTAAATATTTATATTTTATTTTCGAGGCTTTTTAATAATCTGTGTATCTTTGTTTTACAAAGTTACTAATTTAGATTAATTCTGTCTTCAAATTTTATCATAAAATGAGCAATTGCTGTATTTCAATTTTAAATAGGCAATGTTCATTTTTTTGTTATATTTTTAATTGCCAAGTAAAATATTTTGAAAACTGCCATATCATTAGGAAAAACTTTTTTTATTTCTGATGATTTTTCGTAATTGACTATTAACAGATTCAATAGCATTTGTAGTATAAATCACTCTTTTGATTTCTACTGGATAACTAATAAAAACCATTAAATTATCTCAATTTTTATATCAAGATTTAGTAATTTGAGGATATTGTTTATTTCATTTACTTTCAAACGATTCTAAAGCTTGCATTGCTTGTTCTTCACTACATGCACTATAAATTGGTTTTAAATCTGCAACTAGACCTTTTCGATGTTTGTATGAAACATATTTTAAACTATTTGGATAGGTTACACTTTGTTGGACACTAATTACGTAGACAAGTGAACAAATTAGTTAAAAGAAAGGAACTATAATTATGGCCAATATTAACTCATATACCGATGAATTTAAAAAACAAATAGTAGCTTTATATCAAAGCGGTAAGTCAGTGTCTTGTCTTGCTAAAGAGTACAATGTTACAAGAGCAGCTACTTATAATTGAATTAAGCAATTTACTAATTCAGGCAGTTTTAAAACTAAAGATAATCGTTCTATTGAAGAAAATGAATTAATTAAATTAAGAAAAGAATTAAAACAGTTACGAATGGAAAATGATATTTTAAAGCAAGCAGCACTAATAATAGGCAGAAAATAGAAATTATTGCTAAAAATAAAGTTAAATATAAAATTCGCACAATGTGTCATTTTTTAAAACTTTCTAAATCAACATATTATTTTAATTTAAAGGAAAAAGAAAGAAAACAAAATAATATTTATGATGAAGCTGTTATTAGTGCTTTTAAAGAAAATAAAGAAGTTTATGGAACAAGAAGATTAAAAGTTGTTCTAAAAGAAAAGAATATTTATTTGTCACGCAGAAAAATTAAAGAAATTATGAATAAACATAATTTAATATCAAAATACACTAAATTATCATTCAAAAATCATCATAATAAAGTCAACGATAGTCAAATAACCAATATCGTTAATAGAAACTTTAATAATAGGCTTAAAAATGAAGTTATTGTTAGTGATTTAACTTATGTTCAAGTTAATGGTAAATGAAACTATATTTGCCTATTAATTGACCTATTTAACCGCGAAATTATTGGACATAGTGTAGGTACTAAAAAAGATGCATCATTAGTACATCAAGCATTTATGCACTCAAATCGTTGTTTAAAAGATATTCAAATATTTCATAGTGATCGCGGTAATGAATTTAATAATAAAATTATTGATAAACTTTTACTAGCATTCAATATTAATCGCTCTTTAAGCAAAAAAGGTTGTCCTTATGATAACGCTGTTGCTGAAGCAACTTTTAAAACTTTCAAAATTGAATTTATTAATGATAAAAATTTTACATCATTAATCCAATTAAAATTAGAATTATTTGATTACATCAACTGATATAACAACATAAGAATTCACAGCACTTTAAACTACTTAACTCCAGTTAATTATCAAAAATAAATGTCTACCAAAAAATAGTCCTAAAAAGGGTTGCCATTCCATTGTATGTTTTAAAGATAGGATAAATATATTTCTGGACATTCTTGTGTATAATTAGTTTTACCAGAATTTATAAATTTTTTTGTTTTTTTAGTAAACTCTTGCATTGTTTTTTCTTCTTTTTCTTTTGCTTCACATTCTTCTGAATTACCTTTTTTATGGAGATGTATTCTTTTAAAATTTTCATCTTTCATTATACTTATTTTTTGTAGTTCACTACCAATTCCACTATCTTTACTATTATGTTTTAAAGATAATTTTCTTAAAAGATTACTTTTATTATCATCTTTAGTAAAGTTGGTTGTAGTTTCTTGTAGTAATTGATTATTAATTTCACTATCTTGAATTGAAGTTAATATTACATTATCTATTTTTTCCTCTAATTTAAAAGGTACTACAATATTACTATCATCATCTTTGTTAAAATCATTATCTTTACTCAAAGTTAATATTGCATCATTTATTTTTTCCTCTGATTTAGAAGGTACTACACTATCATTATCATCATTTTCTTTGTTAACACCATTATCTTTATTTGAAGATAATATTGCATTATCTATTTCTTTTTTTTCATTAAAAACAGTATCTTTAGTATTATCTTTTAAAACAGTTGGTTTTAAAAAACTAGGGCTGATAACATTTTGATAAAACATTTCTTCTTTTTTATGATTAGATTGAACTTTATCAAGTAAATTTTTAAGAATTATTATATCTGAAAAGATTTCATCATAAGTAGCAATAATTGCATGTTTATTTATTACGGTTTCATATATTCTTTGACCAGCATTTTCTTGGGTGATTAAAGAAGAATAATCACAAGTGTTATTAAAATTACAATTTATTTTTGCTTTTTTAATAAAATCAGCAGTTAAAAGTATTATAAAACTATTTATCTTCTTTCTTCTATTTAAACTTCCATATTTATTTAATGAAGCTTCAATTTCTCAGTCAATATGTTGTCTACATTTTGTATGTATTCCTAGAATAAGAATAGTAATAGTTGTATCTTTTAAATGATTTTGTCTAATAGTTTTAGCGATTTCATTATTTGATCATGTGGTATCAATATCCCCTATTTCTACAGACATGTCTTTTATATTTAAATAATTAGCATACTTTTTAATTAACTCTGCTAATTGGTCTTTTTCTTCTTGTTCTCTTAGATGATGATATGAAATAAAAATTTTTCTCACTGTTTAACTCCTTTTTTAATATTATTAAAAATTATGTTTTATAATTTTTTTGATTATAAAACATAAGTCTTAATAGGTAATTTTAAAGATATTGTTTTAAAAATTTAAATTTGTTTTTTACTTATATTTTATTTAAACATTTAATATTTTAATCTGTGTAGTTTAATAATTTTTTGATTTGTTCATTAATTGCAGTTGAAAGTGAAAGTATTGAAATAAAATATAAGTATTTGTTTTCTATTAAATCTTTTCTAACTTTATCAATTTGTTTTCAAAAATCTTCGATTTCTTATTTGCTTCAATTTTTATCATTAATGATGAAATTACCATTAGTATCTATTTTTGTTAGTGATCTACTAGCAATTAAGATTGGTCTGATTTTTAAATTCATAATTTTTAAAATTACATCTGTTACTAAGTTATTGTTATCGGAAGTTAATAATATTTGTTTACTTTCATCAAAAGTATTTTTAATACTTTTGATTGCTTCAGAAACTCTTCCTTCGGATTTATTTACTAATATTGAACTTGTCAAAATTATAAAAAAATTTCAGGCAATTTTTGTTGGTTTTTTATTAACTCCACTTTCTGATTTTAGGAATTTTTTAAATAAATTTATATCAACATCTCTAATAAATATTTCTTTAAAATATTTTCTTAATTTTATTTTTAATTCTTTTTTCGTTCCTATGATTTGATTAAAATCATTTGAAGAAAGTATCCTTTTAACTTTGTTTTTTTGTTTATAATTTAATAAAAATTTTATTAGTAAAAACATTAAAAGTAATATGAAAAAAATAAGTAAAGCAATACTTGAAATATAAGCTATTCAATTAAATATTTTAGTTGTAGTCAATCTGCTTTTCCTTAGTTTTATCCATAAAATGTTAAACATAATACGACAAAAAAATATATAACTTTTATATTTATAATTTAGGGTATTAGTTTAAAAAAAATAAAAAAATTTAGTATTATAATTTTTTAATTAAATAGTTACTTGTTTTGTGTTAGTTATTAATTTTATTTTAGTTTCTTATTAATATTTATTGAAAATTATTATGATATTAATAATAATTTTCCATTTTAATTATATACATATATAATTTAAAAAATCTATTAAAAAGCAACATAATATAAGAATTTTTTTAAAAAAATTATTTTTATAATGTTTCTTTTTTATGTATTTTATACTGATCTGTGTAGTTTAATAATTTTTTGATTTGTTCATTAGTTGCAGTTGAAAGTGAAGTTGGATAGGTTACACTTTATTGGACACTAATTACGTAGACAAGTGAACAAATTAGTTAAAAGAAAGGAACTATAATTATGGCCAATATTAACTCATATACCGATGAATTTAAAAAACAAATAGTAGCTTTATATCAAAGCGGTAAGTCAGTGTCTTGTCTTGCTAAAGAGTACAATGTTACAAGAGCAGCTACTTATAATTGAATTAAGCAATTTACTAATTCAGGCAGTTTTAAAACTAAAGATAATCGTTCTATTGAAGAAAATGAATTAATTAAATTAAGAAAAGAATTAAAACAGTTACGAATGGAAAATGATATTTTAAAGCAAGCAGCACTAATAATAGGCAGAAAATAGAAATTATTGCTAAAAATAAAGTTAAATATAAAATTCGCACAATGTGTCGTTTTTTAAAACTTTCTAAATCAACATATTATTTTAATTTAAAGGAAAAAGAAAAAAAACAAAATAATATTTATGATGAAGCTGTTATTAGTGCTTTTAAAGAAAATAAAGAAGTTTATGGAACAAGAAGATTAAAAGTTGTTCTAAAAGAAAAGAATATTTATTTGTCACGCAGAAAAATTAAAGAAATTATGAATAAACATAATTTAATATCAAAATACACTAAATTATCATTCAAAAATCATCATAATAAAGTCAACGATAGTCAAATAACCAATATCGTTAATAGAAACTTTAATAATAGGCTTAAAAATGAAGTTATTGTTAGTGATTTAACTTATGTTCAAGTTAATGGTAAATGAAACTATATTTGCCTATTAATTGACCTATTTAACCGCGAAATTATTGGACATAGTGTAGGTACTAAAAAAGATGCATCATTAGTACATCAAGCATTTATGCACTCAAATCGTTGTTTAAAAGATATTCAAATATTTCATAGTGATCGCGGTAATGAATTTAATAATAAAATTATTGATAAACTTTTACTAGCATTCAATATTAATCGCTCTTTAAGCAAAAAAGGTTGTCCTTATGATAACGCTGTTGCTGAAGCAACTTTTAAAACTTTCAAAATTGAATTTATTAATGATAAAAATTTTACATCATTAATCCAATTAAAATTAGAATTATTTGATTACATCAACTGATATAACAACATAAGAATTCACAGCACTTTAAACTACTTAACTCCAGTTAATTATCAAAAATAAATGTCTACCAAAAAATAGTCCTAAAAAGGGTTGCCATTCCAGTATTTTTAATACTTTTGATTGCTTCAGAAACTCTTCCTTCGGATTTATTTACTAATATTGAACTTGTCAAAATTATAAAAAAATTTCAGGCAATTTTTGTTGGTTTTTTATTAACTCCACTTTCTGATTTTAGGAATTTTTTAAATAAATTTATATCAACATCTCTAATAAATATTTCTTTAAAATATTTTCTTAATTTTATTTTTAATTCTTTTTTCGTTTCTATGATTTGACTAAAATCATTTGAAGAAAGTATCCTTTTAACTTTGTTTTTTTGTTTATAATTTAATAAAAATTTTATTAGTAAAAACATTAAAAGTAATATGAAAAAAATAAGTAAGCTAGAACCAGAAATAACACCTATTCAACTAAATACTTGATTTTGACTCAATTTAATTTTCCTTTCAAATAACATGAAATATGATGTTGATATTTTATTTTAATTATACATAGACATAATAAAAATTAAATATTTATTAAGTGTATTTTACAAATTTTTGAATATGTATATAAAATAAATAATAAAATTAAAACTTAGATAAAAAAATATTTTTTGTTAAAATATAATTGATTTAATTTGATTTATGAAAGAGGTAATGATTATGAAACAATATTTAGATTTATGTCAATATGTTTTAGAAAAAGGATATAAAAAAGCTGATAGAACAGGCACTGGTACTGTTTCTACTTTTGGTTATCAAATGCGTTTTGATTTACAAAAAGGTTTTCCCATATTAACTACAAAAAAAGTTCATTTTGCTTCTATTGTTCATGAGTTATTATGATTTATTGCTGGTGATACTAATATTGAATATTTAGTTAAAAATAATATTAGAATTTGAAATGAGTGACCTTATAAGAAATTTATGGAAAGTAAAAAATATCAAAATGAAACTTTAGAAGAATTTGTTGAAAAAATTAAAACTGATCATCAATTCGCTCTTGAATTTGGTGATTTAGGACCTGTTTATGGTAGACAATGACGTAATTTTAATGGTGTTGATCAGTTGCAGGAGTTAATAGAAAATTTAAAAAACAATCCTTTTTCACGAAGACACATTTTATCAGCATGAAATCCTGCAGAAATTAAAAATATGGCACTACCACCATGTCATACTTTAATTCAATTTTACGTTTCTGATGATAAAAAATTATCTTGTCAATTATATCAACGTAGTGCAGATATTTTTTTAGGAGTTCCTTTTAATATTGCTTCTTATGCATTATTAACAATAATGTTAGCACAAATATGTGGCTATCAGTTAGGAGAATTTATTCACACTTTAGGTGATGCTCATATTTATAGTAATCATTTTTCACAAATTAATGAACAATTAATTAGAAAACCAAAATCATTACCAATTTTAGTTATTAATAAAAATATTACTAATTTATTTAATTTTAAATTTGAAGATTTTAAATTAGAACAATATGATCCATATCCGTTGATTAGAGGTCAGGTTGCAGTATAATGGTAATTTTAGTTTGAGCAATGACCAAAGAAAAGGTAATTGGTTTTAATAATAAATTGCCCTGAAAAATTAAAGAAGAAATGCAATATTTTCAGAGCATTACTTTAAATAAAAATGTATTAATGGGTTCAAAAAATTTTGAAAGTATTGGCAAACCATTAAAAAATCGTTACAATATAGTTGTTACTAATCATCAAGAACGTTATCAACAATTTCTAAATGATAATAATATTACTTTCACAAATGATATTATTTCATATTTAAAACAATATCAAGGTAATAAAAAAACAGATATTTGTATTATTGGTGGTGCTGAAATTTATAAGCAGGCATGAGATTATGCTGATTATTTATATGTTTCAGTCATTAAAAATTTATATAATGGTGATCTTTTATTTCCTATTAGTAATTTTTCTGATTTTAAATTAATCAAAACAACAGAATTTGCAGAATTTGTGGCGAATGTGTATCAAAGAAAGGAAAAAAAATAATAATGAACATTTGAAAAGCAATTTTAACATGACCTTATTTATTACAAACTTATAGTAAATCAGGTTCAATGACAAGAAAGGTATTAAAAGACCCAAGTTTAGTTTCTGAAGCAAAACGATATATTTGATTGAAAAAACGTGTGCGTTATATTAAATGATTATATAATATTAAATTAACCGTTCATAACATTGAGAATTGACCAAAAAGAAAAGGTTGTGTAATGGTTGCCAATCATCAATCAAATTTTGATCCATTATTAGTATTATCGGTAAATGATTATAGTTTATATGCACCTTTAGGTTTTATTGCAAAAGAAGAATTAAAAAAAAGCCATTTGGCACGAAGATTTATTTTTTTAATTGATGTTTTATTTATTGATCGTAATAATCCACGAACAGCCGTTACGGCTTTTCAAGAAGCAAAGGAATTAATTAGAATTCCGCGTACAATGATGATTTTTGCAGAAGGAACAAGAAGTCATCAACAAGAAATGCAAGAATTTAAAGCAGGTGCTTTTAATATGGCATATCAATCTTATGTACCAATTATTCCTGTTACTATTATTAATTCTTATCAAATTTTTGATCGAAAATATAAAGGCAAAAAAGATATTCATCTTATTTTTCATAAGCTAATTGAGCCAAGTGAATTTATTAAATTATCTACTGATGTATTATCAAAGCAAGTATTTAATATTATTAAAAAAGGAATTGATGATTTTAGCAATAATAAAATTTAAGTAGTAATAATAAAAGGTTGTTAATTAACAACCTTTTATGATGTTTAAGAGTCAATAATTAATTTCTGATGTGATTTTTGTTTTTTATAATTACGTAAATTTTTTACTGATGTAATTATTAGTGAAGAAGATGTATATCAAATTATTACGATAATTAATCATAGTAGGATATTAATAAATTGTTCTTTATTTAAGCCAAGACCATTTTGTAATAATAAGAATACACTTAAGTAAGCACAAATAACACCAATTGATCCACATAGTGTGAAAGCAATTGCTGGTTTAATTTCATAGTTTTTATCTTTAATAAAACGTGTGCCAGCAACTGGCATTAAAAAAGCTGCAGATCCCATCATAATTGGAAAAGCACATTCAGCGTTAAGACCTAATAAATAAGTAGTTGCCATTGCTGGAGCATAAATACCAATGCCTAATGCCATGAAAGCACCAAGGATAAAGAATATACTAATACCAACCAAATATTTTCATCAAATATCAAGACTATTATTATTACCCGCTGTTGGCATAATTCCAATTTGTTTTTGACCTAAAAGCATGATAATTGAAACAATAAATAATAGAATACCAATAAATAGTTGTGATCAACTAAGTTTAATTTTATTTGCGATAATGGCGCCTAAATAGGCACCTAATGTTGCAGCAGAAATTAATGAAACTAGTGTTGGTCATGCTACTTGAATTAAAGCAATAAAAATAATTGCTTCTAAGCAAGTAGGAATACTATGACCAACATTCATAATTCCTAAAATTTTTTTATCATTACGTACTTGTTTTGTTAATTTTAATAAAATAATACTTACTGCAAATGAACCAATACCAATTGTGTCACAAAAATCAGCAATAAAACCAATTATTCCTAGTTTTCAAAATGAGGCTTTTTAATAATCTGTGTATCTTTGTTTTACAAAGTTACTAATTTAGATTAATTCTGTCTTCAAATTTTATCATAAAATGAGCAATTGCTGTATTTCAATTTTGAATAGGCAATGTTCATTTTTTTGTTATATTTTCAATTGCCAAGTAAAATATTTTGAAAACTGCCATATCATTAGGAAAAACTTTTTTATTTCTGATGATTTTTCGTAATTGACTATTAACAGATTCAATAGCATTTGTAGTATAAATCACTCTTTTGATTTCTACTGGATAACTAATAAAAACCATTAAATTATCTCAATTTTTATATCAAGATTTAGTAATTTGAGGATATTGTTTATTTCATTTACTTTCAAACGATTCTAAAGCTTGCATTGCTTGTTCTTCACTACATGCACTATAAATTGGTTTTAAATCTGCAACTAGACCTTTTCGATGTTTGTATGAAACATATTTTAAACTATTTCTAATTTGATGAACAATGCATAATTGATGTTCTGTTTTAGGATAAACTGATTGTATTGCTTCTGACATGCCTGTTAAATTATCACTACAAGCAATAAGAATATCATTTAAGCCACGATTTTTCATTTCTGTGAAATTAGATAATCAAAACTTAGAACCTTCATTTTCACTAATTCATAATCCTAAAACATCTTTTTTGCCTTCTAAATCAACTCCTAATGCTATATAAACTGATTTGTTAATAATCCGTTTATCTTGTCGTACTTTAACTACTATACAATCAAAATAAACAATAGGATAAATACTTTCTAATGGTCGATTTTGTCATGCTTTAACATCATCAATAACATCATCAGTAATTTGACTAATAACACTTTCACTAATATCAGCACCATGATATAACTCTTGCAACTGCATTCTAATGTCAGATAATGTCATTCCTTTTGCATACAAGGAAAGAACTTGTTGATCAAAACCATCAAATCTTCTTTGCCTTTTAGGAACTATTACAGGAGTAAAATTACTATTGCGATCTCTTGGTACATCAATTTCAATTTTACCTTGTTGAGTTATTAATTTTTTTGAACTTGTACCATTACGAGCATTTTCAGTAGTACTATGTTGATTTTTTTCATATCCTAAATAATTTTGCATTTCAGAATTCAACATTTTTTCAACTAATCTTTTTGTTAATTGTTTATATAAACCGCCAGGTTTAAAAACTGTTGTTAAATCTTCAGTATTTTCTAGTAATAAATCTACTGCTTTTGATATTGGATCATTATTATTAAAGTTATCTTTTTTAGCCATCTGTAACTCACTCTTTCTAGTCATTTAATTATATTTACTAGAATTAATTAAACATAGTTATTTTTGTAAGTTACACAGATTACTAAACATTTCCTTCAAAATCGTTGTTTAAAATTATCTTCAAAATTATGGATATGTTCTTCATCAAATTGTGAATAACTATTTTTTATAAGATATCATGTAAAAATTGCTACTATTATTAACAAAATAGTAATAAAAATAATAGCAACAATTGAGGGTTTTCAAATATTTGTTAAAAATAAAGTAAGTAATAATACAAATAAAGAAATAGGAATTATTAATAAACTATAGTATATTGTTTTTTTATTCATAGTTATGTCCTTTTTTCTTTTAGATTTACTTTATGTTATTTAAGATTTTATCATGAAAAAATCCAAAAAAATATTATTATCTTTTAATTTTTTTTATTTCTTTTTTTAAAAATTATATTTTTAAAGAATTTGATTTATCACATTTGTTCTGTAAATTATGATTTTGTAAATCTATAGAATTTATTTGTTCTTTTCAATAATTTGATTCATTAATTATATTTTGTATTTCTAAATGTCCATTTCTAGTAGCTCATGTTAAAGCACTATCACCATTAGCATCTAAATGAGTAATATCTATATCATTTTTTATTAAAGTGTTAACTACATCTAGGTGTCCTTCTTTGGCAGCTCATATTAGAGCATTATCACCAAAATAATTAATATGATTAAGGTCAATTCCACTTTTTATTAAAGTGTTAACTACATCTAGGTGTCCTTCTTTGGCAGCTCATATTAGAGCATTATTACCATATTTTGTTTTATGATTAATAATATCACTATTTTTTGTTAATAAAGCGTTAATTACTTCTGTGTGTCCGTTTCTGGCAGCTCATATTAAGGCATTTTCACCAACATTATTTTCGCGATTAATATTAATATCATTCTTTATTAAAATTTTTACTATATCTAAGTGTCCATTTTTAGCCGCTATTATTAAAGCAGTATTATTAAATTTAGTTCTATGTAGAATTACATCAGAGTTTATTTTAATTAAAGTATCAACTATTTCCAAATAACGTTTTCTGGCGGCTATTATTAAAGCAGAGTCACCAAGGTTGTTTACATGATTATTAATGTCATTATCTTTTGTTATTAAAACTTTAACTGTTTCTGTGTGTCCGTTTTCAGTAGCTCATATTAGAGCAGTATCACCAAATATATTTGTATCATTAATATAAGCACCACTTTTTAATAAAGTTTTAATTGTATTTACATGCCCATTTTGTGCTGCTGATATTAGAGCGCTATCACCAATTCAATTTTTGTGATTAATAATCTTACTATTTGTTGCTAATAAAGCGTTAACTACTTCTGTGTGTCCCTTTTTAGCAGCCATTCTTAAAGCATCATCACCAAAATCATTTATATGGTTAATATTAACGTTATTTTTTAATAAAATTTGAACAATTTTTAAATTACCATGTTCAGCAGCTATTGTTAATGGACTATTATAATGTTCATCTACATAATTAACATCAGCATTATTTTTTAGTAAAGTTTGGGTCAATTCTAAATCATCATGTTTAGCGGCTTTAATTAATTTTTATAGTTGTATTTAATTTAGATATTTCTTTTAAATTAGACATTTTTTTCTCCTATCAAATTAAAAAACCTATTTATTTTAAAACTAAAATAAATAGGTTAAAAACTTATATTAAGTTTGAAAAAATTATATCATAAGATTTATTTCTATAGTAAATATAGATAATTTCTATTTAAAATTGCAAACTTTAATATTAATTAGCCGTTATAATCATTTTTTAAATACTTTAATGTATCCCATTTTTATTAATTGACTTAGCACACAATAAGTCATGATTATTCCTAAAACAATTGGAATATAGACTGGCGGTGGTCCTATCATATTCATTTGATGACCAATGTAAGTATAAGGTAAACCTAATCCAATGGTACAAATAACAATTGCCATTATATTCACCGGTCAAGTACCACGACTTTGAATAAAAGGAATTTTTTCAGTTCTAAACATTTGTACTATTAATGTTTGTGTTAATAAACCTTCAATAAATCATCCTGAGTTGAACATATTAATATTTTCTGCAGAAGGATTACCAAAGACACCAAATCCAAATCCTAAAATTGCAAAAGTAGAGATATCAAAAATGCTACTTATAGGTCCATTAATAAAAGCAAATGGTAACATTCCTTTTGGATTTCAGCGTTGTGGTTTTAATAAAAATGATGGATCAACACGATCAAAGGCAATTGTAAATTGTGAAATATCATATAATAAATTTTGAAATAATAATTGTACTGGTGACATTGGTGCAAAAGCAAATCATGCTGATGCTACTAGCACACTAAAGACATTACCAAAGTTAGAAGCAATCGTGATTTTAATATATTTTAAAATATTACCAAAAATGCGACGACCTTCAATAATACCTTTTTCTAAAACTAATAATGATTTTTCTAATAAAATGATATCTGATGCTTCTTTTGCAATATCAGTAGCATTATCAACAGAAATTCCAACAGCAGCATTTCTTAATACTAAAGCATCATTAATACCATCACCCATGAAACCAACGACGTGATCATTACTTTTTAAAGTTTGAATAATCTTTGCCTTTTGTAATGGGTTTAGTTTAACAAAAATATTATTATTTTCAACAATTCTTTTTAATTCATATTCAGTTAGGCCAGTTAATTGTTCACCAGAAATTAATCCTTTAATTTCTAGATTAACACGATTACAAATTGCTCTTGTTACTAATTCATTATCACCAGTTAATATTTTAAGATCAACACCATGTGTTTTTAGCAATTTGATCATTTTTGTTGCTGTAGGTTTTGGTGTATCAAGAAAAGTTACAAAACCAAGAAAAATTAAATTTTTTTCGTTTGTTTCATTATATTTATTATTAGTAAGATTTGTATCTTCATATGAGACACCTAAGACACGTAATCCTTGTTCATTTAATTTTGTTATTTTTTTATTAACCATTTTCATTAAATCAGAATTTAATGGTATTACTTTATCTTGATAAACTATACGATTACATGTATTAATAACTTCTTCAATTGCACCTTTACAAATTAATTTTTTATTATTTAATTTATTTTCTAAAACAACTGTTAATTTACGACGATTAAAATCAAAAGGAATTTCATCAATTTTTTGATAATAATTACTTATATTTTTTAATTTGTTTTTTTCTCCAAATTCAAGTATTGAATTATCCATTGGATTTTTTATTCCTGTTTGAAAATAACTATTTAAATAAATAAACTTAATTAAGTCATTATTTGTTTTATTATCCAATGTTATATGGTTGACTACTTCAAATTATCATTAGTTAAAGTTCCTGTTTTATCAGTACATAAAATATCAATTGCACCTAAATTTTGAATAGCAGCTAGTTGTTTAACAACTACTTTTTGTTTACTCATTTTACTAGCACCTCGCGCTAGATTAGAGGTAACAATCATTGGTAGCATTTCAGGAGTCAAACCAACAGCAACCGAAATTGAAAAAATAAATGCTGCAGGTCAATTGTTTTTTAAAAGACCATTGATAATTAACACAATGGGTACCATTACTAGCATAAAGCAAATTAACATTAAAGTAACGCGTTTAATTCCTTTGGAAAAACTGCTTAATGGACGTTGTTTATTTATTGTATCAACAATAGTAGCGAAGTAGGTGTTAGTAGCTGTTGCTATAACAATAGCAATTGCACTTCCAGAGACAACACTTGTTCCCATAAAACAAATATTTTGTAAATCAAATAAGTTTTGATATGTAGGATCGTTAATAGCGTGTTTTTCAGCAAGTAGTGATTCTCCTGTTAATGATGATTGATTAATAAATAAATCATTGCTTAATAAAATTTTTAAATCAGCAGGAATTAAATCACCCGCTGATAAATAAATTAAATCACCTAGTAATAATTCATTAACATTTATTTCTTGTGCTTGTTTAATTATTTTAATTGAGTTTTCTTTAGTAATTTGATTAATGTTTATATTACGAATAACAGTAGTTGTATTTTTGACCAAAATTGTTAAATGTTTAGTAATAAAAAAAGCTCGTATTGATTGAATGTAAATTAGGGTTCCACTTAATAAAATCATAGTTCCAACAATAATAGCGGCAACCAATGAATAAATTGAAGTATCATTTGTTGTAAAATATGAGAATAAATTATAGATAGTAATAATTGCTAAAATTATATTGAATGGTCCAAAATATGCTTTTAAAAATTCTAAAATTCAATTAAATTTTGTATTTTTTAAAGTATTAATACCATATTTTTTTCTTCTTATTTCAATTTGGTCTGTTTTAAGACCAAAATTATGTAAATCTAAATTTTTTAGTAATTGTTTTTGGTTAAAATGTGCAATTTGTTTAATATAATCACCATTTGTGTAAACTAATGGTTTTTTAAAACTAAATTGTAATTTAAAATAAATTTTGTTTAAAAAAATCTTCATAATTTCTTTACCTCCTTATTTTTCTTATTTTAAGACTTTTAAATAAGGATTTAGAAATTTATTAACACGTTAAAAAAATATTTTTTTAGTAAAAATACCAGGAGAATATTTAACTGAATCTTTATTTAAAAGTGTACTTTTAAAATTACTAATTTTTAAATTAGTATTATTTTTCTTATTATAAACGGAATCGCTGTCAGTCATGATATCACTCTCCTTTATCCTTTGACATTTTAACATGTTTCTCTTTAAAAAGATAACTTTTTTTAATTTATATAATTTTAAGAAAAAGATGATTACTATAAAATATTCGAATTTATTTTATGTTATTATTAATTAATGTTACGTGTTACTTTAATAATTAAAATAATAGGAGGTAAACATGAATACATTTGTAATAGTTGGTATTATTATAATAGCTATTGCTATTATTAGTTTTATGTTATTATTTAAAATTATAAAATGACTTGCTATTTGTATTATTGTTGGTGGTATCATTTTGGCTGCATTATTTTTTGGTTTTGGTATATGGCCATTAGATAATATTCATTTTACTAATTTTATTAATATTAATAAAAATTAAAATAATAAATAATAATTAGTTTAAATCTTAACTATTAACTATAATATATTTTTGAATAAGAGGTAAAAAATGGAACGAATTAAGCAAGCACAATTTTTAACTAGTGCTATTAAAGAAGAACAATGGCCGCAGGATGAAATTCCTGAATTTTGTTTTGTTGGTCGCAGTAATGTTGGTAAATCAACATTTTTAAATACAATTTGTAATAATGGTAAGTTAGCTAGAGTTTCACAAACACCTGGTAAAACACAAATGCTAAATTTTTTTACAATTAATAATAATATTTGTCGCTTTGTTGATGTTCCTGGCTATGGTTTTGCTAAAGTATCAAATGAAAAAAAAATCCAATTTGCGACAATGATGGATGAATATTTTCAGTCACGAAAAAATTTAAAAGCAGTTTTTTTATTATTAGATTTAAGACATGCACCCAGTAAAGATGATATTGATATGTTGGAATATTTACAACATTATCATTTAAAAATTCATTTAATTGCTACTAAAGTTGATAAAGTGAAAAATAGTCAATTAGTAAAAAATAAAAAATTAATATTATCAACTTTAAAACTTAGCACTAATACTCCTATTATTTTATTTTCTAGTATTAGTAAACAAGGAATTGATTTAGTAATTAGTAAATTAGCAGATGATGTTAATACTAATGAAGTTGAAGTAGAAACTTAATAGTATAATATTTGTTGCTATAAAAAAAGATAAAAGTTGTTTAATATGTATATATTTATTAAAAATATCAATATTCAGTATAGAATAGAATAGGACGGTTGTCAAAGTTACGAAATAATTAATTATCATATTAGTAACTTATTTCCAAAAATGAATTATTTGAAAAATAATGAAAATTAGACAAAATTACTTTCTTTAACCCTTAAATTTAAATTTATATTCGACGTATTTTAAAAAATATACATTTAAAAAATAAAATAAAAATTATTAACAAAGTTATTAAGGAAAAAGGCAAGAAATAATCTTGTCTTTTTTTTGTAATTGTAAAATTTTAAAATTTTTAATAAACCTCTTTAGCACTATTATCAACACGTGTTAGGGAACTAAAAAAGTGAACTACAACACAGTTGTTAAAAATAGTAGCTAGAACATGTGGACTTGCATGGATAAATAAAAAGTGGATGATGCCTAATAAAATATACTAACCAGTAATGGTAATTCTTGGGGTGGGAGCGAATTGGAAACTAGTATATATAGACCTGTTGTAGGGACCTATTGTATTAATTCTATTCTTTATTTAACCAACCTTGCCACTCCCCAGTGAGCAAGTGTTGGTTTTATTTTTTATTTTTTTTGAAAAATTTTTTTGGGCGAGAAAATAAATTTCAAACTTGTAAAAAAAATTGAGCGGTGCCGGTTCAATTAAAATATTAATTTGTTTAACACAAATTAAATAAAGATTGAATCGAATGCCTCAATGTTTTTTAAAATTTCACAATTTATTTTTGAGCCCAGTTTTCATGGAATGAATAAAACGAATAGTAGTATTATTAATAATCTAAAAATCAAAATATATGTTCTTTATGCTAGAAGCAACAGAACATATTAGGAAAGGATTATTATGCAAATAGAATTTAAAAAAGAACAAATTGTTAAAGATAAACCACAATCTATTCTTATTGATTATGGTGAATATAAATTACAATTTCCAAAATGAATGGTTAAAAATAATAGTTTTATTGCTGATTATAAATATACATATTGAGTTTTTAATTTAGAAAATATTAAAAGAGAATTAAGTGGTAATGAATTAATAAAATTATTAGAACCATATATTAAAGACCAAAAAATAACTGTTAATAAACCAACTGCTCCAAAAGAATATTATCTTAATGATATAAAACTTGAACCATTAAAATTTTATGAACAGCATAATAGTTGATTTATGGGTGAAATAACAGATAACAAAACTAAAATTACTAATCCTTGTTTTAAATATAACATTACGTGAGAAGAAAACAGAAAAGGTTTTAAAATAAATAATCCATATAAACATGATGATTTACCAATTAATTATATAGTTACTTCTTATAAGGAAATTTCAACTCATAATGAAAAAGTATTTTTGTTGAACATGTAAACAAAATAAATTAGATTATTTATTCTTTAATACTAATGATATAAAAACAAGAAAATATTTTTTAAGAGATAAAAATAGTAAAGTAATTTGTTATGACTGTATTTTAAATATTAGGTTAAGTAGGAGGTATAAATATGGATAAAGAATATTTAACTAAAAGAGAAACGATTTGTATACCAGACAGTGATGATATTGAATTTAAAATAGGACTAATTAAACTGATTGATGATTTAAAAAAAGATAATTTAGTTTGTGGTCATAAAGAATTTATTGAAGAATGTAAATATTGTTGATGTAATTGTGATTTAGAAATTTTTAAAACAGTTATTAGAGGTTAACTTAATTAATGCAATATGACTTAATTATTGGAATTGACCCCGCTGGAATTGGTAATAATGGAATTGTTATATATTCACCTGAAACTAATAATATTGTTTTTAATGAAACATTTAATACATTAACTGTTTTATGAACTAAAAATATGTATAAAGAAAAATTTCAATTAATTAAAGAAAAATTTATTGATAAAAAAATATTAGTTATTGTAGAAAATTTCTTTTTAAGTTCAAAACAATTATTAACTAATCCATTAGCAACACCTAAAATTATTGGTGCATTAATGGTATTAGTACAAGATGTTTTCAACTGAGATTATCTAGAAAACCACCCAAAAAATAAAACTAAAATAAAAAATTATAAAGGAAATATAAAATTAACAAAACATGAACAAGATGCTTATAAGCATATTCAATATTATTTAAAAAATCATAAAAAAATATTAATTTTTAATAATTATTTAAGGAAATTATAAAAATGAAAGATAAAACAAATTATGTCAAATTAACAGTAAAACTAAGTAACACTATTGAAGCAAAATATTACGAAAAAGGTAATAAAGAATTATATTATAGTGTTAGAGGTCAATGAAATGGATTAAACTATGTTATTTTAATTTTTAACAACCCAAAATTTTATAGACGCTGTATTTTATTAAACAAAAATGATGAAATTATAGTAACTGGTCGGAAATGTTTAGTAATCTGTGTAACTTACAAAAATAACTATGTTTAATTAATTCTAGTAAATATAATTAAATGACTAGAAAGAGTGAGTTACAGATGGCTAAAAAAGATAACTTTAATAATAATGATCCAATATCAAAAGCAGTAGATTTATTACTAGAAAATACTGAAGATTTAACAACAGTTTTTAAACCTGGCGGTTTATATAAAGAATTAACAAAAAGATTAGTTGAAAAAATGTTGAATTCTGAAATGCAAAATTATTTAGGATATGAAAAAAATCAACATAGTACTACTGAAAATGCTCGTAATGGTACAAGTTCAAAAAAATTAATAACTCAACAAGGTAAAATTGAAATTGATGTACCAAGAGATCGCAATAGTAATTTTACTCCTGTAATAGTTCCTAAAAGGCAAAGAAGATTTGATGGTTTTGATCAACAAGTTCTTTCCTTGTATGCAAAAGGAATGACATTATCTGACATTAGAATGCAGTTGCAAGAGTTATATCATGGTGCTGATATTAGTGAAAGTGTTATTAGTCAAATTACTGATGATGTTATTGATGATGTTAAAGCATGACAAAATCGACCATTAGAAAGTATTTATCCTATTGTTTATTTTGATTGTATAGTAGTTAAAGTACGACAAGATAAACGGATTATTAACAAATCAGTTTATATAGCATTAGGAGTTGATTTAGAAGGCAAAAAAGATGTTTTAGGATTATGAATTAGTGAAAATGAAGGTTCTAAGTTTTGATTATCTAATTTCACAGAAATGAAAAATCGTGGCTTAAATGATATTCTTATTGCTTGTAGTGATAATTTAACAGGCATGTCAGAAGCAATACAATCAGTTTATCCTAAAACAGAACATCAATTATGCATTGTTCATCAAATTAGAAATAGTTTAAAATATGTTTCATACAAACATCGAAAAGGTCTAGTTGCAGATTTAAAACCAATTTATAGTGCATGTAGTGAAGAACAAGCAATGCAAGCTTTAGAATCGTTTGAAAGTAAATGAAATAAACAATATCCTCAAATTACTAAATCTTGATATAAAAATTGAGATAATTTAATGGTTTTTATTAGTTATCCAGTAGAAATCAAAAGAGTGATTTATACTACAAATGCTATTGAATCTGTTAATAGTCAATTACGAAAAATCATCAGAAATAAAAAAGTTTTTCCTAATGATATGGCAGTTTTCAAAATATTTTACTTGGCAATTGAAAATATAACAAAAAAATGAACATTGCCTATTCAAAATTGAAATACAGCAATTGCTCATTTTATGATAAAATTTGAAGACAGAATTAATCTAAATTAGTAACTTTGTAAAACAAAGATACACAGATTATTAAAAAGCCTCTTTAGTCATGTTTATTCTCCTTTATTTGTTTTTATCAGTTCTCTTATAACATCTAATAAAGAATCTACTACATAAGAATTTAATTCAAATTCATAATTTCTAATTTTAATTTTTTCCTTTTTCATTTTTTTATTCTCCTTTAATTTCAATAACATAATCAATTGTTATATTTTTGTAATTATTAAAATGAGTTTTACATAATCCTAATTTTGTATCTTTTTTAATTGAGCAAACATATATTTCTTGATTACTATTATTATTTTTACAACCATAACTATCACAATATCATAGTCATTCATAATCATTAATCATTTTATTTTCCTTTAATTTTCTAATTTTTTAATTGTTACTTTAATTCAACCTTGATAAACGTAATTATCACCAACTATTAATGCAACATTACTTTCGGGGTCAGAAACAATTATGTGTTTTGATTTAACATTTGGGTATTGTCTTAAAATAATTGCTCTAATATCATTACTTGTATGAATTGCTTTTGGAAATGGTGATAATATTTCAATTTCATCTTTATTTTCAAACAAAGTAGGTAATATAATCATTAATTATTCTCCTTATTTTTAATTTGATTAGCAATTTCACTTAATATTTTCAATACTTTATATTCATTTTTTAATTCTTTAATAATAAATATTAAAAATATTATTAGTGTTATACTTGTTATTAATATTGGTACTATTAATAAAATTTTTCATAATATCATTTTTTACTCTTTTCATTTTTTAAATCATTTAACATTTATTGAACAAAATGCACGATTTTTAGGAATATTTAAAGTATTAAAGATTTGACCAGTTACTATAATTTCATCGTTTTTGTTTAATAAAATACATCGGTTATAAAGCTTTGGATTGTTAAAAATTAAAGTAACATAGTTTAATCCATTTCATTGTCCACGAACACTATAATATAATCCTTTATTACCTTTTTCGTAATATTTTGCTTCAATACTGTTACTCAGTTTTACTGTTAATTTGACATAATTGGCTTTATCTTTCATTTTTATAATTCCTTAAATAATATTGAATGTGTTTATATGCATCTTGTTCATGTTTTGTTAATTTTATATTTCCTTTATAATTTTCTATTTTAGTTTTATTTTTTGGTTCACTTCCTAAATAATCTCAATTCATAACATCTTCTACTAATACCATTAATGTACCAATAGTTTTAGGAGTTGCTAATGGATTAGTTAATAATTGTTTTGAATTTAAAAAGAAATTTTCGACAATAACTAATATTTTTTTATTATCAGAATGTTTTTTAATTAATAAAAAGTATTTTTTATACAAATTTTTACTTTCTAAAACTGTTTTAGTTTTAAATGTTTCATTAAAAATAATATTATTAGTTTCATTTGAATATATAACAATTCCATTATTACCAATACCAGCGGGGTCAATACCAATAATTAAGTCATATTGCATTAATTAAGTTAACCTCTAATAACTGTTTTAATAATTTCTAAATCACAATTACATCAACAATATTTACATTCTTCAATAAATTCTTTATGACCACAAACTAAATTATCTTTTTTTAAATCATCAATCAGTTTAATTAGTCCTATTTTAAATTCAATATCATCACTGTCTGGTATGCAAATCGTTCCTCTTTTAGTTAAATATTCTTTATCCATATTTATACCTCCTACTTAACCTAATATTTAAAATACAGTCATAACAAATCGCTTTACTATTTTTATCTCTTAAAAAATATTTTCTTGTTTTTATATCATTAGTATTAAAGAATAAATAATCTAATTTATTTTGTTTACATGTTCAACAAAAATACTTTTTCATTATGAGTTAAAATTTCCTTATAAGAAGTAACTATATAATTAATTGGTAAATCATCATGTTTATATTGATTATTTATTTTAAAACCTTTTCTGTTTTCTTCTCACGTAATGTTATATTTAAAACAAGGATTAGTAATTTTAGTTTTGTTATCAGTTATTTCACCCATAAATCAACTATTATGCTGGTCATAAAATGTTAGTGGTTCAAGTTTTATATCATTAAGATAATATTCTTTTGGAGCAGTTGGTTTATTAACAGTTATTTTCTGTTCAGAAATATATGGTTCTAATAATTTTGTTAATTCATCACCATTTAATTCTCTTTTAATATTTTCAGAATTAAAAACTCAATATGTGTAATTATTATCAACAATAAAAGAATTATTTTTAATCATTCATTTTGGAAGTGATAATTTATATTCAACATAATCAATAAGAATAGATTGTGGTTTATCTTTAACAATTTGTTCTTTTTTAAATTCTATTTGCATAATAATCCTTTCCTAATATGTTCTGTTGCTTCTAGCATAAAGAACATATATTTTGATTTTTAGATTATTAATAATACTACTATTCGTTTTATTAATTCCAGCAATTCTGGGCTCAAAAATAAATTGTGAAATTTTAAAAAACATTAAGGCATTCGATTCAATATTTATTTAATTTGTGTTAAACAAATTAATATTTTAATTGAACCGGCACCGCTTAATTTTTTTTACAAGTTTGAAATTTATTTTCTCGCCCAAAAATTTTTTCAAAAAAAATAAAAAATAAAACCAACACTTGCTCACTGGGGAGTGGCAAGGTTGGTTAAATAAAGAATAGAATTAATATAATAGGTCCCTACAACAGGTCTATATATACTAGTTTCCAATTCGCTCCCACCCCAAGAATTACCATTAAATGGTTAGTATATTTTATTAGGTATCACTCCACTTTTTATTTATCCATGCAAGTCCACATGCTAGCTACTATTTTTAACAACTGTGTTGTAGTTCACTTTTTTAGTTCCCTAACACGTGTTGATAATAGCGTTAAAGAGGGTTCTTAAAAATTTTAAAATTTTACAATTACAAAAAAAGACAAGATTATTTCTTTTCTTTTCCTTAATAACTTTGAGAATAATTTTTATTTTTTAAATGTATATTTTTTAAAATACGTCGAATATAAATTTAAATTTAAGGGTTAAAGAGAGTAATTTTGTCTAATTTTTCATTATTTTGCAAATAATTCATTTTTGGAAATAAATTACTAATATAGGAATAAATTATTTCGTAAATTTGACAACCGCCCATTTTTTTAGGATATAGAGTCTTTGTTCAAAATATGAATATGGGTGCGTGAAGTCCTTTTACAAGCAAAATAATTATCTATGGTGGTCCAATTATAATGATTATTAGTGGGTTAGCTTTAAAAATTAATATCGCAATGCAAAACGCTTTATATGGTGGTACCACATTACAGCCGCTTTCTAAAGAAGGATATATTTCTAATAAGTTATTTAATTTAAATAAAGATGGAATTCCTGTTAAAGCAGCAGTTATTAATTTAATAGTAACATCTGTTATGTTAATTTTATGATTAGTTATTCCTGATTTGATTAAAGGAATTTGGTTAGTTTCACATCCTGATCAACAATATTCATCAGCTTTTAATGTTGCTAATTTATCATCAGCTTTTTCTGTAATTACAATGTTTATTTATATCATGGTTTTAATTACAGTATTAAAATTAGCATTAGATAAAAAATTAAAACTAAATTGATATGAAAAAATTACTTTTCCATTTATTTTAGTAACTTTAGGTTTAATGTTTGTTTGACATTATTATTTTATTATTTATGATGCAGTTACAGCAACTGATTCAAGTGCAATAGTTGCTATGGTTATTGAATTAGTATTTATTTTAAGTAATGTGATTTTTGCAATAACTTGATACTTTGCTTATTACTATAAAAAATATAAAATTCGTTTAAAAACAAATCCTAATTTACAAGTAGAATTGAATAGTGAATTTACTTTTAATTTAGAACATCAATCAAAATTAGCAAAATGTAATAGTTAATAAAAAAATAAGTTACTCTATAGAGTAACTTATTTTTTTATTAAATTAGTTTTTTTATATTTGTTGTTTATTTCTTCTTTTAAATTATTAATTATTTTGTATTCTTGTTCTCAATTTATTTTTATTTGATTTTTTTCTTCAAGTGTTTTCTTAAATTCATGTTGATGTTTATTTATTCATTCATTAACTTTTTGCATTTTTTCTCCTTATTAAAATGAAAAGGTATTTATTTAAAATAATTAAACTTATATTAAGTTTATAAATAATTATACTATAAGAAATTAAAAAGATTAGAAATTTTATAGTTAAATTTTTGTTTTTTATTTTATAAAAAATTTTTTAAATGTGATAAATCTATTTCTTTTTCATAAAGATTTTGAATACCAATTTTATATTTATTTAAAATTGAACTAAGATTATTAATTTTTTCTTGTGTATCTAAGCGAATTAAGATTTCATTTAAATCTTTAAGATATTTAAATTGATATTGATATTTTATTAATATAGTGGCTGTTAATGGTAAATTGTTAGTAGTCAAAATAAAAATTTTGCCAACATCAAATTTTGCTATTGGTCCACTATAAAGCATTTTTCCCAAATCAATAATAGTACAATCATCAATAATATCTTTAACCTCGTTAATCATATGAGTTGTTAAGAAAATAGTTTTACCTTCTGCTTTTAATCTTTTTAATACATTTGTAAAATATTTTCGTGACTCTGAATCTAAGTTTGAACCAGGTTCATCAAGAATTACTAGTTCTGGATCATGTGCTAAGGCTTGAATTAGCATAATTCTATTTTTCATTCCTGAAGAGAAAGAATTTAAACCCTTATTACGATGTTCTCATAAATTAAAATTATTTAATAATTTTTGTAAATTAACTTCTAGAGCACTATCGGTAATAGTGGTTGTTTGTCCTAAATATTTTAAAAAATTATAAGCTGTTAAACCTTGTGGAAAGTTTTCTAAATTTAAGGAATAACCTAAACTTAATTTTGATTTTGCACTTCCTGCTTTGTAATCATTAACCTTAATTGTACCACTGTATCTGTTACTAGGCATTGCACCAATGATAGACTTTAATAAAACAGATTTTCCGCTACCAGATTGACCAACCAAAGCATGAATAGTTCCTTTAAATACAGTAAAATTTATATTACTAATATTAAACTTTTTAAATTTTTTGTTATAGTTTCTGACACTAATCATAATGTCTTCTGTAGTTCCCATAATAAGTTTTCTCCTAACTAACAATTTTTCGATTATACATTAAATAAGAAAGTAAGAATAAAAAGATAGAAAATCCACAATATATTTCAAGAACTGATTGATTATTTTGAAAATAATCAATGTTATCAGTTTTTATTTTTTTATTATTTAGTGTTAGTTTAAAATCAGGATAACTAAATAAAGTATTTTTTTGTGTATCAAAATCGATACTAGATGTTGCATAAGGTTCAAATCAAAAATCACCATAGTAGTCCATAAAATAAGTTCAAATTTGATTTCAATGTTCAATAAAATTTATTGCATTGATAAATTGATAACTATTTGCAATACTAATGTAATTTTTATAATTTTTATCATTAGTAACAGAATTATTAGTAATCTGACGATAAGTATGAATTTGATTATAAATATATTCTTCGGTTGTTCTAACTAAAAAATAAACAGGATTATAAAAAATTTTATTAAATTCATTACGAAAATCAAATTTATATGCATATGTATCAATAAAAATATTTTTAATTTCCTTGGGTGATAGTGGAACGGGTTTTTCTAATATTGGACCTGTAATTTGTATATAAGTATTATTAATATCAGTATCGTATGTTAATAGTGAAGGTGCTTTACCACTTTGCAGATCCATAAATGAATCAATATTATACTTTTTATCATAATCATTAATTATATTAATTAAGTCTTCTGTAATTTGATTATTATCAACATTATTTTTTAATTCATCTAAGTTTTTAAAATAACTATTAAAAGTAATTTTCATAAATATATCTTTATTTTGAAATTCAATTGGTTTTCAAGTGGTTGTTTTACCACTAAGAGTTTTAACAGTAGGATTTGTTTTAATAAATCCTAATTTTTGATAAAAATCAATACGCTTATTAATAACATTATTTTTTTTAATATCCTTTAATTCTTGATCACTAAGATTAGAATAAAAATCAAAAATAGCTTTTGTTAAATTTGGATATTTAATTAATCCTTTTTCTAAATTTTGTTTAAATAAAATTGCTTCTTTGATTTCACTAACAGTATATTGGATATTATTTTCAAAATTAATTTTAATAATGTCACTATTTATTTTGGTTAATGAGTAAGGCAAACCACCTAATAAAAATAGACTACAGAAAATAACAAAAATTAAAAAAACTGTTTGTGATGGAGTAAAAACTAACATTGTTACTACACCAACAGTAACTAAAACAGCAAATAAAGAGCAAAAGCCAAAAAACTTTAGGATAGTTAATACGTAAAAAGCTAAATAAGAAACTTTTATAATAATTCCACAAATCCCGCCAAATATTAATAAAGCAATAATATTTATGAAAATAAAAGTTAAACTCATAAAAAATAAAGTAGCGTATTGAGTTAAAATAATAAAATTTCTTGTATAAGGTTTAGTAAGTAATAATAAGAAAGAACTATCTTCAAATTGAGTACCAAAAATTTTTATAGCATTTAATAAAATAAAAATAAATAAAAATATATTATAAAAAATCATAATATAATATTGTAAATCAATAATAAAATCTTCTATTGATAAATTTAAAAAAAACAAAACACTAATGCTCAATACCGAAATTACTATTGAAAATAAAAATAAAAATGCCGTAATAAAACTGTAACTAATTTTAATTATAATTAATCTAAATAACTTAAATCAACTTGCCTTTTTGGTTTTAGTTTTTTCTATAGTTTTCGTTGTGGTTTCTAGTAATCTGTCCATTATTTTTTCTCCTTTACATATTATCAATTATAATCAATTATTTTTTTTGTTTATAAAATATAATTTAATGAAAAAGAAAAATTATTTTTTATTAAACTGCATAAAAAAAGAAAAATTATTTAAACATTTTAATTATAAGTAATAAAATTTAATGGATAGGTTACACTTTATTGGACACTAATTACGTAGACAAGTGAACAAATTAGTTAAAAGAAAGGAACTATAATTATGGCCAATATTAACTCATATACCGATGAATTTAAAAAACAAATAGTAGCTTTATATCAAAGCGGTAAGTCAGTGTCTTGTCTTGCTAAAGAGTACAATGTTACAAGAGCAGCTACTTATAATTGAATTAAGCAATTTACTAATTCAAGCAGTTTTAAAACTAAAGATAATCGTTCTATTGAAGAAAATGAATTAATTAAATTAAGAAAAGAATTAAAACAGTTACGAATGGAAAATGATATTTTAAAGCAAGCAGCACTAATAATAGGCAGAAAATAGAAATTATTGCTAAAAATAAAGTTAAATATAAAATTCGCACAATGTGTCGTTTTTTAAAACTTTCTAAATCAACATATTATTTTAATTTAAAGGAAAAAGAAAAAAAACAGAGGCTTTTTAATAATCTGTGTATCTTTGTTTTACAAAGTTACTAATTTAGATTAATTCTGTCTTCAAATTTTATCATAAAATGAGCAATTGCTATATTTCAATTTTGAATAGGCAATGTTCATTTTTTTGTTATATTTTCAATTGCCAAGTAAAATATTTTGAAAACTGCCATATCATTAGGAAAAACTTTTTTATTTCTGATGATTTTTCGTAATTGACTATTAACAGATTCAATAGCATTTGTAGTATAAATCACTCTTTTGATTTCTACTGGATAACTAATAAAAACCATTAAATTATCTCAATTTTTATATCAAGATTTAGTAATTTGAGGATATTGTTTATTTCATTTACTTTCAAACGATTCTAAAGCTTGCATTGCTTGTTCTTCACTACATGCACTATAAATTGGTTTTAAATCTGCAACTAGACCTTTTCGATGTTTGTATGAAACATATTTTAAACTATTTCTAATTTGATGAACAATGCATAATTGATGTTCTGTTTTAGGATAAACTGATTGTATTGCTTCTGACATGCCTGTTAAATTATCACTACAAGCAATAAGAATATCATTTAAGCCACGATTTTTCATTTCTGTGAAATTAGATAATCAAAACTTAGAACCTTCATTTTCACTAATTCATAATCCTAAAACATCTTTTTTGCCTTCTAAATCAACTCCTAATGCTATATAAACTGATTTGTTAATAATCCGTTTATCTTGTCGTACTTTAACTACTATACAATCAAAATAAACAATAGGATAAATACTTTCTAATGGTCGATTTTGTCATGCTTTAACATCATCAATAACATCATCAGTAATTTGACTAATAACACTTTCACTAATATCAGCACCATGATATAACTCTTGCAACTGCATTCTAATGTCAGATAATGTCATTCCTTTTGCATACAAGGAAAGAACTTGTTGATCAAAACCATCAAATCTTCTTTGCCTTTTAGGAACTATTACAGGAGTAAAATTACTATTGCGATCTCTTGGTACATCAATTTCAATTTTACCTTGTTGAGTTATTAATTTTTTTGAACTTGTACCATTACGAGCATTTTCAGTAGTACTATGTTGATTTTTTTCATATCCTAAATAATTTTGCATTTCAGAATTCAACATTTTTTCAACTAATCTTTTTGTTAATTCTTTATATAAACCGCCAGGTTTAAAAACTGTTGTTAAATCTTCAGTATTTTCTAGTAATAAATCTACTGCTTTTGATATTGGATCATTATTATTAAAGTTATCTTTTTTAGCCATCTGTAACTCACTCTTTCTAGTCATTTAATTATATTTACTAGAATTAATTAAACATAGTTATTTTTGTAAGTTACACAGATTACTAAACATTTCCAATATTTCTTTATATTTTTCAAAGTCACTGGTATTAAATTGGTTGATTTCAATGGGATTTGTTTTGTTTTTTTTATTAAAAAAAACATCTCGTGATCAACTTGAAGCTGCTGAAGTGAAAAATGTGCCAAGTGCAGTATCAAGTAATACCATAACATAATTTTGTCAATTTCAAAATATAGCATCAATATAATCTTGGGATGTGTGTTCTTTACCATCAATGGGAAAATTAGAAACTACTCTTTGTAAATTTTTACCAGTAAGTCCAATATAAATTTCTAATAATCCTAAAAATTTATATGCAATATTTCTTATTATTCCTGGTTTTGTTTGATCAATAAAATTTTGTATTATTGTTAAATATTTATATAATTTTAATAAAACATTTAAATCTCTATTATTAGAATTTTCTTTAAATAATTTTAATTGTTCATTAAGTGCGTTGGTATTTGTTATAAATTTATTAAGATTATTAATAGTTTTTATAGTAATACCTTCTAAGAATTGATTTTCGGGTGATAATTTTCTTTCTTTTTTTTGAAAAGTTTTTAAATCTAAATTATCATCAATATATTTATCAATATCATTGTATTCTTTTTTATATATTTCTATTGTATTTCTATTAAAGTTTATTTTTAATAATTCTAAAATCACTATAATTACTGTTCCATTTTTTTCAACAAATGTTAGTTTTTGTCAGTATTGATTGTTATTAATGGTAATAGTGCTTTCATTAAAAAAAGTTAAACTATCAAAGTTATTTTTAATTTGGGTTTCATATTTTCAATTTCCATTATCATCGAGTTTTTTTGTGTTGTTCCTCCATAACGACTACTACAATTTATTCAATTATTTTCTTCACTATCTTCTATTTCGATAATTGTACTTGAACTATTAAGACTTTCAGTACTACTTGAATTGCTATCATTTATAGAAGGTTGTTGATGAGTAACTCCATAATTACTATGTTTATTTTTTTCTAATAAAGGCTTTTTTTCTTCATTTGGCATTTTATTTTCTCCTTTAAGTATAAAAGTCCTATTTTGTTTTTATAAACAAAATAGGACTTAAAAATATATTTAAACATATATCTGATTTGGATTATATCATTTATTTAATAGTTTTTAAATAAAAAATATCTTTTTATATATAGTTAATAAAAATTAAGTTTTAATTATTTATTTAAAAAATTCAGTAAATGATTTTTTGCTATGACGTTCAAGAAATTTATTAAATTCAATTGTTTTTTCATTTTTAATTTTTTCTAAAAATACATTAACTTCTTTTCCAGTACCTAATGGAATTGTATTAGTGTCAATACCTTTTATTTTTTTAATTTCTTCTAAAAATAAATAACGACTAATAATAGTACTACAAGCGATAGCTAAATACTTACTTTCTGCATTAGTAACAAATTGAACTTTATCTTTAATAATTTTATTACGATTATCTTTCATATTTTCAATGTATTTGTAATATGTATCTTCATTAATATATTGATCAATAACTATAGTATCATATTGAATTCTATGTTGTAACATACGAACTAATGCTTGATTTTCTCCTCAAGTTTTAATAATATTGGGGCTATAACCCGCATCAATTCATTGATTATATTTACGATTGTTAATGATTACTGACTCAAAAATAATTGTTTTCATAATATCTTGTGCTAATTCAATAAATTTACTTTGTGATAAGTCTTTATAATCGCGAATGTTAAGTAAACGTAATTTTTCTAAATTACCTGAACCAATATAAGAACTAATAATAACAAGTGGACCAAAAAAATTATTAATACCAAATTCAGCATTGCCAATGCATGGTGATTGATTTTCATCAAGTTGATTTCAAATACTGCGATATTCTGCAATAATATCTTCTTTAGTACCTTTAAAAATAACTTTTTCTTGATAAATTTCAATTTTTATATTATGATATTGAAATAATTCATAACTACTATTTTTATTATCAACTTTATAGTTTTGGTAGTGTTCTTTAATTAATGATTTTTGTTTTTGATTTAAGTAAAATGTCATTAATATACCACCATCTTTTCAAAATTTATTTGATTTATTGAAATTAATATCACACTTTCTTTCATATTAATTATATAATAAAAACAAGGATTTTAGGGTTTTAACCTTTTATTTTATATAAGGAGTTAACAATGCGTAGTGTAGGTATAGATATTATTGAAGTAAATCGAATAGAAAATATTGAAGAACTTGCTAAAAGAATTTTAAGTAAAAAAGAAATTATACTTTTTAATCAATATTCTTTACAACGTCAACAGGAATTTTTGGCAGGAAGATGAGCATTAAAAGAAGCAATTTTTAAGGCATTACCACAAGAAAAGTTAACATTTAAAAATATTGATATTAGCTATAATCAATATAATCAACCAATAACTATTATTAAGAATTATCAATTACTTTTATCTTTATCACATAATGAAACTAATGCAATTGCAATTGCAATTGTTATTTAATAAAAAGAAAGTAAGGTGTTTTATTAAAATGTATATGATTGATTTAATTTCTAAAAAGAAATTAGGACAAAGTTTAAATAAAGAAGAACTAAAATTTTTAACAGAAGGTATTGCCAATGAAACAATACCAGACTATCAAATTAGTGCTTGAGCAATGGCTGTTTATTTTCAGGGAATGACTAATGATGAATTAGTAGAATATACAAAAGCTATTATTAATAGTGGTGAAACCATGGATTTATCACAAATTACTGGTTTTAGTATTGATAAACATTCAACTGGTGGTGTTGGTGATAAAACTAGTTTAGTATTTGGTCCAATAGCTGCTGCTTGTGGATTAAAGGTTGCAAAAATTTCTGGAAGAGGATTGGGTATTACTGGTGGTACTATTGATAAACTGGAAATAATTCCAAATTTTAAATGTGATTTAGCAATATCAGATTTTATTAAAGTTGTTAATAAAGTTGGTATGAGTATTATTAGTCAAACTAGTAATTTAGTGCCTGCTGATAAAAAATTATATGCATTACGTGATGTTTCAGGAACAGTTGATTCATTACCATTAATTGCTGCTAGTGTTATGTCTAAAAAAATAGCAATGGGCGCTGATTTAATTTTACTAGACATTAAATGCGGAAAAGGTGCCTTTGTTCAGGATATAGTAACTGCAAGAGAGTTAGCAAAATTAATGGTACATATTGGTAAAGCTTTTAATAAAAAAATTTATGCTATTATTAGTGATATGAATAAGCCTTTAGGACGAACAATTGGTAATGCACTAGAATTACAAGAAGTTATTTTAAGTTTAAAAAATAAAGGACCAGAAGATTTGAAGATCCTTGTTAGTAATTTAGTAGCTTTAGCCTTATTGGGAGCTAAAAAGGTAAAAAACTTAAAAGAGGGTATTGATAAAGTTAATGCTATGTTTACTAGTGAAAAACCACTACAAATTTTTTATGATTTTGTTAAAAGTCAAGGTGGAGATACTAAATATCTTGATAATATTGATAAATTACCACCACCTAAATATATTATTAAAGTTAAGGCGCAATTATCGGGCTATTTAGATTTTACTAATAATTATGCTTTAGGTGAATTATCAGTAATATTAGGAGCAGGAAGAACTATGAAAACTGATATCATTGATCCGGTGGCAGGAATTTATTTAAAACAAATTCATGGTCAAAAAGTTGAAAAAAATAGTGTAATTATGGAACTCCATACTAATAAAGATCAACATTTCCATCAACAATTTTTAGATTTGGCAATTTCTACATTTCAGATTACTAATAAAAAATACGATATTAAACCAATAATTTTAGAAATAATAATGTAATTTAGTTTAAAATTGTTTATAATGTTACAGTATTTTAAAAATATTAATTAAATGAAATGATAAGGAGCGTTTTTGTGAAATCTTTATTAAAATTACTGGGCACACTTGCTTTAGCAACAACACCAGTTGTAACAGTTGTTGCTTGTGGTAGTGAAAATAATCAAATGACTCCAAGGGATATTCTTAATTTTGCTGCCTCTTTTGTTACTGATAGTAGTGTGCAAATTAAGGCTGATCTTAATTTATCAGATGATACCAATATAGGAGAAATGAAAGGTAAAATTTTTAGCAAATTAGATACTTCTGTGCAAACAGCTATTGGTAACTTTTTCTCTAGTAAACTTAAAGAAAGTACCAATGAACATCCAACAAATTGATATCACCCTGATGCACATGTCAAAATTATGGACTATGTTCCAAAAAAAGATAATGATAATGATGAAAAAGAAAAACCTAAGTTTGTTTTACCAACTGGTAGTGAATTAGTCAATGGTTATTTATGAGTAAAAGCGGAAATCTCTTATTTAAATTTACCATCAGTTACTAAAGATATTAAAATTACAATTAATAATGATACAAGTCATACTAGTGATCAAAAAAAAGCTGATGCAATTAAATATTTTATTGAGAAACTTATTAATGGAGAAATTAAAGATAATGTTTTAAATGTTAATGTTGAAAACTTACCAATTAGTGGAAAAATTGATGCACCTTCAAAAGAAGATATTGCTAGAACTCAGTTATCATATATTAAACAAAATTTAAATGTTGCCATTAAAGATAAAGTTCAATATTCTGGTTTAAGTTTAAGTTTTGAATTTTCAGGTGATTTTTCAGATGATGCTAAATCAACTTTATTTAAAATGGCAGATCCAACGGTGACCAATAATGATGATAAATCAATTGTATTTAATGGTAATGTTAGTAATATTACTATTGATTTCTTAGTTGGTAATCATGGTAAATCTACTTTTAATACTGGTGATATTGAAAGTAAGTCTGCTATTCAGATTAACCAAACTTTTGTTGATGCAACAACACAAATTTCAAAAATATTTTCTGAATGAACAGTTGATGCAGTAAAGGAATTACCAAATGCTTCAGAAAGTTTTTCAGATTATAAGGAAATGAATAATATAAAAGAACAAGTTATAACAAAGGGTTATTTTGCTAATATTAATAAAATTTATAGTATTTTTGTTCCCAAATGAAATGATAGTGTAATAACTATTACTAATCCCGAAAGTGGATTTAATCTTAATCCTAACGAAAAAAATGGTTATTTTAATTTAAACTTTAAATTAGAATATGACCTAAGTAAAGGCTTTCCAGATATAAAGACATCTTCAAAATTTGAAATAAATGTTGAAAATATTCATATTACGTTACGTGAAGTTAAATAATAATATTTAAATATATAATAACTTTTAAAACTTATTTTAATCATTAAAAAATTAAAAATAAGTTTTTTTATTTATTAAAGATTAATCAAGTACTATTAAATTAAGTTATAATTAATATTAATAAGTATAAAATGATATTGAGGGAACGAGAATAATGTTACAACCAGTAATTACAATTGAATCTTTTCAAGGACCAATGGATTTGCTTTTGCATTTAATTAAAGAAAAAAATATTGATATTTTAGATTTAAATCTAAATGATGTTACTAACCAATATGTTCATTTTATTAATGAAGAATTAATTAAAAACATTGATTTAGTAAGTGAATATTTACCGATTGCTGCTTATTTATTAGAATTGCAATCAAAACAATTATTACCAAAACAAGAACTAGTGGTAGATAGTGCTTATGAAAATGAAGTTAATCGTCAAAAATTAATTGCTCGTTTATTAGAATATAAAAAATTCAAAGAAATAAGTAATTATTTTAAAGAACAGGCTTTATATAGAACCCAATTATTAACAAAAACACCTAGTGATTTAAAAACATATTTAGTTGATGAAATTACACCAATTTTGGTAAAAAATAATATTAATAAATTAACACAAGCAATGTTAAACTTATTTAATAGACTACAAAATGAAAATAAATTACCAGTTAATTTAGCATTAAACTTAATTTCAGCTGAAGATCGAGCTAAAGAAATTAAACAGTTACTGAAGAAAAACCCCAAGCAACACTTTACTTTAGAACAATTATTTTTTACTAAAGCATTAACTTTACATTATTTTATTATTACTTTTATTGCAATTTTAGATCTTGCAAATCATCAAATTTTACATATTATACAAACTAATACTTTTACTGAAATTACAGTAATTTATCGAGGTGAGAAAAATGAATAATAGCAATTGAAAAACAAACGAAAGATTAGCAGTTTTACAAGGTTTATTATTTATTGCTGGCAATGAAGGCCTTGATTTATTAACACTTGCTGAATATTTAGAATTAACAAAAAAACCAAAGACTGTTGAAAATTTAATTGTGTCTTTACAAATGAAATTAAATGATGATGATACCAGTGGTTTAAGTTTAATTAAAGTTGGTAATATTTATAAATTAACAACAAAACCTATTCATTATAATCGCTATCAAGTATTAAAACAACAACCTTTAATACGTTTATCACAAGCAGCTTTAGAAACACTAGCTATTATTGCTTATAATCATCCAGTTACTAAACCACAAATTGAAGATATTCGTGGTGTAAATTGTGATTCTATTATTTTTAAACTAAAAAGTTTAAATTTAATTACTGAGATTGGTCGTAGTGAATTACCAGGAAAACCAATTTTATATGATTTAACTGATGAATTTATGGATCATTTTAATATCGAATCTTTAACTCAATTACCAACTTTGCCTCAATTTAATAACCAAAATGATGAACAAGAAATCTACAACTTTACTAATGAATAATGATTTAGAACGCTTGCAAAAAGCTATTGCTAATTCTGGAGTATGTTCACGACGAAAAGCAGAATTACTAATTATTAATGGGCAAGTAACAGTTAATGGGCAAATTATTACAACGTTAGGTTTTAAAGTTACAAGTAGTGATGTTATTAAAGTTAATAATCAAATTATTAAGCAATCTAATCATATTTATTTAGCATTTTATAAACCACCTAATTGTTTAACAACAGTCAGTGATCCTAAAAATCGACCAACGGTAATGAATTATTTTACTAATATTAATAGTAGAATTTACCCAGTCGGTCGTTTAGATTTTGATACTTCAGGTTTGTTGTTAATGACTAATGATGGTGAATTTACTAATGCTATTATTCATCCTCGTTATAAAATAGATAAGGTATATGAAGTATTGGCAAGTGGTATTTTGTCATCAAATGCTATTAAAAAACTACAAGACGGTATTATTTTATCAACTTCATTTACAACTTCTCCTGCTATTGTTAAAATAATTTATAAAAATATAAAAAAAGAAAATACTTTACTACATCTAACCATTCATGAGGGACAAAATCAACAAGTTAAACGTATGATTAAAGCAATAGGAAGTAGAGTAATTACTTTAAAACGTTTACAAGTTGCTAATATTACTTTAAAAGGTTTAACAATGGGTGAATATCGTTATTTGACAGAAGAAGAAGTAACAACATTGATGAAATTGAGTCAAAAGAGTTAAAATAAAAGAATAATTTATTTTTTAATATAACAACTTTTTAGGAAATGTTTAGTAATCTGTGTAACTTACAAAAATAACTATGTTTAATTAATTCTAGTAAATATAATTAAATGACTAGAAAGAGTGAGTTACAGATGGCTAAAAAAGATAACTTTAATAATAATGATCCAATATCAAAAGCAGTAGATTTATTACTAGAAAATACTGAAGATTTAACAACAGTTTTTAAACCTGGCGGTTTATATAAAGAATTAACAAAAAGATTAGTTGAAAAAATGTTGAATTCTGAAATGCAAAATTATTTAGGATATGAAAAAAATCAACATAGTACTACTGAAAATGCTCGTAATGGTACAAGTTCAAAAAAATTAATAACTCAACAAGGTAAAATTGAAATTGATGTACCAAGAGATCGCAATAGTAATTTTACTCCTGTAATAGTTCCTAAAAGGCAAAGAAGATTTGATGGTTTTTGGAATGGCAACCCTTTTTAGGACTATTTTTTGGTAGACATTTATTTTTGATAATTAACTGGAGTTAAGTAGTTTAAAGTGCTGTGAATTCTTATGTTGTTATATCAGTTGATGTAATCAAATAATTCTAATTTTAATTGGATTAATGATGTAAAATTTTTATCATTAATAAATTCAATTTTGAAAGTTTTAAAAGTTGCTTCAGCAACAGCGTTATCATAAGGACAACCTTTTTTGCTTAAAGAGCGATTAAGATTGAATGCTAGTAAAAGTTTATCAATAATTTTATTATTAAATTCATTACCGCGATCACTATGAAATATTTGAATATCTTTTAAACAACGATTTGAGTGCATAAATGCTTGATGTACTAATGATGCATCTTTTTTAGTACCTACACTATGTCCAATAATTTCGCGGTTAAATAGGTCAATTAATAGGCAAATATAGTTTCATTTACCATTAACTTGAACATAAGTTAAATCACTAACAATAACTTCATTTTTAAGCCTATTATTAAAGTTTCTATTAACGATATTGGTTATTTGACTATTGTTGACTTTATTATGATGATTTTTGAATGATAATTTAGTGTATTTTGATATTAAATTATGTTTATTCATAATTTCTTTAATTTTTCTGCATGACAAATAAATATTCTTTTCTTTTAGAACAACTTTTAATCTTCTTGTTCCATAAACTTCTTTATTTTCTTTAAAAGCACTAATAACAGCTTCATCATAAATATTATTTTGTTTTTTTTCTTTTTCCTTTAAATTAAAATAATATGTTGATTTAGAAAGTTTTAAAAAACGACACATTGTGCGAATTTTATATTTAACTTTATTTTTAGCAATAATTTCTATTTTCTGCCTATTATTAGTGCTGCTTGCTTTAAAATATCATTTTCCATTCGTAACTGTTTTAATTCTTTTCTTAATTTAATTAATTCATTTTCTTCAATAGAACGATTATCTTTAGTTTTAAAACTGCCTGAATTAGTAAATTGCTTAATTCAATTATAAGTAGCTGCTCTTGTAACATTGTACTCTTTAGCAAGACAAGACACTGACTTACCGCTTTGATATAAAGCTACTATTTGTTTTTTAAATTCATCGGTATATGAGTTAATATTGGCCATAATTATAGTTCCTTTCTTTTAACTAATTTGTTCACTTGTCTACGTAATTAGTGTCCAATAAAGTGTAACCTATCCAAAAGAACAAAAAAAATCTTTTAATAAACCATCTATACAAACAAGAAATCAACAATTAAATTCAAATTTTAATGTGAATAATATAAATGCTATTTTTGAAACCGAAACATTACCTAAAACAAATAATCCAATAACACCTTCATGATAAAAAGTAATGCCTAATATTTAGGCATTACTTTTTATTGTAATTAAATTATTTTGTTTTTATTTTTTTTTATAACTAAAATTTCATACTTTTTTTATATAAGAATAAGAATAAGAATTTTAATTAAGTTATAATTAAAATATGAAATTTGATTAAACATTAGAATAATGATTTAATATATTTTAATTAAAATATAGTTATTATTGTTAATTATTTAGTATTAAGAGAGGGAAAAATATATGAACCAAGATTTGCAAAAACTTTTCCATGAAATGGATTTTAATGATGTTAATAATGAATTTAATCATGCCACTATTAAAAAAGTACAATATTTTCATCATAATCAACAAGTAATAATTACCATCAATTTACCTAATTTTCTAACAACTACTACTTTAAAAAGTTTTGAACAACATTTTGAAAAATTACCTGTTTCGAATATTAGTGTCGATTTTAATGTTTCTCTTACTGCTGATGAATCAACTGTATTAACATATTTTCATTATATTAAAACTCATAAATTGCAACTATTAGCTGGCATTTATTATTCTTTACCCGACTCAGCAATTAATTATAAAAATAATATTATTACCATTACTATTCATAATAGTATTGAAGAGAAATTAATAACTAATGAATTTTTACAATTTATTAATTACTTTCAACAATATGGTTTTAAAAAAATTCAATTAAAAACTAAAATAAATAAAGCAGAGCAACCATTTATTAGTTATGAAAATGAATCTAAAACAGAAATTAGCAAAATTACCAACAATTTAAAAACTAAAATTACTAAAAATAATGTAAGTAAAAATTTTAGTACCACTACTTATCGCAAAAAAGCAAAAGTTAATTTAGAAATAACAGACCCAACTCATAGCATTAAAGATATCATTGGCGACGAACCCAATATTATTATTAGTGGTAAAGTTTTTAAAATTAATAAATTTTTAACCAAAACTCAAAAATGATTTTATTCATTTTGAATTACTGATTATAGCGATGCAATTACTTGCAAAGCATTTATTAATAGCGATCAACGAGATGAGAAATTTGATAATATTAAAGTTGATGATTGAATAAAAATTAATGCTAATAGTCGTTATGATAATTATAGTAAAGAACAAGTACTATGAATTGATGATTTAATTATCGATTTAAATAATAAAAATGCTAACAATAATGATGATGCTAAAACTAAAAGAATTGAATTTCATACTCATACTAAAATGAGTGCTATGGATGGTATTACTTCAGCAAGTGATTATATCAATCAAGTAGCTAAATGAGGACACCAAGCAATTGGTTTTACTGATCACTTAAATGTACAAGCATACCCAGATATTGCTAATGCTGCTAAAAAACATCCAAACTTAAAAGTAATGTATGGTGTTGAAATGGATTTAATCCCCGATAATATTAGTATTACTAAAAATAATATTAATACATCATTATTAGATTTAGAATACATTGTTCTTGACTTAGAAACAACTGGTTTATCAACCAATTATCACGAAATTATTGAATTTGGTTATACAATTGTTAAAGACAATATGATTTTAAAACAAGATACAATTTTAATTAAACCAAATAATCCCATACCTGAACATATTACTGAACTTACTAGTATTACCAATGTTATGCTAAAAGATAAACAAACATTACAACAAATATTGCCAACAATTATTTCAATAATTGGTAATAAAACAATAGTTGCTCATAATGCTAACTTTGACTTTGGTTTTTTACAAGCAGCAATGAAACAATTGGGTTTCATGCCTTTAAATAATCCTGTCATTGATACTTTGCAATTATCTAGAGCAATTCTACCACAACTAAAATATTATCGATTAGGTACTATTTGTCGTACTTATGGCATTAAATATGATGATGAAATTGCTCACCGTGCTGATTATGATGCTAATGTATTAGCACAAGTATTTTTAAAAATGTTACAACAATTAAAAACAGAATTTAATTGTATTAATTTACAAGAAATTAATAACTTAATTAATGAACAAATTAATTATAAACTTCGTGGTGAACATATTACTATTTTTGCAAAAAATCAATTAGGTTTAAAAGATTTATATCAATTAGTTTCACTATCTCATACAAAGTATTTTTATAAAACACCAAAAATCATATCAGAAGCAATTAATGAAAATAGAAAAGAATTATTAATTGGTAGTAGTTGTATAAATGGTGCTGTTTTTGAAACAGCATTAAATAAAAGTGAAGAAGAACTAATTAAAATAATGAAGTGATTTGATTTTATTGAAATCCAACCACCTGCTGTTTATAAACACTTAATACAGTTAGGAAATATTACTAAAGAACAATTACATGATACTATTAAAAAAATTATTAATAATGCCCTTAAATTAAATAAATTAGTAATTGCTACTAGCGATGCCCACTATTTACATCCCCATGAAAAAATATATCGTGATGTTATTATTAATAGCAAAGCAATTGGTGGTTTATTGCACCCATTATTTGATCGTAAAGGTAAAGTTACATCATATCCTGATCAACATTTAAGAACTACTAATCAAATGTTAACAGAATTTAATTTTTTAGATGACCCTAATTTAATTAATGATATTGTTATTAATAATCCTTTGCAATTAGCTAAACAATTTGAAATGATTAAACCAATCAAAGATGGCTTATTTACACCAAGTATTATTAATGTTGATACTAAATTACGTAATCTTTGTTATGAACAAGCATGAAATCGTTACGGTAATCCATTACCAACATATGTAGAAAAACGTTTAACTCGTGAATTAGATGCAATTATTACTCATGGTTTTGCTGTTGTTTATTGAATTGCACACAAATTAGTAGAAAAATCTTTACAAGATGGTTATCTTGTTGGTAGTCGTGGCTCAGTTGGTTCATCTTTAGTAGCTACTTTTGCTAACATTACTGAGGTTAACCCACTACAACCACACTATTTATGTCCACAATGTAAAACTAGTGAATTTATTAGTAATGGTTCTTATAAGTGTGGTTATGATTTACCAAAAAAAATGTGTTCACAATGCAATATTGATTTAATTACTGATGGTCATGATATTCCTTTTGAAACATTCTTAGGATTTGATGGTGATAAAACACCTGATATTGATTTAAACTTTTCTGGTGAATATCAAAATAAAGCTCATGATTTTACTAAAGAAATGTTTGGTGAAGAAAATGTTTTTCGTGCCGGAACAATTTCAACAATTGCCAATAAAACAGCTTATGGTTATGTTAAAGCTTATGCAGAAAAAATTGGTCAATCAGATATGCGTGCAGCAAAACTAGAGTTACTAAGTCAAGGATGTGTTGGAATTAAAAGAACAACTGGTCAACATCCTGGTGGTATTATTGTTGTACCAAAAGAATATAATATTAATGATTTTACACCAATTAATTTTCCAGCTGATGATACTAGTTCTACATGAAAAACTACCCACTTTGATTTTAATGCTATTCATGATAATTTATTAAAATTAGATATTCTAGGTCATGTTGATCCAACAGCATTAAAAATGTTAGAAAATTTAACTGGTATTGATCCAAAAACAATTCCTAATCAAGATGAAAAAGTTTTATCATTATTTTCTAATTTAAGTTCCTTAAATATTACTAGTGATGATTTACTTGGCGAAAAAACAGGAGCAATTGGTATCCCTGAATTTGGTACTGGTTTTGTTCGTAAAATGTTAAGTGATACATTACCTACTTCATTTTCTGAATTAGTACAAATATCTGGTTTATCACATGGTACTGACGTTTGATTAAATAATGCTGATGAATTAATTTCACAACAAGGTTTAAAACTAAAAGATGTAATTGGTTGTCGTGATGATATTATGACTTATTTAGTATATCAAGGCTTACCAGCAAAAATTGCTTTTAATATTATGGAAGATGTCCGTAAAGGAAAAGGCATTAAACAAGAATATGAAAAGTTAATGCAAGAAAAGAAAGTTCCTAATTGATACATTCAATCTTGCAAAAAAATTAAATATATGTTTCCTAAAGCACACGCTACTGCTTATGTATTAATGGCATGAAGAGTAGCTTGATTTAAAGTTTATTATCCACATGAATATTATGCTACTTATTTTACAACAAGATGCGAAATTTTTGATATTAAAACTATGTTACAAGGTATTGGTGCTATTACTAATAAATTAAAAGATATTAATAACAGATTAAGAAAAAATGATGGTCAAAAAAATACAGTTACTACTAAAGAAAAAGATTTAATCCCATTATTAGAAGTGGCATTAGAAATGAATGCTAGAAATATTAAATTTAGCAATATTAGTTTAGAACATTCTGATGCTAAACTTTTTCAAGTTAAAGTAATAAATGGTGAAAAACAAATTTTACCACCATTTATTACTTTAGATGGATTGGGTGAAATTGTGGCTAATTCAATTGTTAAAGCAAGGAGTGAACAAGCAATTACTTCAAAAAATGATTTACAACTACGAACTAATATTACTAAAACTAATTATCAACTATTAAATAAGTTAGGAGTATTAGAACATTTAGAAGAAAATACACAATTAATGTTAGAATTATAATACAAAGAAAAAAGAAAAGATGTGGGATTATTATGTATAAATTAAGTAACAAAGCCAACTTTTATATACGTTTATCTGCATTAATAATGATAATTTTATTTTTAATTATTGATTTAATTAGTGCAATATATTATCCAATGGAAAAATTTGAACATTTAGGATATAGTGAACGAGTAAGTAACTACTATGCTTTTTTTACTACTGAGAGTAATTATATGGTTGTTATTTATTTTTGTGTTTATTTATTTGATTCTTATTTTCGTGGTACTAAACCAAGTTTTCAAACTCGATTAGCAGTAACTGTTTATATTACTATTACGATGTTAGTATTTTGAATAGGTATTTTCACTGCTGAGCAAGATCCAAAACAATACAGTGCTTATAATTGAATTGCAACATTAATTTTACACTTATTAATGCCAATAATTATGATTACTAGTTTTATTGTTACGTCAGGTCATCAATATATTAATATGAAACAACAACATAAAATATATTTATGATTAATTGTTATTTATCCAGCAATTTATTGTATTGTTATTCTAATTAGAGGTCATTTACGTTATTTAGATTTTATAGAAACTGGTCATCCACCAAGAGATACATGATATCCATATTTTTTCTTTGATTATTCAAATGGCGAATATGGATGATTAATCGCTGCTAGTGCTGTTGTTTTTGTTTTTGGTTTAGTTTTCAGTTTACAATATTTTTATATTTGAATTAATAACTTAATGTTCAAACGTTATCAAACTTCTGAACATCGTTTATATGATTTTTATCAAAAAATATTACGTCAACTTAATAAAAAAAAGAAAAGCAAAATTAAAAAGAAAAGAAAAAAGTAAAAATTTAAAACATATCTTATATTCCTTACATGATAAATATTATTGATATAATTAAAAAAAAGAAAAGTTAGGTGATTGTAATTGAAAATTAACTTGAAAACAATGTTAAAACATGCACAAATTAACAAATACGCAATCCCAAGTTTTAACTTTGATAATTTAGAAATGTTAATTGCAATTACTAATGTAGCCGAAAAACAAAAAGCACCAATATGTTTAATGATAACACCTAACACTATTAATTGTATTGATTTAAAATATGTACTTGCTATTATTAATAATGTTATTAATCGTGCAAAAGTACCAATTTTTTTACAACTAGACCACTGTCTTGATCCACACTTTATTAAAACTAAAATTACATCTGATTTTAGTTCAGTTATGTTAAATTACAGTAACTATCCAATTAAAGAAAATATTGAAAAAACTAAAGATATTGTTCATTTTGCTGCTCCTTTTGTATTATTGTTGAATCAGAGATTTTTTACAATAATACAAAAGGAGATATTACTAATGACATTAATTTAATTGAACAAGCAATATTATTTAGAAATAAAACTAATATTAATTGTCTTGTATTTACTGCTATCAATAGTCATCATCAAGATAATAGACAAGATTTAAAAATTTCTCTAATTAAAGAAATTGCTATTAAAATGCCTGAATTTTTTTTAGTATTACATGATAATATTACTATTAATGATGAACAATTAACTCTAGCAATTAAAGCTGGTATTACTAAAGTTAATATTAGTAGTGATTTAAGAAAGATTTACGTTGAAAGTCTAAAAAAAGTTTGCAAACTAATTCTAATTTGTCTAATCTTAATACATTAACAGAAAATGCAATGATAGCTATTCAGAAATTTGTTGAAGAAAAAATAATTCTCTTAGGAGCAAATAATCGATATAAATTTTAGTTTTTATACTTATAAAGTATATTTCAAAATAAAATAAAAAGTGAACAATATTGTTCACTTAAAATAGTAACTATTTTATTTTTTTAAAATATAAATAATTAAGAAAATTACTCAAAACTTTTTCATTCAAATTTATTATCCTATTTATAATAAGATTTTATTATAAAGTAAAGATTAAAAAAATATATCTTTAATAGTAATAGCAATAAAGATAACTAAAAATAATATAGCTCCAGCAATACTGACAATAATTTTATATTTTTCATTTAATTTTTTTCTTGTTACCGCTTCAACTGCATTTTCAACAAATTTATAACCATCCAATGGCGGAATTGGTAACATATTTAATAAAAATAAATTAGATGATAATAATGCTGCTCAACGAAAATATGTACTTGCTGCTTGTGTTGATGATAAATCAGGATTTAAAAAACTATTAGTTGATTTAACAATACCAACAGGTCCTGATAAATTTTGTCAATGAAAAGTAACTAATTGTCCTAATGCTTGTAAAAGACTGTAACTATCTTTAAAAGTATCAATGATACCATTACTAATAACTTGCCCTGCATTTAAATAATAACTACCTTGACTAACACCAATGAATAGTACACCTTTTTGTTCTACTGGTTTAAAAGTAACAGTTTTATCATTTTTATTATCAAAAGTAATTTCGTAATCAGCAATAACTGTACCATTAGTAGTCTTTTTATTATATTTACTTAATCATGCTTCTAAATCATAATATGATTTAATTGATTGTTTAGATTCAATATCACCAGTATTATAAATACTAGTAATAGCATCAGTATCTAAAATTTTAAAAGTTGGATTATGTTCATTATATTCTTTAACTGCTTCATATAATGGTCCTGTTGTTGCATAAGTTGGTGGCAAGTTAGGATCATATTTATGTGGATAAATTCCATATCCAATCATTAATAAAATAAAAGCTAATAATAAATTCATTAGTGCACCTGCACTAATGAAAGCTGCTTTTTTACCACGTTGCAAGTTTTCCATCATTCGTTTACCATCAATTACTTCATCTTCTCGTCCTTTAGGAGCATCAGCAATTTCTGAAGCAATAGAAACATAACCACCCAATGGTAATAGTCTTAAAGTATAACGTGTTTCTTTTTTACCTCACTGCAAAAGTTTTGGTCCCATACCAATAGCAAATTCATATACATATGCTCCTGATAATTTAGCAATTACAAAATGAGCAAATTCATGCAATGTAATTAAAAATAATATTGTAAATAAACCAATTAAAATGGCTAAAAATATATACATAACTTCATCCTTAAATTTTATATATTAAGCAATAGCTGCTAGAGTAATTAGAGAACCAAAAATAACTACTGTTGAAAATGAATCTAAACGATCTAATAATCCTCCATGTCCAGGTAAAATATTTGAAAAATCCTTAACATGATAATTACGTTTCAAATAAGAAAATAATAAATCACCCATTTGACTAACGATTGAAAGAATAAAACTAGTAGCAAAATAAGCAATATAGATTGGTGCTTTACTATTAACTTCTAAAAAAGGCAATGGATTATAATTACTTGTTTCTAAAAAAACAGTTACTGTTATCATACTTAAAATAACTGCTGTTATTAAACCAGTAATAGCACCTTCTCAAGTTTTATTTGGTGATATACTTGGTGCCATTTTTGTTTTACCATAAATTATACCACCAATAAAAGCACCAACATCATTAGACATAACAATAATGAATAAAAACAATAATGTTGGTCATCCTAGTTTTGAAAGTTTAATTTCTGATAACATTAAAAAATTAACAGCTTTAACAACAAATACTAAATAAATAATTCAAGTAAAAATAAAAATAACATCACTTAATTGAAAATTTTTACTTCGTCAAGCAATTAAAATAAAAATACAAATGAAAAATAATAAAGTTAATAAAGTCATTCAAGTTTCAAATCAATAATGATTATAAATATATGGACCAAAAGTTTCTTTACCAAGCGGAACTCATAAAAGTATGACTCCTGTTAAAATTATAGAAATTTTAAGTACAATTGATCAATTTGATTCTTTTTTTAAATTAATAATTTCTCATAAACAACCAATAAAAATTAAAGTATTAATTATCATAAATGTATAGGCTGATCACTGTGGTTTATTACCAAAAATTGGTTCTAAATAAACTGCCCCAATAAACATTCATAATACACCACAAGCAATTAACATAAAGCTTGTAAGAATACGATTTCGATAGGTTCTAAAAAAATTACTAAGTTTTGCAAAAAAAGAAATTTTAGATTTTATATTTTCTTTATTTATTATCTTTTTTTTCACAATATTTAACCCCTAACTTTTTATTGCTTTATTGCTTTATTGCTAAATTTTCATTAAATCGGCTTTTTTATTGTTTTCTATTAATACAAGTTCTTTAATTTTACTATCAGTTAAATCTTGAATTGTAGTTTCTGCATGCTTTTCTTGATCTTCTGGTAATTTTATTTTTTTCAGATTTTGAACAGCATCACGTCGACAATTACGGATTTTAACTTTATATTCTTCAGTTTTTTTACTCAAATCTTTAACTAAAGATTTACGAACGTCTTCTGTTAATTGTGGGAAAATTAAACGTATATTCTCTGCTTCGCTTTTAATTTGTAATTTCAAATCAGCTTTTGTAACAGCTTCTGTAATGTCTTTAATTAAACTGCGATCATATGGTTTAATTAATAATTGATGTGCTTCTGCTACTTTAACTTGCGCAATATTACTTAAACTATCAACACCACCATAACATTTAACATTAACTCCTTCTAAGATATTAGGATTAGCTCTTCCGGTGCGAATTTTGTTAATTTCATTTTTATAACGTAAAATTATTTCATTCATCAGATTTGTGGCTTCTAAAATAATAACTTCCATATTTGTTTTCCTCCTAGTTAATAATTTTAATTTGTTTTTAAATCAAACTATAAAAATTATATAATAATTTTTATTAAAACCAATGGAAAACTATTTAAAAAAATAAAAAACATCATTAATTAATGATGTTTTTTATTAATATCTTTGGATTTTATTTTCATCATTGTTTAAATCAACTAATATAAAAATACCACCAATAATACCTAATGCAGCACCAAAGATAATTCCTAATATTGCTAAAGCAATTTTTTGATCAGTAGTCGCTTCACCTTTACTTACTTTTTTGTATAAAATAAAAGCGGGTATTGTTCATAATAAAGGAATTATAAATATTGATTCTAAAATAAAAACAATAAATATTAATATACTTCCTGCTTTTAACATATTTTTTCTCCTTCTTTAATTTTTATAATTAATAATATCACTTAATAAAATTGAAAGATACAATTGTGTCCTCATTTAAAGTTTATTTTTTTAACTTATCAATGTTATAAATTTAATTTCTTCTGATTTCAAATGTCTAATTATTAATAATTTTCATTTGTATTAATAGTAACAAAAAAATATGATAATTAACAATAACTGTCATTATATCTTTTAAAATATTTAATGATTTAAACAGTTGGTGGTATACCACAATCTATTCTAGGTAAAAGATGCACATCACCAAAATATATTGCTAAATAAACTTTTAAATTTCTAAAATTTCCTGTTACTAATGGACCATCATCAACTCTAGCATGGAACTGAGTACTAACATTTGTATTCAATATTTGAACTAGAGAATCAAATTGTTTTTGTTTACTTTCTGAATTTATTACTAATTTAAAATCAGCAACAGACTCACCTTGTTTAAATCCTTGCGCAGCAGTTAATTTTAAACTATTTTTATCACTAATAAGTTTAGTAATAACTATCTTTGAAATATTTAATCCATCATTTTTAGCAGTATTGATAGTATAAGATTTTACTACACTATCATCATCTTTGCTTATAATATCAATTTGACAAGTACCAGCAAGAACTTTAAAATCAGTTCCTGTATTATTTTCTTCAGTTTTACCCGCTTCAGTACTTGTAATTTTTGCAGATAAGGTAGTAATTTTTTTAACATCATCAGATAAATATTCTTCATTTTCACTACCACTTGTAATCCCTAATTCTTTCAAAAATGCTGCAGCATCAGCATCTTTTGCTTGATTTGGATTTCTAATTTCGTTTGCGTTTAATAAACTGTTTTTAAAATTAGTCATCATAATTTTTCTGTCATCAGCCTCAATTGAATACTTCTCTTTACCAGTAGTTTTATCCCTCTTTAATTCTTGATTAATTAAACTTGTATTTTCATCACTATATCATCCTAATAATTTTGCATATTTACCATTTAATATTGGTCCTTTTGTTTCAAAATCACAGGCAACAATTGAACTTGCTACAGTTGTAATTAAAGTAGTAGCAGCCATTAATCGTAATAATGTTTTTATATTTCTCATATAATATTTTCTCCCCTTTTAGATAATTTTCTAAAAAATATAAATTATTTTCTGCTATTTATTATATATTCTTCTTGATTTGAAACTATTTTTATAATTTTAATTATTAATAATATTTTTTAAATGATAAAAAAAGAATATAAATTAAAAAAGATTGCAATTGCAATCTTTTAAAATATATTTAAGCTTGTGGAGTTCCAAAATCTAGAGTATTTGTAACTTTTACTTCTCCAAATTTTACGGTTAAGTATACTTTTTGAGCTGTATACTTAGGTATCACTGTTTGACCTTGATCATCAGAAGTTCAAACTAATGATACTTTATCTTTGCTAAATAAGTTAACTAAAGAATTATATAGATTTTTTTCTTTAGAATTCTCAGTTTTTCAAGGTAAAGACTTAAGTACATCTTTGCCTTGTTCAAATCCATTAGCTTTAGTTAAATCCAATTTTGCTGATTGTACAAGCGTATCTACTTGAGCAGGAACACCTAATGTATCTTTCTTAAGAGTACTAATAGTATATTTTTTTACAGATTTGGCATCATCTCCAGTTGCCTTATCCATAATATTAATTTGACAAGTACCAGCTGCAACTTTAAAATCAGTTGTACCAACAGCTTCAATTTTACCTGCTTCAGTACTTTCAACTTTTGCAGATAAAGCAGTAATAGATGTAACTTCTTCAGCTTTATAAAAAGCAGTAGTGCTACCAGATGTAAATCCTAAATCTTTTAAAAACGCTGCAGCATCAGCATCTTTTGCTTTAAATTTGTCAACATCAGCACCGTCACCTGCTTTTAATAATTTTTTGTTAAATTTAGTTGCTGTAATTTTTGTACTATCAGCAGCAGGAACAGAAATTGAATAACTTTCTTTACCAGCAGTATAATCCTTTTTTAGTTCTTGATTAATTGTACTTGTATTTTCATCACTATATCATCCTAGTAATGCTGCATATTTGCCATCTAATGTTGGCGCTTTTGTTTGAGTTCCACATGCAACAACTGAACTTGCTGCAACTGTTGTTAAAGCAGCAGCACCCATTAGTCGTAGTAATGTTTTCATGTTTCTCATATTGTTTTTCCCCCTTAGATAATTTTTCTGAAAAATATAAACTATTTTCTGTTCATAATTATACATTCTTTTTTATTTGGTGTTCTTTTTATAATATTTTTCATTATTAAGTGTTATTTTGATTTTTTTAAAAAAATAATTTCAAAAATGTTAGGATTAAATTGTTCATTAACTGAACATTCTTATTATTTTTTATATATACTCTACAGTACTTCCAAGATTATTGAGTAATATAATGTAAAAAGACCTGAAAATTTTTCAGGTTTTTTTATATTTAAAAATTAAGAACAGAAAATAAAAATACATTTTTTTAATTAAAATTTCAAGGACAGAAGATTATTAGAAAAATTAATTTATTAAATTTTGTTCGCTTATAACTGTGTTTTTAATAGTCTAATTGTTCTTTATGAATTTGAATGTTTTCTGGATTATTATTATTTAAAATAATTTGATTCATTATATTTCTTTGAATATTAGAAGAAGAAGTACATTTTCCTGAATTTTCTTCAATTTTATTTTTAATATATTCAGATAATTCAAATAAATTTAATGCTTTCTCATTTATTTTTAAGTTACTATTTTCAGTAATTTGTAAATTATTTTGAACAAATACTACAAGACTAAAAAATTTAAATTGTTTTAAATTAATGTTTTCTTTTTTTAAAAGATACAGAATAGTTCTAACATGACTTCTATTTTGATAAAGAGGTGATGGAATAAATTCTTGTCTTTCACCATGATATTGGATTCAATTTTTTTTAAAATAATCTCCATAAGTTTTTAAAGATCAATTTTTAGTCTCAATTATAAAAATACAACTATTTAAAATTAATAAATGATCAATTTGATTAATTTTTCCTTCAATAGATGGTAAATATAAATTGTTAAATAATTGTAAATCTTCTTCATTAAACATACTTATTATTTTTTCTTTAACAATTAATTCACCTTTAATACCTAACGTATTATTTAAATTATCATTATATTGATAAGGATGTTCAAAATTTTTTAAATTTGGATAAATTTTTTCATAATTTTTAATTCGATTTTCTAATTCTATTATTTGATAAGAATATTCTATTTCTTTACTTTTTTCTAAATTAAAATAATTTTTTTTATATTTTAAATATTTATTTGCCAATATAATAGTAGTTAAAATTGAAACAATAATTATAGAAAATATAATAATTATAGTTATTCAAACATTATTAACAATTCATTTTTCTAAACCTTTAAATAATGACTTAATCAAAAATATAATAGTGATAATAATTATTAATGAAATAAAAACTACAATACTAATATTTTCATTCTTTTTCTTATTTTTACTCATAATATTTACTCCAAATTTTTATTATTTAATAAAATTTAATAAATAAATCTTAACATTTTTACTAATGTTTGAAAATATTTTAAAAAAATGTCTAATCTTTGATAAGCAGAATATATAGGAAATTAATATCAATATAAGAACAAATTAGTATTGAAAATCGATTTAGTTCCCCTTGATTTTAAAAAAATAGAAACTTTAAAATGAATGTTATATCTTTCAATGATAATAGAACAAAAACAATTACGACTATATAAATAATTATATTTAATCAATTTAAAACTTGAAAATTACCATTAATATAATGAAAGATATTTCTACAATATAATCTACGATAATAAAACTCTATCCTTTAATAAATTTCTATTGTTTTCAAATTAATAATATTGTATAATGAACAATGAATTAGAATTATAGCAAGACAGCTACCAGCTGTCTTTATTATTTCTAGTGTAATATATTTTTTTATTTAAGTATATTTTCATTTTGAAATAAATCTATTTCAAATACTATTAAATAATAAACAACAATGTTTATAAAAAACAAGGAGGAGAAAAAGTGGACAAAGAAATTAGTCAAATCATTTTAAATGCCATAAATGAAATTGCTGAAGAAAAACAAATAGCAAAAGAAGATATCATTGAAGCTTTAAAAGAAGGACTAAAAAAAGCATATGAATATCAAAGTCATCGTGATGATAGTACAAATATCAGAATTGAAATTGATCAAAATAAAGGTACTATTAAAATTTTAAAGGATTTAATTGTTGTTCCAAAAGTTGAAGATCCTGAATTAGAAATTGCACTTTCAACTATTAAAACAAAGAATCCCGGCTTAACAATTGGTGATACATATACGCAAATAATTCCTAGTGATCAATTCTCTCGTTTATCAATTTTTAAAGCCATTCAAGTAGTTAAACAATCAATTCGTGAAGCAGAAAAAACATCAATTTATGATGAATTTATTGATAAAAAAGATCACATATTAATTGGTACTATTGAAAGCGTTGAAGAAACTTATATGTTAATTAAAATTGGTAGAGCCTATGCTTTCTTACCAAAACAAAATCAAATCCCTAGTGAGATCTTACCAAAAAATAAACCAATCGCTAATAATACTTATATCAAATTTTATGTTGAAGATATTATTAAAAATAAAAACTATGGTCAAATTTTAGCATCAAGAACTCACGTTAATTTTTTACGTTGTTTACTAGAATTAGAAGTTCCTGAAATCGCACAAGGTGTAATCGAAGTTAAAGATATTGCTCGTATTCCTGGAATTAGAGCTAAGGTTGCAATTGTTAGTCATGATCCAAGCATTGATGGGATTGGTGCATGTATTGGCCCAAAAGGCGAAAGAACAAAACTAATTACGCAAGAATTAAGTGGCGAAAAAATTGACATTATTGCCTGAAATCCTAATATAAAAGAATATATAATTAACGCTTTAACACCAGCTAAAGTTATTTCAATTGATATTAATGAAGAAGAAAAACAAGCAAATATTATTGTTCCTACTGAACAATTATCATTAGCTATTGGTAAAAATGGTATGGCTGCTAAATTAGTTGCCGGTGTAACTCACTGAAATATTAATATTACTTCATTAGAACAAGCAAAAGAAAATAATATTAAATTTACTTGAAATGGTAATATTAAAGAAAGTGAATATGAAAAGTTTATATCTGAATTATTAAAAAAAACACAATGAAAAAATAAAAATCAATAAACAATAAAGTAGGTCGTTATGAATAAAATACCTTTAATTCAACGTAAAAAAATACCAATGCGTAAATGTATAGTTACAAATACTATTTTACCTAAACGTGAATTAATTAGAATTGTTATTAATAAAGAAGGACAATTATTCATTGATAAAACTGGCAAACAAAATGGTCGAGGTGCCTACATCCAACCTAAACTTGAATTAATACCTTTGCTTATTAAAAAGCAGGCATTAGAACGAGCATTAAAAACAAAAATTCCAAATGAATTTTATGAACAATTAATTAATGAAATTAAAAAAAATTGAGATTAATTTTCCCAAGCGAAAGGCGGGATGCAAATGGCAAAAAAACGAATATCTCAACAAACACAAAATATTAATCAACAACTAAAACAAAAAACATCTCAAATTAATGAAAAAGGAGTATTTTTATATAACGAACCATTAACTATTTCAGAATTTGCTAAAGCATTGCATCATCCAGTAACTGACATTATTAAATACTTCATGAAACAAGGCAAACTATTTAATCAAAATCAAATATTAACTCAAGAATTAATGCTTGAACTTTGTTTGGAATGAAATATTGATTTTGAAAAAGCTAAAGTGGTAACATATGAAAACTTATTAGAAAATATTAATCTCGAAGATGATAAAAAAAATTTAGTAACTCGACCACCTGTTGTTACAATTATGGGCCACGTTGATCATGGAAAAACAACACTATTAGATACTATCCGTAATTCTAAAGTTACTAATCAAGAACACGGTGGTATTACTCAACATATTGGTGCTTATCAAATTAAAACTAATAATAAATTAATTACTTTTATTGATACCCCAGGTCACGAAGCATTTACTGAAATGCGTTCACGTGGTTCTAAAATTACTGATATTGTTGTTTTAGTAGTTGCTGGTGATGATGGTGTGATGCCACAAACTCGTGAAGCAATTGACCATGCAAAAGTAGCTGGTGTTTCAATTATTGTTTTTGTTAATAAAATGGATAAACCAAATGTTAATACTGATCGCATTATGAATGAACTAGCTAATTGTGATTTAACTAGTGAAGAATGAGGTGGCGATACTATTTTTGTTTATGGTAGTGCTTTAAAAAATCAAGGAATTGATGAATTATTAGAAGCAATATTAGTAATTGCTGAATTAAAAGAACTAAATGCTAATCCAAATCGATTTGCTAATGGAACTGTTATCGAATCTCATCATGATAAAAATGTTGGTTCAATTTGTACTTTATTAATACAAGGTGGAACACTAAAAGTTACTGATATTGTAGTTGCGGGTAGTGTTAAAGGAAAAATTAAACGCCTTATTAATGATACTGGTAAAATAATTACTAAAGCCGGACCTTCAATGCCTGTTCAAGTTTTAGGATTTGAAACAGCCCCTACTCCTGGTGAATCTTTTATTGTTTTTAATGATGATAAATTAGCAAGAAAAGTAGCACTAGTACGCCAAACAGAAGAAACAAATAAAATTAGAAATAATCGACAAATTAGTTTAGGTAATTTAACACAAGATGTTGCTACAGGTGAATTAAAACAAATTAATGTTATTTTACGAGCAGATACTCAAGGTTCAGTGCAAGCAATCGTTCAAGCAGTAAATAAAATTAATGTTAATGATATTACTGTTAAGTTTATTAGAGCAACTATTGGTGGTATTAGTGAATCAGATATTAAACTTGCTCAAACTTCACGAAGTATTATTTATGGTTTCAATGTTCGCCCCAATCATGTTATTCGTGAAGCTGCTAACAATGCCGGTGTTGAAATTAGATTACATAATATCATTTATAAAATAACTGAAGAATTAGAATTGGCTGCTAAAGGTTTATTAGAACCAACTTATGAAGATAAAATTCTTGGTCAAGCACGAGTTATTAAAACTTTTCATTTTTCAAAAGTAGGAACAATTGCTGGTTGTGTTGTCATTAATGGTTTCATTCAACGTAATAGCAAAGTTCATATCATTCGTGATGATGTTGTTATTTATAACGGTGAAATCAGTGGTTTAAAACATGAAAAAAATGATTTAAAAATTGCTAAAAAAGAAACTCAATGCGGTATTACTATTAAAAATTTTAATGACTTAAAAGAAAATGATATTATTGAATCATATTTAGTAGAAGAAGTGGAGACAAAATAGGATGTCTATCATTAAATTTGAACAACAAGAAAGTTTCTTAAAAAAAGAAATTACTAATATATTAAAAAAAGAATCAAAAAATATTCTTTTCAAAGATATCACTATTACTAATGTAAAAATAACAAAAGATAACAGTTATGCTACCATTTATTGAACAGTTTACTTAGATAATTTAGATATTAAAACCATTAGTACTGCTTTAGAAAAAGCGAAAGGTTTTTGTCGAAGCGCACTTGCTAAAACAAGTAATAAATATAAAGTTCCAGAATTACGCTTTAAATATGATAATACCAACACTAGAGTTAAAAACATTGAAGAAATATTAAAAAATATCAAAAATAATAATTCTTCAAATGAATAAAAAAAATAAAATTATTAGTATAATAAAAAAAGGAATCATCAATAAAATAAGGGAATTATTCAGTAGCTACTAAGTAAGAAAGGAAAGCTACTATTAATGGCACAAAAAATTTATTCAACACCAAATAGTGATGATTTTTATGTTATTCCTGAATTTTTAGAACATCAACAATGTTGAATGGTATGACCAGAAAGAACCGATAATTGAAGATTAGGCGCTAAACCAGCACAAGAAAAAATAAGTAAACTTGCTAATATTATTAGTGAACATGAACATGTAAATATGATTGTTAGTAAAAATCAATTTAATAATGCTAGAAATTTATTAAATAAAAATATTACAATTATCGAAATGTCTACTAATGATTGCTTTATTCGTGATTATGGTCCAATCTTTCTTCAAAATAAAGAAACAAAGAATATTAGAGGCTTAAAATTTAATTTTAATGCTTGAGGTGGAGAAATAGCAGGTATTTATTCACCTTGAAATGATGATGATATGGTAGCATACAAAATATTTGAACTACAAAAAATTGATTACTATTTTCTACCAATCATTTTAGAATCTAGCATGATTATGTTAGATGGTGAAGGTACTTGTTTTGCTAGTTATGAAGGTATTTTATGCCAAGAACGTAATCCTAATTTATCACAAGAGCAAATAGAAATGTATTTAAAAGACTATCTAAATGTTGTAAATATTATTTGAATACCTTATGGATTACCATATGATGAAACCAAAGGAAGATTAGATAATATCATGTGTATACTTGATAGTAATACTATTTTATTAAGTTGAACAGAAAATACTATTGATGATCGTTATCTTGCTGTTAAAAATTGTTGAGATGTATTATCAAAATCAATAAATGCTCATGGCAAAAAATATAAAATTATAAAAATTCCTTTACCAAAAAATGACGTTCGTAATAGTGATGATATTAAAATGATTGATTTTAACATTTATCATAATCGTATCCTAGCAAATCAAAAACTTGTCACTAGTTATCTTAACTTATATATAAGTAACAAAGTTGTTATTATTCCTACTTTCAATGATGAAGAAAGTGAGGAAATGTTTAGTAATCTGTGTAACTTACAAAAATAACTATGTTTAATTAATTCTAGTAAATATAATTAAATGACTAGAAAGAGTGAGTTACAGATGGCTAAAAAAGATAACTTTAATAATAATGATCCAATATCAAAAGCAGTAGATTTATTACTAGAAAATACTGAAGATTTAACAACAGTTTTTAAACCTGGCGGTTTATATAAAGAATTAACAAAAAGATTAGTTGAAAAAATGTTGAATTCTGAAATGCAAAATTATTTAGGATATGAAAAAAATCAACATAGTACTACTGAAAATGCTCGTAATGGTACAAGTTCAAAAAAATTAATAACTCAACAAGGTAAAATTGAAATTGATGTACCAAGAGATCGCAATAGTAATTTTACTCCTGTAATAGTTCCTAAAAGGCAAAGAAGATTTGATGGTTTTGATCAACAAGTTCTTTCCTTGTATGCAAAAGGAATGACATTATCTGACATTAGAATGCAGTTGCAAGAGTTATATCATGGTGCTGATATTAGTGAAAGTGTTATTAGTCAAATTACTGATGATGTTATTGATGATGTTAAAGCATGACAAAATCGACCATTAGAAAGTATTTATCCTATTGTTTATTTTGATTGTATAGTAGTTAAAGTACGACAAGATAAACGGATTATTAACAAATCAGTTTATATAGCATTAGGAGTTGATTTAGAAGGCAAAAAAGATGTTTTAGGATTATGAATTAGTGAAAATGAAGGTTCTAAGTTTTGATTATCTAATTTCACAGAAATGAAAAATCGTGGCTTAAATGATATTCTTATTGCTTGTAGTGATAATTTAACAGGCATGTCAGAAGCAATACAATCAGTTTATCCTAAAACAGAACATCAATTATGCATTGTTCATCAAATTAGAAATAGTTTAAAATATGTTTCATACAAACATCGAAAAGGTCTAGTTGCAGATTTAAAACCAATTTATAGTGCATGTAGTGAAGAACAAGCAATGCAAGCTTTAGAATCGTTTGAAAGTAAATGAAATAAACAATATCCTCAAATTACTAAATCTTGATATAAAAATTGAGATAATTTAATGGTTTTTATTAGTTATCCAGTAGAAATCAAAAGAGTGATTTATACTACAAATGCTATTGAATCTGTTAATAGTCAATTACGAAAAATCATCAGAAATAAAAAAAGTTTTTCCTAATGATATGGCAGTTTTCAAAATATTTTACTTGGCAATTGAAAATATAACAAAAAAATGAACATTGCCTATTCAAAATTGAAATACAGCAATTGCTCATTTTATGATAAAATTTGAAGACAGAATTAATCTAAATTAGTAACTTTGTAAAACAAAGATACACAGATTATTAAAAAGCCTCGTATGAGAATTAGATATTGAATAATTTTTATACAGTAAATAAAAAACATATATTTAAAAAGGTGCGTAACATATATTACGCGCCTTTTTTTCGTTTTATTTTTTTAGATTTATATCACTTATTATAACTTAATATATGATTTTTTTTGTTTTTTTCTTAATACTAATAATAAAATAATACTCGTTAAAAAAATACCAATAACAGCACCAGTGATTGAAATAATAAAACGTATTAAAATTTGTTGAGGAGTTAAAAAGTATCCTGACAAATAAAATAATGATAAAACAAAAGCAAATGGAATACTATATGTAAATTGATCTAATTGATGTAATTTTAACTTATATGTAATAAAGGTTATAATAAAAGTAAATATAATTAAACTTAAACTAGAAAGTACCATTATTCAAAAAGGCAATTTAAAAGTAAAATCAGTACTAGTAGTAAAAAAAAGAATAATTCCTGGAATTAATACTTGTATTATTAAATAACCAACACTTAGAAAAAACTTAGTTCTTGGAAATGTATTTTCACTATTATTTTCAAAATTAACTTCTTGGTTTTTATTTTCCATACTTATCCTCTTCTATAATATAATTCTTTACAATTTTAACATGCTTTTATCAATAATTAAATAAGATTTATATTTATTAAATAACACTTATTTTAATACAAAAATTTAAAATAAAAATAAAAATAGTTTTCCACAATTTAATGAAATTAAAAATTACCTATCCTATAAATTAATTGATTTTTTTGATTTAGTTTTTGTTTTATTTTGTAAATCTGTATTAGAATTTATTGCGTGTTTTTGTGCTTCTTCTAAATCTTGTTTTTGTACTTTTTTCTTTTCATCAAATTTTTTTGCTGCTACTTTTCCTTTTATAATAGCTACATGACTACCTTTAACAACTGCATAAGTAACACCACCAGCAACAGCAGCTCCTGCAACAATAATGCCGGCAGGTGGAGATACAAAAAAAGTTGTAACCAAAACACCACCAGCACCAATAATAGTACCTCTAACAGCACCTTCAGGAATACCTTCATAACCCCCCTTAACAAGTCCTTTAGTAGATGCAGAAATAATTTTTAATGTTTTTGCTGCTGTTGAATGTTTTGTTTTAAATTTTTTTCAGTATTTGTATTTTTTCTTAGTCATTTCTGGATGATAATTACTATCAACTAATATAAAATTAGTTTCATCTTTTTGTCTTTCATCTAAATCTGCAATTGCCTTTTCTACTTCTAATCAAGTCATTATTAACTTCTCCTTTTTTAAAAAAATAAAAAAACTCATTTACTTTTGAATAAGTAATGAATTTAAAACTTATATTAAGTTTTAAAAAAATAATATCATATTTTCTATATTTAGTATCGAAAATTTAATTATTTTTATCAATATTACATAAATTTTTATACTATCTATATGATTAAAATTTAATAAACTATATCTATAATGACTAGGCTTACTTCAATTAACCACTTACTTTTTAATTTTTATTCTTCTTAATATTGCTATAACTACTGGAATAGCAATAATAACTAATAAAAAAGTACTACCAATAATTATAATATTTCAATTATTAATTAAAGTTGTTGTCTTTGGTTTTATTTCTGCTAAAGCAAAAGGGTTATTTTTATTTTTTTCATCATGTTTAACATTAGCATATAAATGAGTAATTAAATCGTGCTCATAAAATAATAATCAATAATGTAATTGACCTGGATTTAGTACATCAATTGCACAATCTATATTAGTAGTTTCTTGTAAATACTGATTAAATTCAATACCAGATTGACTATTAGCAAAATTAGTAAAACCAGAAAACTTAGTTGATAAAGGATTAATATTATAAATATTTAAATATTGTCTTGAAGAATTATCAACTTTATCATTTACTATTCTTTGTAATAAATAAATAGTATGATCTTCAGATTGATATGTTTTTAATGGTTGATTTGAAATAGGTGTTACCTTTTCTTCTTGCGGAACAAGATTATCATCAACACGCTGATATGTTCATTTATCTTCACTAACATTAGCAGTAATAACAGCTTCTGATTTAATTTGACTAAAAGCAATCATTTGTAAATTACTATTTTTTTCATCATTAATAAAATATTGATGAATTAATGATGATTTATCTTCTTTTTCATTAATAACTTGAATGTCTGGCATAGAACTATTAATAGTAAGTGTTTCTTGTCTTAAAACAGTACTACCATCACTATCATTTCATTTAACATTATATATAGTGGGCTTATTTTTACTATAATCTTGGTTTAAAATAGCATAGTCAAAAGTTTTATTACTATTAGTTTTAACAATTTTTTTTATTTCTCTGTTTTCATTATTAATAGAAATTTCTAATCCTAATTTTTTAAAAGGAGGATGCACATAAAAAACAAACATTTCATTACTAAAACTATCCTTAGTATTTGCAAATGGTCCAATTGGAAATATTTTAGCACGCGTTTCAAAATTAGATTTTTGAAAATTAGTAGTTGGTTGTAAATTATATGGAACTTCCATTAAAGTATTAATGTCACTTGCTTCATATATTGTTGCAAAAAGTCCTGCATCAATACTTTCTTTAATTGTTTGATGATATTGTAAAATTAAATTATTACTTTTTTCATTAAAAGTATGACCAAAAACACCTGCAGTAAGAAAACCTTCTGCATTTTTAAAATAACTACTATTATCATTAATAATATTTTTTAATTGACTATAACCTTGATCATTAATAATATCATTGGTTTCAATATTACTATGTGTTCAATCATTATTAATAATTTGATCATAACTATCAAAATTAACATTTAATGGTGTATTTTTAACATTATTATATAAATATTGTGAATCATTATTTCAAGATTTAATACTATTAACTAAGTTACGATTTGATGACTTAACAGTAATATGAAAGCCGCTAACTTTACTATTACTAGTTTGATGATTTTTATTATTAAAACTAATACTTAATACTGAGGTTACTAATAAACTGCTAGCACTAAGTAATAAAATTAATTTTTGTTTAAATTGTTTCATAATATTTCCTTATAAATTTAATATTTAAAAGTTATTAAATTACTATTATTTATTTTTATCTAGCAATTATGTAATTAGTATATCAATTCTTTTAAAAATATGATATATATTATTTACACGAGAAATATATATTTAAGATCTAAAATACCTACAAGATCTATCACAAATATTAATATTATATTAAGTTTCTTTAATTGAAAATACTTATCCCTAAGTCAATTAAATATAAAATTAGCAGTTACTACTTGAAACTGCTAATTTTATTTGTTAGTATATTAATATGATTAGCAATCAAGTAATTATAGTGCTAAAAAGAGGAGTGACATTATGCAATTAAATGAAATCCCTAACTATAGTAATGATCCTAAAATTATTGATAAATTCGCTCGTAATCTAATTGTACAAGCTAAAACAGGAAAAATGGATCCTATTATTGGACGTGATGAAGATATTCGTAAAGTAGAAGAAATACTCTCACGAAAAACTAAAAACAACCCCGTCTTAATCGGTTTACCTGGTATTGGTAAAACTGCTATTATTGAAGGTTTAGCCCAACGTATTGTTCGTGGTGATGTTCCTAGTAACTTAAAAGATAAAATTATTTATGAACTAGATATGGGAGCACTAATTGCTGGCGCTAAATTCCAAGGTGAGTTTGAAGAACGATTAAAAGCGGTTATTAACCAAATTAAAAATTCTAATGGAAAAATTATTTTATTTATTGATGAACTACATTTAATTGTTGGTGCTGGTAGAACACAAGGTTCAATGGATGCTTCTAATTTACTAAAACCAATGTTAGCGCGTGGTGAGCTACGTTGTATTGGTGCCACAACGCTTGACGAATATCGTCAATACATTGAAAAAGATGCAGCCCTTGAACGAAGATTTCGTAAGATGATTATTAAAGAACCAACAACAGAAGATACAACTGCTATCTTACGTGGTTTAAAAGAACGTTTTGAAGCTTATCATGGTGTAAAAATTCATGATAGTGCATTACGAGAAGCTGTTTATCTATCTAATAAATATATTAATGATCGTTACTTACCTGATAAAGCAATTGACTTAATTGATGAAGCTTGTGCTAGTATTAAAACTGAAATTGCTTCGGTTCCTAGTGATTTAGATGATATAAGAAGAAAAGTCTTACAATTAAAAATTGAACAAGCAGCCTTAAGCAAAGAAAAAGATGAAAACTCGCAAACAAGACTAATTGAAGTCGATAAACAATTAAAAACTAAAAAAAATACTTTACAACAATTAGAAGATAAATGAATCAAAGAAAAGTCAGCATTAGACCATATTACTAGTTTAAAAAATAAATTAGAAAATGCTAAATCAGAACTAGAATTGTATCAATTATCAGGTAATTTTACAAAAGCTGGTGAACTACAATATAGTATTATTCCCAACTTAGAAAAAGAACTTAAAGATAGTGAAAATATAAAAAAAGATAATCCTTTACTACGCGAAGATGTTACTAGTGAAGATATTGCAAAAGTTGTTGCAAAATGAACCGGCATTCCTGTTACTCGTTTATTAGCAACCGAAAAAGAAAAATTATTAAAATTACCCTTAACTTTAAATACAAGAATTAAAGGTCAAAGTAATGCCCTACAGTTGGTAAGTGATGCTTTAATTAGAGCTCGTGCTGGTATTAAAGATCCCAATCGTCCAATTGGTTCATTTATTTTCTTGGGTCCAACCGGTGTTGGAAAAACTGAAGTTGCCAGAACCTTAGCTGATATTTTATTTGATAGCGAAAAAAATATGGTTCGTATTGATATGTCAGAATTTATGGAAAAACACGCAGTTAGCAAATTACTAGGTTCACCTCCTGGCTATGTTGGTTATGAAAATGGTGGACAATTAACCGAAAAAGTAAGAAGAAATCCTTACAGTATCATTCTTTTTGATGAAATCGAAAAAGCCCATCCTGAAGTATTAAATATTTTATTACAAATTCTTGATGAAGGTAGAATTACAGACAGTCACGGTCTCTTAATTGACTTTAAAAACACAATAATTATTATGACTTCAAATCTTGGTTCACAAGAACTATTAAGTGGTAAAGATAACAGTAAAGAACAATCATTAAATATCTTAAAAAAATCATTTCGACCAGAATTTATTAATCGAATTGATGAAATTATTATCTTCAATCCATTAAGTAAAAAAGTAATAACAGAAATTATTATTAAAGAATTAGATACTTTATTATTACGATTAAGACAAGAAAAAAATTTACAATTATCTTATGAATCAGAAGTAGTTAATAAAATACTAAAAGATGCTTATGATGAAGAATATGGCGCACGACCGATTAAACGCTATATTCAACACTATATTGAAACTATTATCGCACAAGCTATTATTAAAGAAGAACTAATACCCCACAAACGAATGGTAATTACTATCAATAAAGATAATATGTTTATTCTCAGTAAAAAAATAAAATTCAATTAAGTCTTGATATTATTACACTCTCAGTTATAATTATATAAGTATTGGCATTCAATGTTAATGAATGCTAAAAAAGGTGGTGAACAATGTTAAGTAACAGACAATCACAAATTTTAAAAATCATTGTTGAAAAATATATTAAAACAGGATTACCAATTGGTAGCAAAACTATTTTAGAAAATAATAACAATATTAATTTTTCTAGTGCTACTATTCGTAATGAATGTGTTGAATTAGAAACATTAGGATTATTAGAAAAAGCACATAGTTCTAGTGGTCGTATTCCTTCAACAAAAGGTTATCGCTATTATGTTGATAATTTAATGAATATGGGTGAACACCAAGAACTAGAAATCTTGAAGAAAAAAATAGCAGAAGTATTTAATAACCGTAACTTAGTAATTACCGAAGTATTAAATAAAACTAGTAGTATTTTAAGTGAAATGACTAATTTGATTAGTATTGTTACTGGTCCTAATCTTAATGAAGATACTTTAAAGAAAATTGAATTAATACCGATTAGTAATGATAATGCTTTAACAATTTGTATTACTAGTAATGGTCATGTTCAAAACAAAATGTTTAATATTCAAGAAACATCATTAACCGATTTATCAATTGCTATTGATATTTTTAACACCAGATTAATTGGTACTAAAATTAGTGAAATTAGTGAGAAAGTAAATTTATTAAAACCAATTCTTGAACAACAAGTACAAAAATCAGAATATATTATTCAAGGATTTGTTAACACTTTAATTAATTTCTCACGACCACTATCAACAACACATGGTGTTCAATATATGTTAGAAAATCCTGAATTTAATGATATTAATAAGGTTAAAACAATTATTAAATTCATTGAATCACAATCACCATGAATGTATTTTGATGAATTAAATAATAATCAACTACAAATTAAAATTGGTGAAGAACTGGGCAATGAAAATAACGATATGGCAATGATTACTACTACTTTTAAAATTCATGATGGTGAACAAGGACAAATTGCAATTGTTGGACCAAAACGTTTAGAATATGAAAAACTAACCGAAATTCTAAATTGGATTAATCAAACATTGATTAAAAACTTTAAATAGAAATGAGATGATAAAATGACAAAAGCTAAAAAAGATAACATTGATAACGTATCAGCAACAGAAACTAAAGATACAACTATTTCAACTCCTGTTACTGAAACACCAGTAAGTGTCGAAGAAGAAAAAATATCATTAAATAAAGAAATCGAATTAGAAACAAAAATTAAAGAATTAACAACAGAACTTAATAAAATTAATTCACAGCAAAAGCAATTAATGCTAGCTACTAGATTAAATACCATTAAAGAATTAGAAATTCAAAATAAAGAACACATTAAATATGCTAACCAAAAAATTATTAAAGATTTAGTTCATACTTTATTAAATTTCCAACGAGCACTAAACTTTAAAACTGATAATGCAGCAGTTCAAAATTTCCTAGTTGGTTTTAAATTTATCTATGAAGAATTAATTAAAGCACTTGGTAAAGAAGGTTTAAAAGAAATTACTGCTAAAGTTGGAGATCAATTTAATTCTCACCAACATGAGGCAGTAGAAATTATTAATGATAATACAAACAATGCTTATCAAAATGTAAAAAATAATACTATTGTTGAAGTTATAGCTAATGGTTATGAATTGCATAATCGTGTCATTAGCACTACTAAAGTTAAAGTTTTTCAAACTAAAGAAGAAAAAACAGAAACAAAGAAAAATTAAGGAGTGAAAATATTATGTCTACAAATAAAACAACAAATAAAGAAATCATTTTAGGAATCGATCTAGGAACAACTAATTCATGTGTTGCCGTAATGGAAGGTGATAAGCCAAAAGTTATTGAAAATGCCGAAGGTGGAAGAACAACACCATCAGTTGTTGCTTACAAAGATGGTCAAATTATGGTTGGTGAAGTTGCTAAACGTCAAGCTATTACTGATCCAGATAATACTGTTAGTTCAATTAAAAGAATTATGGGAACTAAAGAAACAGTTAAAGCCGCTAATAAAACACGTAAACCAGAAGAAGTGTCTGCAGAAATTTTACGCACTATTAAAACCTTTGCTGAATCAAAACTAGGTAAAAAAATATCAAAAGCAGTTATTACTGTTCCTGCTTACTTTAACAATGAACAACGTGAAGCTACTAAAAATGCAGGAATTATTGCGGGATTAAAAGTAGAAAGAATTATTAACGAACCAACTGCTGCTGCCATTGCTTATGGTTTAGATAAACAAGATAAAGATCACAAAATTTTAGTATTTGACTTAGGTGGTGGAACATTTGACGTTTCAGTTCTAGAATTAGCGGGTGGAACATTTGAAGTATTATCAACTAGTGGTGATAACAAACTTGGTGGTGATGACTTTGATGACTTAATTGTTCAACATTTAGTTAGTGAATTCAAAAAAAGTAATGGTGTTGACTTATCAAAAGATAAAATGGCAATGCAACGTTTAAAAGATGCTGCTGAAAAAGCGAAAAAAGACTTATCAGGAGTAGTACAAGCTGATATTTCATTACCGTTTATTTCAATGAATGCCTCAGGTCCATTACATTTAAATGAAAAATTAACACGTGCCAAATTTAATGAACTAACAAAATCACTAGTTGAAAGAACTATTGCTCCTGTTCGTGATGCCTTAAAAGAAGCTAAATTAAGCAAAAATGAAATTGATGAAGTTATTTTAGTTGGTGGTTCAACAAGAATCCCAGCTGTGCAAGAAGTTATTAAAAACGAAATTGGTAAAGAACCACATCGTGGTGTTAACCCTGATGAAGTAGTAGCTTTAGGTGCTGCTATTCAAGGAGGAGTATTATCGGGTGATGTTACTGACGTTTTACTATTAGATGTAACTCCTTTATCATTAGGTATTGAAACTTTAGGAGGAGTAATGACACCATTAATTTCTCGTAATACTACTGTTCCTACTAAAAAGTCACAAGTATTTTCAACTGCTGAAGACAATCAACCCGCTGTTGATATTAGTGTTTTACAAGGAGAACGTCCACTAGCTAAAGATAATCATTCACTAGGTCGTTTCCAATTAAGTGGCATCGAACCAGCACCAAGAGGTGTTCCACAAATTGAAGTTACTTTTGATATAGATGTTAATGGTATTGTATCTGTTAGTGCTAAAGATCTAAAAACTAATAAAGAACAAAAAATTACTATCAGCAATAGTGGTACTTTAAGTAAAGACGAAATTGAAAAAATGGTACAAGATGCTGAAAAGAATCGTGAAAACGATGAAAAACATAAAGAAGAAATTGAATTATCTAATCAAGCACAAGCCTATATTTATGATATTGATAAAATGACTGCTGAAGTTACTAAATCAGCAAAAGAAGGTGAAGCAGAAAATCCACAAATTGCTGAAATGAAAAAACTACGTGATGACTTACAAAAATCACTAGATGAAAAAAAATATGATGATTTAAAAGAAAAACTAGAACAATTAAAACAAGCGTTTGCTGCTGCACAACAATTTATGAACCAACAAAAACAAGAACCAACAGATCATATTAAAAAAGATGATAATAAAAGTGATGATGTTATTGATGTTGACGCAGCAACTAAATAAAATAATTAGAGGTGGACAAAATGGCAAGTAAAAAACGTGATTATTATGAAATTCTAGGAGTTTCACGTAATGCTACTCCAGATGAAATTAAGAAAGCGTTTCGTACGCTTGCAAAAAAATATCATCCTGATTCACCAAGTGGTGGTGATGAAGCTCGATTTAAAGAAATAAGTGAAGCTTATCAAGTTTTATCTGATACTAATGAAAGAGCAAAATATGATCAATTTGGTCATGATATGCCTGGAGTTGGCAGTTCTTCTGGTTTCGGTGACTTTAGTTCAGCATTTGGTGACTTATTTGGTGACTTATTTGGTGGTAATAGAAGACAACAACAACGCTATAATGGTAAAACACCAGGTGATAATATCCTAACAAAAGTTGAAATTAGTTATCGTGATGTATTCTTTGGCAAAAAAATGACCATTAGTATTAACATTGATGTTGCTTGTAAGGATTGTAAAGAAACTGGTGCTAGAACTCCTAATGATATTAGTACATGTGATAAATGTAAAGGTAAAGGAGTTCTTGAATATGTTCAACAATCACCATTAGGTATGTTTAGACATCAAGGTGTTTGCAACCAATGTCAAGGACTTGGTAAAATTATTCGTCAAAAATGTTTAAAATGCAAAGGACATCGCTATTATATTGAAAATCAAAAATTAGAATTTGATATTCCTCGCAGTATTTTTGATGGTCAACAAATTAGAATTAAAGGTAAAGGTAAAATTGGTCATAATGGTGGCACTCAAGGCGATTTATTTGTTGGTATTAATATTAAGCGACACGCTTTCTTAGATCGTCAAGGTAGTGATATGTATATTAAATTACCAGTATCTTACTTAGATATTATTTTGGGAAATATTATTATGATTCCTACCTTTGAAGGAATAATTAAACATAAATTACCATTAGGACTACAATACGGTGACAAAATTACTTTAAAAAATCAAGGATTCTATTACCCTAATAGTAGTAAACATGGTGATTTACATGTTATTCTTGATATACAAATGCCTAATAAAGTTACTAAAACAGAGCAAGAAAAATTATGAAATATTAATAACGAAACTAAATTTGATCCAAATGAAGATTTTGTTAATAGTGCAATAAAAAGAATTTAATAAATTAATATATAAAAAATAAGAACATATGTTCTTATTTTTTATATATTAATTTTTTCACTTTATTAATTGGACCTTTTTTACCAATATAACACATTACACAACTAGTTTCATTTAAATATTTGTAATAATCTTCATTAGAGTGGAACCTTTGTCATTGTTTTACTTCTCATATTGGTATGTCGGTAATATTAATTACTACAACATTAAAATACAACGGACTTAATAATCATAATAAATGATATAAATTATTTATATCACTATTAATATTTTTAAATAATAAATCACAAATAAACAATGCTGTCATCATATATCAAAACCCAATTTCTGCTAAATAATTAGGGTGACGACAATCTTTTCATAAACCATAATTAATAAAATAAATGGGAGATTGTCAAAAATCCGGAATAAATTAATTCATATAGTCTTATTATAAATTTAGACAAGAAATAATTTGGAATATTAAGTACAACCAGTATAATCCATATTTTAGGTTGTTCTCCCAAATCTGTATGTTGAATAACTAATTGTAATGGAAATTATTGTAGTTGAATTCAATTACAAATTGGAGTGATTTTTTGTCTAATTTTAGTACCAATTTTAATAATTATAATTTTATCATTAACTTTTTTCATTATTGGTTTAAAAGTAAAAATAAAAAATAATAATTTTTGAGATGCTATTCAAAATTGTGAAATAATAAGTAACTATTACATACATTAAAGCTATGTTTCTAAATTTATCTTATTACATTTAAAAATAACCATTTTAATATAAATTAAAATATTATATGTTCTATTTCCAAGCATTTCTTTTAAAACATGTCAAATATTAGTTTCAGTAAAACAACCTATATTTCACTTTGCACCTTGATTTTCAATACCTTCTTTATTATTTTTAAAGTATTGTTTTTTTAATTTTTTATGATTATCTAATTGATTATATAAATAGTTAATTAATTGTTCATATTGACCATTATTAATTAAATATTTACAATGATTATATTCTTCTAAATATTTTTCTTTATTTCCAGCCATTATTCCAATATATAATGTTCTAATTAAATGAAATTTATCTAAAACAAACTGTGCACCTAAATAATCAGCAACTTCTTTAATTCATCCTGCACTATCACCACAAATAATAATTTTTGCTTGTTCAATGTTTTCATAAAATTTTTGACAATGTTTTTTAACAAATTCAGCAGTTTTTTTAACACCAATTGCTGTTCTTGTTGGTCTTATAATTGCTTTTACTCTTTTATTTTGTACTTTGTGATTAATATTATCTGTATATGTTACTATTAAACGCATAGAGTGTTTTATACCTTTACGTTTAAAATTTCAAAATTTTCGATGTCCATCATCAATTGCTACAAAAATAGGTTGATTTTTTTCTAATTTTACTTTTACTGGATTTGCTTCAATTACTTCTAAATTTTTAAAAACTCTATGAATAGAACTAAGACTAATATTTGCCTTTTTTATAATAGCTCAAATATCTCTGTATCTTTTTCCATCAGCAAAATATTCAATAATCGTTTGTTCAATATCTTCGCCTATTCTTTTATATTTTGGCAGTTCTAGTATTTCATCAACTAAACATATTCGAGTTAATTTTTGTAATTTTTCATCAAAATATTCATAAATTCTTCTTTTATAAGTTACCATTCCATATATAGTTTTTCTTGTTCGATATTGAAAATCAACAATTTTATATTTCTTTTTATCCCTTGTATTTTTTATTCTTCAATCTATTTTTTCTCATTTATTTGTTATATGTTCTAATGCTAATTTATCAATTTTTGCGTTTTGCTCTCTAAAATTTCATTTATAATTAAAATTCAAATTTATCTCTCCTAACTATTTTTAAAATTTCTAAATTTATTGTAAATATTTTTAAAAAATTAATTTACTTGTTTATTATATACATATATAAGTGTAATTTTAAATAAAATAAAAAATATTTAAAAAAACACTTTCATATTTAGCATATAATTAATAATTTCAATACAATTAATAGTATAGGTCTCATAAAATAAACGCCTTTAATTTAGGCGTTATTTTGTATTTAAAAGCATACTTGTAAAAATAATGAAAAATAGTACAATTTATAAATAAAATTAAAGAAAAAAGGAGTAATTAATAAAGATGAAAATAATAGTTAATAATAATCAATTAATAAATATTGTAAATGATGATTGGCAAAAAAATATTATTAAATTGGCAACTTATAAAATTTTATTAAATGAAAATATTAATTATGAAAAAGAATTAATTCAACATATACAATTTCTTACTGTTTTAAAAGATGAATTAAATACAAATATTTTAAAATTTGATTTTGAAGAACTTAATTATATTATTGCACAAAAATGCTGACGAAAATATATTAGTCATTTTCATTGAAGTTTAGATTTTTGATATTTTGATTTAGATTTACAAGAAAGAATAATTAATAATTATAATTTATTTATTAAACATTCAAATCAAAAACAAAAACAACCAAATCATTAATAATAATTTTAATTCTAATAATAAAAAAAGAGAATATAACAATTGAAAACATAATTATTTTAAGAATATAGATGAAAAAATTTTAAAAAATAATACAGAAAAAGGAATTGATGTTTTTGAATATTTTAAATATGAAATAAATTCAAATGATTTACAAAATCAAACATCAACTACTCAGTATAAATTAAATGTTCAAAAAGGAGTAATTTAAAGTGAAAACATGAATAAAAACAAATTTAAGTAAAATAACATTAGCATTAGCACTAACTGGTGCTACAACTGGAACAATTGGTTTAATCATGGGGGGTGCTTACCCATAATATGGAAAATTCCTACTTAAAGCCAAATGGAGAAAGAGTATATGGAACAACAACTATTTGATGAAATAAATGAAGTAGTCCAAATAAAACAAATTTATATTTTGCAAAAGTTAAAAATCATGATGAAGATATAAAATGAGATGGTAATTATACAAATAATTATTTTGAATAATTTAAATTTCGGAAATATTTAGTAATCTGTGTAACTTACAAAAATAACTATGTTTAATTAATTCTAGTAAATATAATTAAATGACTAGAAAGAGTGAGTTACACAGATTACTAAACATTTCCAAATAAATTAATAAAACTTATAAGTTTTATTAATATGAAAGTATCTTTATTTAATTTAAAAATAAATTAACAATTATTGATGAAATCGATAATGTATAAAAAATATACTAATTTTCAATTTCTTTATTTTTTATATTTTTAATTGCTTGTTTTTCAGCATCACTAACATTAATATTTAAACACATACGATATAAACTAGAAATAGCAAAAAGACATTCACCAACTTTAGCACGAGCAATAAAATCAGTTTCATTAGCAGAAATGCCACCATATGAAGAATACAATTCATTTAATGCTGCTAAATCATGAGGTTGTAAGTTTAATACTTTTAAATATTGACTTGAGTTAATAATAGCAGTAGTATATTTTTTAATTTCTTCAGAACCAAGAAAATCGTTAATATTTTGTGTAATAATATTTATCATACCTGTATACTTACGAATTCTCTTAACAATTTGATACATAAATAATAATGCTGCTGGAAATTCTTTATCAATAAGTAAATGGGCTTCATCAATAGTAATTGAAATTCATTGTTGTTTATTATTAATTTCATTATCATTTTTATTCTTTCGTACTTCATTTTCAATATATTTCAAAATTAAAAACATTTGAGCGTTAACTAAGCGTTTATTCCCTGATTGCGTTAAAGTATATAAATCATAAACTTGTAATAAACTACTGCTATTAATATTAGTATGAGCATTTCATAAATTAGCATCAGTACCACCAGTTGCAAATCTTGATAATATAATTAGTAAATTTTTTAATTCATTTTTACTTCTAATCTCTTCTTCTTTAACCATATCAGATTCAATAATATCATATAAATCTTGAAAAATTGGAAATTGATTTGGTTTTAATAAATGAATTTTTGTTCGAGAAGTAATACCAAATTTTTCATACATTAAATTTACATAAATCATTAATAAACTTGATTCATTTCTCGTTAATCCACCAGTAGCAACGTTTAAAAATTGTTCTAAGAATTGCATATGTGGTGCTAAAATATCACGAGTATTATTATCATTAGTATTATCATCACTCAGTGCCAATGTAATTTGAAATGGATTAATATTGCCAGAAGAACCATCACCAACATCAATTCAACTTCCATCATGATAATTACATAAATCGCGATATTCACGTTCAGGATCAATAACAATTACTTTATGACCAAGCATAATTTGATAATTTACTTCTTTTTTAGAAGTATAAGATTTTCCTGAACCACTAGTACCAATAATTAGTTGATTATGATTTTTACGAGTACTACTTTTAGTTCTTTGATCAAAAAATACTTTATTACCACTTTCATTAAATCCAAGAAATAATCCTTGTTTATCATTTAATTCTTGATTTAAAAAAGGAAAACTAGCACCTATTGTTAAACATGGCATTTCGTGACCTGTTTCTTTAAATCAATCAGCACTATCTGGCATTACTGATAAAAAAGCTTCTAATTGACGATAATATAATTTATCAAACTTCATATTATTATTTTTTATTTCGTATTCGGCAGTACTAATATTTTGTTTAAGTTGCTTACGATCAGCACCATTAATTAACAAATACATATTAGTATTAAATATTTTTTCACCACCACCAGCAATTTGATCTAATAATTCATTTAATGATTGATAATGATAATCATAATCTCTTCGTTCTGATAATGATTTTGTCATAAAATTTAAAGTTGCTAAATTTTGCATAGCTTTATTCAATTGTTTTTTAGCACTTTCTTCACTGATACTATTAAAAGTAAAGATTAAACTAGTATTAGGAATATTTACTAAATTTGCTAATCAGACTGCTGAAACTTCAAATGGATAATCATATATGTTATAAACAGTTTGAAAACAATTAGCAAATTCTAAATTATTCTTATGAACTAATAATTCTTTAATCGCCAAATCATTAGTTAAATCTTTACTTTTAACAGTTTCTTCTTTTTTTGTAGTAAACATTTCTTCTAAGGAAGCATTTTCATTAGAATTTATTAATTTACTATAAACAACCATCATTTCAAAACAATTAATATCACTAGCTTTAACACCACTACGACTGATATAATTTTTAAAAGCATTTACTTCTTCTTTTAATTTTTCTTGATTTGATGAATAAAAAAATAAGTAAAAAAATGGTTGCGTCATTTCATTTTGATTTTGAATTTCATTATTAGCATTAATTGCTGATATCATTTGAAATTTTCTTGCTAATTTTGCTTTTTCACTAATATTTTCTAAATCAATTTTTTCGAGTTGTTCTTTATAAAAATTAGTTTGTACAGTTATATCTAAAGGCATATCAATCTTTATTAAAGACATAGAAATATTAATAATTTTAAAAGCTGCAGCTAAATCTTTAATTTTATTTGAGGCTTCTTCATTAGATAATAATGTAATATTAAAACCCTCCAATAATAAAGCTCTAGTATAATTTGTATTTTTCACATTTAATTGCATCACATTCTTACTAATAATTTTTTTAAATGGTACTAATATTTGTGAATTTTTTTCAGATTTATAATAACGATTTTTACTATGAAATTTAAATCATAATAAAATAATTTCTCATCCTTTTTTTCTTGGCTGTCAATAAAAAGTAAGCGGAATAGTAGCACAACCAACTAAAATAACAGCTAATATTTTAAAAATAATATCAATTTGCAACAATAAAATAATAATTGAAGCAAATCCAACTACCATTAAAATAATTAATAAATCAATTAAACCAACACTTCTCCAAATTTGTAATTTTACAAATTTAATAGTTTTAGGAATTAAAAATTTCATTTATCTTTTCTTTTGAAATTTCATTAGAATTTAGCGCTGAATTTGGTTTACTGTTTATTTTCTCTATCTTTATACTATTAACACGCTTCTTAAAGCCACAACGACTGCAATTAACTTGAATATTTATTCCTTCTAAGTAATCAGCTATCAAAATTACTCTACCACATCGATAGCAAGCAAAAGAATTTTGTGGCTTTTGAGCTAATCGAACAGATGTATACGTATCTTTCATAATCATTGTCTCCTAACTGAATTTAATTTGTTTACTAAACACAATTCAAAGTTATCTTGTTCCCTAAATATTATTAAGCAACTGAAAAAGAAAAAATAAATTTTTGTTATATTTTTAATTTAAAATAACCCACTATTTAAACACTATTTTCTTTTTAAAATCTAGTTTTACTTTAAAAAATAAATTAAATTTTTAAAAACAAAGAAGAAAATTTAAAAAAATTTTAATAAAATAATATCTATAAAAACTCAAGAAATCAAAGTTTTATACATTTCTTGAGTTAAATAAATTTTAACAAATTAACAAAAAATAACAAATTTTTTTTATTTTTCTAACTTTTTATTAACTTATCTAATCCTGGAATATTTGGCATTTCTCCTTTTTTAATCTGACCAGCAATTTGATCCATAACTTTTTTAGTTTTTTCAAATTGGTTTAAAACTTTATTTAATTCTTTTTCTGAACGACCTGAGCCTTTTAATACTCTTGCTTTTCTAGTTGGATAACGTAAAATTTGTGGCTTTTCACGTTCTTGAGCAGTTGTTGAAGCAATAATATATTCTGCTATTTTTAAATCAGTTTCAGCATCACTAATTTTAGCATCACTAATTTTAGCAGACATACCAGGAATCATTTTTACAAGTGATCCCAATTTACCCATTTTTTGAATTTGCTTCATTTGATTAACAAGGTCATTCAAATCAAATTGACCTAACATCATTCTATTCATAGTTTCTTCAACATCACGAGTTGAAACTATACTTTCGGCCTTCTCCATTAATGTAGTAAGATCACCCATTCCTAAAATACGTTCTGCCATTCTTTCTGGATAAAAAACCTCTAAATCAGTTACCTTTTCACCCATTCCTAAGAACTTAACAGGAATCTTTGTTAAATAAGAAATTGAAAGAGCTGAACCACCCTTAGCAGTACCATCTAATTTAGTGATTATGCTTCCAGTAATAGGAATAGTATTATTAAACTCAATAGCAACATTAATTATATCTTGTCCTGCCATACCATCACAAACAAGTAAAACTTCTTCTGGTGAAGTAATTTTTCTTATTTCTGCTAGTTCTTGCATTAATTTTTCATCAATGTGTAATCTTCCAGCTGTATCAATTAATATTACATCAAACTTATTTTTATTAGCATATATTTGAGCATTTTTAACAATATTAGTAGGGGTTTCATTTTTTTGGGAAAAAACTTCAATATTCAATTGTTTTCCTAAAACTTTTAATTGTTCAACAGCAGCTGGACGATAAATATCTCCTGCAACTAGTAAACATTTTTTTTGATATTTATCTGTTAACAACTTTGCTAGTTTAGATATTGTTGTTGTTTTACCAGAACCTTGTAAACCAACTATCATAATAACAGTAGGATTAGTAGATAAATCTAATTCAACATTCTTAGTACCCATAATCTTTGTTAATTCATCATGAATAATTTTAATTAACATTTCTTTTTGATCTAAGCCTTCTTTAATAAATTCACCTTTTGCTTTATTAATAATTTCATTAGTTAAAGTTTTAACCACCCTAAAATTAACATCAGCCTCTAACAAAATTAATCTGAATTCTTTAATTGTTGCTTCCATATTTTCCATGGTTAAAGTTTTTTTACTTAAATTTTTTTCTAATGTTTTTTGTACTTTTTTTGACATAATGTCAGCAAAACTCATATTTATATTCTCCTCTATTTTTAAGACTATATTATTTTAACACTAAAATAATAATGAAAAAATAAATTAAGCATAAAAAATAAATATTTGAATTAACAAATTATATATTTTATAAAGTTAAAAGAGAACCTAAGGGTTCTCTAAAAAACAATTAATTAATTTTTTAATTAATTAATTCTGTTGCTCTTACTTCACGAATAACAGTAATATGAATATCGCCTGGTATTGTAATCATTTGTTCTAATTTTTGTTTTAAGTTTCTTGCTAATATATGAGCATCAAAATCATTAATAACTTTAGGATCAACAATAACTCTAATTTGTCTTCCGGCCTGAACAGCATATGCTTTTTCTACACCTTTAACAGATTTACACAAATCTTCAATTTCTTTAATTCTAGTTATAAATTCTTCTAATGAATTATTTCTTGAACCAGGTCTAGCTGCTGATAATGTATCAGCAGCTGAAACTAAAGAAGAATAAACATTATCTTTTGCAACATCACCATGATGAGAATGAATAGCATTAATAATAATATCACTTTCACCATATTTTTTTGCTAAAATCACACCATTATAAACATGTGAACCTTCTAATTCATAATCAGCGGCTTTACCAATATCATGTAATAAACCAGCACGTTTTGCAATATTAACATCTAAACCCAATTCAGCTGCATTGCTCCTGCAAGTTTGGCAACTTCAAAGGAATGCAATAAAACATTTTGACCATAACTTGTACGATATTTTAATCTTCCAATATAAGATACTAACTCTGGTTCAAAACCAGTTAATTTTAACTCATCAATAATTTTTTTACCATCAACTTTAAAACCTTCATTTAATTCCTGCTCATGAAATCTCAAGATTTCTTCAATTCTAATTGGATGAATTCTTCCATCTTTAACTAAATCTTCTAAAGCTCTAGTTGCAATTTCTCTTCTGATCGGATTAAATGAAGAAATTTGAATTGTTTCTGGCGTATCATCAATGATAATATCTACACCTGCTGTTAACTCAAAAGATTTAATATTTCTACCCTCTTTACCAATAATTCTGCCTTTCATTTCTTCATTAGGCAACTTAACGTATGATACTGACTTATCAACAATAAAATTACTTGCATAACGTTCTATTGCTTCACTAACAATATTATTGGCTAACTCTTTAGATTGAAGTTTATTATTATATTCATGATTTTTAATAATTTTATTAAATTCTAATGATAATTTTTCTTTTAATTTACTAAACAATTCATCTTTTGCTTCATTTCGACTCATATCAGAAATTTTGAAAGTAAATGAAATAAACAATATCCTCAAATTACTAAATCTTGATATAAAAATTGAGATAATTTAATGGTTTTTATTAGTTATCCAGTAGAAATCAAAAGAGTGATTTATACTACAAATGCTATTGAATCTGTTAATAGTCAATTACGAAAAATCATCAGAAATAAAAAAAGTTTTTCCTAATGATATGGCAGTTTTCAAAATATTTTACTTGGCAATTGAAAATATAACAAAAAAATGAACATTGCCTATTCAAAATTGAAATACAGCAATTGCTCATTTTATGATAAAATTTGAAGACAGAATTAATCTAAATTAGTAACTTTGTAAAACAAAGATACACAGATTATTAAAAAGCCTCAAATTAAACTTGAATATAATATTGTCGTTTTTTGTCATTATCATAATCGTCATATTGATTATTAAATTGAATATTTCCAACTCCATATAAATATAAACTAGAATATCAATCTTTTACTGCTTTTTTAGAAATACGACATTTAATACCTGAATCATTTAAATATTTTTCAATAACAAAGAATAATTTATTAAAATAAGTATTATTTAATTCAGAAAGAATTTTAACATTTTTTATCTTATTAGTATCATCTGAACTAGGTATAGTAGTATATTGAGGTCAATAACCATTATCAGCATTTACTCATAATCCTCAAAATTGTGTATGATAATTAGTTCAATAACTAGCTGCAAATGTTTCAACTATAATTTTACTTGCAAAATGAGGTTCGCTTAATAATATAGGTAATGGTCTAACATTTTGAATCATTGATGCTACTGCTGCATATCGACCTTCAGCACGTCAAATTGCAAGATATTTATATTTTGAGGCTTTTTAATAATCTGTGTATCTTTGTTTTACAAAGTTACTAATTTAGATTAATTCTGTCTTCAAATTTTATCATAAAATGAGCAATTGCTGTATTTCAATTTTGAATAGGCAATGTTCATTTTTTTGTTATATTTTCAATTGCCAAGTAAAATATTTTGAAAACTGCCATATCATTAGGAAAAACTTTTTTATTTCTGATGATTTTTCGTAATTGACTATTAACAGATTCAATAGCATTTGTAGTATAAATCACTCTTTTGATTTCTACTGGATAACTAATAAAAACCATTAAATTATCTCAATTTTTATATCAAGATTTAGTAATTTGAGGATATTGTTTATTTCATTTACTTTCAAACGATTCTAAAGCTTGCATTGCTTGTTCTTCACTACATGCACTATAAATTGGTTTTAAATCTGCAACTAGACCTTTTCGATGTTTGTATGAAACATATTTTAAACTATTTCTAATTTGATGAACAATGCATAATTGATGTTCTGTTTTAGGATAAACTGATTGTATTGCTTCTGACATGCCTGTTAAATTATCACTACAAGCAATAAGAATATCATTTAAGCCACGATTTTTCATTTCTGTGAAATTAAATAATCAAAACTTAGAACCTTCATTTTCACTAATTCATAATCCTAAAACATCTTTTTTGCCTTCTAAATCAACTCCTAATGCTATATAAACTGATTTGTTAATAATCCGTTTATCTTGTCGTACTTTAACTACTATACAATCAAAATAAACAATAGGATAAATACTTTCTAATGGTCGATTTTGTCATGCTTTAACATCATCAATAACATCATCAGTAATTTGACTAATAACACTTTCACTAATATCAGCACCATGATATAACTCTTGCAACTGCATTCTAATGTCAGATAATGTCATTCCTTTTGCATACAAGGAAAGAACTTGTTGATCAAAACCATCAAATCTTCTTTGCCTTTTAGGAACTATTACAGGAGTAAAATTACTATTGCGATCTCTTGGTACATCAATTTCAATTTTACCTTGTTGAGTTATTAATTTTTTTGAACTTGTACCATTACGAGCATTTTCAGTAGTACTATGTTGATTTTTTTCATATCCTAAATAATTTTGCATTTCAGAATTCAACATTTTTTCAACTAATCTTTTTGTTAATTCTTTATATAAACCGCCAGGTTTAAAAACTGTTGTTAAATCTTCAGTATTTTCTAGTAATAAATCTACTGCTTTTGATATTGGATCATTATTATTAAAGTTATCTTTTTTAGCCATCTGTAACTCACTCTTTCTAGTCATTTAATTATATTTACTAGAATTAATTAAACATAGTTATTTTTGTAAGTTACACAGATTACTAAACATTTCCCTTAATTTTTATACTGTCAATTCAGTTATTTTTATTTAATAGAAGTAGTTCAACCACGTGTTCTTTTAACTGCTTCTTGTCAACCCTTATAAAAAGTTTCTGCTTTTTTTTCTGTCATAATTGGTTTATATTCTTTTTCAATTTTATTTATTTTTTTAATATCATTAATATTTCAAAATCCAATTGCAAGTCCTGCTAAGTAAGCAGTACCCATTGCTGTAGTCTCAGTATTTTTAGGTTTAATTAAATTAGTACGACTAATGTCACTTTGGAATTGCATAATATATGAATTATTACTTGCTCCACCATCAACTTTAATCTTAATTTTTAAATCTTTTAAATCTTTATTTAATTTAACATCTGCTTGCATTGCCAGAATAACATCTTGTGACTGATAAGCTAATGATTCAATGGTACCTTTAACAATATGTTCACGTTTCGTACCAAGTTCTAAACCAAATATAGCACCACGTGCTGTTGAATCTCAATAAGGGGCACCCAAACCAACAAAAGCAGGTACTACATAAATACGCTGTTCTTCTTTAGGATCAACAATTTGTGAATATCATAGACTTTCATCGGAACGATATAACATTCGTAATTGATCACGTAAAAACTGAACAGCAGCTCCTGCAATAAAAACTGAACCTTCTAAAGCAAAAACTGGTTCTTCGCCTGATATTTGATAAGCAATAGTGGTTAGTAAACCTTGTTTTGAAAAAAGAGGAGTATTTCCAATGTTCATTAAAATAAAACAACCAGTACCATAAGTATTTTTGATTTCACCAGGTGTTAAACATAATTGACCAAATAATGCAGCTTGTTGATCACCAATTGCAGCAGTAATAGGAATTTCTTGCTCATCATTTTGGAATAACATTCCTTTATAAGTAGTTCCAATTTTACCTGAACTGGGAACTACTTCTGGTAGCATATTTTTAGGAATATCAAATAATTCTAGTAATTCTTCATCTCATTTTTTAGTATTAATGTTGAATAACATTGTTCGTGAAGCATTTGTAATATCAATAACATGTTTAGTTTTTTCAACATTATTTTCAATACCATTTGTCATTTTATAAATTAATCAACTATCAATAGTACCAAAAGCTAGTTTTCCTTTTTTTGCTAATTCACGTGCATTTTTAACATTATCTAAAATTCATTTTATTTTAGTAGCAGAAAAATAAGAATCAATTAGTAAGCCGGTTTTTTTATGAATTTTTTCTTTTCATCCTTTTTTTGTTAACTCTTTACAGTAATCTGCTGTTCTGCGATCTTGTCAAACAATAGCGTTATAAATTGGTAAACCTGTATCACGATTTCATACTACTGTTGTTTCACGTTGATTAGTAATACCAATTGCTTCAATTTGATTAGATTTAATATTACTTTTATTTAAAGCTTGTTGCATTGTTGTTAATTGATTATTTCAAATTCCAAGTGCATCATGTTCAACTCAACCTGATTGAGGGGGGTAGTGCTGAGGTATATCAATTTGATGGATAGCAGTAATTTTTCCTTCTTTATCAATAATTAAAGTACGACAACTAGATGTACCTTCATCTAATGCCATAATATATTTTTTTTCTTCTGACATATTATTTATCCTTTCTGTACTTTTATTAAAGTATTTCAATTACTTGAATTAAACCACCAGCAATAATTGCTCCTAAAATTGGTCCAATAACAGGCACTGGAGCATATTTTCAATCAGAACTTCCTTTATTTGCTATTGGTAAAATAGCATGAATAATTCTTGGTCCTAAATCTCGAGCTGGATTAATAGCAAAACCTGTTGGTCCACCAATAGCAAGTCCAATAACCATAACACCAATACCAACAGTCGCAGGTCCAGTAATAAACGCAGAACCACTATTAAATATTTTATAATTAATAACTAAATTTTTAATACCAATAGTAGCACAAACAATCATAACTAGCATAAATGTTCCAATAATTTCTGTTATAGTATTTCAAATATAACTACGTTCGGCTGGGGCTGTTGCAAAAGTTGCTAAAATTTTATTATTATCTTCAGTAATGTTATATTGTTTAAAATATGCTAAGTAAACAACTAATTGTCCTAACATTGCACCTAAAAATTGAAATAAAATATAAAATGGAATATAAAGGAAGTTTTCCCCAATAAAAGCTGTTTTTTTATTAGCAACTCATAATCCAATAGTAACAGCTGGATTTAAATGTGCTCCTGAAATTCCACTTAACATTGCAGCAATAGCAACAGCAAATCCTCATCCAGTACAAATAACAAGCCAACCACTATTTTCTCCCTTTGTTTTTTTTAATAAAACGTTGGCAACAACACAATTTCCTAGTAAAATTAGGATAAATGTGCCAAATAGTTCACCAATAATTACTTGTGAGACTTCTGGCATAATATTTTCCTCCTTAAATTAAATATTTTTTATCATATTTGCTACTAGTAAAGCAATTGCTGGTGCTGAACTTAGACCTGGTGATTTAATACCAGCAACATTAATAAAGTTAGGATTATTACTAGCAAATTTTATGAAAAAATCATCAGTTTCAACACAAATTGCTCGTGAACCACTAATTACTTTACAAGTTTTATTAATATTTAAAGTTGGAATAATTTTTAGACCAATTTTATTAATAAGTTCAATATCTTCAATTGTAATTAATCTAGTATCACTTTTCGGTACATTTTCATAAGAAGTAGGACCCACCAAGATATGACCATCAAGCATTGGGGCAACTATTACTCCTTTACCATGAATAGTAGGTATCATAAATAGAATGTGATTATTTATAATATGATTTTCGGTTTTTTCAAGAATACAATACTGTCCTCTTCTAGTTTTTAAAGTGAAATCTTGACAATTTATTAACTTTGCAATATCATCAGCATAATGACCAGCAGCATTAATAATATATTTTGAAGTAAAAGTTACTTTTTTTTGATTATTTAAACAAGTAACTCGAAAACCTGAATTTAATGTTTCAATATTAATTACTTGATGATCAACTTTTAGTTGTCCTTTATTTTTAATCATGCGATTAATTAAAGATTGTGTTAATAATACTGGATCAACAGCATATGAAGCAGAACAAAGTAGTGCACTAGTAACTTTTGGATTAACATTAGGTTCTAATGAAATTACTTCTTCTCTTGTTAATATTGATAATTCTTTTTTAGCAAGACCATTAGTAATACCGCGTGCATATAATTTTTGTATTTCTGAGTTTTCTTCTTTGCTAAAAGCAAGTATTAAAGAATCAATTTTTTTTCATGGAAAATCTAAATTTTTAAATCAATCATTTTCATATAATTTTCTGCCCTCTAGATTTAATTTAGCATTTAGTTTTCCTGGTGTTGGATCAAATCCACCATGAATGACTCCAGAATTTCCTTCTGATGTTTCTTGGGCAATTCTTAAATTTTTTTCTAAAATAACTACTTTTAAGTTTCTTTTTGATAATTCATCACTAATAGCAGCACCAATAACACCAGCACCAATAGTAATAACATCAAAATCAAATTCCATTACTTTCACCTCTCTCTAAACATCATTAAGAACAAAAGTTCTATCTGTGTATAGTTTAATTATAATATATTTTTTTATTATTAACTTAATTCCAAATATTAGGTTAATTTGTAGACATTTTTAAATGAGATTTTATTAAAAAAAATAAGAAAAATTTGTGTTATATTATAAATAACGATATAAGTTCAATATCGTTATAATTTTAATGTGGATGGGTTACACTTTATTGGACACTAATTACGTAGACAAGTGAACAAATTAGTGAAAAGAAAGGAACTATAATTATGGCCAATATTAACTCATATACCGATGAATTTAAAAAACAAATAGTAGCTTTATATCAAAGTGGTAAGTCAGTGTCTTGTCTTGCTAAAGAGTACAATGTTACAAGAGCAGCTACTTATAATTGAATTAAGCAATTTACTAATTCAGGCAGTTTTAAAACTAAAGATAATCGTTCTGTTGAAGAAAATGAATTAATTAAATTAAGAAAAGAATTAAAACAGTTACGAATGGAAAATGATATTTTAAAGCAAGCAGCACTAATAATAGGCAGAAAATAGAAATTATTGCTAAAAATAAAGTTAAATATAAAATTCGTAAAATGTGTCATTTTTTAAAACTTTCTAAATCAACATATTATTTTAATTTAAATAAAAAAGAAGATAAAATTAAAAATAATATGTATGATGAAGCTGTTATTAGTGCTTTTAAAGAAAATAAAGAAGTTTATGGAACAAGAAGATTAAAAGTTGTTCTAGAAAATAAAGGAATTTATTTATCAAGACGAAAAATTAAAAAAATTATGAATAAACATAATTTAATATCAAAATACACTAAATTATCATTCAAAAATCATAATAACAGAGTTAATAATAGTCAAGTAACAAATCTTGTTAATAGAAATTTTAATAATAGGGTTAAAAATGAAGTTATTGTCAGTGATTTAACTTATGTTCAAGTTAATGGCAAATGAAACTATATTTGCCTATTAATAGACTTATTTAACCGCGAAATTATTGGACATAGTGTTGGATTTAAAAAAGATGCATCATTAGTATATCAAGCATTTATGCACTCAAATCGCTGTTTAAAAAATATACAAATATTTCATAGTGATCGCGGTAATGAATTTAATAATAAAATTATTAATAATCTTTTATTAGCATTCAACATTAATCGTTCTTTAAGCAAAAAAGGTTGTCCTTATGACAATGCTGTTGCTGAAGCAACTTTCAAAACTTTTAAGACCGAATTTATCAATGATAAAAATTTTACATCATTAATCCAATTAAAATTAGAATTATTTGATTATATCAATTGATACAACAACATAAGAATCCACAGCACTTTAAACTACTTAACCCCCATTAAATATCAAACACAAATGTCCACCAAAAAATAGTCCTAAAAAGGGTTGCCATTCCAAAAGTGCTAGTGGAGGAACTAAAACTTTAACTTCTAATATAAATATAAACGATGTGTCTTTTATTTCTACAATGAAATAATTGATGTGTTTAACAGTTAAATAAATAAGTTTAATTAAGAAAAATTAAAAATAAAAATATTTAGTTAAGTATAAAGGATATTGAATTAAAAATGCTGGACAATTACCAGCATTTTTAAAGTTATATTTGATAATAAACTATATTAGAAAATTAAACTATTATTTATTCAAACTCTGATTTAGGAAATACATATTTATCGATAGCTTTTGCAACACCACCACAAGTATTTTTACTAGTAACATCATATGCTATTTCTTTTAAATTAGGATGAGCATTTTGCATTGCAATACCATATTTAGCCCACTTTATTAATTTATAATCATTCATACCATCACCACAAGCTAGTACTTGGTCAGGAGTAATATTTCATTTTTTGCATAAAAATTGTACAGCAGCAGCTTTATTAATACCAATTGGATTAATTTCGATAACACTATGAGAAGAAGTAGCAAGTTCTAAATCTTTTATAGTATTTAATTGTTCTAAAATTGGATTAACTTGTTTTTTCTTTTTACAAAATAATAAAATTTTATACATACCCTCATCGGTATTCTCATCAATTTGTTTAGTTGGTAGGTTATTAAAATTTTCCATAATTTTAACTTTTAGTGATCTGCGATTAATTAAGCCTGTTTTATTATCGGTACTATATCCTCACATTGCTAAATTATTTTTATTAGCAAATTTAACTATTGTTTGTATTTGCTCTTTTGTTAATGATTTTTCATATAATATATCTAATCTATTATCATTAGTAATATCAAGGATGTTACCACCATTATAACAAATAATATGACCGGTTTTTTCGTGCATTAAACATGCTTTTGCAATATCAATGGTTGAACTTGGTGCTCTTCCTGTTGCAATAATAACTTTAATATTTTTTTGATATGCTTTTTGAATTGCAATTAGATTTTTAGGATGAATTTTTCATCTACTTTTTAGTAAAGTTCCATCTAGATCAAGAACAATTAATTTAATAGCCATTATAAATACCTTATTTTCCCATTTCTTCGATAATATTAGTCATATCTTTTTCAGAAACTAAACCAAAAGTTTTTTTAACTTCTTTTCCTTCTTTATTAAAATAAATTAATGTTGGAATTGATTGGATTTCATACTCTTTTGCTAGTTCTTTAGCTTTGTCAACATCAACTTTAATAAAATTAATATTTTTGTGTTTTTCGTCATTAGCAACATTTTCAAATCTTGGCCCTAACATTTTACAAGGACCACATCATTCTGCTGAAAAATCAATTACTGTTATTTTTTTTGATTGTAAAAGTTGCTCAACTTCTTTTATAGAATTAATATGTTGTATTTTGCTTTCATTATGCATGTGTTCACTACCTTTTCTTTTAATTTATTTTATGGTTTAATTTTATCATTAGTTTTAATTTTTAAAACATTAAACGATAAAATATTTTTTTTAATTTTAGTTATTACTATATAAATATTTATAATTTTTTTAGAATAAATTTATAAGAAAATTATAAATTATTTTGTTTAAAATTAAAGAAATATCTTTTCAATTTTAGAATATATCTGTTATAATCTGAAATATATAGGTTAGGACTAAACAATTTGAGAAGGGGATAAATAAATTATTAGTATATTTTATAAAACTGTTTAATAAATAGATGTAAATGAATTTTAAAAGGTGTAGAGTTAATATTTATTTATGGTATTTCAAAAAAATAGTTTGGTAGAGAGTTATTTTTTAATTTTTAATATTATTTATTTTTCCACAAAAACAAAAATTGTAAAAACCTATGTGTTAAAGTATGTTTATATTAAGTTTTTAAGAGCAGGTTATTTGGGTTACTATAATTTATGCATCCTTTTAGAAGGAGAGTAAAAAATGTCTGTTTTTAATAGACTTGCATGTGTTTTTAAGCCACCTGCAAAAAAAGAAATTTTTAGTGAAGACTTAAAGCAAGTTAATAAAAAATTTATTATTTTACGTAATCAAGTTTTTGGTTTTAGCATTTTATCATATATTCTTTACTACTTTACTCGTCAAGCGTATACAGTAGCGGGTTCTGCTTTAGAAAGCAATGGTAGCATAACTAAAATGGAGTATGCTTTAATGGGAACAATTTTTGCGGTTGTTTATGGTGGTGCTAAATTTATTGTTGGAAATGTCGCTGACCGTAGTTCAGGAAGAGTAATCATGATTGTTGGATTATTTGTTTCTTCTATTTTAAATATTATTATGGGTGGTGTAGTTGCTTTTGCTGGAACTAAAATTAGTGTTGGCCCATTTGTAATGATGTTGAGTTTGATTGCGATGTTGGCTGTTTTCCAAGGTATGGGTTGACCAGCTACAGCTAGACTATTTTCTCATTGATTTACTGATAAAGAACGTTCAGGACGTATTGGAATTTGAAACTCAGGACAAAATATTGGTGCTGCTTTATTACCAGTTGTTGTTATTTCTTTAGTAACAGTACTTGATCCGGGTGGAACAATTTATGGTTTATATTTTTGAATTCCTAGTATTTTTGCTTTAGCTATGATTCCATTATGTTTATGAGGATTACGTGATCGCCCCGAAGCAGAAGGGTTACCTACTGTTGAAAAATGAAAAGGTGTTCTAGAACATAAAGAAGAAAAAGCAGAACTTAATTGAAAAGAAATTTTTGTAAAGTATATTTTAAAAAATAAATTTTTATGAATATTAGCATTTGCTAATATTTGAGTATATGTTATACGACAAGGACTGGCAGGATGAACATTAATTTTAATGAAAGATGTTCATGGTTTAGATTTAAAACATAGTAAATGATTTGCTGCCTGTTTTGAATTATCTGGTTTATTTGGTGGTATTTCTGCAGCATATTTTGCTAAGTGATTTTTTAATAATCGTAAAGCACCATTAATGATATTTGGATTATTAATTGCACTTTGTGGACTGGTTTTATTGCAAGTTGCTCCTCGTGGTAATATGCCTATGCTTATTACTGCTTTAATGATTGCTGGTTTTGGTGTTTATATGCCACAAGCAATGATTGGTGCTACTGCTATTGAACTAACAAATAAGAAAGCAGCTGCTACTGCTTCAGGATTTACAGGATTATCTGGTTATTTTCTTGGTGATGCTCTTTTTTCAAAAGTAGTAATTGCTGTTATTGGTAATGAAAACTGAGATTATGTATTTTATTACTTTTATGGTTGTATTGCTGCTGCTATTATTTCATTAGCTTTACTATGAACAAAAAATCAAGATAATAAAATATTATAAAAATATTATTAAATTAGCACCCTTATTATGGTGCTAATTTTTTTATTTAAAATGATATTTTAATAATAAAATTAATAAAATTTTATTGATTTTCAAAGTTGCGGTGTTATAATAAATTAAGTAACGTTTTTCTTTTATTGTTTGTTTTTATAATTTTTTATGTTAAGATTTGTTTGTTATTAAAATATATAAAAATAAAATCTTATGATTGTCTGCGAGTGTTTTATATATGCAACAAGATTTTTATATTAAAAAGGTTTTTTATGCTTGTTATGTAAAAAATATAGTATTGCCTATTTCATTTTTGACTAATATTGGAAATAAAAAAGGTAAATGTTATGTTGGTAATAAGCAAAAATTAAGAAATAGTACTGTTCGTACTAAAACTAATTTAATTCAAAAAGCATTACATAATTTTTATAATAGTAAAATGTTAAGTTTTGTTACTTTAACTTATAAAGATAATATGCAAGATGTTAAAAAAGCAAAAAAAGATATTGGTTTATTTTTTATTAAGTTACAAAAGTGATGAAATGACCCTAAACGTTTTCAACATTTAGGAGAATTAAAATATTTTTATGTTTATGAGTATCAATCTCGTGGTGCTATACATTTTCATATAATTTTTAATAGAAAGATACATAAAAGTATGTTAGCAGAATGATGAACTCATGGTTTTAATGATTTAAGAGTAGTTAAAAAAGGTACTAATGAATTTGTTATTAAATATTTAGGAAAGTATGTTACAAAAGCAATAGATGATGTTAAGTCTTTAAATCAAGCAGATGTAGGTGTAAAGGCTTATGCTTTTAGTCGTAATTGTAAAAATCCTATTGTAGTTCGTGGAATTAAAAAATTAACAATTGCAGATATAATTAAAGCAAGTTTTAATGCAACAAATGTATTTTATTTTAAAACTCAAAGAGATAGTAATGGTGATACTGTTATGATTGGTGGTATTATTGAAAGTACTGTTGTAAATGATTATTTTAAAGATTATGAAGATTATGAAAAATATGTATATTTAAGTGCTTTATCGTATAAGCATTATTTACGGACTAGCCAGATTGGTTATTTAATTCATAGGGATAAAGATGTTTTGACTTGGGTTGATAAAGTTTTTGGTAATAAAGTTGAAAAAATAGAATTTAAGAAAAAAGTTTTACATTAGAAAAAAAAGTAATTTTTTCTATAATTTTACTTGTATATATATATATATATATATATAATGCTTAATGTAAACTATATTTTAAATTTCTCGCAGAGTTTATAATTATAGTTTACATTTTTTATTTTTTTGTTAAACTAATTATAAGTAAGAATTTTACCCTATCTTACTTAATTCAAACTATAATAAAATATAGTTTTCTGCGAGGAGTTGATTTTTTATGTTTAAAGTTCAATTAGTTAATATTGAAAAGGGTCGTGTTATTCCCGATAAAAATAATAAAGGTCAAACATTGAAGTTTGATGTTTTGAAGTTTGTAGAAATAAATAAACAAACGAGTGTACCAACTGGTCAAACACGTGATAAATGATATAATCCGGAATTTGCTAGTGATTTTAATAATTGTTTATCTACTGTTGATTTAAAAGTTGGTAATTTTTATTCACTTGAACTTGATTTAAGCGGTAATATTAAAAAACTTTCTAATTGAAAATAGTTATTTATTAAAAGGGTAATTTTAAATAGTTATTAATATGTTAGGAGTTAATTTTAAATTATGGCTAAGAATGATAATTGTTCATGTGAGCAAGCATTTCATTTAGCAATTTATATATGTAAACTTTGTGACCAAGTTATTTGTCCTAAAAAAGTTTTACAAAACTTATATACTAGAAAATATTATTGTCCAAATTGTATATTAGATATTGCTTTAAATAAGACAATGAGACAACAAGAGAGTAAGTTTAATTATGAGACATAAGTGTAGTGATTGAACTTATGAACGAGTATATGGTTGTGAAATGTGTTACAGAGTTGCTAATGAAATGGAACGAATAAGAAAAGAGAATAAAAGAAAAAAGTAAAAATTAAATAAGCTCCTTATTAGTATATAAAGTAAGGAGTTTTATTTATGCCTAATGAATTAGAGCAAACTAGTAATTATACTTTAACTAAAATTTTAAGAACTGGATTAAGTCCATTAAGTGCTATGGTAGGTGTTAGTGCTTATTATGGTCAATATTTAAAAGAGTCAATTTTAGGTTCTATTAATTCTTTGTTATTTAGTAAAAAGTTAGGAATTGATATATGGAATATTAATCAAAGACCAACTACTAAAAATAAAGTTATTAATAGTTATAAAAAGATATTTTTAGGTTTAGGAACAATTGGTTTAATTAATTATGCTAAGTTTGTTCAGTATGTAGATAAGTCTGTGTCTTTATTTAGAGATGAGCCTTGTTTTTGGCCACCTTGCCCTACTGAACCACCTAAACCAACGTATCCACCATTTACAACTGTTAAACCGATAATTAATGTTCCTTTTATAGATTGAGATACTTATATATCTTTAAATAGTTTTGGTATAGCGAATGTTATTAGTGGTTTAACTGAGTTAATACCTAATAGATTTGAAACTATACGTAAAATAGCAAATATGGGTACTGGTGGATGTTTGATTAGTAGTGGTGTTGCTATGGGTATTAATAATAATTTTAATAATTATTTTGCTATTCCTACGATTATTGCTGGTGCAAGTGAGATTATTAATACTTTATTATTGCCATTGGGAAGTACACATAATAATACTGAATTACAAGAAGTATTTACAGATGAAAGAGCAAGATTGATTAATGGCAGTGTTAATGATTATCAAAGTACAGATGACGGTATGGTTGATGTTGATTTTGGATAGGTTACACTTTATTGGACACTAATTACGTAGACAAGTGAACAAATTAGTTAAAAGAAAGGAACTATAATTATGGCCAATATTAACTCATATACCGATGAATTTAAAAAACAAATAGTAGCTTTATATCAAAGCGGTAAGTCAGTGTCTTGTCTTGCTAAAGAGTACAATGTTACAAGAGCAGCTACTTATAATTGAATTAAGCAATTTACTAATTCAGGCAGTTTTAAAACTAAAGATAATCGTTCTATTGAAGAAAATGAATTAATTAAATTAAGAAAAGAATTAAAACAGTTACGAATGGAAAATGATATTTTAAAGCAAGCAGCACTAATAATAGGCAGAAAATAGAAATTATTGCTAAAAATAAAGTTAAATATAAAATTCGCACAATGTGTCGTTTTTTAAAACTTTCTAAATCAACATATTATTTTAATTTAAAGGAAAAAGAAAAAAAACAAAATAATATTTATGATGAAGCTGTTATTAGTGCTTTTAAAGAAAATAAAGAAGTTTATGGAACAAGAAGATTAAAAGTTGTTCTAAAAGAAAAGAATATTTATTTGTCACGCAGAAAAATTAAAGAAATTATGAATAAACATAATTTAATATCAAAATACACTAAATTATCATTCAAAAATCATCATAATAAAGTCAACGATAGTCAAATAACCAATATCGTTAATAGAAACTTTAATAATAGGCTTAAAAATGAAGTTATTGTTAGTGATTTAACTTATGTTCAAGTTAATGGTAAATGAAACTATATTTGCCTATTAATTGACCTATTTAACCGCGAAATTATTGGACATAGTGTAGGTACTAAAAAAGATGCATCATTAGTACATCAAGCATTTATGCACTCAAATCGTTGTTTAAAAGATATTCAAATATTTCATAGTGATCGCGGTAATGAATTTAATAATAAAATTATTGATAAACTTTTACTAGCATTCAATATTAATCTCTCTTTAAGCAAAAAAGGTTGTCCTTATGATAATGCTGTTGCTGAAGCAACTTTTAAAACTTTCAAAATTGAATTTATTAATGATAAAAATTTTACATCATTAATCCAATTAAAATTAGAATTATTTGATTACATCAACTGATATAACAACATAAGAATTCACAGCACTTTAAACTACTTAACTCCAGTTAATTATCAAAAATAAATGTCTACCAAAAAATAGTCCTAAAAAGGGTTGCCATTCCAATAATTATGGCCAATATTAACTCATATACCGATGAATTTAAAAAACAAATAGTAGCTTTATATCAAAGCGGTAAGTCAGTGTCTTGTCTTGCTAAAGAGTACAATGTTACAAGAGCAGCTACTTATAATTGAATTAAGCAATTTACTAATTCAGGCAGTTTTAAAACTAAAGATAATCGTTCTATTGAAGAAAATGAATTAATTAAATTAAGAAAAGAATTAAAACAGTTACGAATGGAAAATGATATTTTAAAGCAAGCAGCACTAATAATAGGCAGAAAATAGAAATTATTGCTAAAAATAAAGTTAAATATAAAATTCGCACAATGTGTCGTTTTTTAAAACTTTCTAAATCAACATATTATTTTAATTTAAAGGAAAAAGAAAAAAAACAAAATAATATTTATGATGAAGCTGTTATTAGTGCTTTTAAAGAAAATAAAGAAGTTTATGAAACAAGAAGATTAAAAGTTGTTCTAAAAGAAAAGAATATTTATTTGTCATGCAGAAAAATTAAAGAAATTATGAATAAACATAATTTAATATCAAAATACACTAAATTATCATTCAAAAATCATCATAATAAAGTCAACGATAGTCAAATAACCAATATCGTTAATAGAAACTTTAATAATAGGCTTAAAAATGAAGTTATTGTTAGTGATTTAACTTATGTTCAAGTTAATGGTAAATGAAACTATATTTGCCTATTAATTGACCTATTTAACCGCGAAATTATTGGACATAGTGTAGGTACTAAAAAAGATGCATCATTAGTACATCAAGCATTTATGCACTCAAATCGTTGTTTAAAAGATATTCAAATATTTCATAGTGATCTCGGTAATGAATTTAATAATAAAATTATTGATAAACTTTTACTAGCATTCAATATTAATCGCTCTTTAAGCAAAAAAGGTTGTCCTTATGATAACGCTGTTGCTGAAGCAACTTTTAAAACTTTCAAAATTGAATTTATTAATGATAAAAATTTTACATCATTAATCCAATTAAAATTAGAATTATTTGATTACATCAACTGATATAACAACATAAGAATTCACAGCACTTTAAACTACTTAACTCCAGTTAATTATCAAAAATAAATGTCTACCAAAAAATAGTCCTAAAAAGGGTTGCCATTCCAGTTTTCTTCGAGGCTTTTTAATAATCTGTGTATCTTTGTTTTACAAAGTTACTAATTTAGATTAATTCTGTCTTCAAATTTTATCATAAAATGAGCAATTGCTGTATTTCAATTTTGAATAGGCAATGTTCATTTTTTTGTTATATTTTCAATTGCCAAGTAAAATATTTTGAAAACTGCCATATCATTAGGAAAAACTTTTTTATTTCTGATGATTTTTCGTAATTGACTATTAACAGATTCAATAGCATTTGTAGTATAAATCACTCTTTTGATTTCTACTGGATAACTAATAAAAACCATTAAATTATCTCAATTTTTATATCAAGATTTAGTAATTTGAGGATATTGTTTATTTCATTTACTTTCAAACGATTCTAAAGCTTGCATTGCTTGTTCTTCACTACATGCACTATAAATTGGTTTTAAATCTGCAACTAGACCTTTTCGATGTTTGTATGAAACATATTTTAAACTATTTCTAATTTGATGAACAATGCATAATTGATGTTCTGTTTTAGGATAAACTGATTGTATTGCTTCTGACATGCCTGTTAAATTATCACTACAAGCAATAAGAATATCATTTAAGCCACGATTTTTCATTTCTGTGAAATTAGATAATCAAAACTTAGAACCTTCATTTTCACTAATTCATAATCCTAAAACATCTTTTTTGCCTTCTAAATCAACTCCTAATGCTATATAAACTGATTTGTTAATAATCCGTTTATCTTGTCGTACTTTAACTACTATACAATCAAAATAAACAATAGGATAAATACTTTCTAATGGTCGATTTTGTCATGCTTTAACATCATCAATAACATCATCAGTAATTTGACTAATAACACTTTCACTAATATCAGCACCATGATATAACTCTTGCAACTGCATTCTAATGTCAGATAATGTCATTCCTTTTGCATACAAGGAAAGAACTTGTTGATCAAAACCATCAAATCTTCTTTGCCTTTTAGGAACTATTACAGGAGTAAAATTACTATTGCGATCTCTTGGTACATCAATTTCAATTTTACCTTGTTGAGTTATTAATTTTTTTGAACTTGTACCATTACGAGCATTTTCAGTAGTACTATGTTGATTTTTTTCATATCCTAAATAATTTTGCATTTCAGAATTCAACATTTTTTCAACTAATCTTTTTGTTAATTCTTTATATAAACCGCCAGGTTTAAAAACTGTTGTTAAATCTTCAGTATTTTCTAGTAATAAATCTACTGCTTTTGATATTGGATCATTATTATTAAAGTTATCTTTTTTAGCCATCTGTAACTCACTCTTTCTAGTCATTTAATTATATTTACTAGAATTAATTAAACATAGTTATTTTTGTAAGTTACACAGATTACTAAACATTTCCTTTTCTTCTACATTTTTGTCTAAACAATCTTTTGAATCTGCCATTTAATTTTGCATCTTTCTATTATAGATTAATTTAAATTTAACATAAAAAGGTAGTTATTACTACCTTTTTAATTAAACAACATAATTAACATTTTTCACTGATTTATCGCTTTCAATAATTTTTTTAGCATCTGCTAATTTAATGGCTACCATTTTCGTAATTCCTTGATTTTGCATAGTTGTCCCATATAATACATCACAATTTTCCATTGTGCCTGGACGATGAGTAACAATAATAAATTGCGTATATTGTGAAAAACTACGAACATATCTAGCAAAACGTTCTAAATTAGCTGGATCCAATGGCGCTTCAACCTCATCTAATATTGTCAATGGCAATGGCTTGACTTTTAAAATAGCAAATAATACTGCTAATGCAACTAATGATTTTTCACCACCTGATAATAAGTTTAAATTACTAATTCTTTTACCAGGAGGATTAGCAAGCACTTCCACACCTGTATTTAAAATATCATCAGGTGATGTATATCGTAAACTACAAGTTCCTCCACCAAATAAAGTTTGAAATGTTTCTGGCAATACCATATTAATAGCTTTTATTGTTTCATCAAATTGCGTTACCATAACATTATCCATTTCATCAATAGCTGTTAACAACGATTGTGATGCTAATTGCAATTCATCATGTTTAGTTTTTAAACGTAAATAACGTTCATTTTCATTTTCAAATTCTTCAATAGCATTAATATTTACAAATCCTAAATCTTCAATCTTACTACGTAATTGTTGTACCAAATTACGTGCTTGTTGTTCATCTGCTAATGGTTCACTATAATGTTCTCTAGCATATTCATAAGTTAAATTATAAGTTTCAACTAAACGTCTTAAATGTTGTTCTACTTTTGACTCCATTTTTACTTGCTCAAGTTTTTGATTATTTAATTTATCACTAGTCATAAAATGTTCTTGATTTAAACTATATAATTCATTTTCTAAAGTTTGCATTTGTTCTAATAATTGATGTTTCTGTTTACGAATTAATTGTAATTGACTTTTTATTGTCGCTTGATCATATTTAGAATTTTCATATTGAATAAAAATATCATTTAATTGATTTGTAGTATCAATATCTAATTTTTTACCAGTCAATGTTTGATATTGAGTAGTTAATAATTGTGATTGATTAGTGATATCACTAATTTCACTAATCAATTTATTTATTGTTAAAGTAATTGTCAACTTTTGACCTTGATAATTATTTAATTCGCTTTCAATACTTGTTCTTTGGACATTTATATTAACTAATTGTTGTTCTAATGATTTAATTTCTTCTTTTAATTCAGAAACTATTAACTTTTCTTTAAAAACATTAATACTATTTTGATGTTGATAACCTCCAACAATAGCACCTCCAGCTTTAATTAATTGACCATCTAAAGTTACACATTGATATTTAGCAGCAATTAATTGTGAAATAACTCTTGCGCTTTCTAAGTCTTCACAAATAATAGTACGACCTAAAAGAAAATTAATAATCGGCTGAATTCTATTATCAACTGCTGTAACTAAATGATGAGCAAAACTTAAATAACCCGATTTGCTATTAACAATAATTTCATCTTCTTTAGTCGCTGTTCGAACTTGAATTGAATTTAAAGGTAAAAAAGTGGCAATTCCCGCTTTATTTTGTTTTAAAAATTCAACAGCCTTGGTTGCATCTTTGTTAGTCGCCGTAACAATGTTTTTTAAAGTATTACCCAATACTTTAACAATCGCTTCACTATAAAGATCGGGCACCGAAATTAAATCACTCACTACTCCAATGATGCCATATAGTTTATCTTTATTATTTAAAATTGTTTGAACACCCAAATATTTTTGATTTTGTCGTTGTTGATAATTAATTACCGATTCTAATTGTGCTTTTTTTTCGCCTAAACCACGATGAATATTATTTTGTCCTAAAATTAAATCTTGATGTTGAACATTTAGTTCTTCAAATAAATTATTAATTTTATCAAAATTTTCTTGTTCTTTTTTTTGTAAAAAAGTTTTTTGTTCAATAATAGTAAGCAAAGTTTCAATTTCATTTTTTAATTTTTCAACTTCTGTTTGATCTTTTATTTCACTTTGTTTTGTTTTCATTAATGATTTTTGTTGTTCTAAAACTTGCAATAAACTATTAACATTAGATAAATTCATTTCTAAACTATTAATGTTTTTATCTAAATCATAACTTTTGTTTTTTAAAAATTTTAATTGTTGTTCATTCTTACTAATATTTAAATTAAGTTGTTGTTGTAAAATTTCATTATCATTTATACTGACTGTTGTAAGTTTTAATTGATTATGATATGTCTCCAAATCTTTAACAATAATAGTAATTTCATATTTTTTTAAATTATCACGTAATTCAACATAAGTTTTAGCTTTCTGTGCTTGTTTTGCTAATGGTTCAATTTTTCTACTTATTTCACTAATAATATCATTAACTCGAACTAAATTTTCATTAGTACGCTCTAATTTACGTAATGACTCTTCTTTCCTCTTTTTGTATTTTGAAACACCCGCAGCCTCTTCAAATAAAGTTCTTCTTTCTTCTGGTTTAGAATCAGCAAATTTTGAAACATTACCTTGACTAATAATTGCAAGTGAACCTTTAGCTAAACCTGTACCCATAATAATTTCTTGTACATCTTTTAAACGAACACGAGCTTTATTAATGTAATATTCATTTTCTGAACTATTACGAAAAGTTTTTCTAGTAATTTGTACTTCATTAAAATCAACTTTAAATATTTTATTAGTATTATCAAAAACTAAAGTAACTTGAGCACTATTTAATGGCTGTTTACCTTTAGCACCATTAAAAATTATATCTTCACTATTTTCACCACGTAATGATTTAACTGATTGTTCACCTAAAACTCAACGAATAGCATCATTAATATTAGACTTTCCAGAACCATTAGGACCAACAATACCTACAATATTAGTATCAAATTCTATTGTTAAAGGCTCTGCAAATGACTTAAAACCATATGCTTCAATTCTTTTTAAGAATGCCATCTTACCTCACCTATTTTAAAATATATATTTATATTTTACCATGAATCAGTTTAATATTTATTGCTAAGATTTAGCAGAAATATTACTTTATTTGCATTATTATTTGTTCTTTAATTGTTTTATAATAAAATTTATTAATTCACAAATAAAATAATGTAGTACTAATAATAGTACTAATAATTAACATTATAACTAAGATACTATTAATTCATAATGAAATTCCAATAATTGAATAATTAAAGTTGAGAATATTATAAGGATAAATAAAATTTTTAACATCATTTGTTTGTAAAATGCTGGCTCTAATATAAATATAAGTTAGATAAATAACTACTAATATAAATTGTTTTTTAATATTGATATTAAATTTATTTTTTTTAAAAGTTAAAATTAAAAAAGTAATCATCAATATTGGTGATACTAAATGATCTAAAAAGGAACAAAATAAAGATAAATTATTCAATTTTCAAAATCAATTAAGTTCTAAATCTAACTTTGAAACACTATCAATAAATATCCCCACTCAAAAAATAAGGGCAGTAATAGTTATGTATATTGTTAAATTAATTTGACTATAAATATTAGTGAATCTATTTGTCTGCTCTTTTTGATGATAAATTAAAGAAAATAAAAACCAAATATTAACAATAAATATTGTTTGAGAAGACCAAAATGATAACATTATATCAAAGTTTTGTAATACTATAGAATTATAAGGAAATGTTTAGTAATCTGTGTAACTTACAAAAATAACTATGTTTAATTAATTCTAGTAAATATAATTAAATGACTAGAAAGAGTGAGTTACAGATGGCTAAAAAAGATAACTTTAATAATAATGATCCAATATCAAAAGCAGTAGATTTATTACTAGAAAATACTGAAGATTTAACAACAGTTTTTAAACCTGGCGGTTTATATAAAGAATTAACAAAAAGATTAGTTGAAAAAATGTTGAATTCTGAAATGCAAAATTATTTAGGATATGAAAAAAATCAACATAGTACTACTGAAAATGCTCGTAATGGTACAAGTTCAAAAAAATTAATAACTCAACAAGGTAAAATTGAAATTGATGTACCAAGAGATCGCAATAGTAATTTTACTCCTGTAATAGTTCCTAAAAGGCAAAGAAGATTTGATGGTTTTGATCAACAAGTTCTTTCCTTGTATGCAAAAGGAATGACATTATCTGACATTAGAATGCAGTTGCAAGAGTTATATCATGGTGCTGATATTAGTGAAAGTGTTATTAGTCAAATTACTGATGATGTTATTGATGATGTTAAAGCATGACAAAATCGACCATTAGAAAGTATTTATCCTATTGTTTATTTTGATTGTATAGTAGTTAAAGTACGACAAGATAAACGGATTATTAACAAATCAGTTTATATAGCATTAGGAGTTGATTTAGAAGGCAAAAAAGATGTTTTAGGATTATGAATTAGTGAAAATGAAGGTTCTAAGTTTTGATTATCTAATTTCACAGAAATGAAAAATCGTGGCTTAAATGATATTCTTATTGCTTGTAGTGATAATTTAACAGGCATGTCAGAAGCAATACAATCAGTTTATCCTAAAACAGAACATCAATTATGCATTGTTCATCAAATTAGAAATAGTTTAAAATATGTTTCATACAAACATCGAAAAGGTCTAGTTGCAGATTTAAAACCAATTTATAGTGCATGTAGTGAAGAACAAGCAATGCAAGCTTTAGAATCGTTTGAAAGTAAATGAAATAAACAATATCCTCAAATTACTAAATCTTGATATAAAAATTGAGATAATTTAATGGTTTTTATTAGTTATCCAGTAGAAATCAAAAGAGTGATTTATACTACAAATGCTATTGAATCTGTTAATAGTCAATTACGAAAAATCATCAGAAATAAAAAAGTTTTTCCTAATGATATGGCAGTTTTCAAAATATTTTACTTGGCAATTGAAAATATAACAAAAAAATGAACATTGCCTATTCAAAATTGAAATACAGCAATTGCTCATTTTATGATAAAATTTGAAGACAGAATTAATCTAAATTAGTAACTTTGTAAAACAAAGATACACAGATTATTAAAAAGCCTCGATGATAATGAAATTAAAAATAAAAAAAAGTGGTTTCTTAAGCGCAGTTATTAAATACTTTAAAAAATATCCACTACTTTATCTAATTGCAATACTAACCACTATTGCTTCTTCAATAATTTCAGTAATTATTCCTAAAATTACTAATATTTTTTTAGCTACCCCCGATGGTTTTCAATGAGAAAAAATTACTACTTTAGCTTATATTTTAATTAGTTTACAAATTGCATCAGGATTATTTATGTACTTTCGTAATTTAACAGGAAGCATCATTGGTGTTAAAGTTGAAATTGAATATCGAAATAAAGTTTTAAAACATTTACTAGATTTAGATATGTCATATTATGAAGATCGCAAAATTGGTGACACTTTAACAAAACTAATTAGTGATACTAGTGTTATTGGTGAAAATATGCAATCTATTCCTTTAACTATGCTTAGTTCAATTGTGACTTTTTTTGGTTCAATTTACGTTATTTTTTCTTTAAATTGACAATTATCATTAATTGTTTTAGGTATTGTTTTATCAATTTTAATAATATCAGTATTAAATGTTCAAATTATTCGTTATTTAAACTATAAATGAAGAAAAGTTTACACTGAAGTTAATGCTGATATTACTGATCGACTAAATACTATTACTTTAATTAAAAGTAATGCTACAGAAAAAAGTGAAAATAAAAGATTTTCTAATGAACATCTTAAATATTATCAAGCAGCAAAAAAAACTATTACTTTTGAAAGTTTTACTAGAGCATTACTAATTACATTACTAACAGGAATTAACATTGTTGGTTTAGTTGCTGGTTTCATGTTTGTAAGTAAACACATCATTAGTGTTTCAACACTAATTGCTTTTTTATTAGCAGTCAACACTTTAATTTTCCCAGTTATTCAAAGTATTCAATTCTTAGGTAATTGAGCTAAAACATCAACTTCAATTTTAAGAGTTAATGAAATTCTTAATATTAAACCAAAAATAGTTAATAAAGAAAAAGCCTTACCAGTAAAACAAATTACTAGTGATATTATTTTTGAAAATGTTAATTTCCGCTATGATGAAAAAGAAGACTGAATTTTAAATAACTTCTCTTTCACTTTTGAAAAAGGTAAAAGTTATGCTATTGTTGGTGCAACTGGTGTCGGAAAAACTACTATTTCTAAGTTATTACTACGTTACTATGACCCTGCTGAAGGAAGAATTTTAATTAATAATAATACTGATTTACGTGATATTGACTTAGCACAATACTTACATCATATTGGCTATATTGAACAAGATCCACAAATTTTATTTGGCACATTTGCCGAAAACATTAGTTATACTAAGCAAGGAGCAACTTTAGAAGAAATCAAAATTGCTGCAAGTAAAGCTAACTTACATGATTACATTGAACAATTACCTAATGGTTATAATACAATTTTAGGTGAACGTGGGATTAACTTATCTGGTGGTCAAAAACAAAGAGTAGCTATTGCTCGTATCTTTTTAAAAAATCCAGAACTATTAATTTTAGATGAAGCTACTAGTGCTTTAGATAATATTGTCGAAAAGGAAATACAAGCACAATTTAATAAATTAATGATTGGTCGTACTAGTATTATTATTGCCCATCGTTTATCAACAATTAAAACTGTTGATAAGATTTTAGTTTTAGAAAAAGAAAAAGGTTTAGTTCAAGTTGGTACTTTTGATGAATTAAAAGTTAAAGAAGGTCACTTTAAACATTTATATGAAGCTGGAATTATGGGGTAAAATTTTTAATGAACCATTAATATTCCCATATTTAAATTAAAAAATAAAATTAATATTTTCAAATTTAGTAAGGAATATAATAATATGAAAAATAATAATTCCTATGAAGATAAACTTAATGCAATAGTTAAATTAGAAAGTTATATATTTGAATATATAGATTTTTTTGCTTCAGTTTTATTAAATGAGGCTTCTAAAGAAAAAAAGTGATCTTATGATCAAAAACAAATACAAAAATTACTAAATGCTAGAGTTAATATTACAAGTATTAGTAATGATTTAATTATATTAGAAAAATCTAAATGTAGTATTATCACTAATATTAGAACTTTAGTAAATTATTTATATGATGTGTATGAACTTGTTTATTTTTCTTTTGAAATTTTAAACATATATAAAAGTAAAAATTTAACTAAAAAAAATAAAAGTAAAATAAATAAAATTAAAAATAATTTTGAGAAATTAAATATTATTTTTTGATTAAAATTTATGCGTAATTTATTAACACATAGTATTTTTATGCAAGGTTACAATTCAGAAAAAAAGCAAGTATCATATGAAAATTTAAAAACAAAATTAAATTTTGCAGTTAAAAATAATTTAATTATGTTATCTGAAAAACAGATTTTTAATAAAAACAAAATTATTAATCAACAACTAAAAAAAATGGATTATGATAATTTAATTATTAATAGTTTTATTCATTATTTTAAAATAGTTAATGATAATGAAAGAAGTACATGAATTTTAAATCTTATTAAAGAAGAAAAAATGGAAAAATATATTTCAATCAATCAAATAAATTCAAATCCTAATTATTTATGAATTTGAGTTGATACTAATTATAATTATTATGAATTTATTGATAATAGAAAAAATTATATATTTATTTTTGGATTTAATGTTATTAAAACATTAAAATTATTTGTAGAAGAAATTTGCAAAATTTTAAATCAAATTTTAACAGAATTAAAAGCTCCTAGACTAGTAATAAGTACTGAAAATTTTCAAATTAAATCTTTTTTTGAATCTATGAGAAAAGTTAAATAAATATTTAACTCATAATTGTAGAATTTCGCTAAAAGTACTATAATATAAATAACGATAGTTTAATATCGTTATAATTTTAATGATGATATAAACTTTATATCTTTATTAAAATTATATATTAACTTTAAAGGTATAAAATATGAGAAAAACAATAAATATTTTAACAGTTGGTATTTTTTCACTAGCAACAAGTACCACTATTTTAACTAGTGTGAATCACTTTAATAGTAGCAAAAATGATTTACAAAAAGCAAACGCCACTACTAATCAAACATCATTATTTAATAATCAATATCAATATTTAAATAATAGTGACTGAATTACTAACCAATCAACAACCGATCATAAATTTTATAGTTATGATACTTCAGCATTAAAAAGTTATACTTTTACCAATGCTAGAAACGTCTTCTTAGTAGATACAACAGGTAACCTAGTTTATAATACCAAAGTTACTATTCCTAATGAAGATAAAGTAAATATTGAAAATACAAAACAAGAAATGAACAGCCACAAAAAAGTAACATCACTTAAAAGCAATCCTAATTATTCTGATGCTTACAATTTTAGTGAATATCAACAAAATAATTTTATTGGTGACAATAATTGAACATATTTACAATTTGGTGGTCTTGAACAAAATATTGATATTTCTAACATTGCTGGTGCTTCTAAAATTGAAAATAATAACAATCTTAGTGAGAACTTAGGATTATATTACATTGCTGATGCTGCTATTAATAATAAAATTTCTTTAGCAATAGCTTATAATATTAGTCAACAATTCATTAATAAAAGCAGTTTAAACAAACTAATTAGTAACCAATTAACAAATAATATTATTAACTTAATTGTTGAAAATAATAACATCTTTAACTTTATTAAAAATTCACCCCTTTTCCTAAATATAAAAGATTATTCATTAAATTTTATTTTTGATAATGATAATAACTTAGTAGCAATTTACTATACAAAATGAAATGTTCAAAATATAAAACAAAGTATTAACTATCATTATAAAGAAGACTTTAGCAATATTAATAAAAATGATTGATCAAAAAATAGTGATCAACAAATCATTTTAAATTGAACTAAATATGCAAAAAATTGAGAACAATTTTCACAACTTTATCCTAAATTTAATTTTAATAATTCTAAACTATCAATTAATAATATGGGTACATATAAAGAAAATAATAATCTTACTGGTGATACTAATAATATTACTACTAATAAAAATATTAAATATGAACTACAAAATCCTTATAATGTTGTAGCAATTTCTGATCTTATTATTCAACTTCCAATTATTGAACTTTATGTATACCATGATGATAATAATATTTATTATCAATGAAATGCACGTGTTACTTCATCACCAAATTTAATTGCTGGTTGTAGTTTAGGAATTGATTTAGATAATATTAGTTTTCAATTTAAAAAATAATTAAATTTAATATATAAAAAATGATGCCTTAATTAAGGCATTATTTTTACAATGAATGTTGTCTTACACTACTTTGATTAGATGCTGATGGTTGGTTTTCTGCCATTTGATTAGAATTATTAATTAAATATTCTTCGTGAATTTCTAAACACTCAACTTTAAGGTTTTCAATTCTTTTTAAAAATTCTGGATTATTAGATGTTTTATATTTTCTAGCATTACGTCAATTATAATCTTGACCTGTGACATCTATTTTTTCTTTTACTTCATTAAGTTCTGACATAATTGACATTAATTGTTTAATATTAGGATTTGTTTTTTGACTTCTCCTCGTTTAATTGTTGTTTAATATATTGTACTAGTCCAGAGCTGTTTGCATATAGGCAGGAGTTCCTACAGAATCTGAAATATCACCTAATATTTCTTTTTTAGTTTTATCAATTCTTCTTTCTACTTCAATTTTATTTTCAATTTCTTCTAATAAACCTTCAATTTCATTCATTAATTCTTTTTGATCTGTAATAATATTCATAATTTTTATCTTCCTTTTCACATATAATTTTAATTTAATAAAACCTAGTATAGTTAAATTACTATACTAGGTATGAACAATTATTAAATTATAAATACTATTATAACTATAAAATAAAAATTACGCAATCAACTATTATTTACTATTTTTAAATTTTCTAATTATTTTTTGATCTAATATCATAAATAATCATTATATATGTTCTTTTTCTATTCAAGTTAAAATATCTTCTAAAATAATATTAATATTGGGTTCATTTAAAATCGCATGATTACCTTCTTCATAAAAACTATAAGTTATCCCTTGTCTTCAACGTTTATTATTTTTTGCAATTTTATCAAAATCAGCAAATATATCTTTTGCAGATTGAACAATCAAAACCGGACATTTAGCACTATTAAGATTTTTTGGTACTTGTTTACTTAATTTTTGTGCTTGTAAGGAAAATAATAATGTAAATTTCATATTAGTCATTGCTCTAATTTTCCCTTTTTTAATATAATTAGAATTAATAGAAATTGTTTCCATATCAAAAGTAATAGGTAATGGATGATGTTTATAAAATAGAAATCCTCAAATTGCATGACAAACTAATGAAGGTTTTATTTTAAATATTTGTTTCTTAGTAACAAAATTAGTTAAAATTGCACCATCAATCATTTTTGGTAATCTTTTAATTGCTAATGCTGTTAATGCAGAACCTAATGATTCACCCATTAATAAAATTTTTTTATTAGGATAACGTTCATTCAAAACCGTTATAATATCTTTAATATCATTAATAGTTGTTCCTAAAGTATGATATTTTCATTTTTCATTTTCTCCTCAACCTCGTTGATCAAAACTTAAAAATGAAATACCATGTTTAGTAAAAAACTTAGCAGCTGTTTTAAAGTCTGTTAAAGAGGCACCCATACCATGAATACCAATAATAATATATTTACTATTATCAACAAATTTAAATTCAGTATGTAAAAAATAGTTATCCCTAGTGATGATTCCCTCGTTACTTCATTGTGGAAAATGACGATTCAGTTCTCAGTGATAATCAATATGGAAAATTTGATAAATTCTATATAAAATATAAAGTATTATTAACATAGCTAAAACTACGATAAGTATTGCTCATCAATAATGTTGCCAAAAATTATCCATAATAAATGATACCCTCCAATAATATATAAATACTTATTAATATTTTATCAAATTAATTTTATTTTTATTAAAACAAAACCTTAAATGGTTTTGTTTTAATAAAAATATTTATTTCTTAGTGACTTCAGCAATTAATTGACCAACCGTTACTTGTTCATCATCTTTTACTACTTGCTTTACAACATAACCTTCCATTGTTTCATTAGTGAAAACAATTGGTGTTGTTACTTTTTTACCTTTATTCTTAACTTCTTGTAAATTAGCAACTACCATTACTTCTGATTTTTTAATTGGTTTACCTTGTTCAACTTTAATATCAAAGCCCTTACCAGCTAATTCAACAGTATCAATACCAATATGAACTAAACATTCAATACCTGTATTTACATCTTTAATACCATAAGCATGTCCTGTATTAAATACTGTTGCTAATTTTCCATCAAATGGTGATACAAATTCAACTCCATCTTTACCTTTATATTCAGGAATAATAGCAAAACCAGTCCCTAACATTTCCTGAGCAAATACTGGATCTTCAACTTTACTAAGGTTAATAACTTTACCAGTAACTGGTGCATAAATTAATAAAGGTAATTGTTTTTTTTTCTTGAAAAACATATGTCGATTCTCCTCAAAATTATGTAAATTAGATGTTTATAATTTTAACATTAAATAATGTAACTTTAAAAATAAATAATATTTTTATTTTTTTGATAAAAATTTTTCTACTAATGATTTAACTTCTTCATTGGTTTCACATTGTAATGCTTTTGATGCTAATATTTCTGTATCCTTTTTATTTAAAGTAATAATAATTTTTCTAGTTTCTAAAACACTAGATGCAGACATTGAAAATTCATCTAGCCCTAGACCAACTAGTAGTGGAACAGCAATTTTATCACCAGCCATTTCACCACACATGGCAACAGGACGATTATATTTATGTCCACCATCAATTGTCATCTTAATCAAACGTAAAATTGATGGATGATATGGTTGATATAAATAAGACACTTTTTCTGACATACGATCAGCGGCTAAACTATATTGAATTAAATCATTAGTTCCAATTGAAAAGAAATCCGCATATTTAGCAAATATTTCTGCATTAACTGCTGCTGCTGGAATTTCAATCATCATTCCAACTTGAATATCATCACTAACTTTAACTTTTTCTTTAATTAATTCTTTTTTGCAAGTTTCATATAATGATTTAGCTGCTTTAAATTCTTCAACAGTAGCAATCATTGGAAACATAATAGCTAATTTACCAAAAGCTGAAGCACGAATTAAAGCACGTAACTGAGTTTTAAAAATATCTTTACGATCTAAACACAAACGAATGGCACGATAACCAAGGAAAGGATTCATTTCTTTTAGTAAATCTAAATATGATAATTCTTTATCACCACCAATATCTAAAGTTCTAATAACAACTTTATGTTTAGTAGCAGACAATACTTTTTTATATTCTTCAAATTGAATATCTTCACTTGGAAAATCACTACTTTCCATATAAAGAAATTCACTTCTAAAAAGTCCTACTCCTTGTGCATCATATTCAATTGCTTTAATCATATCTTTAGGTGAACCAATATTTGCTTCTAACTTTACTTCATGATTATCACTGGTTTTAGTTAATTTACCTTTAAATACTAATAATTCTTTTTGTTCTTCAATTCATGCGTTTTGTTTAGCAACTCATTTATTTTTTTCACTACTATTTAAATCAATTTCAATTTCACCAGTATTACCATCTAATACACAAAATTGATTATTTTTTACTTTTGTAGTAACATTTTTTAACCCAAGAACTGCTGGAATACCAAGACTACGAGCCATAATTGCTGCATGAGAAGTTCTACCACCAATATCACATAAAAATCCTTTAACAAACTTAGGATTCAATTGACTTGTTTCTGAAGGTGTTAGATCATGACTAACAATAATTGTTTCTTCTTTAATTGCACTTAAATCAATAGTTTTAATATTTAAAATTTTACGTAAAATTCGATCACGAACATCAATAACATCAGCAGCACGTTCACGAAAATAATCATCATCCATTGCTTGCAATGTTGCAATTGCTTTATTAGCAGTACTTTCTAAAGCATTAGCAGCATTATATTTTTCTTCTTTAATTAACTTTTCAGTATCTTCAATTAATACTGGATCAGTTGTTACTAAAAAATGAGCTTCAAAAACAGCGGCTTTTTCTTCACCCAAAGTTTTTGTTGTATTTTGGATGAGTTGTTTAATTTCATCACCTGCTATTTTTAAGGCATCATGTAACTTTTTAACTTCTCCTTCTATTTCTTTTTCATTAATTTTTTTAGGATTAGTTTTGATAGTTTCATGTTTTAAGATTAATGCTTTGGCTAGAGCAATGCCATTACTAGCACCAATACCTTTCATTTTTAACATTATATATATTTCACTCCTTATAAAATATGTTTATTAATAGTCTACTAAATTATAATAAAAAAAATGAAATATTGTATAAAATATTTATTATAATTTAAACTTTTTATAAATAAAAATGATTTTAATATTTTTAAATATTTTTCATATATTAATATGGAATGGCAACCCTTTTTAGGACTATTTTTTGGTAGACATTTATTTTTGATAATTAACTGGAGTTAAGTAGTTTAAAGTGCTGTGAATTCTTATGTTGTTATATCAGTTGATGTAATCAAATAATTCTAATTTTAATTGGATTAATGATGTAAAATTTTTATCATTAATAAATTCAATTTTGAAAGTTTTAAAAGTTGCTTCAGCAACAGCGTTATCATAAGGACAACCTTTTTTGCTTAAAGAGCGATTAATATTGAATGCTAGTAAAAGTTGGAATGGCAACCCTTTTTAGGACTATTTTTTGGTGGACATTTGTGTTTGATATTTAATGGGGGTTAAGTAGTTTAAAGTGCTGTGGATTCTTATGTTGTTGTATCAATTGATATAATCAAATAATTCTAATTTTAATTGGATTAATGATGTAAAATTTTTATCATTGATAAATTCGGTCTTAAAAGTTTTGAAAGTTGCTTCAGCAACAGCATTGTCATAAGGACAACCTTTTTTGCTTAAAGAACGATTAATGTTGAATGCTAATAAAAGATTATTAATAATTTTATTATTAAATTCATTACCGCGATCACTATGAAATATTTGTATATTTTTTAAACAGCGATTTGATTGCATAAATGCTTGATATACTAATGATGCATCTTTTTTAAATCCAACACTATGTCCAATAATTTCGCGGTTAAATAAGTCTATTAATAGGCAAATATAGTTTCATTTGCCATTAACTTGAACATAAGTTAAATCACTGACAATAACTTCATTTTTAACCCTATTATTAAAATTTCTATTAACAAGATTTGTTACTTGACTATTATTAACTCTGTTATTATGATTTTTGAATGATAATTTAGTGTATTTTGATATTAAATTATGTTTATTCATAATTTTTTTAATTTTTCGTCTTGATAAATAAATTCCTTTATTTTCTAGAACAACTTTTAATCTTCTTGTTCCATAAACTTCTTTATTTTCTTTAAAAGCACTAATAACAGCTTCATCATACATATTATTTTTAATTTTATCTTCTTTTTTATTTAAATTAAAATAATATGTTGATTTAGAAATTTTTAAAAAACGACACATTTTACGAATTTTATATTTAACTTTATTTTTAGCAATAATTTCTATTTTCTGCCTATTATTAGTGCTGCTTGCTTTAAAATGTCATTTTCCATTCGTAACTGTTTTAATTCTTTTCTTAATTTAATTAATTCATTTTCTTCAACAGAACGATTATCTTTAGTTTTAAAACTGCCTGAATTAGTAAATTGCTTAATTCAATTGTAAGTAGCTGCTCTTGTAACATTGTACTCTTTAGCAAGACAAGACACTGACTTACCACTTTGATATAAAGCTACTATTTGTTTTTTAAATTCATCTGAATATGAGTTAATATTGGCCATAATTATAGTTCCTTTCTTTTCACTAATTTGTTCACTTGTCTACGTAATTAGTGTCCAATAAAGTGTAACCCATCCAAACATGAAAAAAAACAAAAAGAAATATCAAAGTGATTAAAGAAAATAATATAAAAAATTTTGGAACTTTAATTGCAAATTTAAATGAAAATAAAACATCAATAGATAAAATAAGCGTACCTTATCAAAGACAAAGTATACCAGAACTATTACCAACATCTGAGCCTTGAGATGAATGAATAATTGAAAAAAAACCTAAATTATCACGTTCAAATAGTACTGATAGTGCGATAAGTTCACTTTCTTCTGAATTTGAAGAAAATGATTATTCTATTATTGATATCGATAAAATATTAAGAGAACTTAATAGTTATAGTTTTCCACAGTATAGTGATTTAGAAAGCAGTACTGAATCATCTCATCAAGAATTTAATCATTGTCTTACTAGAACAGCATCTAGTGATAGTGGCATTTGTTCTGGTCAGATTACTCCTAAACCAGTTAGTACAAATCCTTTTGATGATGAAAGCGATGATGAAGAACTTGCTGGTAATACTATTAATGAATCTAATAATTTAGTAAATACTGTACCATTACCATCCAAATCAACTCCAAAATTAAATTTTTCTTAATTGATAATTAATTTTATATTTTTCTTTATAATTTATATGATACGATGTAATCATATAAGTAAAAGAAACAGGTGTATATTATATGTTAACTGCTGGTATCGTTGGTTTACCTAATGTAGGTAAATCAACATTATTTAAAGCCATAACCAATTCACAAGTATTAATTGAAAATTATCCTTTCGCTACTATAAAACCAAATATTGGTAGCGTTCCAGTCAATGATTCAAGAATTTTAAATTTAATAAAAATTTTTAATCCACAAAAAGTTGTACCAACAATTTTAGAATTACATGATATTGCTGGACTTGTCAAAGGCGCTAGTAAAGGTGAAGGATTAGGTAATCAATTTCTTGCCAATATTAGAACGGTTGATGCAATATGCGAAGTTATTCGTTGTTTTGATGATATTAATGTTACTCATGTTGAAAATAAAATTGATCCAATTAATGATTTTGAAATTATTGAATTGGAATTAATGTTAGCTGATCAAGAAGTAATAAGTAAACGAAAAGAAAAAGTTCGTAAAAAATCGCAAATAACTAGAGATAAACAAGGTATTGCTGAGGTAGCTTTATTAGAAAAAATTAATAATGAATTAAACAATGGTATTGCTATTCGCAATCAAAAGTTAAGTTCAGAAGAATTACTAATGATTAAACCTTATAATTTTTTAACTGCTAAACCAATAATTGTTATTGCTAATATTAATGAAAAAGATTTAATAACTAAAACTAATAAATATGTTGAACAATTACAACAATATATTAGCAAAAAAAATATTACTGTAATTGTTGTTTGTGCTAAGACAGAATGTGAACTTTCTGAATTAGAAGCAGAAGAAAAAAAAGAAATGTTTAAAGAGTTAAATATTTTTGAATCAGGAATTGATCAAATTGTATTAGCAACTTATAAACTATTAAATTTAGGTACTTATTTTACTGTTGGACCCAAAGAAGTTCATGCTTGAACTTTTATTAAAGGAATGAAAGCACCAGAGTGTGCTGGTATCATTCATACAGATTTCATGAAAGGTTTTATTAGACTTAAAGTTTATAATTATCAAGATATAGAATTATTGGGTAGTGAAAAAAATGTTCAGGAAAAGGGAAAAATGAGAGTTGAAGGTAAAAATTATATAGTTGAAGATGGTGATATTTGTCATTTCCTTTTTAATGTTTAGTTTTAAGATAATATTAATTATAAAAAGGTTATAGTTTTGCTATAATTAATTTGAAAATATACTAGCAAGAAAGGAAAAAAATATTATGTTAAAAAGTAATTTACAAAATCCTGATTCTGACATTCAAGAAAACAATTATGTTCCAAATAAAAAAACTAAAAAGTTTGATGTTCTTAATAAAATAAAAGTTTCAAGAGCTTTACTTTTTTGATCACCAATTGTGCAAATTATTGGTAGTATTGCTTTTTTAATACTATTAATAGTTAATGCATTTGTTGGGCAAAAAATGGGGTTTGAATTTAGTAAACTACAATTAGCTTTATCATTATCATATGTTGGAATTGCAATTTTAGTCAGTATTATTTGTTTTATGATACCAGCAAAGAAACTTAAAAAGAAATCTTCATTTAGAATTACTGCTATTTCAACATTAATATTATCAACATTAATGTTAAGCGGTAGTCTAGTTTTTTGATCAATACCAGTATTATTATTTTTTTCATTAATCTCATTAATTGTATGAATATGTGAAGTAATAGCAGCGATTATTTTAATTTTAGTAGTTGAAGAATTACCTAATGAAAAATAAAGTAGGTGAAAATAATGAAAATTAAAGATTTAGATAATCTTAAAAACAAAGAAACATGTTTTATTCCATATGAACAAAAAACTAAAAATGCATATTTTGTTTATTTGACAATATCAATAGTTCTTTTTTTATCAGTTTTTATTTTTTCATTATTTGCTGCTATTAATGTATCAAAATATAAATTATATAATGTACTTACTGATTTTAATTATCCTATTTTGAATTTATTTTATGCACCAATTGTTTGTTTAATTGCAATTACTGTAAGTATGATTTTATTAATATTTGCTCCTAGAGTAAGTATTGTCTCTTCAAAGTATAGCAGTAGAATGTTTTATACTACTTTTTGATTATTAATTCTTAGTGTAATGTTAAGTTCAGAAGTACAATTAATTTATATTTCACAATCTGGAATATTATATAATGAAAATTATCATTGAATTAATCCAATTATTGCAAGAATATTTATTATTTTTAGTCTTTTTTTAATTTTGATTACACAACTATTTTTTTGAATTATGCGTAGAAAGTTTACATTTATGAACTCAGATTATGAAATTTATACTACTAGAAGTATGGAAAAAAAACAAAGACGAATTAGAAAACAAGAATTAAAAAAAATTAAAAAACAAGAAAAGGGATTTAGTAAAAAAACTTTGAATATTAAATAAGGGGGACAGATTTATGAGAATTCGTAATTGGTGGTTTATTAGTTTTTATTTATTATTAAGCACATTTATTATTTATGAATTATTTTTTTTAATTACTTTGTCAAAAAATACAGTTTTAAAAGATTTATATTATTATGGTTTTCAAATTGCAGAACCTTCACCAAGTTTTAATCCTTCAAGTTATACTGCAGTTTATTATTTACCAGTAATAGGTTTGATTGTAAGTAGTTTTGGGTTGATAAGTTGTATTTTTACGGCAAGAGTTTTTCTCGAAAAATCTCCTCGTTTTAAATTTGTATTTTTAGTTGTAAACTTTATAATTTTTGTTGTTGGATTTTTAATAAGTTTTTCTGGTCAATTGCTTTATTGTGAATGAAGTAATGATAGTGCACAAATAATACCTAATAGGGGTGGAACAATTGAAACACCAAGTTTTTATTATCGAAATTGAGTTTCTTCAACAATTGTTTGATCAATTTTTGGTTTTTATTTTGCATTACTTGTTGCAGCAGTTATTTTATTACTTAAATTAAATTTAATTAATGTTCAAACATATCACTTTTATCGTCAACGTATTGAACAAGCAATTGAATTTGAACCAGAATTAAAACAACCATTACCAAGTTCTAATGAATTTGATCCAAATGATACACAGACTATTACAATTTTTCTTGATGAAGAAGTAAATGAAAAATTACAATCTAAAACTAATCGTAAAAAAATAATGAAATCCTCTAAAAATAATAAAAAAAAATTAAATTCTAAAAAAAAGACTAATAAAGTAGAAAAAAAAGTTAGTAAGATTAAAAAATCTTAAATTTAATAAAGATGGTGAAAATATGAAAATTCGTGTACGATATGCACCTAGTCCTACTGGGTATTTACATATTGGTGGTGCTAGAACAGCATTATTTAATTATTTATTTGCAAAAAATAACAAAGGAGATTTTATAGTTAGAATTGAAGATACTGATTTAGAACGCAATATTGAAGATGGAATTAGTTCACAATTAGATAATTTACGTTGAATGGGAATAATTCCTGATGAAACTATTGATTTACCAGGTAAATATGGTCCTTATAAACAAACTGAACGTTTAAATATATATATTCAACATGCATTAATACTAATAAAAGAAAAAAAAGCATATTATTGTTTTTGTACACCTCAATATCTAGAAGAAATGCGTAAGAAACAAGCAGATAAAAATATTTTAGCTTTCCAGTATGATGGAACATGTTCAAAATTAGAGCAGTCTGTAATTGAAGAAAATTTACAAAATAAAATTTCATATGCTATTAGAGTTAAAATTCCCACTAATAAAAGTTATAAAATTAAAGATTTAGTTCGTGGTAATGTTGAATTTAATTCAGTAGATTTAGGAGATTATATTATTATTAAATCAAATGGAGTGGCCACTTATAATTTCGCTGTTGTTATTGATGATCATTTAATGGAAATAAGTCATGTTTTTCGTGGTGAAGAACATTTGTCAAATACACCAAAACAATTAGTTATTTATGAGTATTTTAATTGGAAAATGCCAATTTTTGCCCACTTAACATTAATTGTTAATAATAAACGTAAAAAATTATCAAAACGTGATGGTAGCATTATCCAATTTATTCATCAATATCGTAAAGAAGGATATTTACCAGAAGCAATTTTTAATTTTATTGCTTTATTAGGATGAAGTTCGCATGAAGAAAAAGAAATTTATACTAAAGAACAATTAATTAAATTATTTACCCCAAAATATTTAAGTAAAGCACCAAGCATGTTTGATCCAGAAAAATTAGTGTGAATGAATAATTATTATATTAAAAGATTAAATGTTGAACAATACTTAGCTTTAGTAACACCTTTTATTAAAGAAAAATATAATTGAAATAGCAAAACTATTGAATGATGAAAAGAAGTATTATTAATTTATCAATCACAGTTAGAATATGGTAGTCAAATTAATGAATTGGTAAGTTTATTTTTTAAAAATAATTTTAAGGTAGATATAGAAGCAAAGACTTTTTTGAATGATAATGAATGTAACTTAGTTTGTACAACATTTATTAAAAAGATTATTGATTGTAAAAATTGAACTAGTGATAATATTAAAAACATTATTAATGAAGTTAAAAAAGAAACTAATGTTAACGGCAAATTATTATTTATGCCAATTAGAATTATTACGACAGGACAAATGCATGGACCTGATTTAGTTAGCACCATTAAACTATTAGGTTATGATACCATTATTAATAATGTGAAATTAAATTTTAAATATTAAAGAAAAATAATTATTATTACTTATATAGAAAATATAATATTTACTTTTGTTATAAATAAAAATTATAAAATTGTTCTTTTTACTCAAAATAATTATTAAAATAGAAGAAAAATTTTATATTATGTTACTATTAAAATAAAAAATTAATAATACCTAAAATTTATAAGATATTAATGAGAGGTTAAAATTTATGTCAAGCAATAATTATAAAGTAACTTTTATTCGTGACGCTATACACAAAAATATTAATATCAGCGAACTCGTTATTCAGGCGTTAATATCTTGTAAAGAATTTCAAAGATTAAGATGAATTAATCAACTTGGTGGTGTCCAAATTGCTTTTCCTAATGCAACTCATACTAGATATGTTCATAGTATCGGTGTTTATCATATATTAAATCGTGTTCTTAGTGAAGTTGAAGGTTCTTCTTTATTAACTAAAGAGGAAAAAATAAACATTAAAATTGCTGGTTTATTACATGATTTAGGACACGGTCCTTTTTCACACACTTTTGAAAAAATCATAAACCTTAATGTTAATAAAAAAGAAAATTTTACTCATGAAGATTATACTTGTGCTATTATTAATGATAATAATACTGAAATTAACATGATTTTAAAACAATTTAATATTAATATTAATGCTATTATTGGTATCCTTAAGAAGGATTATAAAAATTATCCTAAATATCAAATTCAATTGGTATCATCGCAATTAGATTGTGATCGTATTGATTATTTAATGCGTGATGGATATTTTACAGGAGTTGGTTATGGAAGTATTGATATTGATTGAATTATTACAAATATGATAATTGATATTAAAGAGGGTTTAGTTTTTTCATACAAGGCAATTTCTGCTATTGAAAATTATTTAATCACAAGGTTCCATATGTATTCTCAAGTTTATTATCATAAAAGTGGAATTCTTTTTGATCTTAATTTACAAAAATTATTTTCAAGAATAACTGAATTATATTTTGATAAAGCTTATTCATTTAAAGTCAATATTCATGATTTTATTGCTATTTTTGAGGGAAAAAGCGTTGAAATACAAACATATTTAAATTGAACAGATGCTACTTTAATTAAGTTAATGCAAGATATTATTAATTTTGAAAACGATAATGAGTTAGTAAAAATATCAAAAGTAATTTTATTTTGTTTTAACTGAGAAAATGAATTGTTGTTATTAACAAGTCAAAATAACACTAATGTTATTGGGGTTAAACAAGATTTAAAAAATGTACTTTATTATTTTAAAAAAGATCCAATTATTATTAAAACAAAAAACGAAGAGTATATTACTTTAGAAAAAATCTCACAAATTTTGCAAGATCCAATTAAAGCACCAAATACAATTTATTTTTTAAAAAAGAAATAGAAATTTAAAACTGTTATAAAATGAGGTAATTATGAAAATTTTAAAATCAATTAATAAAGTTTTTGAGTATCCAAATATTTTAGATTTAACGCCAGGAGATTTTTACTTAAATTCACATGAGTATCACTTAGCAACGCAAGAAGTAATAGTGATATTGGGCGTATTAATTAATAAAGAAAAAATTGAAAATGCTATTAAAACTTTAAATTTTACTTGAATAAATTTTAAAGAAAAAGTAATAGTTTATTTTTCTATTTTTGCCTACCTTATAATAGGTAATGAATATAATGATTTAAAATCAGTTAAAATAAATCAAATTAAATTTAAAGATAATACGTTAAAAATTAAATTTAAAGAAACATTACTTACAATGATTAATAAGTTTCCAAGAACTTTGCATTTAACTAATGTTTTGGGTAATGATAATGATCGCGCTAATATGTATGCAGTTAACGCTATTTTAAATATTAAAAAAGGGATTGGATATGATAATTTTCATATTACTCTTTTTTCAGTATATCAATCGTTAGAATTAAAACTAAAGCATTGTTTAAGAAAATATATTCAAGTTGAACCTTCAGCTAGTAAGAAAAAATTTAATTTTCATAATTTAATACGATTGATTAAATTAATTAGTACTACAAGAGTTGAAAGTGAGGAAATGAGTAAAATATTATTAAATTTAAGAGAACGTTTGCGTTATTTTGAACAAATTAATCCTGGTGGTCAAGCAGCAAGATATGAAGCTGAGATAAATCATAATTATTTTCATAATTTAAATTCGTATATAATTAATGAACAAGAATTACTAAGTAATTTTGTCAAGGCTTTAAGTTTATTACAAGAATTATATTTAAAATTAATAGAATTATATAAAGATGATAATACTAAAGTTAAAATGCAAAAAAAAATTGATTTAGAATTAGTTAAAGTTTCAGGAATTAAGATCGAAGATGATCCAAAAAAAATTAATGATAAATTAAGAAATGTACTGGATAATCAAATTTTTGGTAACTATCAAGAATTAATTGATTTAAATTACAATGATGTTGCTATTTTGGAATTTTTAATCAGAATTGGATTTATACAGTATGTTAATGATACAATTGAGCAACTTTTATAAAAAAGTATTTATTTTTATTTTTTTATATGATATAAATTAAATTTATGAGTATAATATTTTAGATATTGAAAGGGGTCTGAACTGTGGACAGTTATGTTATTAATGAACTCACTACTATTATTCTTGATGCAGTAGCATTTGCAAATTATGAAATAGAATTGAATCAAGTTATTATTGAAATTAATAAAAATAATGACTTAGGTGATTATTCTACATCAATAGCAATGATATTAGCAAAAAAATATAAACAAAAACCATTAGACATTGCTGAAATTATAGTTAAAAATATTCATCAGAAACACCCATTAATTAAAAAAATTGATTATATTACCCCTGGTTTTATTAATATTAATATTAATGTTGAAGTATTTAGTTTGTTATTAATGAAAATTATTAATGAGAAATCATTATATGGTCAATCTAATAAAAAAAATATTACTTATAATATTGAATTTATTAGTGCCAATCCAACCGGACTTTTACATTTAGGACATGCAAGAAATGCGGCTATTGGTGATAGTTTAGCTAATATATTAGAACATAGAGGATATAATATAGTTAGAGAATACTATATTAATGATGCTGGTAATCAAATTAATGTTTTGGCCAATTCAATTTTCATAAATTATCAAAATCTTTGTGGCAATGCTGTTGAATTACCAAAAGAAAGTTATCGTGGTTCTGAAATTTTAACTGCTGCACAATCATTTTTGAAATTAAATGGTAATAAATTTGCAAATAAACCTTTTGATGAAACCTCTTCTTTAATTTTTAAAGAATTTGGTATTAATTATATGCTTTCAGAAATTAAAAAAGATTTAAAAAAATTTAAAGTTAAAATTAATATTTGATTTTCTGAATCATTTTTATATAAAGAAAATATTATTTCTAATTTAATCAAACAATTTGAAATGCAAGGCAATACTTATCAACTTGATGGTGCTATTTTTTTAAAAACTACTTTATTTGAAGATGATAAAGATCGTGTAATTGTTAAGAAAGACAAAACTTATACATATATGCTTCCTGACTTAGCTTATCATCATATTAAATTTCAACGTAGTGATGTGTTAATTAATATTTGAGGAGCAGATCATTATGGCTATATTCCACGAATTAAAGCAGGATTATATATGCTTAATAATGATGCCACTAAACTTGATATTTTATGTATGCAAATGGTAAAGGTTATTGATAATGGCAAAGAACAAAAAATGTCAAAAAGAGCAGGAACATCAATAACTTTAAGACATATGATAGATTTAATTGGAAAGGATGCTTTACGTTATTTTTTAGTATCAAGATCAGTTGAATCACATCTTGATATTGATTTAGCACTTGCTAAACAACAATCTAACGAAAATCCTGTTTATTATGCACAATATGTTCATGCACGTATAAATCAAATTATAGAGAATTATCCAAAATTTGAAATTGCAAATAGTATTAATTTATTAACAGAACAAAAGGAAAAAGAATTATTGATTACATTAGATGAATATATAATTATTTTGCAAAAAATTGAAAAACAGCATCAACCGCATTTACTTACAAATTATATTCAGAAATTAGCTAAGTTATTTCATTCTTATTATAATAAACATAAAGTTATTAGTGAAGATCAACAATTAACAATTCAACGATTAACATTAGTTTTAGCAATAAAACAAATAATGGCCAATGCTTTAAATTTAATTGGTGTGGATGCGCCTAAAAAGATGTAAAAAATATATTTTTTATTATTTATAATATACAATTTAGAAGGTGATTAAGAAATGCAAAACAAACAAACATTAGTAGAAGTAGCATATAGTTTTTTATGCAAAAAGAAAAAAAGCAGTTTTAATGAAATTTGAACACATGTTAAAAAACAATGTAATATTTCTAAAGAAGATGAAGAAAAAATTGCTGGTGAACTTTATACTGGAATTATTTTAAATACCAATTTTTTCTTAAAAAATGATAAACTTTGATATCCACGTAATGAAGTCTCATTAGAGGAAATTAAAGAACATATGACAAGAGTAGAAATTCCAAGTAATACAAAAGACGAAATTGATAGTACTGAAACAGTTACAGATAATGATGAAACTATAGATTTAAGTGAAGACGTAGAAGATGAAGATGATGATTTAGATACCATTAGTATTAAACCATTAGAAGATAGTTATGATGATGAATAATAATGATATTATTAATTAATATTTAGGAGAAAACTAATGAATTCAAAGTATATATTTATTACTGGTGGTGTTGTATCATCTTTAGGTAAAGGAATTACAGCAGCATCGCTTGGGCGTATATTAAAGCAAAAAAATATTAAGATTTTTATGCAAAAATTTGACCCTTATATTAATGTTGACCCAGGTACTATGAGTCCTTATCAACACGGTGAAGTATATGTAACTAGTGATGGTGCTGAAACTGATTTAGATTTAGGTCATTATGAACGTTTTATTGATGAAAATCTGACTAGAGATTCCAATATTACTGCCGGAAAAGTATACCAAACTGTTTTAAAAAAGGAACGTGATGGTTTTTATGAAGGGAAAACTGTACAAGTTGTACCTCATGTTACTGATGAAATTAAAAAACATATTTTTAATTCCGCAATTAATAGTAAGGCTGATGTTATTATTACCGAAATTGGTGGAACAGTTGGTGATATTGAATCATTAGCTTTTATTGAAGCCATTAGACAAGTTAAAAACGAAAAAGGTCATGAAAATGTTATTGTTATTCACACTACATTAATTCCTTATTTACATTCGGTTGGTGAATTTAAAACGAAACCCAGTCAACATTCAGTAAAAGAAATATTATCATTAGGTATTCAACCTGATATTTTGGTTTGTCGTAGTGAAACTATGCCACCTGATCATATTTTTGATAAATTATCTTTATTTTGTAATATTAAACGCAGTCATGTTTTAGCAATTCCTGATTGTGATAATATTTATAAAGTGCCATTATCTTTAGAACAACAAAAAATTGATGAAGTAGTTTCAGAATTATTAAAGTTAAATAAAACTAAACCAGATATGTCAGAATGACATGCAATTGTTAAAAAGTTAGATAATATTAATCAAGAAGTTACTGTTGGTATTGTGGCAAAGTATTCGAATTTAAGTGATGCTTACTTATCAGTAATTGAATCATTGAAAATTGCAGGTTATAGTCTTAATACTAAAGTTAATTATAAAATTATTAACGCCGAAAGTTTAGATAGTAAAAACATTAATTCTATGCTTTCCCCTTTCCAAGCAATAATTGTTCCTGGTGGCTTTGGTAATCGTGGTGTTGAAGGCAAAATCAATGCAATTAATTATACTCGAGTTAATAAAGTTCCTTTCTTGGGATTATGTTTAGGTATGCAGTTAGCTTGTATTGAATATGCTCGTAATGTATGTAATTTACAAGATGCTAATTCTACTGAATTTAATGAAAAAACTAAAAATCCTATTTTTGATTTATTACGTGGTAAAAATAAAAATGATCAAATTGGGGGAACTTTAAGATTGGGTAATTATCCAACCACTTTAATTAATGATTCATTAGCAAAATCTCTTTATAAACAAACTATTATTATTGAACGTCATCGTCATCGTTATGAATTTAATAATAGTTATAAAACATTACTTGCAAAAAATGGATTAATTTTTAGTGGTATATATAATAAAGAAGATTTGGTAGAAGTGATTGAGTTGCCAAAAGAAGTACATCCATTCTTTATTGCAAGTCAGTTTCATCCTGAATTCACATCAAGAATTAATAAACCAAATCCTTTATTTTTAGGATTAATTAAAAGTATTATTAAAAAATAATGATTAAGTAAGAAAATTTAATTTTAAAATTGTTATAATTTTTATGAATTGTATATTCTCAAAATATATATGCAACTAGATTTTTTATGAAAATATATAATATAAGGTTATAATATTTTAAGAAAGAAGGAAAAGAAATGAATAAATTTGTTAGTGCAAAAAATATGATTGATAAAGCAAAAGCAGGTAAATATGCCGTTGCTCACTTTAATATTAATAATTTAGAATGAACAAGATCTATTCTTGAAGTTGCACAAGAAACTAAATCATCTGTTATTTTAGGTGTTTCAGAAGGTGCTATTAAATACATGGGTGGATTTAACACAGTTGTTAGTATGACTTTAGCGTTATTGAATGATTTAAATATTACTATTCCAGTGGCATTACATTTAGATCATGGTCAATCAATAGATTCTTGTAAGAAAGCATTAGATGCTGGTTTTAGTTCAGTTATGTTTGATGGTTCTCATTTAGATTTTAATGAAAATATAAAAGGTACCAAAGAAGTAGTTACTTATGCTAAGAAAAAAAATGCATCTGTTGAAGCAGAAGCAGGTACTATTGGTGGTGAAGAAGATGGAGTTATTGGTAGTGGTGAGATTGCTAGTGAGGAAGATTGTAAATCATTAGCAGCTTTAGGAATTGACTTTTTAGCAGCCGGAATAAATAATATTCATGGAAAGTATCCTAAAAATTGAGATGGTTTAAATTTTGATGTGTTAAAAAATTTATCAGTAGCTTCAAATAAGCCAATGGTATTACATGGTGGTTCTGGAATTCCAAAAGATCAGGTTAAAAAAGCTATTAATTTAGGAATTAGTAAAATTAATGTTAATACTGAATTACAAGAAGTATTCGCCGCAGCTATTGAAAAATATGTTACGGAAGGAAAACTTAATGAAGATAAAGGGTTTGATCCTAGAAAAATTTTTAAGCCAGGAATGGAAGCAATTAAACTTAAAGCTAAAGAATTATTAACAGAATTTGGTTCATTAGGAAAATCTTAAATTAAGATAAATTTCAAATATGAAAATTACTTTTATTATCAATAACTTGTGATATTTTTTCATTACTTAAAATATCAATTATTACTTCGGCCTTAATAGCAACTTTCGCGTCTAACATATGACCACCAATTACGTTAAAATTATCATCACCAAAAGTAGTATGACAATGAATAATTGGTTTATTTCTATCTTTTTCATCTCAAATGATTGTTCCAATTGTTGATAACAATTCATATTGTTCAAGAAAAGTTTTTTTTACATAATCAGTACTTTTTTTAGGAATGTAGCCTAAAGTGACATTAGTAATAGCACCAATCATTTGGAATTGTGCCATTCCTATGTTTTCTTTAATAGCAAATTGCTCTAAAGTTTTAATAATCATTTCATCTTTTTCAATAATTAATGCATACTTATTTCCGATCATTTTTTTAATTTTCATAATAAGAATCTCACCTTTCTTTTAACAGTATTTTAACATATTTATTAATAGCAATAATGATTAAAATTGATTATTATAGGAAAAAAATATTTTTCTTTTTGTAATAAAAATTATTTTAAAAAGAAAATATATTAATTTTAAAATTAATAGGTATAATAAAACTAATATTTAAACTAAGGAAGTGATAAAGTTGAAAACTAATGGTTTAGTAATTGCTATTGGTAATGATCATACCGCTTATGAATTTAAACAACCAATTATTAAATTTTTACATACAGAAGGCTATCAAATTTTAGATTTAGGAACAAATAGCAGTGAACCTGTTGATTATCCTAATTTTGGTTTTAATGTTGCAAATGCTATTGTTAGTAAAAAAGCAGATTTTGGTATTGTAATTTGTGGTACTGGTATTGGTATTAGCATTGCTACCAATCGTATTAATGGTGTTCGTTGTGCTCTTTGCTATGAGGAAGAAACAGTAAGATTGGCAAGACTTCATAATGACGCTAATGTTTTAGCACTAGGTGCTAGAATTATTTCTGATTATAAAGCAGTAGAACTTGTGAAATTATTTTTAAATACTAAAACAAGTGATGAAAAAAGACATCAATTAAGAGTTGCAAAACTAAAATAATTTTACTATTAAATTATTAAAGAGAGGATGTTTAAAAATGGATAAATCTTTTAATAAAGGTCTTGACCCAGAATTAAAAAAAATTGTGAAAGATGAATGACAACGTCAACAAAATCATATTGAATTAATAGCTTCAGAAAACTATGTATCACCAGCTGTACTTACACTCGCTGGAACAATATTAACTAATAAGTATGCAGAAGGTTATCCGGGCAGAAGATATTATAATGGTTGCGAAAATGTTGATAAAATTGAAAATTTGGCAATAGAGCGTTTTAAACAATTATTTAATTGTAGTCATAAACCAGGTCAATGTAAAAAAGGTAATTTTCATGCTAATGTACAACCTCATTCTGGTAGTCAAGCTAATGCTGAAGCATATGCTGCTATATTACGTCCAGGTGATACTATTCTTGGTATGGAACTTGATGCCGGTGGTCATTTAACTCATGGTTATAAAATTAATTTTTCTGGTAAAATTTATCACGGTGTTAATTATGGTGTAAGTAAAAAGGATGAATATTTAGATTATGATGAAATTTTAAAAATTGCTAAAGAATGTAAACCAAAAATTATTGTAGCAGGAGCTAGTGCTTATTCAAGACTTATTGATTGATCAAAGTTTCGTAAAATTGCTGATACTGTTGGAGCATATTTAATGGTTGATATGGCGCATATTGCTGGATTAATTGCTGCTGGATTACATCAAAATCCTATTTGTTATGCTGATATTACAACAACAACAACTCATAAAACATTAAGAGGACCACGTGGTGGTGCTATTCTTTGCACTGAAGAATTAAAAAAGAAAATTGATAGTGCGGTATTTCCTGGTAATCAAGGTGGACCATTGGAACATATTATTGCAGCAAAAGCACAAGCTTTTTATGAAGCATTAACACCAGAATTTAAAACTTATCAAATGCAAGTAATTAAAAATGCGCAAGCATTAGCAAAAACTTTTCTTGATGCAAAATTTCATGTAGTGGCGGGTGGAACTGATAATCATTTATTAACTGTTAATGTTACTAATATTAACGGTTTAAATGGTAAAGAAGCTGTTGATATTTTAGAAAAGATTAATATTGTTGCTAATAAGAATTGTGTTCCCTTTGATCCTTTACCAGCTGTTATTACTAGTGGTGTTCGTTTTGGTAGTCCAGCAATGACAACGAGAGGTTTTAAAGAAGAGCAGTTTATTGAATTAGGAAAGATTATTATTAGTGCTTGAAAATTACCTAAGGGTATTAATGATGATGGTTTACATGAATTAAGAAAAAAAGTTGATATACTTTTAAATAAATTTCCCATTTATGAAGATATAAAATTACCTCAATAATAAAATAATTATTTTACATTTGGAATATGAAAATAAGTTTTCTGTTAATTAACAGAAAGGAAATGTTTAGTAATCTGTGTAACTTACAAAAATAACTATGTTTAATTAATTCTAGTAAATATAATTAAATGACTAGAAAGAGTGAGTTACAGATGGCTAAAAAAGATAACTTTAATAATAATGATCCAATATCAAAAGCAGTAGATTTATTACTAGAAAATACTGAAGATTTAACAACAGTTTTTAAACCTGGCGGTTTATATAAAGAATTAACAAAAAGATTAGTTGAAAAAATGTTGAATTCTGAAATGCAAAATTATTTAGGATATGAAAAAAATCAACATAGTACTACTGAAAATGCTCGTAATGGTACAAGTTCAAAAAAATTAATAACTCAACAAGGTAAAATTGAAATTGATGTACCAAGAGATCGCAATAGTAATTTTACTCCTGTAATAGTTCCTAAAAGGCAAAGAAGATTTGATGGTTTTGATCAACAAGTTCTTTCCTTGTATGCAAAAGGAATGACATTATCTGACATTAGAATGCAGTTGCAAGAGTTATATCATGGTGCTGATATTAGTGAAAGTGTTATTAGTCAAATTACTGATGATGTTATTGATGATGTTAAAGCATGACAAAATCGACCATTAGAAAGTATTTATCCTATTGTTTATTTTGATTGTATAGTAGTTAAAGTACGACAAGATAAACGGATTATTAACAAATCAGTTTATATAGCATTAGGAGTTGATTTAGAAGGCAAAAAAGATGTTTTAGGATTATGAATTAGTGAAAATGAAGGTTCTAAGTTTTGATTATCTAATTTCACAGAAATGAAAAATCGTGGCTTAAATGATATTCTTATTGCTTGTAGTGATAATTTAACAGGCATGTCAGAAGCAATACAATCAGTTTATCCTAAAACAGAACATCAATTATGCATTGTTCATCAAATTAGAAATAGTTTAAAATATGTTTCATACAAACATCGAAAAGGTCTAGTTGCAGATTTAAAACCAATTTATAGTGCATGTAGTGAAGAACAAGCAATGCAAGCTTTAGAATCGTTTGAAAGTAAATGAAATAAACAATATCCTCAAATTACTAAATCTTGATATAAAAATTGAGATAATTTAATGGTTTTTATTAGTTATCCAGTAGAAATCAAAAGAGTGATTTATACTACAAATGCTATTGAATCTGTTAATAGTCAATTACGAAAAATCATCAGAAATAAAAAAGTTTTTCCTAATGATATGGCAGTTTTCAAAATATTTTACTTGGCAATTGAAAATATAACAAAAAAATGAACATTGCCTATTCAAAATTGAAATACAGCAATTGCTCATTTTATGATAAAATTTGAAGACAGAATTAATCTAAATTAGTAACTTTGTAAAACAAAGATACACAGATTATTAAAAAGCCTCAAAAATAAAAATAGGCAAATGCCTATTTTTATTTAAAGTATAAAATTAATCTTTTGGTTTTTTTTCAAAATCTTCTCCATCTTTTTCTAATCCTTTGATTGGACAAAGTAGAGGATAATTTTCTTTACAATAATCACAATGTCATTTTTTCTTTTTGAAAATTTCTTTAAATTTTTTAAACATTATATTTTTTCTCTCTTTCTTTTCATTATTTTTTTGTAAGTATATTTTATTCTTGTTCAAGTTCTGTTCATGAGCCAGTGGTGTTAGTGACTACTTTTCATCCTGTATTACTATTTTCGAATTTAGTTTTTAATTGATTAAAATTCTCAATAATTTTTTCAGATAAAGTATATAAATCTTCGTTTGAAATATAACCTTTTCAACCACTTGCATCTCATTCGGGAAATCTAGAAATAATATTAAAAATTTCAGTTTTATTTTTATTAGTATTTAAAATTTTTTGTCATTCATATCGACTTATTTCAATTTTTAAAGTATCATGTCATAAAAATTTATAATATTTTTCTATTATATTTTTATCGTGAGTATTTGGTGAAAATTGTGGTGCTAAAAAAAATAATTCCTTAGGTGCTTCATGATAAGTTACTATAATTCCATACGTATTATATCCACGTATATTAATTAAAGACGAAAAATTATTTATTAACTTTTCAGTTAATTCATATATGCTAATCTTTTCTCATCCATTATCTTGATAAGGAAAAGATGAAGTATCATAGTATATTTTTTCTCTTAATTTTTCAAGGTCATTTAAAGAAAAAAGTTTAAATCAACTATCTAAAGTACTACTATTAATGTATATATACGATATAGCAAGTTCATATTGAAATTCATAGTTAGTAATAATTTTATCTTCACCATCATATTTTATTGGTTCATTATTTAAAATATTTGTAGTTTTAATTTCGGTGCTTAAAATAGAATTTAAGTTTCCTGTGGTTGTTGCAAATGTTAAAAGACTTACTGTTGTTAATAGTTTTTTCATAATCATCCCCCCTTATTTAGTTTCTTTACTTTATATAAAAATTATTTTAATTATCTGGCTAAAATTTTACTATATTTTAAGTAAAATAAAATATAAAAGATAATAACTCAATTTTAAACATTGGATTTATTTGATACTAAACTTTAAATTTTTTAAGAAATTTATTATAATTTTTTATACTTATAAAAATCAAAAAATAAGTATAGTATTTATATTGTTTTATAATAATTTTAATTATATAAAAGTTTTATTATTATTTTATTTAAAATAATATGGTATTGTATATAGAAGTTTTAAAGGAATATAAAGTTATGTTTAAATTAAAAGCACCTTATAAACCAACAGGTGATCAACCCGAAGCAATTAGTAAATTAGTAGTAGCTATTAAAAATAATATTAAATACCAAGTATTATTGGGAGCCACTGGCACGGGTAAAACTTTTACAATGGCCAATGTTATTGCGCAAGTGCAAAAACCAACTTTAATTTTAGTACATAATAAAACATTAGCTATGCAATTATATGGAGAATTGAAAACTTTTTTTCCTGAAAATCGCGTTGAATATTTTGTCTCATATTTTGATTTTTATCAACCTGAGGCATATTTACCAAAAACCGATACTTATATTGATAAAAATTCTAAACAAAATCAAGAAATTGAAATGTTAAGATTAAGTGCTTTAAATGGTTTATCTATTAGTAAAGATGTTATTATTGTGGCATCGGTAGCAGCAATTTATGGTGAACAAGAACCAACAGCATATAAAGATAACTTTTTTGAATTGAGAAAAGGACAAAAAATTAATAGAAAAGATTTATTATTAAGACTAATTAAAAATGGATATGTACGTAATGATATTACATTAGAACCGGGTAGTTTTAGTGCAAAAGGTGATTTAATAAAGTTAGCTCCATCTTGAAATGATCAATTTTATTTAAGAATTAGTTTATTTGGTGATGAAATTGAAGAAATAGCACGTATTGATACATTAGGTGCTAATGTTTTAGAGCGTTTTCCCTTTATTACAATTTTTCCTGCGCAAAATTATATTACTAGTAAAAATCGTGTTGATCAGGCAATTATTAAAATTACTGAAGAGTTAAAAATAACATTAGCACAACTAAGAAAAAATAATATGTTAGTAGAAGCGCAAAGATTAGAACAAAGAACAGAACATGATCTAGAATCCTTAAAAGAATTTGGTATTTGTAGTGGTATTGAAAATTATTCTCGTCATTTAGAAAATAGAGAAGTGGGTTCAGCACCATATACTTTAATTGATTTTTTTCCAGATGATTTTTTAACAATTATTGATGAATCTCATATGACATTACCGCAAATTAGAGGAATGTATAATACTGATCGTAGCAGAAAAGAAACATTAGTAAAATATGGCTTTCGTTTACCTAGTGCTTTGGATAATCGTCCTTTAAATTTTAATGAATTTTCTAATAAGTTAAAGCAAGTTATTTATACTTCAGCAACTCCTGCTGATTATGAATTAGCATTAATTAAAAATGAAGTTGAGCCTTTTAATGTACCAGTTCAACAAATTATTCGTCCCACAGGTTTATTAGATCCAACAATTGAAATTAAACCAACTAAAAATCAAATGGAAGATATTATTAATCAAATAAAATTACGAACAAAAAATAATGAAAGAGTATTTATTACTACTTTAACAATTAGAATGGCAGAAGAATTATCAAATTTTTTACAAGAACAAAAAATTAAAGTTGCTTATATTCATAATGAATTAAAAACATTAGAACGTACTAAAGTTTTGTTAGATTTAAGAAAAGGTGTTTTTGATGTTATTGTTGGTATTAATTTATTACGTGAAGGATTAGACGTACCAGAAGTGTCATTAATCTGTATTTTGGATGCTGATAAATCTGGTTTTTTACGTAATACTAAATCATTAATCCAAACTATTGGTCGCGCAGCACGAAATGTTAATGGTCATGTTATACTATATGGAGATATTAAGACAGAGGCAATGACACAAGCAATTGAAGAAACGCAAAGAAGAAGAGAAATTCAACTTGCTTATAATAAAAAACATAATATAGTACCAGTTACTGTTAAAAAACCGTTGAGTGAAATCGTAAGTACTAGAGAATTAGATGTTGATTTAAAAATTTTAAATTCAAGTAAAGGTAAAACAAAAATAGCTGCTAAAACAAAGATAATTGCTGATTTAAGAGTTGAAATGTTACAAGCAGCTAAAGATTTAAATTTTGAAAAGGCAGCTTCACTTCGTGATTTAATTTTGAGTATTGAAAGTGAAAAATAAAGGAGTAAAATAAGTTGACCGATAAAGCACAAAAAGGTATTTTGATAAGTCCAAATACTAAAATTAATCCTCATATACCAATAATATTTTTAATAAAAAATTATATTACTAAACCTAAAATTTTTATTGGTGATTATACTTATTATCATGATTTTAATGGTGAGCAAGCAGCTATTGATTTTGAAAATAAAAATATAATTTATCATTTTCCAAATATGATAAATGATGAATTAATTATTGGTAAATTTTGTTCAATTGCACAAGGTGTTTTATTTATAATGAATGGTGGCAATCATAATTATTGTGTAGTTTCAACATTTCCTTTACCATTATTTTATAAATCATTAAATTTATCAGAAGTTACAGAAAAAGATAAATTAGATAAATTTCCGATTAAATCACCAACAGCGATAGAAAATGATGTTTGAATTGGTCATGATGTGGCAATCTTAAGAGGGCTAACTATTGGTAATGGGGCAGTAATTGCAGCTAAAAGTGTAGTTACAAAAAATGTGCCTCCTTATGCTATTGTTGGTGGTAATCCTGCTAAAATTATAAAATATCGTTTTTCTAAAAAAATAGTTCAAAAATTACAAAATATAAAGTGATGAGATTGATCTATTGAAAAGATTATTGAAAATTCAGATTTGTTAAAACAAAATTTTGATAATAAAATATTACAAAAACTTGTAAAAGAAAGTAATAGTTTAAATAAAATAAAGGGGTAATAAAAAATATGAAAAAATATGGTTATTTAACTACTAAAATAGGTTTAATTGAAATCATAGTAGTTGCAGAACAAGTAGTAAAAGTTAGTTTCGTTAATACTCGTCAAGTTGCTAAGGATAGTAGTAATATAGTGGTAGTTAATTGTTTAAAACAACTAGCAATGTATTTTGATAAAAAATTAAGTGATTTTAACTTACCAATAACTTTAAAAGGAACTCCTTTTCAAGAATTAGTATGGAGTAAAACTTGTACTATTCAATTTGGGACAACTTTAACTTATCAAGAATTAGCGCAAAAAATAGGTTATCCAAAAGCAAGTAGGGCAGTGGGTTCGGCTTTAAGTAAAAATCCATTAGCAATTATTGTTCCTTGTCATCGAGTTGTTAATAAAAATAAGAATATTGTTAATTATCTTTATGGTGCCCATATTAAAAATTTTTTATTAGCACAAGAAAGTAAATAAGGTATAAGATTATTTTTTTATGATTGATTATCTTTTTTTTGATTTTTAAAATTGTTAACAATTTTAACTACATAATTTTTAATATAGTAAACAGGATATCCTGCTAACATAACAGCAATTAAAATTAGTGAATTTCATAATGCTCAAATATTATTATTTTGTGTACCATAATAATACATTGCTAAAAATGATCCAACAATAGCAATTATTGCTCCTAAATAACCAATAATAATGAAAATAAAATCAAAAATTATTAAAAATCTTTTGATAGTCTGGATGTTTGCGCCTTAAAAAGATAATGACTGAATTAACAATTAATTTTAAAAAACTAATAGCAATAATAAAGTAATTAGTTACTTCATACAATTGATTTCATAAAATATAAATTAAAGCAGCAAATATTAATAGTAGCATAGCAGCTCATGGCATATTAGTTCTTTTAGTTGTTTTTTGAAAAAATTTAAACAAATCTTTTTCTTCACTCATTTTAAAAATTAAACGTGATTGATAAAGCAGAAATGCATTTAGTGAACCAACAAATAATAAAATTGCTAGTCCTGAAAAAATATAAGCTAAAACGCGAGGAATATTAGGATTATTGATAATAGCATAATATCAAACGTTACTAAATCCTTTATTTTCATCTAATCATAAAAGTGGTTCATTAATAGTTAACAAAGCAATTAATAGTATTAAATATAAAAAAATAATTAGTCCTGTTGCAATAATTAAAGCTCAAAGTACATTTTTTCTTGGATTTTCTACTTCTTCAGTAACATAAGTTATTGCTTCAATTCCTGAATAGGCAAATAGTGTCATTGTTGTAGCTGGTAATAAAACATAAGTTGCAAGAAAAATTTTTGATAAATCTTTTTGAACTATTTCACTATTAAAACTATCTGTATTTCCATAAATCATAGCAATAAATAAAACAAAAGTAATTGGTAATCCTTTTAAAATTGTAAAAATAATTTGTGTTTTTCCAGAACTATTTTAATAAATATTTGGACTATAGCTAATGCAAATAAAATTAAAATTCCAAATAATTTTATCAACCATTGGTTAGTAATATGAGCTAAAGTACCGATAATATTACCTAATGCTAAAGTAGCAGAAGCAACGGCAGTAGCACTAACCATTAAAACTAAAATCCATCCCAATCAAAACGAACAAGCCATTCAATTTGCTTTTTTTAATCAATAATAAGCACTTCCATTTCCCGGAAAAGAAATAGCAGTTTCTGCTAGTAATAACATTTCTGGCAAAATTAAAATACCGCCTAAAATTCAGGCACATATCATTAAAATCGGATTAAATCCACTTTGAAATGCTACTTGTCCAAATGAAATTAGTACTGATGATCCAACTGTGGCAGAAATTGCCATCATTAATATTACTCAAAACGAATACTTCTTTTTTAATTTCATGTCTTTTTCCTATCTCTATTTTTTTATTTCGTATGTATTGATAAAACTTTTTATTTTATTAATATAAGTTTGATAAGCATTTGGTAAGGTTTCAATATGACCAATATTTTCCAAAAATAAATAATCATAATTTTTATAATGGAGTTTAACTTGATAATTATGAATGACATTAGCCATGAAAAATGGGACAAAATTATCTTTTTTACCGTGAATTAATAAAGTAGGAACTTGAAAACCTGTTTTGCTTTTTTTTAATAAATCATATTCTAAAATATTTGTATTTGTAAATTTTTGATATCTTTTTGTTAAACCATTACTAATTAATCATCAAGGTTTTTTATAGCGATATTGCATGACGTAACGAAATTGAACAAGTGGATTAGAGAATCCACAATCAGTAATTGCCCAGTTAATTAAATTGGTTACTTTATAATTAAATAAATAATAATTAATTGTTGATGCACCCATACTATTACCAATTAAACCAATACTGCTAACTTGATAATTATCTTTTATTCAATTAATTAAACAGTTAATATTTTCAGCACAAGTAAGACCAATGTCACTATATTGGCCATCAGTTTTACCGTGAGCAACACTACCAAAAGTTAAAATATTGTATCCTTCTTCATAAAATCATGAGACTAATCTTAATGCTAAATATTTATTTTCTGTTCAACCATGAAAACCAATAACTCATTTATCACTTTTCTTTTTTTGAATGACAGTTAGACAACTAATGTTTTGATTATTATCATTTTAATGGTAAATTCTTGATAATTTTCTTTTTTTCAATCAATTGGATAGCCATATTTATTAAGATTTTTAATTTGACAATCATATTGATGATAATTAAAACTATTAATATCAACTGTTTGTTCGTTGTTTATTTTAAATTTACCTTCTTTTTGATAAGAAAAGCAAAATTCTAAAAATTGTTTTTGATATTTTTTTGAATAAAAATAAACAAAAGGAAATAATAGAATAACTAATAAAATTTTGCTAAAAGAATAACAAAATCTTTTATAACCAGTTAATAAAATTTTTTGATTCATAGATGTGTTGATTACTGTCATTTTTTAAGCCTTTTCTAAACTACTAAACTACTAATTATTTTACACTATCTTATCAAATGTTTAAAATATTAATGTATGTTAATTTAATTATTTTAAAATAATTAAATTAATAATTTTTTATAACTTAATTGTTTTTCAATTTTAATAATAATTTTTAATATTTAATTTTATTAATAATTGCTTTCTAGGAAAGTTTATTGTATAGTAATTTTTTAATTTGTAAACTTTAAGTGAGATTTATTTAAAATTGAAACAAAATAATATTTTCAATAATTTTCATTATTAATAAAAATAGTATACGAGAATTTTAATAAAAAGGAGGATACTTAAAAATGATAAATGAAAAAAATAAGACAGTAGAAGAAGATAGTTGAGAAAGTGTTACTACTGTTAATGTTGATGATAGCGATTGTCAAGCAAAAATGGAAAAATTAAATAAAAAATTACAAGAAACAGCTAATGAATTAGAAGAAATAAGTAGTCTTTATGCAAAATCAGTAAAAGAATCATTAGATAAATCAAAAAAAATTAAAGAACTAGAAGATAAAATTGATGAATTAGAAGAACAATTAAAAGCATGTAGAGAAAAAAATAAAAAATTAGAAGGTCTTGAAGATAAAGTTAAAAAATTAGAAGAAGATTTAAAAGAATGTAAAGAAAAAAGAGAAGAACTAGAAGCACAGTTAAAAGAATGTAAAGCAAAAAGAGAAGAACTAGAAGAACAATTAAAAGATTGTCAAGAAAAAAATAAAAAATCAGATGAAAGTAAAGGACAATGAATTCCTGGTGAATATAAATGAATGCCTGTTGGATCAAAAATGCCAGAAGGTTGAGTAAAAGTAGATCTTGCTAAAGGTTTAACAATAGTTCAGAGTGATAAAGAAGGACAAACATCAGGAAGTGTTGGAAAGCATAATCATACATTTTTAAATAATGGTCAGGTATGAACCACTCCTGCTTCAGCAAAACTAGCTTTTATTAATGAAGAACTTCAGGATCATTAGGTTCTAAATATGTACCATTCTTAGGTAGTTATAATGATCTTTTGCGAACTAAAACAACTGCTGATACTGGAAAAGGCATCTCTAATACCGAGAATAATTTAGCTGCTGGAATATTTGCTGAACTTTGACAATATCAAGGAGAAAATAGTAGTAGTTAAAGTTAATAAAAAAGAAAGAAAAAAATAATATAAATAAAGTTAATGGATAAATTTATATAATTTAAGTAAATAAAATTATTCCAATTATTTTTTATTAGAAAAAATATTGGAATATAACATTTTTTAGTAATAATTAATTCTAATTTTTAAATTTTATTATAAAATGAGCAATTGCTGTATTTCATTTTTGAATATATATTGTTCATTTTTTTGTAATTTAAGTTTTTATATATTTTCTTTTGCAATAAATAATTTTAAAATTTTAAATATTGATTTAGATAATATTTTAAACTAATTATAATTGATATTCTTTAATATTAATTAGCAATAATGCTATTAAAGTTAACTATATATAGTATATAATTAATTAGAAAGAGCATATAAGTGGAGGAATAAATGACAGATAATCAAAAATATATTACTGTTAAAGGTGCACGTGAACATAATTTAAAAAATGTTAATATTAAAATTCCAAAGTATAAGTTAGTAGTTATTACTGGTGTCTCAGGAAGTGGTAAATCATCATTAGCTTTTAATACAATTTATGCAGAAGGAAGACGAAGATATGTTGAATCACTTTCAGCCTATGCTCGTCAATTTTTAGGAAACAGCGAAAAACCTGATGTTGATGCTATTGATGGTTTAGCACCAGCAATTTCTATTGATCAAAAAACTACAAGTAATAATCCTCGCAGTACTGTTGGTACTGTTACTGAAATTTATGATTATTTGCGTTTACTTTATGCACGAATTGGAACTCCTTATTGTAATAAGGGTCATGGTCCAATTAGCACGCAAACTTTAAAAGAAATGGTTAATAAAATTAAAACGTTAGAAGATAATACTAATATTGAAATTTTAGCACCAGTTATTAATGCTAAAAAAGGTAGTCATCAAGATTTATTAGCAAAATTAAAACAAGAAAATTTTTTGCGAGTTAAAATTAATAATAAAATATATAGTTTAGATGAACCAATTGAATTGAATAAATCATTACGTCATGATATTGATATTGTTATTGATCGTATTAAATTTACTAATGATGATAATACTATTTCACGAATTCATGATGCTTTAGAAGTTGCTTTAAATCATAGTAATGGTTTAGCAAAGGTTATTTTATCGCAAACAAATGAAACGTGATTATTTTCTCAAAAATATGCTTGTAAAATTTGTGGATTTTCAATTCCCAGTTTAGAACCGCGTTTATTTTCTTTTAATGCACCAAGTGGAGCGTGTTTTGATTGTAAAGGCTTGGGAGTAAAATTAGAAGTTGACGAAGAATTATTAATGCCAGATTTAAAACTATCAATTAATGATGGTGGCATTGAGTATTATAAAAACTTAGTTGGTACTAGTAATTTAGAATGACAAAAATTAAAAGTTCTTTGTTATCATTATTTAATTGATTTGAATCAGCCATTAAAAAATTTAACAAAAACACAACTTAATTATATTATGCGTGGTAGTGATGAAGCCATTACTTTCAGTATTACTTCGGCAAATGGTCGTAAATATCCTAATCATGATTATATTGAAGGCATTGCCACTTTAATTGAAAGACGTTTTTTAGAAACAACTAGTGATTTTGCCCGTGATTATTATCGTAAATTTATGAGTGAACGCACTTGTTTAACTTGTCAAGGAACAAGATTAAATGAATTTGCATTGGCAGTTAAAATTAAAGATGAAAATAATAAAGAAATGAATATTAGTCATTATACTAATTTAGACATCGAAGAAAGTTTAACATTTATGTTAAATATTAAATTATTAGCTTATCAACAAGAAATTGCTAAATTAATATTAGTAGAAATCATTAATCGTTTAAGTTTTTTAACTAATGTTGGTTTAGGTTATTTAAACTTATCACGAATGGCACAAACTTTATCTGGTGGTGAATCACAACGAATTCGATTAGCAACTCAAATTGGTTCACAATTAACGGGAGTATTGTATGTTCTTGATGAACCTTCAATTGGTTTACATCAACGTGATAATGTTAAGTTAATTGAAACTTTAAAACAAATGCGAGATCTTGATAATACATTATTAGTAGTAGAACACGATGAAGATACAATGTGAGCAGCAGATTGATTAATTGATATTGGTCCAAAAGCCGGAATTTATGGTGGTGAAGTAATTGCTGAAGGTACACCACAGCAAGTTGCTAATAATCCTAATTCAATTACTGGAAAATATTTAAATGGTGAAAAATTTATTGCGTTACCTAAATCAAGAAGAAGTGGTAATGGTAAAGTTATTGAAATTCAAGAAGCACAAGCTAATAATTTACGTAAAATAAATGTTAAATTACCTTTAGGTAAATTTATTTGTGTTACTGGTGTTTCAGGAAGTGGTAAATCAACGCTTGTTAATGATATTTTATATACTAGTATTCAAAAGTATTTGGGTTTAAAGGGACAACGACCAGGAAAACATAAAGCAATAAAAGGGATTGAATTTATTGATAAAATTGTTGCTATTTCGCAAGAACCAATTGGCAGAACACCAAGGAGTAATCCGGCTACTTATACTTCAGTTTTTGATGATATTCGTGATTTATTTACACAAACACCAGAAGCAAAAATTAGAGGATATGCTAAAGGTAGATTTTCATTTAATGTACCAGGAGGAAGATGTGAACGTTGTTCTGGCGATGGTGTTATTAAAATTGCGATGCATTTTTTACCAGATGTTTATGTAACTTGCGAAATTTGTGAAGGAAAACGTTATAATAGTGAAACATTACAAGTTAAATATAAAGGTAAAAATATTTATGATGTACTAGAACTGCCTGTTGATTTAGCATTAACTTTTTTTGCTAATCATCCAAAAATCCATAAAAAATTAGCAATGATACAAGAAGTGGGATTAGGATACGTAAAATTAGGGCAACCTGCTACTGAATTATCTGGTGGTGAAGCACAAAGAGTGAAACTAGCTAAAGAATTACAAAAACGTGCTACTGGCAAAACTATGTATATTTTAGATGAACCAACTACTGGTTTACACGTTGATGATATTAAAAGGTTAATTGAAGTTTTAAATAAAATCGTTAATCATGGTGATACTGTTGTTGTAATTGAACATAACTTAGAAGTTATTAAAGTTGCTGATTACATTATTGATCTAGGACCTGAGGGTGGTAAATTTGGTGGTGAAATCATTGCTACAGGAACACCAGAACAAGTAATAACAAATCCTAAGTCTTATACTGGACAATATTTAAAAGCAGTTATTAATCGCGATTTGGATAGAAAATAATTAAAATATTTTCTGTAGTATTCTTGAATTTTAACAAAAGAAGTGGAGAAATAAAATGTCTTTAGAAGTAGTACCAAATTTAAAAGAAATACTTATAAATTCAACTATACAAAATGTTAAAAGTAATATAATAAAGTTAAAAGAAGTTTTTTGGATAGGTTACACTTTATTGGACACTAATTACGTAGACAAGTGAACAAATTAGTTAAAAGAAAGGAACTATAATTATGACCAATATTAACTCATATACCGATGAATTTAAAAAACAAATAGTAGCTTTATATCAAAGCGGTAAGTCAGTGTCTTGTCTTGCTAAAGAGTACAATGTTACAAGAGCAGCTACTTATAATTGAATTAAGCAATTTACTAATTCAGGGAGTTTTAAAACTAAAGATAATCGTTCTATTGAAGAAAATGAATTAATTAAATTAAGAAAAGAATTAAAACAGTTACGAATGGAAAATGATATTTTAAAGCAAGCAGCACTAATAATAGGCAGAAAATAGAAATTATTGCTAAAAATAAAGTTAAATATAAAATTCGCACAATGTGTCGTTTTTTAAAACTTTCTAAATCAACATATTATTTTAATTTAAAGGAAAAAGAAAAAAACAAAATAATATTTATGATGAAGCTGTTATTAGTGCTTTTAAAGAAAATAAAGAAGTTTATGGAACAAGAAGATTAAAAGTTGTTCTAAAAGAAAAGAATATTTATTTGTCATGCAGAAAAATTAAAGAAATTATGAATAAACATAATTTAATATCAAAATACACTAAATTATCATTCAAAAATTATCATAATAAAGTCAACGATAGTCAAATAACCAATATCGTTAATAGAAACTTTAATAATAGGCTTAAAAATGAAGTTATTGTTAGTGATTTAACTTATGTTCAAGTTAATGGTAAATGAAACTATATTTGCCTATTAATTGACCTATTTAACCGCGAAATTATTGGACATAGTGTAGGTACTAAAAAAGATGCATCATTAGTACATCAAGCATTTATGCACTCAAATCGTTGTTTAAAAGATATTCAAATATTTCATAGTGATCGCGGTAATGAATTTAATAATAAAATTATTGATAAACTTTTACTAGCATTCAATATTAATCGCTCTTTAAGCAAAAAAGGTTGTCCTTATGATAACGCTGTTGCTGAAGCAACTTTTAAAACTTTCAAAATTGAATTTATTAATGATAAAAATTTTACATCATTAATCCAATTAAAATTAGAATTATTTGATTACATCAACTGATATAACAACATAAGAATTCACAGCACTTTAAACTACTTAACTCCAGTTAATTATCAAAAATAAATGTCTACCAAAAAATAGTCCTAAAAAGGGTTGCCATTCCAATCTTACTTATATATAGACATGAAAGGATTTGTCACTTTGGAAAAAAGATTATATTTTTTAAAGTTTAATAAAAAAATTCTTAAAATGGATTTAATAAGTTTTGGAACTGGTTTAATAGGTATTTTTTTGGGAATTCTAAGTATTTTATCATTACAACCTTTTTGAGATAATGATAAAGCATCACTTTGAATAACTGTTGTTGCAATTTTTTTTGATATTACTAGTTTTACTTTAGCTTTTCTACCTTTTTTCTTAATGTTCCGTTTAATTAGATTAAAGAAAACTTTGATAAAACAAAATATGAAATTATATCGAAAAGATCAATTTAGTATTTCGCTTGATTTTATTAGTTTTTGTTTAGGTATTATTGGAACAAGTTGCGAAATTATTAGTGTTATTGTGCTTTTACCTCAATTTAATGATAATAAAGTTTTTTCATATCAAATTACTATTGTTGCTGTTGTTTTAAATATTATTAGTTGTATTACTTGTTTAATGGCAACATTAATTACTATTAATATTATTAAAGATTATAAACAAAGAGGAAATTCTATTATTTAAATATAATAATTTCCACTTTTAGCATAATTATTTTTTGTACTATGACAAGCTAAATCAATTATGTTAAGATATTTTCAGTTTAAGTTTATGTTAGAAGGAGAAGTTATGAATAATAAATAAAAAATTAAAGGTAACTTTTATGTTCTGGGAGATAGTTTATCAGACACAGGAGCATTAGTAAGTGGTTTTACAGCTCTTTTTAAGCATTTAAAAATACCTAAAATAGTTAAAATGTTACCACCATTTTATAAAAATTCTTTTTCTAATGGTCTTGTGGCAGCACAAATTATTGCCGATTATTTGCATATAAATTTAACTTCTGCTTGAAGATTTAACCTTTTTTTATTTGCTGATGAGCAAATTGGTAATAATTATGCAGTTAGTGGAGCTTTAGCTAGTAGAAAAAAAGAATTAACAGTAGAAAGTTTTGTTATTAATCATTTTGATATTACTCATCAAATAGATGCTTTAATTAGTCAGCATCATATTAATAGTAATGATATAATTTTAGTAGAGTTTGGTGGTAATGATATTTTATATGCTTTTAAACAATCGTTATTAAAGGACCAAGAAGAAATTATTAATAAAGCAGTTGAGTTAATAAAAAATGCTTTAACTAAATTGATAAATAAAGGTGCTCAACATATTTTATTATGTAATGTTCCTAATATGAGTATTATCCCTTTATTTAAAAATAAAGAAAAAGATAAGGAACGTATTTTAAATTTAACTACTAATTTTAATAAAATGTTAGATGGTGTTATTGAAGAATTAAATAAAAATAAAAAAAATATTATTAAATATGATATGTTTGCAGCAATAACAAACGCTATTAATAAGTTTAAAAACTTGAATATTAATAACAATATTATTGATGCAGCAGTTACTACTGATTTTAGTGAGATAATTAATAATGGTATTATTGTTCCTCATTTCAATAAAGGTGTTAATGAAGAAAATATTAATAATTATTTCTTTTTTGATAGCATTCATCCTAATAAATGAGCACATAATATTATCGCTCAAGAATTAATTAAATTAATAAATAATAATAAGAATTAATTAGAAATATTTATTTATAAGAGTTATAATTTTATTATAAAGGAAAAAATAAATATGAAAAAAGAATGAGTTAAATTAATTAAAGTAGACTTTATGCATGGTGTTGAAGAACCTTGATGTAATAACAAAGGTGTTGCAATATTACCATTTATAATTAAAGATGATGGTAGTCGTTATTTTATGCAAACATGTGAGAGTAATCCTTTATTTAATAAAAATAAGTTGGGTAAATATAGTTCAATTACTGGTGGAGTGGAAAATAATAATCCTTTGGAAACAGTTTATAATGAAATGTGAGAAGAAACTGGTATTTTTTTAACAAAAGATACACCTATTTACTTTTTAGGTACTCATTATGCTTCAAAAATAAGCACTAAAGTATGATATTATTATGCAATTGATTTAACTGCACTTAATTTGGATATTAATGATAAATATTATGGTGTTGGCGATGGAACAATAGGAGAAAATAGTTTATATAGTAAATTTATTCCTAAAACAGAATTACGGTTTTCAAACGATTCTTTTTCTCTGACAATTTATGGTAAGTTATTCAATTCTATAAGTCACAATTGTTTTAAAAACATTAATTTTAAAACATTATTATTAAACAATTATTGCGATTCAAAAGCAGAAATATTTAATTCTGAAATTAATAATAATTTGAAGAGAAATATTTTTATTTCGGGTATAGCTAATAAATATGAAGAATTTGGTACTATAAAGAAAAGTAAAAAATTTTTATTTGATTTATCAAATTTTTTATGTAAAGAAAATAAGAAAATAATAAATGCATTTGGAATCGGCGTTGGTGATGAAATAGTAAGTGGTGCTGTTAAGTATGCTAAAGAAAATAGTATTGTTTTGGATAAAATTCTTGATGTATGACCATTTCCTCAACAATTTAAAAAAAGTTGACCAGAATATCGTAATCAGTTAATAGATAAAGCAGACATTGTACTATTTATTTTTGGTAATAAAATGGATGAAAATAATAATATTGTTTTATCAAAAGGTGTATTAAATGAATTTGAAATTGCTAGAAATAAAAATAAAATAATAATTCCTATAGCTTCAACTGGTTATGCTGCTAAAGAAATATTTATAAAAATAGAAAATGATATAGAAAATTTTAAATATTTAAAAGATTATTTACATGTTCTTAAGAATGAAAAAAATGCTGCAAAGATAGTTAAAACTATTATTCAAATTTTAGATAATATTAACTAGTAATATTTATTTATATTTTATTTCTTGGTGGTAATTGTGGAGGCGTGCCACTTCCATTTGGACTTAGTTGTCCTAAATAATTAATAAAATGATAATCTCATTTTTCAGAAACTAAATCACCAGTATTTTTTCATTCTTATTTTTATCAATAGTTTCATAAATATGATTTAAATTTTGATTGATAGATGATGAGATAATATTTTTTAATACTAATTGAAAAGGAATATAGTTGCTATTCATAAAAAGTTAACACTAATTTCTAATATTTTAATTTTTAACAATTTTTAAAGAATTATATCATAATAATTTTATTTGATAATGAAATGTTTAGTAATTTTTTATTATATTATTCAATAGTTTTTTTAATGTTTTTAGAAACTTATGTATATTTTTGTTAATAATAAACTTTCTGTTGATATATTATATATAATTATATTATGTTTAAAATTAATCAAAAATTTTAATTATAAAAGGCAGGAAATTAAGTATGGAAAACCTTAGTGTTGGCGAAATAGTAACAAAATTTAATTTAACAATTTTATATATTAATCCCAAAATTCCAATTGAAAAAAGAATTATTACTAATATTGGTACTAATCGTGGTGGTTTAGAGTTAACAGGATTTAAAACTAAACAAATCTCACGTAGTCGTCGTATAATTTTATTAAGCAGTAAAGAAAGCGAATATATTTCCTCTTTACCAAAAACAGAATTTAAGAACCATTTTAGTAATATTTTAGAAGATCATATTCCTGCTATTTTTGTAACACCTAATTTTAAATTTAAAAAAGAATTATGTGACTGTGCTAAATCAATTAATTCAACAGTTCCAATTATTGAAGTATTATTTTTTACTTCTGAATTTGCAGCAACAGTTTCTACGTATATTGTTGAACGTTTATCTGAATCTAAACGTTTACATGGTACTTTAGTAAATATTTTTGGTTATGGTGTCCTAATTACAGGTGAAAGTGGTATTGGTAAATCAGAAACAACATTAGATTTATTACGTAATGGGCACTTATTTGTTGGTGATGATAGTATTGATATTTTAAAAGTCAATAATAAAATTGTAGGAAAAGTTAATCCGATTATTAAAAATTTAATTGAAATTAGAGGAATAGGTATCCTAGATATTACCAAAATGTATGGATATCATGTTATAATGCATGAGAGTCAAGTAAATTTAATTATTAATTTAATTAGAATTGAAAATGATGGTTGAACTAAAGTTGATCGACTTGGTGATCATAATAACTTTGATGTTTTTTTTGAAATTAAAGTGCCTAAAATAATTATTCCTGTTAGTCCAGGAAGAAATTTAGCTGATTTAATTGAAGCAGCAGTTATTAGTTTAAAATTAAAAGATGAAGATCAAGACGCTACTGCTAGTTTTCAAAAACAAATAATTAGAAATTTAACAAAAAAGAAATAATTTAATTATTAAATTATCAAAAAGGAAAAAAATATGATTAATGATGATGGATACAATAGTTTAATTACCGATATTCCGGGAACGGGAATTCATATTTATTCGGTATTAATGGCAGTAGGGTTTTTAACTGCTGTCATTGCTTCATGAATAAAATTATATCGTCGTAATATTCCAACTAAAACTTTAGAATGAGGAACATTAGTTATTGCATTAGCAGGATTAATAGGAGCAAGAGCATGATATGTTCTTAATAATACTAGCACAATTGAAAATGCACTTGATGTAGTTGCCGTTTGAAGAGGTGGTATGGCAATTGAAGGAGGCGTTACAGTTGGAATGATAGTAGGATTCTTTATTTTTTATCGTACTTCAAAGCAGTTACAAATTTCAATGTGAGTTTTTATTGATTGTATTGTTCCAAATATTTTATTAGGTCAAGCAATTGGTAGATGAGGTAATTTTTTTAATCAAGAATTACTAGGAACTGATGTTGGTCATCCTTTCAGTTGATTACCAACATGAATAAATAATCATTTACATTATGGTTTTAATAGTGATAAACCAGATCCTGTTGCTGTTTATCGTCAACCTTTATTTTTATATGAGTCATTATCTTCATTATTTGGTTGATTCTTTTTAACGTTTTTTGTACCAAAAACAGGACAAATATTTAGTAAAAAACCATGAAAATTAGATTCTTCGCAATTTATTTCGCCTTTAAAGACTAATCCAATTGTTGTAAAAGATTTTTTAAAACCTTGAACAGTTATTAAAAAAATTCATGGATATCGTAAATTTAAATATGAAAGTTGAAAACAAGCATATTTTGATTTTACACCCAATAAGAATAGTGTTAAAAGTGTTGAAAAAATACCTTGAAAAGATGTTAAAAAACATTCAAAAGTTAAATCAAAGATAAAAAAATGATATTTAAAGATTAAATATAATATGCAACCACATTCTAAATCTTTAAATACTATGTATAATCCTAATAATTATCGAGTAACATATGCAGGAGTATCAGGTAGTTTATACTTTGTCTTTTATGGTATTATTAGAATGATTTTAGAACCACTTCGTGATAATAGAGACATTATGAAAATAGCCAATGTTTCAACTTCAATGATAGTTTCTGGAATATGAATTATTTTAGGTGTTATTTTAGTAATATTTGCACAAATTATTGCACCATCAAGATTTCGTAAAGGAGAATGATTATATGAAAAATCATACTAATAAAGAAAATAAATATGATTATGATTTAGTAGTTATTGGTGGTGGTCCAGCAGGAATGACAGCTGCTATTTATGCACAAAGAGCAAATCTTAAAACTGTGATTATTGAAAAATATATTGTTGGTGGAAAAATGATTAAAACTTCTGAAATTGAAAATTATCCAGGTTATGATTATATTTTAGGGCCTGAATTATCAGAAAAAATGCAAAAGCAAGTTGAGAAACTACAAGTTGAATTTGTTACTGATGAAGTTATTAAAATTACAGATAGTGAAAATCATAAAATTAAAACAGTCCTTTTAAGTAGTGGTGATGTTCTTATTGCTAAAGGAGTAATTATAGCTACTGGTTCATTAGAACGTAAAATTGGTGTTCCTGGTGAAGAGGAATATGCTAATCGTGGTGTTTCTTATTGTGCTGTTTGTGATGGTGCTTTATTTAAGAATAAAATTATTAGTGTAGTTGGCGGTGGTTATGCTGCTTGTGAAGAATCTTTATATTTAACAAGATTTACTAATAAAGTTAATCTTATTCATCGTCGTGATCAATTTCGTGCTGATGATAAAACCGTTAATAAAGTTAAAAATAATGAAAATATTAATTTAATAACTGATCATGTTGTATTAAAAGTATTAGGTACTGAGGATAAGAAAAAAGTAGGTAAATTAGAAATTCAAAATATTAAGACTAAGGAAATTAGTGAAATTACTACTGATGCCTTATTTCCTTATATTGGTTCTGATCCTGTTACAAAATTTGTTAAAGATTTAGATATTTGCGATAGCAATGGTTATATTATAGTTAATGATAAGTGTCAAACTAAAATCCCGGGATTATATGCAGCTGGTGATGTAATTGCTAAAAATTTAAGACAAATAGTAACTGCTGTTAATGATGGAGCGATTGCAGCACAATATTTAATAAATTTTATTGATAATTTTAATGAATAAAGTGTACAATTGAGGTGATAGTAATGATATCATTTACAATAAGTGTAAAAGATGAAATCTGTCAAAAAAGTTTTAAAAATTGTTGTCAGAAATCTTTGCTATCAGCATATTCGCTTATTAATGGTAAGATTACAAATTCAGATAAAATAAATAATGAGATTATTATTCATAGTTTTCATAACAAAACCACTAGGTTAATATATAAATTTTTAAAAAATCAATATAAAGACGTAAAATTGATAGTTATGGTGGATGTTTTAAATAAATTTGAGCGTCCAAAGGTGTATAATATTCGTATTAATAATAAAATTGATTTTATTATTAATGATTTAATGCTTCAAGATAAATATCTTTTTATTGAGAAAGAAGCTATGCACCAGCATATAATAAAAGAGCATTGTATAAGAGCGTATATCGCAGGAATCTTCCTTGTAGTTGGCAGTATCAATTCTCCTTCAACACCTAACTACCATTTGGAATTACAATTTCATAATGATATGTTGGCTAAAAAAATTAAAAATATTTTATTACAAACTTTTAAATTAAACTTTAAAACAATAAAACGTCGTAATAAAACGGTGCTTTATCTAAAAAAATCTAATGTAATTTCTGACTTTTTAAAAATAATTGATTGTCCACAAGCAGTTTTCGCTTTTGAAGATAAACGCATTTCACGAGAATTATTTAATAATATTAATCGTTTTAATAATATTGATATTTCTAATCAACAAAAAATTTTAAATGCTGGAGACCAGCAAGTTATAATGATTTCTGTTTTAAAAGATAAAAAACTTTTCAAAGCGTTGTCATTAAAAGCTCAAATTATTTCAAATTTAAGATTAAAAAATCCTGAAGCATCACTTTCAGAATTGGGTGAACTTTACTATCAAGAAACTGGTTTTGTCATTACTAAGTCTGGGGTTAATCATTTAATTCGCGAAATTAAGAAAAAGTATCAAGAAACATTGTAAGTTAATAATAAAAGTATAAGAGGAGGCCATACAATGAAAAAGAAAGAAATTTTAAGCAAAGGTCGTCAAGATTTATTGAATGCTTTTGGAAAACGAATGAAAACTTTACGTAATCAAAAAGGTAGAAAATTTTCACAAGAGAAACTTGGAGAAGCAAGCGGCCTACATCGTAATTATATTTCTGATGCTGAAAGAGGAACAAGAAACGTATCTTTAGTTGCAATCTTAAAAATAATTAATGGGTTGGATTCATCTATTAGTGAGTTTTTTGCTGTAGGGTTTGATAATATTGATACTTCAAATTTATATGACACATTTAGTGTTGAATAAAATCAATTTAATACACTTTTAGTAGTACTTGATAAACAAGTACTACTTTTTTATTATTTTATTTTTTATTAAAAATAAATTTGAGAAAAGTTATTAGTACTTTTTATAAAATTAATTGATATTCACTAGTAATTATTTTATCTTAATGAAGATTATGAAATTTATTCACCTTATATTAGGAATAATTAATCATTAAAATGTTATAATTTAATTATTGATTATCATTAAGGAGTTATTATGACAATAGAAAATACAGAAGTTGAAATTGAAAATGTTACTACTAATGTTGATAACGCTAAAAAAGAACCTTATCAATTAAGTAGTATTATTTCACCTATATTTGGTCTTAATCATCAAAAAATAACTACGATTCCAATTAATATTAAAAAATCCGATAGCAGTTCTAGCACTATTGAGCAATATGTTGATAAAAAAACTAAAGAAAATATTTTTCGTGAAAAAGAAGTAGCGTATAATAATTCTAGTAATCTTGATAATACTAGAATTGCACAAATTAAAAAAAATAGAGAACAACAACAAATATATGATAGTTTACCATCGCGCTATCTAGAATTTCGCGATAAAATATTTAAAGAAACTACATCTATTAATTACAATAATGCAAGTAATAATAACGATACAGTTATTACAACTATTGATTTGTTAGTTGATGATATTTTAGATGAAAATAAATAGGAGATGCTATGAATAATATAATAAAATCCAATATTATTGACGAATTAAAATGACGTAATATCTTAAAAGATATTAGTAGCATAGATAAAGTAATTAATGCAGGAAAATTAGGAAAAGGAATATATTGTGGTTTTGATCCAAGTAATGATTCATTACATTTAGGTAATTTACTACAAATTATTTTATTGCATCGTTTTGCTATATTTGGTTTTCAACCAATTGCTGTTATTGGTGGTACAACGGCAATGATCGGTGATCCAAGTGGTAAAAATAAAGAACGTAATTTATTAGATGAAAATGTGTTACAAACTAATGTTAGAAAAATAAAAGAGCAGTTAGTGACATTATTAAGTTATGAAAATATTGATAATTTAACATCATTAGAATTAATTAAAACATGTAATTTATTAAATGATAAAGAATATGAAACATTAGAAATGATTATTAAAAGTATTAATCCAAATAATCAATATCAACAGACTTTAAGTAGTATTTTAAAAACATTGCCCTTACCTTGAGAAGAATTAGAATTATCAGCATCATTATTAAAAACTTTATATGAAATTTGTAATTTTGATCAAAAGTGAGTTACTATGAAAAGTGATTTAAATAATCTTTCTTTTAAACAATTGTTAAATTATTGTGATAGTTATGTAGAAACTTGAATTACATTTTTAAAATTACCATTGGGAACATTAAACAATAAAATTAAGCCAATTAAAATTATTAATAATCAAACATGATTAGGTCCACTAACAATTACAACTTTTTTGCGTGATATTGGTAAGCATTTTAATGTTAATCAAATGTTAGGCAAAGAAATGATTGCTAATCGTTTAAATTCTGGAATTTCTTATACTGAATTTTCTTATATGGTATTACAAGCGTATGATTTTTATCATTTATATGAAAAAGAGCAATGTTATATTCAATCTGGTGGTAGTGATCAATGAGGAAATATTACTGCCGGTTTAGATTTAATTAGAAAACAAAAAGGTGATGAACATCATGCTGCTGGTATTACTATTAATTTATTAACTAAATCTAATGGTGAAAAATTTGGTAAAAGCGAAAAAGGTGCTATATTTTTAAATAGTGAAAAAACTTCACCTTATGAGTTATATCAATTTTTATTTAATCAAGAAGATAAAGATTTGCCTACTTTTTTTAATTCTTTAACTTTATTTAGTGAAGAACAAATAGCAAAAATTTTAGTAATTCATAATAGTGATGTTAAGCAACATTATGGACAAAAGATTTTAGCAGCTTTATTAACAGTATTTATTCATAAATTAAATGGATATTTTAGTGCTATTAATATTACTAATGCTTTTTTCCACGATCGGATTCATCAAATGAAATCATCTGAGATTTTACAGGTTTTAAAAGATGTACCACATTTTAATCTTAATCATAATGAACAAATAATTGATTTTTTAGTTAATAATCAAATTTGTAATTCAAAAAGAATAGCAAGAGAACTAATTATGCAAGGTTCAATTGTTGTTAATGGTGAAAGAATTACCAATATAAATTTTCTTATTAGTAAAAAAAACGCAATTAATAATCAAGTAACAGTTATAAAAAAAGGTAAGCGTCATTATTTTATAGTTGTTCATAAATAAGGAAGGGTATTTAAATATGATATTTATTAATGTTTCTCCATTATTATGGGATATTATTATTTTTGCTATTATTATTTTTGGTATTGTTACTGGTTTTTTTATTGGGGGAAGAGCATTAATATTTATTAGTGCTGGTAATTTACTTAGTATTGGTTTAATGTTGGCATTTAAACCAATGTTAATAAATTCTTTTAAAAATATGGTATCACCATGGTTTAGTGACCTTAGTGGTAGTTTTGCTTCATTTAAGAATTTATTAACTGATAATATTGGATTTTTGATATATGCTATTGTTTGAATTATTGGCATTAATATTTTATTTTGAATAATCTATATTATTTTATATTTTGTACTTTTCAATAAAAATAAAATTGAACACAAAGCAATAAATGCTACAGCTGGAATTTTAATTAATTTTATTAGAATGAGTATTTTAGGTAGTATCGTAATTATTATGATGGGTACTAGTGTTTTCGGTAATAAATCATTAAGTTATGGTGTTATTAAAAATGAAATACCGACAACTTCTGTTACTCATAAAATATTTACTAGTATTGATAATAATCTTCCTTTTTTAAATGTTAATGTAGCAGACATTAACAATGTTATTGATTTATATCAAAATAGTGAAACGTTAAAACAAAGTATAAATGAATTAAAAAATAATACATGGAATGGCAACCCTTTTTAGGACTATTTTTTGGTAGACATTTATTTTTGATAATTAACTGGAGTTAAGTAGTTTAAAGTGCTGTGAATTCTTATGTTGTTATATCAGTTGATGTAATCAAATAATTCTAATTTTAATTGGATTAATGATGTAAAATTTTTATCATTAATAAATTCAATTTTGAAAGTTTTAAAAGTTGCTTCAGCAACAGCGTTATCATAAGGACAACCTTTTTTGCTTAAAGAGCGATTAATATTGAATGCTAGTAAAAGTTTATCAATAATTTTATTATTAAATTCATTACCGCGATCACTATGAAATATTTGAATATCTTTTAAACAACGATTTGAGTGCATAAATGCTTGATGTACTAATGATGCATCTTTTTTAGTACCTACACTATGTCCAATAATTTCGCGGTTAAATAGGTCAATTAATAGGCAAATATAGTTTCATTTACCCATTAACTTGAACATAAGTTAAATCACTAACAATAACTTCATTTTTAAGCCTATTATTAAAGTTTCTATTAACGATATTGGTTATTTGACTATCGTTGACTTTATTATGATGATTTTTGAATGATAATTTAGTGTATTTTGATATTAAATTATGTTTATTCATAATTTCTTTAATTTTTCTGCGTGACAAATAAATATTCTTTTCTTTTAGAACAACTTTTAATCTTCTTGTTCCATAAACTTCTTTATTTTCTTTAAAAGCACTAATAACAGCTTCATCATAAATATTATTTTGTTTTTTTTCTTTTTCCTTTAAATTAAAATAATATGTTGATTTAGAAAGTTTTAAAAAACGACACATTGTGCGAATTTTATATTTAACTTTATTTTTAGCAATAATTTCTATTTTCTGCCTATTATTAGTGCTGCTTGCTTTAAAATATCATTTTCCATTCGTAACTGTTTTAATTCTTTTCTTAATTTAATTAATTCATTTTCTTCAATAGAACGATTATCTTTAGTTTTAAAACTGCCTGAATTAGTAAATTGCTTAATTCAATTATAAGTAGCTGCTCTTGTAACATTGTACTCTTTAGCAAGACAAGACACTGACTTACCGCTTTGATATAAAGCTACTATTTGTTTTTTAAATTCATCGGTATATGAGTTAATATTGGCCATAATTATAGTTCCTTTCTTTTAACTAATTTGTTCACTTGTCTACGTAATTAGTGTCCAATAAAGTGTAACCTATCCAACAACTTATGAGGAATGTTACAGTACTGTTGAAAAGTTAAAAATGATAGGTATATTAAGAGTAGATGAAACTGATAAAATTGCTAATGCTCTAAAAGAGATGGAATCAACAGGTGATATCATTGCTAATAAAAAAATAATTATAGATCTCTTGCAACAACATGGAGTTGATAATTTTTTAGATGTTAATTATATGGTATCAGTTTTTAATGCTTATGCTAATATACTTAATTTATATTCGGAAGTAGTACAAATATTCGATGATAATTTAAAAGATATGCCAATAATAGATACTACACTTCCACAAAATATGGGTCGTTATAATCTTTTAAAGCCTAAAATTTCTGCTTTTACTAATTCAATTAAAGATGTAATAGTGAGAGAACATATTATTCAAAATTTAAAGAATATTTATAATCCGTTTTAAAAAAAATATGATATTATTACTTAGTAATTTAATAAATGTTCTTTCCTAATATAGATATTTTCTATATTAGGATTTTTATTAAGTTAATTTTAATAAGCAAAGGAAGATAAAGAATATGTTAGATGATTTATTAAGAAAAACATTAGAAAACACACCTAAAGAATATAAGAAAAATATGATTGATAATTTCAGAATAAATATAGGTAAATTAATTAATAATATTAATGACTATATAGAAGTTGAAGAGAAAATTTATAATGCAGAAAGTAAAGCAGGATATTCTGTTTCCTATACTCCTTTTTATATGTCACTTCAACATCGAATTAATATCCAACTATTAAAAGAAAAAGAAATAGTAAATGCTCTTAATAATGTTGATGAATTAGAAAAGTTTAAAAAATTAGAAGAAATATATAAAGAATTAGTTACTAGAAAAGAAGAAATTGAAGCACCAAATTCAAGATGAAAAAACGCTAATAAATATAAAGAACCTAATAATCCTGATTTGCAAACAAGAATTAATCAAATTTTAGAAAATGGTCCAAATGCAAAAGAAGAAAGTATCAACGAAAATATTAATATTATCATTAATTATTTAAAAGTTGAAGAGAAAATTTATAATGCAGAAAAAAATGCAGGTTATATTATTGCTGGTACTCCTTTTTATATGTCGACTTATAGTGATATTACTAAGCTAATTTCTGCAGCATCAACGGCTATTAAAGATGAAGATGAAAGTAGAAAAAAAGGGAGATTGTCAAAAATCCGGAATAAATTAATTCATATATAGTCTTATTATATTTCAGACAAGAAATAATTTGGATTTTTATGAAATTGTACTTAAATAATATAATTTTTTTAAATTTATTGCAACTAAAATACTTATAATTAAGTTTGTTAAATGTTAAACTTATGAAATAATGTTAAGGAGAATTTAAAGATGAAAATTAAAACACTGAAAAAATTACAGTTAATAACTGTATTACTATTTATTTTAAGCATTTTAACTTTAATTATAGGATTAATATTAATAGATTTTAGTCACTTTAATCTTTTTTATTTTGATAAAAATTTAAATTGTATTAATGGATTTAAAATGTTAAAACATTTTCAATTAAGTTTTATCATAGAGCATTCTGCAAAATATTTTTATAATCTTGGAACTCATCATATTAAAGAGAATTATTATGAATGAACTGAATTACGAAGTGGAATTTTTTTGGTTTTAATTTTAGTTCCAATTTTATTTTTTATAACTATGTTATTTACTTTTTTCATTATTGGTTTAAAAATAAAAATAAAAAATAATAATTTTTGAGATGCTATTCAAAATTGCGAAATAATCAATAATTACTATATTCATTAAATTATGTTTCTAAATTTATTTTGTTACATTTAAAAATAACCATTTTAATGTAAATACTAATATTATATGTTCTATTACCAAGCATTTCTTTTAAAAAATGTCAAATATTAGTTTCAGTAAAGCAACCTATATTTCACTTTGCACCTTGATTTTCAATACCTTGTTTATTATTTTTAAAATACTGTTTTTTTAATTTTTTATGATTATCTAATTCTTTATATAAATAGTTAATTAATTCATCATATTGACCATTATTAATTAAATTTTTACAGTGATTATATTCTTCTAAATATTTTTCTTTATTTCCAGCCATTATTCCAAGATATAATGTTCTAATTAAATGAAATTTATCTAAAACAAACTGTGCACCTAAATAATCAGCAACTTCTTTAATTCATCCTGCACTATCACCACAAATAATAATTTTTGCTTGTTCAATATTTTCATAAAATTTTTGACAATGTTCTTTAACAAATTCAGCAGTTTTTTTAACTCCAATTGGAGTTCTTGTTTTTCTTATAATTGCTTTTACTCTTTTATTTTGTACTTTATGATTAATATTATCTGTATATGTTACTATTAATCTCATAGAGTGTTTTGTACCTTTACGTTTAAAATCTCAAAATTTTCGATGTCCATCATCAATTGCTACAAAAATAGGTTGATTTTTTTCCAATTTTACTTTTACTGGATTTGCTTCATTTATTTCTAAATTTTTAAAAACTCTATGAACGCTACTAACACTAATACCTGCCTTTTTACAAATCGCACAAATATCACGATATCTTTTTCCATCAGCAAAATTTTCAATAATAGTATCTTCGATATCTTCACTAATTCTTTTATATTTTGGAAGTTCCATTTTTTCATCAACTAAACAAACACGAACTAATTTTTGTAATTTTTCATCAAAATATTCATAAATTCTTCTTTTATAAGTTACTAATCCATACATTGTTTTTCTTGTTCGATATTGAAAATCAACAATTTTATATTTCTTTTTATCTCTTGTATTTTTTATTCTTCAATCTCACTTTTCTCATTTCTTTGTTATATGTTCTAAAATTAATTTATCAATTTTAGGATATTGTTCTTTATAAGTTCATTTGTAATTAAAATTCACATTTACTTCTCCTAACTATTTTAAAAAAATCTAAATTTATTGTAAATATTTTTAAAAATTAATTTACTTGTTTATTATATACATATATAAGTGTAATTTAAAATTAAATCAAAAATATTTAAAAAACCACTTTCATATTTAAAATATAATAAATAATTTCAATATCATTAATAGTATAGGTATCACAAAATAAACGCCTTTAATTTAGGCGTTATTTTGCATTTAAAAGCATACTTGTAAAAATAATCAAAAATAGTACAATTTATAAGTAAAATTAAGAATTTAAGGAAAGAAGAAAAAAATGTGAAATGAAGATGATGAAAAAATATGTGATTGATGTAATCATTTAGTATATAATTACGATAAATTTCAAAAATATTATTTTTGTAGTAGTTGTTTTAAAAATGCTGTAGCAGAAGTAAAATTACAAAAATTAGAGAAAAAAGGATTAACTTTTAAATTTAAATATGAAAGAAATAACTATTTAAAAATGTTAAAAAAAGAAACACCAAAATATACTGACCAAGTATGATTAAAAAAAGTTGGAAAAAATTGTTATATATGTAAAAAAAGATATTTACCAATTGAAGTTATAAGTTTATCAGACAACGTTAATATATGTGAAGAAAAATGTGAAAATAAAAAAATATCAAAAGAATTATTTGATGAAATAATTACAAAAGCCAAAAAATAGAACAAAGATGAAATAGACCAACTATATAATAAATTATTAAAAGGTGCTGATGAATTCTTGGAAAGATTTACAAAAAAAATAACAAAATAAAAAAGGAGAAGTTTATTATGAAAACATGAATAAAAACAAATTTAAGTAAAATAACATTAGCATTAGCACTAACTGGTGCTGTAAGTGGAGTAACTGGTTTAATAATTGGTTCACTAGCACAAAATAAAACAAATAATCTGACTTATTTTTTAAATCATGACCATATAGCAGTATGAGGAAATACAACTATATGAAAACATGAATTTGAAGGGGGGGGATTAATTTATATTTTTCTGTTAAAAAAGCAGGAGATAATGATATAAAATGAGATGGTATTTATCCTAAAAATTATTTTTCAAATTAAACTTCTAAATTAATATAAGAAACATTTTCATTATACTTATCAAATAAATTAATATTAGTTAAATTTATTTCTTGCTTATCAGTTATTAAAATTAATTCATAATTACCTGCACCAAATATTCCGCTGATTTCAATCCGATTTAAGTTATTAATCGGATTTTCAATTTTTAATTCAAATTCACTATTATTATCAATTTGTGAAATTTCGAGGCTTTTTAATAATCTGTGTATCTTTGTTTTACAAAGTTACTAATTTAGATTAATTCTGTCTTCAAATTTTATCATAAAATGAGCAATTGCTGTATTTCAATTTTGAATAGGCAATGTTCATTTTTTTGTTATATTTTCAATTGCCAAGTAAAATATTTTGAAAACTGCCATATCATTAGGAAAAACTTTTTTATTTCTGATGATTTTTCGTAATTGACTATTAACAGATTCAATAGCATTTGTAGTATAAATCACTCTTTTGATTTCTACTGGATAACTAATAAAAACCATTAAATTATCTCAATTTTTATATCAAGATTTAGTAATTTGAGGATATTGTTTATTTCATTTACTTTCAAACGATTCTAAAGCTTGCATTGCTTGTTCTTCACTACATGCACTATAAATTGGTTTTAAATCTGCAACTAGACCTTTTCGATGTTTGTATGAAACATATTTTAAACTATTTCTAATTTGATGAACAATGCATAATTGATGTTCTGTTTTAGGATAAACTGATTGTATTGCTTCTGACATGCCTGTTAAATTATCACTACAAGCAATAAGAATATCATTTAAGCCACGATTTTTCATTTCTGTGAAATTAGATAATCAAAACTTAGAACTGGATGGGTTACACTTTATTGGACACTAATTACGTAGACAAGTGAACAAATTAGTGAAAAGAAAGGAACTATAATTATGGCCAATATTAACTCATATTCAGATGAATTTAAAAAACAAATAGTAGCTTTATATCAAAGTGGTAAGTCAGTGTCTTGTCTTGCTAAAGAGTACAATGTTACAAGAGCAGCTACTTATAATTGAATTAAGCAATTTACTAATTCAGGCAGTTTTAAAACTAAAGATAATCGTTCTGTTGAAGAAAATGAATTAATTAAATTAAGAAAAGAATTAAAACAGTTACGAATGGAAAATGACATTTTAAAGCAAGCAGCACTAATAATAGGCAGAAAATAGAAATTATTGCTAAAAATAAAGTTAAATATAAAATTCGTAAAATGTGTCGTTTTTTAAAAATTTCTAAATCAACATATTATTTTAATTTAAATAAAAAAGAAGATAAAATTAAAAATAATATGTATGATGAAGCTGTTATTAGTGCTTTTAAAGAAAATAAAGAAGTTTATGGAACAAGAAGATTAAAAGTTGTTCTAGAAAATAAAGGAATTTATTTATCAAGACGAAAAATTAAAAAAATTATGAATAAACATAATTTAATATCAAAATACACTAAATTATCATTCAAAAATCATAATAACAGAGTTAATAATAGTCAAGTAACAAATCTTGTTAATAGAAATTTTAATAATAGGGTTAAAAATGAAGTTATTGTCAGTGATTTAACTTATGTTCAAGTTAATGGCAAATGAAACTATATTTGCCTATTAATAGACTTATTTAACCGCGAAATTATTGGACATAGTGTTGGATTTAAAAAAGATGCATCATTAGTATATCAAGCATTTATGCAATCAAATCGCTGTTTAAAAAATATACAAATATTTCATAGTGATCGCGGTAATGAATTTAATAATAAAATTATTAATAATCTTTTATTAGCATTCAACATTAATCGTTCTTTAAGCAAAAAAGGTTGTCCTTATGACAATGCTGTTGCTGAAGCAACTTTCAAAACTTTTAAGACCGAATTTATCAATGATAAAAATTTTACATCATTAATCCAATTAAAATTAGAATTATTTGATTATATCAATTGATACAACAACATAAGAATCCACAGCACTTTAAACTACTTAACCCCCATTAAATATCAAACACAAATGTCCACCAAAAAATAGTCCTAAAAAGGGTTGCCATTCCAAAAAGACATAATTTTAGTTTCATTATTATCAGTAAATGTCATATAATCATCCATTACAATTTGAGATAGTACACCTTTAATATATAAATCATTTCCATTTAATCTTAATTGTTGAGCAATCTGATTATCAGTAATTAATCCTTTATTATTAGCTAAATAAACAATACTATCATAAAGATTATTAGTAATAAAAAAACGACAATTATTACTATTTCTTAATTGAAATAAAGTATTTCAAGCATCTAACATTGATTTTAAATATCCTACTGGTGTTTTATCAGTAATGTCTATTTTAGTTGCATATTTTGCAATTACATTTGTATCATTATTTGCTAAATAATCTGCTAAGTCATTAGCAACTTCATATTGCATTGTATTTAATAAATTTTGTCCATTTTCAGCATTTAAATCAACATTAGCAATTATTTGACCTGCAACTGCTTCTTCTTTAATTTCTTTTAAAATTTTAATAATTTCAGCATAACTAACATCTAATCCTTTGCTTTTATCATTTCATTTTAATACTTTAATTTCTGAATTTTTTGGTTTTTTAACTATAAATTCAATTTTTGTTGAATTAACCATTTCGATAGGAAAAAAACTTGCTCATGGTGAATTTGATTGTTTATAAAATTCTATAAACTCTGGTGCTTCTACTAATTTTTCGGTATTATCTAAATTTTTATTAAATTGTATTGCCATTTTTTGATCTCCTTTCTGTTATAAATTATTATTTTTTTTATAATCCAATAATGTACTTTTTATTGAATTTGGTTGATTTGTTATTATTGTTTGTGGTTTACCACCTGTATTAATTGTTTCTTTAAATATTGGTTGTTCTTTAATCATTTTTTTAATAGTTTCTTCAATTTTTGAATTTTCTAGATTATTTGTTTTAAATTTTAAGTAATCATAAAATTCAGTTTTAACTTGATATTTTTTAAATATATTCATCATTTCTTTTTGTTTAATTTCTTGATTAAGTTTATTTAACTTATTTTTTGCTTCATTAACTTTATTTTCTATTTCTTGTGAAGAAGCATTATTTTCAGTTAAAAGTTCAGTTGTTTGTTTAACATTATTTTCATTTTCTAACATTTAACATTCTCCTAATCTTATCCTAATAATCAATCTTTAACTAATTGTGGCATTTCACTTATTAATTTTTTATAATCATTAACTGCATTTTCTAATGTATCAATATCAGAAAATTTAAAACAATTATCAATATGCAAATCAAAATCTCTATCAATACTAATATCTTGTTTTCTATATTTTTCATTAAATTCAATTTTTGTCATATTATTTTTCTCCTTTATTAATTTTTTCATTTAATTTTGCTAATTTTTTTTGATGTTTTATAATTTTGTTATTTGCTCTAACATGTTTTGGAGTTGTGATAAATCTTTTTAATAAAACAATAATTTCTCTGCAAATTAATGTTCCAACACTTGTTCCAATAATTATTAATTCATGTAAAAATTCTTTCATCTCAATATTTTCCTTTCAATTATTTATTTTTTAATTATTCATCAAATTGACCACCATTAATTCTTTCAATCATCGATTTTGAATTACTTATAATGCTTACTAATAAGGCAATTTCTTTATTTAATTGTTCCATTCTCTCTTTATATGTCTGAATTTCATTATTATAATATTCAATTATTTTTTCTTTATTCATAAATTATTCACCTCCTTTATAAACTCATGTGATTATAATCTCAATTTAATGAAGCATTATCATGATTTAATGGCACTTCGCTCATATTATCACTACCATAATATTGACTTGCAGTTTCACTATTAATAGTAAATCTATTATCATTAATTAATCTTGTAGCTTCATTTGTAAATGGTGTTTCTTGCATTTCTTGATTATGATGTGTAGTTTCAATAGGTAATAAATTATGGATTATTTCACTTGCACCAGCAATTATGGTAGGTACTGCATAAGCATTATTAAAATCATTATTAATACCCATTGCTACACCACTAGAAATTAAACAACCACCAGTAGCCATATTACAAATCTTTCTTATTGTTTCAAATCTATTAGGAATTAATTCAGTTAATCCACTGATAAGATTTGATATACCATAAGCATTTAAACTAATATAAGTATCTCAATCCATTAATGACTGATTTTCTTGTTTATTTAATAGTAATCATGGAGGACCTTCTGTTGTAGTTGTAGTAGTTATTGGAGTTGGTGTTGTTGGAATAATAGGAGTAATATTATTTTCACTTCATTTACTATAATTTGCTAATCCAATTGTTCCTAAACCTAATAATATTTTTTTAGAACTATTAATTAATTTAGTTTTAGTATTTGGTCTTTGATTTAAATTTCAAATATCTAAACCTAATTTTTTACCAAATAATAAAGTATTAATTGAACCTAATACTGGATTTACAATTACTTGACCATAATAAGCACTTGTACCAATCATTGCACAAATTGGACTTATTCCAGTTCTAATTAATTTAATTAAAGTATAATTTGATTGATTTTCTATATTTGGCATTTTATTCTCCTTTAATTTTCTAATTTTTTAATTGTTACTTTAATTCAACCTTGATAAACATCATTATCACCAACTATTAATGCAACATTACTTTCTGGGTCCGAAACAATTATGTGTTTGGATTTAACATTTGGGTATTGTCTTAAAATAATTGCTCTAATATCATTACTTGTATGAATTGCTTTTGGAAATGGTGATAATATTTCAATTTCATCTTTATTTTCAAACAAAGTAGGTAATATTATCATTAGTCAAATTCTCCATTTTCAATTCTTTCTTTTAAAGAAAAGACATATTCTGTATAAGTTCTATGTGGATTTTTATCATTTATAATTTCATCGATATCTAAAATTAATTTTTCTTTATATTCATTAATATATTTTTGGGCAATTTTTCTTCTTATATTTTCAACTTTTATCATATGTTTATCACAAAAATATCTTACTTGAACATTATCTTTATCTAATTTTGTTGGTAAATTATTACAATTTGTTATATATTTACCAAGTTCATTAACTTCATTAAAACAACATGGTATATTTTCTTTATTCATTATCAATGTCTCCTAAATTTCTTCAACTTCTTCTATTTCATTTATTAACTGATTCTAATCAACAACTATTACAGGTATTGGATAAAAAGTTTTCTTTTACTTTATTGCACATAGAACATTTATCTTCATATTTCATATTATTTCTCCTTATTTTCAATTTGATTAGCAATTTCACTTAATATTTTTAATACTTTATATTCATTTTTTAATTCTTTACTAATAAATATTAAAAATATTATTAGTGTTATGCTTGTTATTAATATTGGTACTATTAATAAAATTTTTCATAATATCATTTTTTACTCTTTTCATTTTTTAAATCATTTAACATTTATTGAACAAAATGCACGATTTTTAGGAATATTTAAAGTATTAAAGATTTGACCAGTTACTATAATTTAATCGTTTTTGTTTAATAAAATACATCGGTTATAAAGTTTTGGATTGTTAAAAATTAAAGTAACATAGTTTAATCCATTTCATTGTCCACGAACACTATAATATAATCCTTTATTACCTTTTTCGTAATATTTTGCTTCAATACTGTTACTGAGTTTTACTGTTAATTTGACATAATTGGCTTTATCTTTCATTTTTATAATTCCTTAAATAATATTGAATGTGTTTATATGCATCTTGTTCATGTTTTGTTAATTTTATATTTCCTTTATAATTTTCTATTTTAGTTTTATTTTTTGGTTCACTTCCTAAATAATCTCAATTCATAACATCTTCTACTAATACCATTAATGTACCAATAGTTTTAGGAGTTGCTAATGGATTAGTTAATAATTGTTTTGAATTTAAAAAGAAATTTTCGACAATAACTAATATTTTTTTATTATCAGAATGTTTTTTAATTAATAAAAAGTATTTTTTATACAAATTTTTACTTTCTAAAACTGTTTTAGTTTTAAATGTTTCATTAAAAATAATATTATTGGTTTCATTTGAATATATAACAATTCCATTATTACCAATACCAGCGGGGTCAATACCAATAATTAAGTCATATTGCATTAATTAAGTTAACCTCTAATAACTGTTTTAATAATTTCTAAATCACAATTACATCAATAATATTTACATTCTTCAATAAATTCTTTATGACCACAAACTAAATTATCTTTTTTTAAATCATCAATCAGTTTAATTAGTCCTATTTTAAATTCAATATCATCACTGTCTGGTATGCGAATCGTTCCTCTTTTAGTTAAATATTCTTTATCCATATTTATACCTCCTACTTAACCTAATATTTAAAATACAGTCATAACAAATCGCTTTACTATTTTTATCTCTTAAAAAATATTTTCTTGTTTTTATATCATTAGTATTAAAAAATAAATAATCTAATTTATTTTGTTTACATGTTCAACAAAAATACTTTTTCATTATGAGTTGAAATTTCCTTATAAGAAGTAACTATATAATTAATTGGTAAATCATCATGTTTATATTGATTATTTATTTTAAAACCTTTTCTGTTTTCTTCTCACGTAATGTTATATTTAAAACAAGGATTAGTAATTTTTGTTTTGTTATCTGTTATTTCACCCATAAATCAACTATTATGCTGTTCATAAAATGTTAATGGTTCAAGTTTTATATCATTAAGATAATATTCTTTTGGAGCAGTTGGTTTATTAACAGTTATTTTCTGTTCAGAAATATATGGTTCTAATAATTTTGTTAATTCATCACCATTTAATTCTCTTTTAATATTTTCAGAATTAAAAACTCAATATGTGTAATTATTATCAACAATAAAAGAATTATTTTTAATCATTCATTTTGGAAGTGATAATTTATATTCAACATAATCAATAAGAATAGATTGTGGTTTATCTTTAACAATTTGTTCTTTTTTAAATTCTATTTGCATAATAATCCTTTCCTAATATGTTCTGTTGCTTCTAGCATAAAGAACATATATTTTGATTTTTAGATTATTAATAATACTACTATTCGTTTTATTAATTCCAGCAATTCTGGGCTCAAAAATAAATTGTGAAATTTTAAAAAACATTGAGGCATTCGATTCAATATTTATTTAATTTGTGTTAAACAAATTAATATTTTAATTGAACCGGCCCCGCTCAATTTTTTTTACAAGTTTGAAATTTATTTTCTCGCCCAAAAAAATTTTTCAAAAAAAAATAAAAAATAAAACCAACACTTGCTCACTGGGGAGTGGCAAGGTTGGTTAAATAAAGAATAGAATTAATACAATAGGTCCCTATAACAGGTCTATATATACTAGTTTCCAATTCGCTCCCACCCCAAGAATTACCATTAATGGTTAGTATATTTTATTAGGTATCACTCCACTTATTATTTATCCATGCAAGTCCACATGCTCTGGCTACTATTTTTAACAACTGTGTTGTAGTTCACTTTTTTAGTTTCCTAACACGTGTTTATAATAGCGTTAAAGACGGTTATTAAAAATTTTAAAATTTTACAATTACAAAAAAAATACAAGATTATTTCTTGTCTTTTTCCTTAATAAGTTTGAGAATAATTTTTTTTAAATGTATATTTTTTAAAATACGTCGAATATAAATTTAAATTTAAGGGTTAAAGAGAGTAATTTTGTCTAATTTTCATTATTTTTCAAATAATTCATTTTTGGAAATAAGTTACTAATATAATAATTAATTATTTCGTAAATTTGACAACCGCCCGTAGAAAAATTATGAAATTAAGAAATATAGAGAAAAGTATATTAGAAATAAGAAATAGAATTGAAGAAAATAATTCTGGCATTTGGAAAAACGCTAATAAATATAAAGAACCTAATAATCCTGATTTGCAAACAAGAATTAATCAAATTTTAGAAAATGGTCCAATAAGACAACAAAATTTTATCGATGCAGCAAATCAAGAACATATTCCTAATAATAGTAGTGGTTCAAATAGTTTTCTTAATGCTATATAATATGAACTTATATTAAGATCATTATTTATAGAGAACATGTAAAAGTTACCCTTTGGGGTAACTTTTACAATATTTTATTTTTTATTAAATCAATAGTATTTTCTACTTGTTTATTATTAATTTCTTTTTTGTCTTTTATCTTAATAAATCGATGAGTACTAACGATTAAAAAACCTATATAAATTAAATAAGATATCGTTAGTACTGATATTAGTAAAATATTGTCATAATAATTTTTAGTAAAAAATGAAAATACGCTACTAAAAATTAAAGGAATTATAGCTATTCATAAAATTAAATATTTCTTTTTATTTTTATTAATTCCTAATCAACCAATAGCTGTTATGATAACAGCTATTACAAAAGTAATACTAACTATTTTTTCAGAAATTTCATTTTTAATCATTTTTATTTTTCCTTTCCTCATCTCTAATTAACATTATATCATTTAATTTAATTGACATAGTAGTAGGAGAAAAATTAATTGTTAGTTTTGTTTAAGGAAATTGATTGATAGATAATTAATTTATATTTTATTTTTTCAAAAACAAAAAAATGATAAATGCTTTTATTGACATTTACCATCTAAAAAATAAATCTGTTATCAATTGATAACAGATTTTAAATTAATTATTAATTTTAAGCACGTCCATATGATTCAACAACTAATGCTTCATTAATATCAGTATTTAGTTCGTCACGTAGTGGATGACGTACATATGTACCAATAAATGTTTTTTTATTGAATTCAATAAATGGTAATGTTGAAGCATTAGCGCTTAATGCTTCAATAATTTTTGCATTTTTTTGTGCTTTTTCAGTAATAGTAATTTTATCTCCTATTTTAACACGATATGAAGGAATATTAACTTTTTTACCATTAACTAAAACATGACCATGATTTACTAATTGACGAGTACCTTTTCTTGTTAAAGATAAACCTAAACGAAAAACAATATTATCTAATCTTGATTCTAAGAATACCAACAAGTTAGTACCAGTAACACCATGAGTTTTTTTTGATTCATCAAATAAATTTTTCATTTGACGAGCATTTAAACCATAAGTGAAACGAATTTTTTGTTTTTCTTGTAATTGTAATCCATAGTTAGAAAGTTTAATTCTTTTTTGACCGTGTTGTCCAGGAGCGAATGTTCGCTTTTTTCCTTTTGCAAATTCTTTACCAGATTCAAGAATTGAGAAGTTTAATCTTCTTGATTTTCTAAAAACTGGACCAGTATATCTTGACATAATAAAAACCTCCTTGGAATGTATACAAACACAAAGAGACTTTAATAAGTTCTCATTAAGATAGTTTACAATTCGCCAGAACAGCACTGGTTACTATTAAGATTAATAGAAAATTCTACTAATAAAAAGAATAATCTTTGAGGGTAAACTATTTGCAACTTAATAATACTTATTTGCTGCTTTCGTGAATGCTTGTTAATTATAGGATAAGTAATGTTATTTGTCAAATATTATTTTTACAATTAAATATCATTAAATTTTAGTTATTATTTTTTTTAAAAAATAATTTAAATTTATATAATAAAATTTAGGATTTAACTTAAAAAGTTAGTTATTGAATTTTGGCATTTTTTTGATATCAGTTACTCCTGAATTCCAGAAAAAATCAATATATTCTATTACTTTTTCTACTTTTCAAACCGAAAGATCTTGATTAAATTTTTTTGCATCATAGAACATAAAATTCATATCTTTTACATTAGAAGTATTTCAATCTGAAAGATCTTGATTAAATTTTTCGGCACCAGCAAACATACTACGCATGTCTATTACTTTTTCTACATTTCATTTTGAAAGATCTTTATCAAATTCAAGATCATTACAAAACATGTAACTCATATCTGTTACTTTAGAAGTATTTCAGTTTGAAAGATCTTGATTGAATTTTGAAGCACCACCAAACATATTATGCATAGTTGTTACATTTGAAACATTTCATTTTGAAATATTTTGATTGAATGATTGTGTAAGAGAAAACATTGATGTCATATTTGTCACTTTTGAAGTGTCTCAGTTTGAAATGTCTTGGTTGAATTTTGAGGTACCAGAAAACATTTCTTGCAATGATGTTATTTCTGATGGTAGTTTGTCAGGTACTTTTTCAATTAATCTTGGCATTTTAACAACTTGAATTTCTCCAATTTTATTTTCATAAAATCCAATTTGAACAATTTCAGTAGTTTTTATATCTGATAAGTCTATTTTACTAGTTGTTTGCTCTTCTCCATTACTATCAACGTAAATTGTATTTTGTAGTATTTTATATGTTTTTAATAATGTTCTCATTAATAAACCCCCCCTTTTTATTACTTTTAATATTTTTTAGATAAATATAATTGATAGACTTATTATTTTAAACTTATATTTATGAATTTATATAGTTTTTTATTATTATCTTAAGATTTATTTAAAAATATTTACTTTTAATTTATAATAATATTTTTATTTAAGTTCATAATTATGATATTAAAGATAAGCAATATAGTTTTGATAAATCTTAATTAAAGTTTATATGTGAAAAAATTAATATACAATAAAAAATATTTAATGTTAATTATTATGAGTAAACTTGATTAAAATTTTTTAATTATTTATTTTTAATACCATTTTTTATTTATTGACTAAAAACACCCATACTATCATTTTTATCTCATGAACCAATTCTATTTGTAACAAGCCTTATTCCTTGATCTTCTGGTAGTCTTTTAAAAAAATTATTTATTTCTTGAAAATGATCAATAATAACTTTTATTGTTGTATAAATATCATCTTGACTTATACTACCACCCAATCCAGTATCGTCTTCTTTTGCAAATTTATTGATAATTTTAAAAAATAATTGTTTAAAATTTTCTTGTTTTTCAGTATTATAGATATTTTGGATATGTAAAAAGTTATCATAACTAATTTTTACTTTTATTCAATCATGTGCAGCAGGACGATAATCTACTTCAGATAGATTTTTATTATTAAATTTGTATAAAAATTTGTATAAATCATTAGCAATTTGTTCTTGAACTCATTTTGTTGGATGAAATTGATCTAAAAAAAGTAATTATCAATATTTTGTGAGTTTGCACCAGAAACATATTGAGGTTGTAATATTCCATTTTTTCTAAGAGTATTTATATCAATTTTAGTAGCATTTGAATCTTGGTATTGACTTCCTCTATTTTTGAATTGTTCAAATAGTTTATTAAATTTTGAAAAAACATCATACTCTTTAATATTTGTTTTTTCAAAGTTTTTATTTGCTTTTTTAATTTCTTCAGTTAATTTTAAGTTAAATTTATTTACAAGATTTGTCATTGGTTGTTGATTAATAGTTTCTTTATAGTTAGGAATTAATCCCATATCAGCAATATTTGTTATAACTATTTTTTTAATATTTTTATTAATTAATTCTGTTAAATCTTCATCAAGTTTATTAATAATTTTATTAATAGCATTATCAATATCAGTAATGTTATGATCAATTATTCACATTAAATCATTAGTTCCAATGTTTATAAAAACTAAATCATCATTATAAAAATCACTATGTTGTTTTATTAATGATTTTATTTGCTCATCAAGTGAAAATTTATTTAAAAATAAACCTTCAAGACCATAAACTTTTTCTATAAATGTTCCACCAACAGCGTAGTTAGTACCTATTTGTTAAAAATGTTGACCATTTAATGCTATAAAGTCTCATCCAGCTGTAACTTTTTGTTTTAATTTTTTACTAATTAATTCGGTTGCAACAGGGCCATTACATCAAGATCGATTTTGATAATAAGGAGGTTTTAATTGTACATCATGAGATTTCATAAGTTCCTGTGGGAGGGAAATATTTTGAAAAAATTGACTTCCTGCACCAACCAATGCTCCTACATCTGATAAACTGTCTCCTAAAGTATAAAAATTATTTTGAAAATTACTTGTATTATGATTTGCATTACTTAATGTTGAGATTATGTTTGTCATTAATAAAGAACATGTTGTCATTAGTTTTATTAAATTTTTCATAGTTATTTATTCTCCTTTTAATTTATTTTTAGTTTTTAATTTATTGTTTAAATAATGATATATTTTGGTATATATTTTTTAATTTAAGTTTATAATTGAAAAAAATAATATATAATAAAAAAATGTTTAATTAAGTATCGTTTTTGTTTTGTGTTTGCTTTTATAATTTTTTATGTTAAGATTTATTTTTTATTAAAATGTATAAAATTGGTTTTTAAAACCTAGAACTCGGAATTTTTATATATGGATTTTCAACAAGATTTTTATGTTAAAAAGATTTTTTATGCTTGTTATGTTAAAAATGTAGTTTTACCTATTTCTTTTTTAAATAATATTGGAAATAAAAAAGGTAAATGTTATGTTGGTAATAAACAAAAATTAAGAAATAATACTGTTCGTACTAAAACTAATTTAATTCAAAAAGCATTACATAATTTTTATGATAGTAAAATGTTGAGTTTTATTACTTTAACTTATAAAGATAATATACAAGATATTAAAAAAGCAAAAAAAGATATTCGTTTATTTTTTCTTAAATTAAAGAAATGATGAAATGACCCTAAACGTTTTGAACATTTAGGAGAATTAAAATATTTTTATGTTTATGAATATCAATCTCGTGGTGCTATTCATTTTCATATAATTTTTAATAGAAAGATATATAAAAGTATGTTAGCAGAATGATGAACTCACGGTTTTAATGATTTAAAAGTAGTTAAAAAAGGTACTAATGAATTTGTTATTAAATATTTAGGAAAGTATGTTACAAAAGCAATAGATGATGTTAAATCTATAAATCAAACTGATATAGGTGTAAAAGCCTATTCTTTTAGTCGTAATTGTAAAAATCCTATTGTGGTTCGTGGAATTAAAAAAATAACAATTCAAGATATAATTAAAGCAAGTTTTAATGCAACAAATGTATTTTATTTTAAGACTCAAAGAGATAATAATGACAATACTGTTATGATTGGCGGTATTATTGAAAGTACTGTTGTAAATGATTATTTTAAAGAATATGAAGATTATGAACGTTATGTATATTTAAGTGCTTTATCGCATAAGCATTATTTACGGACTAGTGAAATTGGTTATTTAATTCAAAGAGATAAAGATGTTTTGGTTTGAGCAGAGAAAGTTTTTGGTAATAAAGTTGAGAAAATAGATTTTAAGAAAAGAGTTTTACATTAAATTATTTATATTTATTTACATTGACAACAACCAAAGCAAAATTCGCATTTATAACAAATGAAAAATTCTCTTAAAGATTTATAATTAGGTGTTCCTAGTTCTATGTTACATTTATTACATCTAGATTTTTTTATGTGGGGATTATTTAACATTTTTTTCTCCTTTTTATTGATGTTATTAAATATTAATTTAACTTATTTATTATAAATATATTTATTAATTTTTAAAATAATTATTTATTTTTAAATAAAAATACTTGTATATATATATATATATATATATAATGGTTAATGAACATTAGTAATTATTCGAGTTCTTACTAGTGTTCATTTTTTATTTTTTGTTGAAATTTTATATTTTTATGATATATTATTAATAAGTATAGGTTTACCCTACTATGCTTAACTTATTAAATTAATTTTTAATGAACTCGAAAGGTTAAGTTTTTTTATGTTTAAAGTACAGTTAGTTAATATTGAAAAAGGGCGTATTATTCCCGATAAAAATAATAAAGGTCAAACATTAAAGTTTGATGTTTTGAAGTTTGTAGAAATAAATAAACAAACAAGCGTGCCAACTGGTCAAACACGTGATAAATGATATAATCCGGAATTTGCTAGTGATTTTAATAATTGTTTATCTACTGTTGATTTAAAAGTTGGTAATTTTTATTCACTTGAACTTGATTTAAGCGGTAATATTAAAAAAATTTCTAATTGAAAATAGTTATTTATTAAAAGGGTAATTTTAAATAATTATTAATATGTTAGGAGTTAGTTTTAAATTATGGCAAAGAATGATAATTGTTCATGTGAACAAGCATTTCATTTAGCAATTTATATATGTAAACTTTGCGACCAAGTTATTTGTCCTAAAAAAGTTTTGCAAAACTTATATACTAGAAAATATTATTGTCCAAATTGTATATTAGATATTGCTTTAAATAAGGCAATGAGACAACAAGAAAGTAAGTTTAATTATGAGACATAAGTGTAGTGATTGAACTTATGAAAGAGTATTTGGTTGTGAAATGTGTTACAGAGTTGCTAATGAAATGGAACGAATAAGAAAAGAGAATAAAAGAAAAAAATAAAAACTAAATAGGGAGAATATATATACTTTTTTGTGTACTTTGCTCCCATGTTATACAAATTAGTATAAATATGCGAGGCTTTTTAATAATCTGTGTATCTTTGTTTTACAAAGTTACTAATTTAGATTAATTCTGTCTTCAAATTTTATCATAAAATGGAGGCTTTTTAATAATCTGTGTATCTTTGTTTTACAAAGTTACTAATTTAGATTAATTCTGTCTTCAAATTTTATCATAAAATGAGCAATTGCTGTATTTCAATTTTGAATAGGCAATGTTCATTTTTTTGTTATATTTTCAATTGCCAAGTAAAATATTTTGAAAACTGCCATATCATTAGGAAAAACTTTTTTATTTCTGATGATTTTTCGTAATTGACTATTAACAGATTCAATAGCATTTGTAGTATAAATCACTCTTTTGATTTCTACTGGATAACTAATAAAAACCATTAAATTATCTCAATTTTTATATCAAGATTTAGTAATTTGAGGATATTGTTTATTTCATTTACTTTCAAACGATTCTAAAGCTTGCATTGCTTGTTCTTCACTACATGCACTATAAATTGGTTTTAAATCTGCAACTAGACCTTTTCGATGTTTGTATGAAACATATTTTAAACTATTTCTAATTTGATGAACAATGCATAATTGATGTTCTGTTTTAGGATAAACTGATTGTATTGCTTCTGACATGCCTGTTAAATTATCACTACAAGCAATAAGAATATCATTTAAGCCACGATTTTTCATTTCTGTGAAATTAGATAATCAAAACTTAGAACCTTCATTTTCACTAATTCATAATCCTAAAACATCTTTTTTGCCTTCTAAATCAACTCCTAATGCTATATAAACTGATTTGTTAATAATCCGTTTATCTTGTCGTACTTTAACTACTATACAATCAAAATAAACAATAGGATAAATACTTTCTAATGGTCGATTTTGTCATGCTTTAACATCATCAATAACATCATCAGTAATTTGACTAATAACACTTTCACTAATATCAGCACCATGATATAACTCTTGCAACTGCATTCTAATGTCAGATAATGTCATTCCTTTTGCATACAAGGAAAGAACTTGTTGATCAAAACCATCAAATCTTCTTTGCCTTTTAGGAACTATTACAGGAGTAAAATTACTATTGCGATCTCTTGGTACATCAATTTCAATTTTACCTTGTTGAGTTATTAATTTTTTGGAACTTGTACCATTACGAGCATTTTCAGTAGTACTATGTTGATTTTTTTCATATCCTAAATAATTTTGCATTTCAGAATTCAACATTTTTTCAACTAATCTTTTTGTTAATTCTTTATATAAACCGCCAGGTTTAAAAACTGTTGTTAAATCTTCAGTATTTTCTAGTAATAAATCTACTGCTTTTGATATTGGATCATTATTATTAAAGTTATCTTTTTTAGCCATATGTAACTCACTCTTTCTAGTCATTTAATTATATTTACTAGAATTAATTAAACATAGTTATTTTTGTAAGTTACACAGATTACTAAACATTTCCGCAAAAATTTTCAATAATAGTATCTTCGATATCTTCACCAATTCTTTTATATTTTGGAAGTTCCATTTTTTCATCAACTAAACAAACACGAACTAATTTTTGTAATTTTTCATCAAAATATTCATAAATTCTTCTTTTATAAGTTACTAATCCATACATTGTTTTTCTTGTTCGATATTGAAAATCAACAATTTTATATTTCTTTTTATCTCTTGTATTTTTTATTCTTCAATCTCACTTTTCTCATTTCTTTGTTATATGTTCTAAAATTAATTTATCAATTTTAGGATATTGTTCTTTATAAGTTCATTTGTAATTAAAACTCATATTTTTTCTCCTAACTATTTTAAAAAAATCTAAATTTATTGTAAATATATTTAAAAAATTAATTTACTTAATTATTATATAAACATATAAGTGTAATTTTAAATAAAATAAAAATTATTTAAAAAACCACTTTCATATTTAAAATATAATAAACAAGTTACATATAATTAATAGTATAGGTCTCACAAAATAAACGCCTTGTATTAGGCGTTATTTTTTGTTTAAAGGTATACTTGTAAAAATAATGAAAAATAGTACAATTTAAAAGTAAAATTAAGAAAAAAAGGAGTAATTTAATGAATAAAGAATTTTTAAAATTAATTCAAGTTGATTTTATGCATGGAGTTGAAGAACCTTGATGTAATAACCAAGGAGTTACAATATTACCCTATGTTTTCAAAGACAATCAATATTATTTTTTATTATTAAATAATGAAAATAATCCATTATTTAAAGATAAAAAAATTAGTAAATATAGTACTATTACTGGTGGACTTGAAAATTTAGACCCTTGTCAAACTGTAATTAATGAGATGTTTGAGGAAGTTGGCATTAATGTTAAAAATGATGAATCAAAAATTTATTATTTAGGCGAACATTATGCCAATAAATCAAGTACAAAATTATGATATTTGTTTCGAATTGATTTAACTGAGTTAAATCTAGATTTAACTGCAACTTATAAAGGTAAAGGCGATGGAACAGAAGCAGAAAAAGAAATAAGTGCAGAATTTGTCAGTTATGAAAAAATTTATAAATCAAATGATGCTTTATGTTTAGCAACTTATGGTAAATGAAGTTGTAAAAATGAAATAAACAAAATAAAAATAAATAAATTAAGTGAATTAGCAAATAAGGAATTGTCTGATACTTTTGAAATTAATATTAATGAAATTAACGAAGAAAACCCAGAATCAATAATTGACTATTTACCTAGAGAAATGTGACAAGAATTTTTGAAACTTGAAGAAAAGTTAGACCAAAATATATTTAATGAACAACATAAATTAAATAATGATGGAATGTTAATTTCAATTTCATCAAATTTAAATGAATATTTGAAGTTACAAGCTAGTGAATTTCATCATAAAAATAAAATTACATTTCCAAAATCTGAATCAATAAATAAAATAGATAATTCTTCATATCCAGGAATTAGTCAATTAATTTCAATTGCACTTGAATTATAAAAAAGGAGAGATTTATTATGAAAGCATGAATAAAAACAAATTTAAGTAAAATAACATTAGCATTAGCACTAACTGGTACAACAACTGGAACAATAGGATTAATCATGGGGGTACTTACCCATGAAATAGGTACTAATGTTAAATCTTATTTAGACCATAACAAGCAAATAGTTTTGGGTACCTCAACAATATGAGAAAGAAAAAATCATAGTAAAGATATAATGGATTTATATTTTGCTATTAATAAATTTACAGATGATGCCATAAAATGAGATGGTACATATCCTGATGGATATTTTAATAAATAATTTAAATTTCTAAATTAATATAAGAAATATTTTCATTATATTTTTCAAATAAACTAATATTGTTTAAAGTGATATCAATATTTTTATCCGTTATTAAAATTAAATCATAATTACCGGCACCAAATATTCCACTAATTTCAATCCGATTTAAGTTATTAATCGGATTTTTAATTGAGGATTTTTAATAATCTGTGTATCTTTGTTTTACAAAGTTACTAATTTAGATTAATTCTGTCTTCAAATTTTATCATAAAATGAGCAATTGCTGTATTTCAATTTTGAATAGGCAATGTTCATTTTTTTGTTATATTTTCAATTGCCAAGTAAAATATTTTGAAAACTGCCATATCATTAGGAAAAACTTTTTTATTTCTGATGATTTTTCGTAATTGACTATTAACAGATTCAATAGCATTTGTAGTATAAATCACTCTTTTGATTTCTACTGGATAACTAATAAAAACCATTAAATTATCTCAATTTTTATATCAAGATTTAGTAATTTGAGGATATTGTTTATTTCATTTACTTTCAAACGATTCTAAAGCTTGCATTGCTTGTTCTTCACTACATGCACTATAAATTGGTTTTAAATCTGCAACTAGACCTTTTCGATGTTTGTATGAAACATATTTTAAACTATTTCTAATTTGATGAACAATGCATAATTGATGTTCTGTTTTAGGATAAACTGATTGTATTGCTTCTGACATGCCTGTTAAATTATCACTACAAGCAATAAGAATATCATTTAAGCCACGATTTTTCATTTCTGTGAAATTAGATAATCAAAACTTAGAACCTTCATTTTCACTAATTCATAATCCTAAAACATCTTTTTTGCCTTCTAAATCAACTCCTAATGCTATATAAACTGATTTGTTAATAATCCGTTTATCTTGTCGTACTTTAACTACTATACAATCAAAATAAACAATAGGATAAATACTTTCTAATGGTCGATTTTGTCATGCTTTAACATCATCAATAACATCATCAGTAATTTGACTAATAACACTTTCACTAATATCAGCACCATGATATAACTCTTGCAACTGCATTCTAATGTCAGATAATGTCATTCCTTTTGCATACAAGGAAAGAACTTGTTGATCAAAACCATCAAATCTTCTTTGCCTTTTAGGAACTATTACAGGAGTAAAATTACTATTGCGATCTCTTGGTACATCAATTTCAATTTTACCTTGTTGAGTTATTAATTTTTTTGAACTTGTACCATTACGAGCATTTTCAGTAGTACTATGTTGATTTTTTTCATATCCTAAATAATTTTGCATTTCAGAATTCAACATTTTTTCAACTAATCTTTTTGTTAATTCTTTATATAAACCGCCAGGTTTAAAAACTGTTGTTAAATCTTCAGTATTTTCTAGTAATAAATCTACTGCTTTTGATATTGGATCATTATTATTAAAGTTATCTTTTTTAGCCATCTGTAACTCACTCTTTCTAGTCATTTAATTATATTTACTAGAATTAATTAAACATAGTTATTTTTGTAAGTTACACAGATTACTAAACATTTCCTCAAATTTTATCATAAAATGAGCAATTGCTGTATTTCAATTTTGAATAGGCAATGTTCATTTTTTTGTTATATTTTCAATTGCCAAGTAAAATATTTTGAAAACTGCCATATCATTAGGAAAAACTTTTTTATTTCTGATGATTTTTCGTAATTGACTATTAACAGATTCAATAGCATTTGTAGTATAAATCACTCTTTTGATTTCTACTGGATAACTAATAAAAACCATTAAATTATCTCAATTTTTATATCAAGATTTAGTAATTTGAGGATATTGTTTATTTCATTTACTTTCAAACGATTCTAAAGCTTGCATTGCTTGTTCTTCACTACATGCACTATAAATTGGTTTTAAATCTGCAACTAGACCTTTTCGATGTTTGTATGAAACATATTTTAAACTATTTCTAATTTGATGAACAATGCATAATTGATGTTCTGTTTTAGGATAAACTGATTGTATTGCTTCTGACATGCCTGTTAAATTATCACTACAAGCAATAAGAATATCATTTAAGCCACGATTTTTCATTTCTGTGAAATTAGATAATCAAAACTTAGAACCTTCATTTTCACTAATTCATAATCCTAAAACATCTTTTTTGCCTTCTAAATCAACTCCTAATGCTATATAAACTGATTTGTTAATAATCCGTTTATCTTGTCGTACTTTAACTACTATACAATCAAAATAAACAATAGGATAAATACTTTCTAATGGTCGATTTTGTCATGCTTTAACATCATCAATAACATCATCAGTAATTTGACTAATAACACTTTCACTAATATCAGCACCATGATATAACTCTTGCAACTGCATTCTAATGTCAGATAATGTCATTCCTTTTGCATACAAGGAAAGAACTTGTTGATCAAAACCATCAAATCTTCTTTGCCTTTTAGGAACTATTACAGGAGTAAAATTACTATTGCGATCTCTTGGTACATCAATTTCAATTTTACCTTGTTGAGTTATTAATTTTTTTGAACTTGTACCATTACGAGCATTTTCAGTAGTACTATGTTGATTTTTTTCATATCCTAAATAATTTTGCATTTCAGAATTCAACATTTTTTCAACTAATCTTTTTGTTAATTCTTTATATAAACCGCCAGGTTTAAAAACTGTTGTTAAATCTTCAGTATTTTCTAGTAATAAATCTACTGCTTTTGATATTGGATCATTATTATTAAAGTTATCTTTTTTAGCCATCTGTAACTCACTCTTTCTAGTCATTTAATTATATTTACTAGAATTAATTAAACATAGTTATTTTTGTAAGTTACACAGATTACTAAACATTTCCAAAAAATAATTTATTATCTTGATAATGAATTTATGGAATTACTTAAAGATGATATTAGTGATGAAATTAAAATTAATATTAGTAATTGAAAAATGAAATTAATAATGAACTTACAAGAAAAAATTAAAAATGGAGAATTTGACTAATGATAATATTGCCTACTTTGTTTGAAAATAAAGATGAAATTGAAATATTATCACCATTTCCAAAAGCAATTCATACAAGTAATGATATTAGAGCAATTATTTTAAGACAATACCCAAATGTTAAATCCAAACACATAATTGTTTCTGACCCAGAAAGTAATGTTGCATTAATAGTTGGTGATAATGATGTTTATCAAGGTTGAATTAAAGTAACAATTAAAAAATTAGAAAATTAAAGGAGAATAAAATGCCAAGTATAGAAAATACACAATCAAATTATACTTTAACTAAATTAATTAGAACTGGAATAAGCCCAATTTGTGCAATGATTGGTACAAGTGCTTATTATGGTCAAGTAATTGTAAATCCAGTATTAGGTTCAATTAATAGTTTATTATTTGGTAAAAAATTAGGTTTAGATATATGAGATTTAAATCAAAGACCAAATACTAAAACTAAATTAATTAATAGTTCTAAAAAAATCTTATTAGTGGAATGGCAACCCTTTTTAGGACTATTTTTTGGTAGACATTTATTTTTGATAATTAACTGGAGTTAAGTAGTTTAAAGTGCTGTGAATTCTTATGTTGTTATATCAGTTGATGTAATCAAATAATTCTAATTTTAATTGGATTAATGATGTAAAATTTTTATCATTAATAAATTCAATTTTGAAAGTTTTAAAAGTTGCTTCAGCAACAGCGTTATCATAAGGACAACCTTTTTTGCTTAAAGAGCGATTAATATTGAATGCTAGTAAAAGTTTATCAATAATTTTATTATTAAATTCATTACCGCGATCACTATGAAATATTTGAATATCTTTTAAACAACGATTTGAGTGCATAAATGCTTGATGTACTAATGATGCATCTTTTTTAGTACCTACACTATGTCCAATAATTTCGCGGTTAAATAGGTCAATTAATAGGCAAATATAGTTTCATTTACCATTAACTTGAACATAAGTTAAATCACTAACAATAACTTCATTTTTAAGCCTATTATTAAAGTTTCTATTAACGATATTGGTTATTTGACTATCGTTGACTTTATTATGATGATTTTTGAATGATAATTTAGTGTATTTTGATATTAAATTATGTTTATTCATAATTTCTTTAATTTTTCTGCGTGACAAATAAATATTCTTTTCTTTTAGAACAACTTTTAATCTTCTTGTTCCATAAACTTCTTTATTTTCTTTAAAAGCACTAATAACAGCTTCATCATAAATATTATTTTGTTTTCTTTCTTTTTCCTTTAAATTAAAATAATATGTTGATTTAGAAAGTTTTAAAAAATGACACATTGTGCGAATTTTATATTTAACTTTATTTTTAGCAATAATTTCTATTTTCTGCCTATTATTAGTGCTGCTTGCTTTAAAATATCATTTTCCATTCGTAACTGTTTTAATTCTTTTCTTAATTTAATTAATTCATTTTCTTCAATAGAACGATTATCTTTAGTTTTAAAACTGCCTGAATTAGTAAATTGCTTAATTCAATTATAAGTAGCTGCTCTTGTAACATTGTACTCTTTAGCAAGACAAGACACTGACTTACCGCTTTGATATAAAGCTACTATTTGTTTTTTAAATTCATCGGTATATGAGTTAATATTGGCCATAATTATAGTTCCTTTCTTTTAACTAATTTGTTCACTTGTCTACGTAATTAGTGTCCAATAAAGTGTAACCTATCCAAAATCTTGATATAAAAATTGAGATAATTTAATGGTTTTTATTAGTTATCCAGTAGAAATCAAAAGAGTGATTTATACTACAAATGCTATTGAATCTGTTAATAGTCAATTACGAAAAATCATCAGAAATAAAAAAGTTTTTCCTAATGATATGGCAGTTTTCAAAGTATTTTACTTGGCAATTGAAAATATAACAAAAAAATGAACATTGCCTATTCAAAATTGAAATACAGCAATTGCTCATTTTATGATAAAATTTGAAGACAGAATTAATCTAAATTAATAACTTTGTAAAACAAAGATACACAGATTATTAAAAAGCCTCCTGACACCAGTTCAAAGTTTATTAATCATAATTTATCATTCCTTAAAAAATGCTTTTTTATAATGTTTAGTTTTTGTTTTAGTTTTTCTATGTGATATATGAATAATTTCTTTTTGTAATTTTTTCTTACCTTTTTCTGCAACTTAACTATATGCAAATTTTTCTAAATGATGTAATAATCCAGTACCAAATAAAGTATTAACTGAAAACTTTAAACCAACATTTTTAAATGATTTGTTAATATTTTCAATAGGATTATTAATAACATTTACTACTTTATGATAAGTTATTATTATTCTAAATATTTCTCTATATACTTTAAAACTATCTCTAATTACTTGTTGTAAAACTGGTGGAGCAAATGCTATTGCTTTTAATCATTTATTACGATTAACACCATAACCAATGTATCAACCACTATATCAACGATATCAATGGAATGGATGTATTTGAGTAACAAAAGTTTTTGCTTTAAGAATACTATCAACAACTGTAATTGGTTTATATTTAGGATTGCGATGATAAATAGTAATTGCACATTTATCTAATGACAAAGGTTGAATTTTACAACCCATAAATACTGGGGAATTTAATGGAATTAATTGTGCATGTTTAATTGCTCTTTTTTCTGCACTAGTAAATAAATCAGTTGCTTTTTCTTTTAATTTCTGAATTTTTTCAAATACTTGTTTTTCTAACTTTTCAAATTTTTCTTGTAATTTATATATACTTTCTCGTATTTTTTCAAAATATGGTGTATCTTTTCAAAATTTATTTAAACCTTTTTTTAAATAAAATCTAATATCAAAATATTTAAAAGTTTGATTTGCTTTTAAAACAAGTTGATGAATAACATTATTTTTAAAATTAAATTTAATAGCATTAGCACGAATTTTTTGTAAATCTAAAATTAAAGTTTTTCCATATCTATTTTCTGTATGTATTGTATGAACTAAATTTAATCAATCATGTTGATTCATTTTTAATACTTCTTTTAAATCAGTATTAAATTTTTTTAAAAAGTTATTTGCTTTTTCAATATCTTTAATTTTAAATTTAGGAGTTAATTGTGGACTTAATTTTATTAATGTATTTTGTAATAATAAGTGTTCCATTAATTTTTCTGTTTCTAGTTTTTGAAAATTATTCTTATATTGTCTTTCAGCAACATATCCTAAATCTCGTAATACTGTTTCACGATTAGGAGTAAAACTATACTTCATTAAATAACGTTTATTACCAATAATTTTATCTGTTAAAATTTCTTTTCCACTTACTTGACTAATAATTTCTTGTAAATTTTTTGCTTCTTTAATACCAACTTGTTCTAATGTTTTAGTTTTTTGTGCTAACTTAATAAATTTAGTTGTACGATAACCACGACTAATTTTATTAAGTCCAGCAAATGCTGGTAATATATTAAAAAAAGTATTTAATGGTGTTACATTTCCTTTTAAATAATCATAAACTTGATTAATAGTAAAATCAGTTAAAAACTCTACACCAACAGCACTAATACTAGCAATTAAATCACTTGCACCTAATCCAAGTGCAAAACTTTCACTTAATCCACCAGTAAAAGGAGCAAGTGCTACTGCTATAACTTGTACACCAATCATTTCTAAAATTTCTCATCAAAAACTTTTATTTTCTTGTTGGTTACTTGTTCTAGTATGTTTTGGTTTATTTATGTTTAAAAGTATTGCTGTACTAGTTGTACCAATTGGCATGATATTAATTTCCTTTATTTAAGAGTTATTTTAATTGGATTTGTTGAACCTTTATAATTTAAGTCATTAACATTTGCAGTAATAGTTATATATAAGTAACCTGCTTTTTGTTTTTGATTACTTACATTAGTTTTTCCTTGTGCATCACTAAAATATTTAATAGTTGGATTTGTTAAATTAGGATTTAATGATTTAAGTTCATTAGTACTTTTTATTTGTGTATTTAATTCAATATTATTGTTATTAACATTTGCAGTAATATCAGTTGTTAAACTTGTGATTTTAGTTTTTAAATCAGTTTTATCAGTATTAATAATTCCACATAACATTCAGCGTGAAGTTGTTTCTTCTTCTGTTATATAGGGTATTGCTTCACCAGTTACTTCTCCACCAACTAAATATCTTCTTCCAACTTTACCATCATTAATATCTTGAACATATACAACTGTATTTTATAACATATATCTTTTCATTGCTCTTGGTGTTGCTAAAACAAAAGTCATAATTTTAGTTTCATTATTATCAGTAAAAGTCATATAATCATCCATTACAATTTGACATAGTACACCTTTGATATATAAATTTGTTCCATTTAATCTTAATTGTTGTGCTATTTGGTTATCAGTAATTAAACCTTTATTATCTGCTAAGTAAACTAAACTATCATATAAATTATTAGTAATAAAAAATTGACAATTGTTACTATTTCTTAATTGAAATAAAGTATTTCAAGCAGATAGCATTGATTTTAAATATCCTATTGGTGTTTTATCAGTAATATCTAATTTAGTTGAATATTTTGCAATTACATTTGTATCATTATTTGCTAGATAATCTGCTAAATCATTAGCAACTTCATATTACATTGTATTTAACAAATTTTGTCCATTTTCTGCATTTAAATCAACATTAGCAATTATTTCACCTGCAACTGCTTCTTGTTTAATTTCTTTTAAAATTTTAATAGTTTCAGCATAACTAACATCTAATCCTTTGCTTTTATTATTTCATTTTAGTACTTTAATTTCTGAATTTTTTGTTTTTTTAACTATAAATTCAATTTTTGTAGAATTAACCATTTCAATAGAAAAAAAACTTGCTCATGGTGAATTTGATTGTTTATAAAATTCTATAAACTCCGGTGCTTCTACTAATTTTTCGGTATTATCTAAATTTTGATTGAACGGTACTGACATTTTTTTTATTTCCTTTCTGTTATAAATTATTTTTCTTTTTATAATCCAATAAAGTACTTTTTATTGAAATTGGCTGATTTGTTATTATTGTTTGTGGTTTACCACCTGTATTAATTATTTCTTTAAATACTGGTTGTTCTTTAATAATTTTTTTAATAGTTTCTTCAATTTTTGAATTTTCTAAATTATTAGTTTTAAATTTTAAAAAATCATAAAATTCAGTTTTAACTTGATATTTTTTAAATATATTAATTATTTCTTTTTCTTTAATTTCTTGATTAAGTTTATTTAACTTATTTTCTGCTTCATTAACTTTATTTTCTATTTCTTGTGAAGAAGCATTGTTTTCAGTTAAAGGTTCAGTTGTTTGTTGAACATTATTTTCATTTTCTAACATTTACATCACCTCTTTATTATTTATTTTCTTTATTAATTTTTTCATTTAATTTTGCTAAGTTTTTTTGATGTTTGATAATTTTGTTATTTGCTCTAATATGTTTTGGAGTTGTGATAAATCTTTTTAATAAAACAATAATTTCTCTGCAAATTAATGTTCCAACACTTGTTCCAATAATTATTAATTCATGTAAAAATTCTTTCATTTCAATATTTTCCTTTCAACTATTTATTGTTTATTTTTGATTATTCATCAAATTCACCTTTATTAATTCTTTCAATCATTGATTGTGAATTACTTATAACTTCTACTAATACAGATAGTTTTTTTTCTAATTCTTCTATTTGTTCTTTATATGTTTTTATTTCATTATTATAATATTCAAGTATTTTTTCTTTATTCATAAATTATTCACCTCCTTTATAAACTCATGTGATTATAATCTCAATTTAATGAAGCATTATCGTGATTTAATGCTACTTCGCTCATATTATCACTACCGTATTGACTAGTTGTTTCACTATTAATTGTGAATCTATTATCATTTACTAATCTTGCAGTTTCATCATTAAATGATGTTTCTTGCATTTCTTGAATATGATTTGTAGTTTCCATAGGTAGTAAATTATGGATTATTTCACTTGCACCAGCAATAATAGTAGGTACTGCATAAACATTATTAAAATCATTATTAATTCCCATTGCTACACCACTTGATATTAAACATCCACCAGTTGCCATATTACAAATCTTTCTTATTGTTTCAAATTTATTAGATATTAACTCAGTTAATCCACTAATAAGATTTGAAATACCATAAGCATTTAAACTAATATATGTATCTCAGTCCATTAATGACTGATTTTCTTGTTTATTTAATAGTAATCATGGCGGACCTTCTGTTGTAGTTGTAGTAGTTATTGGAATTGGTGTTGTTGGAATAATAGGACTAATATTACTTTCTGTTCATTTACTATAATTTGCTAAACCAATTGTTCCTAAACCTAATAATATTTTTTTAGAACTATTAATTAATTTAGTTTTAGTATTTGGTCTTTGATTTAAATTTCATATATCTAAACCTAACTTTTTACCAAAAAATAAACTATTAATTGAACCTAATACTGGATTTGCAATTACTTGACCATAATAAGCACTTGTACCAATCATTGCACAAATTGGACTTATTCCAGTTCTAATTAATTTAGTTAAAGTATAATTATTTGTTTCCATTTTTATTCTCCTTGTTTTTAATTTTTTCCCATTTTTGGTGATTTTCATCTTATTTTTCTAATTTTTTATTTATTAAGTCTAATTTGAATATTGGCATTTTCTATTCTCCTTTAATTTTGATAACATAATCAATTGTTATATTTTTGTAATTATTAAAATGAGTTTTACATAATCCTAATTTTTTATCTTTTTTAATTGAGCAAACATATATTTCTTGATTACTATTGTTATTTTTACAACCATAACTATCACAATATCATAGTCATTCATAATTATTAATCATTTTATTGTCCTTTAATTTCTAATTTTTTAACTGTTACTTTAATTCAACCTTGATAAACATCATTATCACCAACTATTAATGCAACATTACCTTCGGGGTCAGAAACAATTATGTGTTTTGATTTAACATTTGGATATTCTCTTAAAATAATTGTTCTAATATCATTACTGGTATGAATTGATTTGGGAAATGGTGATAATATTTCGATTTCATCTTTATTTTCAAACAAAGTAGGTAATATTATCATTAGTCAAATTCACCATTTTCTATTTTTATAATTATTTTAAGTAGATTTCCAGCACAACATGTATCTATTTTCCCAAGATATATACTATTTCTTAACTCAGTAATTAATTTTTCTTTATTCATTATTCAATTTCTCCTTTCTATATCTTTTTTCTTGATTTACCAAAGCTTCTATTAAAATGATTTGTTCATCAATATCACCTAATTTTTTTAAAAGATATTCATATCTTTTCTTAAAATCTTCACTATCAATATCTCTATCTTTGTAAATTATTTTTTTCAATTTTTTTATTTTATACAACGTTTTTGGAGAATATATTTCTCCATGCATACATAGAAAACATTTCATTATTTTATTTCCTTATTTTTAATTTGATTAACAATTTCACTTAATATTTTTAATACTTTATATTCATTTTTTAATTCTTTAATAATAAATATTAAAAATATTATTAGTGTTATAGATGTTATTAATATTGGTACTATCAATAAAATTTTTCATAATATCATTTTTTTACTCTTTTCATTTTTTAAATCATTTAACATTGATTGAACAAAATGCACGATTTTTAGGAATATTTAAAGTATTAAAAATTTGACCAGTTACAATAATTTCATCGTTTTTGTTTAATAAAATACATCGATTATAAAATTTTGGGTTGTTAAAAATTAAAGTAACATAGTTTAATCCATTTCATTGACCACGAACACTATAATATAATCCTTTATTACCTTTTTCGTAACATTTTGCTTCAATAGTGTTACTCAGTTTTACTGTTAATTTGACATAATTGGCTTTATCTTTCATTTTTATAATTCCTTAAATAGTATTGAATATGCTTATATGCATCATGTTCATGTTTTGTAAATTTTATATTTCCTTTATAATTTTCTATTTTAGTTTTATTTTTTGGTTCGCTTTCTTGAAAATCTCAATTCATAACGTCTTCTACTAATACCATTAATGCACCAATAATTTTAGGAGTTGCTAATGGATTAGTTAATAATTGTTTTGAATTTAAAAAGAAATTTTCTACAATAACTAGTATTTTTTTATTGTCAGAATGTTTTTTAATTAATAAAAAGTATTTTTTATACAAATTTTTACTTTCTAAAACTGTTTTAGTTTTGAATGTTTCATTAAAAACAATTGGAATGGCAACCCTTTTTAGGACTATTTTTTGGTAGACATTTATTTTTGATAATTAACTGGAGTTAAGTAGTTTAAAGTGCTGTGAATTCTTATGTTGTTATATCAGTTGATGTAATCAAATAATTCTAATTTTAATTGGATTAATGATGTAAAATTTTTATCATTAATAAATTCAATTTTGAAAGTTTTAAAAGTTGCTTCAGCAACAGCGTTATCATAAGGACAACCTTTTTTGCTTAAAGAGCGATTAATATTGAATGCTAGTAAAAGTTTATCAATAATTTTATTATTAAATTCATTACCGCGATCACTATGAAATATTTGAATATCTTTTAAACAACGATTTGAGTGCATAAATGCTTGATGTACTAATGATGCATCTTTTTTAGTACCTACACTATGTCCAATAATTTCGCGGTTAAATAGGTCAATTAATAGGCAAATATAGTTTCATTTACCATTAACTTGAACATAAGTTAAATCACTAACAATAACTTCATTTTTAAGCCTATTATTAAAGTTTCTATTAACGATATTGGTTATTTGACTATCGTTGACTTTATTATGATGATTTTTGAATGATAATTTAGTGTATTTTGATATTAAATTATGTTTATTCATAATTTCTTTAATTTTTCTGCGTGACAAATAAATATTCTTTTCTTTTAGAACAACTTTTAATCTTCTTGTTCCATAAACTTCTTTATTTTCTTTAAAAGCACTAATAACAGCTTCATCATAAATATTATTTTGTTTTTTTCTTTTTCCTTTAAATTAAAATAATATGTTGATTTAGAAAGTTTTAAAAAACGACACATTGTGCGAATTTTATATTTAACTTTATTTTTAGCAATAATTTCTATTTTCTGCCTATTATTAGTGCTGCTTGCTTTAAAATATCATTTTCCATTCGTAACTGTTTTAATTCTTTTCTTAATTTAATTAATTCATTTTCTTCAATAGAACGATTATCTTTAGTTTTAAAACTGCCTGAATTAGTAAATTGCTTAATTCAATTATAAGTAGCTGCTCTTGTAACATTGTACTCTTTAGCAAGACAAGACACTGACTTACCGCTTTGATATAAAGCTACTATTTGTTTTTTAAATTCATCGGTATATGAGTTAATATTGGCCATAATTATAGTTCCTTTCTTTTAACTAATTTGTTCACTTGTCTACGTAATTAGTGTCCAATAAAGTGTAACCTATCCACAATATTATTAGTTTCATTTGAATATATAACAATTCCATTATTACCAATTCCAGCGGGGTCAATTCCAATAATTAAGTCATATTGCATTATTCAAAGTCACCATTTTGAATTTTTTCTTGTAATTTCATTATTAATTTAAGTTTTCAATTAGTAATATCAATTTTAATTACATCACTAATATCATCTTTAAGTAATTCCATAAATTCATTTTCAAGATAATTAATTAAATTTTCCTTATATTGATTAATTACTTTTTGTTTAAACTCTTCTCTTAATTTTTCTATATTATATAAATGTTCTTTTGTTATTTCTTGATTACGTTTTTTATTATATTCATTAATATTTTCTTGGTCTTTATAAGAAAATGGTTTTTGTTTATCCATATTTATAACTCCTACTTAACTTCTAATAACTGTTTTAATAATTTCTAAATCACAATTACATCAACAATATTTACATTCTTCAATAAATTCTTTATGACCACAAACTAAATTATCTTTTTTTAAATCATCAATCAGTTTAATTAGTCCTATTTTAAATTCAATATCATTACTATCCGGTATGCAAATCGTTCCTCTTTTAGTTAAATATTCTTTATCCATATTTATAGCTCCTACTTAACCTAATATTTAAAATACAGTCATAACAAATTGCTTTACTATTTTTATCTCTTAAAAAATATTTTCTTGCTTTTATATCATTAGTATTAAAGAATAAATAATCTAATTTATTTTGTTTACATGTTCAACAAAAATACTTTTTCATTATGAGTTGAAATTTCCTTATAAGAAGTAACTATATAATTAATTGGTAAATCATCATGTTTATATGGATTATTTATTTTAAAGCCTTTTCTGTTTTCTTCTCATGTAATGTTATATTTAAAACAAGGATTAGTAATTTTAGTTTTGTTATCTGTTATTTCACCCATAAATCAACTATTATGCTGTTCATAAAATGTTAATGGTTCAAGTTTTATATCATTAAGATAATATTCTTTGGGTGTTTCTTGTTTATTAACAGTTATTTTTTGGTCTTTAATATATGGTTCTAATAATTTTATTAATTCATTACCACTTAATTCTCTTTTAATATTTTCTAAATTAAAAACTCAATATGTGTAACTGTTATCAACAATAAAAGAATTATTTTTAATCATTCATTTTGGAAGCGATAATTTATATTCAACATAATCAATAAGAATAGATTGTGGTTTATCTTTAACAATTTGTTCTTTTTTAAATTCTATTTGCATAATAATCCTTTCCTAATATGTTCTGTTGCTTCTAGCATAAAGAACATATATTTTGATTTTTAAATTATTAATAATACTACTATTCGTTTTATTCATTCCAGAAATTCTGGGCTCAAAAATAAATTGTGAAATTTTAAAAAACATTGAGGCATTCGATTCAATATTTATTTAATTTGTGTTAAACAAATTAATATTTTAATTGAACCGGCCCCGCTCAATTTTTTTTACAAGTTTGAAATTTATTTTCTCGCCCAAAAAAATTTTTTCAAAAAAATAAAAAATAAAACCAACACTTGCTCACTGGGGAGTGGCAAGGTTGGTTAAATAAAGAATAATAGTTGGTTCCCCCACGGGTCTATATATACTAGTTTCCAATTCGCTCCCACCCCAAGAATTACCATTACTGGTTAGTATATTTTATTAGGCATCATCCACTTTTTATTTATTCATGCAAGTCCACATGTTCTAGCTACTATTTTTAACAACTGTGTTGTAGTTCACTATTTTAATTCCCTAACACGTGTTGATAATAGCGTTAAAGAGGTTTATTAAAAATTTTAAAATTTTACAATTACAAAAAAAGACAAGATTATTTCTTGTCTTTTTCCTTGATAATAATTTTAATTTAACTTACAAAATGTATCTTTTATTTTTTTTAAAATACGTCGAATATTAAATTTAAGGGTTAAAGAGAGTAATTTTGTCTAATTTTTCATTATTTTTCAAATAATTCATTTTTGGAAATAAGTTACTAATATAATAATTAATTATTTTGTAAATTTGACAACCGCCCTAATATTTTTAACCTTAATTACTTTCATAATTGCTTCCTTTCATATTATTTTAAACTTTATAAATAAGTATAGCATTAAAAAAATCTAATTTTATATCATAACAGCCAACATTTTTTAATTAAAATCTTTTTTTAATATATTTAATTTTAAGTAACATTTTAAATGTTACTTAAAATTTTTATTTGAATACAAAATTCCTTCAGTTCCTGCAGCATATAAAGTTTTTTCTGAATTAATTGTTAAGGCAAGAATATGTTCATTATCATTATCTATTCCTAACATATTGTAAAAAGTAGATGATTTTTTTACTTTTTTATATATTTGATTTGAATCAACACCAGCAAACAAAACACCATCTCTATCAATAATTAATCGTTTAATTTCATGACCTGTATTTAAAATTTTAGAATACATTCGACTATTAATTTGATAAATATTACCATTATCAGAACCAGCAAAAATAGTTCCAATAGTATCTACGACTAAACTTTTTATTGATCCAGCATCATTTTGTTCTTTAATTAATTGAAAATCATTTACACCATTACTTTTATAAATTTTACCATGATTATTAGCTCCAGCAAAAACAGAACCATCTTCACCTATTGCTAAACTATTAATATAATCATGTGTTCCTAACATATGATTAACGTTACTATTTTTATCAATGCTATATACACCATCATCATTTCCAACATAAACAATGCTGGTTTTTTTATTAACTGCTAAAGTTCATATTCAATTTGTTGAATCTGGCAATAAAATTTTTTCAAATTTATGTATTCCATCACTTTTATAAACAGAACCAGAATCAGTTCCAACATAAACATTATCTTCATTATCAATTACTATATTTCTGGCAGTTTTACCAGCATCTAATCCTTCTATTAAAGTTTCTACTCCTGTAGTACTAAGTTTATAAACTCTATCTTCTTGTGTTCTAAAAATATTACTTTGTGAATCAACACCCAAAGCATAAATTTTTTCATTTGCTATTTTTTTATTTAATAAAACAGATGAATCAGATAAATTATGAAATGTAATAGATTCCAAATTTATATCATAAGAACTACTACTAGCACAAAACTGAGAAGAATTATGACCTGCATATTGACAATAAATATTATTATCATCATGCCATATACATAAATATATATGAATTCGATTTTGAGCCATAAAAATTCAAAAATTATTTTCAAACTTAAAATTAAAAGTATCATTATTTAATACTACAGGATCATTAAATGGAGGAGCAATATACTCAGGAATAGATTTATTAATTTTATTAGTCATTAAACTTAGATTATTGTTAATAACAGGACCATTAGAATTAGTTAATTTAATATAAGAATTATTAAATGAAAGGCTAGGTCATAATAGACAAAATTCTTCTCATCTTTTTGCATATTTTGCTCAATTAATTAAAGTGTAGTTTTCTGATTTAAAATCTTCTCAACTATTAGTTCCATCAAATGATTGAGAATTAAATATATTAATATTTTTACTTAAATTCGTATTATTAAATTTATGATAATAAATTTCAATTAAATTATTATCTTTATCAAAAATATAATTAATTGAATAATCTCTTACATCTTTAGAAAAGGGCAATTCATTAATTAGTTTATAAACTTTTTCTTTATCAACAATTAAATTAATAATCTCATTAGTTAAACTTTTATTAAAACTATTTTTAATACTAATTTTACTAATAAAATCCTTTCCTAAACTATCAGCTACACCTTTAGTAATTTTATTTTCGTGTACTGCTTTAACAATATAGTATAAACCTAATGTTTCATTTAGATTATTACTGTGTTCAACTTTATCAGCACCTACTTGATTTGAAATATCAATATGACTATTTAATCCTCCAAATTGAATATATTGTCAATCATTATTATCACCTTCAAAATAATTATTATCATAAATACTTTCATTAGATATATTTTTTTTATCTTTAGTTTTTGTCACTTTTTTATAGTTAATCATTTCTTGTTTTGTATTTTCAATATTTAACTTATCCTTTTCTAAAATAAGTGTAGAATCATAATTTAAATTACCATCATTATCAACAAAAAAACTTCTCTAGCATTAATATCATTGCTCAACTTATAATTAGCATGATTTGTATCATAACTGTAAAATTTTTGATCTAAATCTGATTGATTAGTAATTCAATTACTATTTGTTAAATAATTATATTGATTATTAAATAAATGAGTTAAGGGCTCATTTGTTGATTCTTTTTTTGGTAGTAAGGAATTTTTATTAACAACATTATTATCCGTTTTATTACTATCAATATTAATAATGTTACTTGTGAAAAGTAATGATGCTAAAATACTTATTGTAAATATACTTAATATTTTTTTCATAATTTTGCCCTCCTAAGAAATAGAATGACAAAATGGTTTAATATTTGATTTAACTTCATCATAAATTGAATCGGTATTTATTTTTTCATATATAGGTTGTTCTTCTACTTTTTTTGTAATATTTGATAGTTTAATTTCATTAATTTCTTCCGTCGTTACTTTCATATTATTTTCACTTGTTTTATTTCTTGGTGGTAATTGTGGAGGAACATTATTACCAACTGAACTCAATAAAGTTGTTTCATCTTTTACATTTTCATAAATAAATTTTTCAAAAATAGCTCTTTCTTTTATTTCTTCATAAATATGATCATCTTGATTAAAATATAAAGGATTATCAATTGAACTATTTTGATAATTTAATAACATTTTAATAGTATTAAATAAAAAAATATTATCTTCTTTTAGTTTTTTCATCTCTTCTTCTATATGAAGAATTTCTTTTCTTATTTTTTGTAATTCTTTATTTTTCTTTTTAAAGTACTTTTTAAGATACTTATTATAAAATTTTCTTATAAACTTTAACATTTTCTTTCTCCTTCTTATAAAAAAATAAAAAAATTTTAAAACAATCATGCTTTTTTTATTTTTTTATTATTTCTTAATTTCTTTTTTAATTCCAAAATGATTTTATTAGTTCTGGTGTTATTACTATTTTTATATATTTACTTAAACTTATTTTTTAAAATTCTTTCAAAAAATAAAAATTTCTTATAATAAAGGTATGTCAAAATTTTTAATGTCCGTATTTATTTAGTTATTTAAAAATTTAATTATTATAAAAGTTTAATTATAACTAAAAATAAAAAAATCATTACTTTTACCATCCTCTAAAATCACACCAGTAACTATAATAATTGTATATTAAATACAATAAAAATAAAACGATAAATATGAATTTATTTTCTAAAATATAATAGAATTTTTTTAACATTTTTTAAACAGAGTTATTAAAATAAATCTATTATTAAAAAGGGATTTTTATATTATCCATGTGGTTCAAATGTCGGATGAGGTACACTTTCTACTTTAGAATTAATAATATTTTTATTTCAAGGAATTATTTTATAAAATACATAAGCACAAATAAAATCAGCTGATTTACTTAAACACGAAATCATAATTACCATTTTAATACTTAAGTCAGTTCACTGCAATAAAGCAAAAGTAATAAAAATATCAATAAATCAAATTAAAAATAGATCAGCAATACTAATAATTAAAGTATAGCCACCAGCATAAAGAAAACTAAATAATGGTTGCATCATATTAATGAAAAAATAAGTTACTGCTGAAAAAGCCATATATCAAACTGCAAGTTTCATAGCATTATTAGATAAATTTGGAAATAATACTTTTGGAACTCAAAAAGCACTACCCAAAATAATTAAAACAATAACAGTTGAAATAGCAAAACTCAATTTTAATATCTTCTTAGCATTTTCTTTAGCCAGTACTAGTTCTCCTGAACCTAACTTGCTACCAACAGCATAGCCAACTAAAGCATTATATCCCCTAAAAGTAGAATAAAAAATAGCAACAACACTACCAACAATTTGCACAGCGGCAACAACTTCAGTATCACCAAAATGAGAATATAAAGCTGTTAACACTACTACTGAAACACCAAATAATACTTGACTAGCAAATAAAGGAATAAAAGTAATAATATATTTTTTATGTAAATCTTTTGTAAATTTAAAAATATTTCAATTAGGAGCATAAATTGGTTTTTTATAAATTAAATAACCTAACAATATAAAACATTCTACTGCTCTTGAAATAATTAAACTTATTGCTAATCCTTCAATGCCTAATTGTGGTCCCCCACTATATGGTAATGATAAAATACAAACTAAAAATGTATTTAAGAGTAATGAACAAATAGAAGTTATCAATGGTGTTTTAACGTTACCACATGTATTCATAGTAATTGACATAATAAAAGCAAAACCTAATAATGGGTAATTTCAAGCAATTAATTTACTATATTCTTCAGCAATACCAATAGCATTTTGATGAGAATTATCTTCAGCACCAAGAATTATTCCCATAATTTGTTTACTAAATAATTCTAATATTACAACAAAAAATATTGAAAAAATTAAAGTATAAAATAATTTTATATTAGTAGTTTCTTGAATTTTCTTCTTATCTTTAATACCTAAATATTGAGCAGTAAAAATATTACCAGTAGCAACAATAGCAAAAAAGATATATCAAACCATATCATAAATATTACTTGATGATGCAACTCCGGCAATAGCATCATCATTTCCAAATTGACCAACCACAAAATTATTCATTAAGTTTATTAATGTTTCAATTAAAGATTGTGCACAAATTGGAATCATAAATAATAATGCCATTTTATAAAAGCTTAAATTATCTTTGTTTAACATTTTCATATCATCTCACCCAATTTAAAATTTAATATAATAAAAAAATATATTAATGTTATTATTTAATATTTTGTTATATTTTTAACGAATAATTGCTTGAAATTTTTTCTTTAATATTTCTTGAATATTACTTATTTGTCCACTTACTTTTGTTTCATCTAATTGTTCTTCTTGACTATTAAATTTCAAATTAAAAGTTAATGAGTGTTGATGTTGTGATTTTAATTTTTCATCATTATAAAAATCTACCAAAGATATTTGTTCTAAAAAATCAATATTTGCAAACATTATAGCATTTTTTACATCAGAAAATTGAATATCGCTATTAACAATAATTGATATATCACGACTTAAAGTATTAAATTTTGATCAAAGCTTAAATTTAGAAACTACTTTTTGTTGTTCTTCTATGATTTTAACTAACTTACTACAATTAATTTCTGCTAAGAATATTTTTTCAACATTCATTATTTTTTCAGTTTGTGGATGCAGTGCGCCAATAGTAGCAATATGTTCTTGCTCATAAAAAATATCTGCGCTTAAATACGGATGCATTAAAGAATTATTATTATTTTTATAAACAATAGAGTTAAATAAATTTGGCATAACTTTTGCTAAAAAACCATCTAAAAAACCTTTAATAAAATAATAAGTACTATTAGTAATTTTATTAGCATTAATTTTTGGTCAAAAATTATCCATAATCATAAAAGCTAAATGATGATTATCATCAGTTTCATCACCTGTATAAACAGTTTCATCAGTAAAAATTTTTAATTGTGTTTCTTTACGTGCATAATTATATTGACAAATTCTTAATAAACTATCTGTCAAACTAAAACGCATAACTTCTCTTGTTAATGTCAACGGTGCTTCTAATTTTACAGGTATTTTATATTTAAAAAAATTAAAATCATTTAATCTCTGCATACTTGTTAAACTATATGTTTTTACTTGATTAAAACCATAACTTGTTAAATGTTGTCTTCATTTCATCATTAAATTTTCCAATGCTGTTGGTGACTTAAATGATACATTAAATTGTGGTTTAATAACTGGTAATTTATCATATCCAAATACTCTGGCAACTTCTTCACTAAAATCATTAGCGTTATTTAAATCACTACGATGATTAGGAACTGTTACTTTTAAAATTTCTTGATTTTTTGCATCAATTTCAATTTGACAACCAATAATAGTCAAATAATTAATTATTTCATTAAACTCAAATTTTGTACCTAAAATTTTATTAATAAAATTAAAATTAAAGTTAATCACTTTTGTTTTAACTTGATAAGGAACATCATTACTAAAACCGGTAATTTCATATTTAACTTGCAATTGTCCTAAAATAAACAAATAACGTTGTAAAGCAATTAAATAATAGTCAGGAACAACTGGTCTTGTTAAACGTTCTAATAATGTATTAATAAGAGCACCATGTCGTTTTGCTTGTTTACTCATTAAGGTAACATCAGGATTAATTGAAAATATAAAAACTTCTTTGGAACTTGGTTTAACTTCATATTCAATATTATGACTAACTCCTAAAACACTAAAAGCCAAATATTTATCGTGTAATAAAATATCGCCCTCTTTAATTTGCAAATTACCTTCTGGGTATGATTTAGGCGAAATATTTAAAGATGGTTTTTTTAAAACATCAGCACTAAAAGTAATTAAGGGTTGACCCAATTCTAACATTACTAAATGAATAATATCTTCTGATAAAGTTTTGGGTACAATATTTGCAAGTTGTAGTGTTCTTCTAATTCAAATTGGTGTTATTACAGATTTATCATCAAATTCAATCTTTAATGTTGCTAAAGCTTGAATTTTACCATTAAGAACGCTAACTTGACTTTTATTATCAAATTTTCCTATACTACTAACTTCCATGTTTTTTAAAGGAATTTTAAAATACCCGCTTAATTCTCTAGCAATACTATAAATCCCCAAACAATCACTACGATTTACTGTTAAATCAATAAAAAAAATTGTATCATCTAAATTTAAATATTGTAACGGATTAATATTACCAATCATTGCATCATCTGGTAAATGAATAATACCACTTAATTCTTCTTTATTCTGAACAATACCGCTTAATCCTAATTCTGTTAATGAACAAAGCATTCCTGAAGAAACAACATCTTGAATTGTTCTTTCAACAATAGTAAGACCATTACCTAAAACACTTCCTATCCTTGCTACAACAACTTTAATACCAATAACTACATTTGGTGCACCACAAACTATAGTTAACATTTCAGTACCTACTGTTACTTCACAAATATTTAATTTATTCGATTTAGGATGTTTGGTAATTTTAGTAATTTGACCAACAACTAAGTTTGTATTACTAAACATTAAATTTTTTACTTGATCAACCTCAAAACCTAAACTATTTAAAGCATCAACGATTTCATAATCTTTAATGCTATTAATATTCAATCACTGCGAAATGATTTTACGTGAAACTATCATTTTATTTTATACTCCTTTTAATTTTTAAAATTGTTTTAAGAATCGAAAATCATTATTATAAAATAATCTGATATCGTCAATGCCATATTTAATCATAGTAATTCTTTCAATGCCTACACCAAAGGCAAAACCTGCTGTTGTTTCATCTAAACCAGCAGCAATAAAAACATTTGGATGAATCATACCAGCACCCAAAACTTCAATTCAACCAGTATACTTACATAATGAACAACCTTCTGTATTACATTTTGGGCAACTTACATCTACTTCAACTGAAGGCTCCGTAAATGGGAAATAACTAGGACGTAATCTTGTTTTAGTTTCCATACCAAAAAATTGCTGACAAAAATAATTTAATGTTCATTTTAAATTTGCAAAAGTAATGTTAGAACTAACTAAAAACCCATCAACTTGCATAAATTGATGAGAATGAGTAACATCATCATCATCTTTTCGATAAACATTTCCTAAACTAATAATAGCCGTGGTTTCTTTTGAATTTTTATCTTGCTCGCTAAGAATGCGTGCAGTCATATTTGTAGCGTGTGTTCTTAATAATCAACGATTAAGTTTGTCATTATTATTTTCAAGATAAAAAGTATCTTGAATATCTCTTGCTGGATGATCAAATGGTAAATTTAAGCGATTAAAATTATATTCTTCATTTTCTACTTCATTACCACTAATGATTTGATAACCCAAATTTTTAAAAATTTCAGATATTTCGGTAACAGTTTTTAATAGAGGATTGATGTGACCAATATTAAAATCAATACCCGGTAGTGTTAAATCAATTTCTGAAGATTTAAGACGCTTATTAATGTTATCTTTCTCAATTTCATTAAATTTTTTTATTATATATTCATTAATTTCTTTTTTTAATTTATTAGCTGCTTGACCAATTTCAATTCTAAAATTATGAGGAAACTTTTCTAAAGATTTTAATATATTATTAATATCCGAATTTTTACCTAAATATTGTGATTTTAAAACTTGCAATTTATGTAAATCAGCAACTTCATCAATATTATTAAATGCTTGCTGTCTAATAATTTCTAATCTTTTTTTTAAATCGTTAACCGCTAACATTCTATTCCTCCATTAATTTGTTAATATGTATAATTAAATTTTTATAATTCAAAATAAGTATAATTTATTTTAATATATTACTAGTAAATAAGCAATACGTTACTATTGCTATACTTGTTGCTAAATTTAATGATTCAACATTAAAAGAAGTTGGAATAAAAATATTACTATTAATTTTATCTTTATACTTTTTATTAATGCCTTGTCCTTCATTGCCAAATAAAAAAGCATTCTTTTGCTTAAAGGTAATTTCAGATAAATTAGTACTATTATCTTCATGTAGAAATGTACCATAAATCATATAATTTGCATTTTTTACTTTTAATAAAAATTGATCAAAATTTTCATAATACACATTAGTATAAAAAATAGCTCCTTGACTTGCACTAATTACTTTGTGATTATATAAATCAACGCTTTCATTCGATAAATATACTTCAGAAATATTAAAAGCAGTAACACTGCGTAAAATATTTCCTAAATTACCTGGATCTTGAATTGTATCAATTAGAATAATATGAGAAGAATAAAAATAATTTAAAGGTTTAACAATATTACAAACGCCAATTATTGGTTGTGGTGTTTTTTGTTGTGAAATTTTTTTAATAATCATACTATTTACAACAATAACTTCAATATTATTACAATCTTTTAATAAATTTGCATATTTGTCTAAATACTTCTCATCAACATATACTGCAAGTAATCTTTTTTTTAATAATGCAATACTAATTAAATGTTCTCCTTCAATTAAAAAGTTTTTTTTAACATTGCGATGTTTTCTTTCATGTAATAAAACTAATTCTTGAATTATTGGATTTTTAAGTGAGGTTATTTGTTTCATCCATAACTCCTTGTTTTAATATTTTTTGACAATCTTGAAAATCTGGACAATATTGAGCAACAAAATTTCAAAATGTTTTTTTATGATGAGCATGAATTATATGCGTTAACTCATGAATTATAACATAATCAATTACAGCATAATCAAAATGAATTAATTTATAATTAAGTGTAATGATTTTAGTATTTGGTTGACAAACACCTCATTTATTTAACATCGAACGAATTTTTAGTACTGAAAACTCAATATTCATAATTTCTGATCAATATTGTAAACGACTCATAAAAATATTTTTTGACTCTTCTTTTAAAAATTTTTGAATTTTAATTAATATTTGCTTATCATCTTGAATATTTGTGCATACTACCAAATTATTAAATTCAAAATAAATAATGGTTTTTTTTGAATGATACTTAGTAATTAATTTATATTTTTTACTTAAAAAATAAAGATAACTGTCATTATTATTAATAACAATATTAGGTTTTAATATAGTTTTCTTTTTTAAAATTTTAGGTAAACTTTTTAAAATGAAATCTTCAATTAATTTTTCTTGCATAAAAAATGGAGCACTAATAATAATTTGATCATTGCGCACTTTTAAATACATATGTTTTTGTTGTTTATATGTAATAATGTACTCTCATTTTGTATTATTATAATTGAAAATTTTAACATTAGTCATTTTAATCTCCTAAATAAAACGATCACTTATTTCCATTAATAATTTTGTGATTGTCGTAAATGATTTATTTCATTTTTATAAATATAACAAGAAATAATGTCTTCACTATTAAAGTTACATTTTTTACCAATTGTAAAATAAATATTTAATAATTCAAAAAAATCATTACTTGATTTTGATTTAAAAAAAGTTGTAACAAAAGCAAATAAATCAATGAATGCAAGATTAAGATCTTGATAATTTGTTTTTTCTGAAAAACTAAAATTTTGAAAATCAATATTAATGCTATTACCGATACTAAGAATAAAATGAAGACTATCAATATATTCTTCAAGCATTACTGATTTTTCACTACTTGGTTTTGAACTTCAATATTTAAAACATCTTTGTTCATTTGCAAATTCACCTAATTCAACTAAAAGTGCTAAAAATCTAGAATTTAATGTTTTAATATCGCTAACACCGCGATTAATAATTATTTTTTTATCTAACTCATTTTGAAGTTGGATAATTGTTGAAAATTGTTTTGAATTTAACATAATTAACTCACTTTCTTTTTTTAATTATTAATTAAGATTTCATTATTTTTTTATCTTTTAAATTTAATTTTTTATAAAATTTTGTAATTAATGATTTTTTATCTTTGTAAATAGGATTAATTTTTGTTCCTTTTTCTAAATAAAAAGGAGATAAAGTTTTTATAATAAAAATATATGTTAAAACTAGTAATGAAATACCAACAACAGACATAAATGTAAAACGTAAAATTGGTAACCACACTGAAGTGTCTAATACTTTTTTACCAAAACTTGCTGTATAACCGGCATTTCCAATAAATAAGTAATTAGTACCAAAGGAAGTATTAAAAATAAAAACACCACCACCAAATAAAGTTAAATATAATATACTTTTTTTGATATATATTTTGTCATATTCAATATGACCATATAAATATAAAAGTAAATAAGAAAAAAGAATAATAATATGAATAAAATAATAATTTCAATAAAGAAAATGCTGTGGACCAAAAACTCATTTTGTTTTATCTGGTAATAAAAATGCCAAAATAACAGGACCAATTAAAGGAAAAGTAATATTAAATAAACTTTTATTAGGAATAATTAATAATATACCACTAGTAATATTTAATACCGAACATAATTGAAAAGGAAAATAATCATACCATTGATAATTATCTCCATTCAATCCATGAACAATATAAAAACTAATATATAAAAGTATTTGAAAAATACCTAAACTATATTTAAAACTATAGCACTTACTTAAATTAGCATAAAACCTTTTAAAAATAAATAAACTAATTATCAAGAATAATGATATAGATAAGCCAATTCAATAATACATACCAAATAAAGGATTAATAACTGCTTGTGGATTACCATCAAAAAATCCAAGAAAAAAAAATTGCATAATGCCTCCCCTCTTTTTTAAATTTCTTTCTTATTTTTATACTAAGAAGCGAATTTATTTTTTAATTTTACCATTAAATATATTATAAAACAAAGTTTGTGATAAAAAAATATTCTTTGAAATTTATATTAAATACATTTCCAAAACTTATCATAATTTTATAAATTAAAAACACTTGAAATAAATTAAATTTATTTCAAGTGTTTTTAATTTATATAAAATTTGCAATTAATTATTTTGCTAAAGCAGATTTTGATGCCAAAACTAATTTCTCAAATTCTTCTGGTTGATTAATTGATAACTCAGACAATATTTTACGATTAAGATTAATATTAGATTTATTTAAGCCATCAATAAAACGTGAATATGATAAATCATAATTACGAACAGCTGCATTAATTCTTTGAATTCATAACTTGCGAAACTCACGTTTACAATTTTTACGATCACGATAAGCATATGCTAATGAGTTCATTACTTGTTCATTTGCTGTACGATATAAACTATGTTTTGCTCCATAATATCCTTTTGCTGCTTTTAGTATTTTTTTACGACGATGATTAGTTGTATAACCGCCTTTAACTCTAGCCATTTATTTTGTCACCTTCCTAAATTAAATCTTTTAAACGCTTATAGTCAGAAGCAGATACTTCACTTCACCCACGTAATTGACGTTTTTGTTTTGTTGTTTTATTTTGAGCTAAGTGAGAAACAAAAGCACCACTACGCATTCATTTACCACTTCCTGTTACTTTAATTCTTTTTTTTAAAGCTTTTTTTGTTTTCATTTTTGGCATATTTTACCTCCTATTGTTAATTTTCTTGATTTTTCTTTTTTGGAAAAAGATAAATAGTTTGTATATTTTTTTCTTTTTTATCAAAGTTTTTATCATAAATACAAATATCTTCTAATTCTTTATAAAATTTTGTAATTACTTCAAATCCTACTTCAGGATTATGTAATTCACGACCACGATATTTTAATGTAACTTTTACTTTGTTACCATTACTTAGAAATTTACGAGCCTTATTTGCCTTTGTTTTAATGTCATTGTTATCAATAACAACACTTAGTCGAATTTCTTTTTCTTCAACAATTGTTAATTTTTGTGCTTTTTTAACTTCTTTTTCCTTTTTTTGTTGTTCAAAACGATATGTATCAAATTTAAACATTTTACAAACAGGTGGTTTAGCATTTGGTGATATACATAACAGGTCATATCCTAAATCTTCTGCTTTTTTTAAAGCATCATTTTTTTTCATTAAGCCATAATTAATACCCTCATTACCAATTAATAAAAATTCATAAAAGGGAATATTACTATTTCATAAATTATCATTATTTTTAAAAGCCATACATACCTCCTTTAATTTGCATAAATAAAAGTCTGCTAAAACGCACACTCACCACTACAAAACTTTATTTTAAAAATAAAAATTTAAAGCATTGAACCTATAACAACTTAGTTATCAGGTGAGCGTAAAAACTACTTTCTTTATGTCAACTATTATTATATTAGATTTTTAATAAATTACAAGATTTTTTTAATATGTTAGTACATAAATTTAAATAAAAATAAAAAAACTTACTATATAATTAGCAAGCAAGTCTTTTATTTTTATTAATTTTAATACTAATTACTTATATATAACCTATATTTTATTAAAATTTTTAGCTGTATATAAGATTCCTTGCGATCCAGCAGCATAAATTGAATCATCTGGACCAACTGCTAAAGCAAAAATATGATCATCAGTATTTTTTATTCCAGATAATTCAGAACATAAATCTGTATCTTCTATTTTTTTATATACTTTATTAGAGTCAATACCAACAAATAAATTATTATCTCTATCAATGACTAAACCTTTAACCTCGTGGTATTACCTCATATATTCCATTCTTTATCTTATAAAGACGACCATTTCAAGAACCAGCAAAAACAGTATTATCCTTGTCAACTACTAAACTATCAATTTGATGCCCATCGTTTATTTGTTGAAATATTCCAAAAGTTTGACTTATTTTATCAGTTTTATAAATTAAAAATAAAATTATTTACTTATTTTAATGTAAAAATTAAGATTTTTTTAATTTTTACATTAAGATTAACAATAAAAAAAATTTGGCATCGTGCTATTTTCCCATTGCTGGTATTTTCGCCGCTGGAGTGCTTAACTGCTGTGTTCGAGATGGGAACAGGTGTGACCACTCCGCCATGGACACCAAATAGTTTAGCAATTGCTCCCTAAAAACTAGAAACAGACATCTTTAAATTTGATTACTTTTGATTTGCAATAGAGAATATATTCTTCAATAAATCCTCGATCTATTAGTATCAGTAAGCTGAACATATCACTATGCTTACACACCTGACCTATCAACCTTGTAGTATTCAAGGGATCTTACTTCTTTCGAATGAGAAATCTCATCTTGGAACTGACTTCGCGCTTAGATGCTTTCAGCGCTTATTCATGCCCTACATAGCTACCCAGCTGTGCCACTGGCGTGACAACTGGTGCACCAGAGGTAGGTCCATTCCGGTCCTCTCGTACTAGGAACAGCTTTCCTCAAATTTCTTGCGCCCACGACAGATAGGGACCAAACTGTCTCACGACGTTCTGAACCCAGCTCGCGTACCGCTTTAATGGGCGAACAGCCCAACCCTTGGAAGCGACTACACCTCCAGGATGCGATGAGCCGACATCGAGGTGCCAAACCTCCCCGTCTATATGAACTATTGGGAGAGATTAGCCTGTTATCCCCGGGGTAACTTTTATCCGTTGAGCGACGGCCTTTCCACACAGCACCGCCGGATCACTAAGCCCAACTTTCGTTCCTGCTCGACTTGTATGTCTCGCAGTCAAGCACCCTTTTACCTTTGCGCTCTACATATGATTTCCATTCATATTGAGGGTACCTTTGGGCGCCTCCGTTACTTTTTAGGAGGCGACCGCCCCAGTCAAACTACCCACCAGACACTGTCCTTAGACCAGATTATGGTCTCAAGTTAGAATTTCAATATAGCAAGGGTGGTATCCCAATGGTGACTCCATGCCTACTAGCGTCTGCATATCAACGTCTCCCACCTATGCTGTACAAACTACACCAAAATTCAATATCAAGTTGTAGTAAAGCTCCACGGGGTCTTTCCGTCTAATCGCGGGTAACCTGCATCTTCACAGGTACTAAGATTTCACCGAGTCTATAGCCGAGACAGCGTCCGGATCGTTACGCCTTTCGTGCGGGTCAGAACTTACCTGACAAGGAATTTCGCTACCTTAGGACCGTTATAGTTACGGCCGCCGTTCACTGGGGCTTCAGTTCAAAGCTTCGCTTACGCTAACAAATCTCTTTAACCTTCCAGCACTGGGCAGGCGTCACCCCCTATACATCGTCTTACGACTTAGCAGAGAGCTGTGTTTTTGCTAAACAGTCGCCCGGACCTCTTCACTGCGACTCATATTGCTATGAGCTCCCCTTCTCGCTAACTTACGGGGTTATTTTGCAGAGTTCCTTAGCTATAGTTATCTCGCTTGCCTTAGGATATTCTCCTTGACCACGTGTGTCCGTTCTCGGTACAGGCACCATGGTGATGTCTTTAGAAACTTTTCTTGGAAGTATGGCATCAAATGCTTCGTTACTAAGCGAACCGTTCACTCCCCATCGTACTTCAAGGTTAACGCTGTGCGGATTTGCCTACACAACCCTCTTTGTACTTAGCCCAGCACTACCAACCACTGGGACATTTTAGCCTTCTCCGTCATTCCATCAGTCACCATGGTGGTACAGGAATATCAACCTGTTATCCATCGACTACGCCTTTCGGCCTCGCCTTAGGTCCTGACTAACCCTGGGTGGACGAACCTAGCCCAGGAAACCTTGGTCAATCGGCATGAAGGATTCTCACCTTCAATCGTTACTCACGCCGGCATTCTCACTTCTAAACGCTCCACTAGTCCTTCCGGTCTAACTTCGTCGCAGATTAGAACGCTCCCCTACCGCCCACAATATATGTAAACATATATATAGACCCATAGCTTCGGTACAATGCTTAGCCCCGGTACATTTTCCGCGCAGAATCATTCGACTAGTGAGCTGTTACGCACTCTTTAAAGGATGGCTGCTTCTAAGCCAACCTCCTAGCTGTCTGAACAATTCCACATCGTTTTCCACTTAGCATTGATTTGGGGACCTTAGCTGATGATCTGGGCTGTTTCCCTCACGTCCATGGACCTTATCACCCATAGACTGACTGCCAGATATGTAACAATGGCATTCGCAGTTTAATTGCATTCAGTACCCCGAGGTGGGGCCATCATACATTCAGAGCTTTACCTCCATTGCACTAATTCTGACGCTAGTCCTAAAACTATATCGGGGAGAACCAGCTATCTCCAGGTTCGATTGGAATTTCACCGCTAGCCACAAGTCATCCACGGTCTTTTCAACGAACGTTGGTTCGGTCCTCCATTAACTGTTACATTAACTTCAACCTGCTCATGGCTAGATCACCTGGTTTCGGGTCTACGACCACATACTAAACGCCCTATTCAGGCTCGCTTTCACTTCGGCTCCGTCTTTTCAACTTAACCTTGCATGTAATCGTAACTCGCCGGCTCATTCTACAAAAGGCACGCCGTCACCCATTAACGGGCTCCGACTTGTTGTAAGCATATGGTTTCAGAAACTATTTCACTCCCCTCTCGGGGTACTTTTCACCTTTCCCTCACGGTACTGGTTCACTATCGGTAATTGGTTAGTATTTAGCCTTACGCAGTGGTCTGCGCAAATTCCGACAAGGTTCCACGTGCCTCGCCGTACTCAGGATACTGTCAAGAGATTTATACATTTCGCATACTGGGCTTTCACCATCTATGGCGTTGCTTCCCAACAACTTCTGCTATATATAAATTTTGTAACTCTTCATAGGTCGAACCTAATAGACAGTCCTATAACCCCAGTCTGACGACTGGTTTAGGCTGCTCCCTTTTCGCTCGCCGCTACTAAGGGAATCGCATTCGCTTTCTTTTCCTCTAGGTACTAAGATGTTTCAATTCTCTAGGTATCACTCTGCACAACTATGAATTCATTGTACAGTACTATCTGATTAAAGATAGTGGGTTTCCCCATTCGGACATCTCCGGATCAAAGCTTATTTCCAGCTCCCCGAAGCTTATCGCAGGTAATCGCGTCCTTCATCGTCTTCCAATTCCAAGGCATCCACCATACGCTCTTAATAATTTATTTTTAGAATATCCTATTGCAAGATAAAAATTATCTTATTTTTTTAAAAGATGTCTATTATCCAGTTTTTAAAGAACAATTGCTCAGAGAAAACAATCCCTGAAAACTAAACAGAACAAAAGAAGTAATCCAATAAATCATCCATCTAATTTTTCTTGTTGTCTTGGTTTCTTATTAGAAACTAAACTCCATAGAAAGGAGGTGATCCATCCCCACCTTCCGGTAGGGATACCTTGTTACGACTTAACCCCAATCATCAACCCTGCCTTTGGCAGCTCCCTCCTTGCGGTTAGGACACCGACTTCTGGCATTGCCAACTCTCGTGGTTTGACGGGCGGTGTGTACAAGACCCGAGAACGTATTCACCGCGACATTGCTGATTCGCGATTACTAGCGATTCCGACTTCATGAAGTCGAGTTGCAGACTTCAATCCGGACTGAGACTGACTTTTTGAGATTTGCTTGACCTCGCGGTTTAGCGACTCTTTGTATCAGCCATTGTAGCACGTGTGTAGCCCAGGTCATAAGGGGCATGATGATTTGACGTCGTCCCCACCTTCCTCTAGCTTACACTAGCAGTCTCCTTAGAGTCCCCAACTTAATGCTGGCAACTAAGGACAAGGGTTGCGTTCGTTGCTGAACTTAACCAAACATCTCACGACACGAACTGACGACAACCATGCACCACCTGTATCCTTGTTAACCTCTACTATATCTCTATAGCTTCGCAAGGTATGTCAAGACCTGGTAAGGTTCTTCGCGTTGCTTCGAATTAAACCACATGCTCCACCGCTTGTGCGGGTCCCCGTCAATTCCTTTGAGTTTCACTCTTGCGAGCATACTACTCAGGCGGAGTACTTAATGCGTTAGCTACAGCACTGCCTCATGGCAACACTTAGTACTCATCGTTTACGGCGTGGACTACTAGGGTATCTAATCCTATTTGCTCCCCACGCTTTCGTGCCACAACGTCAGTAATAGGCCAGTTAGCCGCCTTCGCCACTGGTGTTCCTTCATATATCTACGCATTCCACCGCTACACATGAAATTCCACTAACCTCTCCTATACTCTAGTAATGTAGTTTCCAAGGCGGTCAGGGGTTGAGCCCCTAAATTTAACCTCAGACTTGCAAAACCGTCTACGCACGCTTTACGCCCAATAAATCCGGATAACGCTTGCCACCTATGTATTACCGCGGCTGCTGGCACATAGTTAGCCGTGGCTTTCTGGTAAGGTATGGTCGATACTAAAATCATTTCCTATTCTAGCACTTCTTCCCTTACAACAGACCTTTACAATCCGAAGACCTTCATCAGTCACGCGGCATTGCTCCATCAGGCTTTCGCCCATTGTGAAAAATTCCCTACTGCTGCCTTCCGTAGAAGTTTGGGCCGTGTCTCAGTCCCAATGTGGCCGTTCATTCTCTCAGATCGGCTACGCATCGTTACCTTGGTAAGCCATTACCTTACCAACTAGTTAATGCGCCGCATCCCCATCAATTAGCGAAGCAAATGCTCCTTTCATTATTTATCATTGCAAATAAATAACATATGCGGTATTAGCTGTCGTTTCCAACAGTTATTCCCCACTAAATGGTAGGTTAGATACGTGTTACTCACCCGTTCGCCACTAAAGTATTGCTACTTTCGTTCGACTTGCATGTATTAGGCATGCCGCCAGCGTTAATCCTGAGCCAGGATCAAACTCTCAATAAAATTGTTTTTGTTAAAAGATGATGTCTGACTTATTTAATTTTTAATAAAAAATTGACGGATTAATTCTTGTTCTATTTAGTTTTCAAAGATCGTTTTTTCTAGTTTGTAACCCATTTATTTTCGGGCACAATAAGTATCTTACAGAAAACAAAACCCAATGTCAATGAAAATAATAGTAAAAATATAAATATTTTTTTCGTATAAAAAAATGGTTTAAATTTTACTAATATACTTAGTAAAATTAAATTGCTTAATTAACTAAAAAACCATTTAAGAATTAGAACCTTAAATGATTTTTTAATTTTTATAGTTATATTTTATTCTCAACTTGTTTTGTTAATAATTTTAAAAATTCTGATAAAGTAACAATTTTACTTTCTTTTTGACCATACTGACGATAACTTAAATTATTATTTTCTATTTCCTTATCACCAATAATAATTTGATAAGGAATTTTTTGAGTTTGTGTTTCAACAATACGTTTGCAAATAGTTCCACTGCTAATAATTTCAGTTCGTAAATTATGTTGTTTACAAGTTTGCAATAATTTATTAGCATATTCTAAGGTTTTTTCTTTTTCATTTATTGGTAAAATTGCAATTTGCCTTGGTGCTAATCATAGTGGAAAAACGCCTTTATTTTGTTCTAATAATGTGGCAATAAAACGTTCATATGTACCAATTAATCCTCGATGAACAATAACTGGATTTGTTTCATTATTATTTTCATCAATATAAGTTAAATTAAACTTTTTCGGTAATAAGAAATCGAATTGAATAGTAGATATTGTAATTTCATGACCTAATGCTGTTTTAATTTGAACATCAAATTTTGGTCCATAAAAAGCAGCCTCACCAATCATTGGTTTATACTCTAATTGTAATTCATCTAATACTTCACGTAATGCTGTTTCTGCTTGATTTCACATTTTATCATCATTAAAATATTTTTCTTTATCAGCAGGATCTCGTAAAGATAATGATAAATAATCAATTTTAATATTTAAAGTTTTTAAAACCTCAGCAATTAACTGATAACAACGTTTAAATTCTGTTTTCATTTGATCAAATCTAACAAAAATATGAGAATCAGTTAATTCCATACTTCTTACTCGTTCTAAACCAGTTAAAGCACCACTTGCTTCATAACGATATAATAAAGCATGCTCACTTAAACGCAAAGGTAAATCTTTATAACTACGAAGAGCACTTTTATAAATCATACAGTGATGAGGACAAGTCATTGGTCTTAATACCAATTGTTCTTCTTCTTTTTTAATTGGAGTAAACATATTTTCACGATAATGATCTCAATGACCACTTTTTTTATATAATTCAACAGAACCTAAAACTGGTGTTGATACTTCTTGATAATCTCACATAAATTCTTGTTTTCTCAAATATTTCTGCAAAACTTTTTTAATAACCATACCATTTGGTAAAAATATAGGTAATCCTTTACCACAATCATCATTAAAAGTAAAAATATTTAATTCTTTACCTAGTTTGCGATGATCACGATTTTTTCGTTCTTCAAGTTCATTAAGTTTATCTACTAATTTTACTTTTGAATAATCACAAATACCAGAAATGCGCTGTAATTGTTTATTTTTATCATTTCCTAATCAATATGCACCAGTAATACTTAATAATTTAAAATCTTTTATTGATGAAGAATTATTAATAGCAACACCCGATGCCACTACTAAAGTCTTATTATCAACTAAATAAGAGCATTTTAATCCATTAACATGATTTAATTTAATATATTCTAAAGCAAAAGGATTGTCTTTATGAGTTTTTAAAGATTCTTCTTTAGTTTGACAAACTCTTTTAATTTCAATATTTTTTATTAAAATTTCACGCATTTTCTCTTCAATTTTAATTAATTCATCATTAGAAAGTCGCTTTTCATAATCAAAATCTAAATAAAAACCATTATCATTAGTATTAGCAATCGTAATTAACGCTTGTGGATACATTAATTTAATAGTATGAGCTAAAATCATAGCACATCCATAATTTAAAATAGTTCATCCTAAAGCATCATCTTTTTTAATAAACTTGATTTCAGCATCTTCTTTAATTTCTCAATATAAATCTTTTAATTGTCCATTCAGAGTAAAAGCAATAATTGAAGAATCTATATTTTCATTTTCCTGTTTTAATAATTGATAACCAGTAATTGGATTTTCAATATTATAAGTCATCGTTTTGCCATTTAATTTAATTACATTAATTTTCATGTTTTACCTAATTCCTTTTCTAATTTACCTCAGTAGTACTAGGTTATTTGACAATAAAAGTTGTAAAAGGATTAGTATTATTATTAATATCTACTACTAATACTTTTGATTTAGTAGGGATTATATAAGTGCTACTAATGCTTTTAACTAATTGCGAAGAATTACTTAATTCTACTGGAATTCCTTCAACTGCTAAAAAAGTATAAATTCCAAAGTTTATTGCAAATTTATTATAATCAATAACATTATTAACAATAGGAATTATATAAACTGGCAAATGAGCATTAGCAATAGTTCTAATATAATTACTATCTTGACTATTAGTAATTAAATATTGTGGTTTTTCTTCAATAATTTTTTTAATAGTTTTAGCAACTAATTGATCTTTTGTATGCAATAAATCAGTAGCAATTTTACTCTGTTCTTGATGACTTTCAGCATCAACAAGAATTTTACTCATTGTTGCAATTGATAACACAGGATAGTTACCATTGGCAGATTCACCCGATAACATTGTACATGTTGCTCCCCAATCCATAGCAACCCAAACATCAGTAACTTCAGCGCGTGTTGGATGAGGATTATCTATCATTGAATCTAGCATTTGCGTAGCAACAATTATCGGTTTGTTAACAGTACGACATTTTTTAATTCATTCACGTTCTAAAAAAGGAACTTTTTCAAAAGGAATTTCAACTCCTAAATCACCACGAGCAACCATAATAGCATCTGATTCTTTTAAAATTTCATCAAAATTATTAACTGCTAATTGTGATTCAATTTTAGCAATGATTTGAATATGTTTACCATCATTATCATCTAAAAGTTTGCGGATTTCTTTAATATCAGCTGCTGAACAAACAAATGATGCAGCAACATAATCTACTTTTTGCTGACAACCAAAAATTAAATCTGCTCTATCTTTTTCAGAAATAAAAGGTAAAGACAATTTAACATTTGGAATATTAATAGCACGACGATCTTTAATAGTATGTGTATTTAAAGCTTGACAAATAACAGTATGATCTTTAACCGCTGTAACCTTTAATGTTAATTTACCATCATCTACTAGTAAATTATCATTAACTTTAATATCCTTTGCTAAATTACCATAATTTACAGAAAACTTATCGGCAGTACCAATAATCTCTTTATTATCAATTATCGTAATAATTTCATTTTTTTTGATTTCTACACTACCCTTTGTAAAGGTATGTGTTCTAACTTCTGGACCTCTAGTATCTAACATAATAGCAACTGGTACATTTAATTGTTTAGATACTTCTCTAATCATTAAAACCCTTGCTAAATGTTCATCATGAGTACCATGAGAAAAATTTAAACGCCCACAAATTGAGCCATTTTCTATTAGTTGTTTAATAACATCAGCAGAATTTGAAGTAGGTCCTAAAGTAGTTACACATTTAGTTCTTTTTATAATTGATATCAAATTATTCACCTCTTTTTATTAAGTATTTTTTTTAAAAATAACTCCTGACAAACGTAAAATTTTATTAGCAACGTTATTTTTATTTATTGAAGGTGTGTTTAATGCATCTTGAATTTCAATAGCTACTAATTTATTATCTTGTAATCCAATACAAATACTAGATTTATTACTATTTGCAAATCTTTCGGCAGCAAAAATACCCATCATTGTTGCTAAATAACGATCAAATGCACTTGGTGTTCCCCCACGTTGAATTTGACCCAATATTACTGCTCTTGTTTCACAATCAGTATCTTTTTCAATGATTTTAGCTATTTTATTAACATCATATTGACGTTCAGTTACTACTATTACTAATGAACGACGTTGTTTTTTAGTGTACAACTGTTTAATAATATCAATCAATGACTGTTCTCCAATTTCTAAATCTTTAGTTGCAACTAAATCACAATTTGCAGCAGCAGCACTATGAAGAGCAAGGTCACCACAATTACGACCCATTACTTCAACAATCATAATTCTTCCATGAGAATTAGCGGTTTGACGAATTTTATCAAGATTTTCAACAATTGTATTAAGAGCGGTATCAAAACCAATAGTAAACTCACTTGAACTAATATCATTATCAATAGTACCTGGAATACCCACACATTGAATAGCTGCTTCATTACTTAATTTTTGCAAACCATTATATGTGCCATCACCACCAATAGCAATTAAACCTTCAATTTTTTTAGATTTTAAAATTTCAATACATTTTTTACGAGTTTCTTCTTGCTCAAATTCTCTAAAACGAGCAGACCCAATGATTGTTCCCCCCATCTCAGTCCCTAGATCAATTAAATTTGCTCAATTGTTATCAATAACATGAATGTCATTTGTCATTATTCCTTTATAACCATTTTTTATTAAAACTAATTCAAATGGTCTTTTATCAGCAGTAGCAATTTTACTATTTTCATGATTTATACCACGAAAAGTCTTATATACTGCATTAATAACATTATTCATACCTGGTGAATCACCACCAGAAGTTAAGATTCCAATTCTTCTTTTATTTAATTCTTGCATATTTAGTCATCCTCTCTTCTAATTACATTATTTTAGTGATAATTATTATAATTTGTTTAAAATTAAAAAGGATATCAGTAAATTTAACCATAAAATATGATTTTAATTAATTAATATTATAAAATACATCGTTACCTAAAAATTTAGCTTGATCTGCTAAATCAGCTTCAATTGTTAATAAACGATTGTATTTTGCAACACGATCAGTTCTTGACATTGAACCTGTTTTAATTTGTCCAGTATTAAAAGCTACTGCTAAGTCAGCAATCGTTGTATCTTCAGTTTCCCCAGAACGATGAGATACTACTGCCGTTCACCCAGCTTTTTGACACATTTCAATAGCTTCCATAGTTTCAGTTAATGTTCCAATTTGATTTAATTTAATTAATACTGAATTAGCAACGTTTTTAATAATTCCTTCTTTAATAATTTTTGGATTAGTAACGAATAAATCATCACCAACAACTTGGAATTTACCTTCTGATTTTTCTAATAATAATTTAAATCCTTCTCAATCACCTTCAGCCAAACCATCTTCAATTGAAATAATTGGATATTTTTTAGTTAAATCAACTAAATAATCTACTAGTTGCGCTGAAGTTAATAATTTTTCAGTATTTTTACTTTTACCATCTTTATTACCAAAAACATATTTACCATTTTTATAAATCTCTGATGATGCACAGTCCATAGCAATTTTTATATCTTTATTTGGAGTATAACCCGCTTTTTTAATAGCTTCAACAATTAAATCTAATGCTTCTTCGGTTGATTTTAAATTAGGAGCAAAACCACCTTCATCACCAACTGCAGTAACTAAACCCTTACCTTTTAAAATACTTTTTAAAGCATGAAAAGTTTCGGCAGCCATTTGGATTGCCTTTGAAAATGTTTTAGCACCAACTGGCATTATTAAAAATTCTTGAAAGTCAATATTATTATCAGCATGAGCACCACCATTAATTACATTTAACATTGGGACTGGCAACTGACAAGCATTAGTACCACCTAAGTATGTATATAAGGGCACATATAATTCATCAGCGGCAGCTTTAGCAACTGCTAATGATACCCCTAAAATAGCATTGGCACCTAATTTTGTTTTATTTTCTGTTCCATCTAACTTAATCATTGTTTGATCAATTAATCTTTGATTAGTAACTTCCAAACCAATAATAGCTTCGGCAATATTTTCATTAATATTTTTAATGGCTTTCATAACACCAAGTCCACCATAAACTTTAGTATCTTTGTCTCGTAGTTCTAAAGCTTCTCTAGTACCTGTTGAAGCACCTGATGGCACTAAAGCAAGCCCGTATCCACCATCTTCAGTTCAACATTCAACTTGAATAGTTGGATTTCCTCTTGAGTCTATTACTTGTAGTGCTCTAATATCAATAATGCAAGACATATTTGTTAATTCCTTCTTTCTTTAATATTTCACTAATTATTATACAGAAAAAAATATTGTTTAGAATCAAAAAAGCACAAATATTTTTTATTTGTGCTTCTAAAATAATGATGATTTAATTACATTTGTTGTTGTTGTGGATGTTGAGTTGTACTACTTGGTAATGATGCTCCATTAACTTTAGCAGCAGTATCACTATTTCATGGTTTTGGAGTTACTCCATCATCTTCTGGTATTAAACTTTCAGGATTATTAAGAGCAGTAACTATTGTTTCCATTAATTCATCAGTTTCAATCCTTTTTTGATTAAAATTATTACTATCAGATAAATCTTTCCTATTAATAGTTACATTTTGTTTTACTTCATCTCTATAAAAGGTATAACTTATACTTTTAAAATTATCATTTTTATCAAAAGTTAAAGAAAAATCAACTTCATTTTTAGCTAAATATGATAATGCACGAATTTGTTCAGGACTAAGTTTCACTTCTGCTTTTAATGGAATTCCAAGTTCATCATTACATAAAACATAACATTTTCCATTAAAAATATTAAAATTAAAAGTTTTAGTATTTTTTAAAAATAAGTTTGATTTTAAATCAAGTATTGGTGTTACTGTTCTTGCTTCTAATACTCTTGCTTTTGCTTTTTGATTTATGGTACTAAGTTGTTCTTTATCTTCATCACTTAACTTATTAGAGCAATTTACTTTCTTATTATTTTCATCAAAATAATATGCTCTTAAAAATTTACCATCACACTTATTAAATAAAATAACAGTATTTGCTTTTTTATTTTGTTCTATTAAATTATTCAAAATATCATTTTCATTTTTTTCTAATTTTAATTTTTTATCCAATGTTTGCTCATCAGTTGTTATATTTAAATCTCATAATTTTCTACTATCATCTCATTTTAAATTAATAACATTTTTAACGATAACTGGAGATAATTTTGTAGCTGATGGTTTTGGTGATATTACCTGTTCAGCAGCAGTTCTTGCCACTTTAACTTGTGCTCCATTTTCTCCACAGTGAATACCCTTTAATCCATCAGGAAATAAATTATTATTTGCAAAACTTTTTCTTAATTCCGATAAAGAAATTGTTCCAATACATTGTAGTTGATTTTGATCAGCAATAACTACTCATTTTTCTACTAAATTATTACTTGGGTTTTTCGCAAAGTATACTTTTTGATACTTACCAGCAACTTCTATATCATTATTTCATATATTTTTATTTTCTTGAGAAAGTTCTTGTTCAAAAATTACATTTTCTGGATCTGATTTAGCATCTGATATTTTTATTTTACCATCTTCTATTACTAAACTATACAAACCTTCTATGCTATTATTTTGCAATGTTTCAGAGATATTATTTGCAATCTGTAAAGGTTCAGGTAAATCTTCTGGTAACACTTCTGGTGCATTTACTAAAAAACGCATAGCAACTAAATCAATTTCTTGTTGCTCTTCTTTAAGAAGAGATGCTAATCCATTATTAATTGTGGGTTCTATAGTAAATCCTAATTGTGGAGGAATACTTAATGCTTTTAAATCATCAAATTGCTGGTCGGTTAAAGGATTAAATTCATATGCTTGATATTTTACATTATCATATAACCATCCTAGAACAGGTTTTTTTGTTATTTTATAGGTTTCTCAAAAAGTTTCTCCATTTTCGTTAATCTTTTTATTTAAATAAAAAATATCATTATCAGTAATATTTTGAGCAGTTGTTGAGATTATAAAAGTATCATTTGGATCAGTAACATTTTTAATAAAAATTTCATTTCCTTGACGATAAATAAAATAGTCTTTTTCAACATTCACTAAGTTTAAATGTTTTTTAAAATTTTCAATCATTGTACTATTTGAAGAATAATCATTAATTTTATAGTGTTCCACATCTCAAACTGGGTTTGGTTGTTCAAATGGATTTCGCAACTGTTGAGCATCTAATAAATTATTAATCTTTTGATTAATTAAAACATCATTTTCTTTAAACAGTCCAGAATTTATAAAAATTCCATTAAATTCTGATAATTTTATACTTCCTAATAATCCTAATTCAGGTCTTATTTCACCTTCAGATTCATCAAATAAAATTTTATATATTTTAATTTTAGTATTGTCAGTTTCATCTTCAACGAAAACTAATTGGTCTTTTTTAAATAAACTTTGATCATTTTGAGTTAATGATTCATCACTAATAAATATAGTATTAACTAATGAACCACTATCAACAACAAATTTTCCATCTTGATTTAAACTAACTATTTTTTTTACTTTTAATGGATTAATCTTGAAAGAAGAATTCTTTAAAATATTAAGTGTATTCTTTTTTGAATATAGGTCATCCTCTACTTCAATAGCAATATCTTCAACATCACTTATTTCTGATTGATATATATTTCTCATAATGTTTGTAAATCATTTAAAATTTTTCATTAGTGGCATTTTTATTTTTCTCCTTTAATTATTACATTTATGGTGTTGGTATAGATAAAACTGACTTAACACTTTGTTCTACTGGTTTTGATGGTGGTTCAGTACCATTAACTTCCTTTGCAGGAAAAGAATTATTACTTTGTACTTCTTTTTTAGGTGCAACAGAATTATTTTGTGAATGTTGTGAATGTAAAGAAGAGGCTGTACTAATTACTCTTTCAAAAGTATCAATTAATTTTTCAGCAATTTTTATATCTTTCCTCTTATGAGTCTGGTTATCAATAATATATGCAAACAAAATCTTTCCATTTTTATCAACTTCAATATTTATACTACCATTACGAGGACATTTTTTGGCTACAAAGTTTTTAAATTCCTTAGCATCATTTACATCTACAGGAACAATTGTTTTGTTTTTATTATCAATAAACAAATAACACGTTCCATTTTCAGCAAATGATAATTTCATAGGCTCTTCAGATCTTTTTATAATATTAACATTAAGATCATCTAACTCTTCTTTATATTCTTCATTATTTAAATTATTGGATTCTGATTCAGTTTTTAATAATAATTCTGGTAATTCTTTTTTACCTAAATATTCAAGAATAATCTTATCATTTTCTTTTTTAGTTCGATATAAATGTACTAGAGAACTATCTAATTTTTCTTTTACTATTACTAGTTGTTGTAATTAATCACTATTAATTACTAAAGGTGGTTGTTGAATAATACTAACGTTTTCATCATTAGTTTTTTTTACTAAACGTCCCTTTTCATCTACATATACAAGTTCAATAATATATTCTTTTAAACTACTATCCAATTGTGTTTTTATATCATCAATCTTAACTTCCAAACTATTTAAAGTTATATTGGGTGATGATTCATCTTTTTTAGAACTTAATGATTTTTGTAGAAAATCATTAAGTTCTCGATATTCTACTGTCTCTGATAATGGCATACTCTACCTCCATAATTTTTAATAAATGTATAAATTTCCAAAATATAAAAGCTAAATATAATAAACCCCTTATATTTATTTAAAAAAAATAAAAGGGGAAACACTATATTTAATTCATATGCCTATATTTTAATACTTTTATATTCTTAAAACAAGCACTTATCAATAAAAAGAAAAAATCAATATATTTTTATTTAATAATTAAAGACTCACTTGTCATAACAGTTGGTTTAACTAAACCCAAAACGTCTAATAGCGTTGGAGCAATATTTGCTAAGCAACCACCTGATTTTAATTTTAATCCTGTTTTACAAATAATAAATGGTACTGGTTGCGATGTATGTTTTTTATTAGGATTACCCTCTTTATCAATCATGATTTCAGCATTACCATGATCAGCAGTAATCATTAAAATACCATTCACTTTTTTTATTGCTTGATACAATTTTCCAAGACATTCATCAATAACATCAATCGCATCAATGGCAGCATTTAAAACACCAGTATGACCAACCATATCTGGATTAGCAAAATTTAAAACCATAACATCATATATGTTTTTAGAAATTTCACTTTCTAAACGAGTAGTAATTTCGCGAGCACTCATTTCTGGTTTTAAGTCATAAGTTGCTACTTTTGGTGAAGGAATTAAAATTCTTGTTGATAGTGGATATTCAACATCAACACTACCATCAAAAAAATAAGTTACGTGTGCATATTTTTCAGTTTCAGCAATTCGTAATTGATGATATTGATTTTTACTTAATCATTCCCCTAAAGCATCAAGCATTGATATAGGTGGAAAAATAACACCTTGTGGTTTAACACTTTTAGCATATTCCATCATTGAAATAAAAAAAGTATTTTTTAATGTTGGTATTTTCATACTAATATTAAAATCATATTTATTATTTGTTAATGCTGATGCTAATTGAATTGCACGATCAGGACGAAAATTAGCAAAAATAATGCTATCGTTATTAGTAATATTGCCATTATTAATTTCAGAATTATAAGCAGGCATAATAAATTCATCATTACGACCAGCACTATATTCTGCATTAACATAAGCAATAGGATCAATAAATGAAGCGCCTTCATGATTAACTATTACATCATATGCTATTTTTAAACGATCTCAACGTTTATCGCGATCCATAGCATAATATCTTCCTGAAATAGTAGCAAGCATACCAACACCTAATTGTTTCATAGTTTTTAATAACTGTTCAATATAAATTTTAGAAATATCAGCTTTTGTATCACGACCATCTAAAATAGCATGAACATAAACATTCTTAAAATTTTGTTGTTTAGCAATTTCTAATAATGCCAAAATATGATTAATATGAGCATGTACTCCACCATCACTTAGTAAACCAATAATATGAAAATTACTATTATTCTTTTTGGCATGATTAATTGCTGACAATATTGTTTCATTTTTAAAAAATGTTTTATCATTTATTGACTTATTAATTAATGTTAATGACTGATAAATTACTCTACCGGCACCAATTTGTAAATGTCCAACTTCAGAGTTGCCCATTTGTCCTTCTGGTAAACCAACTGCAAGGCCAGAAGCTGAAACTTCAGTATGCGGATAAGTTTTTAATAAATAATCCAAATTAGGTTTTGTTGCAGAACTAATGGCATTAGTTGCACTAGATTTTGCAATACCAAAACCATCTAAAATACATAGTAATATTGGTTGTTTTGTTTTCATAAATTTCACCTCATATTTTATTTAATAACTTGCAACTGATGTTTAAAATTATCAGATTTAAAAATAGTAATCATTTTAGTAATAAAATCAGTAATACATTGATAATGAACAGTACTCAAAATAACAATATCTTTTTTAAAGACTATTTTAATAGATTGCTTTTTAGTAATTTTAGTAATTATTGTTTTTAAATCACAAATTGATTTTAAATCTTCACTTAATAAAATAACCATACTAGGATTATCACTAATATTATTAGAAAGAAATAAAATAGTATTACTACTATTAGCTAATAAATTGTGTCCTTTAATTTCCATTAAATTATAATCTAATAAATCATTATTAAAAGAATAATGAGTAATTTTCAAATTATCAATGACTTCTGAATAATAACCATAAGCAAAAGTCTGCGATAAATTTTCTAATATATCTTGAGATACTATCCGCCATTTTGAAAATGACTTCAATAGTTCTTTATGAATTTTTTGTAATTGTCATAAATCTTGATAATTAGTAATATTAGTTATCGGTGCTATTGGTTGAATATTTTCAGGCTGATTAATTGCTCTAATTTTTTTATTAATAGCATTAATAGCAATAATGATTGGTTTTTTAGCATTAATAAAAAAGTTTTCAATTCGTTGTTTATTACCTGCTATTAATGTTATTTTTCGCTGATCTTTATTAGTTTTAATAGCAACAACTGCTATTTTTTGCAAATTAATAATTTCTTGTAATTCAACTTCATTAAATTTTTTTAAATAACTATATTCTTTTTTATTTTGCAATAAAATTAACTGTTCTAATGATAATTTTTGTTCTAATAAAGAATTAATGATACATTCACTTTGCAATATTTGTTTTCTATTTATCTTTAAATTATTAAGAACAACAATAAAATTTTGTTCAGTAATAGAAATAGAACTAAAATTAGAAGTTTTATAATTTAATTGTTTCATCAAACTATTTGTAAATAATTTAGCACCAATTTTATTATTAACTAATGATTGATGATGACTTTCATTGATGGTTAAATATAATGGAATATCGTTAATAACGATTGGTCCACTATTAACTTTAACTAAATGAATATAAGTATTAGGAATAAGAGTATTATTAACATCAATTACTTCACCAGTAAAATATTCATTAGTAATAATACCTTTGTCACTAACAATACTATCACTACTAGAAGCAAAAATAGTTTTAGTACAAATAATAAAGCCAATTTGTTCTAATTGATTAGTGTCTTCACCATTTTTACTAAACAATGCTAAAATTTCTGACTTATTCCTAAAAGCATTGACAAAAGTGGTTGCCGGAAAGGCACGATGTTTAATTTTTTTTGTTAGTTTTGTTCACATACTTTTAATTTGTATCTTTGATAATTCCATGTTTAGTTAACTCCTTATTTTTATTAGTAATTTAAATAGAGTTAAATTAGTAAATCAAAAAAAGATTGTGGTACTAATGAAGCACCTCCAACTAATGCACCATCAATGTCAGGTTCAGAAAGTATTAATTTAATATTATCGGGTTTTACTGAACCACCATACTGAATACGTACTTGTTCTGCAACATTTTTATTATATAATTCACTAATAAATTCACGAATCATTTTACAAACCGTTTGAGCTTGTTGAGCTGTTGCTGTTTTACCAGTACCAATTGCTCATATTGGCTCATAGGCAATTACTAACTTAGCAATATTTTCTGCTTTAATATTTTTTAATGCTAACTTAATTTGATTTTTAATTACTTCATTAGTCTTTTTATTTTCATATTGGTTTAAAGTTTCACCACAACATAAAATTGGTATAATATTAGCATTAAATAGTGAATGTAATTTTTTATTTATTGTTTTATCTACTTCATTAAAATACATTCTGCGTTCAGAATGACCAATAATAACATGACTAACCATCATATCTTTTAGCATCTTAATTGAAATTTCACCAGTATATGCACCTTCGGTTTCATAATGACAATTTTGAGCTGCAATAATTAAAGCAGAAGTTTTATTCATTTTTAATAAAGGTAAATTAGTAAAACTAGCTGCTATTCCATAATCATATTTAATAGTTTTAGTTTTTAATAATTTATTAAATTCATTTAAAAAAAATTGAGTTTCTTCTATATTTTTATACATTTTTCAATTTCCAATAATAATCTTTTTACGTTCCATTTGTTTCTCCTTTAAGTTAATTTTTTTTTTGATATAGTTGGCTTTAATAATGTTGCTGCTTCTTCATCAATAATAATTGTAACATCATCATGATTTTGTAAAAAAGTACATGGATAATTTGGAGAAACTTTACCTTCAACTAACTCTCGAATAGCTTGTGCTTTATTAGTTCCTGTAGCAATTAAAACAATCAATTTAGCTTGTAAAATAGTATGAATACCCATCGTAACAGCTTTGGTTGGTACATCTTCAACTTTAGAAAAAAATCTTTTATTAGCTTCAATTGTTTCTTTAGTTAAATTAACAACATGTGTTTTACTACTTGCAAGAGTACCTGGTTCATTAAAAGCAATATGACCATTAGTACCTAAGCCCAATATTTGTAAATCAATTGGTCCTTTTTCTTTTAATAATTTTTCATACTCTTCCACATTTTGGTCTAAATCACCAATACCTTTAGGAACATACGTATTTTTTAAATTAAGACTTTTAATATGATTAAATAATTGATGATTCATAAAATAACGATAACTTTTTACATGATCTGGAGTTAAACCAACATATTCATCTAAATTAAATGTTACGACTTTTGATCAATCTCTTTTGTTATTTTTTGCATCTGCTATTAATAAATCATATGTTTCAATTGGACTACTTCCCGTTGCCAATCCTAAAATAGCATTTGGTTTAACTTTAATAATATCAATAATAATTTTACTTAATAATTGAGCAACCTCAGTTTTATCTTTTAAAATAATTAATTTCATAATTTAAAAACCCCTTACATTACTTACTTATTCTTGCTGATATGCAATTTTTCCTTCACATATTGTTAAAAAAATATCATTATTCTTAGTTAATACAATAATATCTGCTAATTTACCAATAACAATATCACCCGTTTTATTTGCAATTCCTACTTGTTTAGCACTATTATAAGAAGCCATTTTGATGCAATCTTGTCAATTATTATTAGTAATTTTTAATAAATTTTTAAAACCAGCAATCATTGTTGCAATGCTGCCTGCTAATTTTCCGGTTGCTTCAACAGTAACCTTATTATTACTTTTAATGACAAGTAATGGTCCCAATAAATACTTACCATCAGGCTGTCCTTTCGCACTCATGGCATCAGTAATCATACAAATTCCATCGGCACCTTTAATTTTATATGTTATTGCTAAAATATCAATATCAACATGAATTCCATCACAAATTAACTCAGTAACTAATTGATCATAATATAATGATGCCGGAACAACACCAGGATCACGATGATTATAGGGGCTCATTGCATTATAAAGATGGGTAATATGCGTTAAACCATATTCAACAGTTTTAGTTATTTCTTTAAAAGTAGCATTACTATGACCAACACTAGGAATAATGTTATTTTTAATTAATGAAGAAATAAAATTTGAATTTTTATTATTTAAATTAGGATCTATCTCAGGAGCATAAACAATAAATTTTAAATTTTTGTTACTAATTATATTTCAAGATTTTACTAAATTAAGATCAGGAACATGAAGTAATGACGGAGTATGTGCTCCTTTTTGTAATTCTGAGATAAAAGGTCCTTCTAAATATGCACCAATAATTCGTGCCTTGTTACCTTTATTTTCTGTTTTCATATACTTAGCAAATACTGAAAGAACATTATCAATTTCTTTTTTGCTGGCAGTAACTGTTGCATAACAAAACTTTGTTACTCCCTCTTTTGGAACTAATTTTGCAAAATTATTAATTGATTCAATGGTACCATCCATTAAACTATAGCCATAACCTCCATGTACATGTAAATCAATAAAACCAGGTATTATTGTTTGATTATGACAATCAATAACCTGAGCATCTTGAAATTCATAATTATACTTTCCTTCATTAATTTGGAAAATTAAATTATCTTTAATTACTAAAAAACCATTATTTATTATTTTCTTAATGCTAATTATTTTCGCATTATTTAAAACTAAAATTTTAGACACTAATACCCTTCTTTCTAGAATTATTAATTGTTTAAAATTGCTAATGACACTATTATACCTAAAATTTTAACTTAAACCTAAATCTAAGAAAAATAATTAAAAAAAAGGCTTAATTGCCTATATTTTAAATAATGGTGGCTCGAAGCGGATTCGAACCACTGACACTTCGCTCTTCAGGCGAATGCTCTACCAACTGAGCTACCGAGCCGTTACCTATACAATAATAGCATATAAAAGTAAAAAATAACAAGGGGTTAAAACTTATTTTTTAATTTATTTAAATATATATTTATTTTTTTGCTAATTATCTTCTAATTACATATCTTCTTCAACAAGGTTTTTCAGTTTTTGGCATTAAGTGATTTGAGTCTCTTCTAATTTCTTCTTTTCAATTATTATTTAATAAATCAGTAGACTCATTTTCTTTAGCAATATTTGCTTGTAAAAATATATTATTACCAATAATATTTAATGATTCACTTCTTTGAAATTCATGATCACTACATACATCATTTACTAAACTTTTGACAATCTCACATAATTTTTTACAAGTATCTAATATCAATTTATATTTTTCTTTACCTTTTCATTTTTCAATTAATGATTCACAATTTTCAATAAATTTATCCTGTCATTCTTTAAACTCTTCGGAATTAATTGTCTTAGTTAAATCACCATCACAATAATAAGTTAATATTTCTTTTCAAACATTACGTCATACTTTTCTCATATTATTATGAGGAGTTTTAACTTTCAATTTTTTAATCAAAAAATCAAAATCTTGAATTTTATTTCTTCTTCAACAATTTAATAATGCAGTAATAATCGGAATTACTAATTGTTTATTATTTATTTTTTCTATTATTTCTTGTTTTTTATTTTCAAGATCTTCTAATCTAGTTATACGTTCTTTTTCTAATTCTTGTAAAATATTAAAATACTCTTGATATTCTTTTATTGCTTGTGAATATATTATTAATTTAATTATTACTTCTCATTTGTTTATAAGTTTAATATCCATTTTAATTATTCTTTCCATTAGTTCAAATATATCTCTTATAACCCACTATTTAATCCGATAATTTATTTATGTTTTATAAATAAATTCAATATCTATAATTTTAATAATTTATTTTATTAATAACTTATGCTACAACTGTTTGTTTAGGAGAATGAAAGTCAATATCCATATCAATATTAATACTTTCACCGAAACTATCACTTCACTCACTAATGCAGCTTTCAGAAACAAGACATGTATCAGAATCTAATTGAGATGATAATGATTTATCATCATTAATAACTTTAATTTCGTATTTTTTTTGAAGTTCAATATTTTTTAAAACATCTTTAAATAAAGTTACTGCAAAATTACTAATTAACTCTACTTTTAAACTATTAAATCCAAGATTTTTAATTACTTTTTCACATGTAGCAACAAATTCGACTTTTCACACTTCGTATTCAGAAAACTTTAAATTTTTAGATTTTTTTTGTTCTAAATAAAATGCTAATAGTTTAGAAGATAAATCCAATTCTGCTTTTTTAAGTGCTGACTTATCTAGTGATTTAGTATAAAGATCTTTAAATTTTTTAAAAAAAAATTCTTTTTCTGCAATCTTTTCACCTAATTTAATTTCTCAATTTTTGTTACTTTTTTTAACTGTCTACATTTTCAAATCTTATAAAATCATATGTTTTTTATTTTTCGTAATTTCATATTATTTTTTTCTATTTTATCTGTAATAACTTTTATTTTTAAATCAATTTCTTTTAAAACCAATTCTTGATTATCTTTTAGATTATTATATTGTTCATTAACTAATTTATAACTGGCAAATGCTACTTGAAAACTTAATATTTCTTTACTATTAATTGTTTCATAAATAAATTTTTCCATTAAATTTTTTACTTCTATAACTTCCAATTCATGTTTGTTTTGAAAAGTTTCATCACGAAATACATCTAAAAATAAAGTTTGTACTGTATTAGTTATTATTTTAATATTTTCTAAATCAAATCCTTGTAATTCATTCATTTTTATATTAGCAAATTCAATAAATATATTTGCTCATTGTTTATATTCATAAAAATATAATCTTTTACCATTTAAAGAATTATCATCAAAATATAAGGATAATATTTTCCAATAAATATTATGTTCAGCAAATCGTAATTTTTTTTCTGCTAAACTTCTTTTTGTTTTTAAAATTGAATATTTTTTGACAAAAATCATTTTCTGATTTTATTTTTTAAATTTAATTCTCTATTATTGTTTGAATTTATAAAAGCATTATATCTATCTAAACAACTATAATATTGTTTTAAAATTTCATTTAAATCATTAAAAGATTTATTATATTTTTTCATTTGTTCATCTTTTTTTGCTTCTTTAATAAATTGTTCTACTTTTTCTTCATTAAATAAAAAATCTAACTCTGACACTTAAATTTCTCCTTAACATATTTAATTTGTTTTTAATTAATATTGTTTGCTAATGAATTATATAAAAATAATAAAAAGCCACACTAATAAATTTAATTTATTAACGGGCTTAATTTTACAAATATATAATTCCTAAAAATAATACACCTATTATAATCATTTGTAAAGGGAAAATTATTATTAAAATCATAATTTATTTCTATTTTATACAATATATTTTGTTAAAATAAAAAAATAAACTTTACATATTAAATGGTCTATTTTCTAAATTTGTTACTACACTAGAGGTATTATTAATCAAACTTATATTTTCAGGAAAATCTTTTTCATTAATAACTGTGATTGCCACTTCTTCTTGAAATTCTTTATTTGTAACAATATTTTTTTTAAAATTTTGAAGAATTTCAATAAAATTACTTAAATTTTTAAATTTCTCGCGTTCTGTAATATAAAATCTCTAGTTTTTACATACTTTAATAAAGTTATCTATTCATTTTTGAAATTCTTCATTTTTTATTTCTTTATTATGATTTGTTTCTTTTAAATATAAAATTAAAATAAGATTTCATATACCACGAATTGCAAAAATAAATTTAAAATGTTTATATTCTTCAATTAATTTAAGTGTATTAATTATTTCTTCTATTGCTACTAATTCAACTTCCATTTTTGATAAAGAAAAAGTATTATTTTTATTTTCTTTCTTTTTAATTTTATTTTTATATTGTTCATTTCTTTCAAGTAATTCTTTTGATATCTTTGTGACTGTATCAATAGTCTCTCTTATTTCATTTCTTTTAAGAAGAAACAATTTATAATCAACCAGTATATCGTATTTTTTAATAATTGATATTTCTCTAATATATTTTGGTATTTTTTTGGTAAAAATAGGTAATTGTTCCATATATGTTTTAAATATTTTAGTATTTATAATTTCAAGTGCATCATTAAAAAGATTAAAAGATATTACATCTTCTATTTCTAATTTAGACTTTTCTTTTTCAATATTTAAATTATATTTTCTTTGAAAAGTTTCATCACGAAATACATCTAAAAATAAAGTTTGTACTGCATCAGTTATTATTTTAATATTTTCTAAATCAATTCCTTCAAGTTCATTCATTCTTATATTAGCAAATTCAATAAATATCTTTGCTCATTGTTCATATTCAGAAAAATCTAACGTTTTGCCTTCTATAGTAGTATCATTAAAATATAATAACAATATTTTTAAATAAATAATATGTTCCATTTCCCGTTTTGGTGCATTATCACGTAGTTCTAATAAAATATTATGTATTTCTTCCAACATATTTGCTTTCTTTTCTAAGTTTTTTATTAAAAACATTTTTTTATTATTTTCCTTTTTTAAAAAAATAGAATTTAATTTTTTTATTTTTTTATTATCAGGAACTGTTTCTGTTCTTAATTGTTATCTAATTTTTTCTTTATTTTTTAAAAATTCATCTAAATCATAAAAAAAATTCATATATTGACATTCACCATTTAATATGATTTCTTTATAATCATTAAAAAAAATCTTTATTTCATCACTATTTTTTAGTAAAATAAGAAATTTGTTTATTCTTTCTTTTTCTAAATGTTCTAATCTTGGCATTAAAATTTCTCCTCATAATAATGTTAATTTAAAATATAAATTATAATATTAAAAAACCTTATTAATAAATAAATCTATTAAAAGGCTAATTTTGCAAATATTATAATTACTATTGATAATACACTACTATAAAATAATAATTAAAATCAAACTATACAAAATACTTATTTTATAATCATTTATTTATATTCTTTAAATTATTTTTAATTAAATATTCAAAACCTTAAAAATACAAAAAAGCATATTAATTGATAGATTAAAAAAATAAATTATAATTTTATTAATTTAATAATTGTTTATTCCTATTATAGATATTTCTATAATAGGATTTTTATTAAATTACTAAAAAAAGGAGCATTAAAAGATATGACTAAAAATGAGAAATTAATGATTGCTATTGAAGAAGGTAATTTAAAAAAACTATGAAATTAGTAAAAAATGGCGCCAATGTCAATTATAGAAACTTTAAATATTCCATTTGTAAAAAACTTACCGGTAAAGTGACTTCTTATCCAGATAAAAATACTAGTGGTAATACTCCATTAAAAGCCGCCAAAAAAGGATATTTAAATATAGTTAAATTTTTAGTAGAAAATAACGCTGATATTAATCATACAAATCAAAATGGTAAAACTGTCCTAATCCTAATTGCTGATAATAATAATATAGAGGGAGTTAAGTTTCTAATAGAAAATGGTGCTAAAATTGAATGTATAGATAATTTTTGAGAATCTAGAAGTGAAAGAATATTTGCAATCATGAATTTTAAACTCAAGTAAAAATGAAATAAATTCACCTAACTCTAGTAATCAACGAACAACAAATATCAAAAAACAAAGTTTGCTAATGATCTAATTAAAAGTCTAAAATAACTTTTATTATTTCTTAGTTTTAATATTTCTAACTTCTTTTAATTGTTTTTTTAACGTTTTTAATTGCAATTGTAAATCTTCATATGATGGTAAATCATCACTTTTAATTTCTTCTTTTTTGTTTTTACTATAATCATTAGTTTTTTTTGATAATTGTGGAGGATTAACTCATAAATTTTTTAAGCCATATCAAAAAATAGTAAGTAAACTTAAACCAATACCTGCTCAAGGAATTGTTCATAAATCTTTAAAAGGAATAGTTTGAAAATTTCTAATATTAAAGTAATTAAAAAGTACTAATACAAAAAGTATCAATACTAAGGTTATTAATAACATGTGTATAGCAAAAACTGATCTTGAAAAAGGTTTTTTAATAAAAATTAATGGTATTAAATAAGTTAAATTAAAAATCAATAATGTTCCAAAAGTATATAAAGAAACTATACTATCACTAGTCATTAATTGTTTATAAAAACTACTAGTGATTGGTTCTTTATTAACGATTAAAGTAATAATAATAGCAATATTGTTTTTTAATGGAACACCCCAATTAAATAATGGAAAAATTGATAAACTAATTGTTACTGTTAAAACACTAATAATAACTAATGTTTTACTTAAAATTAAATTATTTTTTTTCATATTATCCATCTCTCATTATGAGTTTATTTTTTCCCTCTAATAATATTTTATCATTATTAAAGCAAAAAAATAACTATCAAAAATTAAGATTAAGATTTATTTTTAGTTTTAGCTAAATTTATCATAAAAAAATTATAAACAAATCCCTATTAAAATTCATAACATAAAAAAGTTCTAACAAATATATTTAGCCTAATAATAAAAATCCATTAATATACCTAAATATTTTTTCCCTATGATATTTTATATATTCTTTTTGTTCATTATTAAATCTTAACTGTTTATTTTTAATAATTTTTTTAAGCTTATACACATCATTATTTGGTAATAAATCAGAAAATATAATATAGCCATTAATATCAAATGTAATTAATCCGCGATCAAAAAGTTTATCAAATATAGCACTAAGTAATAAAACATTATTTAAATCTATTTTTTCTTTCTCTTCAGAAAAAACCCAAGGTTTTATATGTAATGCTATTAATAATTCATTATATTCCAATTCTGTGATTTGACATACACTGTATTTTTTAATTATTTTTTTTCTTAATTCATCTTGACCTTTTCTTGCTGTTACTATTCTTTTATTTGAATTTTTCCTTAGTTCATTTTGTTGTTTAAATAAAATACTATTCTTTATTAAAGAAAAATCTAAACCAAATGAAATAAAAACGTGATTATCTTTCGTTTTTTTTTATTTCTAAAAAAGTTTCAAAAGGTATTGCAATATAAAATATTATTTTACTAAAAATAGGAATTTCTAAGACATATCTATTTTTACTAAATGTGGTCATAATATACTCTTCATTAAAATTATCATTTTCTAATAACATACTATTATATTTACTATAAAACATATTAATCATTTCGTTAATTTTTTTAATATCAGGACTTTTAAAATCATGACTAGTTTTTAAAATTGTTACTCATCTAATTCTTAAAGATTCAATAAAATTTTCTAAATTGTGTAATGAAAAATAAATATTTCCCTTAATCTCTTTACCAAATATTTCTAAAAATTGATTTTCTGAAAATTTTATTTTAGCTTGACCATTAGTTCTAGAAATTTTATGTTTATTATTAGCACAAACATATTCATTAGATAAAGTAATTACCTTATTTAATATGATATCATTACTACTTATAACGATATTTCCCATGATTTATTTCCTTTTTTTTCTTTTATAGAAGTATCAATGTTAGAATTTTCTAATGACAATAATATTTCTTTTAATAAATGTTCAAAAACATTTACTACAATAGTATTACCAGATTGTCTATAAATCTGAGTATTAGAAACTACTATTTTAAAAGAATCAGGAAAACCCATTAATCTTAAACACTCCTTTGGCGTTAATCTTCTTATCCTATCAGTATCATAATTAACATAATTGTCAGTACTTGCATAATGATATTTAAAAGAAGAACTTAATTAAGATTGTTTTTGCTATTTGAGGATTTGCCTTACCTTTTTTTAAAACTGTATTTTGTAACTTTTCTGACAAAATAAATTTTTTAATATACCCTTCTGAAACAAAATCACCAATAAAATTTGACTGTTGATTTCTAACTTGACAAAGCATTATTTCACCATTAACTTGTGTTATCTTCTTTTTCATTCTTTCTTCATTTAAAACGTATTTTTTAGCTTTTTCTGATATTTCTTGTTCATCTAAAAATACTTTTTCTAAAAAATCACTCATTTTATATTTTAATTCAATAGGTTTTGGAAATTTAAAATCAGTTTCATTTAAAAATCCAACAACAAAAAGTCGATTTCTACTTTGTGGAATACCATAATCTTTAGCATTTAAAAGTTTATAGTAAATATTATAACCCGTTTCTTTAAATTTTTGTTCAATTATTTTTCAAGTCTGACCTTTATTATTTGTTAGTAACCCTTTAACATTTTCAAAAATAAAAACTTTGGGTTTTATTTCATTTACAAGTCTAATAAATTCAAAAATTAATAAACCTCTAGTATCTTCCAACCCTTTTTGAAAACCAATCGAACTAAAACTTTGACATGGAGAACCACCTACAAATATATCAACTTTATTTTTAAACTTACTACCATCAATATTATATACATCATCATATCATTGATTATCATTTATTTTATAATTTGCAAAGTATGTTTCTTTAACATATTTATCATTATCACAAGCAAATAATATTTCATGTTCAATATCCATTTTTTTAAGCGCTTGTTCAAATGAACCAATACCACTAAAAGAGGTTGCTACTTTTAATTTCATATTCTTACCTCCATTAATTTATATTGAAAAAGAATTATAACAAAATAAACTTATATTTTAGTTTATTTTTATTTTTTATAATATTTATATTTTATATAAAAATTATTTTTAAACGAAATGCATTATTTTATTTTTTTAGTTTTAGCTAAATTTAATGCAATTTTTCGCGCAGCAAATGGATCACGAGGATCATAATGTCAATAATTAGTAAAATATTTTTTAAAATTATTAGGTAATGTTGAAGAAGCAATATTAATAGCATGAAAACGATTAGCTTTTGCTTTTAGTTGTAACATTAAATTAATATTATTTTTAGTAATATTAGCAGATAAAAAATCAGAAACTACCAATAAGTCTGCATTATGATATGTCTTAGATTGCATAATTGTTAAAGCATGACTAATAGCTGGATTAATATTAGTATGTCCTTTAAAACTATGACCTAAAAAATGAATTAGATTGGGAATTGATGAAACTAAATTAGATAAGTCATAAGTTTCAAATTTACCAGAAAAATTAATCATATAGCACGGTCTTTTTTCTTGTAAAGCAATTTTACTAATAGCCAGCGCAATTGATTTTGCAATAATTTCTGGACTATGAATCATTGATTTAGATGTATCAATGCATAAGATAAAAGGGCCTTCACTTTCGGGAATTGGTACTTCTACAACTTCTTCAACAAGATGTTCAGTGGCAACTAAATCCATTGATTCAAACTCTGTAATTGCTAACTTTTCTTCAACAAATTTTTTATAAAAAATGGCATTTAACTCTGGAATAGCAAGATTAACTAATTCTAATGGTAATAAATGTTCTAAATCTTTACCCTCGGTAATTCCTACTATTTCTTCAGGCCATTTTCCTAATGGCTTTAATTCATATTCAATTTGTACTTTTTGATGAATCTGCTTTTCTGTTAAACCTGAAATTCCTTTTCAACGACCAAGTAGTCTAGCAATTTCAATAATAGCTGGATTCTTATTTAAAATTTCACCATATTGTATAATAGTATTTAAATTAATTTTTTTAAAATCATTTAAATCTCCTTCTCAAAATCGTCCAAAAAAATTTCAAGCAAAACCAATAATATGCCTTACTTCATTAATAATTTTAATATTATTACTTCACATTGTTAAATACTTTTGACGCATTTGCATAGTTTCAAATAACTTATAATTTACAATTCTTTGAACAATTAAACTTTCTCAATGTCTTGTAAAATTATCAAAAGTTAATTTACTATTAAGTTTACGATCCTTAAATTTTTCTTGAAAATAATGAAAATAATTAATCATTAGTGAATCAAGAGTTTTTGCCCTAGTGTAAATTTCTTGTCAATTATTTTTTAATCTATCAATACCATTAATCATAACTCAGAAATATAATCGTAATTCTCTTTTAATGATGGGACTAATAACAATATTTTTACTTTTTTCTAAAACTTCATTTAAATAAAAATGACTAATTTGTTGATCAAATTCCGGAGCTAATCAAGCAAAATTTCTTTTAAATCAAGCAAAACTACTTAAATTTGTTTCTGATAAAGACATTTTTTTTAATTTGGTTTCTAAAATTTGTGAAACATGGGATTCAATTAATTCTTCCATACTAATCACCTATTTTAATTAACATCAGAATTATTATTAGTGTCATTAACATTTGGGATAGTTATTGGTGAATCTTCAGTTAGTGATTCTGATGAAAGAGTCTTTTCGGTTTCTGCCTCAGGTATTTGTGAAATTTTATCAAAAAATGCCATTTCTAATAGTGATTTAAATTGTTCATCAAAAAATATAGAATTGGTTTTACTTAAACGATGATATTCTTGTTCAAAATGTACTTTTAATTCATTAATTTGTTGCTTTAAATCTTTAATTTGACTATTAATATTTCCAAATTGTGATTTACTATCAGTATTAGTTAATTCAACTTGAATTATAGAATTATTTGTAATATTTATTAATTCACTAGAATTCTTTAATTGTAGTTCAAACTTCTGATTACCTTCCATTTTACTTAAACTTTTACCATAAAATAATTGAATATTATGACTTTTTTTATTACGTCGTAATAATAACTGAAAATCCTTTCTACTAATAAAACAAATTGGAAATTCATCACTATGTCATAATAAACGATAATATATACCTTTAATTTCTTCAGAAAATGGATTGGAGTAAATAGATGGTTGATTTTGACTATCTTTAATGTTTTCGGCATTATTACTTAATGTTTCCAACTCACTTTCCAGTTCAATCTGATTTTGTTTTAATGTGTAAGTTAAATCTTCACAATATGCTTCATTGAAAAGTTTTGTATATTCTTTTTCTTGAACTTCATTATCTCAAATACAGTAAGGAATAATCAATAAATCAGGCTTATCAGTAGTTGTTCTGCCATTATAATAAGCTGAAGCTTTTATTAATTTTGCAATTTTTTTTCATCTTCGATCAGAAATGTAAGCTTTACCATTAGTTGCTTCTGTTAAAATTTTACGAAAACGAGAAATAAAACTTAATGTTTCTTTGCTTAAAGTAACAGTAGTTTCCAATTCTTTTAATCACTTTTCATATTCAGATGTTTTAATTTGTAATTCAAGCGGAACTTTTACTTCTAAACTAGTAATACTTTCTAGCATATCATTAAAATTTTCTTCATTAGTTAAACCATAAACTATCATTCTAATAATAAAACGATCAAATAAAGCTTCTAAACCTTTACCGCTTTCTGGTAACTCATTGGAAGCTGAAATTAATAGTTTTAATGATACTTTGATATCAACACCACCATTACGAAAGATTTTTTCATTAATAATAGTTAGTAAAGTATTTTGAATTGAAGGGCCTGCTTTTCAAATTTCATCCAAAAAAGCAATATCAACAGCAGGTAAATATTGATCAATAATTCTTACATAGTTACCTTTTAATAAATCTTTGATTGAGATTGGTCCAAAAATTTCTTCTGGAGTAGAAAAACGATTCATTAAATATTCAAAATTTCGCCCATCATGAAGCGCATATTTAATTCGTCGTGAAATTAATGATTTAGCAATTCCTGGTAATCCTAATAAAAATATTGATTCTCCTGATAATAACGCCAAAATAGCAAGTTTAAAAACAGTTTCTTTTTCATAAACATCAGCGCTAATTACTTTAATTAATTGTTCAATTCGCTTAGAAAGTAAACTATCTGTATTCATTATATTCTCCTTTACTTATTATTTATTCGACACTTAATTCTCTTCTTACATCATCACTTTTAACAATTAATAAACAAGCAGCAATTAATCATAAAACAGTTATTAATAAAACAATAATCATAAATATTGGAACTTCTGCAGAAACAGTTTCATTTACTAATCCATTAACCACTAACAAAATTGTACAAAATACTTCTAAAACTATAAAATAAACAATTGCTAAAATAATATAAACAATTGATCATCCAAACATAGCACTAGCAGTGCGACCAATCGCTACTGGTAAATAAAATATAAAATTAAATCCCAGAGTTATAATTAAAAATATATAAATTATATAAGTTGGGTTCATGTTACTACCTTTATTACTCAAAATTTGATTAACCAAATTGTTAGCTAAAAAATAAGAAAAAATTAAATGAAAACATGAAAGTGTAAGTAACAAAATACGAGCAATATTTTCCATTTTTGAACTTCAATACATTCTTTTAAATTTAATACTATCACTTAATAACGGATTATAAGTAGTAAAACGTTGTTCTTCAATATCTTTAAATGATTGATTATCATTATTTGATTTGATAATACTATTATCAACATTTGACAATGGAGTATTTTTTAAGTCATCTTTTTTTTCTTCCATATATCTAACACCCCTTATTTTTTATTTATATTATAACTTATTTTAGGTATTAAAACTTAATAATAGTATCTGATATAAATCAAAATTATAAGCGTTTAATTTTACAAAATTATTAAATAAACATATTATCAAATTTAAATTTATTTTTTTAAGATATAATATGACAAAATTAAAAAACAAAAAAATAATTATTTAACTTTGACCATCCAAAATTAAATAATTATTAAAAATATTTTTTAAATAAATAAGAAATTATAAATCAATATATAAAATAAAATATTTTGTTGATTCACTAAAGATAATACTTAATATATTTTAAAAACAAAATACCTAATGAACATAATAACTGTTAATTATTTCACATTTTTGGATTGCATCTCAAAAATTATTATTTTTTATTTTTACTTTTAAACCAATAATTAAAAAAGTTAATGCAATAGTAAAAAATCCAAAAATTGGAGTTAAAATTATACAAAAAATAACTCCAATTTGTAACTGAACTCAATCATAATAACCATCATAATTATGAATTACTGATGAACATATATTTTCTGCAGAATGATTTAAAATATAATTTACACTCATATAATTTAATAAACTAAATCCATTTGTTATTTCTAGTGTTATTTCTATAATAAGTCTTTTTTCTTTATATAATTTAAGATTTTCAAAAAAACTTTTATCAAAACTTGAAAAACCAATTAACATTAAACCAATTACCATAATTAAAATAGTTAAAATAAATAAAAATAAGGTTGCTAATTTTAATTTTTTATATTTTTGCAATATCATTTATAATTTTCCTTTCAAAATAAAAACCCATTTGCTTTTATCTCAACAAACAATGGGTTAAAAACTACTATATTATTTATATTTTTTATACATAAGAATAATAACAAATTTATATTAATTTTACAATTAATAACCTATATAATTAAAACTATTTTATATAATTAGTATGAATATTAAATTATAGTTATCAAAATTTAACCCATTTTCATAAAATCAACACTTATTTTTAAGTATTTAAATTCACTTTACTTTAAAAGTAAAATTAAAACTATGGGGCTTGGGAACATAGTCACTGCTTATCAAATCTTTTCCAATATGAAATCTAATTTTTTTAATATCATTAGTCTTAATAATATCAGTTGCCTTTAATGATAAATTATTACCATCAATATCTAAAAAACTAAAAGCACTTAACTCATTAATTTGCACCTTTAAAGCTTTAACAAAATATCCTTTAAAAGTAGCAAGTGATTTAATAACAAGATTTCAATTAATATTTGGATCAACCGTCGAATCAGGATAATCTAATAAGAAAAAAGTAGAATTATTTTTTGCAAATTGATACATTTCTTGTCAATATTTATTTTCTAAAAAAGTTTCTAGATCACCAATATTAACATAATCATTAACATTAATATTTTCAATACTATTATTTATTGAATTTGAAAAACCAAAATAATAACTCAATTCCTTATATTTAAAATGATTACCACTATTATCACTAGTCAATAATACATGTGGAGGACTATATTTTATTAATGATTCATCACTATCTACTGCTTCTTGTACCATACTAAAAGGAACAAAATCAATAGGATTAACTTTAAGATAATCAATAACCTCTTCAATACTTGTTGGTTTTAAATCAATGAAATCATAAACAACATTTGGATTAGAAACATATGTTATATAAAAAGGTTTTAATGGAAAATTTGAAGAATATGAATAAAGATTAACATATTCTTTGGAACTATTCACAGCATTACCAACATAATTTAATTCGGGATGATGAACTAATTCGAAATATGGTTCAATAGTAGCTACATCATTAAAATCAATATCTGCTAAAGGAATTGTTGATATTATTGGATAAAGATGAGTATCACTAGCAAATTCTTCTTTATAATCATTAATAAATTTATTAATTTCATCTTCGATTTTTTTATAAACAACAGTATTATCAATTTTATCCGCATAATAAAAATTAGTTGGTAAATAACCATGTGTTCATTGTTCTTGCAAATAATCACTACCATTTGGAAATTTTCCTGAAATATGTTTACTAAATTTTCCTTCAAATTGATTAAACATCATAAATTTTTCATAAAATTTAGCAGTATTTTTAATTAATGCAATTACTGGTATTTTAAATTCAATAAATGAAGATTGTAACTTTAATTTTAAATCAAATTTAGTAACACCATCAGTTTGAATTAAACTCTTATCTAATTCATCATTACTATTAGGTTTATAAAAAGTGAAATCATAATTAGTAATATTAGTTGGAAAAAAACTATCTCATCAAGATTCTTTTATTAATAAATCAAAAACTTGTTTTTTTGATTCTTCTTCAAAAAATGGCAAACGTAAATTTTTATTACTACTATCAATTGGAACATCATTCATATCAACAACAATTGATTCTTCTGGAATATTTTGTTTAAAATAACCAATATTAAAAGCACTCTGCATAGCAAGAGCAATAAAAAAAGTACTAATTGCTAAACCAATTATCATAATTAAAGAAATAGTTATTGTCAGAAAAGTTTTTTTTACTTTTACTGGTTCTACTTTACCAGTAACGTATTTAGTAATATTATTTAGTTTTCTTCAATCATCATTATCTTTCTTTTTAGCCATATATTATTCACCTAAATTTCCATTATCTAAAACTTAATTCATACATTTTAATAATACTTTTAATTAAATATTTTTTATTTTCAATAGTATTTAATCATCAATGCAAAATAGCAATTCATCATAATAAGAGTGCTATAACCGCGAAAATCAATACTGTCATTCGATAAGGACTGTCACTATAAGAAAACATAAAAAAACTAATACCAATAATTATTAAATTAACAATAGAACCAAATATTAAAAAAAATAAACAACTTAAACCAATACCTCTAATAGTTTTAGATAAAAAAACGGGTAAAATCATAATTAAAATTATAAAAGCAAATAAAACAGTAACTAACATTGCTACTACTTTTAATATTGCACTTTGAAAAACTGGTGCTGATGGTATACCAGGAAGATTAGCAACCAATTGACCAAAACCAATGCCATTAAAAAAAATCAAACCAATTCAAAAAATTTGAATAATTAAAATAAATATTCGCGAAAAACCATCACCAAGACTAGTAAAATAAACTCTTGTTAAATTTAAATCTAATAATGAAGGTAAAGGAGTTTCCTTTAATTTCTTTAACTCTTTTTGACCAATAAGATTACTTGTAATTAAAAATTGTTTATCTAATGATTTATCCATATCTTTCACCCATCCTATAAAATAATTATAATGCATTTTATTTAAAAACTATATAGTTAACTTATATCCAAATTTTAAATCTATCCAATAATTAAATTATTATTTTAAAATAAATACAAACATAATTAATAATATCTATTTTAACTACAAGTAATATGAAAAATAAACAATAATTTTCAATAGTTATTGTTTATTTTAATAATATAGTATTGTTTAAATATTTTTTTGATTATATGGAGTGTCCAGAAATACTTACACTTTCTAAGTGTGAATGATAATCTGATAAATCTATTGAATTTATTTGTTTTCACTTATCAACTTCATTATTTAGACTTTCTATATTTTCATCACATACAGATTGTAATTCAATATTATCCATAATTAATATTTCTTCTTCATTATTTATATTTATTAATTCTTGTGATTTATTTGCATTATTTCTTTCTAAGTTATTATTTGATTTAAAATTAGTTCTAATTTTTTTAAAAATAAAACCTATTAAGCCTCCAACTAAACAAAGAGGTAAAATAGGTAAAATTCAAAAAGACATTGAAACTAATTTATTGTTTTGAACTTGCTCTGACTCTAATTTAAATGTTGCCAATTGTTCTTGATTAAATCATGAAATTTGTTCTTCTGACAGTTCTGCTTTTTGTATTGGAGTTAATAACAAAATTTGTTCTAATGATAATGATTGAATTTCTGATTTTGATAATAATTGCATTAGTTTTGAATTAAATTCTTCAACTTGTTTTACTGTTGTTGAAGCAACTGTTGTGCTATTAAAATACTTATTTATTTTTCCCTCAAAAATTTTTCGTTGTTCTGCTGTCAAAAAATGAATTTGTTTTTCTGTAAAATTTAAAATTTGTTCTTGATTAAATCATGAAATTTGGTCAGGAGTGAATGATTGAATTTGTTCTGGTGTAAATGATTGAATTTGTTTTTCTGTAAATTCTCGAATTTGTTCAGTTGTAAATTGTGTAATCTGACTTGGTGTAAATCATGAAATTTGGTCAGATGTAAAAGAATCAATATATGCACGACTGAATATTTGTATTTGTTCTGGTGTAAATGCTTGAATTTGTTCTGGTTCAAATTTTGGTATTTGTTCTGGTGTAAATTCTGAAATTTGTTTTGGGCTAAATGCTTGAATTTGGTTTTTAGTAAATTCTACAATCTGACTTGATCTAAATCATGAAATTTGATCAGATGTAAATAATCTAATCTGTCATGGTGCAAATCATAAAATTTGTTTTGGACTAAATGCTTGAATTTGTTCTTCTGTAAATGATTGAATTTGTTTTAGTGTTAGTGCTTGAATTTGTTCTCGTTCAAATTTTGGTATTTGTTCTGGTGTAAATGCTTGAATTTGTTCTGGTTCAAATTTTGGTATTTGTTCTGGTGTAAATTCTGAAATTTGTTTTTTTGTTAATAATTGAATTTGGTGACTAGTATACATTTCTAAGTTCGAACGAGTCGAACGTTTTTTTCTATTTAAACTTAATGAAGTTACTTTTATCGGTTTTAATGTAAATGTTTGAAATTGTTCTCTTTGAATTATTTTTTTGATTTTTTTATTCTTAAACTTTAAAACTTGTGCTGGTGTAAAGGTTGCAAGTTGTTTTTTAGTAAATCATGAATTCTGCTCTTTAGTAAATCATGAAACTTGTTGTAAAGTAAATGCTTGAATTTGTGCTTTTGTGAAATGTGGTATTTGTTTGGCTGTAAATGCTTGAATTTGTTTTTTATTAAACATTTTAATATGTTTTTGGGTAAATTCTTGTATTTGTTCTGCCGTTAGTAACTGCAGTTGTTCTTTAGAACCCATTTCAATATTGTATAAAAAATTTAATGATAATATATTTTTTAAAATTGGTTCATTGATACCATTTTCTAATGTTAATGCATTATTCACTGGTATCAATGTCTCAACATTATTGCTACTTATGATACTTGAAGATGAGTTATTAAAGTTTAATAAATTGTTTGGCATATTTTTGCTCCCTTTTAAAAATTAAAAACTATTATAAAGTAATAGTTAAATTTAAATAAAATTATATTGATTATTTAAATTATACGTGTATTTTAATATTTTTAATTTACTTAATCAATCAAAAACTTTCTTCCATAATGAATAAAATAATTATTAATTACAACAATAAAAAAAGAGCAAGACCTTTTACTTACTCTCTAAATTAATACTGCTTATGTTTTATTTTCTAAATGGCGGTCTTGACGGGGATCGAACCCGCGATCTCCTCCGTGACAGGGAGGCGTATTAACCACTTTACCACAAGACCGTGGTTGCGGAGACTGGATTTGAACCAATGATCTTCGGATTATGAGCCCGACGGGATACCACTTCCCCACTCCGCGATGTATAAAATTTAATAATAATGGAGGAGGCTGAGGGATTCGAACCCTCGAGCACTTGCGCACTGACAGTTTTCAAGACTGTTCCCTTCAACCGGACTTGGGTAAGCCTCCGAGTATTTAAGTATGGTGGACCCTATCGGATTCGAACCAATGCTCGCCCGGTTATGAGCCGGGAGCTTTAACCAACTAAGCTAAGGGTCCTAGACTATGGTAGCGGGGATGGGACTCAAACCCATGGCCTCTCGGGTATGAACCGAACGCTCTAATCAACTGAGCTACCTCGCCAGTTTTAGTTTAAATGTTTAAACCGATATATAAATGGTGGACCCTATCGGGATCGAACCGACCACCTCCTGCGTGCAAGGCAGGCGCTCTACCAAATGAGCTAAGGGCCCTTGTTTTTAATAATGGTCGGGAAGACAGGATTCGAACCTGCGACCTCTCGGTCCCAAACCGAGCGCTCTACCAAGCTGAGCCACATCCCGATGGTGCGCCTGGCAGGACTTGAACCCACAACCTTTTGATCCGTAGTCAAACGATCTATCCAATTGATCTACAGGCGCATTTAATTACTAAAATTTATAGTAACTCATTAAATCATTAAACCTAATCAATTATAACTTATTAAAAGTAATATTTACAAGTATATTTGCAAATATTATTAATATTTTGGAGGAGCCGATCGGATTCGAACCGACGATCAAAGTTTTGCAGACTTATGCCTTAAACCACTTGGCCACGGCTCCAAATATAATTAAAAAAATTTAAAGACTTTTCAATATTACCAAGACTAGTTACTATTTGCAACTTGTTTTACAATATTATTCATAAAATATTAAATATTTTTTTATTATTTATTTCACTAATTAAAATCTTATAAAGTTATTTATAATTAATTATTAAATTAAATAATAAAAAAAGCACAATTGTGCATTTAATTTATGGTGGAGATGGCGGGGATCGAACCCGCGTCCAAAAGTTAACTGACTAACTGTATCTACAGTTTAGTATAATTTAGAAAAATCACTATTTAATAATAAATTATACGAAATTATGAATAGCTAGTTAATGGAAATTCGAAAAAATTTATTAACATCATTTTTTCTAGTTTATCCTTATGATACGTTACTAATATTGATAAACTTGCTATTAGCAACGGTAGTATTTACTTCTTAAGTAATTAAGCAGGTAAAACTGCTTGATTTCCTAAACCAAATCCAAAGTTGTTTAACTTTGTTGTGAATCAGTTAGGTACTACGGTTTTAGTTTGTTTTCCGGTTATGAAACCTCGTAGTATTATGGTCTACCAAACCACTGCCACAATTAGTTGTTCACTCCTGTCGAAACCAGAACATCCCCGTTAATATTATAGATTACTTTCTAATATAAAGCAATTTTTGGTTTTCTTAAAAATTACTAATAATTCTTTCAAATTTTCATCATAAATTATAAAATCTAAAAATTAAAATTTGGCAATTTATCAATGCTATTACTAATTCGAGAATTAATAGCAAAATTATCATGAATTATTACTTTTGAAACATTTCATTGTGATAAATTTTGATCAAACGTTATTGCGCCAGCAAACATAGAATGATGCATAGTTATTACATTTGAAACATCTCAACCCGAAATATCTTGATTAAATGATGAAGCACTTTGAAACATCTGTTTTGTACTTGTTATTTCTGATGGTAACTGATCTGGTACTTTTTGAATTGTTTTTGGCATTCTGACAACTTGAATTTCTTCTTTCTCATTTTTATAAAATCCAATTTGAATGATTTCAGTAGTTTTTATATCTGATAAGTCTATTTTACTAGTTGTTTGCTCTTCTCCATTACTATCAACGTAAATTGTATCTTGTTGTTGTACTATTGTATATTTATAACGATTTGATTGTCTATTTGAATTTGGTGGTTTAGGTAATAAAATCTTTGGATTAAATTGTGATTTTATTTTTTTACTTTTTCATTTTCTTCCTCGTTTTTTGCTTCTATATCAGAAGTATACAAAATACCAGCAGTGGCTCCACCAACTAAAGTAGTACCACCAACAATGGCAGTAATAATTTTCTTTTTTTTACTTTTTCAGACATAAAAAACCTCTCTTAAATTCTTAATTTTTTTATAATGGCATGACCATATTTTATATAATTTTATGTAATAAATTATTTAATATGCTTAAATTTTATTTCAATAGTGATTTGTTAAAACATTTTGAAAATATTAAAAAAAATAAAAATCCCACTTCATAATTACATTTTATTTATGGTCTAAAAAATAATCATGAAATAGGTTATTTTATTATTTATTATAATAAATTCAATATTAAATCATATATAAATAGTTTTCTATAAAACCAAGAAATATTTTTATATATTAATATTTTAATTAAAATTTCAGGCTTTATATAAAATTCCTTGAGAACCACCAGCATAAATTGAACCATCTGGACCAACAGTTAACGCAAAAATATGATCATTAGTATTTTTTATTCCAGATAATTCAGAAAATGAATCTTGCTGTGCTAATTTTTTATATACTTTATTTGAATCAATACTAGCATATAAATCATTATTTTTATCTAAGAGTAAACGTTTAATCTCATGATTTGGATTCGTTTCTAAAATTGCATTATACGTTCTATTTTTAATTTTATATACATTGCCAATTCAAGAACCAGCATAAACAATATTATCATTATCAACTACTAAACTACTTATCTGATTAGCATCTGATCTTTGCTCAAAAATACTAAATTGACCACTAATTCCATCGGTTTTATAAATCTTACCACCATAATTAACACCAGCATAAATTGAACCATCTGGACCAATTGCTAAACTTCTAATATAATCTCCATTTGTCCCAGAAATCAAACTAACATTACCAGTTTGACCAATACTATATACACCAATGTCATTACCAGCATAAACAATACCAGTTGTTTTATTAATTGTTAAGCATGAAATTCAACGTGGTGAATTTTCTGATAATATAATTTTTGAAAAATTATGGATACCATCACTTTTATAAATTGCACCATTATCACTACCAACATAAACATTATCTTCGGCATCAACCACTAAATTTCTAAGAGTTGAACCTCTTTCTATTTCTAACATTAACTCCAATCCCGTTGGTGTAAGCTTATAAACTTTATCTTCTTGTGTCCTAAAAATATTACCTTGTGAATCAACACCCAAATCATAAATATTTTCATCTGCTAATTTTTGAGGAACAAAATTAATAATATTATATTGTAAAGTTACTTCACCTACATAGTTATTCTTACCAATGATCGTAACAGAACTTACACTATATTTTTTAATATCAAAATTTTCAATAGTTAGTAATGCAGCTTTTTTATTTACTTCTTTAATTCCTATTAATAAACTCATTTTAGATGGCATTAGATCTTTTCCACTATTAACTTTTCCCAAATTATATTCAGTAATGATATCAGCTAAGTCAATTGCACTATATTGTTTTTCTAAAATTGTTTTATTTTTAATATTATTATTTTCAAATTTAGTTTTTTGTGAAGTTGTTTTTAAAACATCCTCAGTTAAATTTCCTATGGTTGTTGATAATGTTAAAGCACCTACTGCTGCTAATAATGTTTTCATATTAAAAACCTCCTTTTTATTTTTATAATTAATTTATAGAAACATTAAATTAATTATAAAAATAAAAAATAATTATAAATTAAATTTTAATTTATACATATACAATATGTATAATTAATATTTTAAAACTTTAAAAAGAAACTACAAGTATTTTAATAATTAACACTTTAAATATAATATCTAAAAATAAACTTATTTTGTAAATAAAACATGATGCTTTTCTGTCACTCAATAATTTGAAGAAAATAACGTAATAAATATTAAACTAATAACAGTTAATAACGCAATACTATTACCAATATAAAACATTATTTCGTTATTTAAAGTAATTAAATTATAATTAATAAAACTATCGAGTAAATCAACACTACAAGTTAAAATAGCTATACATGATGCATAAATTCCTTTGATAGGCATTAATTGTCGATAATTTCAATCTAAAACCAAACTATATACAACAAAACTACAAATACCAAAAGCAATATTGGATAAAATTTGTGAAATCAAAACTGCGTAAATATTATTAGTTACTAAACTAACCATAATACTTACTATATAAATCCCAAAACCAAAATATAAAGCAATATTAGCACTGAAAAAATAATATAATCATCATCCCAATAAAAAAACACCAATTACTTGTGGCAAAGTAGTAAATAAAGTTTTATAAACATGCCATCTTTGATCAATATTACTTATTCTATAATTAAAAAATTGAGAATTCATTAAATAATAAATTAAATAAATAGTTAATCCAAACATAATTAAAATTATTATTTTTCATTGAGAAAAAGTTTTAATTTTTTTTAAAACTATTTCATCGTGCATACCCATATTTTTTGGATCTTCTCGTAAAAGAAAAGACATGAAAAAAGTCAAAATGAAAAAACACAAAGCAGCAATAATGAAATAACTGATTTTTGAAATTGTAATAGTTGAAATATTAAATGTGAGCATATTAATTGGTATAATAATTAAACTTGCCAATAATCCCGGAACAATAAGTATAGTAAAAGTTAAAAAAGCATGTGATTTTACAAAATATTGTTCATTGAACATTAATTCATGAACTCCCAATGATGCAGTACTCATTCCTAACGCAATATTTAACAAAATCAAAGATCATAAATTTGGTACAATTAAAACTAAACAGCAAGTAACTAAAAGTCAACTATGCATTCATCAAATATACAACTTTCTTTTTTTAAATTTTGCAGTAAAAAAAGTAGCTGGTATAGCAAAAATAATTACAGTAAGCGAAATAATCACTGTAATACTAATTGCTTCAGTTACTAAATTAGTTAATGATAAAACTAAAAAATTATTAATAGCTTTTAAACTATTAATACCAAGATAAAGAAAAAAATAATAACTAATAAATAATCATTGTCACTTATTTATCTTTTGCTTAAAAAGAAAAAATAAATAAAAACTTGTAAATAAACAAAAGATTATTAAGAAAGGTAATCATATTATCATAGTTTTTTCCTTTCTTAATTAAATTATTATTTTTTGATTTGTCTTACTGCATCACGATTTTTAATCGTCTCTCTTTTATCATAATTTTTTTTACCACGAGCCAATGCTATTTCTAACTTTGCTCTACTTTTACTATTTAAATATATCATTGTTGGAACAACAGTTAAGTTTTTTTGCTTTTGTTCTTGTTGAATTTTTTTAATTTCACGAGCATTTAAAAGTAATTTTCTTTTTCTTAATGGATCAAGTATATAACTAGTAGTAAATTTATAAGTATTAATGTTCATATTAATAATATAAGCTTCATTATTACTAAAAGTTACATAACTATCCTGTAAAGATACATTACCTAAACGAATTGATTTAATTTCAGAACCAGTCAAAACAATTCCCACTTCTAATTTTTCTAATAATTCATAATTAAAGTACGCTTTTTTATTTTTTGCAATTATTTTCATTGTTTCCACCATTATTTTCATAAACTTTATAATTAGATTATATAATAATAATTTCATAAATACCGAAATACTTACTTAAATTTGTTTTTTATTAAGAACATGCTATAATCTAATGAAGGTTAGATTAATCAATAGTTTTTCTAGCAATGATTAATGTAAAATTAAACATAAAATTAATATTTGTTGTATAGCGACCCAAGAAATAGATTTTATATTTGTTTTACGGGTTTTTGTTAATTTTATATATTAATAAACAACTGAAAGGAGTCTAAGGACATGGCAGGAGAGTTAAATACTAAAGCAACAACAGTAAAAAATAGTCAATTTTATCAAGGCGATTTGGGTTTTGATAAAAATAATAATGATAAAGTAATTATTTATAAAATTTTAACTGGTAAAAAACTTGAGGTTTGTAAAATTATTATTGATGAACAAAATCATATTTTAAAAATTTCTACTAAAACGGAAATTATTAATGAAGATGAATTTGAAATTTACACATTTGCTTTAGAAGCAGATACTGCTGATTTTATCTTAAAACTTATTGCTAAAAATCAAATTAATGCTGAAATTAATTATGCATTTATAAATAATATTGAAGATTCTTATAATATATCTGAATCAGACTCATTAGAAGAAAAAAAGAGAAAAATTAGGAAACTCTTTTAACTATTTATAAATTTCTTCTCAATTATAAACTGAACCATAACACAAAGCTTTAATTTTAAAATCATTGTTATTATTGATAATTTCTAAAATAGTTTGGACAATAGAAATCCCTGAGGCAACTATATCATCAATAATAATAATGTTTTTTTTATTAAAAAAATTAATATATTTAGGTAATAAATGAATCTTATTAGTAATTTCCATTTGTCTTTCGCTAACTTTTAATTTATTTTCTCAAAATTTACGGTAGTTATCAACTTGGAAAATATTATTAATAAATAATATTTTATAATTTAATTTTTTTTTAATAATTTTAACTAATTCAATTATTACTAATTCTAAACTACTAACTGAAGTAGGTTTTTTTGGCATCATAATAAAATAATCTAAATTTTCAAACAAATTAAATTTTTGACCAACTTCAAATAAATTAGTTGCTAATCTTATTACAATATTTTGTTCAATATTTACTTGCTTAATTAAGTTATAATCTTCATTAACTCATAATAAATCCGGATATTGTTTTAAACCTGGTGATTTAAAATAATTATAATAATAGCATTCAATGTTAAGATTGCTTTGTTGAATTAATCTTTTTTGCCCTTGTATTTTCATTTTTTTACTCCATTTTTCTTTTCACTTTTATTTTTTTTAACTTTACCATTTAGTTTTATCTTTTTTCTATATTTAAAATTATTTGCTTTATACATTTTTGATGATTGATTATTATTATTTTTATCACGGTTTTTATTTTGCTGACCATTTTCTTCTAAAATAAAATCAATAGTTCTAGCAACTTTATTTGCACTTTTTACAAGAACACTGACCTTTTGACCAAGAGCATACTGTTTTCGTTTTCTTTCACCAAACAAAATCATTGCTTTTTCATTAAAAATATAATAATCATCAGTCATGTCTGCAATTCTAATTAAACCCTCAATTGTATTATCTAACTCAACAAATAATCCAAAACCAGTTACACTAGAAATTATACCTTCAAATTTATGACCAATAAATTGCATCATGTATTCTGCTTTTTTCATTTGATCTACAGCTCGTTCACACTCTAATGCTTTTAATTCCATATTACTAGATTGCTCAGCAGCTCAATTAGTAAAACTTTGATATTTCTCAATTATTTTAGCATTTATTTCTCTTTTAACTATATATTGACGCAATAAACGATGAACTATTAAATCGGGATAACGTCTAATTGGCGAAGTAAAATGTGTATAATAATCACTAGCAAGTCCAAAATGGCCAATACATTTATTAGTATACTGTGCTTTTTCCATACTTCTTAATAATAAAGTTGATAAAACTTGAAATGTTGGTAATTGTTTTAAAGAATTTAATAATAATTGTAAATCTTTTGAACTAATATTTGTGATTTTTGGATTTAATTTAATACCCATTAATTTCAGAATTGTAACCATTTGATGCATTTTTTTAGAACGAGGATGTTCATGAACACGATAAATAAAAGGTAATTTCATATCAAATACAGTTTTAGCAACTACTTCATTAGCTCTAATCATAAAACTTTCAATTAATTTTTCAGCGATATCACGAGTTCTTAAAATAATATCAGTTACTTCTCCATTATCGTTAATAATTGTTTTTGCTTCATTAATTTCAAAATCAATTACTCCAGCATCTTGTTTAAACTTTCATAAAATTTGGTGCAATTCTTTTGCTTTTAGTAACATTTCTCAAATTTGTGGATGTGTTTTAATAAAATTTGGATTTTTACCATTATATCCATCATTTACTTCCTCATAATTCATTCTTCTTGCTGATTTCATAAATGCCTGATAAATTTTATGTTTTACTGTTAAACCATTCTTATCAATTTCCATATCACAAACCATACATAAACGTTCTACTTGTTCATTTAAAGAACAAATACCATTTGATAACTGCGTTGGTAACATAGGAATAACACGATCTGCTAAGTAAACAGATGTACCACGAGTAAATGCCTCTTCATCTAAAGGACTATTTTCTGTTACATAATGACTAACATCAGCAATAGCTACAATTAAACGATAATTACCATTAACTAGTTTAGTAACACAAATAGCATCATCAAAATCTTTAGCATCTTTACCATCAATTGTAACTAATAACTCTTTAGTCAAATCAATACGACCAATTTTATCTGATTCTAAAACTGTTAATGGCACCTTATCTGTTGCTGTTAATGTTTCAACATCAAATTGTGCTTTAATACCAATTTCATAAATAACAGCTAAAATATCAACACCAGGATCATTAATATTACCCAAGATTTTAGTAATAGTAACATTAAAAATATTTTGTTCAAAATTTTTAATTTTTGCAACAACAATATTATTTTCTAACGCTTTATCGGGGTTTAAAATATTAACTTCATACTGTTGTAACTTTGCATTTTGAATTAATAATGTTTTTACTTTCGTATCTGCATTAACAATAACAGTACCAACAAGAAGATTAGTATCACGTTTAATAATTTTTAATACTACAGCCTCATCATTCTGATTATTAATTTTTACTAACTTACATAATACTTCATCATTATTTAACGCATTATTTATGTTTTTTATATTAACGTAATATTCTTCTTCACTATTTAATAATTTAACAAATCCAAATCCTTTTTTAGTAATTTGAATTTTGCCAATAAATAAATTATTATTTTTTAGCATATAAAATTGTTGTTCTTTATTTTCCAAAATAATTTCACTATTTTTCAATTCTTCTAAATCAGCAATAAGTTCTTGCTGTTGATGATGATTAGTAATATTAAGTTTCACTGTTAAATCAACCGTTGATAAAGGTGTAATACTATTTTGTAACTCATTAATAATCTCTTGCTTCATTTCAATCAATCCCAACTTTATCCTAATTATATAATTAATTATATAATTATAATCTATCTTTTAAAATTTATAAAAAGGCACATTTTAGTGTGCCTTTTTATAAAATAATTATCATTAATTTATAACTCCAATAGTATTAATAAGAATTCTTACTATTATTGCCATAGTAAATAACGATATACCTAATACTAAAGTGGCAATAGAAAATAACTTACTTCAACCACGTTCTTTAGTACTAGCAAATAATTCTTGATTACCCCCACTTAAAGCACCAAGTCCATTATGATTTTTTTTACCTTGTAATAAACCTAAAATTACTAATAATATAGCGATAATTAAGGCAATAATTTCAAAAGCAAAAATAATGTTTTGACTCATTTTGTCACTTCCACTTCTTTATAATATTATTAATTTTACACTTAATTTTACTAAAAATAAAAAAAATTTCATAATTATTATTATGACTTATTCCAAAATTAAAATTTTAATTATGAAATAAGCCTAATATGTTATGTTTTATAATTCTTTTATAGGAAAAATTTATTAACTTTATTCTGGTTCAATTTCTAAGTAATTTCTAACAGCATTTGTTACAATCTTTCATCCATGTTGATTTGTCATCATATAAAAAATGTTTATTTCTGAAAAATTATTATACATAACTTTAACTAAATTTTTTAAATTACTATCACTTAAACTATTTGCTAAGGTTCCTATAAATTGCGGAAATTTAGTAATTTCACTTAAAATTTTTTTTCAAAAAGTTGATAGTCATCTTTATTATCTTGATAAATTTCTGCTAATCTTATTCACATATCATTACTAATACCTAATTTAATTTTGCTTGATTCTGTATATTGTGGAGTTTTATTGTCTAAAGGTACGTAATATTTTTCTATTTTATTATATTGATTATGGGAATTGATATCAGCATTATGAGCATGGGATCAATTATACGCTAAATATGCTATTCCACCAACTATAATTACTCCACCCACAACTCATCCAATAGGTCCTCCTTCAATCATAACAGATGCACCACCTTCAACAACCTCTTCGCCAATAGCAATGGCTCCTTCCTCACCAACTTCTAATAAAGGCACCGCTTCTTCTGTTTCAACTACTGTTGTAGCTTGTGGAGAACTTATTCATTTAACAACTTTATATGCAGGTGGAATACTCATAGTTGTGGTAGTGACTAGACCTTTTAATAAATATTCATTTTTATTAGGTGTTATAAAAACGATTCCGTATTTATGCAATTCAACAATTTTTTCAAATTGTGCTCAACTAGCATCAGTAAAATGTTGTCCATAAATTTCTGTTAGTTTTTTTCTTGCATTATTTTTACTTTCTGTAGATGTGGTGTGATAAATATCTAATAATTTTTGATCAATAATTTGTGTTTTTAAAATATCACACTTTGGTTTCTGATTTGTTCTAGAGTATGTACTTTGATTACTGTGTTGATTTCTATTTCTAGAACTAGTTCCAATGTTAAAAGATTGTTCAGATGTTGATGGCAAAACAGCGCTTCCACCTGCTGAAGGTGAAGGGGTTGTTGTTGTAGTGGTGTGCGAATTACTTGGTCTATAATTTGATATATCTTCAAGGGTAGTAAAAGTAACACTAAAATCACAATCATAAATAATATTCAAATTTTGTGTAAATATTATACTATTTGGACGAAACATATGTGATAATGGAATTATTAATGTAGTTGAAGTTAAAAATGGAGAGAAGTCTATACCAGCCGCAAAATCGAAATGAAAAACTAAATCAGGATTTAATTCTCATAATCTCTCCATAATAGTACTCGGATCATTACGTCTAATTTGTCCTAAATTAGTATTTCTAAGTAAAGTTGATAATCTTACGCTTTGTTCATTAATAGTAAAAGTTACATTTAAATCACTATCAAAAACAATATGAGGATTATTCTGTTGAAAATCATAAACATTTTCTGATAAAATTTGAAAATTATTTATGCCTATAGGATGTCTATTTGTAAAACTAGGATAACGTAAATGCAAATCGGGATTTAAAAAATTTAGTCTCTCTATTATTGTTAATGGTGCATTATCTAACAATTCTCCTAACTCAGTTCTAATAAGAATACTTGATAATGTTAATCTTTGAGGTGTAAAGTTAATAGTAAAATTTAAATTTTTTGGAATATTTCTTGCGGGATTTTGATCGTAAATGTTAATACCAGCATGCACTGTTGCATTAATATTTGTAATGTTTTCAAATTCAATATTTTCTAAAAATCTTCTCTAGATAAAATTGGATGATTAATTTCTCTTAATCTTTGAATAATATGTTGTTTATCATTCGATTCAATTTGACCAATATTAATTGTTGTCATTGTTTTTTGTAAACTTGGTGGAGTTTGCCTTTTAACTCTTTTTTTTGTAGAATTTACTCTTTCATCTTTTTCTTCTAATTCATTTTCTATTTCAGTTTCTATTTTAGTTAAAGTACCACTTTCAGCAGGAATACCACTAGTTAATGCAGTTGATGCAATGATTGTTTTAATAATTTTCTTTTTCATAATATAACCCTCTCTTTAAATCTTTAAATTTTTCATAGTGTAATCATTTTATATGATTTATGAAATAAAACAGATTTGATATAAAAATATCGGGGTTTTAGAAATTTAAAATATATTCTTTGATAATTAGAAAAAACACAACATATTGATTTATATCATTAATATTTTCATCAACATTTCAATATTGATTTGAGTTTTTAAGTAGTCATTCATTTATTTGGATTTTTTTATTTTTATTACTTAATGAGTTTTATTTTTTAACTTTTTTAATAAATTTTTCTTGATTTTTAAAAAGTAATATGATGATAGTTTTGGTTTAATATATTTTGTTAGATATTTAATTATTTTTTTCCGTCATTAATAATTTTTAATTTTGAAAAAATATTTAATTTATTAATAAAATCCTTTCATGTCAAAACTAGTGTTAATTATATAACCAATTGTTTTTAGAATACATTCAGTTTTTTTTAAAATTAATGTTCTGGTAAAAAATCTAAGAAACAAGAATAAATTATTCCAAAAACAACATATTAACTATTTTATATATCTTTCAACGATGAAAGTCCATTTTTAAGTAAAAAATATATGTTATAATTTAATAAATAAGTAAAAAATATTATAGTTAGGGTGAGAAAATTGAAAAAAAAAATTGGTATTGTTGCTGATTCCTCTTCAGGATTTTCAATTAAAGATTTAAAAGAAATGAATATTGGCTTTTGTCCATTATTAATCACTTTTAGTGATGATACAACTATTACTGATGACCCTAACATTCTAAAGGATGAAGAATTCTATAATAGAATAGTTCATGAAAAACAATCTGCCAAAACTTCGCAAACACCACTTGGTCAAATGAGTATAATTTGAGAAGATGCTTTAACTAAATTTGAAAAGATTATTTTTATTCCTTTATCAAAAGGGTTATCAGGTCAATATAACACTGCTACTATGTTATCAAAAGAATCTAATTTTAAAGATAAAGTTTTTGTTTTTGATAGTAATGGTGTTTCAGTTATTAACTGACTATTAGTTAAAAAAGCATATCAAATGTCACTTAACGAAAAAAATAATGTTAATGATATTATAGAAGCACTAAAATTAATAAGAGATAACTATATAGCATTTATTTTACCTTATGATTTAAATTATTTAGTTCGTGGTGGTAGAATTTCAAAATCAGCAGCAGCCTTAGCTACTATGTTAAAAATAACTCCAATTTTATCTTTTGACGGAACCATTGATAAATTTGATAAAACAAGAACATGAGATAAAGCTATTAAAAATACTCTTAAAGAAATTAATAAAAATAAAAAAATAGAAAGTATTACTCTTTTTTACATTATTCATGCTTTTGCTGAGGCAAAAGAAATAGAAAAAGTTACAAAATTTGTTAAAGATTGTGGCATTAAAAACGTCAAAACTATTAATTTAGCAAATGTAATTTGTGCTCATACAGGAATTGGAACCTTCAGTTTTGTTGCTTTTAATTTAGATAAAGATAAATTACCAAAATTATAATAATAAAAAATTCACTTTTATGAGAAACATTTAAAAGTGATTTTTAATAATGGCAGGGGTGGCAGGACTCGAACCCACAACACTCGGATCTGAAGGCCGATGTTCTACCATTGAACTACACCCCTAAAATATTTAATTTAAATAGTACATGTTCAATTTTACGCGAAAGAAGTTTTAAGTTCAATTAAAATTTCATTTTTTTTATTTTTAATTCACATTTATCACAAATTCCATGAATTTCTAACTTATAATGTGAAAAATAAAAATTATTTTTAATCGCTAATTTTTCAAGTTTTTCTTCTTGTAATGGTGAAATTTGTTGTTTATCTTCGAAAGAGGCATGAATAATTTTATTACAAAAATTACAAATAATATGAACGGTATTTTCTGATAGTTCATAAATTATTTGTTTTCCTTCAAAAACATTAGCATGAATAATATGTTCTGTCATTAATAAATCAATAGTATTATAAATACTCATAATATTAATATTATCATTACCTTCTTTTGTTAAAAAACTAATAATATCATTAATACTAACATGTTGCTTAAGCGTTAATACTTTAATAACTGCTTTACGAACATCAGTTAAACGATAGTCTTTATCTTTCAACTTTTGGATAATATTTTCAAAATTTTTATTCATACTAATCTCCTGATAAAATATAATATTACTTTTTTTTATTTTCTGCTGATTCTAATCTCTCAATTTCATTTATTAAATCTTGAACTGTTTTTGTTTGTAAATCCAGTAATTTATTATCATCAATTTTTACATGATGCTCTTCTTCTAATTTAAGAACAATCATTACTAATCCAAGAGAGTCAATTTTTACATCTTTAAATTTAGTTTTCGGTGTAATTTTTTCTTTAATCTCTGGATAATCCTCTTTAACAATTTTATGAATTTCACTTAAAATATTCATAAATTCACTCCTAATTTAAATCATTTTTATTAATAGTTATACTTAGTATAACATAGAGCATTAAATTTTATTTGTTATTTTAAAATATCATTCTAAATAATCTAGTTTTAAATTAGTATTATATTCAACTCATACAGCATTATTTAAAATATTAAAATGAAAAATAAAATTATTAATTTTTCATTGTGGAAATGTTGGATAGGTTACACTTTATTGGACACTAATTACGTAGACAAGTGAACAAATTAGTTAAAAGAAAGGAACTATAATTATGGCCAATATTAACTCATATACCGATGAATTTAAAAAACAAATAGTAGCTTTATATCAAAGCGGTAAGTCAGTGTCTTGTCTTGCTAAAGAGTACAATGTTACAAGAGCAGCTACTTATAATTGAATTAAGCAATTTACTAATTCAGGCAGTTTTAAAACTAAAGATAATCGTTCTATTGAAGAAAATGAATTAATTAAATTAAGAAAAGAATTAAAACAGTTACGAATGGAAAATGATATTTTAAAGCAAGCAGCACTAATAATAGGCAGAAAATAGAAATTATTGCTAAAAATAAAGTTAAATATAAAATTCGCACAATGTGTCGTTTTTTAAAACTTTCTAAATCAACATATTATTTTAATTTAAAGGAAAAAGAAAAAAAACAAAATAATATTTATGATGAAGCTGTTATTAGTGCTTTTAAAGAAAATAAAGAAGTTTATGGAACAAGAAGATTAAAAGTTGTTCTAAAAGAAAAGAATATTTATTTGTCACGCAGAAAAATTAAAGAAATTATGAATAAACATAATTTAATATCAAAATACACTAAATTATCATTCAAAAATCATCATAATAAAGTCAACGATAGTCAAATAACCAATATCGTTAATAGAAACTTTAATAATAGGCTTAAAAATGAAGTTATTGTTAGTGATTTAACTTATGTTCAAGTTAATGGTAAATGAAACTATATTTGCCTATTAATTGACCTATTTAACCGCGAAATTATTGGACATAGTGTAGGTACTAAAAAAGATGCATCATTAGTACATCAAGCATTTATGCACTCAAATCGTTGTTTAAAAGATATTCAAATATTTCATAGTGATCGCGGTAATGAATTTAATAATAAAATTATTGATAAACTTTTACTAGCATTCAATATTAATCGCTCTTTAAGCAAAAAAGGTTGTCCTTATGATAACGCTGTTGCTGAAGCAACTTTTAAAACTTTCAAAATTGAATTTATTAATGATAAAAATTTTACATCATTAATCCAATTAAAATTAGAATTATTTGATTACATCAACTGATATAACAACATAAGAATTCACAGCACTTTAAACTACTTAACTCCAGTTAATTATCAAAAATAAATGTCTACCAAAAAATAGTCCTAAAAAGGGTTGCCATTCCATGTTTTAATAATTAACTTTAAAAATATGTATTGAAATAAATCTTGATTAAATTGTATTTTATATATAATCTGTGACTGATTTGCTAAGATAGTACTATTTTTATCTAAAATAATTGTAATACTTTCATTTAATTTTTTAATATCAATAGCTTCTACAACTATCTCTGGATTTAAATTTTCTTTTTTATCATCTACGGTCTCTAATTCTACATCATATTCTTTTACCATTTCATTTAAATTTTTATTAGTTGAAAAATTTTTGATAATAAAAAATAATATAATACTTAATGTAATAGTGATAGTAATAATTAAAATGCTAATTTGTAACTTACGTATAAACATTTTATACCTTTATTTGACTATGTATTAAATACTTATAATCAATAAAACTAAAGTTATCACTACTATAAAATTTTAATATTTCATTGTAAGTTAAACTAAAATTAGTAGCTGCCACTCAATTTTCACTATTATTTCTTATTAATTTTTTAATAAAAATAGAATGATATGGACCACCAATAATTGGTTCACTACTTTCTTCAATAAATTTTAAATTAATATCATATTTAAAAAAGGTTTGAAAATAAAATGGAATATTTATATTAAAGTGAAAATCTTCAAATCTTGGTAAGTCAAATTGATTTTTTCCTATTTCATCATTCAATACTATTTTATTTACAATGCTATTATAAATAGTGCTATAAAATTCTAAATAATATTCATCAATATTTTTTTTATTACGTAATAAAAAAGCTGGTATTTTATTATTTTGATAAAATTTTGATAGATTTTCATTAATATTTAATGATGTATTTTGTTGTAAATCAAAATTATTATTAAATATTAATATTTTACGTAATATTGTTTCTTTATCATTATATCAATCTTTTACTTTTGGAAAATGCGATACTAGATAACGTTTTATTTTTATTGGCACTATATTTGCAGTATTAATATTATTACCAGAAAACTTAAAAACCTCATCTAATCTTGATTTTCCACCAACTATCATGTTCTTCATAATCGTTTTAGAAAAAATATGATAAAATCCTTTATCAGAGAAATTTGTCGTTAAAATAATGGGATTTTTAATTTCTAAATTAAAATTTGTTGTAATAAACATTTTTGGTTTAATTTGTAATTGATACTGTGGATTACTATTAAAATAAAAACTAAGTGATCCATAATTATGTTTATTATTAATATGACGAATTTCCTTTAAATTACTAGGTTTTTTACAATTAAAACTATAATTCAAAATATTTACATTATCTTTTTTAATTGCTATTGCTGGTAAAATTATCTTATAAGTTTTCATAACCATATGCAAAAAAGAAATATCAGCATATGGACCAAGTTTATTATTTTCAAGTAATTCTAAATATGAAGAAGTAAGAAATACTCACTTAATTGATTTAGATATCACAAGTTGTCCACTTGCTTGCTTAATACTACTATAATTCAAATCATATTGAAACGTTACATCGTCAAGTAATCCTTCACTTGGTTCTTTGTTAATATCAAAATCATAACTATATGCTTCTACAATTTGAAGTTCAATATAATAATAACTGCTTTTTTGCAAAGTTTGGATCGGAAAGCCAACCACTGTAAATCTTGGAATTAAAAATAATTCTTTTTCATAAATGGGGCTGTTTTTTACATCACTTGTTAAATTCATCTTTTGTTCTAAAAAACTACGCGAATTCAATAAATCAATGCTATTAATATTCATTTTATATCCTTAAATTAAATATAAGTATAAAAAACGCTTAATAGCCGTTTTTTCTAATTTTTCATATTCTTTGATATGATAATATTTTTTTCATCAATTTTTATTTGATTTAACTAAGAACGTTCTAATAATATAACTATATTCATTTTTTGGTAATAATGCTAAAACTGTATCAACAATTTGCACATGTTTTTCATAATTTTTTAAATCTTTATTTATCACTATCTTATTAGCATAGTGAACACTATCCTCTTTCAAAACATAATTTTCTTTAAAATTATTATTTGCTAATGTTAATTTTGCTTGTTCATATTTAACAAAAATAGCAGCAATTAGTTGCTTATCAGCACTTATTTGTTCTTTCATTATTATCACCTCAATAATAATTTAAAAACAAATAATTATTTTTCCTCTATTTTATTTCTATTTAACTTACTAATTTTAATATGATCTTGCAAAATAAGTTCAGACACTATTAGGAGTTTGACACTTAAAACAATTACTTGGTTTTTTATACGGTTCTAAAGGAATACAACGTGATGTTGTACCAGTTAAACTTTTAATTTCTTCTTCACACTTTATTTGATCACAAAAAGGTACAATAAAGAAACCTTTATGAATTTTAACTAATTTATGATATTCATTAAAATCTGTTAATTCTTTTAAACTTGTATTTAATTTTTTTTGTGAAATATTAAATAAATCTTTATTTAATTTATTTAATTGATTAATAATAGTTGTTACTAATAATTTTTCATTATTAATTTCAACATCAATAGTATCTAAATTATGACGTAAAATTAATTTAATTACTTGGTTTTCAATTTCTTGCTCACCAATTGCAATAGTAATTGGAATACCTTTAATTTGACTTTCACTTTTCTTATAAGAAAAACTTTTATTATCTTCATTTATTAATACTCGGAAATGAGAACTTAAAATTTTAAATATTCTTTCAACAGTTATTTTAACTTTATCACTTTTAGGTGATAAATTTAAAAGCATAATCTGATGCGGTGCAATTGTAGATGGCAATACTAAACCTAGATCATCGCTATGTGCCATAATTAAAGCACCAATTAATCTTGTCGATACACCTCATGATGTTTGATATCCTAATTCTTGTTTATTGTCTTTATTGCTAAATTTAATATTAAATACCTTTGTGAACTCTTGGCCAAAATAATGACTAGTACCGGCTTGTAATGCTTGTCCATCTTGCATCATAGTTTCAATTGTATATGTCATTTTTGCCCCAGCAAAACGTTCGTGAATTGTTTTTGTACCAACAATAACTTTAATTGCTAATTGTTGTTCAACAAAATCAGCATACAACTTAATCATTTTTAATGTAAAGTTTTTTGCTTCTTCATCGTTATTATGCATTGTATGTCCTTCTTGTCATAAAAATTCACTAGTTCTTAAGAATGGTTTTGTATTTTTTTCTCATCTAACAACATTGCATCATTGATTATATAATAATGGTAATTGTTTATATGAACTAATTATTTTTGAAAAATGACGACAAAATAAAACTTCTGAAGTAGGACGAATAATTAGTTCCTCTGATAATTGATTATTTCCAACTTTAGTTACAGTTGTACATTCTGGTGCAAAACCCTCAATATGATCTTTTTCAACTTGAAATGCTTTTTGACTAATTAAAAGTGGTAACATTACATTTTCAATATTTAAAATTTTAAATTTTTGATTTAATAAATGTTGAATATTTTCTCAAATTGCATATCCGCGAGGACGAAAAATAATGGTACCGGCTGCCGAACCATTTTCTGCACCATAATCACAAAGTTCTGCTTGCTTAATAACATCAGTATATCATTTGGCAAAATCAATCTCTCTTGCTGTAATATTTTTATTCTTTGCATTATTCATAATGATCTATTCACCTTTCGTTGATTGACTTTTATGTCATTTCCAATAATTTGGATAATTTAAAGCATCTAGCACTTTATTTGCTTGTTCTGATTCTAATACTTTTCCTAGTAAATAGTCAACCTTTAATCCTTTTAAAACAATAATTTCAGGAACATTAATAATACCACGAGCTAAAATATTTTTAATACCTAAAATTCTTAAATAATGCAAACAAATAATAACATCAATATATTTACTAAAACTAAAAGTAACTTGTTCTAATAAATTAGAAGTTAAAACTACATAATCAGGCTTAAAATGATTAATTAATTTAAAATTATCAATATGACGTAAATCATGAGTAAAAGAAATTTTTATTTTATTACTACGAATAGTTTTAATAATTGAATCATACTTATTCCAACTATTAATTTCACCAATATCTTGAAAATCAAAAATTAAATCACAATTTTCAAAAAGATTTTTTCTCTTATTAACGAGAGCAATCAACTTTGTTAAAATAGTTTTATCTTGTAACTCAATTAAACTAACAGGAAGAATAAGGTTTTTTTCTTGTTTTAATTTCGCAAATTTTTCAAATGTTTGAATAAATAAAGGTTCATTTACTTTTCATCACAATCCTGAATCTTGAATATTACGCATCAAAACAATAAACGAAACATAATAAGAGTTTTTAACAAAATTTCATCAAGCATAGTAACAATTTGGCTCATTTGAATTATCACTTTTATACACTGGTCTAATACTAACACTTAATAATTTTTCCATTTGCTCTGATTGTAGAAGCAAATAATGATTATAATCAGGATAATTTAAAATATCATTTGTCTTCAATTTAATTTCAATTAAGTCTCTACTTTGTACTACTTCTAATTGATTCTTATCAATAATTTTATTATATAATATATAGACATTTGAAGCATCAGTTTTTACTGAAGCATAAACACATAATATTTGACTTTGAATCTGCAAATAACTACTTTTTTCTACTAAATTACGTTTAATATAACTATTTATTTTTTTTTGGAATCGATATAAATTTATTTTCTTATTTCTAGAATAAATTAAAAACTGACCATCATAATATTTACAAATAATAGTATTATCTAATCCTAAAGTTATTTTACTATAATATGAAATTAATAACTCCATTCGTTCAATATTATTAACAGTTAAAATATTTTCTAATGCTAAATAATTTTTTATTTTTATTAAAATCATATATTCAAATTGACTATTTATTTTTTTATTATATTTTTTTTGACTAAAATTATCTAAAATAGTTTGCACAAAAACTGACTTTACCACTGTTAACTCATTTTGTTGTAAAATAATTGCTTGTGAAATAGCAAAACGATTATAACGAATATTACTTTGCATTTGACCATACAAAACTTTATTATTATTATCAAAATAATCAATTGATAAATCATAAACAATAACTTTACTTCCTAATTGAAAGGAAACCGAAAAATGACACGGCTCAAATGGAACTTTATTCACTAATAAATTTTGAATAAAAATTTCAATTTTTACTTTAGTTTTACGATTCATCATTGATTTAAATACAAACAATGAAATTCTTTTTTTACGATTTAAAACTTCTAAGCGTTCAGAAAAAGTAATAATTTCATTTTTTAAATCAATTTTCAATGGAACTAAACTTAACAAATCACCATGGATAACATTATAATATTGATTATTACGATGATTTAAACGCATAAATAAAATAATTATTATTGTCATAAAAGGAATTAAAGCAATAATTACAATTGCAGATCAACGCATAATTTTACCTCCATTTAATCAGAGCCTAAAGTAATATTACCATTATTTCCTTGGAAAAGTTTTAACTTTAGTCTTTGATTATCAATATATAATTTAGCTAAACGAAACATTTTGCGATCTTTAACCAAAATTCAATCAATAGCTTCAACAGGAATTGTTTCATATATTTGAACACGATTAGTATCAACATTTAAACCTCAATCTTTAACAGTGTTTTGAAATAATTTATGAATATCAACAGAAATAATAGCTATTTTATTAACATCAACATTTTGCTCTGCACATCACTTTCAAAAAAAATGACGTGTTGAATTACCTAACTCTAATTCTAAATAAGTAGCATGTTCTAAATAAGTTCAAACAATATATTCTTGCTTTGGCAATAATTTAATTTGTGAAGAAGGTTTAATTCCTTGTTCTAATATTAATGTAATGTTACTAACATCAGTATAAAAAAATAAGTTAAAAATATTTTTATTTTCTAAATGTTTAATAATTTGAATAGTTGATCTTCTTCTAAAATTTAAAAAAATATTATTGCGCTTTTTATTATTCGTTAAAGTAGAAGATTTATTAGTTTTTTTTTGTTTTTTAAACCTATTAAAAAAAGGAGTTTTTTTTTCATTGTCTTCTGATAATTTAGAAATATCCAAATTAGGTTGATTTTCATCACTAAAATATTCTTTAATTTTTTTAATTCGTCGACTTCAACCCATAAATTATGACCACCTTATTATTAATATTTACCTAATTATACTAAATTTTTTTAAAATAATGGTGCTAAAATTCTAAGCAATAATAAAAATACACCCCGATAGGCAAAACTACGATGTAGTAGTGGATTACTAATAATTAAACTAGAATGAATAAAATCTTTTTCAAATGAAGCAGATAAATCACTATTTGTTTTACTATCATAAACAATTACTAAAGTTTGATGATCTGAATAAAGACTACGATAATCAAGATTAGTTGAACCAATAATAGTAATATCATCATCAAAAATACCAGACTTAGAATGGTTAAAAACATTATTATATTCATAAATTTTAACACCTGACTCAATCAATGAATCATAATAAGTTCTTGACATATCTAATGATAAAAATTTATCAGTAATTCCGGGTAATGATAATCTAACATCAACACCAGAATAAGCACTATTACGCAATGCAGTAATTAAATCGCTAGTTGGAATTAAATAAGGAGTACTAATTCAAACTCGCTTTTTAGCATTACTAATAAATTTAATAAATAAATCTTTTTGAATTGTTTCTTTAGTAATCGGTCCATCATCAATTACTTGGACAATAATATTATTTTTAATTTTTATTTCAGATTTTTCAGCACTAATATCAAGAATATTACCAGTAATAAAATGCCAATCTTGTCTAAATATTAAATCAATTGATTTAACAGCTTCCCCGACAATTCTAATTTGGGTATCTCTTCAAAAGCCATACTTTGCAGAAAGATAAATATAGTTATCTGCTAAGTTAACTCCACCAGCATAGCCAATATTCCCATCAATAATGATATCTTTACGATGATTACGAAAATTATAATTTCCTGTCATAAATGGTAATCTAACTGGTGAAAATTTATGAATAATAATTCCCATTTTTTTCATTTTTCATATTTTATATTTAGATAAACTAAAATATGAACCAACAGCATCATAAATCATATAAACTTTAACTCCTGCTTCAATCCTTGCTTTTAAAACATTAATAATTACTTCTAATAGTTCCCCTTCACCAAGAATAAAATAATTAATAAAAATATAACTTTTTGCTTGTTTTAAATCTTCAATTAATTTAACAAATTTATTAGGACCATTATTTAAAATTTGAACATCAGTATTATTATAAAATGGTCGATGAGAAATTCTTGTTGTATAGTTAAATAAAGATAAAGTATCATCACTCAAAGTTATTTTTTTTGATTCTAAAATTGAATTAGCAAAAGTTCAATCTTCTTGGGTATAAAAATAACTATTTGTTTTTAAATAAGCTTTTTGTTTTCGTCGATAACGATAAGGACGACCAAAAGTTCAATATAAAAAAATACCGATGATTGGCAAACATAAGGTAACCATAATTCATGATAGTTTTGCATCTTGCATACGATTGGTAATAAAAATAATAATACCAGTTAAAATAGTTAAAGTAATAATTATCATCAAAATAATTCATGAATATTTAATATAATTAAATATAACGAAAACTATTGTTGCAATCAAAGCAATATATAAGATTAATGATAAAAGTAAGTTTACTCGTTTACGCATGATTTCTCCTTAATATAAAGAGTTCTTTATTAAATTATATCTAATTATTAATAAATTTATTATTTAAAAGTAAAAAAAAGCAATTAATGCTTTTTAAATAATGGCGGAATGGGAGAGATTCGAACTCTCGCGACAGTTTCCCGTCCTAACTGATTAGCAATCAGTCCTCTTCAGCCTCTTGAGTACCACTCCAAAGTTATAATAATTATTTTTTTTACAATTATTATTATAACTTTAATTTTAAAATTTACTATGTATTTTTTAATTTTTTTTTAAAAATCCTATATTCCAAAATAAAATTTCACTATTTTTTAAATTAAATAAATAATATATTACTAAATTTGTTACAAATTTATTTATTACTTGAAACCACTATTCAATAATCTAATTAATTTATACAACACAAACATTGCATTGATAATTTTCACTATCCTCTAAAACCTCTTGACGAATACGAACATAATAAATTGATGAACAACCTTTTTTAAAGGCTCTAATATAAGCTTTATTTAAATCACGAGTTGTCGCTTTATCAGTAATAAATAAAGTTAAAGAAATTGCTTGATCAACGTGTTGTTGTGCTGCTGCTACAATATCAATAATTGGATTAGGGCCTAATTCATATCCACCTGCAGTGTAATATGCTAAATTATTATCATCAATCTTATAAGCAGGAACATAAACACGACCTAATTTCCCTTCTTTTCGTACCTCAACAGGAGCAACTATCGGTTGTAGACTTGGTGTACATGAAGATAAATAACTAATTGAACCAGTGGGTGCTACTGCCATTAAATGTGAATTAGCCAATCCTGTTTCTTTAATTTTTATTACTAATTCTTTTCATTGCTTCTGAGTTGGAATCATAATGTTATATTTTGCAAATAATTCTTGTATTTTTTTTGTTTCAGGAGTTCATTTATCTGACTGACATTTTATATATTTATCAAAATATGAACCATCAGCAAATTTTGAATTTTTAAATCCACTAAAACTTCCAAATTTTAATGCTAATTTATTTGAAGCACTAAAAGCATGATAAGCCATAACATAAAAGAAAATATTAGTAAAATCAATTGCTTCTTTTGAATCATAAAAAATATGATTTGTTGCTAAAAATCCATGTAAATTCATAGCGCCTAAACCCAAAGCATGATTTTTTTTATTTCCATATGCAACTGATGGAGCACTAGAAAAATCACTACTTCTTGATACGTGGTCTAATGAATGAATTGCTTGAAAAATAACCTCACCAAATTCACTTCCACTTTCCATTACTTTTGCAATATTAATACTTCCTAAATTACAACTAATATCTTCACCAATTTCTTTAAAACTTAAATCACTATTAAATTCACTAGCTGTACTTACTTGAATAATTTCACTGCACAAATTACTCATAACAATTCTACCAGGATGAGCATTATTTTTATTTACTGTATCATCAAATAATAAATAAGGATATCCACTTTCAAAATGTAATTCAGCAATCATTTGAAATAATTTGCGAGCACTAATAAAATTTTTACTAATATCAGGGTTTTTTAACATATTATAATACTCTTTAGTAATAGAAATATCTGTCATTGCTTTACCATAAACTTTTGCAATATCATAAGGACTAAAAAGTGCCATCTGTTCATTATTTTTTGCTAATTCAAAAGTAATATCAGGAATAACTACTCCTAAAGACATTGATTTAATACGAATTTTTTCATCTGCATTTTCACGCTTTGAATCTAAAAATAACATAATATCTGGATGATGAACATTTAAATAAACTGCCCCAGCACCTTGTCTTTGACCTAGTTGATTAGCATATGAAAATGAATCTTCAAGAATTTTCATAACCGGGATAACCCCTGTTGCTTGATTTTTAATATTTTTAATTGGCGCTCCAAATTCTCTTAAATTTGTTAAACACAAAGCAACTCCACCACCACGTTTTGATAACTGTAATGAAGTAGTAATAGCTCGAGCAATTGATTCCATGTTATCTTCAATTCGTAAAAGATAACATGAAGTGTATTCACCTCTTTGTTTTTTCCCTGCATTTAAAAATGTGGGAGTAGCTGGTTGAAATCTACCAGACATAATTTGTCTTAAAATTTTACTAGCATGTTCAATATTACCATCAGCAAAAAATAAACTATTCATAACAACTCTATCTTCATAATTTTCTAAATATTGTTTACCATTAAAACTTTTTAAAGCATAAGAATTATAAAATTTTAAAATACCCATAAAACTTGTAAACTGATAATTAAAACTGTATGCTTCATTTGTTAATCGTTCAATTTCCGTAATTGAATATTTATTAATTATTGTTTCATCATAATATTGATTTTTTACTAAATATTCTATTCTTTCTTTAACGGTTTTAAAAAGCAATAAATTTGGTTTAATATGATTTTTCATATAAGATTGTGCTGCTTGCAAATCAAATTGTGCATTATTAGTAGTTTTTGCTCTAGCATTTAAAGTAACATATTCATCACTTTCTAAAGTTCCAGATAAAGTATTTATTTCATTAGTATTTTTTTTATCTTTATCTCAAAAATCTACTAATATATTTTTTATTGTTGATACATCATTTTGAGTTCCTAATAATTCAAATTGAAATAATAGTGGGACATTTAATTTTTTTGAAAGAATTGGCCCAGCAATTGCAAAAGTATCACCAAAATTAGTATTCCCCGACGCAATAACACCACGACAAAAATTACGATTTTGCTTATTATTTAAAAATTTAATTACCTGTTTAGGAACTGCCCCTTCTTTAATATCACCACCCCCACTATATGTTGGTGTTATTAACACATAATCTTTATCAACTAAAATTTCCTCTTGTAAATCGTGAGGAATTCTTGAATTTAAAACCTCTAATTTTTGAATAAAACGATGAGTATTATTTGACAAAGAAGAAAAATAAACAACATGAATTTTTCCTTCTGGCTTTAATATTTTTTGGTTTGAAACTTTTACAACATCATTATGCATTTTTTTACTCCTTTAAAATTAAAATTCTCAATCTTCATCTTGCGTTTCTACAGTAATGCCCATTACATAAGATGAACCATTACCTGAAAAGAAATCGTGATTTTCATCAGCTCGAGCTGATAATTGATTAAAAATTTCCGGTTTAATTCTTGTTTGTTCTTCACTAAAAGGTGAATCATATCCTAAATTTTGTAAAAACTTACCAGCATTATATAAACTAAACTTAATAGCATCTTCAGCTAAATTAAATTCTTGATATAATTCTGTCAAATATTGCTTTTCTAAATCAATTAATTTAAACAATAAATCAAATACAAATTTTTTCATTTCTTCTTGTTTTTCTTTTGGTAACTTTTCAACTTTTCTTTGATATTTATAGCCACTATAATAATTATGAATAACTTTATCACGTAAAATTAATCTAATAATATCTGAAGTATTAGGTAATTTACTACGAGCAGATAAATAAAATGGTAAATAAAAACCACCATATAATAAAAAACCCGGCATTAAAGCGGCAGCTACTTTCGATTTTAAAGGATCATCACTTGTATAATAAGGAATTAGTGCACGTGCTCTGGCTTGTAAAATTTCATTATTAATTACTCACTCATGAGCAGATTCAATCTGCTCACTAGAACATAAAGTTGAAAAAATTGTTCCGTATGATCGAGCATGAACTGCTACCATAAAAGCAAAATTTGTATAAATAACTTGTTCATGATCAGTTAAAGAATTAGGTATTTGTGCAATATCACCAACCGTTGCCTGAATTGTATCTAATAAAGTTAAACCTGTAAATGTTCTTGTTATTAACTCTTGTCATTTTGGATTTAATGTTTTTCAAGAAGTCAAGTCATTAGAAACAGGAATTTTTTCTGGTAACCAAAAATTTTGAGTAATACGATTTCAAACTTCTAAATCTTTTTCATCATTGATTACATTTCAATTTACAGATCGCATTTTTCCATTAAAATTTTTCATAATATACTCTAATGGTGACTGTGATTGTTGAAAATATTTGTTATCTTTTGCCATTTATTATTACCCCTCTACTTAATTACACAACTAAAAACATCCCCTATATTATATAAAGGATGTTGTCATTATTAAAAATTACTTTATTAAAATTACAAATATTAAAAAATAAAAGTAATTATTAAAAATAATCATTAATTCACACCCAGGAATATAATATCACTTAAAAAATTAGACCGGTCTACTGGCTTAGCTTCATTTTACTTGTTACCCTTCTCAAAGTTTTATCTTCAATGGTTTTGTAACGTTCATCAACATCACAGTTGCTGGGGCAGCAAAGAATTCTCATCTTTTTCCCGAACATCTAAAGTTCCTTGTTATTTAGTTGTATAAATATTCTACTACAAGAAAAACAATTTTGGTAATTTATAAATACATTACTATGTATTTTTTTAACCTCAACTATTTTAAAATTATTCTTAATTTTTTTATTATGAAAATTTTCATTTTAATATACAAAAATAATTTAATATATTTTACTATTGTTTTTTAAAGTAAAAAAACATTAATCTTTATACTTTATTTGTTAATAATTTTTTTTCAACTTTTTGTAATTGTTTAATAAAATCATTAATAGTGCCGTTATTTTTAACAATAAAATCAATATCTTTATTTAAAATTAAATATTTTTTTTGTTGATTTAATAGTGAAATAACTTGTAAATCATTAACATTATCACGTTCTTTTATTCGTTGGATTTTTTTATCTTCCTCAGCCTCAATTAAAAGAATTTTATCAACTAATAAATTTAAATTTGCATTAAATAATACTGCACAATCAATAACAATTAATTCTTGGTGTATTTTATTACGAATAATATCTTCTTCAACAATTTTTACCATTTTTGGTCAAATAATATTTTCTAATTTACGTAAAATATGAGGGTGTTGAAACGCTTCATACCGTAATTTTATTTTATTAATTGTTTTATCACTATTAATAAAAGTATTACCGAATTCATTAATTAATGCTTTTTTTGTTTCTTTTAGTGTATAAATATGTTTAACAACTTTATCAACAAAAATAACATACGCACCTTTATTTTGAAAAAAATTTGTAGCGGTTGTCTTACCTACTCCCGCTTCACCAATAATACCAATAATCATGAGTTCACCCTTACTTATGTTCAATTTGATAACTTGCAAGAATACCAATCATTGCTGCATTATCAGTACAGTATTCTAATTTTGGAACAATTATTTTTAAATTTGGATATTTATTTTTTAAATCTAATACTGCTAATCTTAATTGCTGATTAGCACTAACTCCTCCTGCTAAAACTAAAGTTTTTGGATTATGTTTTTTTAATGCTAATTCAATTTTATTAATTAACACTTGAATAACTGTTGTTTGAAAAGAAGCTGCAAAATTATTAAATTGTAACTTACCTTTTTCTTTATTTATCAAATTAGCACATGCTGATTTTAAACCACTAAAACTAAAATCTAAACTATTATCATTTTTAGGTAATGGTAATTTATAAGTTGGCTTTCCCAATTTAGCACTTCGTTCAATTTCAGGACCACCGGGATATTTTAAACCTAACATTCTTGCAACTTTATCATAACATTCACCAACAGCATCATCTAATGTTTGACCAAGTATAGTGAAATTTAAATGTTCATTTGCCAACATCAACTGTGTATGACCACCACTAACTAATAAACCAAGTACTGGAAATTCTCATTCATTATTAATTAAAGAAGCATACAAATGTCCATACAAATGATTACATGGAAGCAATGGCTTTTCTAAATAAGCAGCAATAGTTTCTGCTATAATTTTACCTACGTGTAAACAACTAGCAAGACCAGGAGTATTAGTATAGGCAATAAAATCAATATCCATAATTGAAATGTTAGATTTCTCAATTGCTGTTTGTAAGACAGTAGCAATATTTTCACTATGAGCTCGTGCTGCTAATTCTGGAACAACACCACCATATTGTTGATGAAGCTTAATTTGTGAAGCAATAATATTACTTAAAACATTTTTATCTTTAATAACAGCAACACTAGTTTCATCACAACTAGTTTCTATTGCTAAGATTATCATCAATATCCTCTTCTTTATAATAAGCAACTGATGATTCTAAAGCTAAAATCATCATTTTTTTAAAACTAGTTTCGCGTAATGTTGCTGAAATTGATTCACCGGTAATAAAAGAATCAGAAATTGTTAATAAACAAGCAGCATTTTTTTCTAAATGTTTTGCATTAGCAAATAAAGCAAAAGATTCCATTTCTACTGCTAAGCATTTGCTAATTAAAGGATTAGTTTTATAATCATTATCATTAATACGATAAAATACATCACTTGAATGAATTAAACCTGATCTTAAATTTATTTTTTCACTTACTATATACGAAGAATTTTCATTTTTTTGCTGATCAAATTCATTATCAATTTTTTGTGCCACTTTATTAATAATTTTGCTAATATTACCAACAGATTCAATTTGATTTTCATCAATATTAGCAGCATATTTAGCGAAAGTAGATTCACTATATACTTTAGTAGTATTAATAATATCATAAACTTTAACATCTTTTTGATATGAACCAGCACTACCAACACGAATAATACAGTCAACATCATAAAATTTAAATAACTCATATGAATATATACCAATTGAAGGCATACCCATACCACTAGCAGCAATAGTAATATTATATCCTTTATATTTTCCAGTAAACATTAGCATATTACGAACATTATTTACTTGTTTTCAATCTTGTAAAAAATTAGAAGCAATGAATTGAGCACGTAATGGATCGCCTGGCATAATTACTACTTTTGCAATTTGATCACGAGCAGCTTTAATATGAGCTGTTGGAATTTTTTCTTTATTTTCCATATATTCTCCTTTTTTTAAATAATAATAGTTATTATAATATATTGTTAATTTAGTAACAACATTAATATTTTTAATGACTGGTTTTTTATTTTAAAAATTAAATTTAATTTTATAACTTTTCATACTAATTAAAGAAAATAAAAAATAATCTAAAAAAGTTTAATCAACACCTTTTTAGTTTTTTTAGTATAATTTACTAAAACTAAATAATGTTTAGTTTATAAAAAACTCATTACTTTATTTTAAAGTAAATGAGTTTTTATTTTAAAAAGGTGGGAAACATAAATGTTTAAAAATTTAACTAAAGGAAATAAAAAAGAAATAGAAGAATGCCAAAGAAAAATGAAAAATTCTTCTGAAAATCAAAAATATTTACAACAAAAAATATATTTTGAATGAGAAAAATTAGATAAAATAAATTGGATAACAGAAGCAGAACGAGTAGTTGAAACAAATAATACTATAAAACCATTAGAACAAAAATTACGAAAAGAAGAAAAAAAATGAATAAATAATTATAAACAAATAGAAGTAATAAAAAATGGCCTAATAAAAAATTGGTATATTTTATAAAAATATAAATGAGAGATAAAACTCTCATTTTTAATTGTTGAACAATTATAATTAATTATTTTATTAAACCTATACTTTATTAAAGTAATTAATTATTACATAACTAAATAAAAATTATAAAAGCTATTGTATAGGAATTTGCAAATAGTAATTTTTGTGCTGGTCTTTGAAAATTTCAGAAATTTTGGTTCCCTTCCCCTAGAACCCCTACCCTCCAAGGCTTTGCTACTTACAGTAGCATAAGCCTTACGTATAGTAGTAGAAGTATTTAGTTAGTAGTATATAAGCCTTTTATCACTGTAGGTGATAAGGCTTATACGTAGAAAGGATTCGTAATGATTAATGTTAATTTAGATATTAAAAATAAAGTTAGAGAAACAACTAAAGGTATGTTATTAGAAATTGGTGAATATGAAACATGATTTCCAATTAAAGATACTACTATTAATAAAAATAATAAAAAAATAACATTAAAAATAATTGAAGATTTTAATTATAAATTAGGTAAAAAATCAATTACAAAAGATATTGAAAGTATTAAAGGTAGTGAAATTTTAAAATATATTAAAAATATTTCAGATATTACTACAAATGAAAATGAATTAATATCTTGTGAATTTTATGAACAATATAATGGTTATTATATTTTTACAGATAAGAAAAATCAAGAATGTTTTAAATATAACATTACATGAGAACAAGATATGAAAAGTTTTAAAATAAATAATCCATATAATGATAATGATTTAGCAATAAATTATATTGTTACACCAATGAAAGATATAAATACTCATAATGAAAAAATATTTTATTTAAAGTATTAAAGGAAATTAATATGTTATTAAATGTTGAAAAAATAGAATTAATTAAAAATTTATGTAATGAAAAATTACTTAAAAATAAAAAATATATAGAAATTGAAGAAATATTAAAAATTATAGAAAGGGATTAAAAATGGAAGAAAAAGATAATTTAGAAATACAAGAAGATAATAAAGAATTACAAAATAAGTTATTAAAAGAACAAATTGAATTAATTGAAGAACAAAAAGAATTTTATAAAAAATCATGAAAAAGTAGAATTATATTTTTAACAATTTGAATAATTATTATGATTTTAACATTAATAATTATTGCTTCTAAACATTAATGAAAGGAATGAATAATTATGGAATGTAGAGAATATAGAATTAAAGGCTCATGTGATATATGTAATAAAAATTCATCATTTGCAAATAGAACTTGTAATAACTGTTTTTATAAATTAATAGGTGAAAAAAATGAAATGTAATATCCATAATGAAAAATATATTTGATTTAGTGAATTAGATAATACATATTATTGTAATAAATGTATAGATGACATGATTGAAGAAGATATGTATTTAACAAGTGATAATTGAGATTACTTAAAAGAATATTATATTAATGAATTACAATTAGAAAATTTTAAAGGAGTGTAATAATATGCAAAATAAAGGTTTTCAAGATATTAAAAATGATTTACAACTATTTTTTCAAGATATAGAAAATGGTAAATATGGTGAAAGAATTAAAGAATTATTAAAGGTTAAAGGAGATGAATAAATATGGCACCTAGAAATAAAATTTCAAAAGATAAATTATTAAGTAATTGAATAAGATTTCGTGTTTCTGATATTGAAAAACAAGAAATTAAAGATTTTTGTCAAAGTAAAAATATTACAATTACAAAGTTTATAAGAGGTTTAATTAAAAATGCAATTAAATAATCAAAAAAATAATTTAATTTTTAAAAAAGAAACACATCAATATTTTATTCAAAATAAAGAATTAATATCAGTAAGTAAAATACTTGATTATTATTTAGGTAATTCATATTGTAAATGTAATAAATGTAAATATTGTTTTAATATAAATAATGCAAGAATTCGTGGTAATGCAGTTCATAAGGTAGCAGAATTATATTTTAAAAATATAAATATTAAAAATATAAGTAATCAAATTAAAAATTATATTAAAGATTTATTTTCACAAAATTATTTAAATTATTGTTATACATTATTAGAATATTTACCAAATAAATTTATTAATAATAATGAATATATTAGTGAAAAAATATTTAATTATGATATTGTTGCTGGAACACCAGATTTAATTTATAAAGAAAATAATTTAAATATAATAGTAGATTTTAAAACTTATAAAGTTTTTACTAAAGAATTATTAGAAAAATCAAAATTACAAATAATAGCATATTATTGATTATTAAAAAATAATAATTATGAATTATCAAATACTCATTTTATATGTTGAGTTAAAGAAAATGACATTGAATTAATTAAAGTTGAAATAACAAATGAATTATTAATTGAATGACAAAAAGCAATTTGAACATGAAAGGAATTGAAATAAAATGGCAAATGAATTATTAGTTAAAAATATTCATAATGGTAATGTAGAAAAATTTATTAGACAAAAAGGTATTATTAATAATTTAGAAATACAAAAATTTAAAAGTAATGTATTAGCAATTTCAAATCAATATGGTTTAGATAAAGCATATCCAGAAACAATTATTAATAGTTGTTATCAAGCAGTATTATTGAATTTACCTTTAGAAAAGAATTTTGGTTATTGTTATATTGTACCTTATTGAGATAATAACACAAAAGTAAATAATGCTCAATTTCAAATGGGATATAAAGGTTATATTCAATTAGCATTACGTTCACAACAATATAAAGAAATCAATGTAAGTGATGTTAGATTAACAGAAATTAAAAAAGTAGATAGACTTAAGGGAATTGAATTTAATTGAATACAAGATGATTTAGAAAGATTGAAACAACCTATTATTGGTTATGTAGCATATTTTCAATTAGTAAATGGTTTTGAAAAAACTTTATATATGTCAAAAGAACAAATTGAAAAACATTTTTTAAAATATTCAAAAACTTATGCAAAAAATAAAGAATTTATTGTTAGTGATTTTGATAGTATGGCATTAAAAACTGTATTAACTCAATTATTAAGAAAATGGGGAATTATGAGTACTGAAATGCAAATTGCATATGAAAGTGACCAAGCAATTATTACTGAAAATGAAAAAATATATGTTGATAATCCAAATAATAATATAGAAATAGAAAATAATACAAATTTTCAACAATTAGAAGAAAATATTAATAAATTAGATAATTTATTATTTAAAAATGAATAAATGTAAATATTGTAATAAAAGAATTTGATTAACAAATTATTGATGTATGAATTGTTTAGAAATATTAGTTATTAATTTAAATAAAAATAAGGAGAAATAAATAATGAATAATTATTTACTTTCAATTGACCCAAGTATTAAAAATACTGGATTTACTTTATGAGAAAATAAAAAACCAATATGAATTAGAAGTTATAGTTTTAATAATAAAAAATTAGATTTTATTGATTTTCAAGGTGAAATATTTTTTCAGAGAACAAGAGATGAAGATATAAATTTAATTATTGAACGTGGTACTTTTCATAGTAAAAATGGTATTGGTTATGAAACTCAAGAACATTTACGTGGTTTTATTGCTGGTCAATTTAATAAATTATTAACAAAAAATATGTTAATTAGTCCAAGTGAATGAAAAAAATGATATGTAAAAATATTTTGATATGCAAAAGATAAAAAATGAGATAAAGAATTGTCATTAAAATTAGCAAATCAAGTAATTCAAGAACAAGGTTGAAATATAACAATATCAAATCATGATGAAGCAGATAGTTTATTAATTGGTTGATATTATTTAAATAAGGAGAATAAGTAATGTTTATGAATTTTAAATTAAAAAAAATAGGAAATGTTTAGTAATCTGTGTAACTTACAAAAATAACTATGTTTAATTAATTCTAGTAAATATAATTAAATGACTAGAAAGAGTGAGTTACACAGATTACTAAACATTTCCGACTAATATTTTACAAGTGTTAAGATTAACATACAATTGCATATTGAAGTCTAAATTATTCTCGTCTAATCTTATAATTTAAAGACAAATTTGAATATTATTGACAACATCGGTACGCTCCCAAATTATTTAATAATTCTGTTTGGGAAATTAATGAGGTGATATCATCAACATTAATATTTGTCTCTTGCGAATAAGCAGAAACGTTTATTACTTCATGCAATTGATTAATTTTTTGTATAAATAACTTTAATTTTCCTACCATTGTTAATAATTTAACAGAACTCGCTGTTGAAGAAACGCCAATTTTTTCTGCTGCTTGTTTAATAAGAGAAACATTTTCGGTCATTGGTAATGTTCCTCTATTATGTTCTAATAAAATATTGGAAACTTTCTTTTTTAAAGAAAACAAATTTAAATCTTCAAAATTGTAAGTGGTTTCATTAGACACATAAAAATTACTTCTTTGAAAACAAACAGTATCATGAAAAGTATCATTATATTTTCTTAACTGACCTTTAGCATTTAATAAATAAATTTCTTCTACATCTAGAAAACGAGAAATGACTCTTCCAAATCTAGTTTCACTTTTTCAATCGATAAAATTGTTAGTCCGTTGTGATTTATCATCAACATAACTATATTTAGTATCCAATTCTGCGGCAGTAAAAGCAGGAATTAATACTTTTTCTCCTTCCAATGTTTCACCAAATACGACAAATCTTGTACCTTGCGAAGCATTCTCTGTCTTAAAAAATAATGTTTTATTATTATTAAAAAAAATTTTTAATTGTTGACCTTTTGTTATGTTGTTAAAATTAAATGTGTTTGGCATTATTTTCCTCCCTATTTTTTGTTTTTTATTAAATTTAATATTAATATAATAATTTCATTATTGTTATTTCAAATATTTAAAACAAAAAATACCACCTTGATTTTCAAATCAAGTTGGTATATTATAACCTTTTAAAATTAAATAATATTAAAAGAAATTAACTTTTAATATTTAGGATTATACATATTTTTAAAAAAAATACAATTAAAAACTATTTCAATATCTTTAATATTTAATTTAATTACTAATTTTAGTATAATTAGTTTTTTTAATTTATTTATATTAATACTATTACAATTAAATAACAGTAAATGATCTCACTAATTCAGAAGTAGATAAACTATCATCTAAGCATATACCACTATCGATAATATCTTGTTTAGAAAATGCTTTTTGACTATTAGAAATAGATACAGTTTCTTCTTTATTTAAACTGCTATTTTCTGCAATCATTATTTTACTTTCATTTTCAATATCTTCTTCATCAGTATCTTCTCAGTTATCAACAGAAAAATAACGTGGAGGAAGTTCATCTAATATTTCATGTATCCTATTTAAATCTTCTGCCTTTTTAAGTAACTTAGTAATTTCAATAACTTTAGTAGTTTCATCATTTATATTCATTTTTTCATTAAACAAATCAGTTAAATCCAATACATTGTCTTCAGAAATTTGTTCTTTTTCTAATCAATTATTAATTTTTTGATTAAATAATTTAGTTAAAATTACTGCATCTTCCTCAGAAATATTAAACTTTTTTAATCAATCATTATTTTTTTCATTAAATAACTTGGTTAAAATTGCTACATCTTCTTCAAAAATTTTTCTTTATTTAAACAAATAATTAATCATTTTTACTCAATTAATTTCATCTTTATATTTTCTAAAAATAATACGTTTAAATAACGTATTCTTATCTTTTTCTGGCATATTTAATTTTCCTTTCAATGTTTTTTAAATAACATTATAACATCAAATATAATGATAAAAACTTTTACAATAGTATATAATTATAAATAAGTAAGGCTTAAAAATAAATATAACTTTTAGGAGGAAAATATGGAAAAGAAACTTTTAACTTATCCTCATGATATATCAAAAAAATCATTAATCATACTAGGTATAAGTAAAATTGCAATTGGTTTGTCTATCTTATTTGTTTTTATTACAAACTTAATTATCTATACTAATTGAGGATTAATATTTCCTTTTAGAGAAATAACATAAAATAAATTTACAAAATAAAAAATGAGTATAAATGCTTTAAAACATTTATACTCATTTTAAATTTATATTAATTTTAAAAATTCTAAAATTCGATTTAATTCTTTGTGATTACTATAATTGATGATTAGTTGTTTTTTATTGATTTTTACTTTAGTATCTAAAGTTCTTGATAAAGTATTTTCTAATGCTACTAAATGAAGATCTAACTTTTTATTAACATTTTGTTTTTGATTTAAACTTAATTGTTGCATCTTAATAACATCTTCAACCTTACGAACACTTCATTGTTCACTATATGCCCTTTTAGCAATAGTTACCATTAAATTAAGATTAGTACCTAAACTTAATAATGGTTTAACATGACCCATTGTTAATTCATTGCGTTGAAGCATTTGTAAAATCTCTACTGGCAATTGCAAAATTCGTAAAGTATTAGCAATGTGACTACGTGATTTATTAACTTTTTGTGAGAGTTGTTCTTGAGTTCATTTCATTTTACTAATTAAAGTTTGATATGCCTGTGCTTCTTCAAAAGCATTCAAATCAACACGTTGAATATTTTCAATCAAAGCAAATTCCATTAATTGTTGATCTGTTACTTCAATAGTTACTGCAGAGATCTCTGTTAAACCTGCTAATTTTGCAGCTTTAGTTCTACGTTCACCAGCAACTAATTGAAAAACACCATCTGTTATCGTTTTTTTAACAATAATTGGTTGAATTAAACCATGAATTTTAATTGAATCACTTAGTTCTTTAATTTCTTGTTCATTAAATACTACACGTGGTTGATATGGATTAGGAATAATTTTAGCAAGAGAAATAGTTTGTGAAAAAGTTTTAGCAATTTCTGGTGAACTTTCAATGTTAGTTATCAAATCATTTAAACCTTCACCAAAAATTGATGCTAAACCTTTAGCAGAAATACGATTTTTTTTATCATTAGACATTATTTAACACCTCGTTCACTAAACTTTGATAAGCAATAGCACCACTGCAACGTGGCCGATAACTAAAAATATTTTTACCATGACTTGGTGCTTCACTTAGGGTTACATTTCTTGGAATATAATTTTTATAAACTTTTTCTCTAAAATTTTTTTGAATTTCTTTGATAACTTCAACAGAAGAAGTTGTTCTAATATTAACCATAGTTAATAAAATGCCTTCAATTTCTAAATTGGGATTAAATAATTGTTGTACTAAACGAATAGTAGATAATAATTGTACCAAACCACCTAATGCATAAAACTCAGCTTGTAACGGAATAATAACTGAATTAGCTGAAGCTAAAGCATTACGATTAACTAATCCTAAACTAGGCGGACAGTCAATAATAATAAAATCATATACTTCCTTTACGGGTTCTAATTTTTCTAATAAAATATTTCTTTTATTACGAGATTGCTCTAATAAAAATATTTCGGCTCCCGCCAAAGAAATGGTCGATGGTAATAAATCTACTCCTTGACAAACTTCAGTTTTAATGACTTTTTCCAATGGAACATCATGTACTAAAACATCATATATATCTTGTTCAACTTTATCAGCAGCAAAACCCATTGAAATAGTAGCACTACCTTGTGGATCCAAATCAATAAGTAACACTTTTTTATTTTTTATACCTAAACCTGCAGCAAGATTAGTAGCAGTAGTTGTTTTTCCAACTCCACCTTTTTGATTAGCAATTGCAATAATTTTGCCCATAATAATTACCTTTCTAAATTAATAGACTAATATTTTATCCTACTAATTAAGTTTAACACTAATTTTAATTAATATTATTTACAAAGGTTTACTTTTAATTTGTTGATAAGGTCTTGGATATTTTAAAGCACATAATTTATATTTTTGAAAATGAAGGATTGTTCTTTGACCATAGTTGTTTGGTAATTGAACAGTAAATTGATTAATTAACTTTGCACCCATTGTGTTAATACTATTTTGTGCCAACGCAAGTTCTTCTTCAACTTTAAGACCCTTATAGGCAATAAATAATCTTTCAACTTTTACTAATCCTAAACATAATTCACTTAAAATATTTAGCGGTGCTAATGCTCTTGCTGTTACAATATCAAATGTTTCACGATATTGATGAGCAAATGCTTCTGCTCTTTGATTAATTATATAAACGTTTTCTAAGTTTAATTCAGTAATTACTGTTTTTAGAAATTGACATTTCTTTGTATTTGATTCAATAATGGTTAATTGTAATTTGGGAAAACAAATTTTTAAAATTATTCCTGGTATACCAGCACCACTACCAACATCACAAATATTTTGATCATCCAAAGTGATGTTATTACTAATTAAAAGAGCATCATAGAAATGTTTATAATAAACTTCTACTTCTTCAATAATTGTTGTTAAGTTATATTTTTTATTTTCAGCAATTAAAATTTTATAATACCGACTTAATTGTTGTTCCATTATTGGTGTTAAAGTTAAATTAGTTAAACCTATAGTTCAATCTTTATTCATTGCTTACTCCTAAATCAATCTTTTAATAAAATACTTTATTTAAAGTAGACTATAAATATAATGCTTTAAATAATTAAATATAATTTAATTATAATTTTATATTTAATTATAATGTTTTTTTAGTATATGCTTGAAATTTTATCACATAACTTGGCAATTGAAAATATAACAAAAAAAATGAACATTGCCTATTCAAAATTGAAATACAGCAATTGCTCATTTTATGATAAAATTTGAAGACAGAATTAATCTAAATTAGTAACTTTGTAAAACAAAGATACACAGATTATTAAAAAGCCTCTAAAAAATAAATGTTTTAATCTAATTTACATTACTATACACTTATTTTTTTTAGATTTAAAACTTATTTCTTCATCATCATTAATTTTTTGATAGTTAATATTAGAAATTTTATTAATTATTTTCTTCTCATTATTTTTAAATGTTTTTATTTTTTTAATATTTTTTTCTAAACTCTCATTGTTCTGTTCAGCCAATTTCTCAAAACTGTCATTTAAGTTTTTTACCATAATTTAAATTTCCCCTTTTTTCATTGTTTAATAAATTTATTATACACAATAAAAATAAAAACTTAATTTATTAAACTTGATAAAGGTTTTAAAATATTGCTAGCATATAATTTTATTGTCATTTTCTACCTGCTTTAACATAAGGTTGCGCTCAACTTTTTACCAATTCTGTATTAGGACGAAAAATCATTAATGATACTAATGCTATTAAATATGGAAACATACCCCATAATCAACTTGGAATATTATTACTAATAACTATAAATGTTTGTGAAGCATTTATATACTGATATAAAAAAGAAAAAATAAAACAAATAATAGAAGTTAAAAAAAATCTACTGTGTGCCATCATTCATAAAGCAATTGCCAAAAAACCAATACCAGCAAAATTATTACTATAAATAAAAGTACTTGGAAGTACATAAACAAATAAAGCACCTGAAAAACAAGCTAAAGAACTAGAAAATAGCGAAATATAAAATCGAGAACGACGAACATGAATATAATTTAAAGCTACTGCGGTTGGATTCTCACCAATTCCTCTAATGTATAATCCAAGCTTAGTCAAAAATAAAATAGCTGCAAAAATATAAATTGCTAAAAAGGTTACCAAAATTGCAATTCAAGAAAATTGATAAATATAAATACTTGCTAATGAATAATTTATTTCTCCAGTAAATGTTAATGGTAAAATTACTGCTAATCCATAACCAAAGTAATTAATAACCATTGATACTAAAAATTGATTAGTTCTAAACAATAAGGTTGCTAAACTATGAATTAAGCCAAATACAATTCCAATGATAATAATGATAAAAAATGCCAAAATTGCAACTCCACCACCCAAATTATTTTTTAATTGTGAAACAATTATACAATATGTGGCAGCACCAGTACACATAATACCATCAAAACCAAAATTAACAATTCCTGCTCTAGTATTTAAAATTCCACCTGTACATAACAACAATAATGGACAAGCAAATAATAATGTATTAACTAAAATTGTTGAAAATGAGAGTAACATAATTATTTTTTTCTCCTTTTCCTTTTAAATATTTTATTTTTTTTAAAAATTTTTGAAGATTTTGATTCAACATTAACAATTTTAACATTTTGTTGTTCATCCTTAATTAATTCTTTTTTTCATATTAACTTCTTTTTTAGTCTTATTAAATATTCTTTAATAGCAATAGAATGAGTTAAGTAATGCCAAATAAAAGGATAAATACCAATAATGTAAATGGTTATTGATAATACTATTATTGCAATTTCTGGATTTTTCAAATACATAAAAGCATTATTTTTAATAGGACTAATAAATAAACTCATAAAAAATGATGAAAATAAAATAACTCCTGGCGTATATCCCGCTAAAGCAGCTACTACTACCCCATAAAATCCTTCTTGAATTGGAGCAGAAAGCGAAGGTAAATTATTATTAACTCCTAAAAAATAAAGATAACCAGCAATTCCTGCTATCGCTCCTGAAATTGATAAAATTATTAAACCCTGATATTGGGGATTTAATCTGGCATATTTTGCAGCAACGGGGTTTTTAGCAATTGCATTTAATTTAAAACCAAGAGTGCGATTATTAAAAATAATAATTGCGATTAATAAGACAATAATAGCAATAATAATACCAGCAGAAAATAAATTACTAATGCTAAAAGGTCCACTAATTAATGAAAATCTAAGATTAGTAATTTGTGTTGGAATTTTTAAGTTATGATAAACATTACTGGCTATTAAACCTTTATATCCTTCTCAAGCAATAAAATTAAATAAAATAGTGCTAATAATTTCATGAATTTTAAAATAAGTTTTTAAAATTGCAATAATTAAACCAGCTAAAGCACCAATTAAAACTGCAATTAATAAAAGAAAAGGAGTAATTCATTGACTATAACCACCACTTTTATAAATAGCTACTGCCAATACATATGTTATCATAGCACTAAATAACATTTGACCACTAACTCCAAAGTTATAAATACGATACTTAAAAGTAATAGCTACTGCTAATCCTGTTAATATTAATACACTATATGTTTCAATTAAATTACTAAAACTTACTAAATTAGTTAAAGGATTAATAAAAATAGTTTTCCAAAATGATAATGGATTAACTTGTAAACATAACATTAATAAACTAACAAAAAATAGAGTTATTAGTAATAATAATGCACCCACTAATCAAAAATTTCATTTTTTAATATTTTCCAACATCTTTTAACCCAACCTTGACCTAATATTTTCCATTTTTTTATTAATTCAACTAGTAATTTTGACAAATGGTCTTTTCAAATAATTAATTGTTCTAATTATTTTTTTCTTTTTCAAACTTCACTTTGTTTGTGGCAATTGATACATTTTATCAGTTTTAACAATTATTTCATTTGTAATAGGATAATCATTCCATAGTGCTGAATTGTTCATTATTTCAACTTTAACATTTTTATTTTCCAATTTACAAACAAATTGTTTGTGATAAATAACTGCTACTCGTTGACACAATAATTGTAATAAGTACGGATCAGTATCAATAATTAAAATACTTGAACCACTTTCGCGTAACTCTATTATCTTTTTAATAATTAATAACGAAGAATTTTCATCTAAATCAGAAAATGGATTAGATAAAATTAATAATTGTGGTTGCTCTTCAATACTTCTTGCTAATACAAATTTCTGCATTTCTCCTTTTGATAATTTATTAATTTTAATAAAAATATTATTATCGTTAAATATTTGATATTTTTTAATAATTTCTCGTACCTTTTTATTAACAACGGCTGTTTTGACAACTCCGGATTTAGTTACATATTTTTCTTTATTATAATTTCAAAAGGTAAAATTTTCAAATAAAGTGGCATCAGGAATTATAGCAGTATTACTATAATGTCCAGATATTCAATCAATTCCTAAATTACTAATTTCTTGCGGTTTAAAATAAGTTACTTCTTGTTCTTGAAAAAAAATGCGTCCTGTTTGCGTTTTAATCATACGTACTATACTTTCAAGTAAAACCTCGCTATAAAGGTTTTCATAATCATAAATACCATATATTTCACCAGGGCGAATTGCAAATTCAATTTTATGAAAATTTGAAATATTGGGTTTATTCAAAGAAAGATTATCAATATAAAGCATTGGTACTGAATTTATCGATTTTGGTTTTTTATAATTAAAAATCTTACCTCAATAATTAGTTGTAAACAATTTAGTATTTTCTTCTAATTTCATTACTTTTGTTTTACCAATATTTAAGTTTTCAATTCAAGATACTCGGTTAGCAACCATTTTAGCAAATTCTTCATCTCTAGTTGTGAAAAGGACCGTTATTTCTTCATTACGAAATGTTTTAAAAATCATTCAAAACTCTACTTTTTGACTATCAGATAAACCAACAGTTGGTTCATCTAACAACAATATTTTAGGTTCTTTGAATAAAGCACGAAGTAAAGATAATTTTTTTAATTCTTCAATCGCAAGTGTTGATACTCTCTTATTTAAATTAAGCTTAATTTTATATTTTTCCATTAAATTATTAATTTTAAATTCAGCTTCTTTTCAATTAGGAAAAATTTTAGCAATAGTTGGTTCATTACCAAGTATAATATTTTGTTTAACAGTAAGATTGTCTAAGAAAAAATCATCTTGACCAGCATAAGCCATTCTAAAATAAAGCATTTCACTAGGATCACGAGGAAAATAACATCCTTTTCTTAAACTATTAATAACAATTTTTCCTTTAGAAGGTTGTTCAAAACCAGCAAGCATTCTAATTAATGTTGATTTACCAACGCTATTATTACCAACAATGGCATGAATTTCTTGTGTTATTTCTAAATTAACATTTTCAAATATAACACGAGTATCATAATATTTACTAATTTTTTGTAACTTCAATATTGTTTTTTCCATAATTATATATCTCCATACTGATTAGTAAAATCAATGTTATTAACACCATAAGTTTTGATTTTACTTTCTGAAGCACTAGGTATAATTTTAAAATTAGGATTAATCTCTTCTTTAAATGTTTCATCAATAATTTCCAAATCAGGCATAAAACCAAAAGCTAAATAATTAATATTATCATAAACATAGTCATTATTATTAATAATATTCGATCCAACAAAACTAATAGTTTTACTATAGGTTGGACGTGAAGATATTAACCTAGCAGTATAGGCAATAATACTGTTATATCAATAATTAGTATTAATAATAAAATTAACACCATGTGTCTCATATAATGATTGGGCAATCTGACCAACACCGGCAACACTATCAGCACTATAAATATTACTTGTTACAAAACTATCATGAGGATTAGCATAAATAATTTTATATGTAATTTTTGGATTATCAATACCATTAATTATCTCAGCAAATTGATTCAAAATAGTTTGATCATAATCAATGCCAATATTATTAATAATACCAATTCTAACTATCAATTTACCGTTGTCATCAACATCAAAGTTATATTTTTTATTTATTATTCCATCCTGAACATTTTCAACAAAATGTTCAGCAATTTTACTGCCATAATTTAAATGGCTACTAGTTACGTTATCAATATTATATCTAATATCATAAATATTATTAGTGACTTTAACCGTATCAGCAATAATATTATTAAAAAAATAAAATTTAACATTCTGAAATTGTTGTAATACTCTAATTAAGTTTTTAGTAGAATAACTACTAGTTTCACTATGATGTGGAATATACTTTTGAAAACTAGGATTTAAAATATAAACTTTTTTGATATTATATGTAGATAAAAAGTTTCTCAACATTAATGCATAATAATTATCATCTTGAGAACTAAACAATGTTACTACATGATCTTTACCATAAAAAGTTTGTAACTTTTGATAAACAAGTGGGTCATAAATGTTTTGATTTTGTGCTTGTTGATAACTTGTTATTAATAAAACTGTTGGTTGTAAATTTCAAGTACAAGCATAAATACTACTACTAATAGTAGTTATTGTTGGCAAAATTATAGTAAATAATAGAAAACGTCGAAACATAAAAACCACCTACTAATAATACTTATTTATAATTATACAAGAAATCTTAGTTTAATATCAAACAATCAATTTATTGCAAATTAATTAAACAGTTTATTAAAAAAATAATAAAGAATATAAATAAAAAGGATTTATGACAATTAATTTTATTAATAGTAATATTTGGTTTGTTATTATTTTCAAAGTTATTTTCTTTTGTTATTTCTAAAATGTAATGATGAGGAATTTTAATTTTATTTTTAGTCCCATTTACGTTCTTATTTATATCTTTTGCTAGATCATTCATTTGAAACTCTAATTTTTCAATGATTTTAAAAAACAAAAAAATAAATCATTTACTATTAACTTTAACTTATTTATATAAATTTTACATACTTTAAATTTATTTTTAATAAAAACTTAATTAATTGTAAAATACATAAAATTTGATAATATACAACCGTTATATAGTATATATAAATTTTAACCAATTACTTTTATAGGAAAGTAAATGGATTTTTTGTTAAAAGGAGGCATTAAAATGGCAGACAAAAATAAATCAGAAATATTTCAAAAAATAACAGCACAGCAAGACATTAAAGATATTTTAAACCAATCAAATTCTACATTTAAAAATAAAAAAGGAAGAAAAAAAGAAAGACATGGTGGCTTAACATTTAAATTCAGTAAAAAATGATACTAATAATCAATTAACAGATGTAATAATTAATGATAACCCATCAAAAAGTCATATAGAAAATTCAGAGACAGTTTCTATTATTTCAACAGATAGTGAAAATAAAGAAGAAACAAATAATGATATATGAACAGTATGAACAAAATTCAAAAATTATGTATCACCAGCATCAACTTCAATTTCAAATACAGAAGAAATATCACAAACACAAAATGATATTTTATTAATTGAAGAAATAAAAAAAGAATTAGAAAAAATTAAAAGTAAAATCGAGTCATTAAAACAAGAAAAAGAAAACAATATTAACTTCGACAATTTTAAATATAATGCTGTAACAATTTTAGATGAATATAAAGATATTTTATTTTGAAAAAATCAGCTTCAAGATCAAAAAAAAGAAAAACAAGAACTTGAACAACAACAAGAAAATATAAAAAAAGAAATTTTAAAAAAAAGAAAACTAATTGAAGAAAATGAAAAACTAAAAAATAATAGTCTAAAAGAAAATAAAAATATTACAAGAGAACAAATTAGAAGCAATGGATAGGTTACACTTTATTGGACACTAATTACGTAGACAAGTGAACAAATTAGTTAAAAGAAAGGAACTATAATTATGGCCAATATTAACTCATATACCGATGAATTTAAAAAACAAATAGTAGCTTTATATCAAAGCGGTAAGTCAGTGTCTTGTCTTGCTAAAGAGTACAATGTTACAAGAGCAGCTACTTACAATTGAATTAAGCAATTTACTAATTCAGGCAGTTTTAAAACTAAAGATAATCGTTCTATTGAAGAAAATGAATTAATTAAATTAAGAAAAGAATTAAAACAGTTACGAATGGAAAATGATATTTTAAAGCAAGCAGCACTAATAATAGGCAGAAAATAGAAATTATTGCTAAAAATAAAGTTAAATATAAAATTCGCACAATGTGTCGTTTTTTAAAACTTTCTAAATCAACATATTATTTTAATTTAAAGGAAAAAGAAAAAAACAAAATAATATTTATGATGAAGCTGTTATTAGTGCTTTTAAAGAAAATAAAGAAGTTTATGGAACAAGAAGATTAAAAGTTGTTCTAAAAGAAAAGAATATTTATTTGTCACGCAGAAAAATTAAAGAAATTATGAATAAACATAATTTAATATCAAAATACACTAAATTATCATTCAAAAATCATCATAATAAAGTCAACGATAGTCAAATAACCAATATCGTTAATAGAAACTTTAATAATAGGCTTAAAAATGAAGTTATTGTTAGTGATTTAACTTATGTTCAAGTTAATGGTAAATGAAACTATATTTGCCTATTAATTGACCTATTTAACCGCTAAATTATTGGACATAGTGTAGGTACTAAAAAAGATGTATCATTAGTACATCAAGCATTTATGCACTCAAATCGTTGTTTAAAAGATATTCAAATATTTCATAGTGATCGCGGTAATGAATTTAATAATAAAATTATTGATAAACTTTTACTAGCATTCAATATTAATCGCTCTTTAAGCAAAAAAGGTTGTCCTTATGATAACACTGTTGCTGAAGCAACTTTTAAAACTTTCAAAATTGAATTTATTAATGATAAAAATTTTACATCATTAATCCAATTAAAATTAGAATTATTTGATTACATCAACTGATATAACAACATAAGAATTCACAGCACTTTAAACTACTTAACTCCAGTTAATTATCAAAAATAAATGTCTACCAAAAAATAGTCCTAAAAAGGGTTGCCATTCCAACAAAGTATTTGAGAAGAAGAAAAAATTCAATTAGAAGAAGAAATATACAAAAAAGAAAAACAATTAGAACACCAATTACCATCAATGTGATTAAGCCAAGGATTGCCCGTTTCTGAGACAGTCGGATTAAATAAAGATATTGAAAATAAAAATATATACTTTTATTGAATATTTTTATGATAAAAAATATTCAAGAACAAATAAAGGAGATTATAAATATGTGAAGATCATATAACGAATGAAGTCAAGCTGATAAAGATAAGTACAACAAAGAAGCAAAAGAAACAAATAAAGTGTGAGGAGAAAAAAACGAAAAGGAAAGACGAGAAAAAGTTGCTAATGCTCTTGACCTTGAAAAAAATAAAGCAAAAATAAATCAATCAACAACAAATGAAAATCAAAGTTCTAGTAGTAAATCAGCACAAATGTAAATTTTAAATATTACAAAACTACTTAATTTGAGAAGTTTTGCCTTTTTATTGGTAGTGTTTAATACTTTTTACAATAAATATAGTAAGATTAAATGATAGTAAATAAATAATAATTTTTTAAAATGACATCCAAATGGATGTCATTTTAAAAAATTATAAGATAAAAATCATCTTTATTTCTTAATATTTATTTAATTTTGTTTTATATTAATAAGTGCTATTATTATACTATAATACTACTAATAGTATTCATTTTATATAAATAGGTGATATCCATGAAACAATTTTTAATAGCTTTAAGCAGTTTAACAATCTTAGTTTTAACAGGAAATAACAATATTAATCATATTAATAACTCATTAAAAAACAATGTAAATAATACAACTTCACTATTCAATAATAAATATGGTTACTTAAATGATAATGACATAATAACTAATTAATCAACAACCGATCATAAATTTTATAGTTATGATACATCTGCATTAAAAAGTTATACTTTTACCAATGCTAGAAACGTCTTCTTAGTAGATACAACAGGTAACCTAGTTTATAATACCAAAGTTACTATTCCTAGTGATCAAAAATTAAATATTGAAAATACGAAACAAGAAATGAATAGTCATAAAAAAATAACTACTATTAAAAATACAGATAATGAATATAGTAAAAGTGAATATAATAAAACTTATTTTGATGGTGATAATAACGATTGACAATATGTGCAATTAGGTAGTTTACCTAATCATATTAGTATTTCTAATCAAACTGGTGGTAATAAAGTAGAATATAATGATAGTTTAAATGAAACATTAGGACTATACTATATTGCTAAAGCAACAAAAAATAATCAAATTGATGAAACAATAGCTGACAAATTAGGAACATACTTTATGAGTCAAACAAGTATCAAAGATAGTTTTAATAAAGATTTAACTAATAAAATTATTAATTTAATTAGTAGTAATAATAATATTTATAATTTCATATATAATCTTCCAATAAAAATAACAGATAAAAATAATTCAATTAATTATATTTTTGATAATAATAATAATTTAATTGAAATTTATTATAATACATGAACTAATACTAATATTGATAAAAATGATATAAATTATTCATATTCTGATTCATATTCTGGATTTTTATCACTTAATAATTATATTTCTAGCACATATATTTTAACAGACTGAGCTAATTATGCTCATAATTGAGATAACTTTACTAAAATCTATCCAACATTTGCTTTCGATAAAGATTCATATTGCAAAATTTCAATATCTACTGGCCAATCAGTAACCGCTAAACTAAATGGTGCCACAACTGATATTACTAGTAACATCCATAGTTTTTCTTCGGGAGTTATTGATACCAAAAATGGTTCTGGTTGAGGAACACATATTGATTTTAGTTTTAACATATGACATGATGATCATAATATTTATTGAAATATACAAGTTTCTGTAAATAATTCTGCTGGTAGAGATTCATATTTTAATGCTAAAATAAATAAATGTAGTTTTTTCAATAGCATGTCTTAGAGTTAATACTTATAAATGATATATGACTGCGGTACTTGTTGATGGTTCATCATTTAAATTAGTTGAAATACTATGAATTTCTGCTTTAATTTGTATAAAATCAGGTTTTTGATCTATATTATTTTTTAAAGAGCAATCTTTATCATTTGTTTTTCTTGCAATTTCATTCTCATAATATTCATTCATTCCATCTTGAAATTGTTGTTCATTATCTTTTTCAATTTCTACTTGAAATGTTTGTTCAATCTTTATTAAACCATTATCTAGTTTACTAGTTTTTGTTGTATTTGAAGAAATTACTAATGGCCTAGCATCTTTATCTATTATAGTAACTTCTTGTAAAAATTCCTCATTATCATAACCAATGTTTAAATTATTTTGTTGCTCATTATTATTTCTATTTATTAACCAGTTCCTAATTGTAACTCCACATCTAAGACCTGTTATAGCACCTAATAAAAAAAGTCCTACACCGACACTATTGACATTACTAGCATCATTGTTTTTTATTAAACCATATATTGCACCAACACCCAAGCCCATTGTTGAAAGTAATGTTGATGATAACATTGTGATACAACAACAACCAAAATCTTTTTGTAAACAACTTGTATTTGTCATATTTACTCCTAATAAACGTGTTGTTTCATTTCTTGATTGTTCTGTTGAATTATTCATAAATCTCACTACTCCTTTACTTAATCAATTTTATTTAATAATTAATTGTTTTTAAATTTAAAAATTAATGAATATGTTGTGTTACCAACATATTAATTATAGTTAATATAATTAATACTTTTTATATAATTTTTTATTTTATAAATAAGATTTTCAATTTTTTGATTTTCATTATTGATAACTTATCATCTCTTAAATTTGAACATATTTACAATTTTTATTTTTGTTCATCATAAATGCAATCTATGCTAAATTTTAAAAATTAAAATCAAAAAAGATTTCATTTTAAAAAAATATTTAATATATAAAATTAGTAATTTTTCAATTAAAAAACTACTAATTTTTGTATTATCTATCTTTAAGGTTTAATAATTTTTTTTAAATTATTATATTAACTTCAAACATTATTATTATCACCCTCTATTACCGCATAAGTTGGAGCAAAAGAATATGCTAAAGATAAAACATAACCATTAAAATACATTCAAATATCAACAGTACCTAAAGACAAATTATCTATAATATATTTATTATTTTTTAATTTAGAATTTAATTGCGTGTTTTGTCATCTAAGACCTTTTTGCCCTAATTCATGACAATTAATTAATTCTAGTGAATCATTATTTTGAAAAAAACGATTCTTTTTTGCTAAATCAGTAGTTTTATCTTTTAAATATTTTAAAGTATCACTAAAATTATTATTTTTGTAATCTTTAAAATCATTTTTATTCATTTTCATTGTAAAGTCACCTTCAAACTTACTGATAGTAAGACGATTGTTTCAAATACCATCTTTAGAACAAAATTTGGCTAATTTATCAGCAGTATTATTAATTCGATCTTGTATTGACATAGTATCGCGGATGACAACAGGAATTTTAATAGGGTCTAATGTTAAATTATGATATGTTCAACTATTAATTTCAAATTCTCCAAACAAACTTACTTTATCTAGATCTGAAATAATTTTGTTTCTATATTTTCAATTTTCAAATTTATTTTCAAAGGTTTGTGCATATGAATTAGCTTTATTAGTAAAAATTGATTTAACATCAGAACCTGATTGATTTAAAAATACTTTTTGTGCCATACTTTGAAAATCATTTTGTGTTTCTTTAGTGACACTTCAATTATTATTATTATTTGGCAATTGATAATTATGAAATTTCGTTTGATCACGAGCAATAAACTTAGCTCCCAATTTTGTTTTTATTTTTTCTAAAATGTTTTCTTTTAACTCATTACTATTTCATCATTTTGAAATATTTCATTTTAAATCTAAAGTAGTTTCAACAATATAATCTTTTAAACTATCTTCAATTTTGCTTGCTACTTTCTCAATTACGCCTTCAGTATTAGCATTTTGATTAATAAAGTTTATATCAAAAAAATCTATACTTAATTCACGATCTAATGTATTACCATCAAAATCTTTTCATTTTAAATCAAATTTTAGGCTTGATTTTAGAATATTTCAAGATTCAATTTGATACTTTTCTTTATTATAATCATCCATCCCAAAAGCATTATTATTTTTTCATTCATTAAATTCAACTTTAGTAATTTTTGATTTATCAGTATTTAATTTTAAAATTTCATTAATATTAATACCAGAAAATAATGATTTTAAATTAGAATCATTACGTAGTTCAGAACCAAAATTACTAATGTTTTCTTTAATTACGTCATAAAAATGTTTAGTTAAATCTTGATTAGTAATTTCTTGATTATCAGGAATATTATTAATTTGATTTAATAGTTCTTGTCCAGAACTAGCAAAGTTATCTGGTCTTAAAATATTTTTTTTCTCTTTTATTAGATCCCCAAATAAACTGTTAACTTTTTCTTCTGCTATTTTTAATAAATCAGTATCACTCTGTTCTTTACCATGCTCTTCTGGTATTGGTTCATCATTATTTCCGCCACAAGCAATAATATTTGTAGTAGCAGTAGTACTTAAAATTATTGCCCCCAAAATACTTAATAATTTTTTCATAATTTATACCTCCATAAATAAATCTTTTTATATAATTAAATATATTCAATACAACTATTATTGACATTAGTAATAAAAATGATTATTTTTTGTTTTAAAACATAATATTATTAAAATCAAACTTGGATAAAATATGTTTTTAATTTAATAAATTAAAGACATATTTAAATTGTTGAATATATTTACTTCATTTTATATTATTCTAAAATTATTTTTTATATTATGTTTTAAAGTTTTATAATAAACACCAATAGTATCATATTTAGTGATTTTTTATAAGTTTTTTTATGTTTTTACTTATTTTATTTTTTAAAATAATAACTAGTTTTAAAATTTAACATTTACTGTATTTAATACTATTAAAACAAGATTTATTATATAAAACATAGTAAAATTCTACTAAGAAATTTTTCATATTATGCTTAATATTGATTATATAATTGCTAGTATATATTGTTGTTTCTAAATTAATAAAATTGTTTTTTTAAATAAAAATATTATAAACTAATACATTGAGAGGTTATTTAAGAGAGGTATGGTTGAAAAAGCAAATTTAGGTAAATTATTAGAGTTTATTTTTATTAAGGTTTATTATTCTTTTATTACAGTTTTTTTATTTATTTTATCAATATTTATATCTTTAACAATATCTATTGTTTTTTTTACTTTGAAATTAAGTTCAAATACTTTTTTCATTATTTTTCAATATTATATTATGATTTTGTATAGCATTTTTCTTTTTATTTTTGCTTTAATGAATTCTATTAAGTTATTTGGTACACAATTTGAAGATAATTCTTTTCTTCTAATACTAACAAGGCCATATTCAAGAAAAGTAATTATCCTTTCACAATATTTCGTGTTATTTTTATCTTCATTATTTTTTATCGTATCTAATATTATTACTTTATTAGTTTTTGGAGGCATCATAGGAGTAATTCTAAAAATAATATATATTAAATTTTATATTTTAATTATTTTAAAATTATTTCTTTTTTTACTTTTTTTCTCAATTTTAGTAACTAATGGATCGGTAGCTATGTTAGCGTTTTTTTCATCAGAAAAGGTTTTTTTAATATTTGTTATTTTTTGTAGTTTATTCCTTTTGGGTGGTTTGCCTTCTTCTTTGATATTAAATAAAACAGAAAATTTACCAATTTCTTTTAAAGAAGGTGTTGGACCTTATTTGGTTAAACAAATTAAAGAAGCAATGTTATTTAATAAATATTATAAAATGGGATTAATTCGTTATCCTAATTTAACTAAAGATATTGCTGATTTTTATAATAGTTTAACAATTGATGAATTACAAAATATTAATAAAAAGGAAGTTATTAGTAAAAGACAAGATTTTTATAAAAAAGAAGGATTTCTTTTAAATAGTTCATTTAATAGTGGTGAAATGGAAGGTAAAATTGATGTTTGAAATGGACATAATGATTTTAATGGCAAAACAGTTAAAATAGTTTTAGTTTTTAATAAATACTTTATTAATTTAAAAGAATTAAAACAAAAAATTGAAGAATCTAATAACGATACTCAAAAAGATTTATTACAATTATATGAAGATTATAATAATGAATTTGAAATTAATAATTTTTGTTATTTACAAAAATCAAAAATACCTGATTTGTTAGAATATGATCTTGCTAAATCTTATGTTGAGGAAGGTAGTAATAAAAAAACATTAACTAGTGATGATTGAACAAGAGCTTTTAAAGATGGTGGATATTATGTTAAATTTAGCAGTCCATTACGTAACAAATATGATAATCTTTTTTTTAATCCAATTTATATTTTATTAAGAACTGTGGAAGATTACATTTATAATCAAATATGAATTTATTATCAAGTTAAATCAGAAAAAGTTTTAAATGATGAAAATTTTATTGCATTTAAAAATAATATGAATTTATATACTTTGATTAACTATTTTAATTTTATTGAGCATTGAAACCAAATGTGAACAAATTATATGGGATGTTATGGTAATTTTTGATTTAAACCATTAGCTTTATCAAGTATTGATTTTAATGTTCAAAAAAATACTTTATTTAGTTATCCTGATTTTACTTTTCATTTAAATAGCGAATATAAAATTGATGTTAATAATACTACAAGCATACAAAATAATTTGATTGTTAGTATATTTTACGGTGTGTTGTGTATTGTTTTATTTTTCTTATCATTTTGTTTTTTCTTAAAAAAGAATATTGGATAAGTTAGTTAGGAGAGTATTTATGTCAACAAATGATAAAAATAAAATTTTAATTAATGTTCAAAACTATAGTAAAAAATTTAAGAAATTTCACATGAATAATATTAGCTTTACTGTATTTGAAGGAACTATTCATGCTTTAGTTGGCCGTTCAGGAAGTGGTAAATCAGTACTGTTGAAATCAATTATTGGTGCTATTCCAAAAAGTAATTACGAAGGATTAATTACCATTAATGGCTATAAAGCGGGAACAACTTTTTCAAAAAATAGTTTAGGCTATTCTTTGAATATAGAAAATTTTCCTCAGGGATTAAGTGCTTATAATTTTTTGAAATTTTTAGGTAAAACAACAATAATTTCAGAAAGTAAATTACTAGTAAATTTAGAAAGATTATTAAAAAATTTTGGTTTATGAGAATCACGTAATAAATCTTTAAATTCATTTTCTTCAGGAATGAAAAATAGAATTATGTTGATTGTTGCCCTAGCACATGATCCAAACCTAGTTATTTTAGATGAACCAGGAGCTAATTTAGATTCAGAATCAAGAAAATTTTTTACTTCTGTTTTACAAGATTTAAAAAAAGAAGGAAAAACTATTTTATTAACAACTCATATGATTGATGAAACAAAAGATATTATTGATAATTGTACTATTATTGAATATGGTAAATTAATTTATACTGGGCCAATTGATAAATTTGGAGTTGGTAAAATTTTTGTTTTAAAAACAAGCAATAATCTTGTAGCATCATCACTTTTAAGTTTATATAATTTTCAATTTAAATATAATAAAGATACTGATAGTATTTTAATTAAATTAATTGATAAAAATTATATATCACAACTTAATTTTATTTTGAGTAAAAAGAAAATTGTTATATATGATTTACATGAAAAAGAATTAGATTTATTTTTTATCAATTCATTTTTTTAATTTATTTTTATTTTATAAATAAGATTTTCAAATTTTTTGATTTTCACTTAAAACATGTGCAGTAGGAGGATATTCATCAGCTAATTTGTTGATTGCATTTACCATTACTTCTTTTTGATAATTATTATTAAATTGTAATTCTTGTTTTGTTTTTTTCCTTTTTTGATATCATTTTTGATTATATATTTTCCTTTTTGCTTTCACTTCAGGTCTTTGTTGATATTCTTGTATTCTTTTTTTATTTTTTTGATATCACTTTTTCTTATACTCTTTTTGTTTTTCATTATTCATAAATTTATCACCCCTTAAATATGTGTCATTGTTTCAGATTTACAATTTTTATTACTGTTTAATTTTTTTGGTCATCACAAATCAAAATCTTCTTTAAACTTTAAAATGCAAGTAAAATATTTAATATATAAAATTAGCGAACTTAATTAAAAAATCGCTAATTTATTAAATATTTAAATTTGGATATTTGCGTTTTAAAAAAAATAATAAAACTTGAATATCAGCAGGACTAACACCAGAAATTCTTGTAGCATGACCAATTGTTAATGGTCTAACACGCTTTAATTTTTCTCTAGCTTCACCAGTAATACTTTCTACTAAATCATAATCAATATCACCAGGAATTTGTTTTTTTTCTAAACTATTAGTTTGTTGCGCCATTTTTAGTTGTTGATTAATATACCCTGAATATTTAATTGTAATTTCTAATTCCATTAATTGATGATATTGTAAATCATTTATTAAAGGTAACTGTGAAGTAAACATTGATAATTTGACACCTGGACGTTTTAATAATTCATAAGCAATAATATGATTATCGGGAATTGGACCTAAATTATTATTATTAATATACTTAGCAACTTCTGAATTGGGACTAACTTTAATAGTTTTTAATTTTTCAACAATATTAGACATTAATTTTTGTTGAATATTAAATTGTGATCAACGTTGTTCACTAACTAAGCCAACTTGATAACCATATTTAATTAATCTTGTTTGAGCATTATCATTTCGTAATAATAAACGATGTTCAGCTAAAGAAGTTAATAAACGATAAGGTTCAACTGTTCCTTTTGTTACTAAATCATCAATTAAAACTCCGATATATGCTTCATCACGCTTTAAAATTAATGGTTTTTCTTTTTTTATTTTTAAATGTGCGTTAATTCCGGCCATTAAACCTTGACACGCTGCTTCTTCATAACCACTAGTACCATTAATTTGACCAGCACTAAATAAGTTTTTAATTAATTTAGTTTCCAATGTTGGTCATAATTGTGTTGGTTCAAAAGCATCATATTCAATAGCATATGCTCATTTTAATACTTCACAATTTTCTAAACCAGGTAATGTTCTCAACATTTTATCTTGCACATCAATTGGCATCGATGTTGAAAAACCTTGGACATAAATTGAATCCAAAGCAAGTGATTCTGGCTCTAAGAAAATTTGATGACGAGGCTTATCAGCAAAACGTACTACTTTATCCTCAATACTTGGACAATAACGTGGTCCAGTACCTTGTGCTTCACCATTATACATTGGTGATTTATCTAAATTATTATTAATAATGGTATGAGTTTTATCATTTGTATAAAGTAAATAACAAGGTAACTGTTTTGCTAATGGTAAAAAATTTTTAGTTTCATGTGAAAATGCTAAAGGTAAATCACTACCTAGTTCAATATTAGTTTTGTCAAAATCAATACTATTTTTTTTAATACGAGGTGGTGTTCCTGTTTTTAAACGTATCATATTAAAGCCTACAATTTTTAATTGTTCAGAAATACCATTACTTGTTCTTTGACCATCTGGTCCTTCTGATTTCTTATTATGACCTTGTAAAGTTAAAGCTGTCATATAAGTGCCAGTAGTTAAAATCACAATTTCACTAGTAATTTTTTCGCCATTCTCTAAAATAACACCCTTAGCAGTGTTTTCTTCAATTATTAATGATTGTACCATAACTTCTAAAATTGTTAAATTTTCTTGTTTATTTATTGCATTTTGCATATATTGTGAATAAGCAATTTTATCAGATTGAGCACGAATAGCTCAAACTGCTGGACCACGTGAATGATTTAATAGTTTCATTTGCAAAGTAGTAGCATCTGCTGCTTTAGCCATTTCGCCACCAAGTGCATCAATTTCACGAACCACAACTCCTTTGGCGGGTCCACCAATAGAAGGATTACATGGCATTAATGCAATTTTAGTTTTATCAAGAGTAATAATAGCGGTTTTATGACCTGCTCGTGCAGAAGATAATGCCGCTTCAACACCAGCATGACCAGCACCAATTACAATAATTTCATAGTCATATTTCATTGATTTCACCTCCATTTCATAAAATATTACATATCAAAATTAATAACATCAAAAATCAGAAATTTTATTTTTAATTTCTTTAGTAAAGTTATCATAAACAAGCAAAATATTCATGTAGTTTTTAGACTTTTATTAAATAAAATTGAATTTTAGTTAATAATCTTCTCAATTATAATTCATTATCTTTTATACAAGATATAAATATTATTTAAAGAATTAGTGCTGCACCTAAAAATAGCAACTGTTTTAATTAATAATCATTAATACTAATTAAAAGCCAGTAATTACTTACTTTTAAGTATTTTATTTATTAGCACAAGATGTGTTTTTATTGAAAAGACACTTTTGTCATTAACATTGGTGACTGTATCCAATGGTGATAAAACATATGCAACATCTATTTCTTTTTCCATAACTGTAACCTCTTTTGTATACAATTTGACTTAAATAATTTATCTTAATATTCCTACATAAGTATAATTATAATGTTAATTTTTAAATTTGCAAATTTTTATTTACTATACCTTTAAACTTAAAAAGTATTTTTATATATAAAAATACATCTTATATTAATTAAGATAAAGAATCACCAAATAATTTCCCCATTTTAATATTAAGATTATTACATAAAGTTTTTAAATGGTAATGTTCACTGAAATGTATATTAATTAATTTATGTAAAGTGGTAACATCTGCCAATGGATCATGATGATCAAATTTAATTTGATTACTATGAGCAAGAGCACTTAAACGGTTATTAGGATAATCATATGTTCTTCTAAATAACTTAACTGAACAAATGTAAAAAAAATTAGGACATTTTAAATCATAATGATTAATTAATGATCTTAAGATATTAATGTTAAAGTTAGCGTGATGAGCAATAACAACAGTATTTTCAGTAAAAAAAGTAATGATGTCTACTCATAATTCTTTAAAGTTTGACATTAAAGATACGCTTTCACTTGTAATTCCATGAACATGAGAAAAAGTAAATTCTTCGGGATGTGGTTTAATTAATGAACTATAAGTTTTGACAATTTTACCTTGTGTTACTTTTATCATAATTAATTGACAAGCACTTGTTTTATTCGAATTTGCAATTTCAAAATCAATAAAAACATAATTAGTATTATCAATCCCTCAATCATGAACACTAAATTTTTTCTTACTATTTAATTTTGATTGCTTTCTTTTTAATAACATTTTTTTAGCAAAAAGATTTTTACTATCTTTACTTTTATACTGTTTAAAAGGTGTAATTATTTCTTGTTTTCCTTCTATATTACCTTTTGATTCAGAATTATCATCTGTTTCAAAATCATCATTTGTCTTCTTGAATTTTACACTTTTAAAAAACATATTAATGGCAATAGCACCTTTCTATCTAAATTTTCATAAATTAATATTAGTTATTCCTTTGATAAATTATAACATTGATAAGTTAGAGTAACTATATTTTTACTTATAAAACTTCATTTTTTGCAAAATTCATTAATTAATTATCATTCTTTAACAAATAACTTAATATAATTTATAAAAATAATATTATGAATAAAATATTATATTGTTGACAATAAAAAAGATTGCGGTTGCAATCTTTTTTTAAATAAGAAAAATATTATAATGAACACGAAGGTGAAGAATTATATCTAGTAATTAATGGTTCACTATCATTTACTTCATTTTGAAAATTATTAATTTTTTTTAACTTTTTAGCTATTTTAACTTGTTTATTAAGTTCTTTTTCTTCTAATTTTTGATTTTTTGCTTTTAAATTTTTTAATTTATTTTCTGCGTCTTGCAGTTTATCTTCTCTTTTTTTAATTTTATTTTTACTTTTTACAATTTTATCACTAAGTGTTCCTAATAAAGGACTATTTTTTTTATTAATTTTTCTTTGACGTTGTGCATCTTTAAGATTCATTCGTACTAGTTTATCTTTTTGCAGTTTAGTTATTAACTTATAAATTTTGACACTTATTGCAACAGCAATTGCTCCTCCAATAACTATTGGTACAGCATAAAGTAAAAAGTCTAATCCTTCAAATAAATCACTAAAAAATGATTCTATCCCTTGTCAACCTTTTTCAAAAAAATTTCCTACGTCTTTTGTAAAATCCTCAAATCCTTTTGAAATATCTTCTCAAATGCCACTAATATCTGAGCCAATATCATCTACACCTTTACCAATTTCTTCTAATCCTTTACCAATATCATTTCCAATATCTTCTATACCTCTTCCAATATCTTCTACACCCGAACCAATATCTGATATAACACCTTCTACACCTTTACCAATATCATTTCCAATATCTTCTATACCTTTAGCAATATCATCTAATCATCCAAACATAATTTTTCTACCTTTCCTTTAACCTAAACTTGGTCTTAATGTTGTTTTATCACTATTATTTATATTTGTTTCTAAACTATTAGCACCTAATACTATTTTATTATTAAACTGATTAATATTGGGATTTAATTCAGACAATGGTTCTCTATTACATTTATTATTTAGTTTTTCTAAATGATCATCTAACATTTTTAATTCAATTTTTAATTTTTTGTTTTCTACTTCTTTTTCAACCAGTCCCACTTCAAATGTTTTTCTTTCATAATCATATTGTGCTTTTTGACTTGCTAATTTTGATTTGAAACATTCCATTTGTTCTTCTTTAAATATTTCATTTTTTTGTTTACTTTCTTTTTTTGCTTTATTAGTTTCTAGTTTTCTATCAGCAATAGAAGCGACAACAGCAGTTGATGCTGTTGCTGCTAGTGCTCCTATTACAGGAACACCTGTTAATAGTAATCCTCGACCAACTGCAACAGGTCCTATAATAGGCATATTTTTTTTAAATTGTTTTTTAACATTATTTGCAATTTTCTTTGGTGATGGTATTCCGCTAGACTTCTTTACTTTTTCATTATCATTAATTTCTAATTCAGATGATGAAGACACATTTGAATTCAATCTTTTAAAATTAGGCATTTTTTATTTCTCTCTTTCTAATCTATAAAATATTTTTTTAAAGTCTTGTTACTGATTCAGTACGTAAAAGGGGTGTTGCATTAGTTTCTAAATTATTAGCAACTGATAGCATATCATTATTAAAATTATTAATGTTTGGATTTAATTCAGATAATGGTTGTCTATTAGAACGATTATTTAGATTTTCTTGTTCTTCTCTTTTTTGATTTTTTTTAACTTCCTTTTTTGTTTTATTATTTCTTATTTTGTTTTTAATAGCAGCGCTTGCAACAACAGCAGAACCTGTTGCTGCAAATACTGCTGCTGCACTACCACCTGTTAATATTGTTGTTGTTGCAACAATGGGAGGAACTATAAAAAATTAAGTTTTTTTAACTGTTTTACCAACATTTTTTGTAACATTGGATAGGTTACACTTTATTGGACACTAATTACGTAGACAAGTGAACAAATTAGTTAAAAGAAAGGAACTATAATTATGGCCAATATTAACTCATATACCGATGAATTTAAAAAACAAATAGTAGCTTTATATCAAAGCGGTAAGTCAGTGTCTTGTCTTGCTAAAGAGTACAATGTTACAAGAGCAGCTACTTATAATTGAATTAAGCAATTTACTAATTCAGGCAGTTTTAAAACTAAAGATAATCGTTCTATTGAAGAAAATGAATTAATTAAATTAAGAAAAGAATTAAAACAGTTACGAATGGAAAATGATATTTTAAAGCAAGCAGCACTAATAATAGGCAGAAAATAGAAATTATTGCTAAAAATAAAGTTAAATATAAAATTCGCACAATGTGTCGTTTTTTAAAACTTTCTAAATCAACATATTATTTTAATTTAAAGGAAAAAGAAAAAAAACAAAATAATATTTATGATGAAGCTGTTATTAGTGCTTTTAAAGAAAATAAAGAAGTTTATGGAACAAGAAGATTAAAAGTTGTTCTAAAAGAAAAGAATATTTATTTGTCACGCAGAAAAATTAAAGAAATTATGAATAAACATAATTTAATATCAAAATACACTAAATTATCATTCAAAAATCATCATAATAAAGTCAACGATAGTCAAATAACCAATATCGTTAATAGAAACTTTAATAATAGGCTTAAAAATGAAGTTATTGTTAGTGATTTAACTTATGTTCAAGTTAATGGTAAATGAAACTATATTTGCCTATTAATTGACCTATTTAACCGCGAAATTATTGGACATAGTGTAGGTACTAAAAAAGATGCATCATTAGTACATCAAGCATTTATGCACTCAAATCGTTGTTTAAAAGATATTCAAATATTTCATAGTGATCGCGGTAATGAATTTAATAATAAAATTATTGATAAACTTTTACTAGCATTCAATATTAATCGCTCTTTAAGCAAAAAAGGTTGTCCTTATGATAACGCTGTTGCTGAAGCAACTTTTAAAACTTTCAAAATTGAATTTATTAATGATAAAAATTTTACATCATTAATCCAATTAAAATTAGAATTATTTGATTACATCAACTGATATAACAACATAAGAATTCACAGCACTTTAAACTACTTAACTCCAGTTAATTATCAAAAATAAATGTCTACCAAAAAATAGTCCTAAAAAGGGTTGCCATTCCAAATTCCATGATTTACAGAACAACAAATTGCATCATTTACAAAAGAACAAATTGTATCATTTACAGAACAACAAATCTCATATTTTGCACCATTATGATCAGAAATCTTATTTAAAAAATATATTAATGATGAAAAATCATGAAAAGAAATCAATGTTAAAAATAGAATTAATGATGAAAAATCATGAGAAGAAATCAATGTTAAAAATAGAAGTATTTCAAAATTTATATAAAAAAATTAAATTGGAAATGTTTAGTAATCTGTGTAACTTACAAAAATAACTATGTTTAATTAATTCTAGTAAATATAATTAAATGACTAGAAAGAGTGAGTTACAGATGGCTAAAAAAGATAACTTTAATAATAATGATCCAATATCAAAAGCAGTAGATTTATTACTAGAAAATACTGAAGATTTAACAACAGTTTTTAAACCTGGCGGTTTATATAAAGAATTAACAAAAAGATTAGTTGAAAAAATGTTGAATTCTGAAATGCAAAATTATTTAGGATATGAAAAAAATCAACATAGTACTACTGAAAATGCTCGTAATGGTACAAGTTCAAAAAAATTAATAACTCAACAAGGTAAAATTGAAATTGATGTACCAAGAGATCGCAATAGTAATTTTACTCCTGTAATAGTTCCTAAAAGGCAAAGAAGATTTGATGGTTTTGATCAACAAGTTCTTTCCTTGTATGCAAAAGGAATGACATTATCTGACATTAGAATGCAGTTGCAAGAGTTATATCATGGTGCTGATATTAGTGAAAGTGTTATTAGTCAAATTACTGATGATGTTATTGATGATGTTAAAGCATGACAAAATCGACCATTAGAAAGTATTTATCCTATTGTTTATTTTGATTGTATAGTAGTTAAAGTACGACAAGATAAACGGATTATTAACAAATCAGTTTATATAGCATTAGGAGTTGATTTAGAAGGCAAAAAAGATGTTTTAGGATTATGAATTAGTGAAAATGAAGGTTCTAAGTTTTGATTATCTAATTTCACAGAAATGAAAAATCGTGGCTTAAATGATATTCTTATTGCTTGTAGTGATAATTTAACAGGCATGTCAGAAGCAATACAATCAGTTTATCCTAAAACAGAACATCAATTATGCATTGTTCATCAAATTAGAAATAGTTTAAAATATGTTTCATACAAACATCGAAAAGGTCTAGTTGCAGATTTAAAACCAATTTATAGTGCATGTAGTGAAGAACAAGCAATGCAAGCTTTAGAATCGTTTGAAAGTAAATGAAATAAACAATATCCTCAAATTACTAAATCTTGATATAAAAATTGAGATAATTTAATGGTTTTTATTAGTTATCCAGTAGAAATCAAAAGAGTGATTTATACTACAAATGCTATTGAATCTGTTAATAGTCAATTACGAAAAATCATCAGAAATAAAAAAGTTTTTCCTAATGATATGGCAGTTTTCAAAATATTTTACTTGGCAATTGAAAATATAACAAAAAAATGAACATTGCCTATTCAAAATTGAAATACAGCAATTGCTCATTTTATGATAAAATTTGAAGACAGAATTAATCTAAATTAGTAACTTTGTAAAACAAAGATACACAGATTATTAAAAAGCCTCATTAAATTATTATTTTTTTTCCTTATTAATTTTAAATTCCAGATAATTAAATTATCTGGAAAATTGCATTATTTATAAGTTTAAAACTTTTGATTATATATTATTTGTAAATGCTATCTTTTGTTCAGAAAGTACTAGACCAACTGATACTTCTTGATTTATTGATTCAACATCTGCTATTTGTAATACATTATTAGAATTTCCTATCAAACAATCTGAATTTATTGAATTTAATGTTATATCTAAAATATTAGATATTTCTTTTACCATTTTATATACAAAATCATTTTCTTTAAGAAATTCGCTAGTTTGTTGCGTTTCATAATCACTTATTTTTATATTTTGCTGTTTTTTATTTAAATCAAGAAATTCATTAAATTCAAAAAATAAATGTTTTAACTCTTGTAATTGATCTTTTTGTTGATAAATTTTTTCATATAATAAATCTAAATTTTTAATATAATTTTTAATATTATTATTTTGTACTCTAACTTTTATAAACATAAATTTATAATCTTTTTTATTTTTTTGTTCAAAATTATTAACTATTTTTTTACATATTTTTTGATTTAAATTATATTTTTTTTGATAATCATACATTAATGGAATAAACTTTTTAGGAATTTTAATTAACGTTCTAAAATCAATTAAAAACAAAAGATTTTGCGAACTATCATTTTCATTAGTACATAATAAAGCAAATTTTTTGTTTTCATTAAAAAGAAAATTCTTTTTACTATTTTTTGCCATTTTATTTTGTAATTTTTTAAAAATCATTTGTTCTTCTTCATTACAATCTTCAAATAATAGTAATGGATTAAAATAAAGGTTTTTTGCTATTTTTTGATTCTTCCCTTCATTTAAACTATCATCTTTAATAAAAATTAGATAAGAATATGGACCTTTATATTCTTGTAAAAAATTATAATAATTAAGAGTCATTTTTACTATTGATCCTGATTCTAATTTTAATTCTTCAAAATCAAATAATTTGCATTTACCATTATTTTCATTATTGATATCAATAGTGATATCACTAGAAGTTGATGGTTGTAATTCTTGTTGAGCATTACTTTCTTTATAGTTATTAAACTGTTTTATACTTTTTAAAAGTTCACCATATTTATTTTCTCCAAAAAAAGTAGTAAAATTCTTGATAATAATTTTAAGTGCAGCATCATAATCAGCAACTATTGATATAGAATTTTCAATTTTAGAGTTTTTAATAAAAAAATATTCACCTAAAAATTTATCTACTTGTTCTTTTAATGTAATGAAAAAATTAAAATCTTCTTTTATTTTTTCATGAAAAGTTTTAAATTCATTAAATAAATTAATAATATCATTACTCTTTTTGGTTATATTCAATTTATTTTCAGTAAAACAACTATTCATTTTATTATTAATTTCATTTAATTTATCCCTTATTTCTTTTATATTTTTTTCAATTTTATCTTTAATTTTTTTTATATCAATTTCTAACTTTAATTGTTCTTGCGTTAATACTATTATTTCTTTTTCTTGGCTTTTAATACTAATTTCATTTTCTAAAATTTGTTTTTTATAACTTGAAATTTTTGTTTCTAAAATTTGAATTCTTTCTTTTGCATTTTTAACTTTATTATTATAATCGATTCATAATGCATCTCAATGCTTTTGTATGTTTGCATCACTTGAATTAACTTCAATTAAAGCTGATACTACTTCAACATATTTTATTTTTGTTCTCATAGTAGCTTGGAAATCTTCAATATTTTTTTGAGTTTCTTGAAAAGTATCTTTATCTATCTTTGCGCTTTTTTCTTTAAACTCTTCTTTATCTTTTTGCAAAGCTTTAATTTCTTTTCTTATTTTTTTTAATTCTTTTTGATCTTTTGCTATTTTTTCATCCAATGTTTGATTTCTAAGTTGATTATTAGTCCTACTTTTTGTTAAATCTTCAATATGACTTTTTAAGTTTTTTAAATCATCTTCTTTATAAGATAAATCCTTTTCATATTTACTATTCTCTAATTCTTCTTCTGATAAAATATCTTGATATCTTTGTTTATAATTACGTTGTTCCTCAACACTTTCATTTATGAAAAATGTGAATTCTTTTTTAAAAATTTCTAAATTTTCTTTAAATTTTCTAATTTTATTTTCAATATCACCTATTGAAACATTTGTTGTCGCTATCTCTAGAATAATTTTAAACCTCTCTTTCTTTTCTTTCAAAAATAAAAAACCACTTGCTTTAAAACTAAAGCAATGGCCAAACACTTTTATTTTTGTAATTACATTTTATAGAAATTATAATTATAGTTAAGGAATATACTTACTTATACTATTGAATATAATAAAGAAATTTTTATCTTTGATTCTTATTATTTTTAATGTTAAAATTATTCAAATTAAATATGTAAAATGCCTTTTATATATAAAATTATTAATAAGCAAAGTACGAAAAATTTATAGATTACATTTTATAAATAAAATAATATAAAATAATATTAGAAGGATATGGGCAAACAGATAGGGTTGATTTTTATGAACGCAAAAGAATTAATTGCAAGAGTATCAGATAAAACTAAATTTAACATTCAAGATATTGAAATAGTTTTTAATTGTGTAATTGAAGAAATTAAAAATATTAACCAACTAGGTAAAGTAATTACTATTTCTAATTTTGGTACTTTTAAAATCAAAAAAGTAAAACCTTGTTTACGACGAAATAGTAAAAATAATGGACAACACGTAGTTAGCAAATACAAATATATTAAATTTATACCTTATAAAAAATACAAAAAATATATTCGTTGTAAACCAAAACCAACAATACTAAATAACATCGACTATTAAAATGTATGACCTAAAATGTGAGGAAAACTAATGAAACAAAGTAGTATTAATAGAATAAAATTAAGACAAAAAGTTAATATAAATTCAATTGAAATGTTTAAAGCATGCTTGCAATATAATTCTCAATCTCAACCGAAAGTTAAAATTGAATTAGCAAAATGGCCAATGTATTTTGAATATTGAGAATACCTAGAAAAACATGAAAATATAATTCCTTTTTCAATTAAAACATCAATTGACAATTTAACATTATACGGTAATCTTTTAAAAAGTCCCCTTAAAAATGAAAATAATAATAAAACAATAATTTTATTACACGGAATAACTAATACAAGATTTTGAATATTTAAACAGGCTTTCATTTTTTTACGTGCTGGCTATAATGTTATTTGATATGATGCTCGTAACCATGGTGAAAGTGATGCATCACCAACAACTTTTGGTTTAAAAGAATCACAAGATTTACAAGACATTATTGAATACTGTTGTAAAACATATAAGCAAGAAACTACTGCTTTAGGATTATATGGTTTTTCATTAGGTGGCGCAACAGTAGTAATGTGAAGCGATTTATATGCAAAACATAAAATTAATCAAAAAGTAAAATTCATTATTTCTGATTGTACATTTAGTCGCTTAGATCGTACGTATAGTGAAAAACTATACAATTATGCTTTCTTACCTACTAATTTAATGCTGAAATTAAGTCGGAAAAAAGCACAAAAAACATTTGGTGTCGATGGTTTACAAGAAATACAACCAATTAAATATTTAAAATTAATACCTGATATGCCAATGTTATTTCTTCATGGTCAAAATGATCACTTTATTAACTACACTAATGCTAACGAATTATTTCAAGAAAAAATTCGATATGAAATACCAAAAAAAAGTTCATTATACACTATCCTTGATGCTAACCACGGTCAAAGTTTTTTAATTGGTGATTTAGACCACACAGTTGTTAATGAATATAATTTAGTAACTGATAAAGGTATAAGTGACACTACTTTAGAATTTGTTCAAAAATGAATCAATACTTAAGATAAACACTATTAATTGATATTTTTATTAAATATATATTATAATTAATGAGAGTGGAGCGATGATAAAAATGAAAATTAAAGTTATTATTATTGGTGCTGGCGCGACTGGGATGGGAGTTGCGAGTAAATTATTACGTAGTGAAAAAAATAGTGATAAAAATTTTGATATCCATGTTTATCAAGAAAAAAACTATATTTCACTTGGTGCTTGTGGTATTCCTTATTATATTGCTAATGAATTTAAAGATAAAAAACTTTTAAATGATCGTACAAAAAAAGATTTTTCAGAAAAAACTAATAATAAAAATAAAATTAAAATTCATTTAAATCAAAATGTTATTAAAGTCGATACAGCAAAACAAGAAATTCATGTCAAAAAAATAACAGACGATAAAACTAAAGCAAAAGTTGTATCTTATCATGCCTTAGTTATTGCAACAGGAGCCAAACCAAAAATTCCGCCACCTTTTAGTCATGGTATTTTGCCACATAATGTTTATAATGTTTTTACTAAAGAAGATGCCATAAATCTAAAAAAAGCAATGAAAAATGCTAAAAAAATAGTTATTATTGGCGGTGGATTCATTGGCATGGAAATGGCAGAAGCATGCTTAAAACAAAAAAAATGTCACAATCGTTGAAATGAAAGATCGATTAATGGCATACGCTGTTGATAAAGAATTTAGCCAATTAATTTATGATGAACTAACCAAAAAAAATATTAATCATAAAACTAAATCAAAAAACGATGCCACTATTTTACTAAACTATCAAGTTGAAGAACTAATGATGACTCATAATAATGTTAATGATTTGCGTTTAAGAAGTGTAAGTGATAAAAAAAATGGAAAAACAATACCTTGTGACTTAGTAATACTAGCAGTTGGTTTTGAACCAAATACGAATTTTTTACAAAATAGCAACATTGAATTAAATAAAAATAAAGCAATTATTATTAACGAATTCTGTCAAATTCCTTCTAAAGAAAATGTTACAAAAAAGTTTTCAAATATGTATAGTGGTGGTGATTGTGCACAAATATATAGTCAATTTGATAAATCATCAATATATGTTCCCTTGGCAACTAATGCTAATAAAATGGCACGTATTATTGCTGATAATATTAAAAACCCAGAACATAAATATCCAGGAACTTTAGGATCAAGTATTTTACGTGTTGGTAATTTAGAAATAACAAAAACTGGTAGTTTTGATACGATTGATAAAAATAAAATTGGTAGTGTTTATATTAAAGATTATGATCTACCAAGATACTTAAAACAATCTCGTCCTTTATACTTGAAACTATTTTATGATAAAACAAATTTCCAATTACTGGCAGCACAAATGGCAGGCTATAATCATGCCACATTAAGAATTAATGCTCTTGCTACTGCCATTTGAAATAAAATGGACATCCGTGATTTACAAAATTTAGATTTAGTTTATTCACCTCCTTTTGCTCGTACTAGTGATATTATTCATATAGCAAGCAGAAAAGTAACATCGTCATAACCTATAAAAAATAAAAAGAATGAGGTAGCAACTATGACAACTCTTAGTAATGACAATATTAACTTATTAAGAGACTTTGTTGGTATTTCACACTGACAAAGTCTAATCGGGATAATTGTCTTTTTTAGTATTATCCTAGCACTTTCTATTTTTATTAAAAAAACTAAACCTAAATTTCCAATTCGTATTTTTACTGGAATGGGATTAGGACTAATTTTTGGTATTATTATCCAAGTTATTACTGGTTTTAATAATCATAACATTACTTATCCTAACTTACCTGGAACACCAATAAAACCTAATCCTGACTATATACCCTGAGTTGCAGAAATTGTACACTGAATTGAATTATTAAAAACTATTTTTATTATTGGTATTACTATGTTAACTATTCCATTAGTATTTTTAGCTATTGCTAGAATTACTAGTAAAAAAAATAGTAACTCAAAAACAATAACTAAAGTTTCAGGAGTTGGTATTACTATTTTATTAATAAATGTGGCTATTGCTTTTACTATTGCCTTTGGACTAGGAATTGCTTTTAAAATTGGCCAAGGTTTTAATTTAACTGATGGTGGTAGTTACGATAAAACTACCACCAAAACAATTCCCGAAATTATCATTAGTTACGTTCCTAGCAGCTTAATTGGTGTTTTTACTCAAACATTAATTATTCCAATCATTGTCCTTGGTGCTTTAATTGGATTTGCAATTAAAAAACTAACTAAGCATAATGAAGAACGAATGGACAAAGCAAGAAACACTTTAGAAACAATGTGTCGTTTTTTAAAACTATGCCATTTGCTGTTATGAGTATGCTAGCAACAGCAATTATTAATCAACCAATTGGTGCACTTGCTAATATTGGCATTATTATTGGAGTCGCTTATTTAGCACTACTTATTACTTTCTTATGACATTTATTATCATTATATTTATTTGGTATTAATCCTTATCGTTGATTATTAAAAGCACAGAAACCAATTATTGCTGGTTTTACAACTCAGTCTTCTAATGCCGCTTTATCAATTGCTATGAATACCTTAAAAGAAGATTTAAAAGTGAAAGAAGAGGGTAGTGATACAGTATAATGCCACTTTCAACAACAATAGGTTTAAGTGGCTGTGCTGGAGTGCAAGCTGGCATTATTTTATCTTTCTTATGATTTAGTGTTATCCTTCCTGGTAATTTCCCCAACTGAACAATTGCTATTTTATTTATTAATGGCTTAATTGTAACATTAGTTGCTTCATTAGGAATTGCGGGAGTACCAGGAACTGCTGCTGTTGTAACAGCTGGTGTTTTAGGTGGTCTTGGTTTTGGTAGCTATTATGCTGCTGTTTATGGTATTATTGGTGCTTTAGATGGTTTATTTGATATGGGCAGAACTGCAGTTAATATTTCTGGTGGTTTACAAGCTACTGTTATTGCTTCTCGCAATCAAGAATTAATTGAAGATGAAAAACTTTTATTAAAAAAATACCCTTTTATGGGTTTACACATTTTAACAAAGAAAGTTGGAGCCAAATTGTTAATTAGATCTGAAAAAAATGATAAGATTCAAGCATTAAAAAAAGATACTAAAGTTAAAATTGAAGCATTAAAAAAAGTAAAAAATAGTGAGAATGATATTAAATTTTTAAAAGAGCAGTTAAAAAAAGATATTAAAACAATTAAAAGTGGTAAAGATATCTAATTTCCAATTATTATCTAAATAAATTTTTAGTAATCTATTTCATAAAGATATCACAAAACTAAATATATAGTAGAAATTAAGTGAGGAAAATAACTAATTTTTTGATATGGACTAATAAAAATTAATTGATGCGCTAATACATTTCTACCTTCAATAATACCTTTTATTAAAGGACTCTTACCAAATCTTAATGTATAATCATTATACTTTGATTAAAATCATTTTTTTCTTTATACATACTTCTAATTGACTTAGTAAGATATTCATTTTTTTGAATTTTCTTTAAACTATCTGTAACATTTGCAATTGCCTGCTGTTTATCTGATGTTACTGGTTTAGTTTTCTCTGCAAAATAATTTTGCATATAAATATCTGAAATATTTGTTTGTTTAGTTATATCAATAATTATTGAACTTTGATAACTTTTATCATTAAAACTACTAATTATTTTTACACTTTATTTTAGAAATTTTTTGTCATTCTTATTTATTGCCGTGAATAATATTATATAATGGTATTTAAGTTTTATTTTATATAATTTATATGAAGGTAAATGAATTTAAAGGAGAAAAATAAAATGAAAAATTTATTAAAATTATTATCAATTTTAGCAATATCAACACCAATACCATTAACTGTAGTTGCTTGCGATACACCAGACTCAAAAAAAAGATACAAAAATTGATATTTCAACAAAAATTCCTAATAATATAAATTTAGATACATTAAAATTTAAAAAAAATATAAAATCTGAATTTTTAAATAAATTACAAGCAAAATTAGTAGCAATATCAGGTTTAAAAACTATTACAAGTGATGACTATGATGTTTATATAAAAATTTTTGAAAAATATTTTTACTTTAAAGATTTATACTTTATTGATATTTTTAAACCAAATGATTTTTTAACTTTAAATTTAAATATTAAAATTGTTGCTAAAAATGGAGCCAAATTTAAAGGAGAAAAAAATAATATTACAATTAGTTATTGCTTATTACAATGATGAAATGATTTAAACGAAATTACTAATATTGATAGTCCAAGTCAAATTGAGGCTATTTACCCAAATGCTATTACAAAAGAAGAAATAGAAAATGCATTAGATTCAATCATCAATAATTCTGTACAAAAAATATGTTATGGCGATATTGTCATCAAAAACCTTGATTATGTATATGATATAATAGATGAAGATTGTATTAATAGAATTACTACTATTGATTTATCAACTACTAGTAAGATAGTCAAAGTTAAAATTACTGCTCAATGAAATTCAATTGATTTTGTTGGAATGACTAATTTAATATCTGTCACTTTACCAAAAGCTATTAAAATTATTAACTAATGTAAATTTTAAATCAAACATGAAAGAAGTCTATTGAAAATACACAAAATTTAATAACATATAGTTGCTATCCAATATATAATTTTAACCCATTACTTTTATGCCAAAGTAAATGGGTTAATTGTTTAAAAAGGGTAATTAAAATAGAAACAATTCAACAACATATTTAGTTTAATTTCAAAAATATAAAATTTCCATTCTATTAGAGTGTTTTATAATTTAATTATAAAATAAAATCAAAATTTTTTTCAAAAACTATTATGCTGTTAATAAAAAATTACTTATTTTTTCAAAAACAACATTCATATTTAATTTCTTAGGTTTAAAAGAACCATTATCATTAATTTTCATAAACATTTCTTTATACCACAAAGAAAGTTGTTCATAAAAATCTTTATTTATTTTATCTTTATTTTTAATTGTCATCATCATAATTTCATATCAATTTAAATTACATTTATATGGTTGAAAACCTTTTAAATCTCATTGTATACAACATTCAATAATTAAAAAATCAGGAGTTGCAACAAATTCAAAATCATTGTATTTAGTATAACATTTAAATAATGAATTAACATAATGATTTCGTTTTTTCATTTCTAATTCTCATTTACATAAAAGTAAATTAAAATAGTTGCGTTCCAAGTCTAAAAATGGTTGCATTGCCATATTTGTAATTTTTTTATTTAAACAATGATCATACATAAGTAGTTCTTTACGCAATGCAGTTAAACTCATATCTGGTGTATAACTAAATAATTCATACGGAATAATTCTCATTATTAATTTTCCATTCTATATTATTTAACTTTTACTTTATTTTGTTCTTTTTTAATTAATTTATTAACTAAAAGTCTAATTCCTTTATACACTTCTAATAATCACATTGGTATTGTTGATAAAGCAATACAAAGTAATCAATCAACTGCCCGAAAACCAGCACCAATACCAAAAGCATTGCTAACAACAGGTGTAAAAATAATAAAAGTATTAATAGCAAAAGCACTAATCGCCGCAACTCAAATATATTTATTTTTTCAAGTAATCTTATTAAAAATACTTGTATTAGCACCTGAAACAAAAGAAAATGCATAAAAAACAGGAGCATTAGTCATTATAACAAAAACAAAAACAAAACCTTCACTATTATTTTCACGTAAAATTTGAGGTAAAAAATGAAAAGCTAATAGTAATAAGGTACTTAATATTATACTAACAATACCAATAAATCCTCAACTACCAGTAAGAATTCTATCATTCCGTTTCGTTGGTTTTCTAAGCATTAAATCAGGGTTATTAGGTCCCATTGACATTGGAATTGCAATAACAGATTCAACAATTAAATTAATTCATAAAATTTGAATTGGTTGCAATAATTCATTTCATCCAAAAATAGCACCAATAACAATTGAAAATACTTGGGCCATATTAGTAATTAAAATAAAAATAACAATTCTTTTAATTTTACTGTAAATATTGCGTCCTTCTTCAATAGCATCAACAATAGTAGCAAAATTATCATCAGTTAATACTATTTGTGAAGATTCTTTAGCAACATCAGTTCCCGTAATACCCATCGCTACTCCAATATCTGCCGCTTTTAAACTAGGAGCATCATTAACACCATCACCAGTCATCGAAACAACCTTATTATGACTCTGCAATGCTTTAACAATCTTAACTTTATGTTTAGGAGAAACACGAGCAAAAACTCGATATTGATTAATATTAGCATTAAATGATTCTTCTGGAATATCATCAATCGTATTACCACTAAGTGCTTGTGTTTTATTTTCAATCAAACCTAATTCTTGACCAATAGCAACAGCAGTATTTAAATGATCACCAGTAATCATAATTGTATCAATACCTGCTTTTTTAGTTTTAACTAAAGAATCTTTAACTTCGTTTCTTGGTGGATCAATCATTCCAACTAATCCTAAAAAAGTTAAATTACTTTCAATTTCACTAATATTACTATAATCTTTCGTATTATTAACAGTTTTATAACTTGCTCCCAAAACACGTAATGCTGAATTTGACATTTCTTCCATACTTGCAATTATTTCTTTTTTAATTTGTGCAGTTAATACTACCCTTTCGTTATTAATAAGCGCATGAGTACAAATATTAATCATATTATCAACCGCACCTTTAACAAAAACATAAGTTTCTTTATCGTATTCATTAATTGTTGACATTAATTTACGATTGCAATCAAAAGGTATTTCATGAACTCGAGTATGTTTATCACTAAGTGCCTTTGTTGGAAACTTTAATGTTTCTGATCAATTAATAAGTGCTGCTTCCGTTGGATCACCAATAGTTTTATTTTTACTAACTTCACTATTATTACATAATACTAAACAATCTAAAAATAATTGTTCTTGCTTAGTTTTCTTTTTAAAGTCATTACTATCATTAACTGATTTTGTTAAATAATATTTTTTAACAGTCATTTTATTTTGTGTTAAAGTTCCGGTTTTATCAGAACAAATAATATCAACTTGACCTAATGTTTCAACAGCAGGTAAATGTTTAACAATAGCATGTTTTTTTGCCATTCTTGAACTTCCCAGTGATAATGAAACGGTAACAATAACTTGCAAACCTTCAGGTATTACTGCTATTGTTAAAGCAATTCCAAAAATTAAAGCATTAATAGCAGGTACTTTAATTAAGAAAAATTGTAATAAAAACATAGCTAAACCTAATAATAAAGCAAAAACCGAAATTATTCTAATTAAAAAAGACATTTGTCGCGTTAATGGTGATTTAGGTTCTTTTTCTTCTTGTAATAACTTAGTTATTTTTCCAATTTCAGAAGTTTTTGCTGTTGCATAAACTAAACCAAGACCACTACCTGTCGCAATAGAAGTAGACATAAAAGCAAGATTAGTTCTTTCACCAATTGATAATTTTTCTTCAGTTAATGCTTCAGTAGTTTTACTAATTAAGGTTGATTCACCAGTTAAAAGTGATTCATTAGTACGTAAATTATAAGACTGAATAATACGCAGATCAGCAGGTACAAACATTCCCGCATCTAAATAAACCAAATCACCTACCACTAAATCTTTAGCATCAATATCGTATTTATTACCATTACGAATTACTACTGCTTGTGAAGAAACTAATTTCTTTAAAGAGTCCAAAGAAGCTGCAGCTTTTACTTCTTGATAAGTAGCCAAAGTAGCATCAACAATTACAATTAAAAAAACAACTAATGCTTCTTGTCATTGACCAATAACAGTAGCAATAATTGCTAATGCAATTAATACTAAAACAAATGGTTCAATAAAATGTGCTAAAACTATTTTTCAAATTGGTTTTTTTTTCGTAACTGGTAATTGATTAGGTCCTGTTTCTATTAGCAATTGAGCTGCGGCTTCTTCAGTTAAACCTGTAACAAAATTAGTATTTAATTTTTTTGCTAATTCCTTAGTTGAATCATTTCAAATCACAATTATTTAACCCCCTTTTTAATTTAATCCATCATAATTCCTTTTCAAAATTTTTTATCATTAGATTGTGGCCCTAAAGCAGTTTGTGGTAATTTTTGGATTTTTAACATCTCTTCTTCTGTTAGTTGAAAACCCCCAATATCGGGATTACTAATAATTCGCTCTGGATTAGTTGATTTAGGAATAACTACTTGACCCAATTGTCAAGCTCATCTTAAAGCAATGTGACTAGTAGTAACCTTGTATTTATTTGCTAATTCTTGTAATAATGGTATTTCATCTGCTCTACCACCTAGCATTGTTCTTCATGAAGTAACAGCAATATTATTCTCGTAACAAAATCTATTGTGTTTTTTTGATTAAAACCAGGATGTGTTTCAATTTGATTAATTGCTGGTTTTATTTTTATTTTTTTAAAAAATCTTTCAATTGTGAACTATTAAAATTTGAAACACCAATTGCCCTAACTTTACCATATTCATAAAATTCTTCTAAGGCTCTTCAACATTCAAAACTTTGTTTAGTTGGTCAATGAATTAAACATAAATCTAAATAATCTAGTTTTAAACGATTCAGGATACCACGCAAAGCATCTTTAGTAAGTTCATATTCATGATTGTCATTTCAAATTTTAGAAGTAATAAATAAATCTTCCCTTTTAACTTCTGGATTTTCTGCTAAAAAATCTTTAATTGCATTACCAATTATCTCCTCATTTTTATAATATTCTGCAGTATCAATATGACGATAACCATTTTGCAAAGCACAAATTACTGAATTATAAATAGATTTACTATCAACCATTAAATATGTACCTAATCCAAATTGAGGAATTTTGACACCATTATTTAAAGTTATCGTTTTTTGTAAAATTTGTTCTTTTGTAAGTTTTAACATTTGTGTAATATCCTTTCAAACAAAATATTAATTATAACCCGCTGTAAAACGTTTTTTAATAAATTTTTGTTCTTTAATCTCATTAATAATAGCAATTGCAGCATCACCATAACTAATTTCACTTTTTCCTTCTTTATTAACAATTAAGTGATTGTTACCAATTTTAAATTTGCCTAAAGTTGGTAATTCTGGGTCATAGTATAAAGAAGGGCTAAAATATGTTCAATTAATGTCACTGCTACGATAAGTATCTAATGCTTGAACTTGTTGTTGTGCATGCTCTTTTCATGCTTCAGGAAATGCAATTGTTTCTACTAATATTTCATTCTTATCATTTAACAAACTACCAGCACCACCAACAATTAATAACCTTTTAATATTTTGACATTCATGCATGATAGTAATTAAGTTTTTAGCAACTTGCTGATGAATATTTTGGGGATTATCAATAGTAGGGCCGTAAGCACTAATTAAAATATCAACATCATTAACAACCGCTTTAATACTACTTTTATTAGTAAGATCAGCTTTTTTAATGGTCAATCGATTATCATTATTAAGAATTGGCATTTTAATAGGATTTCTAGTAATGGCAACAACTTGATATCCCTGTTTTAAAGCTTCTTTAGTTAAGGCAAGTCCTGATTTTCCTGATGCTCCAATAATTCCAATTTTCATAGTTAGTACTCCTTTTCAAACTTAATTTTAACGAAGAGTCAACAATATACTATAGTAATTATAACATAAGTACACCTTATATTAGGTATTAGTTTGGGTGTTAGTAAATCATAAAATTATGATTTTAATTTATAATATTGCTACTTTTACTTATAATTTTACAATTATATATAATAATTTAATTACAAAAATATTTTTAAAAAAGATAAAAAAATGATATTATTAATAATAATTTATTAAATATTCATTACTAATATAGATATTTTTATCTATATTAGTTTTTTTAATTTTATTAAATTATTTTAAAAAAAATAAAGATAAATATTGAAATTTAAAATTTACTATATGTTTATTTTTAAAATAAAGTCTTTATTCAAAAAACAAAAAGATGAAGGAGAAAATATGTTATTTAAAGAAAATACAGAAAATTCAAATGTTACATTTTGTATTAAAAATCCTACTGTAAAATATGAATTTCAATTACATCAAGATAATAACCCATTAGAAATTGAAACACTAGAAAAAGTAACAGTAACTTGTCATCGCGGTGATTATATTATTACAGGAGTTATTGGTGAACATTGAGTTGTTAACCAAAAAAAATTTAAAACTACTTATATTCCAGTTATTAATAATATAAGTAAGGGGGAAGCTTGAGCAAATCCCGATTCTAAAATAAAAATAGTTAATCTTAATAAAGATAATAAAAGCGGAGAATTATCACTACCTTGGGGTCCAAATGGTACTAAAAAAGAAGTAAAATATACTAAAGAAGATGTTTTAATTTGAGATGAAGATGGATATTGATATCCTTGCAAAAAATTAGTGTTTGAAAATACTTATTTAATTAGTCAATCTAAAACAGAACTTGAAAAACAATTTCAAAATTTACTTAAATTAACAAATAATAATGATAATTTAGAAACTCAAGATGTAAGTTCAAATAGTGAAACAAGATTGAATGTTAATGAAATTAATAATTTAATGCCTTTATCAACAAATACAACAATATATAATTCACAAATACCAAAAAATTTGAACTAAAAAAATAAAATGTAATAAAAAATATTAATTATTTAAATTAATATTTTTTATTTTCTTAATATTTATCACAAAAAGTATAAAGTAATGATAAGATTGCAGCACCAATTAAAACATCATTTTGATTATGATTTGCTACTTGCGTAGTAAAACTAGGTAATAAACAAATATTATTAAAAAAAATTGATCAATAATTCTTCCAATATTATTATTTGTTAATGAAAATTGTTCTTTTAATATTTTACAATAATCATTATTATTTTTAATTAGTATTGAAGTTTTTTTAGTAGCACCAACATCAAGATGTAAACCTTTTTTATATAAAGGTAAATTTAAAACTTGATCATTATTTCAAATATCATATAAATCAAAAATTTTATGTTTTTGAAAAAAATAACTAACTTTATTTTTGAATTTACTTTCATCATTATGATAACTCAAATAGTTTTTTAACATTAATATTTCAGTTCTGGCACCAAGTAAAATCAAAGATTTAATGTTATATTTTAATAACTTATTAGTTAAAAATTTAAAAAACTGTTGTTGATGTTTAACAAGTTTTAAATCTTCATTTAAAATATTTGGTTGTGGAATAACAGTTTTAACGAATAAATGTAACTTTTTATTTTGTAAATTACTAACACTTAAATCTTCTTTTTTATTAATAATTAATAATGCAATTGAAAAAATTTTTTCAAAATCATGAGCATACGAATTGTTCTTTTTTTTATGTAATAAATTACGAAAAGTCTCAAAATCAAAAATAAGAATTGGATATTCAATCTTATCTAAAAATTTACCAATAATATTTAATTCAATATCTAAGTTATTTATTTTTAATTTTTCCATTGCAATACCTTTTCTAATACATTTATTTGATAAGCGTACTGATTTCACTAACTTCATTTTTAATAATTTTAGTTTTTGATGGATAACCATAACCAGCAGACACTAAAATTGTAACATGATACTTATTAGGTTCAATAATCTTATTTGATTCTAAGTAAGTTAATAATTGTTGTTCATTAAAACCACCTAATACAACATTATCAATTTCATGAGCAGTTAATAATAATAAAAGGTTTTGTAATAAAATAAAAGTTTGACATTGTGCCCAATGATTTATTTGTGTTTTTTTGTCATGATCAAAGAAATTATTAAATGTTGATTTATAAATTTCGTATTGTGGTTTTGTTAAATTACGTCTTTTCATAACAGTATCAACAAATCATTGATTACTAGTATTGAAATTTTCACCACTATAACTTAATAAAATAAATAAATGTGAACAAGTACTAACTTGTTGTTGATTATTTATGATTGGTTGCAATTGTGCTTTAATTTTAGAATTACTAATAACTAAAATTTTTCATGGTTCTAAACCATATGAAGATGGGGTATGACGCACATAGTTAAGAATATCGTTAATTTTACTATCACTAATAACTTTACTAGGATCATAATTACGAATTGATTTACGATTTAAAATTAGACTTTCCAGTTCTTTAACATAAGGCATTGATTTGTCATCTCTTTTCTATAAATTAATTTTACTACTAAAATATTTTTAATCAAAAATCTTTATTCTCTTTTGAGAATAAAGATTTTTGATTTAATGTGATTATTCAATAACCTCAGTAACTTGTCCGGCTCCAACAGTTCTTCCGCCTTCACGGATTGAGAATTGAGTACCTTTCTCAAGGGCAACTGGGTGAATTAATTCAACAGTAATAGTAACGTTATCACCTGGCATAATTAATTCCGATTTTTCACCTTTATTAATAAAGTTTCCCATACTTCCTGTAACATCAGTTGTACGGAAATAAAATTGTGGTCGATATCCCGGATTAAATGAAGTATGACGTCCACCTTCTTCTTTAGTTAGAATATAAACTTCACCTTTAAATTTAGTATGTGGAGTAACTGATCCTGGTTTAGCAATAACTTGTCCACGTTGAATATCTTCACGTTTAACTCCACGTAATAATACTCCAACGTTATCACCAGCTTGTGCTTCATCTAATAATTTTCTGAACATTTCAATACCAGTAACAACAACTTTTTTAAAACCTTTGTTAATACCAATAATATCAATTTCATCATTAACTTTTAAAGTTCCACGTTCAATTCTTCCAGTAGCTACTGTTCCACGTCCAGTAATAGTGAAAACATCTTCAACAGCTAATAATACTGGTTTATCAACTTCTCTTTTTGGTGTTGGGATTCATTCATCCATTGCTGTTAATAATTCTTTAATTTTTGCTTCTCATTCTTTTTTACCATCTAATGCTCCTCTTGCAGAACCACGAATAATTGGTGTATCATCACCTTCAAATTCATACTTAGTTAGTAATTCACGAATTTCCATTTCAACAAGTTCTAATACGTCATCGTCTACACTTTCCATATCACACTTATTTAAGAATACAACAATTTTTTTAACTCCAACTTGACGTGCCAATAGAATGTGTTCACGTGTTTGTGGCATTGGACCATCAGTTGCAGAAACAACTAACACTGAACCATCCATTTGAGCTGCACCTGTAATCATATTTTTAATGTAGTCAGCGTGACCTGGACAGTCAACGTGTGCATAGTGACGAGTTGGTGTTTCATATTCAACGTGAGCTGTATTAATAGTAATACCACGTGCTTTTTCTTCTGGAGCAGCATCGATAGAAGCATAGTCCTTAAACATACCTTTATATCCATCTGCTTCATGTTTTGAACAATAACTAGTAATTGCAGCAGTTAATGTTGTTTTTCCGTGATCAACGTGACCAATTGTTCCAACATTAACGTGCGGTTTTGTACGTTCAAATTTTTGTTTTGGGCCTGTTGATATAGGCTTTGATTTTTTTACTTCTTTTTCTGCCATTTTTGTTTCCTCCTTGGAAATAATTAATACTTATTTTTATTTAATTAAATTAAACACTAAGATAATTTTAAAGTAAAGTTATTATACTTTCAATTAAATTATTTTATTTTTTAGTAATTCTTCCTTTTTGATATTTACCAGCAACTGCTTCAGCAACTGATTTTGGTGCTTCTTCATAGTGTGAAAAAGACATTGTATATGTTCCGCGTCCTTGGGTCATTGAACGTAATTCAGTAGCATAACCAAACATTTCAGATAAAGGCACTTTAGCTTTAACAACTTTACTATTACCACGCATTTCATCTGCTTCGATAGTACCTCTTTTACCAGAAATTTTACCAACAATAGAACCATAATATTCATCTGGAATAATAACTTCAACATTCATAATTGGTTCTAATAATACTGGTTTTAATAAATCTTTATTATCTTGTAAAGATTTAGAAGCTGCAATATTAAAGGCACGTTCTGAAGAGTCAACAGGGTGGAATGAACCATCATATAATGTTGCTTTAACATCAATAACTGGATATCCTGCAATTAAACCATTAGCTAATGATTCAATTAATCCTTCTTGTACTGGTTTAATGTATTCACGTGGCACTTTACCACCAACAATTTTATCAACAAACTCGAATCCTTTATCTGGATTTGGTTCAAATTTAATAATAACATGTCCATATTGGCCGCGACCACCTGATTGATGAATATATTTACCCTCAGCGCGTTCACAAACTGCTTTAATTGTTTCACGATAAGCAACTTGTGGATTTCCAATGTTAGTTGCTACTTTAAATTCACGTTTTAAACGATCAGTTAAGATGTCTAAATGCAGTTCTCCCATTCCTGAAATAATTGTCTGTCCTGTTTCTTTGTCTGATGAAACACGGAATGTTGGATCTTCTTCTGCAAGTTTTTGTAAACCTAAACTCATTTTTTCTTGATCAGCTTTTGTTTTAGGTTCAAGCGCTAATGAAATAACTGGTTCTGGAAATACCATTTTTTCTAAAATAACTTCATGTTTTTCATCACATAATGTATCACCAGTAGTTGTATCTTTTAAACCAACAATAGCAGCAATGTCACCAGCATAAACCTTTTTAATTTCGGCACGACTATTGGCATGCATTTGTAAAATTCGACCAACACGCTCTTTTTTTTCTTTAGTTGAGTTTAATACATAACTACCAGATTCTAATGTTCCCGAATATACTCTAAAAAAAGTTAATCTTCCAACAAAAGGGTCAGTCATGATCTTAAATGCTAACGCTGAGAAAGGTTCTTCATCACTAGAATGACGTTCTACTTCTTTTGATGAAACAGGTAATATTCCTTTAATTGCAGGTACATCTAATGGTGAAGGCAAGTAATCAATAACTGCATCTAACATTAATTTAACACCTTTATTTTTAAAGGCACTACCACATAATACTGGGAAAAACTCAGCAGCAATTGTTGCTTTACGAATTACTGTCTTAATTTCAGCAACAGTTACTTCTCCTTCAACATATTTCATAAAGAAATCATAATCAAAGTTAGAAAGTGCTTCTAATAATTCCTCACGTCTACTTGCAATAACATCTTTAAGTTCTTCAGGAATTGCAATTTCTTTATAATCCTCATTTGGTTTACCATCAAAATGGTATGCTTTCATCTCAATTATATCAATAATTCCATCAAAAGCATCTTCTGCACCAATTGGTCATTGAATTGCATGAGCATTAGCACCAAGACGATCTTTTAATGTTTGAATTGAATGAGCAAAGTCAGCCCCAATTTTATCCATTTTATTTGCAAAAACAATTCTTGGTACATTATACCTAGTTGCTTGATTTCAAACAGTTTCGGTTTGTGGTTCAACTCCAGTTTGCGCGTCTAATACAGCAACTGCTCCGTCTAAAACTCTTAATGAGCGTTCAACTTCAACAGTAAAATCAACGTGACCCGGAGTATCAATAATATTTATTCGATTATTTCTTCAAACAGCAGTTGTTGCAGCTGAAGTAATAGTAATACCACGTTCTTGTTCTTGTTCCATTCAGTCCATAGTTGCGGCACCTTCATGTACCTCACCAATTTTATGAATTTTACCAGTATGATATAAAACTCTTTCTGTTGTTGTAGTTTTACCAGCATCAATATGAGCCATAATTCCAATATTTCTAGTATTTGCTAGTGAATATTCTCGACCTAATTTTTCTGCCATTTTCTCTCTCCTTTATTATCATTTATAGTGAGCAAAGGCTTTATTAGCTTCAGCCATACGATGAATTTCATCACGTTTTTTAATTGATGAACCATTACCAGTAGCAGCATCCATAATCTCAGCTGCAAGTTTATCTTGCATACTATTACCATATCTTGCTTGTGAATAAGAAACTAATCAACGAATTGCTAAAGTTATCTTACGAGTAGCACTAACTTCAATAGGAACTTGATAGTTTGCACCACCAATTCTTCGAGTTTTAATTTCTAATTGTGGTGTAATATTAGCAATTGCCTTTTCAAATACTTCTAATGGTACTTGTTGGGTTTTTTGTCCAACAATTTTAAAAGAATTATAAACAATTTTTTGAGCTACATTTTTTTTACCATCAATCATAATGGCGTTAATTAATTGAGTAACAATTTTTGAATCATAAATTGGATCAGCAACTAATTCTCTTTTAATAGCTTGATTTTTACGCATTTAGTTTTACCTCCTTATTTCTTATCTTTTGGTTTTTTAGTTCCGTATTTAGAACGACCTTGATTACGATTTACTACTCCGGCAGTATCAGAATACCCACGAATAACATGGTATCTAACTCCAGGTAAGTCTTTAACTCTTCCACCACGGATTCCAACAATAGCATGTTCTTGCAAATTATGACCTTCTCCAGAAATATAAGCAGTAACTTCCATACCGTTAGTTAAACGAGCACGAACAATTTTTCTTAAAGCTGAGTTAGGTTTTTTTGGTGTTCTTGTAGTAACTACAAGCGCTACACCTTTTTTTTGCGGACTGCTAATTGAAGAAGTTGTTTTTGTTAATGAATTATATGAAACATTTAACGCTGGTGATTTAGATTTGTATTTTTTATCTGTACGTCCTTTACGTAATAGTTGGTTCATTGTTGGCATTAATCGTTAGCCTCCTTTATGATTTTAAAGAATTAATTATATACACAATTCCTAGTGTATCAAAATTTAGTCCAATAAGTATAATACCAGTTTTTAATAGTAATAGTCAAATAAATTTTGAAAAATAATTAGAAAAAAATGACACAATTTAAATTGTGTCATTTTAATTATAATAAAATATTATATTTCTTATTCGTGTGCTGTTACACCAGTTAATTTAACAGCAACTGCAACATCTTTTGATTGCCCAAGTGTAACTTTAATATTAACTGTATTATCTCCTACAGTTAAATCTGTATCTTCTTTATCAAAAGTAAATGTTGCTTCACTAGCTTTATCTTCATCAGTAACTTTTTTAATTGCTGCTGTAATAATATCTTTAGCATCACTTTGTTTTTGTGAATCATTTAATGATTTACCATCAACACCTTTTTCTAAAGCTGCTTTAATATCAGTTGTAACTTCAACATCTGTCTTTTTATGTGCTAATGTAAATGTAATAGTTATTGAATCACCATTATAAATTTTACCATCAGGAGTAACTACTGCACTAGTAATTGGATCTCCCTCTTTTTCAGGAGTATTAACTTTAACTGTAATACCATTTAAATCAATGTTTTTATTTTCTGGAACTGCTTTAATAGCTTCTTTAAGTTCTTTCTCAGTTGGTTTAGTAATATCAACAACTGAAATTGGACCTAATTCTTTCTTTTTTAATACTGTATCTAAATTAACTACAGTTTGATCACCACAAGCTACAACTGAAGTAGTAGCTACTGTTGTTAGGGCTAATGCACCCATAAGTCTTAATAAATTTTTCATTTGCATATCTTAGTACCTCCGAAATAGTTATTTACTTATTTTTTGAATTTTAACATACAAGAAAATGAATGTAAAGATTTTTTCCCTTGTACTTATTAATTAACATATAAATTTATATATTCAAATCTTATTTTTTTACTAGTCTTTAATTTTCATTAAATAAGGTTTTTTTAAAAAATGTTATATAATAATAAGTATCATTTAAGGCATGTTTTTATAGCATACTTATGGTAATTGGTGAAGAAAGGGTTGAAAATTTTATGCAAAAAAGTCAGATAGCACGAGCTGTACAAAAAAAATTAGAATTATCAGAAAAAGAATACAAAGAAGTGTTAGAATTTATCTTAGATAAAATTGCTACTGCTTTAATTAAAGGAGAAAAAGTAACACTACGTAACTTTGGAACTTTTACTATTAAATACCGCAAAGCTCGACCGGGAGTAAATCCACAAAATTCAGAACCGATGGCTATTCCTAGAAAGCGAGTAGTTAAATTTAATTCTTGTAAAGCATTAAAAAAGAGAGTTAATGAAGGTAAATAAATATTTTATTTTAGGAATGACTTCAATCAAATATAGATTGTATATTCATTCCTTTTAATTTGTAAAATTAACAACCTTTTTTAATCTTAAATAATTAAAAAAAATACTCTGTTTTAAATGAGTATTTTTTATTTTCTTCATATATTAATATTAAGATATATTTTTATTAAGTACTTTTTTTTCTGATAAATTAGATATTTGCGTTTTTTTATCTTTAGTTGTATGAATAAATGGTTTAGATTTTCAAAATGTATAAATTAATAATGGTAATAATATAAAAGCAGCAAATAAATCAATAAAGCCAAGAAATAAATAAAAATAAAAACCATTATGAGAAACATGTGCAACATAATATCCTAAACCTAAACAAATAATTGGCATTATAATTGTTCGTTGTAAACTAGCAAATAATGACAATTTACCACGATTAATTGATTGATAGAAAATAACAGCAACATAATGTAGTGTAGCTAATGGATAAAAAGCAAACTGCATAATAATATAAACTTTAAAGAATCTTGCCATTTCTAAATCTACGCCAAAGAAATGCATCATATATTGCCCCGCTATTACTACTAATAATACTGAAGCAATTAGCAACAATAAAAGTAATAAAGTTAAACGTCACATCAATTGTCAAACACGACTAAAGTCCTTTGAACCATAAACATAGCCAATTAATGCTCTTGCTCCCTGCGTAATTCCAATAATAGGTGCATTAATTAAAATTAACCAAGGCATAATACCACCATATAATTGAACAAAAACCGGAATACCAGTGCTTCCTCCACCATCATAGTCTGGAGGTGGCAATGTATTTAAAATTTTAGTAGTAACCATTGCCAAAATACTTTGGGCAATATTTTGTAATAAAGAAGTTGCACCAATTAATAAAATGCCCGTTACTATTACTCATTTAAGTTTTAAGTGTGCTACTTTAAATCTTAAATTATCGGCACTATATCAAATAATACTTATTGAAAATAAATTAATGCTTGCTCAAGCAATAATAGTTGCATATGCAGTGCCTTCCATTCCTAATTTACCAGGAATAACAAAAATAAAATCTAAAGATATATTTACTAAACAAGCTGCAACATTAATTAAAATTGTTCATAACATCATTCCTTCACTACGTAACAATGAAACTAAAAAATAAGCAAAAAAAAGTAATGGTGTAGCAAGAATTAAAATTTGTGAAAATCTAACTGCTTCTTTAATTATTATTTCCCTAATTACTGGATTACTTCCAGCATCACTTCCAGCTTGAAATTCAATAATACCCTGACAACTAAAATACATAATGATCATAAGAACAATAGAAACTAAAAAAGATAATAGAAACCCATTTCCTAAATATTCTGACATTTGTTCTCGTTTATTTTGACCATATGCAATTGAAAACTTAATACCTGTTCCAGTAGCAACCATTAAAGCAAAGGAAACCATCATTGAAGAAGGAACAGCAGCATAAGTAGTAGCAATATTAATAATTTTTAATGCTTGTTCAGCAGTTATCATTATTCCTGAATTTTGATAATTATTATAACGATCAATAATACTTTGTCCACCTCATTGTGTAGCAATTCATTTATCAAAAATTTGATAAGTAGAAAAAATAATTACAGCAATTAAAGGTGGTGTGACCATAATAAAGATTGCTTTTCATGGATTTGCCGTGCTAAAAATAGCTTGTCTTTTCAACTTGTTTATTGAATTTCTTTCTGTTCGTTTATTGAAAGTAACTTTAGCAAGATTTTCTTTTTCCATAATATTATCCTTTCTAACAAAATTAATCTAATTAATATTATATTTTATAAAAGCTCATAACTAAAATATCTATTGCTGTCACAAATAAAAAACATGTTTAGTATTTTAAAAAATGTTAGAAGAAAAAAATTAAAATATAAATTTTTATAAAAAATATAATTACATTATAACCTAATAATAAATAAATATTTAAAAATAATCTCTTTAATTTATTTTTATTTAAAAACTATCATTACTTTCAATTGAAAAAACAATTGGTATTTTATTAGTTTTTCACTTAGTTCCTGTATGAAAATCAGGAGTAATAATAACATAAACCATACCAACTTGTTGATAATAGTTATTAATTACATGTTTAGCAAATTTGGAATGGCAACCCTTTTTAGGACTATTTTTTGGTAGACATTTATTTTTGATAATTAACTGGAGTTAAGTAGTTTAAAGTGCTGTGAATTCTTATGTTGTTATATCAGTTGATGTAATCAAATAATTCTAATTTTAATTGGATTAATGATGTAAAATTTTTATCATTAATAAATTCAATTTTGAAAGTTTTAAAAGTTGCTTCAGCAACAGCGTTATCATAAGGACAACCTTTTTTGCTTAAAGAGCGATTAATATTGAATGCTAGTAAAAGTTTATCAATAATTTTATTATTAAATTCATTACCGCGATCACTATGAAATTGGATAGGTTACACTTTATTGGACACTAATTACGTAGACAAGTGAACAAATTAGTTAAAAGAAAGGAACTATAATTATGGCCAATATTAACTCATATACCGATGAATTTAAAAAACAAATAGTAGCTTTATATCAAAGCGGTAAGTCAGTGTCTTGTCTTGCTAAAGAGTACAATGTTACAAGAGCAGCTACTTATAATTGAATTAAGCAATTTACTAATTCAGGCAGTTTTAAAACTAAAGATAATCGTTCTATTGAAGAAAATGAATTAATTAAATTAAGAAAAGAATTAAAACAGTTACGAATGGAAAATGATATTTTAAAGCAAGCAGCACTAATAATAGGCAGAAAATAGAAATTATTGCTAAAAATAAAGTTAAATATAAAATTCGCACAATGTGTCGTTTTTTAAAACTTTCTAAATCAACATATTATTTTAATTTAAAGGAAAAAGAAAAAAAACAAAATAATATTTATGATGAAGCTGTTATTAGTGCTTTTAAAGAAAATAAAGAAGTTTATGGAACAAGAAGATTAAAAGTTGTTCTAAAAGAAAAGAATATTTATTTGTCATGCAGAAAAATTAAAGAAATTATGAATAAACATAATTTAATATCAAAATACACTAAATTATCATTCAAAAATCATCATAATAAAGTCAACGATAGTCAAATAACCAATATCGTTAATAGAAACTTTAATAATAGGCTTAAAAATGAAGTTATTGTTAGTGATTTAACTTATGTTCAAGTTAATGGTAAATGAAACTATATTTGCCTATTAATTGACCTATTTAACCGCGAAATTATTGGACATAGTGTAGGTACTAAAAAAGATGCATCATTAGTACATCAAGCATTTATGCACTCAAATCGTTGTTTAAAAGATATTCAAATATTTCATAGTGATCGCGGTAATGAATTTAATAATAAAATTATTGATAAACTTTTACTAGCATTCAATATTAATCGCTCTTTAAGCAAAAAAGGTTGTCCTTATGATAACGCTGTTGCTGAAGCAACTTTTAAAACTTTCAAAATTGAATTTATTAATGATAAAAATTTTACATCATTAATCCAATTAAAATTAGAATTATTTGATTACATCAACTGATATAACAACATAAGAATTCACAGCACTTTAAACTACTTAACTCCAGTTAATTATCAAAAATAAATGTCTACCAAAAAATAGTCCTAAAAAGGGTTGCCATTCCAATTTAAAGTAACATTTTGTACATTATTTCAAACAATAAAAATAGTAGCAAGCACAATAAGTAATCTAATGCCATTATCTCGAAAGTTAATTTGTTTAAAATTGATAATATCCATTACTTAAACTCCTCACTATGATCATACATATTTGTCATATCAAAAAAAGGTGTTAAAATTGGCTGACCATCTCAAATTATTGGTCGTGAATTAATATCTAATAATGAAGCAATAGTAGCTGGAATATCATAAATTTTAATTTTATCTGGAATAATTCCGTATTTTGGAATACAATTTCCTGCAAAAAGCAAAGGAATTTTTTGTTCAGCATCAGAAGAATGACCATGATATTGTGAAACACCTCCATGATCAGAACTAATAATTAATAAGGTATCTTCTCACATTTCTAAATCTTTTAAATTTTCAATAATACCTCCAATATATTTATCAGTCTGACTAATTGCTTGATAATATTCTTCACTATTTCATTCACGTGAATGACCTGCTAAATCAGGATTAACATAATAAAAAAATGAAAATAAAGGTTTATTAATTAATACATTTTTCGTATTTTCAAAAGTTTGTTTATCATTTTCTGTTGCACAATAATTACCATTATTACTAATTAAATTTTTTATATTTTCTTGCCCTTTGGGCTGAAAATTAGCAATCATTTCACCTTCACTAGCATAACCAAATAAATTTTTTGAAGGACCATACTTATCAATAATAGAACTAAAAATACTTACTTGATCAGCTTTTACTTCAGCATGAACAGTATGATGAATATTCCACAAATCTTGATCAACAACACCATGCTTAATAGGATCTGTAGCAAACATAACACTTGCTCAATTTGCAGCAGAAGAAGTTGGTAAAACATCACGTGCTTCCAATGTATATGCACCATGATGCATTAAATAGTTCATATTTGGACTATAACCACTTTTTAATGCATAACTGGCCATACCGTCAATACCCACCATAACTACATGTTTAGGTTTTTTTGCTTTAGGAACCAATTGATTAGTTGGTTCATTTGTTAAATAATCGTTACTATGTGGTACATAATTTAAAATTGGATCGCGATAACTATCGTAACTAATAGTTATCATAATCCAAACTACTACTCACACAATATTTATTAGTAAAAAAACAATTATTTTTTTAGAATTAAACATCATAATACACCCTTTTTAATGAAATAATGATTATTAAATTTTACTATAAATAAATTTATGAAGTAATTATATATTAAATTCTTGACTTTCATCATCCTCTAACTAATAAACTAACTCCAAGAACAAAACATATTGGTACAATAATGATTAAAAAAATAATTGCAAAATAAACTTGTTCAAAAGGATGAGAAACATAAGTATTTTTAGCCGCTTCTATATCTAGTTGATCTCAATTATAAAACAAATTAATAATACCATAGTGTTTTAAACTTCAAAAACCGTTACCAAGAAAATTATTATAGTGATCATTAAAAATAGCTGTTCCAAATAGTATTAAACTAATTATTAGAAAAAGCAAAGTTAAAATACATAAGAATAATCCTAGTTTTTGCTTTCAATCCCAAGATGTAACTTTTTTATATTCTACATTTTTATCCATATTTAACACTTACTAAACACTAAGAATATAATCAACGTTTAAAATAACCAAATATTAAAGATAAAACACTAACACCAAGAAAGATAGCAGTTAAAATTACTGTAAATACAATTCCGACAACTACTTGCGCAAGAGGATAAGTTAAAAGTTTATCACTAGTAGCATCTGTTCACATTTGATCATAGCCAGCTTTGCTTAGAAAACTATCAAGTCCTCATACAGAAATAGCATGAAAGCCATTTCCGGCATATTGTGAACTTCCTCCACTTGGGGCTTTAAAATTGGCTGTTGCAATTAAAATTAGTCCTAATGCTAAACAGAGCAAACTAATTACCAGTGAGGCAAAGCCAATTTTTATTCCTCAATTTTGTTTCTTAAAAAGATTTATAAGATTTTTCATTAAGGTTTCTCCTTTACTACCTAATTATTTTATTGTTTTACCAAAATAATGTATTAATTGGTATTATCACAATAAATAAATTATAGCGTAAAATTTTTTTAAATATTAAAAAAATTATGAATAAAAACATAAAAAAATCATTAGTACTTTTACTAATGATTTTTTCTATATTATTATATTATTCTTCAATTAATACTTTAATACCAGGGCCCATTGCTGTAGTAATACTTATATTTTTAATATAAGCACCCTTAACTGCTGTGGGTTTAACTTTTCTTAAAGTGTTAAGAATTGCTAAATAATTATCTTTTAACCCTTCTTGTGCAAATGATACTTTACCAAGAATAACATGAATATTACCTTGTTTATCAACACGATATTCAACTTTACCTTTACGAATATCAGCTATTGCTTTTTGAACATCCATTGTTACTGTTCCTAGTTTTGCTGTAGGCATTAAGCCTTTTGGTCCTAATACTCTACCAATTTTTCCTAATTCACCCATCATTTCGGGTGTTGCAATAATAACATCAAAATCAAATCAACCTTTTTGAATTTTTTCAATCATTTCCTTACCACCAACAAAATCAGCTTGACTTTCCATTGCCTCTTTTTGTTTAGTAGTAGTTATTACTAAAACACGTTGTGTTTTTCCGGTCCCTGCTGGTAAAACAATAGAACCACGTAACATTTGATCAGCATGTCTTGGATCAACATTTAAACGAAATGCTGCTTCAACTGTTGCATCAAATTTTAATGATGAAGTTTGTTTAGCTAATTCTAAAGCACGATCAATTGGATAAACTTTAGTGTTATCAACTAATTTTGCAACTGCAAGATATCTTTTACTTCTATTCATATTAAACACCTTGCTTTCCATCTTCAACAGTAATACCCATATTCTTGGCTGTTCCTGCAACAATTTTAATTGCATCTTCTAAAGAATAAGCATTTAAATCAGGTAATTTAATTTGAGCAATTTCTGTGATTTGAGCAATAGTAAGTGTTCCTACTTTTGTTAATTTAGCATTTGATGAACCTTTTGCAAGTTTCAATGCTCTTTTTAAAAGAAATGTTGTTGGTGCAGTTTTTATTTTAAAGTCAAAAGTTTTATCTTTATATGCTGTAATAAAAACTGGAATTGGAACTGGATTAACATCATCTTTTTGATCTTTGGTTTTATCGTTAAATTCTCTACAAAAACGTGGCATATCAATACCGAATGATGCTAAACTAGCACCTGGTTTGGCACTACCAGCTGGTAATTGAATAATACCTTCACGATTAATATTTTTTTATCTGCCATGAGCAACTCCTCCTAAATGGATTCTCACTGTGGTCCAAACGAATAAATCTTCCACAAGTTTAAACATAATTAAAGTCTATTTATATATATAAATAGTACTTTACAAAAAAAACATCATTATAATTAGTAGTCAAATATATTTTAATTTTATTTTACATAAAAATTAAATAATTTAAACTAAACTTTAATTTTTTTACAACTATCATATTCTACTTTAATTTCGGTTTGACGACCAAACATATCAACAGAAACTGTTGCAATACCCTTATCTTCATCTAATTTAATAACTTGTCCTTCTCGGCCTTGTAAAGCACCAGAAGTAATATGAACAAAATCATTTAACTCAAAATCACGAATATTTTTTTTTGTCTCTTTAACTTTAGGTTGTGATGAATTTTTAGAATTACGATATAACATTTCATTAACTTCTTTAGTAGAAAGTGGAGTCGGTGGTACACCTTTACCACTAGAACCAATAAAACCATTAATCCCTGTTGTATTACGAATATCATATCAAGTATCTTCGGTTAAAATCATATGAACAAAAATATAACCAGGAAAAATATTTTTTTCAGTTATTTTTTTATCTTTATCTGGTATTGCTTCTTTAACAACCCTAACTTGAAAAATATTATCTTTTAAATTTAATTTTTTTTCAATTTTATTTTTCAAATCAGCAGCAACTTTATCTTCATGACCTTTGTTACAATTAACAATATATCATTGTGCTTGCTCAATTCGATGTTTATGTGTTTCTTCTAATGATGTAGTTTTCACTAAAGGGGTTTCTTTTTTTATTCTTTCGCTCATTTTTTGGCATCTCCATTTTTTACATTATTTTTAATAAAGGTAATACAAATAGTAATAACTGCTCAATTCCATAAAAGAATAGTGCTAAGACAGCAATAAATAATACTGTTGTAATAAATTTATTATTTAATTGTTTTCTTGGTGTTCAACGAGTTCTTTGGATAGGTTACACTTTATTGGACACTAATTACGTAGACAAGTGAACAAATTAGTTAAAAGAAAGGAACTATAATTATGGCCAATATTAACTCATATACCGATGAATTTAAAAAACAAATAGTAGCTTTATATCAAAGCGGTAAGTCAGTGTCTTGTCTTGCTAAAGAGTACAATGTTACAAGAGCAGCTACTTATAATTGAATTAAGCAATTTACTAATTCAGGCAGTTTTAAAACTAAAGATAATCGTTCTATTGAAGAAAATGAATTAATTAAATTAAGAAAAGAATTAAAACAGTTACGAATGGAAAATGATATTTTAAAGCAAGCAGCACTAATAATAGGCAGAAAATAGAAATTATTGCTAAAAATAAAGTTAAATATAAAATTCGCACAATGTGTCGTTTTTTAAAACTTTCTAAATCAACATATTATTTTAATTTAAAGGAAAAAGAAAAAAAACAAAATAATATTTATGATGAAGCTGTTATTAGTGCTTTTAAAGAAAATAAAGAAGTTTATGGAACAAGAAGATTAAAAGTTGTTCTAAAAGAAAAGAATATTTATTTGTCACGCAGAAAAATTAAAGAAATTATGAATAAACATAATTTAATATCAAAATACACTAAATTATCATTCAAAAATCATCATAATAAAGTCAACGATAGTCAAATAACCAATATCGTTAATAGAAACTTTAATAATAGGCTTAAAAATGAAGTTATTGTTAGTGATTTAACTTATGTTCAAGTTAATGGTAAATGAAACTATATTTGCCTATTAATTGACCTATTTAACCGCGAAATTATTGGACATAGTGTAGGTACTAAAAAAGATGCATCATTAGTACATCAAGCATTTATGCACTCAAATCGTTGTTTAAAAGATATTCAAATATTTCATAGTGATCGCGGTAATGAATTTAATAATAAAATTATTGATAAACTTTTACTAGCATTCAATATTAATCGCTCTTTAAGCAAAAAAGGTTGTCCTTATGATAACGCTGTTGCTGAAGCAACTTTTAAAACTTTCAAAATTGAATTTATTAATGATAAAAATTTTACATCATTAATCCAATTAAAATTAGAATTATTTGATTACATCAACTGATATAACAACATAAGAATTCACAGCACTTTAAACTACTTAACTCCAGTTAATTATCAAAAATAAATGTCTACCAAAAAATAGTCCTAAAAAGGGTTGCCATTCCAAGAAACAATTTGTATTCAAAATATCATTGAAAAAACAATTGATAAAAAATTTAATAATAATGATTTTACAAAAATGATTTTTCCCAATAAAGAATTAGATAGTACTATAAAAAAAGAAATTATAAAATTAGAAACTCAATTTAAAGATGCAGAAATAGATTATATTAAATTTAATTCTTATTTACCAAAAATATAATGAAAGTTAAGATTTATCTTTCTGATGATTATTTAACTAAATGATCATTATTAAATTTATTAAAAATAAATGATTTCATATTTGTTTTTTATTTATACTATTAATTTTATATAAAAAACATCTTTAAACTTATCGTCAAAGATGTTTTTTATATAAAAATGTAAGGGAAATTAACATTAAATTGTCATGATTGATTGTATTATTTTATATATATGACTAATACTTTTAATATTAGTATTAATCATTTTCTTAAATAAAGAAATTCACAAATTGATTCAATTATAATTTTGAGTATTGTTTTTATTAGTAAATAAAATGAAAATAAAATGAATTTTAAATTTGTTTTGAAATATCAAAGGGTTTTTTATATATAAAAGGATAATAGGGAACTCGTAATTAGGAATAGGTAGTAATTGATTTATTAATAATATTTTTTCATAAATATGATTTTTAATTATAGAACATTCAGCAATATCTAAAAATTCTAAATTTAAATTATATTTTTTGATAAATGTTTTTTGAAATGCTCACAAAATAGATTTAATACTATAAAATTTTTCTTGGATATAAAAATTAAATACCACAATTGAATATTGAATTCTTTTTAACATTACTTGTTTTATTTTTTCATTAATATTTTTTTCTAATTCATAATTTCATGAATTTTCATTAATATTAATAACAGAAATATTCTTATATTTATCTAAATTATAATTACTATAGATATTTACCTTTTCAATTAATATACAAGGTTTTTGATTTAGTAAATGAAGTTTAAAATTATTACTTAAGTTATTTTTTAGGGAAATAATTAAAATATTAGGGAAATTTACTTTTATAAATGAAGTTATTTGAATTTTATTAGCATAGGAGTCATCAATTAAGAATATATATAAGGGAATGTTTCAGTTCTCGTTTGCTATAAAACTTTTATGAAAAGTAATTATTAAAAATTTATTTTGTAAAAGATTAAGATTGGGAAAATAATTATTTTTTAATTGCGAATTTATAATAAAAAGGAGTTGTTGCCCTCATTGGTAGTCACTTTCTATTTTAAAAGTATCATCCAAGGCAAAACCAATATCACTATAATAATTAAATTGTAATTTAAATCAATTATCACTAAGAAAACTATTCAAATTACTTTTAAAAGTAATTTGAATATAAAGACACCTGATATTCATAAGTAATAAAAGAAAATATTTTTTGAGTAATGTTACTAATTTCTGAAGTTATATTTGGAAATAATTGACTGTCAACTTTAATATTAAGTAAACAAATGAAATTAAAATAATTGGTTTCAAACTTATCAAACTCAATAGCAAACTCTTTAGCAATTATTAATCTAAAATGTTCGACTTCTCTTTTTATACTTAAGTTTAAATTAAATTCAATTTGTTCATCTTTTTCAAGAAAAAAATTAAGTTTAATTTTTCGTACATGAATTGTTAAAAATCATATTAGTTGATCATCATAATATTTTTTATAACCGATATTGATCATTATAATTTCTATTTTTTTGTATATATAGGTTAGGACTTTATCATTAGTTAAGAGATTTTTTTATCTTTACTAATAAGTTTTATAATAATAATAGCGGTTATAAATCTTAAATGTCATTCATAACCATCTAATTGAAACCCTTTATTATGTTCAAATTTTAATTTTAATCTTAAATTTTGTTCAAAGAAAAAGTTATTCAAGTAAATAATGTCTTTTTTTAAATTATACTTATTTGTGTTACTTATATTGATAAGTCACTCACTACTTAAATATTTTTTTTGTCATACACATATTAAAAACAAATTACTCATTCTAACAAAAGGATATTCATTGGATATGTGGATAAACTGTGTAAGCAAAGTATTTATTGCTACTATTTCATTGTCACCATTAATTACAAAGTAATCTTGCTTTCTGGAAATATTGCAATTACTAATTTTTATTAACATTGTATTAATAAAAGTAATATTTCTTTGTAAAGTTCGAAATGTAACATTAAATTTTTCGATTAGAAATGCTATATTAACCGAACAAGAATACTGAAAATATTTTAATATTTCAATGATACGCCACATTAAAACTGCCCCCGTTATCCTAATTGAAAGATTAAATGAGATTTTCCTTTTCAAAAAATAAAATAGTCACCTTTTGAGTGACAAAATTATTGTTCTTAAATTGTTTTTATATGTTATAATGTTTGCCAAATAAATAGCATTCTTCATTTATTATTAATATCTTTAATAAATTTGTAATTATATTGTGGTAAATACTTTTTAATAAGAATAGTTAGTGCTTCTTTTTGATCAAAACCAAATTCAAATGCTAATAAAAAAGATTTTTCTAAAACTGCATTACATTGTTGAAAAATTACTTCATAAAAATATAATCCTTTATGATCAGCAAATAAAGCTAATTTTGGTTCATATTGTAAATTATGTTTTGAAAAAGTATTCGCTGTCTCATCAATATATGGCGGATTTGAAATAATAATATTAAATTTATGATTTTTAAGATTTGTAAATATATCGCTTTCAACAAAATTAATATTTTTTAGGTTAAAATTATCATTATTAATCTTAGCAATAGTTAATGCATCTTTGCTAATATCACTTGCTACTATATTTCAATTAGGTTTCTTTAACGCTAAACTAATAGCAATAGCACCACTACCTGTTCCTAAATCTAATACTTTTAAATTATCATTATTAAAAATGTTTTGTGCATAGACAAAAACATTTTTAACTAGTTCTTCAGTTTCATTACGAGGAATTAATACTCTATTATCAACAACAAACTTATGATCAAGAAATCATTGATAACCAATAATATATTGTAAAGGATAGCCAGCAACAAATTTTTTAACTAGTTGTAAATATGATTCTAAAAAATCTATTGCTATTGTTTGACTAAGATTTGCATATAATCAAGATAAATCTTTATTAATAAACTTTAATAAAATTATCTTATTAATTTGTTCATTTTTTTTATTAATTTTTTTTGCTAATAAAAGATAATCTCTATAAGTCATTAATTTATACTCCAAAAATAAATATTTTATTGAAAATTAACAGATGAATTATTATTTCTTGAAGTTTTTTTTATTAAATTATTAACAACGAGAATTAAAACAATAATACTAAAAATAAATAAAAAACTAATTGTTAATAAACAAATAATTGGAAAAAGAATAATGTAACTACAAATACTAATAATAAAACCAAAATTATTAATATTGTTACCATTAATATTTCGTAAAAATTCTAAATTTTTTCATAATAAATAATGAAAAATTAAACTAGATGCACTAGCAAATCATAATGTTAAAACTAAAAATAAAATGTGAATAATACCACTACTAAAAGTTAATGTAATAAATGTTCCTAATGTCGCATATAAAAAAATAACTGATATTAAAAACAAAATTTTTGTTCTAGAGTCTAAAATCTTAAAATCCATAATAATTTCTTCCTTCTTTACTTTAATACTGTAATATTTTCATAAATATTTTCTAATTTTTCTTTTTGTTCACTACTAATTAAAGCAATAATAATTTCATCAATATTACCTTCCATAATACGATCTAACTTTAATAAAGATAATCCAATCCGATGATCGGTTACTCTATTTTGTGGATAATTGTATGTTCTAATTTTTTCTGAACGATCACCGCTACCAACAGCTGTTTTTCTTAAATTACCAATTTTTCCCTGTTCTTCTTCAACTTTTTTTTCATAAAGTTTAGCTCTTAATACCCGCATTGCTTTATCTTTATTATCATGTTGACTTCGTCCGTCCTGTGAAGTTACAACAACACCCATTGGAATATGAGTAATTCTAATTGCTGAATCGGTAGTATTAACATGTTGACCACCAGCACCACTAGAACGATAAGTATCAATTCTTAAATCAGAATTATTTATTTTAATTTCAACTTCATTAACTTCTGGCAATACAGCAACCGTTGCAATTGAAGTATGAACTCGTCCTTGTGATTCGGTTTTTGGAACTCTCTGAACACGATGTCCACCAGCTTCAAACTTTAATTTAGCAAATACATGTTTACCTTTAACCATAAAAGCAATATAACTAAATCCACCATTTATTGCTTCCTTTGCCTCAATAGTTTCAATTTTTCATCGTTGAATTTCACAATACTTACTATACATACGATATAAATCACCAGCAAAAATATTTGCTTCATCACCACCAACAGCTCCTCTGATTTCAATAATAACATTTTTATCATCATTTATATCTTTAGGAATTAGTGTTAGTTTTAATTCATTTTCTGCTTTTTCTAATTCTATTTCATTTGCTTTAATATCTATTTTAAGCATTTCACAAAGTTCTTGATCCTGTTCGGTTGCTAATGCCTTTTTTGCTTCAATAATTTCTTTGTTAATTTTTTCATATTTTCAATATTGTTCAATAATTGGTTCTAATCTACTATGTTCTTTTGTTAATTCAGTGTATTTATCACGAGGAATTAATTCGGGATTTTCTAACTGCTTTTCAATTTCACTATATTTTTTAGTAAGTTGCATTAACTGTTCTAATGTTTTTTCATTCATAATATCACACCTGATTTATCTATTCTGATTATTTGTTAAGACACGATGATGACTACGACATCGAGCTTCATATTGTTCTTGCGCACCAATTAAAATAATTTCATCATCATATCTAGCTTCTCGGCCATTAATAATACGTTGTGTCCTTGTTGCTGCTTTACCACATTTTACACAAACAGCATCTAATTTAGTTACAAATTCTGCTAAGGCTAATAATTCTTTAGTAACAGGAAATGGTTCACCACGAAAATCTTGATCTAAACCCGCAACAATAACTTGCTTATTTTGATTTGCTAATGTTTTAATCACTTCAATAATTGATGGTTTAAAAAATTGTACTTCATCAATTGCAACTGCTTCTATTTCTTTATCTACATGTTTTAATATTTGCATTGGATCATCAATTACTATCGCTGTGATAGATACTCCTTTATGACTTACTACTTTTTTAGCATCATAACGAATATCAACCTTGGGTTTAAAAACTAGCACTTTGCGTTTAGCATACTGTAAACGATTTATACGTCGCATAAACTCTTCGGTTTTTCCAGCAAACATACAACCAGTAATTACTTCAATTCATCCCTCATTATAACGACTATACATTTATATCCAACTCCATCTCTAATTTTAATTGTTTGTTAATTCTGGTGATTTACTAGCAATTTTATCTAAACTATCAATCAATTTTTCAACTTCATTAATATTTTGTAAATATGCACCAGCTGCTGTCTGATGACCACCACCACCAAACTTGGCAATAGTATCATTAATTATTCATCTTGCACTACGAACACTAACTTTGATTTTACTATTCATTTGATCATAAGCAGCAATTAATCAAATTTTAATACCATCAATATTTGACATTACATTAACTTGGCTAGTTAAATCTTCTCTAGTTAAAACAACTTCACCTTTAATATTTAATATTTTATTTTGAGTAATAATTTTTGTTTGTAAGTCAGTAATTATTTTATCGTTAAATATTATATAAGCAACACCATTATCAGTAATTTTAAAATTTGATAATATATATCCTTTCAATCTTGCGATTTTTAAATTTTGAATATATAAACTTTGATATAAGTCTAATAAATTAAAATTTTGTTTAACTAAAAAACTAGCAATCTGAAAAGTTTCTTCATTAACAGAGCGATACAAAAATCTACCAGAATCAGTAACTAAACCAAGAAATAAATTTCTAGCTGCTAAAGCAGAAACTTTTAAATTCAATACTTGTGCTCATTTTGCCACTACTTGGCAAGCAGCAGAAGCCTTTTCTTCAATTAAATCAATATCACCATATTTATCAACAATTGGATGATGATCAATTTTAATTATCTTTTTTCCTTCTTCTCAAAATTCGCCACTAATTCGTTCGCGATTAGCTGTATCAGTGACTATTACTAGTGCATTTTCATAATCTTCTTTTTTAACAAAAGTTGGTTGTGGAAATAATGATGCCATATGTTCATTTGTTTCACCTGGAACAAGTACTTTTTTATTTTCAAAATTATCTTCAATAATTTTTTTTAATCCTCATTGTGAACCCAAAGCATCTCCATCAGGATTAATATGACGATGAATAATAATTGGATTACTAATTTTTATTAATTCATAAATTGCTTGTGCTTCTTTTTTAAACTTATTCATATTATATATCCTTTCTATCATGTACCAATTAATTGCTTTGTTTCATCATCAAAAACAAAAATTGAATTTTTAGTAATACTAATTCAACCAACAGTTCCCACTTCTAAATTATCATTATTATTAGTTAAAACTTCAAATTGTTCTGATTTAGTAGTTTCAACCAATAAATATGCTTTTTTATCATCAACTTTAGTAATATTTTTAATAACACCATTAATAATAATTGAATTTTTTAAAAAAGTAAATCGTGGTTTCTTTGCACTAAACAAAATGGCATTTGATTTAAAAGCAATAGTAGAAGCGGTTTTAGCACCAAACTTACCTAAATTTACATTATAAAAATATAAATTATGAGCATTTCATTCTCCCTTTGCGATATTAATATGCTGTTCATTTATTTCTTTTAATAAATTTAAAGATAATGGTTTATCAGTGATCTCACTAACATTTCCTTGTTGAATAATTATTTCATTTTCAATAACAGTAACATTAGTTGCTAATAAATTAATATCAACTTGATTATTAGTTGTAAAAATAATAATTATTTTCAAAAATTTTTGTAATTTTTTAATTCAATTTGCTAATTGTTCTTTATTATCAACATTTAAAAGTTCAAATGGGTTATGTAAAATTAAAATTTTAGTAGGCACAATTAATTGTTGAATGATTTTTATTATTTGTCGCTCTACTATTGTTAATTGTGTTAAACGTAGTGACAATAAATGACTTAGATCTAAATGTTTAAATATCATAACAATATTTTCACTAATTAAATCACGGACATCAATTAACTGTGAATATAAAGTTTGTAATTGTTGTTGATATGTTTCTTTATCTTGTAACTGTGGATTTTTTAAAATTTTATCATGATAGATTTTAATTTCATCTTTAATATTTTTTAAAAGTAAATGCATTTCATCTGGTAAAAGTTGCATTGCCACAAAATCTTGTTTCATATTAAATTTAATTCTTTGTACTTCTGCTAAGTCAATTCACTGGTCTAAAATTTGATCAATTTGACTACGAGTACATTTAATTTGTTGATATGAAACTAAATGATTAAGTTCACTATTAAAATTTTGATTATGATTGTTACAAGTTTTTAATGTAGTTCTAATTTCACTTCTAGTAGTACTAATCTCTCTATTTAAATAATTATTTATTTCTTTAATAACAAAACTAATTTCTCGTAGTTGAAACTCTCATTTTCTTTCTTTTGGTGGATTACATCCACAAAAACATGGTCCCACTAAACTTTCCAAACTAGAAATACGATCTTGCAAAGATTGTAAAAATAATAAGTTATTATTTGCAATAATATTTTTTTCTTCGGCAGTGAATTTTTTAATTAGAATATCTGTTAATTTTTCACTTCCAGCAAAATTAAATTTCTCTTGAGCAAAGTTTTTATGAAAATGATTAATTTGATATTGATATTCTTTAATAAAATTATTACGAGTGCTTTGTGTCTCATTAATAAAATTTTTAATAATATTAATTAATTTTTCTTTAAAATAACCACTGTCTAAATTTAAACCTGTATTTTTTAAGTTTTCAATATCAGTCTTAATTTTTTGATTAATATTACTTATTTCTTGTAAAAAAGGTTTATTAGTAACTGCTGTTCTTGCTAAGTTACGTTGAATACTAAATAATTTATTTCAACTCTGTAAATGCATACTAACATAAGCCATTTTTCGTTCAAAACCAATACTATTATAAGTAACATCAATATCATCAATTAAAATTTTACCCTCCATAATAGCAGAAGAACCTGCTAGAGCATTAATTAATTTTTCAATATTATCTTCATCATTACTAAAAATTGCCAAGCAACTAGGATATTTTCCTTCAAAACTTCAATCTTTTACGGCTTTTTCAACGGATAAATTAATAATACTAAAATTAAAGTTACTAGTTTGCTCAGTATTATATCTAATACCTTTACTTATTACCAATTTATTAAAATCAGATGATTTTTCCATAAAACCATTCCCTACCTTAAAGTTTTTTATTTCATATACTATTAAAATTATATTCTATATTTATTGGGTTGTATACATACAATATTTTAACTTAATTAATGTTAAATATGTCTGTAAATAATTTTATTTTTAGAGTATAAAAAAAGAAACTATGATTAGTTTCTAGTTTAATTAAAATTATTTTTTAACTTGTTTAGTATCAGTTAGTTTTAGAACATCTTTTGCTGTTTCTAATACAATAGTTTTAGTATTTTGTGGTTTTGCTTTGTTTATTTCAACAGTTTTTGTTTTTGTTTCAACTTGTTTACTTGCTTTTGTATTAAAGCGTTCAACTCTTCCTTTTGCTGAAACAAATGATTGTTTTCCAGTATAAAATGGATGACAACTTGAACATGTATCAACACGGATTTCTTTACCCTTAGTTGAACCACTTATAAAATTATTGCTACATGTTATACATGTTACTTTAGTTTGAAAATACTCTGGATGGATGCTTGCTTTTGCCATGGTTTCACCTCACTTATAAAATTACTATTAATAAAAAGTACTTAAAAATAATATCATTAACAATATAAAAAAGCAAATAAATATTAATGATGGATAGAGTTTTTATTTTGGTAGATTATGTTGTAAAAATGTGTTCTAATTCAATTAACTAGATATCATGAATTTTATTTTTTTTAAATTAGACTTGGTGCAAAACCTTTAATTGATAATAATCATTAAATTATTAAAATTAAAGGTTTTGCACCAAGTCTATTATATATTCTATTGAAATCTAAAACTTAAAAATTGTTTTTATATGAATAAAAAAATATTATTTACATAATTGATACATTTTTCAGTTAATTAAATACAATAAAAAATATTTACTTTCAGTAATTAAAGATAAAACTTTAATTTGTAAATGATTAGTACTACTTTGATATTTTTTAATACCTAATGATAAATTAGAAAGATAAACATAACGATATTTATATTTATCTCAATGTTTATATCGATTGATGGCTATAAGTTAAAATCACCAAAGATATTATTAATTTTCCTTTTTTTGATTTTGAATGGAATGTTTCTTTATCTTCATATTCAAACTTTAAATCTTCTAATGCTCTTTTAAAAACATCAACTAATTTTTGTGATAAAAAACAATACTAATTTGTTCTTGTATTGATATCAATTTCCTATTCTGCTTTTAAAAATTAATTAATACTACATTAATTTTACTAAGTAAATAAAAAATACCCCACTTAAAAGTTTAACTCTAAGTGGGGAATATGGTGTTACAATTTTAAATTAATAATTCTTTTTTTATTTTTAAAATATCTTCTTTAATTAATTTAATTTCTCTATTAAATATATTTGCAAATGTTAAAACTATTTGATTATTTATATTTTCTTTATCTTCTTTAATTAAAGATAAATTAATTATTTCGCTTTTTTCTAAATCTTTTTCTTCTATATTTCATAAATTATTTGTAACATTTTCAAAAATATTTGATATTTCTTGTTCATTAGCATTAAATAAAGATAAATTAATATCCTCATTTGTAATTAAATTTTTTACAATTAAAATATTTTCTTTATCTTTTAACTCTATTTTATAAAGATAATTATTTTCCATAGTAATTTGATCTGTCATTAAATGCTTCCTCTCCACCTTCTAAAATTTTTTCACAAATATCTGCTCAAATAAAATCAGTTTCTTCATTTTGAATATTATGCATAGTTTCTTTAAATGAATTTCCTAAGTATGTCTTATTTTCAGTATTTTGGTTTTTATTTAATTCTCTGTAAATTGTTAAATATGGCAGTGTTCTAACTCCAATATTAGCATTATGTGTAACTATAATAACAGCTTTGCCATCTCTGGCTAATTTATTTATTTTTTGAACGATAATTTCGTTTATAAAGTGATTATCTAAACCATTTTCTGGCTCATCTAAAAAATAACAATCTTGTTCTAACTCTAAATAATTAGTTAATTTTAAAATAGCTTGTTCCCCAGGGGATGGATTATGTTCATTACCATTTTGATCTTGTATAATATCTTTGTACCAAATAAAATCATCTTTGGATAGGTTACACTTTATTGGACACTAATTACGTAGACAAGTGAACAAATTAGTTAAAAGAAAGGAACTATAATTATGGCCAATATTAACTCATATACCGATGAATTTAAAAAACAAATAGTAGCTTTATATCAAAGCGGTAAGTCAGTGTCTTGTCTTGCTAAAGAGTACAATGTTACAAGAGCAGCTACTTATAATTGAATTAAGCAATTTACTAATTCAGGCAGTTTTAAAACTAAAGATAATCGTTCTATTGAAGAAAATGAATTAATTAAATTAAGAAAAGAATTAAAACAGTTACGAATGGAAAATGATATTTTAAAGCAAGCAGCACTAATAATAGGCAGAAAATAGAAATTATTGCTAAAAATAAAGTTAAATATAAAATTCGCACAATGTGTCGTTTTTTAAAACTTTCTAAATCAACATATTATTTTAATTTAAAGGAAAAAGAAAAAAACAAAATAATATTTATGATGAAGCTGTTATTAGTGCTTTTAAAGAAAATAAAGAAGTTTATGGAACAAGAAGATTAAAAGTTGTTCTAAAAGAAAAAAATATTTATTTGTCACGCAGAAAAATTAAAGAAATTATGAATAAACATAATTTAATATCAAAATACACTAAATTATCATTCAAAAATCATCATAATAAAGTCAACGATAGTCAAATAACCAATATCGTTAATAGAAACTTTAATAATAGGCTTAAAAATGAAGTTATTGTTAGTGATTTAACTTATGTTCAAGTTAATGGTAAATGAAACTATATTTGCCTATTAATTGACCTATTTAACCGCGAAATTATTGGACATAGTGTAGGTACTAAAAAAGATGCATCATTAGTACATCAAGCATTTATGCACTCAAATCGTTGTTTAAAAGATATTCAAATATTTCATAGTGATCGCGGTAATGAATTTAATAATAAAATTATTGATAAACTTTTACTAGCATTCAATATTAATCGCTCTTTAAGCAAAAAAGGTTGTCCTTATGATAACGCTGTTGCTGAAGCAACTTTTAAAACTTTCAAAATTGAATTTATTAATGATAAAAATTTTACATCATTAATCCAATTAAAATTAGAATTATTTGATTACATCAACTGATATAACAACATAAGAATTCACAGCACTTTAAACTACTTAACTCCAGTTAATTATCAAAAATAAATGTCTACCAAAAAATAGTCCTAAAAAGGGTTGCCATTCCATTTTAAAGCATATGATTGGTGATAGAACTTATAACATTGATATGTATACCAAAATGGTTAATTTTAAATGTTATCAAATAAATACAGCAATACAATTATTATAAATTAACCATTTCAATTTAAAGATAACTAAAAATAAAATAAAACTTATTAAAGTAAAATTTAATAAGAATTTTTGAGTTATAAAAGTAAGTATTATTGTTGACTAATATTTTACAAGTGTTAAGATTAACATACAATTGCATATTGAAGTCTAAATTATTCTCGTCTAATCTTATAATTTAAAGACAAATTTGAATATTATTGACAACATCGGTACGCTCCCAAAATTTAATATAGATTTCTAATTTAATATCTTTCTAAAATACTTACATTAACTTCATAAATAACACTAAAAAGTATTATAAATACTATTTTATAAAAGGGTTAAAGTTTGAAAAAGGGGTATTTTATGAAAAATTTAAAAAGTATACTATCAATTGTAGGTGTTTTAGGGTTTACAGCAGCAACAACAAGCAATGTCACTGCATGTATAAGTAATATAACAAGTAATTTTCAAGAAATAACAAATTGAAAAGAAAATAATGGTGAAATTCAAAGCTTAGTTAATAATAAAAATACTATTTATGCAGGAACCAAAACTGGTGATGACAAAGGTAATTTATTTAAAATTACAAAAGATGACACAACAACACCTTTAACAAATTGAAAAGAAAGTAATGGTAAAGTTCAAAGTTTATTAAATGTTAATGCTACGATCTATGTTGGAACAAAAACTGGCGATGGCAAAGGTAATTTATTTAAAATTACTGATGATGATACAATAACAGCACTATCTAAATGAGATGAAAACAACGGTGAAATATGTAGTCTATTAAACATTAATAATACTATTTATGCAGGAACAAAAACTGGTGATGGCAAAGGTAATTTATTTAAAATTACTGATGATGATACAATAACAGCACTATCTGATTGAAAAGATACTAATGGTGAAGTTCGTGGTTTACTAAATGTCAATGGCACAATTTATGTTGGAACTAAAACAACACCCGTTGATAATGTATATACAGGAAAGTTAATTAAAATTACAAAAGATGACACAATAACAATATTATCAAAATGAAATGTAAACAATGGTGAAATTTATAGTTTAACTACTTCAACAAACGAAAATATTTATATCGGAACTAAAACTGGTGATGGTCAAGGATATTTATATAAAGTTAAAGAAGATGGTGAAAATACAGTAGTAACTAACTGAAAAGATACTAATGGTGAAGTTTTAAGTCTAGTTAATGATAATAATACAATTTTTGTTGGAACAAGAACTACTGATGGTAAAGGAAGATTATTTAAAGTTGTCTATACAGTAGCAATTGGTATTTTTAGTTGAAGTAGCAGTGGTGGTGAAGTACATAGTTTATTAAATGTCAATGGTATTGTTTACGCTGGAACTAAAATTAGTGATAATAAAGGAAAACTATTTAAAAGTTTAAATCCAGAAGGATAATAAAAACTAATTAATTTAATTTATTAACTTCTTTTAAAAAAACCTAAAATTAAATTTTAGGTTTTTTATTATTTTTATCCTGTATAATTTTCAAACTTACCTCATTTTGGAATAAAAACAGTTACTACTTTTCCTGTCGGGCCGTTTCGATGTTTAGAAATAAGAATTTCAGCAAGATTACTTTCTTGTGAACTTGTTGTTTCTTCGCTATTTTTTTCCTTATAATAATCATCACGATATAAAAACATAATTACATCAGCATCTTGTTCAATAGCCCCTGACTCACGTAAATCAGACATTAAAGGACGTTTTTCTTCACGTCTCTCCACCATTCTTGATAATTGTGATAAACAAACAATTGGTACTCTTAATTCTCTTGCCAAAATTTTTAAACTACGAGAAATATTTGAAACTTCTTGTTGACGTGATTCACTATCTCTACCAGTTAATAACTGTAAATAATCAATAATTACTAACTTAATGCTATTTTCACGACTTAATTTTCTTAATTTAGTTTGCAACTCTAAAACTCTTAAACCAGGTGTATCATCAATAATAATTCTTTTTTGTTTCAATTGCTCAGCAGTAGCACTAATACGATTTCAATCAGCCTGTGTAAATTTAGACTTATTACGTAAACGATTAGCATCAAAATGTCCTTGACAAGAAATCATTCTTGTAATTAATTGATCTTTTGGCATTTCTAATGAAAAAATAACAACAACATCGTTTTTATTATCTTGTTCATTAGCAGCATTTAAAGCAAAATTAAGTGCTAAGGCGGTTTTACCCATTGAAGGTCTAGCTGCTAAAATAATTAAGTCACCTCGTTGAAAACCACTAGTAATCATATCCAAATTATTAATACCTGAACTTGTACCAGTAATATTAACTGTTGATTTTTGTAGTTGTTCAATTTTAGTTACCACATCATCAATGTGTTCACTAATTGGCAACATCTCTTCATGATTACGTTCACTACTTACTTGTACAATTTGAGCTTCAGCAGCAATTAAAACTTCATTAATTGACTTTTCACTTTGTAACTCTTTACCAATATTTTTTAAAGCATTTTCTAATTGTCGTTTAGTAGTTCTTTCAATCAAAATATCAATGTGTTCTTTTAAATTAGCATCAGTAATATATTGAGCCACTAAAGAAGATAAATATTCAATTCCACCAATTTTATCCAAATTATTTTGCTTAACTAATTCTTCGGCAATAGTTGTTACATCAATACCGGAATTATTTTTATAAAGATTGGTAATTGTTTTAAAAATAATTTGATTAGAATTAATTGTAAAGTCATGTGGTGCCAATAAATTTAATGCACTTTCACATGCTGGTGATGATTGAATCATCGCACTTAAAACATTAACTTCTGCATTATTTATATATTGACCATTGTTAGACATAATTATTCTCCTAAAACTTCAACCTTTAATTGTGCAATAATTGTAACATCTAATTTAATATTAATGTTAGTTATACCTAATTCATTAATAGGATTAAATTTAACAAATTTATGTTTATCAATTTTAATGTTATATTTTTGCACTAGTTGTTCACAAATTTGTTTTGAAGAAATAGCACCAGAAACTTTACCATTATTACTTTTTAATTTAAATTGTAAAGTAATTAAAGCTAATTGTTCTTTAATTTTTTGTAAATCTTCTTGTTCCATTTCTCGTTGTATTTTTTTATTTTCAATTACTTTTTGATTAATTTTTAATGCTTCTGATGTAGCAATTACAGCTAATTTTCTAGGTAATAAATAATTTTTACCATAACCATCACTAACATTAACAACTTCACCTTTTTTACCATAATTTTTAACATCCGTTAAAAGTACAACTTTCATTGTAAACATCTCACTTTCTATTTTAATAATTTTTAATACCTTTCAGTAGTAACACTCTCACTTTGATATACGCCACTTTCAATTAGTTTTACCAATTCATCATACAATGCTCTAATTCCCAATTTACTACTTTGGACAGCAGCAGCACTAAAGTGACCACCACCACCTAAGTTTTCACAAATAATTTGAACATTTATTTCACCGTTGCTTCGTGCTGATAAACAGGCACGTCCTTGACGATCATAAGCAATAGTAAATGATGCTTTACAATCACGTAAGTCTAACAACATTTCTGAAATTTGGGCTAAATATGAAGTATGTACTTCTAAGTTTTCATCACCAACAGCAACTAAAAATCCTTTTTTAATTTCTTGGGCGTGACTAATTAAAGCAAATTTATCAATTAGTTCATTTAAACTATTTTTCAATAATCCTTTAACTTTAGAAGGAGAAGCTCCTCAATCAGTTAATAATCCACAGGCTTCAAAAGTTCTTCTTGTTGTTCTTACTTGGAAATTATTAGTATCAATTAAAATACCTGCAAACATTATATTTCATAAAAATTCTGATTCAATATTATTAAAATCATTATAATAAATAATTTCTGTCATTGCTTCAGCTGTTGAAGAAGTTCCTGCATCAATATAAGAAGTAATAGTGCTACTAATTGATTCATCAGAAACACGATGATGATCAATAACAATAATTTTTACAGCTTTACTTAATAAATCAGGACTATCAACGCGTTGTGGATTATGAGTATCAACAACAATTAATAAAGTATTTGCATGAAGAAATTTAAGTGCTTGTTTACCAGTAATAAAATTACGACTAATATAACTTTCAGGAACAAGTTCATGAAGAATTTTTAATGTTTTTTCATCAACTTCATTTTGATTAATAACATAATGAGCACTTTTATTTAAACTTTTAGCAATTTCAATAATAGCTGTTCCTGAAGAAATACTATCAAAATCAGCAGCCGCATGTCCCATAACTAAAATGTTTTCTGCTAATTTTATTTCATTATATAATGATTGTGCAAACATTCTAATATTAATTTTAGATTCTGATTGTTTTGCTTCAATAGTACCTCCAATAAAAACTGTATTACCACCAAATTCACGAATAACTACTTGATCACCACCACGATAAACTGCTAACTCTTTACTTTCAATAGCCAAATCATATAGATCTTTACTAATAGCATTACCATAAGAGAAACCAGCAGATAACGTAATATCTGCTTTAAATTTTTTAACACCTTCTCGAATATTTTTAATAAGTGGAAAGTTATCATTTCTTGCTTTATTAAATTCATTTTGATAAAGTAAAATATTGTAACCATCTTCAATATTACCTAATAATAAACCTGAATAATTATTAGCAAAATCATTTAATTCAGTTTTAATAAATGCTTCAACACGAATTTGATTCTCAACTCTTAATTTTTGTAAAGAATTATAAAAATTATCAATACTAATTACACCAAAAACTAATTTTTCTTGCTGTAATTTATTATATAAGAAATGATATTTAGTTGTTTCTTGTAACAAAATTGTTCTAGTTTGTACTAAATAAATAGCATCATAAAGCATATCTTCAATTTTAAGTGTAATTTGAGTAATATTATTACTAATTAATTGTTCTAAATCTCTTGATAGTTTAACAATTGATTTTCCAATTAATCTACCTAAACCTTTATCTTCTAAAAATTCACTTACTCACATAATTGATAAATCACTATCCAAAACAATCATACCAACACTACCAAAAGTTAAAGCTTGTGCATTATTTAATTTTATGATTTCGGCTGTGTTAATATAACGATGACGAATTCATAAACTAAATAAAAAAATATAAAGACAAACAATAATAAAATTACCTAAAACTAAACTTAAAATTACAGTAATAGTGACCACTTGTTCTGCTGTCTCAATATTAACAATAAAATAAGTCAAGCCAATTAAAATTTCAACTACTAATCAAACAATCATTATTAAATGATAATTTCTTAACGATTTGAACACTTTGTCACTTCCTTCTAATATTATTAATTATACTATAACACTAATACTAAAAACAGCCATTATCTTTTATGTAATATAATACTATTAAGATCTTTTTATTTTAATTTTAAACTATTATTTAAAATAAAATATTTTTAAGATAAAAATAAATAAAAATTGAGTAAGATTTGTAAACTTACTCAATTTTTTATCTTGAATATCTTAATAATCCCATGATTTGGGCACGTTTTATATTTTTAGCAATTAAACGTTGATACTTTGGATTAGTACCTGTTGTTCTTGCTGGCAAAATTTTGTTATTATTACCCATAAATTTACTTAGTAATTCAATATCTTTATAATCAATATAAGTAATATTATTTTTAGTAATAAAACAAGATTTTCTTCTTGTAAAATTTCTTGGTTTACCAGTGTTCATAATTATCCTCCTTTAATTATTTAAATCTCAAATGATATCTTCTTCATCAAATTCTATATTTTGAATAGCCGCTTCTTTTTCTTGAAGCTGATTAGTATTAGTAAAGGCAATATCAGTACTATAATTAGGACTTTTAAAAGCATCATCTAAATGAATTTTATTCTCATCTCTTGGTTTTGAATAATTAATATTAGCATTATTACCACTACTATCTTTTTTACGATTATCTAAAAAAGTAACAGTTTGTGCAACCACTTCAGTAATATATAGTTCTTTTCCATTTTGATCGGTTGATTTTCTTACTGACAGTCTTCCTGAAACTGAAATTAAAGAACCTTTAACTAAATAATTAGTCATATTTTCAGCAACTTTATTTCAAGCCACACACGAAATATAATCAGCTTGATTTTGAATATTATTAACTGCAAGTGTAAAAAAAGTAAAAGGTTTTCCTGTTGAAGTTTGATGTAACTTTAAATCACGAGTGATTCTACCAATTAATGTAACAATATTCATTTTTTATCCTCACTTTTAACTTAGATTTTATTAATCTTTTTGTTCAGTATTCGATGCATTATTATTAGTATTTGTTTTTGAATTTTGGTAATTAGTTTTTGTACGATAAGATGATTCAGTACCAGCGATTGGTCTTGGTTTTCTTTCACCATTTTCATCACGATTATAAGAAGGACGATTTCCTGGTCTTGTTGGTCGAGAGAAAGAACTAGATTCTACTTGACGTTTTGGTTTAAACTTATTAACTTTTTCACTATCTAAATTAATAACCAAAAAACGCATTAAGTCTAATTGTCTTTGTTTATTTAAAGCTACACGATTAAAGTTAGCAATGTTTTCTGGTGAAGTTAGCACTTCAATAATAAAATAATGACCCTTAACTTTTTTGTTAATAGGATAAGCAAATTGACGAATAGAATCTTGTTCTTTAGTAATTTTTCCAGCATTTTTAGTTAAAATTTCACAAAATTCTTTTTTAATTAATTGTGCTTTTTCTTGATTTTGATCATCAACGATGTACATAATTTCATAATTATGCTTTTGTTTTAAATCTTCCAATGTTCGAAGACCTCCTTTTGGGCATATGGCTCTGATGAGCAAGGAGTAAATATATTAAGTTTGATTTTTAAATATTTGACTCATACAATATTATAACGTAATTACCTTTAAAGTAAAGGAAAAATAACAATAATTATTAATATAACATGAGAAAAAATGACTAAATAAAAATTTGATTTCAATAAGAAATTTTATTTTATATAATCAATTATTTTTTGCACTATTTGCTTAGGAGTTAAATCATTAGTGTCAATTACTAAAAAATTAAAGTTATTTTTTTCTTTTTCATATCACTGTTCATATTTTTTATTTAATAAACTTCAGTATTCATGAGGTACATGTTTTTCTGATTCACGACCACGAAGGTTTATGCGTTCAATTGTGTTTTCAAGATTTGCTTTTAAATAGACAATTAAATCGGGCTTAATTTGTGGATCAAAATAAAGTGATGAAATAATAACATTATTATAAAAATTTAAATACACTTCATAATCTCTATCATTCATATTGTTTTGAGCTTTTAATACCTCAACAAAAATAGGATCTTCTAAAATACTACGATCAAAAATAACATTGTTAAAATTTTGTGCTTCTTTTAATTGTTTACTTCGTGCCATCAGCATAAATACTTGCATTTTAAAAGCATATTCTAAAGGATTTTGATAAAAATCATCTAAATAGGGATTACTAGTAACTGGCTCGTCCATAATTTTATATTTTAATAATTTTGCTAATTCTCTACTAATAGTGCTCTTACCAACACCAACTACACCAGATAATACAATTTTCATTTTTTGCCTCCCATAATATATGATTACAATTAATTTATCTTAATATATAAATTTTCTCCCTCCAAATAAAAAAACATTTAATAAATTAAATTTTACTTTTACTAAAACTCGTTGCTTATATTTTCAAAGATTAACGTAATATCAATTACATTTTTGAAATTATTGATAATACACTTTCTTGATTCTATATACCCTTTTAACTATATTTATCATAACATAGAATTTATTGATAACGATACTATTACTTTTTAGTTATCAAATAAATCAAATTCATATATTTATAAACTAAATTTTAAAAATAAAAGAGAAGTAAACTACAAACTAAATTACATTAATATAAACAGTAATCACATTAATTATTATATTTTCTTTCAAACTTGCTTGCCGCTTATTTAATTTAAATATACAAAAACTATTTCCCTTTCCATTTTTGATTCATACAAATTACAATCACAGTATACATCATTTTTTATTTATAATTTTGCTGATTTTGATTTAGAACTACTTTTTAAAAACTGATTATCATCATTTATTTTTTGTCTTTCAAATTCATTTGAGTATACAAAATTATTAATATATTTTATATTGTGATTAAAATCTTCTTTAAGAAAATTATTAGTATAAAAATTTTCATCATTTACTTTACACTTTGAACAATCTTTAGAAACAGCAATTTCTTTCCAAATATTCTCTTTAAATAATTTAATTTCTTCACGATTTTCAATTTCCTTGTCTTGAAATTTTTTAATTTTTTCTTCCAATTCTTTTATTTTTTCTGCAACTAATTCTTCATTTGTAAATATTTTTTCATCTGTTATTAATTCTTTAATATCAATAATAACAGCATCAAAATATGCAAAAGCAGTTTTGTCTAAAATAATACCAAACCCTATACTTGCTAAACCTCAAGAAAGATAATTTTTAAATTGTTTAAGGAATTCTCAAAAACTATTAAATCTATCACTAGTCATTTCATTTTCAATATAAGCTGTAAATAAGGCTCCCATACAACATAAACAACCTAATTTAAAACCGTGTATGATTAAATTTTTCAAAGCATTTTTTCTAATACTTGAAAAAATAGTTGCTATATTTTCTCTTGAATTTACATTTTCAATATCACCATTAATTGATTGATAATTTTGAATAGGCATATTTAAATATCCTCCTTTAACATAAAAAAACTCATTACTTTAAAAACCAAGTAATAAGTTAAACAAAAAAACTTTAATATAAAATTTTAGAATTATAATATCATATTTAAAATAAAAAGAAACTATTATTTAATAGTAATAGTTTTTACATAAAAATATATTTTACTTATTAATTTTAAAAAAAGAAAAAAATATTTAACTATAAAATAAATTTAAATTTATAAAAATTTATAATAAACAATTAGACAATGTTTAAAATTAAATTATTTCAATAAAATAAATTATGATATTATTTTAAAGCGTATTATTTTCTGAAATAAATAATAAGTTACTAACAATGTAAATTTAGACTTTAAATTTATCAATTGTTATAATAAGAATAAATTTGTAAAGGGTCAGGTGAATTTTTATGTACAGTGAAAGTTTAAAAAATAATTTAAATGAAGATATTAGTAAGCATTTTACACACTTAAAAACAATAGAAAAAGATTATAAAATTACTCATGAAGGTGTATCAAGAATGGTAATGCTTGATCGTTATGCACAAAAAGACAAAAATTTAATTACTTTAAAACGAGGTGATTTGGTAATTAGTATTATCCGTGAAGACGCTATTTTTCCAACTAGAGGAATTGGTTATGTTGTTGAAGAATTAGAAAATCAAGTTTATGCTATCAAAATTGAAGATGAATACTTAGGCTCAATTGATCCTGAACTAATAAAAATTTCTGGTAAAGCTGGTATTATCCACAAACAAAAATATGAACTTGAAAAACCACTAGAGTTATTTTATGAACAAATTGCTTATCGTGTTAGTAAATCATTAACTACAAAAGAATCACCAAAATTAAGATCTGTTTATTTATCCGAATTTTATGAGCAATTAAAATCGCTAAATATAGTACCTGCCGGAAGAGTTTTATATGGGGCTGGTAGTGATTCTGATGTTACTTTTTTTAACTGTTTCGTAATGCCTTTTATTCATGATTCACGAAGTGGAATTGCTGCCCATCGTCAAGAAGTTATGGAAATTATGTCACATGGTGGTGGTGTTGGTTCTAATGGTTCAACACTAAGACCAAAAGGTACTGTTGCTAAAACAGTTGGTGGTAAATCTTCAGGAGCTGTTTCTTGATTAAACGATTTATCTACATTAACTCATTTAGTAGAACAAGGTGGATCACGACGTGGCGCACAAATGATTATGCTAGCTGATTGACATCCAGATATTATCGAATTTATTATTTCAAAAATGCAAAATGCAAAAATTTTATTATGGTTAAAAGAAAATTCAAAATCAAGTTTAATTCGTGATGAAGCAAGTAAAAAATTAAAATTTGAAGTACTTAGTGACCAAGATCGTAATATTTTTGAATCAATCTTAAATAATGAACAACTTTTTAATGAAGAAATAATAGAAAATGCTAAAAATAAACTAGCACTTGGTGGATCTTGAGAAGTAATTAAAAGCGATTTTTTAACCGGAACTAATATTTCAGTAACAATTAGTGATGAATTTATGAATGCCGTTGCAACAAATGGTAAATGAAATTTACGTTTCCCTGACTTAGATAATTATACTGTAACTCAAAAACAAGCTTATGATGAACATTGAAATAAAATTGGTGATGTTCATGATTGAGAAAAAATGGGTTATCCAATTAAAACTTATTATACAATTAATGCATCTGACTTATAAGATTTAATTAATTTCTGTGCTACATATTCAGCAGAACCTGGTATTTTTTTCATTGATAGAGCTAATGAAATGACTAATGCTCAAGCATATGGTATGCGTGTTGTTGCTACTAATCCTTGTGGTGAACAACCATTAGCACCCTATTCAGTGTGTAATTTATCAGCAATTAATTTAGCTAATTTTGTTAATAAAAAAACAAGTGAAATTCTTTACGATGAACTAAGTAAATCTGTAACAACTTGTGTTCGTATGCAAGATAATGTTATTGACAGCACTCCATACTTTTTAGAAGCAAATAAAAACAAGCACTTGGTAAACGAAGAATTGGTCTAGGAGTAATGGGTTTACATGATTTAATAATTTGAAGTAATCTAAAATACGGCTCAAAAGAAGCTAATGAAGTAGTTGATAAAATTTTTGAAACTATTACTACTAGTGCTTATCGTGCATCAATTAATATTGCTAAAGAAAAAGGAAGTTTTCCATTTTTAAAATCACGCGAAGCATTTATTAATAGTGGCTTCATGAAAACAATGCCTGAAGACATCAGAAATGATATTCTTAAATATGGTATCCGTAACTCACATTTATTAACTGTTGCTCCAACAGGTTCAACCGGAACTATGGTTGGTGTATCAACAGGACTTGAACCATACTTTGCCTTTTCATATTTCCGTTCAGGAAGACTTGGCAAATTTATGGAAGTAAAAGCAAAAATTGTAAATGACTGATTACAGTATCATCCAGAATTTAAAGAAAAACCATTACCAAATATTTTTGTTTCAGCAATGCAATTAACACCTGAAGATCATGCTAATGTACAATGTATTATTCAGCGTTGAGTTGATTCTTCAATTTCAAAAACTGTTAATGCTCCAAAAGGTTACACTGTTAAAAAAGTAGAACAAATATATTACAAATTATATAAAGATGGAGCAAAAGGTGGAACTGTTTATGTTGATGGAAGTAGAGATAGTCAAGTCTTATCTTTATCCGATGATGATAATCAAATGCAAGAGCAAGTTAACTTAAGTGATCTTGGTCTAACTGAAACTTTTGCCGATAGTATTAATGAAACAAAACCAATTAAACCAGGATGACGTAATGATCGTCAAGATCGTAAAATTGGTACTGATTTAGGTGACTTATGTACAATGTGTAAAGAAGGAGTCCTTGTCTTTAGCGCTGGTTGTTATACTTGCAATAATTGTGGTATTCAATCTAAATGCGGATTATAAAAATAAAAAACTACTTAAAATTAATTAAGTAGTTTTTTATTTTTGTATTTATTTACATTTTAGATGTTTGATAATTACTAGTTACATTCTGTTGTACTAAAGATGCTACTGAATGCAATTTATTTACTTCTTCACCTATATTTTTTCCTCAATCTTGAAGTTTTGTTTCAGATTTAAATGATTGATCATCTTCAAAAAATTTTTTTCTACACTCTTCATTGTACAATTTATGTTTTCTTAAAATATCAGATAAATTTTCTTCTCTTAATTCACTGTCAGATTCTATTGTTATAATATTTTCTTCTTGCAAATTTACTTCTTCTACAATACTTTCTAGTCTTTTCAATAATTTTTCTAGTTTTTTTGTCTTTTTGATTTGGTTATATTTTTCATCAATACTTGGTTTAAATTGAAGAAGTGCACCTTTAAAAACTAGCAATACACCAATAGGTCCTCCCGCAACTCCAATTAAAGCACCAAATAAAGCACCTCCAATCATAGGAACACCACCTTTTATAACCACAATTCCTAATAACTCTAAATTTTTACAAATATCAGGATGTTTTTTTTGATTTTTATTTCAAAATTCTTTTAATTCATTATTTATTTTTTCTATAGTTTCTTTCATCTTTTATTCTCTTTCCATTTTTTGACTACAAAGATGGTTTAAATTTATTTTCTAAAGATAAATTTTGTAATCTTGTTGAATCTTCATCTAAATTTATATCTTGTCAACCATCAGTTTTTATGTTTTCTCTTTCTAAAAATAATTTGTCTCTTGACACGTCTTTATATAAGGTTGTAACTATATCTAATAATGCATCATAACATTTTTTATCACCAATCTTTAATTCTTTAATAGTTTTTTTAAAATTACTTGCATATTCCTCATATTCTTTTAATATAAGTTTCTTATTACTTTTATCTTGAAAATAATTATCTAAAATAATTTTTCATATTTTATTTTCAATATCTCGTATTTCTCTATCTTCTTTTGATAAGAAATTATTTTTCTCATTTTTAATTTTTTCTTCTAATATTTTACATCTTTGTAACTCTAAATCTTTTACTTCTTCTTTTTTATCATCTATAAGTAAATGTAAACAAGCGATTTTTTTATTAAGTCTTGTTTTTTCATTTTTTAAATCTTCAATTTCTTTTTCATTCTTATTTTTCTTTATTTTTTCTTTATTTTTTGCTTCAATTTTTTCTATTTTTGCTTCAATTTTTTCTATTTTTTTTAATTTTATTTTTATTTTTTTTTCTGCTTTTTCAATTTCTTCAAGTTTTTCATCTTCATCAAAAAACATATATTTAAAAAATATATCTTTGCTGTGTAACTTCATATATTCTGAATTTCTTAATTTTTCTTTTTCAAGTTTTTGTTCAAAAAGAAAAACTCACTCTTCTACTATTTTCGAATTAACTAAATTTTCAATTGCTACTGCTATATTTCTACTCATTTTTCCTATTCCCTTTCAATATTTTATAAAAAACCCATTTACTTTAAAAATAAAGTAAATGTGTAAAAAACTAATCTTTTGATTTAAAATTAACACATTTTATTTTTTTTTACAATAAAATTATTCTTAAAAACTGCATTAAATTTAATAAATAATTAAATTTATATAATCATTTTTTAAAATCAATTTTTATTTTTGTAATAAAACATTATTTACTGATTACTACTAATATGGTAATATGAAGGTAATAACTTACTATTAAGTTAAGTTAAGTTATTAATTTTTAAAAGAGAATATAGTTTTCTTTTAAAAATTACCTTCATATTTAAATTTTTAATGAGAAAAGGAATTTATCAAATGAAAACATTTTTAATAAACATCACTCTGACAACAATAACTTTAACTGCTGGAAATGAAATGATAGCAAAACATTTTAATGAACAAATAAGTGTTAAATAACAATTATATGTCCTTGGCGACAGCTTATCAGATAATGGTAATTTATCTAATATTTTTACTTATGATACTTGAAATATAGATAAAGTTAAATTTCAAGAACCTTTTTATCATAATTCATTTACTAATGGCGATGTTGCTGCTAGTATTTTAGCGAAAAAACTAGGAACAGAACTATTACCAGCTTGATATCAAAAAGGTAATAACTATGCTGTAGGTGGAGCACAAGCCGGACAAAATCATAGTTGAGAATATCAATTATTCTTAAATCATTATTCTATTGACCACCAAGCTAATCAATTATTAAAAGATCATAAAATACAAAAAAATGATGATATTTTTATTGAAATAGGTGGTAATGATCTGCTTTCTGCTATGGATGAAAATTCAACAGCAAAACAAGAGTCAATTATTAATAATGCAATAACAACTGAGTTTGAAACTGTTGATACATTAATTAATGCTGGTGCTCAAAATTTAATAATTGCCAATGTGCCTAACATTAGTAATATTCCAAAATATGTTAATGAAAAACAATCTGTTAAAGAAGTAGCAAACCACTTATCAAATGAATATAATAACAAATGAAATGATAAAATTACTGAATTAATAAAAAATAATTCTGATATTAATATCAGACCGTTTGACTTAGAAACTAATTTTAGTGATTTATTATCTGAAGCACAAGAAATAGGAAAAAATATTACTAATGAATCAATAAAATGATCAATTCCCGGTTTAGCTTTAAATTTAAATCCAAAATATATTGATGGAACAACTCCAGAAACTATTAATAATAATTTTTTCTTTGATTATGTTCATCCAAATAAATGAGCACATGATCAAATTGGTCTTGAACTATTCACTGAACTTACTTCATAAAAAATGCAACAGAAACAATTAATTAACAATATTTTTATTCTTAATTTATTTTAATATATATAGTATTAAAGTAGTATAATACATATAAAGCCAAGAAAGAAGGTGTATTTAATGATTAAAAAAATTAACGATGATCTAAATGATTATATTAGTGAACATCTAAAATATCAAATGCTTAGTTTTAAATTAAGTAATGATGCAAATCAAAAAGGATATCCTGGGTTTGCACGCTTCTTCCAAGTAGAAGCAGCTGATGCTGTTGTTCATATTCGTAAAATTTGTAACTATTTAATGGATCAAGATGCTCAAGTTGAAATTAAAGACATTAAAGTTCCAACTTTTACTACAAAAAACATTGAAGAAGCATTAAAAAAATTAAAATCTACTAAAGAAGAATTACTTGATTTTACTAATAAACTTGTTAAAAGTGCTCGTGAAAATAATGATAATTTAACTGCGAAATTTTATGACTGATTCTTAATTGATTTCTATGAAGAAATTGCTTATGAAAAAGACTTATTGGATTGAATTGCAATGTCTAATAGTAACCTTTATAAAATTGACAAACGTTTACTAAAAACTGAAGAGCCAGATACTTTAAAAGTTATTGTTCCATTTTATGAACCCGAATAAATTTCGGAAATGTTTAGTAATCTGTGTAACTTACAAAAATAACTATGTTTAATTAATTCTAGTAAATATAATTAAATGACTAGAAAGAGTGAGTTACAGATGGCTAAAAAAGATAACTTTAATAATAATGATCCAATATCAAAAGCAGTAGATTTATTACTAGAAAATACTGAAGATTTAACAACAGTTTTTAAACCTGGCGGTTTATATAAAGAATTAACAAAAAGATTAGTTGAAAAAATGTTGAATTCTGAAATGCAAAATTATTTAGGATATGAAAAAAATCAACATAGTACTACTGAAAATGCTCGTAATGGTACAAGTTCAAAAAAATTAATAACTCAACAAGGTAAAATTGAAATTGATGTACCAAGAGATCGCAATAGTAATTTTACTCCTGTAATAGTTCCTAAAAGGCAAAGAAGATTTGATGGTTTTGATCAACAAGTTCTTTCCTTGTATGCAAAAGGAATGACATTATCTGACATTAGAATGCAGTTGCAAGAGTTATATCATGGTGCTGATATTAGTGAAAGTGTTATTAGTCAAATTACTGATGATGTTATTGATGATGTTAAAGCATGACAAAATCGACCATTAGAAAGTATTTATCCTATTGTTTATTTTGATTGTATAGTAGTTAAAGTACGACAAGATAAACGGATTATTAACAAATCAGTTTATATAGCATTAGGAGTTGATTTAGAAGGCAAAAAAGATGTTTTAGGATTATGAATTAGTGAAAATGAAGGTTCTAAGTTTTGATTATCTAATTTCACAGAAATGAAAAATCGTGGCTTAAATGATATTCTTATTGCTTGTAGTGATAATTTAACAGGCATGTCAGAAGCAATACAATCAGTTTATCCTAAAACAGAACATCAATTATGCATTGTTCATCAAATTAGAAATAGTTTAAAATATGTTTCATACAAACATCGAAAAGGTCTAGTTGCAGATTTAAAACCAATTTATAGTGCATGTAGTGAAGAACAAGCAATGCAAGCTTTAGAATCGTTTGAAAGTAAATGAAATAAACAATATCCTCAAATTACTAAATCTTGATATAAAAATTGAGATAATTTAATGGTTTTTATTAGTTATCCAGTAGAAATCAAAAGAGTGATTTATACTACAAATGCTATTGAATCTGTTAATAGTCAATTACGAAAAATCATCAGAAATAAAAAAGTTTTTCCTAATGATATGGCAGTTTTCAAAATATTTTACTTGGCAATTGAAAATATAACAAAAAAATGAACATTGCCTATTCAAAATTGAAATACAGCAATTGCTCATTTTATGATAAAATTTGAAGACAGAATTAATCTAAATTAGTAACTTTGTAAAACAAAGATACACAGATTATTAAAAAGCCTCTAAATTTCACATTTAACTCTTAATTTTCACCAAAAATGTATAAAAAAATTATACATTTTTTATTTTTTTATAAAAATTTTGTTGTATTTTTTTGTTTTTCTTCTACTTGATAGTTTAAACTGTATTCTCTTTTTTTACCTTCAATATTTATTTCATCTTTACTTTTATTACTTCATTCAATAACTTTTAACTTATTTTCTCCTAAATCAGTTTTAATATTAATTATTATTCATATATACTCATTATAAATCTCTTTAAGTTTTTGAAAATGCTTTTGAAATAAAAATTTATTTTTTTCACTATAATTACCTTCAAATGTAATCATTATTGAAATGTTTTCTATTATTTTTATTTGTTTTGCATACTCTTCTGATATTTTTTGTAATCTTCTTTGTTTATTATATTCGGTTTCATTTATTTCATTTCAATTATTGGAACCGTGTTGATAACCAATATCGAAAGAAGAAAATAATTCTGATGGAAATGCCATTTTTCTAAAAGTCTTTAATGAAAAATATAAATTATTTTTCATTGAATAAAAATCTACTCCTATATACTGACTATTAGCATCATATAATATTTCTTTTTCTTCTTCTTTAAAATTATTTTCAATTATATAATTAACAATTTTTTGAATTTTTACCAATTCTCCTACATCATATGTTGGATTATTTTTTTGATCTAATTCTTCTCTTAATTCATTTATTACCTTACTAATAATTTTAGAATGTTTTGTGACAACAGTTACATCATAAAAATCTGTATCAAAATATAATTTATAATTATCATTTTTTTTAATTTTAATATTTAATAAAATACCATAACAAGCATAAAGAAATCTAGGGAGTGAACGTTTTAATTCAACATCACCATCTAAATAAATGCCTTCATATTGGTTTAATATAACAATTCTTATAAAATCTGATGCTGATTTTAGTTTTTCTTTAATTGCTAATCTATTATTTTTAAATATTTGTTCAAATATTACTACATCATTATTTTCTAAATTTTCTATTTCTTTTAAACTAATAATTTTAATATTATTAAGTAACTTATGTTGTTGTTTTTCATTTTCAGTAATTTCTCTATTTTTTTCATTTTTAGAAATTCATAAAATAACTTCACGTTCATGTTGGTGTAATAAAGCCGCATAAATTATATTATTTCTTACAGTAATTGGTATTTCTCCAATTCATACAAAATGAATTGGATATTTATTATCTATAACTGACATTTTTTTAATAACTCTTATATTTTATTTAAATGCATTGTTTAAAAATGATAATTCATCTTCGATATTTAATCTTGGAAATAATAACTCTTTTTTATTAACAGATTTATTAAAAACTTCATTCAAGTTAATATTGACTATTGGTTTAGTAATTTTTAAGACACCCAATTGTTCATGAATTTTTAATGAACTATTAACCAAAATTGGACTTAATAAAGCACTACTAATAATTAAAATATTTGCTAATAAATTTAAAATATTATGTAATTCAATAGTTTTATTATTTTTATGTAAATCTCATGGTTTTGTTAAATCAATTAATTTATTACCACTAGTTATTAATTTAAAAACGACATTAATTGCTTCATGAATTTGATACTCATCCATTTCAATATTAAAATCATTAATAGTACTTTTAATAATTTTAATTATTTCTATTGCTTCTGGTTGTAACTTATTTAAATTAACTTTGGGAATTTTACCATCACAATATTTAATGATCATTGTAACTGTTCGCGAAAGCAAATTACCTAAATCATTAACAAGATAAGAGTTATAACAATTTAAAAATAATTCATGACTATATTTTGCATCATGACCAATAATAATTTCTTTCATTAAAAAAAACCGTAATCCATCTGCACCATAACGATTTACTAATACTAAAGGATCAATAACATTACCTTTTGATTTTGACATTTTTCCTTCTTCATTAGTAATTCAACCGTGAGCCAAAATTCGATTTGGTTGTCTCAAGTTTAATGCCATTAATAAAATTGGCCAATAAATCATATGAAAACGACTAATTTCTTTACCAACTAAATTCACAATTTCACAATTTGAATCTAGTCAAAATTTTTTAAAATTAATGTCATCATCTTGTAAATAACCTAATCCTGTTAAATAATTACTTAATGCATCAATTCAAACATAAATAACATGTTTTGGATTTTCTAATACTGGTACCCCTCAAGTAAAACTCGTTCTAGTAACACTTAAATTTTCTAAGCCTGGCGTAATAAAATTATTAATCATTTCCGTTTTACGATTAAGTGGTCATAAAAATAATGGGTGTTCATCATAATATTTTAATAATTGTTTAGTATATTTTTCCAATTTTAAAAAATATGATGGTTCTGATAAAGTAGTAATATTACCTTGACATATTTTACATGTATTATTAGTTTTATTAATTTGGCTATCTGTCAAAAATTCTTCACAAGAAATACAATATGAGCCTTCATATTTTCCCAAATAAATATCATTTTGTTTTAATAATTTGCTGAATATTTTCTGAACACTTAAAATATGATTTTTATCAGTTGTTCTAATAAATTTATCATAATCAATATTTAAGTTTTTTCATAAATTCTTAAACCCAACAACAATATCATCAACAAATTTTTGTGGAGTTTGTTTATTTTCATCCGCCTTTTTAGCAATTTTTTGACCATGTTCATCACTTCCAGTTAAAAAGAATACTTCATAACCTTGCATTTTCTTATAGCGAGCTAAAAAATCAGCAATAATTGTTGTATAAGCATGTCCTAAGTGTAACTTAGCACTAGGATAATAAATAGGGGTAGTAATATAAAATTTTTTTGTCATTATTTGCTCCTAAATTTAATAATTATAATTTTACATTAAAATAGTATTTTTTATTGTAATACTTATTTAAATTAATAATATTTTATTAATCTTTATTTTTTTATAAAATCGAACATTTTTGTTGATATTGATTTTTATTAAAACCATTATCAGAGTTAACAGCATCTATATCAACATTTAAGTAAAACTGATAATCACTATTTACGTGTGAAAGAACACTACTTTTTTCATTATCATAATTATTTACTGGTAAATACTGATTACCATTACTCATTAATGGTTGATTTTGTAATTTTCCTGAAATTGCAAAATCATATCAATGTCTCAAAAGATCATTTTTTTCTCATTGTCTTCTTTTTTCTTTTTCTATTTTTTCTAAAATATTATTAAGTTTTAAAATTTTTAATCCAACCTTTTTCAATTCTTCTTTTTGATTACTTATATTAACTTTTTCACATACTATTTTGTTAATTCGTTTTTTTCAAAATTATAATAACCAAAAGTTAAAAACTTAACTAATTTATTCTTAAATTTAAAAATTTTACTTGTTTTTTGTTTTTCGAAAATTTCTAACTTTTTAATACTATTTATATTATAAGAAAGAAATATAGATTGTTTTTTAATATATGACTGCAATGTTTTTTCACATTTATATTTCTTATTACTAATATAATATAATATTATTTTTATTTTATTAATTTTCTTTTTTAATAAATTAATATCTAATTCTCCATTATCTTTTAAGTATCGATCATCTAAAACATCATAAAAATGTTCTTCATTATCATCATAGCTTGTAATAAAATTAAAATGTTGATTTATAAAAGGAAAACTATTATCGATTTTGTATTTCTTCATAATTTTCACTCCTTAAACTTATATAATCTAGTGACTAATTACAATATTTTCTTAATCTTTTATATTTATTGATTATTAGATAAAATAAAAAAAATAAAAATTAATAAATTAAATGCTAATTAAATTTAATATTAAACATTATTTATCTTTAAAAACTTTTTTAAAAATATAATCAACATTTATTAAAAAAATATTATTATTACAACATTCATTTAACTGTTCACTAGTTAAATATTGATTAATATTATTCTTTATTAATACATCTTTAAAATTAATCATTTTATTTTGTGCTTCTAAAGTGCATTTTTGAATAAAATCATAAGCAATTTCACGTGTTATTTTTGGATTATTTTTAATAATAGTCAATAAAATTACTTGTGAAAAATAAAGTTCATTAGCTTTAGCAATATTATTTGCCATGGCACTAGTATTAATTACTAAATTATCTAAAATATTTGTCATTCTATTAATAATAAAATCTAATATATGATAAATATCAGGTAACATAATGCGTTCATTAGAACTATGAGAGATATCACGTTCATACCATAATAAATTATTCTCATATACTATACTATTATAACTTCGAACTAATCTTGCTAAACCACAAATATTTTCAGAACCAATTGGATTTTTTTTATGTGGCATTGAACTTGAACCTTTTTGTGAAATAGAAAATCCCTCTAAAAGTTCATTAACTTCGCTACGTTGACTCAAACGAATTTCTAAAGCTATTTTTTCAATTGTTGTAGCAATTGAACTTAATTGTGTAATTAAAAAAATCAAACGATCACGTTGTACTACCTGCGTAGCACAACTGTCAACTTCCATTTTTCATTTTTTAGCAATAAATTCACTAACTTTTGGCGAAATATGAACAAAATTACCCATAGCACCCGTAATCTTAATAACTTCAACTTGTTTTCTTGCTAATTCCAACCTTACTAACTGTCTATTTATTTCATCGTATCATAAAGCAAATTTTAATCCTAATGAAGTTGGTTCACCAAAAATACCATGACTGCGACCAATTACTAATTGATTTTTATATTTAAACGCTAACTCTTTTAATTTCAATTGTAAAGTAATTAAAGCTTTTTCAATAATTTCATTTGAAAATTTTATTTGTAGATTTTGGACACTATCAACCATATCAGTTGAAGTTAAACCATAATGAATTCAACGACTTTCAGTTTTTAAGTTAGCACTCAACATTCTAGTAAAAGCAACTACATCATGCTTAGTTTCTAATTCTAATTTATTCATTAATTCAATATCTAATTTAGCATTTTTTTTAATTAATTGAAAATCTTTAAGAGGAATTATATTTAAATGTTGTAATGATTCACAAACATCAATTTGAAAATTCATTCATAAGTTTAAACGATTTTTCATATTTCAAATATTAGTCATTGCTTTTGTTTCGTAACGTTCAATCATTTTTACTCCTTAATAAATATAGTTTGTTTACGATCTGGACCAACAGAAAATATTCTAATTGGAACACCCACCAACTCACTAATTTTTTTTAAATAATTTTTAGCATTTTCTGGTAATTCATCATAACTAGTAATATTAGTAATATCTTCATTTCAGCCAGGCATAGTAATAAAATGTGGTTGACATTTATTAAAGTTATTAATTTGAGAAGGTATGTATCTAATTATTTCGCCATTTAAAGTATAATGCGTACAAATGCTTAATGTTTCAATACCAGTAAGCACGTCTAACAACATAATAGCTAAACTAGTAAATCCATTAATTTGTGCACTATACTTAGCAATAACTGCATCAAATCATCCAATTCTTCTTGGTCTTTTTGAAACTGTGCCATATTCATTACCAGTCATACGAATATAATCTGCTAATTTACCAAAAACTTCACTAGGAAATGCACCAGCACCAACTCTTGTACTGTATGCTTTAGTTACACCAATAATTTCGTTAATTGCTTTTAAAGAAATACCTGAACCAATAGCAATTGAACTAGCACTTGGATTAGAAGATGTTACAAAAGGATATGTACCATGATCTAAATCTAATAAAGTACCTTGTGCTCCTTCAAATAATATCTTTTTATTTCTAACTAATTGTTCATTTAAAAATTGACCAGTATCAATAATTAAATCTTTAAAGTATGGTAATAATTCTAATAAACGATTATATATTGTTTGCGCATTAAATTCTTTTTCATATCCATAAACATTTTTTAATATTTTATTTTTAATTAACAAATTATCAGTAATCAATTCTAATAGCCGATCCTTATCTAATAAATCACCCATTCGAATTCCAATCCGATTAACTTTATCAGCATAACAAGGTCCAATTCCTTTTTTAGTAGTGCCAATAGCTTTATCGCCCTTAATTTTTTCTTCATATTCATCAAATGCTAAATGATAAGGTAAAATAATATGAGCACGATCAGAAATCCGTAAATTTTGACAACTAAAACCGGCAGCTTTTAAATATTCAATTTCAGAAACTAATTTTTCTGGATTAACAACACAACCATTAGCAATAACACAATATGAATCTTTATTAAAGATACCAGAAGGAATAATACTTAATTTATATTTTTGATGATCAAAAACAATTGTATGTCCGGCATTATCACCACCACTTCAACGAACAATAACATCAGAATTTTGACTATAATAGTCAGTTATTTTACCTTTTCCTTCATCACCTCATTGACAACCAATAATAGCGGTAGTTTTAAATGGTTTTGGTTGATCAATTTTTGATATTAAAATATTTTTAGTATTAACAATTTTATTAGCAATTTTTTGATTTTCTTCTTTTATTATATGTTTTGATTTTTCAAAATCTACTTTCATCTTATTAATGATTGGCTTAACAGTGTCAGTTTTTATTGATTGCGTTTTTACTTTAGTTGCTTTTTTTACATCTTTAACTTTTGGTTTAATAGTTTTATTAAGTTGTTCAACTTTACTTTTTGCCTTTTCTATTGTTGGTTTGATTATATTTTTTTTTGCTTTCATATTGTCTCCTTTATACTCAAAAAAAGTATTTATAAATTTATAAATTAATTATATAATTATTTAATAATGATTATCAAAATATTGTTATTAAAATAAACTAGTAAAGGAAACTTAAAAAATGAAATGAAATTTTGATAATGACAGTTTTCAAAATGATAATAATGATGATTTTGACAAACTTTGTCCTATTTGTAAGCAAAAATTACTAGAAGCAAAACTTGAAAAAATAAATGAAATAAATCAATATCAGCAAACACAAAATGATATTTTATTAATTGAAGAAATAAAAAAAGAATTAGAAAAAATTAAAAAAGAAAAAGAAACACAACTTTATGTTTACTTATGTAGAAAACATAAAAATGAAAATATTCTTTAATATTTTTATAATATATTAATTATTTTTTATTATATTTATTCATAATATTTTCAAATTTACTATCAGTAATTCAACTACTAATGCTTTCTACAAAAAATTGTTTATGATCTTTTATATTCTTTAACTCATCATTACTAAACTTACTCAAAACTCAATCAGCCGTGTTAAAATTAGGATTTTTACCAACACCAATTCTTAATCTTTGAAAATCTTTACTACCAATTTGATTAAAAATACTTTTAATTCCATTATGACCAGCAGCACTAAATTTTTGTTTGTATTGAAATTGACCAAAATTTAAATCAACTTCATCGTGAATAATTAACACATTTTCAATTTTAATTTTAAAATAATTCATAAAATTTGAAACACAAAAACCTGATAAGTTCATAAAAGTTAATGGTTTTAAAAAAATAACATCAGTGCCATTAACAACAGTTTTAACATATTGACCATTAAATTTAGTTTGATTAATTTTTAATTGTAATGTTTCACAAATCATATCAATAATAATAAAACCAATATTATGACGTGTCAATTCATACTCTTTACCTGGGTTTCCTAATCCAATAACTAATTTCATCTATTTTAAATTTCCTCTTTATTATTTTTTACTATTTTTATTATTAATTTTTTTTATTAATTCATTTGTTTTATCATCATAAACTTTTGTTAATGATTTATTATTAATTGAAGCATCAATCATTTTTGCAATAAAATCAGCAATTGAAATAATTTTTAAACCATTAAACTTTTTTTCCTCAGAAATTTCAATAGTATTAGTAATAACAACTTCCTTAATAATTCCATCAATAACAGCTTGTTTCAAATTTTTTGAAGCTTGACCACTAAAAATACCATGAGTAGCTAAAATATAAACTGATTTTGCACCATGTTCTTTAATAGCTTTTGCTGCATTAATAATAGTACCACCTGTATCAATCATATCATCAATAATAATAGCATTCTTTTCTTTAACATCTCCTAATACAAACTTAACTTGACTTTGATTAGGAGTTGTTCTTCTTTTATCAATAATTGCCAAAGGTACACTTAAATAATTACCCAATCTTCGAGCACGAGTAACACCACCATGATCTGGAGATACAACAACTAAATTAGTTAAATTTTCTTCAATTAAATAAGATGCTAAATCTTGAGTTGCTCGTAAATCATCAACAGGAACATCAAAAAATCCTTGTTCTTGTGGTGAATGTAAATCAACAGTAATAACACGATCAACACCCGCAACAGTTAATAAATTTGCAACAAGTTTACAAGTAATAGGTTGTCTACCACCTTGTTTTCGATCTTGACGAGCATAACCAAAATAAGGAATTACTACATGAATTTTAGCAGCAGATGCACGAACTAAAGCATCAACAAAAATTAATAATTCCATTAAATTATCATTAGTTGGAGGCGAAGTTGATTGGATAATATATACCACTTTCCCTCGTACTGATGTTATAGATTGAATGTTAAATTCACCATCAGCAAAACGACTAATTTCTGCTTTTCCAAGTTCAATATTAAGTTTTTTACAAACTTCTTGTGTAAATTTTTGACTAGCACTTAAACCAAAAACTACAATGTTTTCTACATTATTCATTAAATCCTCCTTTACATGTTTCTAAAAATTATAATTATAATTTCATTATACAATGTTTATTACAATTTAAGTATATTAAATTTAAAGACTATTAATTAAAAATAATTAATAAAAAGTTATATCTTTTGCAAGAAAAAATAAAATCATTATAATAGTTAACGGATAATAAATATTTAAAAATATGTTTATTAATAAACAAGGATTATTGCTGAGGTGTTTTATATACTTATTATCCACATTCTAATATCATTAATTTTAATAATTATTCTGAAAGGTATTTATTATTAATAATAGTAAATAACTGGTAAAACATTGAAAATGTTAATTCTTCAGATCTTATTGTTAATGATCAAGATAAGTCGTTAATTAAATTAACGGCTTTTTCTTTGCTATTTAAATAAATACCCAAATTGTTAACTAATGTTTTTCTCTTATTAACAAAACAACTTCTTACAAATTTTCAAAATAATTGTGGTTCATCAAGTTGAAATTTAGGATTTACTTTAAAATAAACAACACTACTTGTAACATTAGGTATCGGAGTAAAATTATTAGGACTAACATCAAAAATAATTTTAACATCACAATAAAATTGACACATAACAGAAAGATTATTATATACTTTAGTTTTAGGTTTAGCACAAAATCTTTGTGCAACTTCTTTTTGCATCATTAATGTAAATGAATCAAATAATTCAATATTTTCTAATAATTTTAAAACAATTTGTGAAGTAATATAATAAGGCAAATTTGCAATTACATGAATTTTTTGATTTATTGCAAATTCTTCATTAATGATTTTTTTTAAATCTAAATTTAAAAAATCATCATTTATAATTTTTAAATTTTTGTATTCATTTAATTCTTTTTCTAAAACAGGAATTAATTTTTTGTCAATTTCAATTGTCACAACTTTTTGCGCAGTGCTGAGTAATTTATTAGTTAAATGACCAATGCCCGCTCCAATTTCAACAATGCCATCTTCATCTTTAAAATTACTAGTTTTAACAATTTTATCAATTATATTATTATTAATTAAAAAGTTTTGTCCAAACTTTTTAACTGCATGTAAGTCGTATTTTTTCAATATTTTTTTTGGATTTTCCATTATTATTCTCCAATTCACATTTTTAGTTAATTATATACTAGTAATAATTAAACAAATAGTTAGCCAACTAATCATATATGCTAAATTTACTACTAGCAAATCTACATGTGGTAATATTAACATATATCAACTTAATAAATAAATATTAATTTGAGTGGGAAAAGGAGATGATTTTTATATGGCAACAAAAATAGAGGTTGCTAATGACGGACACAATAACCAAGACGTTAATATTGTTTCTCTAGATTTAGGAACAAGAAATTTAATTGTCAGAGTTAATGGAAGGGTTGTTTATAGTCAACCATCAGCAATTGTATTTGATACAGAAAACGGAGAAGTATTCATTGGTGAAGCCGCTTTATTAATGAAGGAAAAAACTCCAGCGAATAAAATTTTCAGAGAACCAATGGCTAATGGTGTTATTAGTGACAATAATGCTTTGATTGCTTTATTAACTGAAATTTTTACACAAATTATTGATGTGAAATCTGAAAAAATTTGAGAAAATTCAGTAGCACTTGTAGCTATTCCATCTAAGGTTTATAAATTAGATAGAACTGTTTTACGTGAAATTCTACAAGGAAAAAAAATAGCTAAAATTCCAATTTATAGTGATAAATTTCCCAATAGATATAATGCAAGTAATGAAAGCGTAATGAAAGCTGAAAAAGTTGTTATTGTTCCTGAAGTAAAATTGGCAGCTATTGGTGCTGGGGAAGCACTTTGAGATGCTTCAGGAGTATTTATTCTTGATATTGGTGGTGGAACTTCTGACTGTGCCATTTTATCAAGTGGAGAAGTTATTGTTCAAGATTCAATTCCAATTGCTGGAAATGCTATTGAACGTAGTATTAAAGAACATTTTGAAAAAATGCACTATATATCTCTTAGCTCAATGGAGGCTGAAAAAACAAAAATTAGTGCTGGTATTTGAATAGATGGTGAAAAAGATAGTGAAAATAAAATTACTATCCATGGAAAAAGTACTAAAACTAAAAAACCTGAACAAATTACAGTTCCTAAGCAAGAAGTAGCTAGAGTAGTTACTGAAGCCTTTGAACCAATTGTTGCACTATGTAGTGACATTATTGATAAAGCTGGACCTGCCTTTTCAGAAATGATTATGAAAGACGGTTTAACTATCACTGGTGGGGGTGCTTTGCTTGAAAATATTACAACTTATCTAAAAAAACGACTAAATTTAGAACATGTGGTATCTGCTAATAATCCAAGAGAATGTGTAATTAGAGGGACTCAAGCCTATGAAACTCATAAACAAGATGTATATGAAAAAGGATTCATTAGACCAAGTAATTAAAATTCCAGGTGTGTAGAAGGAGGAAAAAAAATGGGATTATTTGATAAAAAACCCAAAGAAAACTTAAATAAAAAAAGTAATATTAAGTCTATTAATGACTACCAATGATTAGCTTTAGATATTGGAACAGAAAACTTTAAAGCAAGGTATGTTAACATTGGACTTACATATGATGCTCCAACTTATCTTGCTGAAGACTATGAAAAAAATGTTATTCTTTATGGTGAAGAAGCTAAAGCTTTAATTGATAAAACAAATGAAAATGTTGTTATTAAGCGTCCAGTTCGTGATGGTAATATTGCTGATCCAGATGCTTTACAACGTATCCTTGCTAAAATTTTTCAAGATTTTAGACTTGAAATTAAAGATTCAAAACAAGCTGATAAAAACCGTAATTTAATTGTTTTAATGGCAACACCAAGTGAAATTAATTCAGTACAAAGAGAAGCATTAGAAAATATAGTTCATCGTTTAGGAGCACTTCGTGGATTTGTTCAAGAAGAAGTTAAAATGGCAGCATTAGGTTCAGGCCAAGATATTTTTGGAACTGCAATTATGTGTGTTGATATTGGTGGGGGAAGTACTGATATTGCCGTACTTAGCAACGATTCAATCCTATATTCATATACAACACATTGTGCTGGAGACTATTTAACACAAAAAATTCAAGAATACATAGCTAAAAAGCATGCTTTAAAAATTGGTACTAAAGAAGCAGAAGACGTTAAAAAGAACATCGGTTCACTTATGAAATATCAAGATGAAAAACCATATACTATTTCAGGTGTTTCATTACCTAGATTAGACTCTCAGCCAGGAGAAACAATGTCAATTTCTAAAACTATTGAAATTACACCAGAAGAAATTCGTGAAAATGTAATGCAAGTTCAATTTAGAGAACATGTTATTCCATCAATTCGTAGAGTACTAAGAACTTCTGGGGAAAAAGCTGCTGGTAGTGTTAGTGACTTAAAGAAAAAAGGTAAGGGAATCACAATTTGTGGTGGTGGAGCTTACATTAAAAAAATTGATGAATTTATTAAAGAAGAATTGGCTAAGGAATATTTCATCGAAGTTAAAGCTGAAAAAGATACAAAACCAATTCGTCAAAAATATGAGGGAGATATTTTTGAAGTACGTGTTGCTCAAAATCCTTTAGATAGTGTTATTGATGGTTGTGTAAAATATCGTGATACAATTTACAAACAATTAATAGTTGAACAAAATCCTAACCGCGAAATTCTAACAAAAGATGAAGATTTAGGATAAAAAATAAGTTTAAATAAAATGCACTTTTAAAATTTATAGAAGTGCATTTTTTACTTATATAAATAATAAATTACTATTCAAAATGAAATGAAAAAATAATGGTAATGATTTAGTTATCAATTTCAAAAAAAGCAAACAAAAATATAAAATTTCTAGAAGGTACATTTTTTTCTTTCTATGATTATTAATTTAAATAAGGAATTGAAATTATTAATAATAATTTTTTTAAAAGGAGATTTTATGAAAAAATATCGTAAATTTTTTATAATTTTCATAGTTTTATTGGTTACTGGTTTACTTGCTTGAATTATTGTTTGAAGTTGCCAAGTTAATTATAATCGTGATTATTATCTTAGTTTATTACGTTATCGTTGATCATCAGAAATGACTAGTTTTATTAAAGAGAATGAACGAAAAATTAAAAACCCAGCTAGTCAAATGGCAAATAATGAATTTAATAGTTTTTATGATAATGCTAGTAAACCATTACCTTTTCTTGATTTTAATCAATTAGCACATGATTTAACTAATACACGACTAGGAACTCAAAACAGTAATGTTGATTGAGAAAAATTATATAAAGATGTTGGTTTAAGTCAACTTGCTACTGAAACAGCAAAAAAAGAACAATTACGTTTTTATAATATTATGGCAGGAGTATATGGTAAAAATAATATTTTACGTTTAATGCAAAGTGTTACTCAAGCACCAATATCAAATAAAAACGTCGTTGCTTATAATCAATATTCTTATCTAATTAATAGTCAACGTCAAATTTATGGTCCAGATTTTGTTAATACTAAAGAAATTAGCGCAAACTATCAAGCGGGTTGATGAGCAACTAATAACATAATTAGTGTTAGTACTCATGAATATGGTCATGCTTTCGATAATTTTTTATCATTAACGGATGATGAACGTAGTACGTTTAATAACAATTGAAATTGACCTAAAAATAATAAAATCGAAAATTGTTTACTTAATAAAAATATTTTTAAAATTTGGAATGGCAACCCTTTTTAGGACTATTTTTTGGTAGACATTTATTTTTGATAATTAACTGGAGTTAAGTAGTTTAAAGTGCTGTGAATTCTTATGTTGTTATATCAGTTGATGTAATCAAATAATTCTAATTTTAATTGGATTAATGATGTAAAATTTTTATCATTAATAAATTCAATTTTGAAAGTTTTAAAAGTTGCTTCAGCAACAGCGTTATCATAAGGACAACCTTTTTTGCTTAAAGAGCGATTAATATTGAATGCTAGTAAAAGTTTATCAATAATTTTATTATTAAATTCATTACCGCGATCACTATGAAATATTTGAATATCTTTTAAACAACGATTTGAGTGCATAAATGCTTGATATACTAATGATGCATCTTTTTTAGTACCTACAATTTCGCGGTTAAATAGGTCAATTAATAGGCAAATATAGTTTCATTTACCATTAACTTGAACATAAGTTAAATCACTAACAATAACTTCATTTTTAAGCCTATTATTAAAGTTTCTATTAACGATATTGGTTATTTGACTATCGTTGACTTTATTATGATGATTTTTGAATGATAATTTAGTGTATTTTGATATTAAATTATGTTTATTCATAATTTCTTTAATTTTTCTGCGTGACAAATAAATATTCTTTTCTTTTAGAACAACTTTTAATCTTCTTGTTCCATAAACTTCTTTATTTTCTTTAAAAGCACTAATAACAGCTTCATCATAAATATTATTTTGTTTTTTTCTTTTTCCTTTAAATTAAAATAATATGTTGATTTAGAAAGTTTTAAAAAACGACACATTGTGCGAATTTTATATTTAACTTTATTTTTAGCAATAATTTCTATTTTCTGCCTATTATTAGTGCTGCTTGCTTTAAAATATCATTTTCCATTCGTAACTGTTTTAATTCTTTTCTTAATTTAATTAATTCATTTTCTTCAATAGAACGATTATCTTTAGTTTTAAAACTGCCTGAATTAGTAAATTGCTTAATTCAATTATAAGTAGCTGCTCTTGTAACATTGTACTCTTTAGCAAGACAAGACACTGACTTACCGCTTTGATATAAAGTTACTATTTGTTTTTTAAATTCATCGGTATATGAGTTAATATTGGCCATAATTATAGTTCCTTTCTTTTAACTAATTTGTTCACTTGTCTACGTAATTAGTGTCCAATAAAGTGTAACCTATCCATTTTATAACTTTATTTTAAATATTTAATTAATAATCTATTGCAAATTTCAATCCATACCCTAAACTTCTAGTTAAATATACATTAGAAAATGACATATCGAATGTTAATTTTGCAGGAAATAAAAATTGAATGTGTCAATCAAGATTATCAAAAAATAATGCAGTAGTTATACCTCTAACAACTTCAGCAGTTGCTAAAAAATCTTGATACGATTCTTTAAATGAAAAATTCATTCTATTATATGCTACTTCTTCATCTGTAATTTTTCCCTCATTAATTTTATTAATTTCTTTTCCCATTATTTTTAAAGGAACAGAAAATACATCATAATGTTCTGAACCTCAGTCTATTTTATCTGAACCATTATTTAAGAATCATTCTAATATTCTAATAGATTTTGGTTTTTGAAAAGATTTTAAACCTGTAGAAACTACAAAATCTCAACTTTCATAAGCTGGATTTGATACTGATGAAGTTTTATAACTATGAACAATATCTTTTTTATTTTCACTAAATTCATAAGTTATTTCTTTAACTTCTTTTGGACTATTATTTATATTTAAAAAACTATTTGCATTTGTAAATGTTAAACCAATCGTTCCTAATAATGTTACTAAAGCTTTCATATATATTTTCCTTTCATAAATTAAAATATTACATTTTTATTTTTATAAATATTCCATAATTTATTTTATTAAACTTCTGGAACCCAATTAACTTTTAAATCATTATTTTCACCAATAAAATGGTTTTTTCCCTCATCTGTTAATGTTAATTTAACATGTGTATCATGTTCTTTTAAATCTTCTGTAGTTAAAGGATCACCATTTACTTTTACAATATTAATCATATTAATATCTAATTTAGAAAAACCATTTTGTTTTTTTAATTCTTTTACTAAAATAGTTTTAAATTCAGCAATATCTGCTTTACAATTTACAGTTGGAGTTGTTAAAAATTTTAAGTTTTGTTTAACAAATAAATTTAATGAAACATCGTATTCTACTGTTTGATCTACTAGTTCAACTTTATTTGTTTCTTCTTTTACTCCTTTATATAAATTTAATTTAATTTTAATTGTAATAAAATTTTCTGAACCAATAATTAAACCTTGTTGATCTTCTGCAGAATATATTGCTACTAATTCATTTTCTTTAACTTCAATATTTTTATCTTTGGAAATTTTTTGAACTGGAACTGTATTATTAATTGGTACTATAATTGTTGCTAAATCTACTGTTAATTTTGATCAAACAAAATCATATGTATTATTTTCTTCGTTATATTTAATACCAAAACCTTCTAAATTACTAAAGTCATCAACATTATAACTAGAAGCAAATGATTTATTTAAAATACTTTCTGATGTTTTACAAGCAACTATTGCTGTTGTACTTACTGTTGTAAATTCAATCGTTCCTAAAATATTTAATCATTTTTTCATTTTTATAAAAACCCCCTTTTTATACACTTATTATATTATTATTTTAACTGTATAAAAAGTATAGGTCATTAACTATTTTAAAAGTAATAACTTTAACTTTATATAAAAAATACAAATTAAAAAACTAATTGTTTTTTAATTTGTTCAGAAATTTCTTTACTTTCTAAAACTTCAATTAACTTTAAACCAAATTCAAATGCAGCACCAATTGATTTTCCAGTTATAATATTATTATCAACTACTACTTTTTCATCTAAAATAATACTTTTATTTAAACCAATATTAGTGCCTGGATAATGCGTAATTTTTTTGTTATCTATTAAATTTAATTGACCTAAAATTTGGGGTGCTGCACAAATAGCAGCAATAAACTTATTACTATCTTTAGCAAAAATAACTAATATTGATTTTAATAATTCATTTTTGCTTAAGTTTTCTACTCCAACTTTACCACCCGGTAAAATTAGCATCTTATAACTTAACAAATCAATATCACTGATTTTCTTTTCACATAAAATAAAAACATTATGACTTGATTTGATTTTTAAGTCATTTTCAATACTTACTAAATCAATAACAATATTAGCCCTTCTTAATAGATCAATAGTAATTATTACTTCACCCATTTCATAGCCTGTTGCTAAAAAAATAGCTACTTTAAACTTCTCATTATTACTCATTATTTCTTTTCAATTCATTATTTAATTTAAAAACATTAATAGCATTTTCCCTAGTTGCATTAATAATACTTTGTTTTGGGATCTTCTTTAATTCAGCTATTTTATTAACTGTAAATATTATATTTTCTGGATGATTAATTGTTAATCCATTTTTGGGATTTTTGCCTCTTTTTGGTTCAGGAGTTAAATATGGCGCATCTGTTTCAACTAATATTTTATTAATTGGTATATTTTTTGCCACCTCTTGTAACTTCAAAGCATTTTTATATGTCACATTACCTGCAAAAGAAATATAAAAACCTTGTTTTATAAATTTTTCAGCTATTACTTTTGTTCCTGTAAAACAATGAAGAACACCATTAGTAATATTTTCTTTTTTAATAATTTCAAAAGCATCTTCAAAAGCATTACGAATATGTAATAATACAGGTAATTTATGTTCTTTAGCTAATTTTAATTGTTCAATAAATCATTTTTTTTGCAATTGTGGTTCTGTAAATTTATGATAATAATCTAATCCAATTTCACCAATAGCAACTACTTTACCGGTTGCTATTAATTTTTTCAATTCTGAAATAGTATTACTATCGCAAGTATTTACTTCTGTTGGATGAATACCTACAGCTGCATAAAGATTAGGAATTTTTTCTTCACTCTCAAATTCATAAATTTGACTAACAGCTTGCTTACTAGTATTTAAGTCAAAACCAACATTACAAATACTACCAATGCTATCACCTGCTGAATAAGCATCAGTTAATAATTTTAATATTTCTGTTTCATCATAATGTTTTGACATTAAATGACAATGAGTATCAAAAATTCCATTATTAGCCATATATTTTACCTTCCCTTTTATTTTCCTAAACAAAATCTTTTAAAAATTTCATCTAATAAATCAGTTTCAAATTTTTTACCTTGCATTTCTAAAATCTTATTTCATGCAGTTTGTAAGTGAACAATAATTAAGTCTATCGAAATATTCTTTTTTAAATCTTTTAATGCTTCTGAAATACTAAGTTCAATTTCATCCAAATATGCTAATTGTCTTGTATTAGCAAAAAGTAATTCTTTATCAAAATTAATTTCAGTAGTTATAATTTTATTTTTTATTCCTAAAATTAGATTTTCAATTTCGCCCATTATTGCACTAACTTTTACCACATTAAAATTATTTTTAATGTCTAATTTTAATTTTAACCTTAAATCCGTTTTATTAATAGCAATAAGGTAATTTTTATGTTTTATTTTTTCTAATAATTGTTTATCCTCAACACTTAAATCTTTTGAACCATCAAGTACTAATATTATTAAATCTGCTTCATTTAAAGCCTTATGTGATTTATCAATACCTGCTTTTTCGATATCATTTAAAGTATGACGTATACCTGCTGTATCAATTAAATTTAAACTAATATCACCCAAATTAATTTTGCCTTCTACCAGATCTCTTGTTGTTCCTTCTTCATTAGAAACAATAGCTTTATCTTCATTTAAAAGCACATTTAATAGGGAAGATTTTCCAACATTAGGTTTTCCAATAATAACTGTATTAATTCCTTCTTTTATAGTTTTAGTAATTTTACTATGTTCTTTAATAACTTTTATTTTATTTAAAAATTTTTCAACTAATGGAATAACATTATTAATTGTTTTTTCCTCAACTCCATCGTATTCAGGATAATCAATATTAACTGTTATATTAGCAATTAAAGTTAGTAATTCTGAAGATAATTCATCAATTAGTACTCTTGTTTTACCACTTAAACTATTAATAGCGGTTTTTAAAATAGTATTATTTTCAGCCATAATTAAATCATTAATAGCTTCTGCTTCAATTAAATCAATTTTATCATTTAAATAAGCTCTTCTCGTAAATTCTCCTCTTGTTGCCATTCTCATACCTGTAGATAGTAATAATTGCAAAATTTTTTGTGTTATTAACACTCCGCCATGACAATTAATTTCAATTGTATCTTCACCTGTAAAAGATTTGGGAGCGCGATAACATGCCAAAACAACTTGATCAATTTTATTCTTATTATGATCAATAATATATCCTGTTATTAAAGTGTGACCTTTCTGATTTAAAATATCTTTATCAAAAACCTTATTTAATAACTCATAAGTATCTTTTCCTGAAATTCTAATAATACTGATTGTTTGATTTAAAGGTGCGGTTGCAATTGCAGTAATAGTATCATTTAACATTTTTTCCTCTTTTCATTTAAACAATCTAAGATTTAAAATCTTAGATTACTCTAATTTTCCAATCTAATTACTACATTTCGGTTATAACCTATACCTTCAGAAAAACTTGATATTCCTTCAATATTTTTAACTATTTCATGTATAATTTTTCTTTGGTTATTAGGCATTGATTCAAAATGAAACATTTCTTTACTTATTCTTATTTTTTTTATAATTTCATATATTCTAATTTTAAAATTTTGTTTTTGAATATTTAAATAATTATTAACATTTATTACTATTTGATAGTTTCTTTTAAATTTTATTTCTAAATAAGTAATAAGTAAATTTTGTAAAGCACTAATTGTATAACCTTTTTTGCCAATTAAAATTGAATTTTTATACTTACAATTAATATTAATATAAAATTTATTACCATTTAATATTATTTCTTCTTGATAATTTTTTATATTAAAAAGTTCCAATAAATCATGTCATTTATCATTCAAATAATTTTTAACATCATTTTCATTAAAAATAAAAATTTTAGTAATAGTTTTAAATAAACGTTTTTCTATACCTAATTTTATATAAAATGTTTTGGGGGGCAAATTTTTGATAGTTTTTTCTAAATCAATATTTTTTTTAAATGATTTAATTTCCATCTTTTTTTTCTCCACATTATAATAAATTACTTATTTTTTTTAGGTTGAACAACTATTTCAGATTTTGTAAATATCTTTTTAATCTTACTTGAAAATGGTGTACTAATTGTACCATTTTTTTTATAACGACTACGTTTATGTTTATTATAGTAATGAAAACCAAGAGTTTGAAATATTTGTAATATTCCAGAAATAATTCAATAAATGCCTAATCCTGAAGGAGCAACACATACATAAAATAAAAACATAAAAATCATAACGCTTTGAATAATAACTTGTTTTTTTAATGCAGCTTTTGCTTCTTTAGTTTTAATCTTCTGTCGTGAACGATTTAAAAACATCGGTAATAACATAGAAACTAATTGTGTTGGTATATATATAACAATAATTATTAAATACATAAATTGGCCATGAGTAACCATAGTTCATGGTTGTTCAACTAAACTAATAGCACCAACAACAGTATTTTTTAATAAATTAGTTGATTTCATAACAGTAAACATAGCTGTTAAGAAAGGAAGTGATAAAAACATTGGAATAAAAGCAGCCATTGGATTTATTCCTTCTTTTTTATAAATAGCCATTAATTCCATTTGTTGTTTTTGTTTTGCACTTGGATCACGTGAATGTTTATATTTGGCTTGAATTTCGGAAGTTTTCATTTGCACTGATTGCATTTTTTCTTGATTTTGTTGGGCTTTAAAAGTAAATACTAATGTAATAAGTTTAATAATTAACGTTGTAAAAATAATAGCAAAAATAACACTTACTGATCAGTATTTTGAATTTACATCAACTCCACCACTTAATCCAGCAGAAATACTAACTAAGATTCAAGCGATTGGATAAACAAACATTCCAAAGAACGGTGATTTAGTTTGCGTTCAAGCTTCACTTCATGTTCTAATCCCTGTAAATCCATATTCATAAATATTATTACCATTAAAATAAAAAATGTGATTTTTTGCTACATCACTGTTACCAATAAGTAATTCAAAAAAAACAGCCGCTACATTATATCTTTGAAAATCATAAGCTGAAATAACATCACTAGTTGCAACATTAGGATCACCCATAGTCTGACCACAACCTCAAAGTGTTGACATCAATAAAAAAGTTCCTAAAATAATTTTAGTTCATTTTCATGTTATTTTTAATCAAACGTTTTTTTTCTGTTGTTCAGGAAATAAAAACTTTTTATATTGCATTAAATTTACTCTCCTATAATGGGATTTTCATTAAAAGATGTAATAAAGAACTAAGATTTTCTTCATATGTATTAGATAAATAATTTTTTCTAATCATAATTACTATATCTACTGGTCAATCTTTTTTAATATCTACTAACATTCCTCGTACTTGACGTTTAATCTTATTACGTGCAAAAGCAAAACGAACTAGTTTTTTTCCTACTGATACGCCTACTCGTATAGTTTCAAAATCTACTCTATTCATATAATAGATAAAAAATTGACCATTTGAAATACTTTTTCCTTCATTAATTAAATATTTAAAATGATGATTTTTCAAAAGGCGGTATTTTTTTTCCATATTTTGTTCACCTTATTTTATTTTTTAAACTATGCTGTTAATTTTTTACGTCCTCTTTGACGTCTTCTTTTAATAACATTAATCCCTGTTGCAGATTTCATTCTTGCAAAAAAACCATGAGTTTTTTGATGTTTTCTCTTACTTGGTTGATATGTCGGTTTCATTTTTTTCTCCTTTTTTTAAAAATTCTAATAAAAAATCATTAAGAGTATTCTAACATAATATTTATATCTTAACAAATTATTCTGTTTATTTTTAATTTTATTTTTAATAAAAACAATATTAGTTTAACAAAAAAATAAATCATTTATAATATTAAATAATAAATATTATTTTTTTTATTTTTTTAAAAGTATAATACAGATTATAATTATAAAAAAGTTATCAACATTAATCCACAATTCATCCACAATAATTATATTAATTAAAGAGGTTTTTAAA